>NZ_JACYHB010000004.1 GCF_014837295.1 Cellulosimicrobium arenosum
CGTCGCCCTGGCGATCAACGACCGGCCCCGCAAGGTCCTCGGCTGGAAGACCCCCGCCGAGGTCTTCGCCGAGCAGCTACTCTCGCTCCAAGAGCCCGGTGTTGCGTCGACCCGTTGAACTCGCCCAGTTCCGAGCGAAGAAGGTCCAGCGCCTCCTGACCAACAACGACCTGGTCGGCTCGATGGGCCGCTCCTACGGCGCTGGCGACAACGCCAGCATGGAGAGCTTCTTCTCCCTGTTGCAGAAGAACGTCCTGGACACCCGCCGCTGGGCCACCCGCGAGGACCTGCGCCTCGCGATCGTGACCTGGATCGAGACCAAGTACAACCGTCGACGCCGCCAACGCCGCCTCGGCAGACTGACCCCCGTCGAGTTTGAGACCATCTACTCGGCCGCAGAAGCGGCCTGACTACCGCACACCCCGACCGTCAACCAGACCGGGGGCAGACCCCGAACTGGAAGGCCTCGCGTCTGTGAACCGTAAACCCTCCACCGATCAGCGGTAGCCCGTGGCGGGGTCTGTCCGGTTTTCGGTGTAACTCGGGTTGTTTGTGAAGTCTCAGGAACATCACACCTGATCAGGAGTTGCACCGAAAACCGTACAGTCCCTTTTCGAGGCGGCCTCTCCACCAACGTTCGTCGACCCTTGGCCCTGGACGGCTCCTGAGTGCCCCGAGGGCGATCCACCCCTGAACTGGCGAGGACAGCCGAGTTACGGACGTGACATGGCCGAAACATCTACGCATTCCGGGCGTCCTACACTCCTGCGCATGGAAGCCGTCGTCGCGGGCCTCGTGCCCGAGCAGTACGCCGGGACGCACGTCCTCGCGCTGCCCCGCACGCGGGGGGTGGCGCGCACGTCCGTGGAGACGCTCGCGCGCGCGTGGTTCCCGTCCGCGACA
The DNA here is from genome assembly GCF_014837295.1 of Cellulosimicrobium arenosum. GTDB lineage: Bacteria > Actinomycetota > Actinomycetes > Actinomycetales > Cellulomonadaceae > Cellulosimicrobium > Cellulosimicrobium arenosum. The sequence continues at coordinate 904 of NZ_JACYHB010000004.1, forward strand.
TGGCTCACGCCGCCCGGTGGCGGTGGAGCGGCACGGCCCATGGTGGGAGCGCGCTTCCGCGGCCTGGTGCCGGCCGACGAGGTCCGCCCCGGAGAGCTCGTTCTGGCCGACGGCATCCGCCTCGTGGGACCGTTCTCGCTCACGGCGCCGCAGACGCAGGCGCTCGACCTGCCCGCGGGGACGGCAGAGGCGTTCGCGCTCCGGCTCGACGACGTCTCCCCGCGCGGGGCTCCGCCCGGCCGGACCGACGACCGGGACGGGCTCGCCCGGGCGTTCCGGGACGGACTTCCGCAGGGTGTCGAGCTGCACGCGCTCGGCTGGGCCCTCGCGGCCGCCCGCCGGGGCCGGGGTGCGGTCGTCACCGGTACCGGCGCCGTGCTCACGCCGGAGCCGGCCGCAGGCGTCGACCTCACCCTCTACAGCGCGCACCCCCTCTCGCCCGAGGACGCGCTGCGCGTCCTGGGCACCATGGTGCCGTCGAGTCGCGTCCAGTCGGTCGAGCCGCGCGACTCGGGACCACCCGACGCGGTCCTCGCCGGCGCCACGGCGTACGACGGCGGGGTGCAGCTCTCGATCCGGCGTGTGGCGGAGGTGCCCGTCGCGCTCGGGGCGCTGGACTGGCGCGACTACGGGCCCTTCGCGTACGGGCTGACGTGGCAGCCGCTCGACCCCGACGAGCTCGACGCGGAGCGCCCGACGGGCCTGCACGTGATCGCGCGAGCGCGGGTCCGGGTGCTCGTGGCCCGCCTCGCGGCGATGCTCCAGGGCAGGATTGCGGGAACCCTGGTCGATGACGGCGGCTTCGTGGTGCACGAGCTCGACCTCGACGAGCGGCTCTCGGAGTCGGCGTCCGTCCACACCCGCCCACCGCGGCCTCCGCAGGCTGTGCGGTCGCGGTAGCACGCAGAGTGAACCGGGCGTGTCGCGGCGATGGCCTGTCCACAGAATTTATCCACAGGGCTGTGGGCAACGTGGGGGTCCTGCGCCACAGCCTGTGGGTAGACCTGTGGAGGCCGGGTCCCGGCGAATGACACCCGTGTGAGGTCTTGCAGGTGTCCCGAGGCGGGACTAGAAACGACCGTATCGGCCCGCACGGGCACACCACGAGCAACGACGATCGGCGACGAGGCGAGGGCGAGCAGTCCTGCCGTCGGGCCGGGACCCGTTCTGGTGGTGCGCGCGCCAGGGCACGGTCGACGGAGAACGGCAGGGGCTCCGCGGTCACGGACCGCGGGCTGTGCGCGACGGCGCAGGTCCCTGCCGGACCCGGAAGGCCGACCGTGACCGACACCGCCAGGAGACGGGTAGGGATCCACCTGCTCCCGCGTGAGGTGTCGGGTTGCCTCGTCGTCGGGCGGCACCCTGCGGGCCATCGGCCCGGGGGGCTCGCGGCGGACGGCGAGGCCCCTCGGGATCCTGCTCCGAGGGGCCTCGTCCCATGTCTCGCACGCGTCTACGCTCGGGACATGAGCAACCTCGAGACGCGGCCGGCCGAGCGGGTGTGCAGTGCCGCCACGAGCGAGGACGCGGGCCGCGTCGAGGTCCTGACCCACCGGGACGTGCCGCTGGGCGGCACGCGCGCGATGCGGGTGCGCCGCACGATCCCGCAGCGGGCCCGCTCGCTCGTGGGCGCGTGGTGCTTCCTCGACCACTACGGTCCCGACCCGCTCCCCGCGATCGGCGACGGCACCGACGGCATGCAGGTCCCGCCGCACCCGCACACGGGCCTGCAGACCGTCTCGTGGCTGTTCGCCGGGGAGATCCTCCACCGGGATTCGGTCGGCTCGCTGCAGACCGTGCGGCCGGGCGAGCTGAACCTCATGACCGCCGGCCGGGGGATCTCGCACTCCGAGGAGACGCCACGCGGTGAGCGGCCTCCCGTCCTGCACGGCGTGCAGCTGTGGGTCGCCCTGCCCGGCGACCGGCTCACGGACCCGCCCGCGTTCGAGCATCACGCGGACCTCCCGGTCGCGACGAGCGGCGGCGCGCGCGTGCAGGTCTTCCTCGGCGAGCTCACGGTCGCGGGCAAGGCGCTGCGCTCGCCCGCGACCGCGTACACCCCGCTCGTGGGCGCGCAGCTCGACCTCGAGCCCGGTGCCCGGGTGACGCTCGACGTGGACACACGGTTCGAGCACGCGCTCCTCGTGGACGACGGCGCGGTGCGGCTCGAGGGCGACGACGTCCCGCCGTCGTCCCTCGGGTACCTGGCCCCCGGTCGGCGCACGCTCACGGTGGAGGCGGGGGGCGACGGCCCGGGGCGGGCCGTCCTCGTGGGCGGCGAGCCGTTCGCCGAGGACGTGGTCATGTGGTGGAACTTCGTGGGCCGCTCGCACGACGACGTCGCGCGGGCCCGCGCGGACTGGCAGGCGCAGCTCGTGGTGACGGGCGACGACGGCCCGCACCACGGCGGGACGCGCTACGCGGCCGACGCGTCGTCGGGCCGGTACGGCGAGGTCGAGGGGTACGACGGCGGGCCGCTCCCCGCTCCGGTGCTGCCGGACGTCCGCCTGCGCCCGCGCAGCAGGCCGGCCGCCGGCCCGCGATCCCACCCTGCGGGCGACGGTCAGTAGACTGCCCGCATGGCCAAGAACTCCACGCCCGACTTCGTGCTGCGCCCCTTCGAGGGACTCCCCGGTGAGACCGACTGGGTCGCGATGCGCGAGGTGGTCCCGTCGGCCACCGCGACGGCCCGCACGACCGCCGAGCACGGCTCGCGCGACGTCGTCGTCGTGACGGTCCTGCCGGCCGGCTGGGCCGCGCTGCACCGCCAGGACGGCACCGTCCTGCTCGCCGTCCAGACCCTCGCCGGCTCCGGCGACACGAGCCGCGACCTCGCGGCCGCGCTGCTCGAGGCGATCGACGCCGAGCCCGGGACCTCGATCGAGACCAGCGCGCTGCCCGACGCGGGACCGCGCCTCCAGGACGTCCTCGACCCCGACGTCCCCTTCGACGTGACCGTCCACGAGGACTTCGCCTACTGGCTGGACCCGGACACCGAGATCACCGACGACGTCCAGGCGTCGCTCGACCAGGCCGCGGAGTCCATGGTGCCGACCGTCAAGATCGACGCCGTGCCGTCGGCCTACTGGTGCCGCATGTCCCGCGAGTTCCTGCGCTGGGCGCGCCCGGAGCCCGAGGACGCGCTCATCGACGCGATCTCGCGCCTCCACGCGCGTCGCGAGTCCGGTCTGGCCGGCGGCAAGCTCGTCGGCGCGTTCCGGTCCTCGGGGCTGCTCGTGCCGGTGTGGGAGCTGCCCCGCGGGACCGAGGCGGACGAGCTCGAGGAGCCGCTCGCCGAGCTCGACGCCCGCCTGACCGAGGCGCTCGCCGTCGAGGAGCCGCTCGACGCGAACGAGCGACGCGCGCGGGCCGGGATCGTCTCGCGCCAGGTCACGCTGCGCTGATCGCCCCGCGGAAGGCGCGGGGGTCCCGTGGGGGATTTCGGGACGCGGTACGGAGAGTTTCCGGCGTCGTCTGCGGGCAACTCTTTGCCCTATTAGGCTAGGGGCGTGAACGGCGACCATCCGGCTCTTGACGAGGACACCCCACCTTTGCCCGCTGCGGAACGAGACTCGACGACCGGGACGGCCGACAAGAAGCCGCCCACCTTCCTCACGGCCTCCGGCACGCGTGCGCGCACCCCGCGCCCTGCCGCCGCCGGGGCGCGGGGCGGGCGCGGACCGCGGCAGCGCGTCGGCGTCATCATCCCCGCCAAGGACGAGTCGCGGCGCATCGCCGCGACGGTCCGCGCCGCCCGGGCGATCCCGTACGTGGACCTCGTGCTCGTGGTCGACGACGGCAGCGAGGACGAGACCCAGCACGTCGCGCGCGAGGCGGGCGCCGTCGTCGTGCGCCACTCCCACAACCGGGGCAAGGCCGCGGCCATGGAGACCGGCGCGGCCGTCGTCGCGATGCGCGACGCCCCGGACCGCGCCCCGCGGCTGCTGCTGTTCATCGACGGCGACCTCGGGGAGACCGCGGTGAACACCGCGCCGCTGGTCCCGCCCGTGCTCGACGGGCACGCCGACGTCGCGATCGCCCTCCTCCCGCCCCAGCCCGGTGCCGGCGGCCGGGGGATCGTCGTCGGCGCGGCGCGGCGCGCCGTCCACACGATGACGGGGTGGACGCCCACGCAGCCGTTGTCGGGCATGCGCTGCCTGACCAGGGAGGCGTTCGAGGCCGCGACACCGCTGGCACGCGGCTGGGGCGTGGAGACCGGCATGACGATCGACCTGCTGCGCAAGGGCTATGTCGCGGTCGAGGTGCCGTGCGACCTGCGCCACCGCGCGTCGACCAACGACCTCAAGGGACAGATGCACCGCGCTGCGCAGTACCGCGACGTGCTCGTCGCGGTCAACGCGCGGCGGGTGCGCTCCGCGGTCGAGAAGGTTCGACCGGGCTGACGACGTCCGGCTCGCCGCGGTCGCGCGGGACCGCCGCGTCCAGCGCGGCCACGGTGAGCAGCGGGACGGCCAGCACGAGCGCGACCAGCGCGATGCGGACCCCGAAGTCGTTCACGAGAGACCCGGCGACGCACACGATCCAGAGCCCGAGCAGGGTCGGGCGCACGAGCGGCCACGCCTCCTCCGTGCGCGCGAACCACGTCGGGGTGAACCGGTGCGGCGCGAACAGCACGAGCGCGGCCGCGACCAGCACGAGGACCGTGATCCACACGGGGACACCGCCCAGCACCGAGCGCAGCGCGTAGCCCGCCTTGCGGGCCAGCGTCTCCCAGGCGGACCCGTCCACGACCTCCCCGACGAAGCGGCCCAGGTGGGAGCGCTGGTCGGACGGGCGCAGGTAGTCGAGGACCCCGACCAGGGCGACCGCAGCGACCCCGACCGTCCCGACCAGCAGGAACCGCGGCCACGTGACGCGCGCGCCCGACGCGACGATCCCGACGACGGCGAACGCCGGCACCACGACCAGACCGCCGCCCAGGTCCGCGCCGAGGGTCGGCCACACGTCGACGACCATCGTGACCGCCCCGATGGCGGCGACGACGGTCGCGGCCAGGCCGCGTCGTCCCCGCACCACGAGCCACTGCGCGAGCACCCCGGCGAGCACGAGCGCGGCGACCGCGTAGACGGAGAACGTGGGATTGCCGAACCCGTAGAACCGGGCGCCGAACGTCGGCGCCGAGCCGAGCGGGCTCGCCCGGTTGAGCGGCGTGCCGATCAGCGCGTCGAGCGTCAGGACACCGAACGTGATGCCCGCGATCATCCCGGCGCCGGCCCACGCGGGACGGCGGGGAGCGAGCGCTCCGATCCCGGCGACCGTCGCGGTGGCGAGCACCGTGGCGAGGACCATGGCCAGCATCTGGCCCGAGAACCGCCACCACCCGGCGAGCGAGACGAGGAAGGACGCCGCCGGGACGGACGCGATCACCAGCGCGGCCCCGTACGCCCACGACCGGGCCCGGCCCCAGCGACGCTGCGCGTCGTCCCCGCTCGCCCGGGCGGCCGACCGGCCGAGGAGCAGGCAGAGCCCGGCGACGGCGAGGCCCGCGTAGAAGGGACCCTCGACGAACCACGAGTACACGGTCCGGCGCACGTGGTCGCGCGTCGTGAGGTCGGCGAGGGCGCCGGCCGTGGAGGTCGCGTCGGCGGGGCGGGCCGAGCCCCACGCGAGCGGCGTGTCCTGCACCGGCTCCGGGACGTCCGTGCCGGCGGCCCTGAGCACGGTGGCGGGGACGTCGAGGACGCGCGCGACGCCGTCCGTGCGCGTCGCCGCGCTCGTGAGGTACCGCGCCTGGTCCGGCCCGTCGCTCGTGGGCAGGGCGAGGGCGACGCCCAGGACCGGCCGCGTCCCGGGGGTGCCGGCGAGGTCGGCGACCAGCACCGTCGTCCCGGCCGGGACCTGGTCCAGCACGGCGCCCACCGTCGCGTCGACCGACGCGACGCGATCGAGCCGCAGCTCTTCGCGCTCCGCGGCCGGGTCGGCCACCGTCAGCGTCGGGTCGAGGGGCGGGGCGGTCGCGTCCCCCGCGTCGACCACCGTCACGGGGCACGCGAACGCGTCCCCGGGGCCCGTCGCCACCTCGAGGTCGCGGTAGCGCGCGACCTGGCCGTCGGCGTCGGCCAGCGCGACCGCCGCACCGGGGCCGACGGCGGTCGCGCACGCCGCGCCGCCGCCGCTCGCCAGCGCGTCGCCCAGCACACCCAGCCGCGTCCGGTCGCCGGCCTCGGCCTGCAGGGTCTCGAGCTCGTCCCAGCCGGACACCCGCGCCGCGTCCGCCTCCGGGACGGCCTCCGGCGTCGGGCAGTCCCACGAGCCGTCGGCGGTGCGATCCGTCGCGACCTCCGTGAGCTGACCCGCGGAGAGCGCGAGCCAGCCGCCGACCGCGCACCGGCTCGACCCGCCGGTGGGTTGCGCGAGCCCACCGGCACCCGCGCCGTCCGTCAGCAGCCGGGCGAGCGTCGGGGTGCGGCCCTCGTCGACGTCGGACCACGACAACCCGGTCGTGCCGATGACGACCACCGGTCGGTCCGTGGCGATGGCGTCGGCATTCGTCGCGTCCGCCTCCGCCCCCGCCTGGGTCGCGGCGGTGGCCGAGCGCACGCTCCCGCCGCCGGCGACGCTCCCGGCGAGCAGCACGACCAGCATCAGGGCGCCCCCCACGGCGACGACCATCGTCGGGACGCGCTGGACGCCGGCCTCGCGCGGACGCGGCTGCTGGGCGGGGTCCGCGGCGGCGGTGAAGCCCGGCACGATCATCGCCGTCGCGACGACCGCGACCATGACCCCGATGATGACGCCGGAGTCGTTGAGGACCGACCCCACGCCGGCGACCACGACGAGCGCGACGACGAGCGGACGCAGCAGCGACCACCGGTCGTAGGCGCGCGCGACCTCGGGCAGGCGGCAGCGGTCCGGCCGGAGCACGGCGAACGCCGCGAGCGCGACGAGCACGAGCGCGACCGCGCCGGCCGGGTTCGCCACGGTGGTCCACGCACCGGCCGCCTTGCGACCGATGACGTCGAGCGCGGCACCGTCGACCAACGTCTGCACGAACCCGCCGAGGTGCGAGGTGTCCCCGGGCGCGAGCCAGTCGACGACGGCGACGACGGCGACGACGGCGACCGTCGCACCCGCGACGGCGAGGGCGCGCAGCCAGGTGATGCGGACGCGCCCGACGAGGAGGGCCAGCACGGCGAACGCAGGCACGAGGGCGAGGATCCCGCCGAAGTCCGCGCCGAACGCGGGCCAGCCGTCGATCACGACCGTGACCGCGCCGACCGCGACGACCAGCCACGGCGCGAGCCGCGTCCGCCCCCGCGCGACCGCCGCAGACGCCGCGCCTGCCGCCAGCACGAGACCGGCGACCGCGTACACCGCGAACGTCACGTTGTTGAACCCGTAGAACCGGGTGAAGCCCACGACCGCGGACGTCCCGAGCAGCGAGGCCTGCTGCAGCGTCGTGCCGGTCACGCCGTCGACGCCGAGCACGAGCCACGTCACGCCCGCGAGGCCTGAGGGCAGCGCCCACGGGCTGCGCGGCAGGAGCCGGGCACCGAACCACGCGACGAGCGCGACGACCACGGTGCTGACCGCCAGCGCGAGCGTGAGCGCGGCCGCCGGCGAGCTCCACACCCACCAACGCGACAGGCTCGCGAGCGACGCCGCCACCGGTGCGGCGGCGACCACGCACGAGACGGCTGTGACGAGCCGCGTCCCGCGCGCGCCGGGGCGGGGCGGGCCTCCTCGGCGCGCGGCGGCGCGCCGGACCCACAGGGCACCGCCGAGCGCGACGACGAGCGTCGCGACGAGCAGCCCGACGAGCACCGGGTAGATCGTGGGGATCGTGCTCGTCAGGACGTTGACGTACTGACGGTTCTCGACCGTGCGGGCGACGTCCATGCGGCGGTCGTCGCCCAGGCTGAGCTGCGCGCCGTCGAGCCCCTCCGTGTCGCCGCCCGCGTCCGCGACGACGGTCGCGGCGAGGTCGACGAGCTGGACGATCCCGTCCTTCTGCGTGCTCGGCGAGTGCAGCCAGCGCGTGCTCGCGTCCCCGGGGCGCCAGTCCACCACGACCTGCAGGCCGGGCTCGCCGACCGGGTCGGCGGACACCCCCGCGACGAGGACGCGCGACCCGCGCGGCGCCTCGTCGACGACGCGTCGCAGCGCGTCGTCGAGCTCGTCGAGGCTCGTGCCCCGGTCGGTGCCCGTGTCGATCAGCTCGCCCTGGTCGATCACCGTCACACCGCACTCGGCGAGCGACCCGTCGGCGAGGTCCGCGAGATCGGGCACGTAGCGGTCGACCTGCCCGTCCGCGTCGGCCAGCATGAGGGCGGCGCCGGGGCCGACCGCCGTCGTGCACGCGCTCGCGTCCGCGAGCCGGGACCCGACGGTCCCGGGCGGGAGATGGGTCGCCGACGTCGCGGTGGCGTCCGGGGGCGCGACCAACGTCTCCCAGCCGGGGACGGTCGCGCTCGTGGGCAGGTCCGCGGCGGCGTCCGTGGTGGGGTCGGGCACGGTCGGGCAGCCCGACGTCGCGGTCTCCGGGTCGACGTCGGCCGGGTCCCGGTCCTCCTCGGGCGACGGCGTCGAGACCATCTGCCCGGCGGACAGGGTGAGCCACGCGTCGGCCGTGCAGCTCGTGCGGCCGACGCTGAGCGACGCGACCGAGCCGGTGCGGATCATCCGCCACAGCGTGGGCGTGGCGGACGGGGAGACGTCGCTCCAGTACAGCCCTGCGAGCGCCACCAGGACGACGGGCGACGCGTCGGTCGAAGTGCCGACCGCGGTGCCTGTCGCGGTGCCGGTCCTGGCGGCGGGGGCGGGCTGGGCGGCAGGTCCCGCGGTCGAGGACTGCGCCGAGCGTGGCAGGGCCGTCTCGGCTGCCTCGCTCGCCTCGGCGGGCTGGGCACCGGGCAGCACGGTCGACGAGACGAGGAGGGCGAGGGCCAGCGCGACCGTGCGAGCCGTCGACCGACGCCCCCGACGTGCGGGAACGCGCGGACGGCGCGCGGGGTCGGCAGCCGGGGACGTCACGCGACCAGCCTACGGTGGCGAGGTGTCAGGACGGCCGGTTCGGAGGCCGGTCACAGCCTCCGCACGGGCCGCTCACGCGGTCCGCACGACGAGCGCGCCCGCGTCGACGCGGGCCTCGAGCTCGACGGCGGAGCCGAGCATGTCGCCGTCCACCTGGGCCTGCTCGCCGCCCTCGACCCGAACCCGCACGCGTCGCGCGCGCGTGTGGTCGATGCGGCCGATCTTCGCCGGCATGTCGTTGCGCAGGCCCAGTCCCTGCATCACGACCTCGCCGAACAGCTGGGCCCAGCCGACCACGCCGCCGCGCGTGTCGATCGCGGCGACATCGAGGACGCCGTCGTCGATGACGGCGTCGGGCAGGAGGGTGATGCCCCCGGGGAGCCTGCCGCAGTTGCCGATCAGCAGGGTGCGCAGACGGGCGTCGACCGGCTCCGCGTCGTCGATCCGGATCCGCGCGCGCATGCGCCGCCCGTGCAGGTGGCGCATGCCCGAGACGAAGTAGGCCATCCACCCGACCTTCGCCTTGAGCCTGGCGTCGGTGTCGGCGACCATCGCGGCGTCGAACCCGAGGCCTGCGATCACCAGGAAGATGTGCTCCACGCCCGTGTCGCGGGGGAGCGCGTCGAAGGCGACGTCGGGGGCGTCGTCGGACGCACCGCCCGCACCGTCCGCACCGCCCGGCGCGTACTCGAGGACCTGCACCCACCCGACGTCGACCGGTCGGTCCGACCCGGCGATGACGACCCGGAGCGCGCCGGCGGGGTCCGAGACCGGGAGGTCGAGGTTGCGCGCGAGCAGGTTGCCCGTCCCCAGCGGGACGAGTGCCATCGTGCGGCCGCTGCCGACCATCGCCTCCGCGACGGCCCGGACCGTCCCGTCCCCGCCGACGGCCACGACGACAGCCGCGCCGCGCGCGAGCGCCTCGCGGGTCTGGCCGACCCCGGGGTCGGCGACCGTGGTCTCGAACCACAGGGGTTCGGGGAGCGCCGCCTCCGCGAAGGCCGCGCGGACGGTCGCGCGCAGCCCGACGACGTCGGGCTTCGACGGGTTGGCGACGAACGCGATGAGCTCTCCGGGCTCCTTCTCGTGCTCGGCCGCGTCCGTCAGGTGGGCGTTGTCCGCGCGTCGCAGCCGTGCCGTCTGCGCGTGCAGGCCGATCGCGACGGCGAGCGCGGCGAGCGCCACGACCAGCGCGGCGATCCCGATCCACAGCTCCCACTCCATGAGGCACACCGTAGCGGTGCGGGCGTCGCGGTCGCGGCGCCTGCGCCGTCCGCCGACGCCGTTCGTTAGGCTGACGGCGTGATCGACCTCCGCCTCCTGCGCGACAACCCCGACCTCGTCCGTGCCAGCCAGGTCACCCGTGGCGACGACCCGGCGCTCGTGGACGCCGCGCTCGACGCCGACGCGCGGCACCGTGCCGCGCTGTCCGAGTTCGAGACCCTGCGGGCGGAGCAGAAGTCGCTCGGCAAGCAGGTGGCGCACGCGCAGGGCGAGGAGAAGGCCGAGCTGCTCACGCGCACCAAGCAGCTCTCGGCCGACGTCAAGGCCCGTCAGGCCGACGCCGGCGCCGCCGACGACGAGATCAAGGACCTGCTGTACCGGATCTCGAACATCGTCGAGGGCGCTCCCGCGGGGGGCGAGGACGACTACGTGGTCCTGCGGACCGAGGGGACGATCCGCGACTTCGCCACCGAGGGCTTCACGCCGCGTGACCATCTCGACCTGGGGGAGGGGCTGCGCGCGATCGACACCGAGCGCGGTGCCAAGGTGTCCGGTGCTCGGTTCTACTACCTCACCGGGATCGGTGCGCGGCTCGAGCTCGCGCTGCTCAACGCGGCGATGGACACGGCGCTCGCGGCCGGGTTCACGCCCGTCATCACGCCGACGCTCGTGCGCCCCGAGGTCATGGCCGGCACCGGTTTCCTCGGCGCGCACGCCGACGAGATCTACCGCCTCGAGAAGGACGACCTGTACCTCGTCGGGACCAGCGAGGTCGCGCTCGCGGGCTACCGCTCGAACGAGATCGTCGACCTGTCCGACGGACCCCTGCGCTACGCCGGCTGGAGCGCGTGCTACCGCCGCGAGGCCGGCTCGCACGGCAAGGACGTGCGCGGCATCATCCGCGTGCACCAGTTCCACAAGGTGGAGATGTTCTCGTACTGCGACCCGGCCGACGCCGCGGCGGAGCACCAGCGCCTGCTCGGCTGGGAGGAGCAGATGCTGCGGCTCGTCGATCTCCCGTACCGCGTGATCGACACCGCCGCCGGGGACCTCGGGTCGAGCGCCGCGCGCAAGTTCGACTGCGAGGCCTGGCTGCCCACGCAGGAGCGCTACCTCGAGCTCACGTCGACCTCGAACTGCACGACGTTCCAGGCTCGGCGCCTCAACGTGCGCGAGCGCGTCGAGACCGACGGCAAGACCGAGACGCGGACCGTCGCGACGCTCAACGGCACGCTCGGGACCACGCGCTGGATCGTCGCGATCCTCGAGAACCACCAGCAGGCCGACGGGTCGGTGCGCGTGCCCGAGGGCCTGCGCCCGTACCTCGGCGGCCTCGAGGTGCTCGAGCCGGTGCGCGCGTGACGGGTGGCCACGAGGAGCCGATGCTCGTCGCGCTCGACATCGACGGCACGCTCCTGTCGTACGACCAGGAGCTGTCCCAGGAGGTGCAGGACGCCGTCGGCGACCTCCGCGCGCAGGGCCACCACGTGGTCCTCGCGTCGGGCCGCTCGGTCGTGGCGATGACCGGTGTCGCGGAGGTCCTCGGGATCGACCGCGGGTGGGTCGTCGCGTCGAACGGCGCGGTGACGGTCCGGCTCGACCCGGGGGCCGCGGACGGGTACGTCGTGGAGGAGGTCGTGACGTTCGACCCGGGCCCGGCCCTGCGGCTGCTGCACGAGCACCTGCCGGACGCGCGGTACGCCGTCGAGGAGGTGGGCGTCGGCTTCCGCGTGACGGAGGCGTTCCCGGAGGGCGAGCTCGGCGGCACGCTGCGCGTCGTGCCGTTCGACGAGCTGTGGACGCACGAGGTGACTCGCGTCGTGGTCCGTGCGCCGGAGTCCACGAGCGCGGACTTCCACGAGCTCGTCGAGCACCTCGGGCTCGACGACGTCACGTACGCCGTCGGGTGGACGGCGTGGATGGACCTCGCGCCGCTGGGCGTCACCAAGGCCACCGCGCTCGAGCAGGTGCGCCGCGCGCTGCACGTCCAGCCGCACCGCACCGTGGCGATCGGCGACGGGCACAACGACGTCGAGATGCTGGAGTGGGCCGCCCGCGGCGTCGCGATGGGCCACGCCGACGCCGCGGTCCAGGCGGCGGCGGACGAGGTCACGGGCAGCATCGCCGACGACGGCGCCGCCGCCGTCCTGCGCAGCCTCGTCACCGCGAGATAGAACCGCCCGTCGCGAGACAGAGCTCGCGGCGTCCTGCCTCGCGACGTGCCGTTCTCTCTCGCGGGTCTCGGCTCGACCGTGTCGAGAAACCGGGGTCGGCTCCGTCGTGGGGGTGTGAGTGCCGAGCCGCGGCACGCGAGAACTGAGGAGACATCATGACCCGGTACCTGCTCGTCACCGACTTCCAGTCCGGCCCCGACGAGACGCCGATGGACGAGTGGAAGCCCGAGGAGATCACGGCCCACCTCGACTACTACCGTGCGCTGACCGCGGAGCTGACCCGCAGCGGCGAGCTCGTCGGGGGCGAGATCCTCACGGGACCCGACCTCGCGAAGGTCGTGCGCTCCGACGGCGCCGCGACCGTGGTGACCGACGGTCCGTTCCAGGAGTTCAAGGAGTGGGTCGCGGGGTACCAGATCGTCGAGGTGGAGTCGCAGGAGCGCGCGCTGGAGATCGCGGCACTCGTCTCGGCCGTGCCCGGTCGCGACGGCGTGCCGACCCAGCAGCCCATCCAGGTGCGGCAGGTCATGGACGACTCGCCGCTCGACGCGGTCGAGATGGCCGGCTACCTGGACACCGCCCGGGGCGAGCGCTGAACGTCCCCGCCGCCGTCGAGGACCTGCTGCGCGACCTCGCGCCGCAGGTCCTCGGCGTGCTCGCCCGCCGGACCGGCGACTTCGGCGCCGCCGAGGACGCCGTCCAGGAGGCGTTGCTCGCGGCGGCGCAGCGCTGGCCGGCCGACGGCGTCCCGGATCACCCGAGGGCCTGGCTCGTCCGCACGGCCGAGCGTCGGCTCGTCGACCGGTGGCGCAGCGAGGCCGCTCGCCGCGACCGGGAGGTCCGCGCGGCTCGCGAGGCCGTCGAGGCCCGTGCCGAGCCGCTCGGGCCGCTCGGGCCGCTGGAGCCCGGGACGGGCGGCGGCGACGCGGACGACTCGCTCGTCCTGCTGTTCCTGTGCTGCCACCCGGTGCTCACCCCGGCGTCGGCGATCGCGCTCACGCTGCGCGCGGTCGGCGGCCTGACGACGGCGGAGATCGCCGCGGCGTTCCTCGTCCCCGAGGCGACCATGGCGCAACGGATCTCCCGGGCGAAGGCCAGGATCGCGGCGTCGGGCACGAGGTTCGAGCTGCCCACGCCGGACGAGCGTGACGCCCGGCTGCGCAGCGTCCAGCGCGTGCTCTACCTGATCTTCAACGAGGGCTACGCCGCGAGCGCGGGGACCGCGCCGCAGCGCGCCGACCTCACGGCCGAGGCGGTGCGCCTCGCCCGCATGCTGCGGGGTGCGCTCCCGGCAGACCCGGAGGTCTCGGGGCTGCTCGCCCTCCTGCTCCTGCTCGACGCGCGCCGCCCCGCGCGCACGGACGCGGACGGCGCGCCCGTGCCGCTCGCCGAGCAGGACCGCGCGCTGTGGGACCGCGACCTCGTCGCCGAGGGCACCGGGCTGCTCGACGCCGCGATCGGTACGGGCGCCGTGGGGGAGTACCAGCTCCAGGCGGCGATCGCGGCGCTCCACGACCGCGCCTCGCGGGCCGAGGACACCGACTGGCCCCAGATCCTCGCCCTGTACGGGCTGCTCGAGACCATGACCGGCAACCCCGTCGTCACGGTCAACCGCGCGCTCGCCGCGGCCATGGTCGACGGACCGGAGGCCGGGCTCGCGCTGCTGGACGCGGCCGCCGACCGGCTGCCCGACCTGCACCGCGTCGATGCCGTCCGTGCCCACCTGCTGGAGATGGCCGGAGACGTACCGGGCGCCGTCGAGCACTACCGCGCGGCGGCGCGCCGTGCGACGAACCTGGCACACCAACGGGACCTCATGTCACGAGCTGCCCGCCTCACCGCGACGCCGACCCGCGAGATCGACCCATAGGTCGCGAGATCGACCCTCGGCAGGTCGATCTCGACGCGTGCAGGTCGATCTCGGCGGGTGGTCAGTCGCGGGGTTCGCGTGCGGTCAGGATGACGGGGCCGGCGTCGGTGATGGCGATCGTGTGCTCGGAGTGCGCGCCGCGCGATCCGTCGGCGGAGCGCAGGGTCCAGCCGTCGGGGTCCGTGAAGATCTCGTCGGTCGTCTCGAGGAACCAGGGCTCGATCGCGATGACGAGCCCCGGCTTGAGCGGGAACCCGCGCTTGCGGCGGCCGTCGTTCGGTACGTGCGGCTCGCCGTGCATGGTCCGCCCCACGCCGTGCCCGCCGAAGTCGGTGTTGATCTCGTATCCGGCCGCGTGCCCGACGTCCGCGATGGCAGCAGAGATGTCGCCGACCTTCTTGCCGGCCTGGGCCGCCGCGATCCCGGCCTCGAGCGCGCGCTCGCTCGTCTCGATGAGCTTGCGGTCCGCCTCGCCGAGGGCGCCCGCGCGAGCCTGACCGACGACGAAGGACACCGCCGAGTCCGACACCCAGCCGTCCACCGACGCCGCGAAGTCGATGCTCAGCAGGTCGCCGTCGCGCAGCGCGTAGTCGAACGGCAGTCCGTGCAGGACGGCGTCGTTGACGGACGTGCAGATCACCTTGCCGAACGGCATCGCGCCGAAGGACGGGTGGTAGTCGACGTAGCACGACTCGGCACCGCGCTCGCGGATCATGCGGTGCGCGACCTCGTCGAGCTCGAGCAGGTTCGTGCCGACCTTCGCGGCGGCGCGGACCGTCGTGAGGACGTCCGCGACGAAGCGGCCCGCCGGTCGCATCTGCTCGATCTCGCGGGGTGTCCTCAGCTCGATCATCGGTGTCCTTCCGGGGCAGGGGGTGCGGTCGCGTGGTCCACGATATCGGGCGCCCTCCGGCCGGGACGCCCGGAGAGCGGTCCCCGGGCCGGTGCTCGTGCCTCGCGGGTCGCACCGGGAGGGTGGAGAATCACCCCTCGTGGCAGGCATCGACGACGTCGCGAGAGCCGCCGGGGTATCCACGGCGACGGTCTCGCGCGCCCTCAGGGGTCTGCCGAACGTGTCGGCGGCGACGCGTACGCGCGTGCTGGCCGAGGCGGCCCGGCTGCGGTACGTCCCGACGCCGTCGGCGTCCTCGCTCGCGACCGGTCGGACCCGCACGATCGGGCTGCTGACCCCGTGGGTCAGCAGGTGGTTCTTCGCGAACGTCATCGAGGGGGCGGAGCGCGCGCTGCGCGACCTCGGGTTCGACGTGCTGCTCTACACGTTCGACGTGCGCCGGTCCGCGGTCCGGCGCCGGGTCGACCCGCACGTGCTGCGCCACCGTGTCGACGGGACGCTGGTCGTCGGGCTCGGGCTGGACGACGACGAGGTGCGATCGCTGGTCGGTCTGGGGCGCCCGCTCGCGTTCGTCGGCTCCGGGCCCGCGGACCAGGTGACCGTCCGGCTCGACGACGTGGCGACGGGTCGTGCCGCGACGCAGCACCTCGTCGACCTGGGGCACCGCGTCATCGGGCACGTCACGGGTGTCCCGGACCGGGACTCGCCGTGGACCCCGCCCGTGGGGCGTTCGCGAGGCTACGCACGCGCTCTCGAGGACGCGGGGGTCCGGTACGACCCGAGCCTCGAGGTCGACGGCGACTTCGACGTCGAGGGCGGGCGTGCCTCGACGACGGCGCTCCTGCGCGCGCGACCCGACGTGACGGCCGTGTTCGCGTCGTCGGACGAGATGGCCATGGGTGCGATCCTCGCGGCGCGCGACCTGGGGCGACGCGTCCCGCAGGACCTGTCGGTGATCGGCGTGGACGGCCACGACCTCGGAGAGCTCGCCGGACTGACGACGATGGTGCAGGACGCGTACCAGCAGGGCGCGGACGCGGCGCTGCTCCTCATGGAGATGATCGGCGGTGCCGAGGTGCCAGCGAGCCTGACCTACCCGACGCAGCTCGTGCAGCGTGCGTCGACCGGCCCGCCCACGCAGGAGGGTCCCGCCGCGGCGGCTCGCGGCGGCGAGTGAACGCTCCGGGCGGTCCCGACGGTGCGGCGCCTGTGACGAAATCGTTACCGGATGGGTGCCGTCCTGTGGTTGCAGAACGCCTATGTAAACGCTTGCATGGTTCACGGGCGAGAGCGCACCCGCGCTCGCGACGTCGCGACCCACCAGGCCGGACCGGCCGGTGCCCGCTGCGTCCGCGCACACGACGAGGTGGAGGGTTGACATGACCAGGAGCACGATCACGAGGACCCGGCCGAGGCGCCGGGCGCTCGCCGTCGCCGCGAGCGGCGCGAGCCTCGCACTGGTCCTCGCCGCGTGCGGCGGCGGGGACGACGGCGGCGACGGCGGCGGCGGTGACGGCGACGCCTCGGCCGCGGAGATCGACTGCGCCCCCTACGAGGAGTTCGGCGACATCGACGGGACCGAGGTGCACGTCTACACCTCGATCGTCGACCCGGAAGGGGCGACGATGCAGGCGTCGTTCGAGCCCTTCACGGAGTGCACGGGCGTCGACGTCGACTACGAGGCGTCGCGCGAGTTCGAGGCGCAGCTCCTCGTGCGCATCCAGGCGGGCAACCTGCCCGACGTCGCGTTCCTGCCGCAGCCGGGGCTGCTGCGCACGATCGTCGAGGACACCGGCACGGTCGTGCCCGCGCCCGATGCCGTCGCGGCGAACGTCGACGAGTTCTTCGACCCCGCCCTGAAGGAGTACGGGACGGTCGACGGGACGTTCTACGCGGCGCCCATGGACGCCAACGTCAAGTCCTACGTCTGGTACTCGCCGACGGCCTTCGCCGACGCCGGGTACGAGGTGCCCCAGACCTGGACCGAGCTCATGGACCTCACCGAGCAGATGGCGAGCGACATCGGCGGGCCGCCGTGGTGCGCGGGCGTCGAGTCGGGCGACGCGACCGGCTGGCCCGGGACCGACTGGGTCGAGGACATGATGCTCCGCACGGCCGGGCCCGACGTCTACGACCAGTGGGTCGACCACGAGATCCCGTTCAACGACCCGCAGGTCGTCGCGGCGTTCGACGCCGCCGGCGAGGTCCTGAAGAACCCGGACTACGTGAACGCCGGCCTCGGAGGCGTCGACTCGATCGCCACCACGCCGTGGACCGACGCCGGCTTCGGTCTCCTGGACGGCAGCTGCTACCTGCACCGTGCCGCGAACTTCTACCAGACGCAGTTCCCCGAGGGCACGGACGTGTCCGAGGACGGCGACGTCTTCGCGTTCTACCTCCCCACGGACCAGACCGACATCAAGCCCGTGGAGATCGGCGGCACGTTCGCGGCGGCGTTCGACGACCGTCCCGAGGTCCAGGCGTTCCAGACCTACATCTCGAGCGCGGACTGGGCGAACGCCAAGGCGCTGGCCACGCCGAACGGCGGCTGGGTCAACGCGAACAAGCAGCTCGACCCCGAGAACCTCGCGACCGACTTCGACAAGCTCTCGGCCGAGATCCTCGGAGACCCGGCGTCCGTGACGCGCTTCGACGCGTCCGACCTCATGCCGGGCGAGGTCGGGTCGGGGACGTTCTGGACCGCGATCGTCAACTGGCTCACGGGCTCGAGCACGCAGGAGGTGGTCGACCAGGTCGAGGACTCCTGGCCGACCTCCTGACCTGACGCGGGAACCCCGCGGGACACGCGAGCCGGGGCCGTCGTACGGCGGCCCCGGCTCAGCGCGTCCCGACCCACGCACCCCGCGCACCGCCCGCGCGACACCGCCGTCGGGCAGAACGGAGCCTTCGCATGGACTTCCTGACCGATCCGTCGACCCCCGCCGAGAAGCTGGGGCTGATGGTGATCGCCATCCTCGCGTTCGTCCTCGTGATGGGCGCGATCCTCTTCGCCGTCGACCGGCCCAAGCGGATCCCGCGCTGGGCGGTCGCGGTCGGCTTCCTCGGCCCGGCGGTGCTCCTGGTCATCTTCGGCCTCGTCTACCCGGGGATCCGGACGATCTTCTCGTCCTTCTACGAGAACAACTCGGAGTTCGTCGGCCTCGACAACTACGTCACCGCGTTCACCACCGACCAGTTCCAGGTCGTGCTCCGCAACACCGCGATCTGGGTGATCACCGTGCCCGTCGTCGCGACCTTCATCGGGCTCGTCTACGCCGTGCTCGTGGATCGGACCCGGTTCGAGAAGCTCGCGAAGACGCTCGTCTTCCTGCCCATGGCGATCTCGATGGTGGGCGCGTCGATCATCTGGAAGTTCGTCTACGAGTTCCGTCCGGACCAGGCCAACATCCAGCAGACGGGGCTGTTGAACCAGGTGCTCGTCTGGCTCGGCATCCCGCCCCAGCAGTTCCTCATCGGCGAGCCCTGGAACACCTTCTTCCTCATCGTCGTGATGATCTGGATCCAGACCGGTTTCGCGATGACGGTGCTGTCCGCGGCGATCAAGGCCATCCCGGACGACATCGTCGAGGCCGCGCGTCTCGACGGGCTCCACGGGATCGGCATGTTCCGGTACATCACCGTGCCGAGCATCCGCCCGGCGCTCGTCGTCGTCGTGACGACCATCGCGATGGGCACGCTCAAGGTCTTCGACATCGTCCGCACGATGACGGGCGGGCAGTTCGGCACCTCCGTCGTCGCCAACGAGTTCTACACGCAGAGCTTCCGGCAGAACAACATCGGGCTGGGGGCGGCGCTCGCCGTGATCCTCTTCATCCTCGTCATCCCGATCGTCGCCTACAACGTCCGCCAGCTCCGCATCTCGGAGGAGTCCCGATGACCGCGCCGATCCCGTCGACCGAGCTCATCGAACCGGAGGAGACCAAGGGCACGGGCCGTCGTCCCGTCGGCCGCATCTCGCGCGCGGAGAAGCGCGCGATCGCTGCCAAGGGCAGGCTCGCGTCGCCCTGGGGCTCGGCGGCGGCGATCATCATCGCGCTCCTGTGGACCATCCCCTCGATCGGGCTCCTCGTCACGTCGTTCCGCCCTCCGCTCGACATCCGTCGCTCGGGTTGGTGGACCACGTTCAGCGACCCGCAGCTCACGCTGGACAACTACGACGAGGTGCTCTTCGGCGGGGCGGACCTCGCCTCGTTCTTCGTCAACTCGATCGTCATCACGCTGCCCGCCGTGGTCATCCCGATCTCCGTCGCGCTCCTGGCCGCCTACGCGTTCGCGTGGATCGACTTCAAGGGCCGCAACATGCTGTTCGTCGCGGTCTTCGCGCTGCAGATCGTCCCCATCCAGATCACGCTCATCCCGCTCCTGTCGCAGTACGTGGACTGGGGCATCAACGGCACGTTCTGGACGGTGTGGCTCTCGCACTCGATGTTCGCCCTGCCGCTGGCGATCTTCCTGCTCCACAACTTCATGAAGGACATCCCCGCGTCCCTCGTCGAGGCCGCCCGGGTGGACGGCGCGGGGCACGTGAAGATCTTCTTCCAGGTGCTGCTCCCGCTGCTGGTCCCGGCGATCGCCTCGTTCGCGATCTTCCAGTTCCTGTGGGTGTGGAACGACCTCCTGGTCGGCCTGACCTTCGCGAACCAGGACTCGCGGCCCCTGACCGTCGCCGTGGCGGACCTCGCCGGCACGCGCGGCAACGCGTGGCACCTGCTCACGGCAGGCGCCTTCGTGTCGATGGTCGTCCCGCTCGTGGTGTTCCTCCTCCTCCAGCGCTACTTCGTCCGCGGTCTGCTCGCGGGCTCGGTCAAGGGCTGAGCGGCGTCGTCGGGCACCCTGACCCGGTGCCCGACGACGGCGCGTGCCTAGAGTCGTCGGGTGACCGACCGACCCTCCGGAGCGCTCGAACGCGTCCCCGTGCCGGCGCTGTTCGTCGTCTCCGGGCTGACGCAGTACCTGGGCGCGGCGATCGCCGTCGGCCTGTTCGCCGTCGCCGGTGCGGTCGAGGTCGGCTGGCTGCGGATCGCGGCGTCGGCCGTGCTCCTGCTCGTGTGGCGCCGGCCCTGGCGCGCGCGATGGTCGCGGCACGACCTGGCGTGGGTCGTGGTGTTCGGCGTCGTGCTCGCCACGATGAACCTGGCGTTCTACGTCGCGATCGACCACCTGCCGCTCGGGACCGCCGTCGCGATCGAGTTCTGCGGGCCGGTCGCCGTCGCCGCGATCACGGGGCGCGGGTGGCGCGAGCGCGGTGCGATCGTCGTCGCGGCGCTCGGCGTCGTGCTCCTCGCGGGCGTCACCGTCGGGTCGGGGATCCCGCGGGCGGACCTCGTCGTCGGCTTCGTGGCGATCGCCGTCGCGGCCGCCTGCTGGGCCGGGTACATCGTGCTCGGCCGCCGGGTCGCGGGCGCCGGGGCCGGCGTGACCTCGCTGTCCGTGGCCATGACGTGCGGGGCGCTCGTCTTCGCACCGCTCCTCGCGCTGCCGTCGCTCCCCGTGCTCGCCGACTGGCGGCACGTCCTCGCCGTGATCGCGATCGCGGCGTTCTCGTCCGTCGTGCCGTACGCGCTCGAGCAGCTGATCCTCGGTCGGGTGAGCGCGGCGACGTTCTCCGTCCTGCTCGCGCTCCTGCCCGCCACGGCGGCCGTCGTCGGTGCCGTGGTCCTCGCCCAGCTCCCCACGCCGCTCGAGCTCGCGGGTCTCCTGCTCGTCTCGGGTGCGATCGCCATGACGGCGCGGCGCCGAGACGGGTCGGCCGCGTCCGACGTGTCAGAGATACTGCCCGGGTGAGGGCCGGCGGTCCGGTCCCTCCGGAGCGTCGCCGACCCCCGGTACGCCCGGCCCCGCGGGCATCGCTCCCGGTGGCAGCGCACGTCGCATCTGCGACAGCTGCGACTGAGCGGCCATCTGCTGCGCGACGAGCGCCGTCTGGATGCCGTGGAACAGGCCCTCGAGCCACCCGACGAGCTGGGCCTGGGCGACGCGCAGCTCTGCGTCGGTCGGCACGACCTCGTCCGTGAACGGCAGGGTGATCCGGTGCAGCTCGTCCACCAGGTCGGGCGAGAGACCGTCCTCGAGCTCGGCGAGCGACCGCTCGTGGATCTCCGCGAGGCGCGTGCGGGCAGCCTCGTCGAGCGGGGCGTCCCGGACCTCGTCGAGCAGCTTCTTGATCATCCCCCCGATGCGCATGACCTTCGCCGGCTCCTCGATCACCGCCGACGGGCTGCGGTCGGGGTCGGGCGAGTCGTCGCTCGCGACGACGTTCACGCCCGTCCCGTCCGGGGTCACCACCGTCACCCGCTCGGGAGGGTCGCCCGACCCGCGGGACGGCGCACCGCCCGTCCCGGCGGACGCGGCGGGACGTTCCTCTGGCTGCTGGTCACGGGTCTCGTCGGGCATGGGGACAGTCTGGCGCGACCCGCCCACGCGCGCAGGGCCTGGGCGTCGTCGGACGGCCCGGAAGGGCGCTCCGGGCCCTCACGGGACGAGCAGCACCTTGCCGAACACCTCGCCGGACTCCAGGAGCTCGTGCGCGCGTGGTGCCTCGTCGAGCCGCAGCCGCTCGTGGACGACGGGTCGGACCCGGCCGTCCTCCACCATCGGCCACACGTGCGCGAGCACGTCCCGGACGATCTGCGCCTTCTGGTGCGCCGGCCGCGAGCGCAACGTCGTCCCGGCGACCGTCGCGCGCCGAGTCAGGAGCCGTCCCAGGTCGAGCTCGGCGCGACGACCCTTCTGCATCCCGATCACGACCAGGCGTCCGTCCGGCGCGAGCGCGTCGAGGTTCCTCTCCAGGTAGGCAGCGCCGACGACGTCGAGCACCACGTCCGCCCCCCGGCCCGCCGTCGCGGCGTGGACCGCCGCGACGAAGTCCTCCGCGCGGTGGTCGACTGCGACCGTCGCTCCCAGCCCCCGGCAGCGCGCCGCACGGTCCGGTCCGCCTGCGGTCGTCACGACGTGCGCGCCGAGCGCCGCGCCGAGCTGGATCGCGACCGTCCCGACGCCGCCCGACCCGCCGTGGACCACGAGCCACTCGTCGCGGGCCAGCCGGCCGACGTCGACCAGGTTGTTCCACGCGGTGCAGACCGCCTCCGGCAGGGCGGCGGCGTCCACGAGGTCGACGCCGTCCGGTGCGGGCAGCACCTGCGAGGCCCGGACCCGGGCCTGCTCGGCATAGCCGCCGCCGTCGAGCAGCGCCACCACCCGGTCACCGGGCGACCAGCCCGAGACACGGTCCCCCACGAGGGCGACGGTGCCCGCGACCTCGAGGCCCGGCCACTCCGGCGCACCTTCCGGTGGCGGATACGAACCGGCGCGTTGCAGCAGGTCAGCGCGGTTCACGCCGGCAGACACGACGTCGATGACGACCTCGTCGGGTCCGGGGGTCTGGTCAGGGAGCTCGGAAACGGTTAGTTTCTCAGGGCCACCAGGGCTCGTTGTCGTGACGCCTCGCACATCTCCGAGGCTACGCCTGCAGGATCTGGGGGGTGCCGGTCGAGCTGTCAGCGGCGGTACCGGACGGTCGTCCAGGACCGCGATGGAAGCGCGGTCACGGATTAGGCGTCCGGGGGATGTGCACCGATAGTTAGTACGCACGACCGGGCGACCGGCGCAAGCGCGCAGGAGCGCGGCCGCCGTCGGACCGGGTGGAACAGGGTGTTGGAGGCAGGTTCACATGCTCCGTAGGTTGAGCGTCCGCGGGAAGGTCCTCGCGGCCCTCGCCGTGCCCGTTCTCGTCCTCTTCCTCGCCGCCGCGGTCATCTCCGGGCAGGCCATCACCGCCGCTCGGGCCGCGAGCCAGACGAGCGCGCTCACCGCCGCGCTGGCGGTCCAGGACGTCGCCGGCACCGCGATCGCGGAGGAGCGGGCCCTGTCGATCCTCGAGGCCAAGGGGGTCGAGGGCGCTCGCGAGCAGATGCTCGCGCAGCGCGACGTGACGGACGACGAGCTGGACAAGCGCGACGCGCGGTTCAAGCGCCTCGACCTGTCGGGGCTCGACCCGCGCGTGCAGACCGCGGTCGACGAGACCATCGCCGACCGGGCCGAGCTCGACGCCGTCCGGACCGCCATCGACGGCTCCGGCGGCATCGGCGAGCTTCCGCGGACGGACTTCTACACCAACCTGATCGACGGCGCGCTCGACGTCCCACGCACCCTCGCCGACACCACGGAGGACCGCGACCTCGCGCAGTACCTCGACACGTACGTGGTCGTCGACGAGCTGCTCGCGCAGCAGGCGCTCGAGCTCCCCGTCGCCGCCGGTGTCATCCAGGCCGCACAGGTCGGGCCGGTCAACATCTCCGAGTCCCAGACCGCCGCCTCGCTCCTCGCCTCGGGTGACGCGCTCGCCGACGAGGCACGGACCGCGGTGCGCGGTCTGCCCGGCGACATGCTCCTCGCGCCCCCCGGGCCCGGCTACCAGCAGCTGCGCCGGAACGTCACGTCCGCCCGTCCCGAGTCCATCCCGGCGGCGGCTGCCGCCCAGTGGGAACAGCTCGCGGCCGCGGACCGGCAGAACGTCCTCCCGGTGCGCGACGACGTCCGTGCCCAGACCGACGACAAGGCCCAGGACTTCTCGACCGCGGCCACGACGCAGGCGATCGTCACCATCGCGGCAACGCTCGCCGCGGTCGTCCTGTCGATCCTGATCGCCGGTCTCGTCGCGCGCACCATCGTGAACCCGCTGCGACGCCTGACGACCGCGGCGGAGGACGTGCGGGACAGGCTGCCGATGCTCGTGGAGCAGGTCGCCGTGCCGGGTCAGGGCCCGGGCATCGACATCACCCCGATCTCCGTGGAGTCCACGGACGAGGTCGGCCAGCTCGCGACGGCGTTCAACGACGTGAACTCGACGACGATCACCGTCGCGCGCGAGCAGGCCGCGCTGCGCGGGTCCATCGCGGAGATGTTCGTCAACGTCGCCCGACGCGACCAGGTCCTGCTCAACCGTCAGCTCGCGTTCCTCGACGACCTCGAGCGGTCCGAGGAGGACCCCGGCACGCTCTCGAACCTCTTCCGGCTCGACCACCTCGCGACCCGGATGCGCCGCAACGCGGAGTCGCTCCTGGTTCTCGCCGGCATCGACTCCGGACGCCGTGTGCGCCAGCCGATGCCCGCGTCCGACGTGATCCGTACCGCGTCCTCGGAGATCGAGCTCTACGACCGGGTGCGGCTCAACCTCGTGGTGGACCCGCTCATGCTCGGGCACAACGCGCTGAACGCGGCGCACCTGCTCGCCGAGCTGCTGGAGAACGCCACGATGTTCTCCGAGCCGCACACACCCGTCGAGGTCACGACGGGACGTGACGAGCGGTTCGTCTACGTCACGGTCCGCGACCACGGGCTCGGTATGACCGAGGCCGAGATCGCCGACGCGAACCGCCGGGTCGCGACGAACGCCGCGACCGACGTCGTCGGTGCGCAGCGCCTCGGCCTCTTCGTGGTCGGACGCCTCGCGGACCGGCTCGGCACCAAGGTGCGCTTCAGCGCGGTCGGCGAGGGTGCCGGGACCGAGGTCGTCGTCTCGTTCCCCGCCGCGCTGTTCGTCCCCGACTCGAACGTCCCGCTGCAGGCACCGACCGACCCGCTCGAGGTCGCGCGGCAGGGTACCCAGCAGATCGGCGCCGGGACCGGGCAGACGCCGGTCTTCGCGCCGTCCACCGCCGGCGCGTCCGCCGAGCTTCCCGCCGTGTCGGCGCAGAACCCGACCGTCGAACAGCTCGCCCCCGTGGCGAGCACGACCCAGTCGACGCCGGTCGTCGCGGAGCCGCCGCTGGCCGTGCCCGTCGACATCGAGGCGCTGACGGACGGGACCACGGGGACGGGGATGCCCCGACGTCGGCCACGGACGGCCGACGCGGCGGCGTCCGCGCCGAGCGCCTCGCTGGCCTCGGGCCCCGAGACGGGTGCGATCGTGCTGCCCCCGCTCGCGACCCCGGCGCTGCCGGACGACCTTCCGCAGGCCGAGGAGTCCTGGAGGCCGCCGGCCGGGATCGCCGCACAGGGTGCCACCCTGCCCAGCAGGTCGAAGCCTGCGCCCGTCGTCGAGGACACCTCGTCCACCGAGTCTCCCGTCCTCGACGTGAGCACCCGCAGCGCGCTGTTCTCCAGCTTCCGGCCGATGGGTGCCAACCCGTCGGAGGGTCACACCGTGGAGCTGGCCGCGGCACCCGACGTCACGGCGACCGACCTGCCGGTCGTCGACGACGCTCGAGCCGACTACGAGCCCGTCTCGTCGGCCGACCTGTGGGCACCGGAGCCGGCTGCGGCGGAGCAGTGGGCACCGGCGCCCCCGGCTGCCGAGCAGTGGGTTCCCGAGCAGCACCGCTACGAGGAGCTCGACGACGCCACGCGCATCGTGCCTCCCGTCGCGCCGGCACCGGCGGACGAGACGCACCCGGACGAGTCCTACGCCGCCCGGGCTCATCACACGGACGTCCCGGTCATGGAGCCGGGCCCGGCGTCCGAGGCGTCACCGGAGCCGGTGGACGAGGAGCGGGGCGAGGTCCCGCCCGAGCTCACGTTCGAGGCGCTCCCTCGATTCGACGAGCTCATGGCCGACCTGCCCACGCGCCGCTCGCTGCGTGAGAGCCAGGCACGCAAGCGCGGCCTCTTCGGCCGCCGTCCGCGTCCGGACTCCGGCCCGGACGCGACCCCCGCCGTGGGGTCCGTGCCTGCGCGCGGTGCGGCCCCGAGCACCGCGTCCGCTGCCGCGGTGCCCCACGAGTCGCCCCACGGGACGCAGCCCAGGCCGGCGGAGTCGGCTCCGGCTGTGCCGGCACGGACGTCCGCGTTCGGCCAGCGGCCGGCGGCTCTGCCCGCCGTCGCCCGTGCGGAGGAGAGCCCGGAGGCGACGCGACCCGCGGTCGCGCCCGCCGGATCGGGGCGGGCCGACGCGGAGATGTCGGCCTTCGCGCCTCCGACCGTGGCTGGGCCGTGGAACCCGGACGCTGCGGCGGCCCCGGACGCTGCGACGTCCTCCGCGCACCCACCCGTCGGCGCGACCGGTGCGCCCGGGAGTGCTGTGCCCGCCGGCCGGGCACCCCTGGCCCGGCGCAACCCGGAGCCGCTGGAACCCCTCGACCCCGAGTACATCGCCGACTCCGTCGAGGCTCGCTCGGACTGGATGGCTTCGGCGGTCCTGTACGAGGAGATGTCGACGCTGCTCCAGGGCAGCAACAACTTCCAGGAAGGTACCTTGGCGGACCCGGACGACGGTACGTACCAGCCCGCGAGGGTGGACTCGACCACGACGAGCGGGCTCGCACGACGTTCTCGCGGGTCGGACCGCGACGGCTACGTCGACCGCTTCACGGCACGGATCGACCGCGATCCCGAGCAGCTTCGTGCCCGTCTCTCGGCATTCCAGTCGGCCACGGCCCGTGGCCGCGTCGAGGTCCAGGACGAGACGAGTTCGACCTGGACCCCCCAGAGCATGGATTATGTCCCTGATTCAGCGCCCCAGGCGCGGTGACCAGCTGCCGTCCGCGGCAACTGACGAGGAGGAAGTGTGAACGCGCTCAGCACCGAGGCCACGAATTTCGGGTGGCTCCTCGACAACTTCGTGCGTACGGTCCCGGGCAGTCGGCACACGCTCGTGGTGTCGGCCGACGGGTTGCTCATGGCGATGTCCGACCAGCTCGACCGCACGAGCGGTGACCAGCTGGCGGCGATCGTCTCGGGCATGTCCAGCCTGACGCGGGGTGCGGCCCGCCAGCTCAACGGCGGGAACGTCCGGCAGGCCATCATCGAGATGGACAACGGGTTCCTGTTCCTGATGAACGTGTCCAACGGGTCGGTGCTCGGGGTCGTCGCCGAGGCGAACTGCGACATCGGCCTGATCGGGTACGAGATGGCGCTCCTGGTCTCCCGCACGGAGGCGACCCTGACGCCGCAGCTGATCTCCGAGATGCGGGGTAGCCTCCCCGTGGACGGAGCTACCCGGACGCCGGTGGGATGAGGTCTGATCGATGACGAACGTACCTTTTGGAAGCGTGGGAGCGCACGGCTCCGACGGCTACGAGACGGCCACGGTACGGCCGTACGCCGTCACAGGGGGCCGCGTGCGGTCGGCGACGTCCGACCTTCCGCTCGAGGCGCTCGTCGAGGTCATGCCCGGGGCGGTCAACAGCTACGGGCTGCCGCCGGAGAAGCGTGCGATCCTGCAGCACGCCGCGCACACCTATGTCTCGATCGCCGAGCTCTCCGCGCTGCTGCGGCTGCCGCTCGGCGTGACGAAGGTGCTCGTGGCGGACCTGCAGGAGGACCGGTACATCACCGTTCACACGTCGACCCCGGTGAACGTCCACACCGGTCACGGCGGCAACCACTCGGGCATGTCCCTGAGCGTCTTGGAGAGTGTTCTCAATGGCATTTCCACCCTCTGAGGGCGGCGTCCCCGCGCGGCCGGCCGGGCAGCCGTCCGGCGTGATCGGTGGCGCACCGGGTCAGCCCGCGCAGGGAACCGTTGCCGGTCAGTCCGCTGCGCGTCCGGCGCCGGGCTCGGTCGCGACGCAGGCGCGCGGCGCGCAGCCGGGTGCTCCCGCGCAGGGGCCGGCCGCGGCTGAGCGCCGTGCGGCTCCCACGGTCGTGAAGATCGTCGTCGCGGGCGGGTTCGCCGTCGGCAAGACGACGTTCATCGGCTCCATCTCCGACGTCGAGCCGCTCAACACCGAGGCTGCGATGACGGAGCACTCGGTGGGCGTGGACGACGCGGGCGGGGTGTCCGACCGCAAGACCACCACCACGGTGGCCATGGACTTCGGTCGCGTCTCGCTGCCCGGGAACCTGTGGCTCTACCTGTTCGGCACCCCCGGTCAGGACCGCTTCCTGTTCATGTGGGACGACCTGGTGCGCGGCGCGATCGGCGCGGTCGTGCTCGTGGACACGGACCGCCTG
Organism: Cellulosimicrobium arenosum; assembly: GCF_014837295.1. Classification (GTDB taxonomy): domain Bacteria; phylum Actinomycetota; class Actinomycetes; order Actinomycetales; family Cellulomonadaceae; genus Cellulosimicrobium; species Cellulosimicrobium arenosum. The sequence goes on from NZ_JACYHB010000004.1 coordinate 28,931, forward strand.
GAGCAGTGCTTCCCCGCGATCGACTACTTCGAGTCCCGCAACATCCCCTTCGTCGTGGGCGTGAACTGCTTCGACGGCGTGGCCAAGCACAAGCTCGAGGACGTGCGCGAGGCGCTGCAGATCCCCGCCCACGTCCCCATGCTCTACACCGACGCCCGCTCGCGCGCGGCGACCAAGCAGACGCTCATCGCCCTCGTCCAGCTTGCGATGCGCCAGCTGCGCGGCACGGCCTGACCGTTCTCGCACCTACCGAGCCACGACCTCGGACAGGACGCCGCCCGACGAGGCCCACCGTCGTCGTGCACCGGTGGACGTGCCAGAATGGCGGGTCGAGCCGTCAGGCTCGAGGAGGGCTGACAGAGCGGCCTAATGTGACGGTCTTGAAAACCGTTGTTCCGCAAGGAACCGGGGGTTCGAATCCCTCGCCCTCCGCTGCGAGATCATGGGCACCGTGACGACGGGACGTAGACCTTCGGTGACGCGGCCCCGCACGCGTGAGGTCCCGGTGCGGCGGCGCGTCGTCCTCGCGCTGTGCGTCGCGGTGGTGGCGCTCGGAGGGTGCGCGGCGCCGTCGTCGGTCCCGAGCGTGGAGCTGTGCACGACGATGCACCCCGCGGACGCCGTGCCGGGACCCGGGGGGTCAGCCGACCACGATGCCTGCGTGGCGGGCATCGAGGCCGGCCTGGCCGCGGAACCGCCCGTCGTGCCTGCTCTGGACCAGCCGAACCGGATGCTCGACGACCCGACGTCCGACGGGCGGATCACCGCGCGCACGGCGCAGGTCATGGATCTTGCCCGGTCCACGTTTCCTGACGCCGACTGGTCGTGCTGGTCGCCGCGGCCCGGAACCCGGTCGGAGCATCCGTTGGGCCGTGCGTGCGACGTGACGTACGGCAACTCCCTCGGCGAGGCCGCGTCGGGCGGTGCGCTGGAGCAGGGGTGGGCGCTGGTCGCCTGGCTGCAGACCCACGCGGAGGTGCTCGGGACGGACTACGTCATCTGGCAAGGCGGAATCTGGTCCTCGCGATGGCGTGGTGCGCAGTGGCGGCCCTACGACGGTGGGGGCATGCACGATCCCGAGGACGTCACGGGCGGCCACTTCGACCACGTCCACGTCACCGTGCGAGACACCTGAGCCCTACCTGTCGGCCGGCACGGGCGGCCGCTGCGGGACGGTCCACACACCGATGAACCATCCCGGGGGCGACGTGGTTTGGTCGTGCGCGGACCCGCCGGTACTCTGGCGTCGCGGGGTGCTGTGAAGCGCACCGCGAGGAGACGTCGCATAGTCAGGTCTAGTGCGCCACCCTGCTAAGGTGGTAACGGGGCAACCCGTTCGAGGGTTCAAATCCCTCCGTCTCCGCCAGGAAGGCCCCGGCTGCCTCGAGCCCGGGGCCTTTTCTGTTGCCACCATCCGAGTTGTCAGCGCGTGGTGAGTGCCGGGGCCCAGGTGGCGCTGACAGCTCGTGGGCTCAGGTGCCCGACGTCGCGAGCGCCGCCCGGACGACGAACCGGGACGCGCCCGCTCCCGCGAGGACGAGCGCCGAGGCTGCGACCACGCACAGCAGGAACTGCACGACGACATCGACGTTCGCGAACGCGTTGATCCCGATGACGGGGACCATGAACATGAGCGCGCCGAGGGTCGCGACGCCGACGCTCACGAGGAGCGGCACGAGCGTCTCGCGGAACCTGGCCCGGTCGAGCGTGCGCAGGTCCGTGCCGGCGAGGACGAGCGTGCGGTACTCGGCGCGCTGGTCGATCACCCGGCCCGCCTGCATGACCCCGGTCGACACGGCGGCGAGCACGCCGGCGATCGCCAGGGTCAGGAACCCGCCGGTCCGTAGGTCGGCGACGAACACCGCCTCGTCGGGGTTCGGCGCCGCGTCCGCACCCAGCAGCGCGAAGATGCTCGTGAGCCCGGCGATGAACGTCGCGAGCGCGACGCCGCCCACGGAGCGCCAGGCGGTGCGCGGGCTGTCGACGATGCGCCGCCCCGCCAGCAGCGTCGGCACGCCCCGCGCCCCGCGCGCCGTCGCCTTCCCCGCGAGCCAGATGACGAACGGCCCGACGAGGTTCAGCGTCGCGAACCCGATCAGCAGGATCACGGTGAGCACGGTGACCACGACGGCGACCGACCCGAAGGACAGGTTCGTCGCGATCACCAGCGCGACGAACGCCAGCCCGAACCCGAGCAGCCGGACCGCGCGCAGCCCGGGAGGCGTCACGCGCGCGGCGACCCCCAGCGGTGTGACGACGACCCGGCGCAGGCTCGCGAGGGCGGAGACGAGCGCGATCACGACGACGAGCAGCACCGCCCCGAGCAGCGCAGGCACCCCGACCCACAGCTCCCCGAGGCCGAACGTGCGTCCCTGGAACCGGAGCTGCGCGACGAGCGGCAGGAGCGCCGCGTAGCCGACGATCCCGAGCAGCGCGCCGGTCACGGCCTGCGCGGCGGCGTCGAGCACGGTGAGGGTCGTGACCTGGCCGGTCGTCGCGCCGGCGAGGCGCAGCGCGGCGAGCCGGGCGTCGCGCCGTGCGACGGCGAGGCGCGCGGCCGCGCCACCGAGCGTGACGAGCGGGACGAGCAGCAGGAGCGACGCGATCCCGGCGAGCACCGGGTACTGGGTGTCGAAGGACGTGACGGTGTCGTCCAGGCCCGTGCGCATGCCGTCGATCCCGCCTGCCCGCGCGAGGAAGGCGCCGAAGCCCCCGACGACGACGAGCAGGATCGCCGTCGTGGTGGCGAACGCGATGACGGCCAGCACGGTCGTCAGGCCCTGCGGGTCGCGGTCGTCCGCACTGCGACGGCGCAGGAGCCACCAGAGGTCGACGGTCCTCATCGCACGGCCCCCTGGTCCGTCGGGGAGGCGGAGCGGGTGGGGTCGGCGCGGAACTCGCCGGAGATGCGGCCGTCGCGCATGGTGACGGTGCGCGAGCAGTGCCGGGCGACGCCGGCGTCGTGCGTGACGACGACGAGTGCTGCCCCGGACGCACGCGTCGCGTGCGTGAGGACGTCGAGGACCTCGGCGCCGGTCGACTGGTCCAGCGCGCCGGTGGGCTCGTCGGCGAACACGACGCCGGGAGAGCCGACGAGCGCGCGGGCGATCGCGACGCGCTGCGCCTGCCCGCCGGAGAGCTCGCCCGGTCGGCGCTGCTCCATCCCGGCGAGCCCCAGGTGTGCGAGCCAGCGGGCCGCGACGGCGGTCGCCTCGGCGCGCGTGGTGCCCGCGAGCATGAGCGGCAGGGCGGCGTTCTCGACGGCGGGCAGCTCGGGCAGCAGCTGGCCCGACTGGAACACGAACCCGAAGTCCTGACGGCGCAGCACCGTGCGCCGGGTCTCGGAGAGCGTCGCGACGTCCTCGCCGCGCCACGCGACGGTCCCGGACGTGGGCGTGAGGATCCCGGCGAGGCAGTGCAGGAGCGTCGTCTTGCCGGAGCCGGACGGTCCCATGATCGCGAGCGACTCCCCGGGGTGGATCGTCAGGCTCACGCCCGCGAGCGCGTGCGTCGTGGCCTGGTCGGTCCCGTAGACCTTGGTGAGGGCGGTCGCGACGAGAGGCGAGCCGCCGGGCGTGGGCGGGGGAGCGGGCTGTGTCATCCCCCGATCCTGTGCCGTGGCCCACCGGGCCGCATCGGGCCGGGGACGGGACGTCGTCGGGCCGGGGTACGACCAGGGGTGGACGGCGCGTGCAGCGTCGGGATGACCGTGCCCGACGGCGGCGCGCCGGGTCGGCGGTCCGCGTGCCGGCCGCCGTGGCGTCGGTCACCCGGAGCCGTCGCGTGCCGCTGTCGGTTTGGGAACAGCGCGGGGACGCGGTAGTCTTCTCGACGGCCGATGAGCGATCGCCGGCCGATCAGCACGACCAGCGCCCGTAGCTCAACGGATAGAGCATCTGACTACGGATCAGAAGGTTGGGGGTTCGAATCCCTTCGGGCGCACACCATCACGAGGCCCCGGAACCGCAACGGTTCCGGGGCCTCGCTCGTGTGCCACGGCGTGCTCGGCCCGGGTGCGGAGGGTGTCGAGCACCTGCGTGGTGATCTGCACGTGCTCGGGTGCGATGCCGGCGCTCAGCGGCGCGGTCGCGTGCCCGACGAGCGCGCGTGCGGCGTCGAGCACGTCGTGGCCGCGCGCTGTCAGGGTCGTGCGATCGGCCAGCAGGCCGCGACGGGCGAGCGCATCGGCGACCGCGGAGACGTGGGCGTCAGGCGCTCCCAGGGCACGGACGACGGCGTGGGGTGGCGCGCCGCCCGCGGTCATGCTGAGCACCACCCACTCGTCGTACCCCCGGATCTCCGTGTCGCGCAGGGTGCGCACGAGCAACGCGCGCAGCGCGTTCTCGGTGGGTCCCACCACGGTGGGCAACGGTCGACCGTTCATCTCGCACCATCCTCGACTATCGTTGGGAGAGCCAACGATAGTGGATCGTTGGTCAGACCAACAAGGAGCACGATGGACGGCACGACGTCCCCTGCCGGTCCGCTCGACCACCTGCCGAGCTGGCTGCTGAGCCGCGCGGCCGCGCGGTCGCACCGCGTGCTCCAGCGCCATCTGCGCGCCGCCGGGTCGACCGGCTACGAGTACCGCGTCGTCGCGGCGCTCGCCGCCCACGGCGTGCAGAGCCAGGCCGACGTCGGGCGGGCCGTCGCGCTCGACCGGCGCGACGTCACGCACACCGTCCGCGCCCTCGAGGAGCGCGGCCTCGTGCAGCGGGCCCAGGACGCGACCGACGCGCGACTCGTCCGCGTCGGGCTCACCCCCGCCGGGCGGCAGGAGTGGACCCGCCTCGAGCAGGTGATGCAGGACGTGCAGGACGAGCTGCTGGCTCCGCTGGACCCTGCGGAGGCCCGTGTTCTCACCGAGCTGGTCGGTCGCCTGGACGACTGCGTCTCACCATGAGAGATGCACGTCCCGATCGTGACCCAATCGACACCTGGGTCCGATATTCCGCAGGATCGTGCCGATCCTGGTGTCGCCAGGAGGGCCGTTCCACCATGACTGGGTCATGGTCAGGTGGGAATCTCCGCGCGATGTGCCTATGGTCGACGACGGTATGGACACGACGAACGCCGCGCCCTCAGCCCCTACGACCCCTCCAGCGCCCGACCGGCGGGACCGGATCACGGTCCGCCGACCGACGGCGTCAGACGGCGCTGCCATGTGGCGCGTCGCTCGCGACTCCGGTGAGCTGGACCTGAACTCGTCCTATGCGTACCTGATCCTCGCACAGCACTTCGCGGACACGTGCCGCGTCGCGCTCGACGGGGACGAGGTCGTCGGTTTCGTCACGGGCTACCTCCTGCCCGACGACGTGGCACACCTGTTCGTGTGGCAGGTCGCCGTCGACGCGTCGGTGCGGGGCCAGGGTGTCGCCGGCCGACTGCTCGACGACCTCGTCGACTCGGCACCCGAGATCACGACCGTCAAGACCACCGTCGCGGAGGACAACGTGTCCTCGCGCCGGCTGTTCGTCCGCTGGGCCGCCAAGCGCGGCGCGACCATCACGTCGCAGCCGCTGTTCACGGCGGACCAGTTCCCGGACTCCCACGTCGACGAGCCGATGCTCGTCATCGACGGAGTTCGTCCATCCTGACCTTCCCGGGTCGTGGCCGACGGCCTCGTTCCCGGACCTTGGCTGCGCTGGTCCAGCGCGCGGGTGACGTCGCAGCCTCCGAATCGAATCGCGCCCGTGCGCACCATCTGAAGGAGTGTCCTTCGTGACAGCCTCGACCGTTCCCACCGACGCGCCCAGTACCGCGGACGACCCGACCGGCTTCTCCGCGCTCGAATCCGGGGTGCGCAGCTACTCGCGCGCGTGGCCCGTCGTGTTCGACCGTGCCGTCGGGTCCTCGGTCTTCGCCGAGGACGGCACCGAGTACCTCGACTTCTTCGCCGGCGCGGGCTCGCTGAACTACGGCCACAACAACCCGCGCCTGAAGAAGGTGCTCATCGACTATCTCGCGGACGACCGCATGGTGCACACGCTGGACATGTTCACCAGCGCGCGCCGCGAGTTCCTCGAGACGTTCCACTCGACGATCCTCGAGCCGCGCGGCCTCGACCACAAGGTCGTCTTCCCCGGCCCCGGTGGCGCGAACGCCGTCGAGGCCGCCCTCAAGCTCGCACGCAAGGTGACCGGGCGCGAGTCCGTCATCAACTTCACCAACGCGTTCCACGGCATGACGCTCGGTGCGTTGTCCGTGACGGGCAACTCGATGAAGCGCGGCGGCGCCGGCATCCCGCTCGTGCACGCGACGCCCATGCCGTACGACGACTACTTCAACGGCGACGTGGACGACTTCGTCTACCTCGAGCGCCTGCTCGGCGACGGCGGCAGCGGCCTCAACGAGCCGGCTGCGGTGATCGTCGAGTCGGTCCAGGGCGAGGGTGGCATCAACGCGGCACGCGCCGAGTGGCTGCGCGGCCTCGCGGACCTGTGCAAGCGCCACGGCATCCTGCTGATCCTGGACGACATCCAGATGGGCTGCGGCCGCACCGGTGGCTTCTTCAGCTTCGAGGAGGCCGGGATCGTCCCCGACATCATCTGCCTCTCCAAGTCGATCTCCGGCTACGGCCTGCCGCTCGCCCTCACCCTCGTGCGCCCCGAGCTCGACATCTGGGAGCCCGGCGAGCACAACGGCACCTTCCGCGGGTTCGCCCCGGCGTTCGCCACCGCGGCGGAGGCCATCCGCACCTACTGGTCGGACGACACGTTCGAGCTGGAGACCCTGGCCAAGGGTGCGCTCATCGAGTCGCACTTCAACTCGCTGGTGGTCAAGTACCCCGAGCTGAACCTGGTCAACAAGGGCCGTGGCCTCGCCCGCGGGCTGGAGATGCCCGACGGCGAGCTGGCCGGCAAGGTCGCGAAGGAGGCGTTCGCGCGCCACCTGCTCATGGAGACCTCCGGCCCCGACAACGAGGTCGTCAAGCTGCTCCCGCCGCTGACGATCACCGAGGCCGAGCTGCGCCGCGGCCTCGCGATCATCGACGAGTCGCTCGCCGCCGCTCTCGCCTGACTCCCCTTCCGTCGCGGCGCGCCGGGTCCTACCGACCCGGTGCGCGCGCGGATCCCGGCACGACCCGACCCTGGAGGTTTCCTTGCTCGTACGCACCCTGGACGAGATCACCGACACCGACGCCGACGTCAAGAGCGAGAACTGGCGCAGCAAGCGCATCATCCTCGCGAAGGAGGGCGTCGGCTTCTCCGTCCACGAGACCACGCTCTACGCCGGCACCGAGAGCTTCTTCTGGTACGCGAACCACGTCGAGGCCGTGTTCATCACCTCGGGCGAGGGCGAGATCGAGGACCTGGCCACCGGCGAGGTGCACCAGCTCGCTCCCGGCTCGCTCTACCTGCTGAACGACCACGACAAGCACAAGGTGCGCCCGCGCACCGACATCACGTGCGTGTGCGTGTTCAACCCGCCGGTCACCGGCCGCGAGGTCCACGACGAGAACGGTGTGTACCCGCTCATCACGGAGGAGCCGGCGCCCGCGACGGTCTGAGGCGCCTCTCCCACCGAACCCGTGGTCAAGGACCGTTCAGCGTGCTGAACCGATCCTTGACCACGGGTTCGGCGTTGCCCGAGGGTGTGGCACACAACCGACGACGCTCACGCCCTGCCCGGTGGTGATCGGGCGGCAACACGGGGTTCGGCCGTCGTAAGGTCGGGGCATGGCAGCCGACGCCACGGAGAAGGTCGACCTCAAGGTGCTGCACCGCGAGCTCTACGCGCCGCCCCGCGGCCGTTTCGTCGAGGTCGACGTCCCCGAGCTCACCTACCTCGCCGTCGACGGCGAGGGCGACCCGAACAGCGCGACGTCGTACCGCGAGGCGGTCGAGACACTGTTCGGCCTGTCCTACGCGGTGAAGTTCGCGAGCAGGAAGCGGCTCGGGCGGGACCACGTCGTCGGGCCGCTCGAGGGGCTGTGGACGGCCGAGGACCCGCGCTCGTTCGTGCGCCGCGAGAAGGGCGCGTGGCGCTGGACGCTTCTCGTGCTGCAGCCCGACTGGGTCGGTGCGAACCTCGTCGACGAGGTGACGGCGTCGGTCCGCGCGACGAAGGACCTGCCGGCGCTCGACCTCGTCGAGCGGCGCACGCTCACCGAGGGACGCTCGGTCCAGACCCTGCACGTGGGCTCCTACGACGACGAGGCGCCCGTCCTCGCCGAGCTGCACGACGTCTACCTCCCGGCACACGACCTGACCTTCGCCGGACCGCACCACGAGGTGTACCTGAGCGACGTCCGGCGCACCGCACCCGAGCGGCTGCGGACCATCCTGCGCCAGCCGGTGCGCGCCGCGGGGTAGCGTCGCACCCGGCCGTCCCGCACGACGGCCGTCCCGACGAGGAGGAGACCTGCATGCGCACGACGACGCCGGACGGCTGGGACCCGCGGCGACCGCCGAGCCAGCAGGGCCGTGTGGTCGCCGTGACGGGGGCGAGCTCGGGCATCGGGTTCTGGGCGGCCGAGCAGCTTGCCGGCGCCGGCGCACGTGTGCTGCTCGTGTGCCGCGACCGTCGGCGGGCCGACCGAGCGCTGGCCGCGCTGCGCGAGCGCGTCCCGGGCGCGGACGTCGACGCCCCGGTGCTCGTCGACGTGGCGGACCTCGACGCGGTCCGCGAGGGCGCCGACCAGCTCGCCGCTCTGGACCGCCTCGATGCGCTCGTCAGCAACGCCGGCCTCGTCGACGTCGCGGGTCGCAGCGTCGTCGGGCCGGACGGGCACGACCGGGCGATCGCGACCAACGTGCTCGGCCCCTTCCTGCTCACCCGGCTCCTGCTGCCGGCGCTCGCCCGCTCGGGCACGGTGGCGCGACCGTCGCGCGTCGCGGCCATGGGGTCGATGTCCGCGCGGCTCGTGCGTGTGCGCCGCGACGACCTCGGGCTCGCGCGTGGGGCGTCCGCGTGGCACGCCTACGGGCAGTCGAAGGCGCTCGTGCAGGTGCTGGCCTTCGAGCTGCAGCGCCGCCTCGACGCGGCGGGGGAGGCGCGCGTGCTGTCGACCGTCGCGCACCCGGGCTACGCGATCAGCGCGATGGACCCGCCCGTCCCGGGCATCGTCCCGGAGGGGCGCACGCTCGTGAACCGAGCCGAGACGCTGTTCGCGCAGTCGAAGGAGCAGGGTGCGTGGCCCCTCGTCCGCGCAGTCACGGACCCTGGCGCGCGCGGCGGAGAGTTCTACGGCCCGCGCAGCCCGGTGCGCGGTGTCCCGACGCCGCACGGCGGTCTGGGCCGGACCCCGCGCGGGCTGTCGAGCCCCGCCCCGCAGACGCTCGCCGCCGGGCTCGGGCGCAGCGCGTGGGAGTGGGCGAGCGACGTCGTCGGGCTCGCTTCCACCGACGTCGTGTAGCGGGCCGTGCCGAGCGGTGGGAGGTCGGCCGTCGGCCCCACTCCGTCGCCGAACCCCGGGTCGTGGCCCCCGCCGGGGGGGGGCCCGGGGGCCCCCCCGGGGGCGGCCCCCGATCCGGTGTCGGAACGGGGCACGACCCGGGGTTCGGCGGGTGTGGCAGCCGGGCGGGTCAGCCGCAGGTGGGCTGGTCGTACTCCGGCGAGGCGACGGTCTCGCGCTCGTCCGTGGTGTCGGACGGGCGTGCCGTGACGGTGGCCGCGCCTGCCGGTGCGTCGGCCGCACGGACCGCGAACGACTGGTAGGCGTTCTTGCCGGGTCCGACGTGCGTGAACGTCCGCGAACCGAACGGCGTGGCGACCTCGATGTCGAGGGCCGCGTCGTCGTCGTTGACCACGCGCACGGCGACGTACGGCTTCCCGGCCAGGCAGCGCACCTCGGCCGTCGCGGTCACCGCGACCGGCGCGGGGAGGTCCGGGTCGCTCGCTCCCGGCGCCAGCACGCGCAGCGCCGCGAGACCGGGGTCGCCGTCGGCCCACGACGTGGTGAGCGCGACGTACCGTGCCGTCCGGTCGACGGCGAGCGAGCCGCGGGCCGCCTGACCTGCGGAGCCTCCCGCGATCGTGCCGACGTCCGTGAACGTCAGCCCGTCGTCGCTCACCGACACGACGGCGTCAGGGGCAGCGGGACCGTCCCAGGTCGTGACGACGTCCCCGATCTCGCGGGGCGCGCCGAGGTCGGTGACCATCCGCCCGTCCGTCCCGGGGACCCAGGCCGTGGCCGGGTCACCGTCGACGGCCAGCGACGGCGACGTCATGCCCTCCGGCAGCACCGAGGCGGGGAACGTGAGCGTGCTCAGCGCGTGGTCGGCGACCGGGAACGGTGTCGCGTCCGGGAACCGCACGGTCGTGCCCGACGCCGAGACCTGGGTCTCGCGGGCCTCGCCCGTCTCGCTGTTGCGCACCTCCACCGACGCGGAACCGCGCTCGACCGAGAGGCGCACCGTCCGCGCGTCGGGCACGGTCGCCGTCACGCCGCCGGTCACGCCGTCCGGCGCGCCGTGCCCGGCGGACAGCGTGGCCCGCGGCGCCAGGACGACGGCCGAGCCCGCGGGCACGGTGACCTCGACGGACGACGTGTCCGCGCCGACGACCTGCGTCCCGGCGTAGAGCGCCACATCGGAGCCCTCGTGGGGGACCGAGACGGTGGTCGTCACGTCCGACCCCGAGAGGTTGAAGGCCGTGAGGTAGCCGTCGAGCGCGCTCACGAGCACGTCGTCGGCGTCCGCCGTCGGCACGGGCCGCACGGCCTGCTCGGCCGTGGCCGCCGCGTCTCCGGGCATCATCTCGACCAGGCGCGGACCCGTGTACCCGTCGGCCAGGCGCACCACGTGGCGCTGCTCGGTCGCCTTGGAGACGCTCACGGTGCCGTGGTCTTCGCTCGTTCCCCGCACCACGAACCCGGCCTCGCCCTCGACGTTCAGCCAGGAGCCGTCGTCGTCGCGCAGGACTTCGTCACCGGTGTAGCGGAAGCTCGCGGCGTCGTACCACGTCTCGCCGTCGAGCGACGTCTGGACCCGGTACTCCTGGCCCGCCGCGGACTCCCAGCCGAGCTGGACCTGCGAGACGTCCACGGCGCTGCCGAGGTCGACCTGGACCCAGGAGTCGGCCCGTGTGCGGTCGGCGCGGGAGACGGCCCAGCGCGTGCTGGCGGAGCCGTCGGTCACGGCGCTCACAGGATTCCCGCCGTCGGCGCTCGACGCGGTGGCCGGACGACCGGCGGCGACGTCGGTGCCGCTGGGCGAGAACGCGCGCAGGTGGTACAGCGAGTAGCCGTACTCGGGGTTGCCGCGCACGCCCTGCATGCGGACGTAACGGGTCGTGACCGGAGCGGGGGAGTCCGCGCCCTCGGGGGTGAGGTCCACGGTGTCGAGCCGCGCGACGTTCACGTCGGCAGGTGCCTTGCCGTAGGCGGTCGCGGTGGTCCACGTCTCGCCGTCGGTCGAGGTCTGCACGAGGTAGCGCAGCCCCGCGCTCGCCTCCCACGCGAGCCGGACGCCGCTCACCGTGGTCTCGTCGCCGAGGTCGACCTGGACCCAGGAGTCGGGCCGCGTGCGCTCGGAGACGGCGACCGCCCAGCGGGTCGACGCGTTGCCGTCCGTGACGCGTGCGGCCGTGCGGCCGTTGGCGCTGTCCTGGCTCGAGGCGGTGGCGGGCCGGCCGGCCGCGAGGTCGGCGTCCGAGCCGTCGGCGTACGCGTGGAACGCGTGCATCGAGTAGCCGTACTGCGCGTTGCCCTGCTGGCCCTGCATCCGCACGTACCGCGCCGTGACGGGGGCGAACGACAGGTCGTCCACGCGCGCAGCCTTCGCGTCCGCCGGGTCGGCCGGTCGCGTGACGGGCAGCGTCGCGGTGGTCTCGCCCTCGGCGGTCGTGTACGTGCGAGAGCCGTCGAGCCCGGAGTAGCCGTCCATGTCGAGGTTGCGCACGGACAGGCTCGCGTCGTCGGGCCCGGCGCCGCTCGAAGCGTAGAGCGCGGAGCCGGTCGGGAGGGTGACCTGTCCCGCGTAGCCGTCACCGATGCGGAACATCGACGACGTGCCCTCGAAGCCGTCGCGCGGGGTGGTGTACGTCGAGACGTTCCGCTCGGCGACGGTCGCGCCCGTGCTGGGGTACAGGTAGGGGGTCGACCCCGAGACGTGGAACAGCCACGAGTCGTGGCCGGGGACCCACGGGAACTTGACGAAGCCCTTCTTGCTGGACGCCGCGGCCCAGGCCGTCTCCGACTGCTGCACGGTCAGGCCGGGGCCCTCGCCGAAGTCGCGCACGCCGGCGAGCCCGGCGAAGAACTCGTCGTCCGGCGTGGGCTCGACCGGCCCCTGCGCGGACTCCGCCGCCTCGACGTGCAGCAGGTAGGAGATCGCGATCTCGGCCCGCGCCTCGGGCTCGTACTTGGGCTCGCCCGAGAACTTGGTGAGCCGGTACTGCGGCGCGTAGTTCTGGTAGTCCTCGAGCGCCGCGGCCAGGCCGGCCTCCGCGCGGACGGCGTCGGGCTCGCGCAGGACCTGGCCGAGGTAGGCCATGGGCAGCACGTCGCGCCCGTAGAGGAACTCGCGGTCGTTCACCATCGGCATGAACGGCTCGCCCTGGTCCGACATGACGAGCTTGATGGACTCCCAGAGCTCGGCGGAGTTGGGCTGGTGCGTGAGGATCTCGGGGACCGGCTGGTCGTTGAGGACGAACTGGATCGCGTTGCGTCCGCCCGAGCGCCAGATGTCCGACTGGTAGTGCGGGCCGAACGAGCCGTGGTTCTCCACGAGGTACGTGTCGTAGATGGTCTGCATCGTGTTGCTCGACACGGGCTTGCCGCCGACGACGGCCGGGTTGTTCGCGTCCGCGGTCGGCTGGCCGGCCGCGTTGCGGGCCCAGTCGTCCAGCTGGTCCGCCCAGCGTCCGGCGTCGGGGTCGTCCGGCGCCCACGCGAGGCCCGGCGCGAGCGCCTGGGTGTAGACACCCGCCTCCTCCTGCGCCGTGTCGCCGACGTGCTTGCCGGTCGGCCAGTCCGCGGTCCAGCTCCCGGACATCGGGTCCTTGCCGAAGTCGAGGTCGGCCGTGTAGCGCGACTGGCCCGTCGCGATGGTCGTGAGGTTCTCGCGCGTCGTCGCGTCGAGCTCGTCCCACATCAGGCGTCCGGCGTCGAGGAAGTACGACTGGAACGTCGAGTCCCAGAAGAGCTGCTTGCCCCAGGTGCCGGCGGGGTCGACGAACCTGTTCGTCGCGGCGTAGCGCGTGATCGTCGCGATGGTCTGCTCGCGCAGCACGTCCTCGGACACGCCTGCGAGCTCGGCGTCGTACTCGCCGTGCGTCAGCAGGACCGCGTTGCCGAGGACCACCGCGAAGTTCATGTCCTTCGCCTGATAGACGCCGGCGCCCTCGTCCCAGACGGTCTCGACCCAGCGCGTGTGCCGCAGCAGCGCTTCGTAGTAGTCGGCGGCGATCTCGTCGGGCGCGCCGTGCTCGGCGGCCGTCGCGACGGTCGTCCCGATGCCCGACGGCGCGGGCTCGGCCTGCGCGCTCGTGCTCGGGACCAGCAGTGCCGCGGTCGCGACGAACGCGGCGGTCGTGGTGAGCGAGGCGCCCCGTCGTCCGCTGCGGTGCTTCGGAGTCGGCATCGACATCCCTCTCGTGGGGCCACCGTCGCTGGTGGCGGGTCGTCCTCGGGTGGCAGTCACGGCGAGCGTAGATATGACAGCGGTGTCTATTAGAACAGACGAACTCGATCCGAGGCTAGCCGGTCGGCGGGTGAAGGCTCGTCACGTGCCGAACCCCGGGTCGCGCCCCGATCCGGTGTCGGAACGGGGTGCAACCCGGGGTTCGGCGGGCGGGTCAGGCGCAGTCGATCGCCGGGACGTCGACCGCGAGCTCCGCGTGGAGCTCCTCGCCACCCAGCGTGCCGTCAGCGACCACCGTCGCGGTCGACGCCTCGACGGCCACCTGCCGGGTCGCGAACGACTGGTAGGCGGACGCACCCGGCGCGACGGCGTCGACCGTGCGCGACCCCACCGACGTCTGCAACGACAGCGACAGGTCGACGGGCGCGTCCTCCGCGTTCAGCGCGCGCAGCGCCACGTAGGCCTTGCCGGCCAGGCAGCGCGGCTGCGCCTCGACCGAGACCGCCGCGGCGTCGTCCACGGACGCGACGAGCACGCCCCGCGACGGGACGAGCCGCACGTGGTCGACGTTCACGTTGCCCGTGTCGCCTGCCGCGTACAGCAGGCCGACCGTACCCGCGTCGTCGTCGAACGTGACGCGCGCCGACGGCGAGTAGTCCCAGCGCCGCCACCGGTCGGCGTCCTGGCCGAGGTTCGGGAACGCCTGCGGACCGACGCTCTCGCCGTCGACCGTGAGCGAGAGCTGACGGTCGAGCGGCGCGACGACCATGCCGTTCGCGTAGCGGAACGACACGTCGTAGGTCGTCCCCGCCGCCACGTCGGCGTCCACGTGGAACGCGGCGCCGAGCTTCGACAGGGTGCGCACGAACCCGGTCCCGGTGTAGCCCGGGTGCTCCTTCGTCGTGATCGCTCCGCCCGACAGCGTGCCGTTCTCCGCCTCCAGGACGAGGTCGACGCGCTGCGCCTCGACCGTCGCGGTGAGCGCGGCGACCGCGTCGCCGTCCGCCGCGTCGAGGGCGTCCACCGCACGACCGAGCGTGCGGTCCACGGCCTCGTCGTCGCCCCGGACCGCTGCCCGGAGCGCTGCGGCGAGCGGCTCGCGGACCTGCGTCGCCGATGCGGGGTCGATCCCGCCGTCCGTCTCTGCCGCACTCAGGTCCGACAGGACCTCCGGCAGCCCGACGGCGTCCCCGAGCCACGGTGAGACCGTGTCCTCGAGCGCGGCGAGGGTCGCGGCGTCGACGTCGGACGGGCCGCGCGTGACGGCGACGGTGCGGATGCTCTGCGCCGCCTGCTCCGTCGCCGCGAGGTCGCCGTCCGCCGCCGCGGACACGAGCGCGTCCGCACGGTCGCGCAGGACCCGCGCCGTCGCGGACGACAGCGCGCCGTCCGCCTGCGCGTCCTCGAGCAGCGCCGTCAGCGCGGCGCCGTCCGGGAACGGCAGGAGCGCGACGTCGACGGGCTCGCCGGCGTCCGCGTCGCCCGCCACGAGAGCGAGCGACGAGGACGCGACGTACGGGACGTCGTCGGCGGCGAGCGTGTAGACGAGGTCGCGCGAACCGCCGCCGGCGATGCGCGCGGCCGGGACGTCCGCGGGCTCGCCGTCGAGCACGAGCCGCACGTCCGCGACCGACGTGCCGGCGTTGTGCGCCTCGAGAGTCACCGTGACGGTGCGCGTCACCGGGTCGTACGACGCCGCCGGTGCACCGACGGCCTCGACGCTCGGGCGCGTGTACGGCGCGAGCGTCGCGACGTCGTCGTCCGTCGCCGCGCGCAGCCGCACGGCCTGCCCGCCCGCACCGACGAGCGACGCGCTCAGCACGTCGTCGGAGGTGACGAGGGAGCGCGTGACCTCGACCGAGGTCGGGTTGCCCTTCCAGCTCGCGTCGTACGCGTCGGCCCAGACCTCCGCGACGTACGTGACGTCGTCGTCCAGCATGTCGAGCGGGACGTCGATCGTGCGGTCGTTCTCGTCCGTGACGACGCCGACGTACCAGTCGTCGCCGCTGCGGCGTGCCGTCGTCACGTGGTCACCGATCTCCGCGTCCACGTGCGACTCGTCCCACGTGGCCGGCATGTCCTTCAGGTACTCGAAGGCCTCGGGGTGCTTCGCGTAGTTCTCCGGGGTGTCCGCGAGCATCTGCAGCGGGCTGTAGAACGTCGTGTACAGCGCGAGCTGCGTCGTGGTCGTGGTCTGCACGCGCGTGCCCAGGTTGGCCGGGTCCCACAGCACGTCGAGCACGCCCGGCGTGTAGTCCGCCGGACCGCCGATCCAGCGCGTGAACGGCAGGATCGTGGCCTGCTCCGGCGGGTTGCCGCCCGAGCCCATGTAGTTCTGCTGCTCCATGCCCGCGACGCCCTCGCCCGTCATCATGTTCGGGTAGGTGCGCTCCTTGCCGGTGGGCTTGATCGCCTCGTGCGCGTTGATCGAGATCTTGTGCCGTGCCGCGGCGTCGATGACACGCTGGAAGTGCTTGACCGCCTCCTGGTCGAAGGTGCTGCGGTTCACGCCGCCGAGCTCGAACCGGGTCGCGTAGCCCGTCTTGATCGCGTGGACGCCCCACTCCTCGTACTGGCTGAAGATCTCCTCCATGTGCGTGTCGTAGTAGTCGACGTACCCGCGCGTCTCGTTGTGGGCGATGAACCCGACGCCCTTCGACTCCGCGTAGTCCAGCACCTCGTCGATGTCGACGTCGGCCTGCGGGGTGACGAAGTCCTGGTTGGTCCAGGACCCGCCCGCGTTGGTGTTCCAGCCCTCGGCGAGCACGTACTTCGCTCCCGCGTCGGCCGCGAGGTCGACGTAGTCCTTGATGCGCTGGGTCGTCGCACCGTGCCTGGGACCGGAGTTCCAGGTCGTGTCACGACGCTGCAGCTCCCACCACACGCCCGTGTACGTGGCGGGATCGATCCAGTCCGTCGTGTCGTCGACACCGTCGCCGTCGGAGTCGACGTCGCAGATCGCGCACGGGTCGTTGAGGTTCTGGATCAGGTGCGACTCGGCGAGGTCGCCTGCCTCGCGGCCGACCTGCACGGTCCGCCACGGCGTCGCGAAGTCGTCCGCGGTCGCGTCCAGGACCGCCTTGGTCCCGTCCGGCAAGGAGTTCAGCTCGCTCACGAACGTGCCGGGCTCCCCGCTGACGCGCTTGAGGCTCATGCTCGCGTAGTCCGTGAGGTCCGCCTCGTGCACCGCGAGGAACAGGTCCCCGCCGCGCGAGAACGTGATCGGGGTCTGGGCGGTCGCGACGACGCCGATCGGCGCGGTCTTGTAGTGCTTCTCGTCCGCGCGCCAGTCCTTGCCGGCCTCGAGGTAGTACGCCGTGAGGTCGTCGGGGAGCGCGAACTCGGTGCTCTCCTGCGTCACGACGAACGGCCCGTCGAGCGCGGGCTGCTGCGGGAAGACGTAGCGGAAGCCGACGCCGTCGTCGAAGACGCGCGCGACGACGTCGATCTCGAGACCGGACTCGTGGCGCGCGTGCACCGTGAGCTCGTTCGCGTGGTTGCGCACGGACGACTCGGTCCCCCACGCGGGCGTCCAGGTCTCGTCGACCTCGTCGCGCTCGACCGACTCGATCGTCATGCCCGACGTGAGGTCGACGTCCGGGTCGCGCAGGACGAGGCCCAGCCCGGACGCGCCGACGACGGTCGTGGTGCCGTCCCGGACGACGTCGTAGGTGAGCCGCCCGTCGACGACCCCGAGCGTCAGGTCCAGGCTGCCGTCCGGCGAGACGACGTCCTCCCCGTCGACCTGCGGCGCGGCGGTCTCCGCCGCGCCCGGTGCCGCGGGGACGGCGAGCGCCGGGGCGACTCCGCCGACCGGGGCCAGGAGGGCGAGGGCCAGCCCGACGCCGAGGAGACGTCGCGCGGGGACGCGCCCCGCCGTCGTCGGGTCGTGAGTGGCGGAGGGGAGGCGGGTGCTGCGTCTCATGCGTGAGTCTCCTTCGACGTCGTCGTCGGTGTGAGCGGGCGGCAGGGCCCCGGCCTGGCCGGGGCCCTGCCGCCAGGGGTGGTCGGGGTGGTCAGCCCTTGACCGAGCCGGACATCAGTCCACCGACGAAGTACTTGCCGAGGATGATGTACACGACCAGGGTCGGCAGGGACGCGAACAGCGCCCCCGCCATCGACACGCCATAGTTCTGCAGCAGCGCGCCGTTGGCCAGGTTGTTGAGGGCGACGGTGACCGGGCCGTTGCCGCTGGAGGAGAAGAACACCGCGAACAGGAAGTCGTTCCACGCGTTCGTGAACTGCCAGATGAGGACGACCACGAAGCTCGGGATCGAGATCGGCAGCACGACCGACCAGTACGTCCGCAGCATCCCGGCGCCGTCGACCCGCGCCGCCTCGATGAGCTCGTGCGGCAGCGTCAGGTAGTAGTTGCGGAAGATGAGCGTGGTGATCGGGATGCCGTAGACCACGTGCAGCAGGATCAGGGTCGGGATGCCGCTGGGAACGCCCAGGTCGAGGACCAGCTGGGTCAGCGGGATCATCACGGCCTGGTACGGGATGAACATCCCGAACAGGATGAGCGTGAAGACGAGGTTCGCGCCCTTGAACGTCCAGCGCGCGAGCACGAAGCCGTTGAGCGAGCCGAGCATCGCAGAGATGGCCGCCGCGGGGATGACCATCTGGAGCGAGCGCAGGATCGCGGGGGACAGGCTGGTCCACGCGGTCTGCCAGTTGTCCAGGGTCCAGGTCTGCGGGAGCGACCACGCGCGGCTGGGTGCGGCGTCGCCGGCCCCCTTGAAGCTCGTCACGAACAGCACGTAGACCGGGATCATCACGATCACGACGAACAGCAGCAGGCCCAGGTAGCGCACGGAGCGCGCGACGCCGAAGCGTTCCTTGCCGCCGTCGGGCCGCAGCTCGACGGGGCGGCCGCTGGTGCCGGTCGGCGCGCCTGCGGCCGGCTCGGTGGTGGCGGTCGTCATCGCTTCTCCTGACGGTTGGTGCGGATCAGGTACGGCACGATGACGAGCGCGACGATGATCAGCAGGATCGAGCCGACGGCCGCGGCGTTCGCGTAGTCGAAGCTCGACTTGAACACGTACATGTCGACCGCCGGGACCTTGGTCTGGTAGTTCGCGGGCTTCGAGATCGACATGATGAGGTCGAACGCCTTGAGCGACATGTGACCGATGATGATGAGGGCCGAGAGCGCGATCGGCGACAGCTGCGGGAAGAGCACGTGGCGGTACAGCTTCCACTCGCTCGCCCCGTCCATCCGGGCGGCCTCGCGCAGCTCCTCGGGGATGCCGCGGAACCCGGCGAGGAACAGGGCCATCACGTACCCGGAGAGCTGCCAGATCGCGGGGATCGAGATCGCGATGATCCCGAACGTGACGTTGTTCCACCAGTTGTTCTGGAGGAAGTCGAGGCCGACGATCTGGAACAGCCGGTTCAGCCCGCTCGCGTTCTCGCCCTGGTTCGAGTTGAGCAGCCAGCGCCACACGACTCCCGAGGCCACGAAGGACACGGCCATCGGGAAGAGGTAGATGGACCGGAAGATCCCCTCGCCCTTGATCGGCTTGTCGAGCATCCACGCCCACGCGAAGCCCATGATCATCGTCCCCGCGAGGAACACGACGGTGTAGAGGACGAGGTTCGTCAGGGAGTGCTGGAACGCCTCGGTACCGAGCAGGTCGGTGTAGTTCTGGAACCACACCAGGAGCGAGGGCTCGCGCCCGGTCGCCTGGGCGGCGGTGTGGTTGTCGGTGACCGAGGTCTGGAAGTTGGCCCCGATGAGTCCGTAGACGAAGACGCCGACGAGGATCAGCGAGGGCGCGAGCATGAGCAGCGGCGGCCCGGCCCGGCGCAGTGACTTGAGCATGGTGAGGTACTTCCCGGTGGGGAGGTCGCGGTCGCGCGACACAGATGGAGGGTGTCCGACGCCGGACCGGGCCGTGCGCCGCCGGGAGTCTCCCGACGGCGCACGGCCGGTCAGCGGGTCAGCCCTGGGCGGCCGTGGCGAGCTCGGACTGGTAGGTCGCGAGGTCGGACGCGCCGGTCGTGAACTTGCTCGTCGCGTCGGAGATCGCGTTGAGCGTCGCCACCG
The DNA here is from genome assembly GCF_014837295.1 of Cellulosimicrobium arenosum. Taxonomy (GTDB): domain Bacteria; phylum Actinomycetota; class Actinomycetes; order Actinomycetales; family Cellulomonadaceae; genus Cellulosimicrobium; species Cellulosimicrobium arenosum. Next base: position 48,506 of record NZ_JACYHB010000004.1, read on the forward strand.
GGGCGGCGGCACCGTGCGCCAGCGACGAGACGATCGTGTCGCTGGTGAACGACTCCATCGCGGTCTGCTGGTACTCGGAGAAGTCGCCGGGCTCGGCGTCGGTACGGGCGGGGATGGAGCCCTTGGCCTTGTTGAACGCGACCTGGCCGTCGAGCGAGCCGACGGTCTCGAGCCACGCCTTGGCGCCGTCGGGGTGCGGGGCGCCCACGGGGAGCGTGAACGAGTCGGCGAGGAAGTCGAAGACGCCGTCCGTGCCCGGGACCGGGAAGGCGACGAAGTCGGTGCCGAGCTCCTTGTTCTGCTCCTCGAACGCGGCCACGGCCCAGTCGCCCATGACGTTGTACGCGGCGGTGCCGTCGATGACCATCTGGGTCGCCTCGGGCCAGTCGAGCCCGTCACGGTCGGTGTTGGTGTAGCTCATCAGCTTCTCGAAGTCCTCGAGAGCCGACGTCACCTCGGCACCGTTCCAGTCGGTCGAGCCGTCCCACAGGCCGGAGTAGGCCTCGGGGCCGAGGTCGGCGATGAGCACCGTCTCGAGCAGGTTGACCTGGGTCCACGTGGTCGCGACCGAGAGGGGCGTGACGCCCGCGTCCTGCAGCGTGTCGAGGTCGGCCATCCATGCGTCGAGGTCGGCGTACTCGGCGTTCGGGTCGATCCCGTTGTCCTCGAGCACCTGCGTGTTCGCCCACACGACGTTCGCGCGGTGGATGTTCGACGGGATCGAGTAGATCGCGCCGTCCTCGGACGTGAGGCGGTCCATGAGGTCGGCGGGGAACGCGTCCGTGAGGCCGAACTCGTCGTACAGGTCCGAGACGTCCTCGATCTGCGCGGCGTCGATGTAGTCCTGGAGCTCGGCACCCGCGTGCGCCTGGAACGTGTCCGGCGGGTCCTGCGCCTGCAGGCGCGTCTGGAGGAGGTCCTTCGCGGCGGAGCCGGCGCCGCCGGCGACCGCGCCGTTCACGAACTCGGTGTCGGGGTGCTGCTCGTTGAACACGCCCACGAGCGCGTCCAGCCCGGCCTTCTCGGAACCTGCGGCCCACCAGGTGAAGACCTCCACCTCGCCGCCGCCGCCGGCGTCGCCGCCGCCACCGTTGTCGTCGTCGGAGCCGCCCGAGCATGCAGCCAGAGCGATTCCCACGAGGGCGGCACCAGCCACCGTCGCGCTCGTCCTGCGAGTGAGTCGCATCGTCTTTTCCCTACGTCCTTCGTCGGTCGTCAGGGGCCGGGGCGCTGCACCGTCACCAGCTTCACGCCCGGCCGGGCGCATCGGTGCGCCCTCGAACCCGACCCCCATACAAGGGTCTTTCGGGCGTTGGTGTCAAGAAGTGAACGCAAGCGTCGTCGAATTGTGATCTTCACATCACGTCATGGACACAACCACCGTGAGCACCGCGCTGCGCGCGCCGAGTGATACCGCTGTCTTCCTGCGACCCGCGGCCCCCGCACCGCCGTCTGCTCCCGGCAACGCTATCGTGGCGGCTGTGCGCGCTGACCGGGTGACCCCGGGCTCGCAGACTTCACTACGTGAGGCCAACCGAGCCCGGATCGTGAGCGCCGTCCAGCAGCGTGGCTCCCTCACGCAGATCGAGCTGGCCGGCGTGACCGGGCTGTCGCCTGCGACGGTGTCGAACATCGTCAAGGAGCTCAGCACCGCGGGCGTCCTGCACACGTCGCCGTCGACACGCAGCGGGCGCCGCGCGCTCCTGGTCACCCTCGCCCGCAACCTCGGTCTCGTCGCGGGCGTCCACTTCGGCACCCGTTCCCTGCGCGTCGCGCTCGCCGACGCGTCCATGCGCGTCGTGGCGGACCAACGCATGCCGCTCGCCCCCGACCACCGCGCCGACACCGGGCTCCAGCGGGCCGCGCTCCTGGTCTCCGAGCTCGTCGCCTCGGTGGACGCCGGCCCGGAGGAGCTGCTCGCGGTCGGTGTCGGCGTCCCGGCCCCCGTGGACGTGCGCACCGGCCGCATCGCGACCGTCGGCATGCTGCGCGGCTGGGACGGCGTGGTGGTGCCGGAGATCCTCGAGGCCGAGCTCGGCGCTCCCGTGACCGTGGACAACGACGCCAACCTCGGCGCCCTCGCCGAGACGCGCTTCGGCGCCGCCGTCGGGCACGAGGCCGTCGCCTACCTGCGCGTGTCGCACGGCGTCGGCGGCGGTCTGGTGCTGGGTGGGCGGCTGGTGCACGGGCGAGCAGGGGTCGCGGGCGAGATCGGGCACGTCACGATCGACGAGAACGGACCCATCTGCCGTTGCGGCAACCGCGGCTGCCTCGAGATGTTCGTCGGCGCCAACGTCCTGCTCGGGATGCTCTCGGAGAGCCGGGGGCACCTCACCCTGCGCGACGTCATCGCCCGCGCCCGTGAGGGCGACCCGGGCTGCCGGCGCGTCCTGTTCGACGCCGGTCAGCACCTCGGCGTCGCGGCGGCCAACCTGTGCAACCTCGTCGACCCCGAGATCGTCGTCGTCGGCGGGCAGCTCGCCGAGGCCGGCGAGACGTTGTTCGACCCGCTGCGCACGGTGCTGCAGCAGCGCACCGTGCCGAGCATCGCCGGCCCCGTCCAGGTCGTCGCGTCCGAGCTCGGCTCGGCCGCGGAGGTCCGGGGGGCCCTCGCCGTCGCGCTCGACAGCGTCCGCGTCGGCGGCGCGCTGGGGGTGGTGGGCGCATGACGCACCGATGGGCACGACGCGGGCGCAGGCTGCGCGCGACGACGGCGGCCGTCGTCGCCGCCGTCGCGGTCGCGCTCGGAGGCTGCGCCGTCGACGCCCCGGGCGGCGACGCGCCCACGGGCCCCTCCGAGGGGACCATCGGCCTCCTCCTGCCGGAGGCGAAGTCCGCACGCTACGAGACCACCGACCGGCCCACGTTCGAGTCCGTCGTGGAGCGCCGCTGCCCGACGTGCCACATGCTCTACGCCAACGCGGGGCAGGACGCGGCCGACCAGCAGCTCCAGGCCGAGTCCATGCTCGCCCGCGGCGCCGACGTCCTCGTGCTCGACGCCGTCGACGCGATCGCCGCCACGAGCATCGTCGCCGAGGCCCAGCGGCTCGGCGTCCCGGTCGTCGCCTACGACAGGTTCGTCGAGGGCGCGGACTACTACGTCTCGTTCGACAACGAGCTGATCGGCTACCTCATGGGGGAGTCGCTGGTCGGTGCGGTCCTCGAGCGGGCCGCCGCGCACCCGGACGCAGGGGGGCGGCGACCCGGCGTGCTGCTCGTCAACGGCGCGGCCACCGACCCGAACGCGGCCGAGTTCGCGGCCGGTGTCCATCGCGCACTCGACGGAGAGGAGATCGACGTGCTCGCGGAGTACGAGACCCCCGACTGGAGCCCTGACAAGGCGACCGACTGGGTCGAGGGCCAGCTCATCCAGTACTCCGGCCGCGTGGACGGCGTGTTCGCCGCGAACGACGGCATCGCAGGTGGTGCCATCGCCGCGATGAAGGCGGCCGGGCTGGACCCGGTGCCGCCGACGACCGGTCAGGACGGCGAGCTCGCGGCGGTCCAGCGCGTCGTCTCGGGCGACCAGTACATGACCGTCTACAAGGCGACCGCGCAGCAGGCACGCACCGCGGCGGAGCTGGCGGTGCGTATCCTGCGGGGCGAGGACCCGCGCGCGACCGCGACGATCGGCGGCGTGCCGACGCTCCTGCTCGCTCCGCGCGCCGTCGGCGTCGACGACGTGCAACGGGTGATCGTGGAGGGCGGGGTGTACACGACCGAGGAGATCTGCACGCGCTACTACGTCGACGCGTGCGTCGAGGCCGGGCTGCTGGAGGAGGTGCCATGAGCGAGCACGACGACGCCCCGAGCGTCCCGGACGGGCCCGTGCTGTCGTTGCGCGGTGTGTCCAAGAGCTTCGGCGGCGTGCGCGCGCTCGTCGACGTCGACCTCGAGGTCCACGAGCGCGAGGTGCTCGCGGTCGTCGGGGACAACGGCGCCGGCAAGTCGACCCTCGCGGGGCTGCTCTCGGGGGTGTACCGGCCGGACGAGGGCCAGGTGCTGCTCGACGGCGCTCCCGTCGTCCTCGGCTCGCCTGCGGCCGCCCGCGCGCACGGCATCGCCGCGGTCTTCCAGGACCTCGCGCTCGTCGACGACCTCGACGTGGTCGAGAACATCTTCCTGGCCCGCGAGCCGCAGCGCGGTCCGTTCCTGGACGAGATCACGATGGAGCGCGAGGCCTGGGGGCTGCTCGACCAGCTCGCCGCGTCCGTCCCCTCGGTCCGGCAGGCGGTGCGCACGCTGTCCGGCGGGCAGCGGCAGGTCGTGGCCGTGGCCCGTGCGCTGCTGGGTTCACCGCGCGTGCTCGTGCTCGACGAGCCGACGTCCTCCCTCGCGATCCGCCAGACCGCCGAGGTCCTCAACCTCATCGAGAAGCTGCGCGAGCGCGGTCATGCCGTCGTGCTCGTGAGCCACCAGGCGGGCGAGCTGCAGGCCGTGGCGGACCGGATCGTCGTCCTGCGCCTCGGGCGCGTGCACGGCATCGTCGACGGCGACACCTCGTACGAGGACCTGCTCGCGGCCATGACCGGGGCGGTCCGGCCGGGCCGCGCACCGCGTGGCGGCGGACCCGGCACCGGGTCGCCGCGCACCGAGGGTGGTGTCCTGCGATGAGCGTTCCCGGACGGACGAGCGGGCTCTCGGGCGTCTCGACGTCGGCCTCGTTCTCCGGCGCCGTGGTCGCGCGGGTGCGCGGCGCCCACCTCGGGATGCTGCCCATCGTGGTGGCGCTCGTGCTCATCTGGGCGGTGCTCGGGGCGATCAACCCGGCGTTCCTGTCGGCCGAGAACCTCGTCAACCTGACGCTGCAGAGCGTCCCGACGGGGATCATCGCGCTCGGCGTCGTCCTGGTCCTCCTCGTGGGTCAGATCGACCTGTCCGTCGGCTCGGTCAGCGGGCTCGCCGCCGCGGTCCTGGCGGTGGGGACCGTCACGCTCGGCTGGCCCGTCGGGCTCGCCGTCGTCGCCGTCCTGGTGATCGGCGCCCTGGTCGGGTTCGCGTACGGCGTGCTGTCGACGCGCCTGGGGCTGCCGTCGTTCGTCTTCACCCTCGCCGGCCTCCTGGTCCTCGCGGGCGTCCAGCTGCGCGTGCTCGGTCCGGACGGGTCGATCAACCTGCCGTTCGAGTCGTGGCTGGTGCGCACGGTCCAGCAGGGGTTCCTGTCGCCCGCCGCCGCGTGGGCCGTCGTCGTGGTAGCCGTCGTGGTGTACGCGGGCACCCGGGTCGTCGACCACGTCCGTCGCGTACGGTCCGAGCTTCCCAGCCCCGGTCTGGCGCGGATCGCGGTGCACACCGCCGTCCTGGCGGCCGTACTCTCCGTGACCGTCGCCTACCTGGGTACCGCACGCGGCGTCGGGTACACGGTGGCGCTGTTCGTCGTCCTGGTCGTGGTCGTCGACGTCCTGCTGCGCCGGACCCGCTGGGGACGCTCGGTCCGGGCCGTCGGCGGGAACCGGCGCTCGGCCCTGCTCGCGGGGGTCCCCGTCCGCAGCGTCGTCGTCTCGTGCTTCGTCGCGTGCTCGACGTTCGCCGCGCTCGGCGGCGTCCTCGCGGCGGGCCGGCTGGCGGCCGCCAACCAGGGGACGGGGGGCGCGGACACCTACCTCCTGGCCATCGCCGCGGCGGTGATCGGCGGGACCAGCCTGTTCGGCGGGCGGGGCAGCGCGTGGTCCGCGTTGGTCGGCGTGCTGGTCATCCAGTCCATCGCGAACGGCCTGACGATGCTGAATCTCGATCTCGCCACGCGATACATCGTCACCGGAGGGGTGCTCTTGCTCGCTATCGTCGTGGACATGATGATCCGTGGACGTCGAGAGGTCTGAGATGGCGACGCAGGAGATGGCCCAGGAGCGGCCCGACGGCGCAGCGCCGAGTCCGGTCGCCGCCGCTGACGGCGCGCCCCGGCGCGGGGGTCGGCGGCCCACGCTCGCGGCCGTCGCCGAGCTCGCGGGCGTGAGCCTCAAGACGGCGTCGCGCGTGCTCAACGACGAGCCAAACGTCGCGACCGCGACCCGTGAGCGCGTGCGCGCGTCGGCGCAGCAGCTCGGGTTCCGGCGCAACGCCGTCGCGGCAGACCTCGCGCGCGGCGGTTCGTCGCGGCTCGTCGGCTTCGTCACGGGGGATCTCGCCAACCCGTTCTACTCCGCGCTCGCCAGCGGGATCGAGCGTGAGCTGCGCCGGCACGAGCTCCAGCTCATCACGACGAGCTCCGACGAGGAGCCGGACCGGGAACGCTCGGTGACGGAGGCGCTCGTCGAGCGTCGCGTCGGTGCGTTGGTCGTGACCCCGACGTCGACCGACCACGCGTCCCTGCAGACCGAGATCGACAGCGACCTGCCGGTGGTGTTCGTGGACCGGCCGGCGCAGGGCGTGGAGGCCGACACGGTCGTGCTCGACAACCGGGGCGGTGTCCGCGACGCCGTCACGCACCTGCTCGCGCACGGGCACCGGCGCATCGCCCTCGTCGGCGACGTGTCGCGCCTGTGGACGTTCCAGGAGCGTCGCGACGAGTTCGTCGCGACCCTGCGCGACGCCGGCATCGAGGACCCGTCCCGCTACGTGCGCGACGGGGCGCACGACGACACGCTCGCCCACGCGTTCGTCACCGATCTCCTCGCGCTCCCGGAGCCGCCGACGGCCGTGCTCACCGCGAACAACAAGATCACGGTCGGTGCGCTGCACGCGCTCCGCGACCGTGCGTCCGCGCGTCCGGACGCATCGCCCGTCGCGCTCGTCGGGTTCGACGACTTCGCGCTCGCGGACCTCCTGGACGTCACGGTCGTCGGGTACGACGCGGTCGAGATGGGCCGACAGGCCGCGTCGCTCGCGGTCTCCCGCCGGGAGGACCCCGATCTCGCACCCCGGATGGTCGTCGTGCCGACGCGACTCGTGGTGCGGGGTACGGGCGAGATCGCGGGCCCCGGGTCGGCGTGAGCAGGTGGTCGGACCGCCTTTCAGAACCGGGTAGCAGTCCCGTTGACAAGCCCCGTGGAGGGGACGTAAGTTCACACCACGACTGACAGCGCTTACCAGCGCCCCTCGACGCAGGAGGACCACCCTGCGACCGAGACCGATCGAAGGAGATCGCGCCGCGATGAACCATCACGAAGCCCGCGCCGTGCGGGAACCCCGTCAGCCCGGGGACGCCAGACCATCCGCACCAGAGCTGCCGGGACGTCGTCGGGCCCGCCCGGTCGCCGCGGTGCTCGCCCTCGCTCTCGCCGCCCCCCTCGGCGGCATCGCCCTCGCTCAGCCGGCAGCCGCCGCGGAGCCGGGCGACTTCTCGTCGTCGTTCGAGGACGGTGACGCCGCGCCGCTCGAGTCCACCGTCGCACAGCGGGACGGGGCGCCCTGGCAGGACAACATCGCGTCCGGTCAGGCCGGGCTGCCCGGCAGCGTGCTGGGCGGCCTCGATGCCGTCACGGCGAGCGCGCAGAACCTGCCGAACGAGGGCGCCGCGAACCTCACGGACGGTTCCGCCGGGACCAAGTGGCTCGCGTTCGCCAGCACCGGCTGGGTGCGCTACGACTTCGCCGAGCCGGTCGCGATCTCCGCGTACGCGATGACTTCCGGCGGCGACGCCGCGGGCCGCGACCCGAAGGCCTGGACCATCGAGGGCTCGAACGACGGCACGACGTGGGAGCCCGTCGACCAGCGCACGGACGAGGACTTCCCCGACCGCGGCCAGCAGCGGATCTTCGAGCTCGACGCGATGAGCGAGGCGTACTCCTCCTACCGGCTGAGCATCACGGCGAACTCCGGCGACAGCATCGTCCAGCTCGCGGAGTGGGACCTGTCGGCCGATCTCGACGCGCTGCCGGAGGCGGCGCCCATGCACACAGCCGTCGGCTCCGGCCCGGCCGTGAACTTCACCAACAAGCCCGGGGTCGGGTTCACCGGCACGCACTCGCTGCGCTACGACGGGTCCCACCTGGGTGACGGCGAGGCGAACGCGACGAACGTCCTGTACGACGACGTGGACGTCGCCGTCGGCGACGACACCCGGCTGAGCTGGAAGATCTTCCCCGAGCTGCTCGACGACCTGCAGTACCCGTCGACCTTCGCGGCGGTGGACCTCGAGTTCACCGACGGCACCTTCCTGTCCGACCTCGACGCGAGCGACGCCCACGGCACGGGTGCCTCCGCGCAGGAGCAGGGCGAGGGCAAGATCCTCTACGCCGACCAGTGGAACTCGGTGCGCGTCGACCTCGGCGACGTCGCCGCCGGCAAGACGGTCGACAAGGTCCTCGTGGGCTACGACAACCCGGGCGGCGACGCGGGCACGCAGTTCGCCGGCTGGCTCGACGACGTCGCGATCGAGGCCTCGCCCGCGACGATCGACGGTTCCAGCCTCGCGAACTACGTCGACACGCGTCGCGGCACGATGGCGACGGGCAGCTTCTCGCGCGGGAACAACATCCCCGCGACGGCCGTGCCGAACGGCTTCAACTTCTGGGTCCCGTTCACGAACGCGGACTCCCAGAGCTGGCTGTACGAGTACCACAAGGGCAACAACGCCAACAACAAGCCCGTCATGGAGGGCTTCGGCATCTCGCACGAGCCGAGCCCCTGGATGGGTGACCGCAACCAGCTGACGTTCCTCCCGTCGACGGCGTCGGGCACACCGAGCGGCGCGCTCTCCGCGCGAGCGCTCGAGTTCGACCACGCCGACGAGACCGCGCGCCCCGACTACTACGGCGTGACGTTCACGAACGAGGCCGCTCTCGAGGCCACGCCCACGGACCACGGTGCCGTGCTGCGCTTCACCTACCCCGGCGACGTCGGGCACGTCCTGGTGGACAAGGTCGACGGGTCGTCCAAGATCACGCTCGACGCTGCGGCCGGCACCCTGTCCGGCTGGGTCGACAACGGATCCGGGCTGTCCGCGGGCCGCTCCCGCATGTTCGTCACCGGCACGTTCGACCGCAGCCCGACGGCGGTCGGCAACGCCGCCGGGAACCGAGCGGACGCGCGCTACGCCACGTTCGACACGTCGGCGGACGACACCGTCGAGCTGCGCGTCGCGACGTCGTTCATCAGCCTCGACCAGGCGCGGGCGAACCTGGAGATGGAGCTCTACCCGGGCGACGAGGCGACGACCTTCCACGACGTGAAGGACGCCGCGACGACCGCGTGGAACGACCAGCTGGGCGTCATCGAGGTCGAGGGCGCCAGCGAGGACGAGCTCGTCACGCTGTACTCCAACCTGTACCGCCTGAACCTCTACCCCAACTCGCAGTTCGAGAACACCGGGACCGCGGACGAGCCGCGCTACCAGTACGCGAGCCCGGTGGCGGCGAAGACCGGGTCGGCGACCGACACGCAGACGAACGCCAAGATCGTCGACGGCAAGATCTACGTCAACAACGGGTTCTGGGACACCTACCGCACCGCCTGGCCCGCCTACTCCCTGCTGTACCCGGAGAAGGCGGACGAGCTGATCGACGGGTTCGTCCAGCAGTACCGCGACAGCGGCTGGATCGCACGCTGGTCCTCGCCGGGCTACGCGGACCTCATGACGGGCACGAGCTCGGACGTCGCGTTCGCCGACGCCTACCTCAAGGGCTCGCTCGACACGGACTCCGCGCTCGAGGCCTACGACGCCGCGCTGAAGAACGCCACCGTCGCACCGCCGAACAACGCGGTGGGCCGCAAGGGCCTGGAGACCTCCCCGTTCCTCGGGTTCACCCCGGAGTCCACGCACGAGTCCGTGTCGTGGGGCCTGGAGGGCCTGATCAACGACTTCGGCGTCGGCAACATGGCCGCGGCGCTCGCTGACGACCCGGCCACACCGGACGAGCGCCGGGACACGCTGCGCGAGGAGTCCGCGTACTTCCTCGAGCGGGCCACGCACTACGTGGAGCTGTTCAACCCCGAGGTCGACTTCTTCACCCCGCGGCACGCCGACGGCTCGTGGGCCGTGGACCCGGAGACGTACGACCCCGAGGCCTGGGGCGGCGGCTACACCGAGACCAGCGGCTGGAACTTCGCGTTCCACGCGCCGCAGGACCCGCAGGGCCTCGCCAACCTCTACGGCGGCAAGGACGGGCTCGAGGACAAGCTCGACGAGTTCTTCTCCACCCCGGAGCTGGGCGCGGGCAGCGGCGGCATCCACGAGCAGCGCGAGGCGCGCGACGTGCGCATGGGCATGTGGGGCATGAGCAACCAGGTGTCCCACCACATCCCGTGGCTGTACGACGCGGCGGGCGCACCGTCCAAGACGCAGGAGAAGGTCCGTGAGGTCACGCGGCGGCTCTTCGTCGGCAGCGAGATCGGCCAGGGCTACCCGGGCGACGAGGACAACGGCGAGATGTCGTCGTGGTGGCTCTTCTCCGCGCTCGGCTTCTACCCGCTGCAGGTCGGCTCCGCCGAGTACGCGGTCGGTTCGCCGCTCTTCGACCAGGCCACCGTCCACCTCCCGGACGGCGACCTCGTGGTCAACGCCGAGAACAACTCGGTCGACAACGTCTACGTGCAGTCGCTCGCGGTCGACGGCGAGGCCCGCTCCTCGACGTCCCTGTCGCAGGAGGACCTCTCTGGCGGCGCGACGCTCGACTTCGTCATGGGTCCGGAGGCTTCCGACTGGGGCACCGGCGAGGACGACGCGCCGCCGTCGCTCACCGAGGGCGACGAGGCACCCGAGCCGGACCAGGACGTGACGACGGCGGGCCTCGGCTCGACGACCGTCGCGGACGGCGACGCGACGACGAGCGCGTCGGCCCTGGTGGACAACACGTCCGGCAGCCGGACGACGTTCGCCACCGCGACCCCGACGGTCTCGTGGTCGGGGAACGGCATCCGGCCGACCGTGGGGACGTACACCCTGACCTCCGGGGCGAGCGGGACGGCGTCGCCGTCCGCGTGGACCCTCGAGGGATCGGACGACGGCGAGACGTGGACCACGCTCGACGAGCGCTCCGGCGAAGACTTCCGCTGGGCGCTGCAGACGCGGCCCTTCACGGTCGCCGAGCCGGGTGCGTACGCCCACTACCGCGTCGCGGTGAGCGCGACCGAGGGCGACGGCGACCTGTCGCTCGCCGAGGTCGAGCTCCTCGCCGACCCGGACGAGTCCGGTGCCGACGGGCTCACCCTGAGCCCCGCCGCCGACCGTGACGCCGTCACGCGCCGCGAGGTCTCGGGCACGTTCGCGACGCTCACGGGCATCGACGGGACCGACGGCCTCGACGTGCAGGTCTCGTTCGGGGACGGCTCCGACGCCGTCGAGCCGACCCTCGTCCCCGGGGCCTTCGGCTCCTGGGCGGTGCGCGCTGCGCACACGTGGGACGCGCCCGGGGTCTACCCGGTCACGGTGACGGCCACGCCCGACGGCGGGGAGCCGGTCACCACGACCACGACGGTCACCGTGTCGCTCGTGCGCGAGGGTTCGATCCTCGGTGCGTACGACAACGTGTGCATCGGCGACCTGGGCACCACCGTCGGCTCGTGCGACGGCCAGGGCGTGTTCTTCGACCGGGCGCAGCTCGAGGAGGAGGGCGTCGTCCAGGGCGAGCGCATCGACGTCCCGGGCACCGACCTGCGGTTCGACCTGCCGGCGATCCCCGTCGGCGAGCCGGACAACGCGACCGGTGACGGCCAGACCATCGAGCTCGACGTCCCCGCGGACGCCACCCAGCTCTCGGTGATCGGGACCGGCACGGAGAAGAACCAGCAGGCCACGGGCAGGCTGACCTTCGACGACGGCACCACGCAGGACATCGACCTGAGCTTCGGCGACTGGTCGGGTTCCGCACGCAACCCGGTCTACGGCAACATCGCGGTGGCGGTGACCGACGACCGCCTGCGCGGCGGCAGCCCGCAGACCGGCACCCCGGCGGCGATCTTCGCCACCGCGCCGATCGACCTGCCGACCGGCAAGGCCCCCGTGAGCATCACGCTCCCGGACCAGCCGGGCGCGCTCGCGAGCGACGGACGCATCCACGTGTTCGCGGTCGCGCACGACGGGACCTTCGCGGAGCAGTCCGCGCTCGAGGTCTCGGCGGCCGAGGGCGTCAGCCTCGTCGCCGGCCAGGAGTCGGACGCGGTCCTCGCGTCCGTGACCGGTGGCCGCGAGGGTGCCGAGTACCGGGCCGCGATCACGTGGGGCGACGGGACCGACGTCGCACCCGGGACGGTCGACGAGGGTGCGGTCTCCGGGTCGCACGCCTACGCCGAGGCCGGCTCGTACACCGCGTCCGTGGTGGTCGACGACGGGTGGACGAGCACCGTGGTCGAGGTCCCGGTGACGGTGACCGAGGGTGCGGAGCTCGCGGTCGACGTCACGGCGAGCACCCGCTGCCTGGCCGGCAAGGTCTACGTGGCGGTGCGAGCGACCAACCAGGAGGACGAGCCGCTGGCGATCACGCTCGTCACGCCGTTCGGCACCAAGGAGTTCGCCGAGGTCGCGCCGGGCAAGAACGCGTACCAGTCGTTCGCGGCCCGGACGGCGTCCGTCGACGCCGGGACCGTCACGGTCGAGGCCGTGCGCGGTGCGGGCGACGAGGAGGTGACGTCGTCGATCGAGGCCGAGTACGCCGCGATCAGCTGCGGCTGACGGCCGCGCGTCGCGCACGCCCCGGTCCGTCCGGGGAGTGAGTCGAGAATGCACCACCGGCGGTGCCCCGGGATGATCGTCCCGGGGCACCGCTCCGTACCGGAGGAGGTGGCGGGCACGGTCCGTCCCGCCACCGATCCCGCACAGGAGAAGGACCGTCATGACCAGCGAACACCCGACCCCCGCCACCGACGTGGGCACCGATCTCGACGCGTGGCGCCGCGCCCAGCTCGCGGACCTGCTGCACTTCGGCGGAGCCTCGTTGCGCGCGGACGGAGCCGCGCAGTGGCTCGACGACGCCGGGCAGCCCGACCGCGGGCAGCCGGTGCACACGTGGATCACGTCGCGCATGGCGCACGTCTACGCGTTCGCGTCGTTGCTCGGAGCGCCGGGCGCCGGTGAGCTCGCGGACCGCGCGTTGCACGGGCTGCGCGCCGTGCTGGTGGACGCGACGTACGGCGGGTGGGTCGCGTCGCGGGGTCCCGCCGCCCGTCCGGGCGACGTGGACAGGAGCGAGGAAGGGCCGGTCGACGGGACCAAGAGCGCCTACGCGCACGCGTTCGTCGTGCTGGCCGCCGCATCCGGCACCATCGCCGGTCGGGACGGTGCGCGCGAGCTGCTCGACGCCGCGCTCGCCGTCCTGGACGAGCGGTTCTGGGAGCCGGGGGAGAACCTGCACGTGGACGAGTGGTCGCGCGACTGGTCGGCGCTCGACGAGTACCGCGGGGTCAACGCGAACATGCACTCGGTCGAGGCGCTGCTGGCCGCGCACGACGCGACGGGCGACGCGCGGTGGCTCGACCGCGCGGCCTCGATCGCGGACCGCGTGATCGGCTGGGCGGCGACGAACGACTGGCGCATCCCCGAGCACTTCGACACGTCGTGGAACCCTCTCCCCGAGTTCAACGCCGACCGCCCGCGCGACCCGTTCAAGCCGTACGGCTCGACTCCCGGCCACGGGCTGGAGTGGGCGCGGCTGCTGCTGCAGGTCGACGTCGCGGCGGGCACCCCCGGCGCCCGCACGGACGCCGCGGTCGCGCTGTTCGACCGGGCCGTCGCCGACGGCTGGGACGGTGAGCACGGCGGCGGGTTCGTGTACACGGTCGACTGGTCGGGTGCGCCGGTCGAGCCGCGCCGCTACCACTGGGTCGCCGCGGAGGCCGCCGCTGCTGCGGACGTGCTGGGACGCGTCACGGGCGAGGAACGCTACGCCGAGCTCGCGGCGGGCTGGTGGGCGTGGATCGACGCGAACCTCGTCGACCACGAGCGCGGCTCCTGGCACCACGAGCTCGACACGGCCAACCGCCCCGACGGCGTCACGTGGGTCGGCAAGCCGGACGTCTACCATGCGGCGCAGGCGGTCATCCTCCCGGATCTCCCCCTGACGGGCTCGCTGGCGGCGTCGGCCAAGGCGGCAGGCCGCATCCTCGGCTGACCCCTGCGAGATCGACCCGAGCGTGCCGACGTCGACCTACCGAGGGTCGATCTGGAACGCTCGGGTCGATCTCGCGGTGGGTGCTTAGAGTTGCCTGCGTGGTTGACATCGATTCCCCGCCCCGGCTGCGCATCGTCGAGCTCGCCGCCGGCGACCCGCGCTGGGAGTCCGCGCTGCCCGTCCTGCAGGAGCTGCGGCCGCACCTGACCGTCGAGCTCCTGGCACAGGTCCTCGCCGACGACGCACCCGGACCGCGCTTCCTCGCGGCGTTCGAGTCCGTGCCCGACGCCGCGACCGCGGCCCCGTCGGCTCCCGCGGTCTGCCTCGGGGTCGCGGGGTGGCGCGTGATCGCGAACACGAGCACGGGGCGCAAGCTGTACGTCGACGACCTGGTCACGGCCTCCGGCGTCCGGTCCGGCGGCGTCGGTGCGGCGCTGCTGGGCGAGCTCGAGCGCCGGGCCCGGGCGGCGGGGTGCACCGTGCTCGACCTCGACTCCGGCGTCCAGCGGTTCGATGCGCACCGGTTCTACCTGCGCGAACGCCTGAGCATCGTCTCGCACCACTTCGCGAAGACCCTCTGACGCGCCGGTGGCCCCGTTCCAGCCGATCGACCCCCTCACCGAGCGGGAGGAGGAGGTGCTCTCGCTGGTCGCGCGGGGCCAGACCAACGCCGAGATCGCCACCGAGCTCTTCGTCGGCCTGAGCACGGTCAAGACCCACGTCGCGTCGCTGATGACCAAGCTCGGAGTCCGCAACCGCGTCGAGGTCGCGGTGTGGGCATACGACACCAGACGTGTGCGAGCCGGCTGAGCGGGCAGGCCGCACGTCAGGCTGAGCGGCAGTGCCCGGTGCCTGCGGGCCCCTGACCTGCGACGGAGCCTGATCGTCCGGGGCGCGACCCTCGGCGTCAGCGCCTGTGGACACCGACCTCGGCTGCCTTCACCACGAACCAGACCCGCTCGCCCGGCGCGAGGCGCAGCTCGACGACGGCGCGTGGGGTGAGGTCGGCGGCGAGGTGGGGGCCGTCGTCGGGCCTGCGATCGCTGATCCTGCCGCCGGCGGGCCTGCCCCAGACGCGGACCAGGGGACCGTGTGGCTCGACGCTCGTGACGACGACGGCGAACGCGTTGCGCGGGCTGCCCTCCGGCGTCGTGCGGTGCACGCCCACGGCGCGCGGCTCGAACACGGCGACCGCGGGGTCACCCACGGAAACGGGTTCGCCGGCGGTTCCGACGACGCGAGCGCCGGTCGCGGCGAGCGTGCACACCGCGTCGTCGACGGACTCGAGCGTGCCGGCGAGCAGGTTCACCCCGGCCAGGCGTGCGGCAAACCGTGACCGGGGCCGGGTCACGACGTCGGCGGCGGGTCCGTCCTCGACCACGCGCCCGGCCTCGAGCACGACGACGCGGTCCGCCAGGACCAGCACGTCCAGCAGGTCGTGGGTCACCAGGAGGGTGGTGCGGGGCTGGGCCCGCTGCGCGTCGTGCAAGGCGGTGCGCACGTGCTGGGCAACACCGACGTCGAGCGACGCGAGAGGTTCGTCGAGCAGGAGGACGTCCGGGTCCGTCGCCAGTGCGCGCGCCACGGAGGCTCGCTGCGCCTGGCCTCCGGACAGATCGGTCGCGCGGCGGCCGGCCAGCTCCACGATCCCGACCCGACCCAGCGCCCCCCGGGCCAGCTCGCGTGCCGCGCCCCGCGAGGCTCCGCGCGCGCGGGGGCCGAAGGCCGCGTTCGCCTCGACGCTCAGGTGCGCGAACAGCAGCGGACGCTGGCTCACCCAGGCGACGTGCCGCTCGCGGGCGTGGGCGCGGGACACGTCGGTGCCGTCGAGCACGACGCTCGACCCGCGCGCCGTCCGCGTGTCCAGCAGGCCCGCGACGACCTGCACGAGCGTGGACTTGCCCGCGCCGTTGTCGCCCAGGATCGCCACGACCTCGCCCGGTGCGACGTCGAGCTCGACGTTCACTCCGCGCTCCGGCACGACGGCGCGCACGTGCAGCGCGACCGGTGGCCGCGCCGCGGCCCGGTCGCCGGACCATGGCTCGACCTCGCCCGACCATGGCGCGACCTCGGCGGGCGCGGTGTCGCGGGGGGCGGGCGTGCCGTCGGGCCGCGGACGACGACGCGGGGTGCGGGCCGCGGTCGGGCCGCCGAGGAGGCCGGGGCCGTGGACCGCGGCGGTGATGACCACGGCGACCACGACGAGGACGAGCGACAGCGCGACCGCCGCGTCCGGGTCGGCGCTGCGCTGCAGGTAGATCTCGAGCGGGAGGGTCTGGGTGACGCCCTGCAGCGCGCCAGCGAACGTGATGGTCGCGCCGAACTCGCCGAGCGCCCGCGCGAACGCGAGCACCGAGCCGGACGCGAGGGCGGGCAGGACGCGGGGGAGGGTGACGCGGCGCAGGACGGTCGTGGGTCGGGCGCCGAGCGTCGCCGCGACGTCCTCGAACCGAGTGTCCTGCGTGCGCAGCGCGCCCTCCATGCTCAGCACGAGGAACGGGAGGGCGACGAACGTCTGCGCCATGACCACCGCGGTCGTCGAGAACGCGATCGAGATCCCCAGCACCTCCAGGTGCTCGCCGATCAGCCCGCGCCGCCCGAACGTGTACAGCAGCGCGATGCCGCCGACCACCGGTGGCAGGACCAGCGGCAGCAGCACCAGCGAGCGGGCGACGCGCTGCCCCGGGAACGTGGTGCGTGCGAGCACCAGCGCCATCGGTGCGCCGAGGACCAGGCAGCACGCGGTCGCGGTCAGCGACGTCCGCAGCGACAGCCCGAGCGCGTCCAGCGCTTCGTCCGAGGTGATCAGCGCCCAGAGTCCGCCGGTCCCGTCGGGGCCGGGCGCGACGTCGACCCGCAGCACCAGAGCGGCCAGCGGGACCACGACGAACAGCGCCCCCAGCGCGGCCGGGACCAGCGTCCAGCGGGGCAGCCCGCGCATCAGCGCCTCCGGAGCGGCGCGGTCACGGCGCGCCGAACCCCGCGGTGCGCAGCGCCGCCTGCCCGTCGGGCCCGGTCACGTGGTCGACCCAGTCCTGCGCCAGCTCGGCCTGCTCCGGTCCCGCGTCCGACGCCGCGGACACCACCGCGATCGGGTACGTGTTGGTCGCGGCGCCCGTCTCGGGGACGTCCACGACACCGACGTCCTCGCCCGCCAGCGTCGCGTCCGTGACGTAGACGAGCCCGGCGTCGGCCTCGCCGGCGATGACCTTGCCGAGCACGTCGGTCACGTTGGCCTCCTCGCTCACGCGGTGGATCGTGGCGCCCGCCGCCTCCTCGACCGTGTCGGTGGCGCCGCCGCACGGCACCTCCGGTGCGCACACGACGACCTTGACGTCGTCACGCGCGAGGTCGGCGAAGTTCTCGATTCCGGCGGGGTTGCCGGGCGGTGTCACCACGGTGAGCGTGTTCGTCGCGAACGCGACGGGGTCGCTCGCGTCTCCAGCGTCGACGACGCGGTCCATGTTCCGCTCGTCCGCCGACGCGAGCACGTCCGCAGGTGCACCCGCGAGGATCTGGTCGCCGAGGTCGGAGGAACCGGCGAACGACAGCGCGACGTGCACGCCGTCGTGCTCGTCCTCGAAGTCGTCGGCGAGGTCCGCGAACACGTCCCGCAGCGACGCGGCCGCCAGCACGGTGAGCGTCCGGTCCTGCCCGCTGCCCGACGCCGCGCCGTCACCCCCGGAGTCCTCCCCGCCGCACGCGGTGAGCACCAGGGCGGTGGCGAGCCCGAGCGCGGCCGCGCGTACCTGGGTGCGGACCCCGACGGGGCGAGCCGACGGCGTCGGGCCGGAGGATGGCGTCACGCCGCACCGCCCGGTGTCTCGACCACGACGTTCGTCGCCTTGACCACGGCCACTGCGAGGCTGCCCGGCTCCAGGCCGAGCTCGCGCACCGCCTCGGTGCTCATGAGCGACACGACGCGCTGCCCGCGACACAGCATCTCCACCTGGGACATCACCGTGTCGCTCACGACGTCCGTCACGAGCCCGACGAACCGGTTGCGCGCCGACCGTGCCACGCCGGACGGGTCCGGGGTCGGGTGCGCCTGGGCGGCGGCGAACGTGGCGAGCTGCGCGCCGTCGAGCACCTTGCGGCCGGCGTCGTCGGTGCTCGCGGGGAGGTCGCCGGCGTCGACCCACCGTCGCACCGTGTCGTCACTGACTCCGAGAAGGCTCGCGGCCTGGCTGATCCGATAATGCGGCATGGAATAGACGATAGCCGCGCATCTGCGGGGCGAACACTGCATTCCGGGTGCAGCACTCGAGCTGGTCTGCAGCGCTCGACGGCGCGGACCGTACGCTGGCGGACGTGAGGCCGACGACGCGGGGTCAGGGTGGAGTCAGTGGGATGAGTCTTGTCGTCGAGGCACCTGCGGCGGCGGACGTGCTCGCGCTGCTGCACGAGCATCTCGACGAGATGCACGCGACGTCGCCGCGCCACGGGTTCGTCGCGTGCCCGCCGTTCGCCGCCTACATGGACGACCCGAACAGCGTGTACCTGACGATCGCGCTCTGAGACGGGCCGCTGACGCGACGGCCGGTCCTCAGGAGGGCTGCAGCTCCTGGGCGAGCATCACGATGATGCCGCTCGGCCCGCGCACGTAGCTGAGCCGGTAGACGTCCTGGTAGCTCGCCACCCCGCGCAGCGGGTAGCACCCGTGCCGTGCGGCGATCTCGAGCGAGGCGTCGATGTCGTCGACCGCGAAGGCGACGCGGTGCATGCCGATCTCGTGCGGGAGGGTGGGTTCCGTCTCGATCGCGTCGGGGTGAAGATACTCGAAGAGCTCGAGGCGGCCGTGTCCGTCGGGCGTCTGGAGCATCGCGATCTTCGCGTGGTTGCCGTCGAGCCCGACGGCGGTGTCGGCCCACTCGCCGCTGACCGTGTCGCGACCGACGACCGTGAGCCCGAGGTCCGTGAAGAAGGCGATCGTCGCCTCGATGTCCCGGACCGCGATGCCGACGTTCTCCAGCCTGATGCTCATACGCGGCATGCTACCGATCAGGTACGACGGCGGGCCGCCCCCCTCGTGAGGGGGACGGCCCGCCGGCGGGCATCCTGATCAGCCGCAGGCCGGCCGCAGGTCAGCCACAGCTGACCGCCGCGTACTCCGCGGTGACGACCGACTCGCGGCCGTCGGCGGAGTCGTCGGACAGGCGTGCCGTCACCGTCGCCGTGCCGGCCGACATCTCGCCGCGCACCCTGAAGCTCTGGTACGCGGACTTCCCCGGCGCCACGTCGTCGAAGGTCGTGGACCCCGCGGGCGTCGTGAGGGTGATGTCCACCGGCTCGTCCTCGTCGTTCACCGCACGGACAGCGATGTACGGCGCGGACGCCAGGCACCGTCCGCTCGCCGTGGCCGTGACGGCCACCGGCTCCGAGTCGCCGCCCGCGTAGAGGTCGGCCACCTCGTCCGCGGTGAGGGCGTGGTCGAACGCCTGGACCTCGTCGATGTCACCGTCCCACCAGTCGCCGGGCTGGTGGTTGTACGCACCGCGACCGATCGAGAACGAGCCCGTGCTCTGCACGGGGGTCGCGGCCTCCGCCTCGGAGACCTGCGAGCCGTCGACGAACAGCCGGACCTTGCCCGCCGCCGCGTCGTGGACGCCGACGAGGTGGTACCAGCGCTCGAGCTCCGGGGTCGTGGGTAGCGTCGCACGCCGGCCGCCCGGCGTGCTGAACGCCCAGGCGCCCTGGCCGTACTGCAGGTAGAAGGGGTTCTCGGTGTTCGGGCCGTCCTGGCTCACGGCCGTGGCGTAGTTGCCGGGCAGCGAGTCGAGCGTGACCCACGCGGAGACCGAGTAGTCGCCGGTGGTGTCGACCACGGCGGTGTCCGTGTCGGCGGAGTCGCCGTCGCCGTCGCCGTCGAAGTGCAGGGCGGACCCGTGCACACCGTCGACCCAGGCCGCGTCACCGGAGAGCGTCAGGGGGCTGCTCCCGGAGGCGTCGGCCGACGTCGTCCCCTCGCCCTCGTCGAGCAGCCACTGCCCGCTGCCGGGCGCCGCGGGCGGCTCCGTCCCTGCTGCGGCACCGGCCGCGATGACCTTCTCGTTGATCGCCCGGACAGGGCCCGGGTCGACCTTGAGGACCTTGCGGTCGTAGGTCCAGAACCCGTTGATCTCGTTCTCCAGGTCCGTGACCTGCGTGTACACCGAACCGGACAGGTCCGTGCGGGCGCGGTCCAGGTAGAACGTCCTGGTGTTGTCCACGTACTTCTGGGTGAACGCGGCGTTGTCCGGGACACCGCTGTAGATGGCGGCCGGGGCGCCGGGCCACAGGTGCCCGGGCGTGGGCAGCGTGAACCCGCCGTGCTCGCCGTCCATCGCGGCCCGGGTCTCGTCCGGGAAGGCGGGCTCGGTGTTCGTGTAGTCGTGGTGGTCGAGGATGTCGCCCGTCCCCGAGTCGCCCTTCGAGCTGCAGCAGTTGACGCCGCTGTGCGTGTTGACGACGCGCGACGGGTCGGCCGCCTTCACCTCGTCGGCGAACTCACCGGTCGCCTCGCGGTTCCACTCGCCGAAGCCCTCGTTGAACAGGATCCACCCGATGACCGACGGCGAGTCGTGCAGCTCGCGCATGGTCTCGAAGCCCTCGTCCATGAACTCCTGCTGGCCCTCGGTGCCGGTGTAGTCGCCGGGGACGAAGTCCTGCCACACGAGCATGCCGATCTGGTCCGCGTGGTAGTACCAGCGGGCCGGCTCGACCTTGATGTGCTTGCGGATCGCGTTGAAGCCCAGGTCCTTCTGCGCCTGGATGTCGAACTCGAGCGCCTCGTCGCTCGGGGCGGTGTACAGGCCGTCGGGCCAGAACCCCTGGTCGAGCATCGCGAGCGAGAACGTCGGGTCGCCGTTGAGGACCAGCTTGGGCACGCCGCCCACGTCCTCGACCCCGACCGAGCGCATGCCGAAGTAGCTGTCGACGTGGTCGGCGGCTGTGTCGTCGGTGCCGTCGGTGAGCGTCACGTCGAGGTCGTACAGGTACGGGTCGTCCGGGGACCACAGGTGCGGACTCGGCACGGGCAGCGTCAGGTCCTGCCCGACGCCGCCGGTCACCCGCCCGACCTCGTCGCCGTCCGCGTCGGTCGCGATCGCGGTGACGGTCGCGTCGTCGGACGCCCCGTCGGAGCGCACGTGCACGGCGAGGGACTGGTCGTCGACGTCGGGCGTCGTGACGAGCTCGTCGATCGACGCGTCGGCGACCGGCTCCATCCAGACCGTCTGCCAGATGCCCGAGGACGCGGTGTAGAAGATCCCGCTCGGGTTCGGCGTCTGCTTTCCGCGGGGCTGGTCGTCACCGGTCGTGTCGGTGACGGCGACGACGATCTCCTGCGGCCCGGTGCCCACCAGGGCATCGGTGACGTCCGCGCTGAACGCGTCGTACCCGCCGGTGTGCTGCGCCACCTGGGTGCCGTTCACCCACACCGTCGCCGTGTTGTCCACGGCGCCGAAGTTGAGGCGCAGGCGCTCGCCGTCGCCGATGTCCCAGCCGGCGGGCACGTCGACCTGCGTCCGGTAGAACATGTGGTCCTCGTGGCGCTCCAGGCCGGAGAGCTGGGACTCGACCGGGAACGGCACGACGATCCTCTCGTCGAGGTCCTTGCCGAACACGGGCTGCTCGCCCTCCGCGGCGCCGGCGAACTGCCACTCGCCGTTCAGGCTCTGCCACCGGTCGCGCACGAGCTGCGGACGCGGGTACTCGGGAAGCGGGTCCGTGGGGTCGAGGTCCTCGCCCCACTGCGTCATGAGACGGTGCTCGGAGCGGTTCGTCGCGGTCCGGATGACTTGCGGGACCGCCTCCCCGCCGACGGTGAGGGACCCCTCGCCGTCGTACGAGACCTGGACCTTGGCCGTCTTCTGGACGGGCTCGTCGAGGTCCACGAGGACGACGGCGGGGTCGTTCGTCGACGGGGTGACGGAACCGACGGGCATCGCGATGGTGTCGGACTCCACCGCGAGGTGCTCCGCCAGGTCCTCCGTGCCGGCGACGTCGTCGGTGAACGTCAGGCGCAGCTGGTCGCCGTCGGCCGTGACGGACGACGCCATCGGGAAGACCTCGTAGTCCGCGGGCGGTGTGTACGCCGACTCGGGGACGATCTGGCGATCGATCGTGTCGCTGGACCAGCGCAGGTACATGCTGGCCCCGCCGCCGTCCTGGAAGTACTCGAGCTCGAGGTCGTGCTCGCCGGCCGTGAGGTGGACGGGCTCGCTGGTCTGCTCCTTGTCCCAGTCCGGCAGCCAGTGGTCGATGACGAGCTCACCGTCGATGAAGAGGCGGAACCCGTTGTCGCCGGTCGCATAGAACGTGTAGTCGCCGTCCTCGGGCGGGGTGATCTGCCCGGTCCAGCGCACGGTGACGTTCTCGGTCTGGCCGGTGAGCTTCTTGAAGTTGGCCACGAGGCCGGCCCCGTTGAGCTCCGGGTCGAGCGTCGTGCCGCCGAGCTCGGCGAAGTCGCGCGCCTCGGGAGCACTCATCCGGTAGTAGTCGCCGCGCAGGCCGTGCGGCTGGGCGTTCGGGTCGTCCTCGGGCGGGTCCGTGGCGTCGTCGGCCGCCGTGACAGCCGGTGTCGGGCCCGACGGCGCGGGCGCGGCCACGGCGGGCAGCGCGCCACCCAGGGCCAGGGTGCCCGCCAGGAGGGCGGTGAGCGGGAGCAGGGCGTGGCGCCCTCGTGATATCGACATCGATCCTCACAGGTTGGTGGTGCTGCGATGCACCTCGGGCGGCGTGGACGGCGGGTACCGGCCACGACCCGAGTGTTCGAACAGTAAGTCTCATGTTCGACTTTGTGCAACCGTGGGGGATCGTGTTGTTGTCTTACGGTGTCAGGTCGCGAGGGTCAGCCGCAGGCGGTCGCCGGGTACGGGGTGTCGACGACGACCGGCTCGCCGCCGTTGTCGCTCGCGACCGTGAGCGACACGGACCCTGCCTCGACGGACGACGCGCGGGTGCTGAACGACTGGTAGGCGTTGCGCTGGGGCTGGACCGCCGTGAACGACCGCTCGCCGGACGGCGTCGCGAGGGTCAGGTCGACGGGTGCGTCGCCGAGGTTCTGGGCGCGGACCGCGACGTACGCGGTCCCGCCGAGGCAGCGGACGCTCGCCTCGCTCGTGACCGGCGGCAACTCGCGGACCCGGATGTTCCGGAAGGACACGACGTCCGGCGCCGAACCGTGCGCCTGCACCCCGACGTGACCGACGAGCCCGCGGCTGCTCGAGTCCGGGTCCTCCGGGCGGCCCGGGAAGGGGACGCCGGGCAGGTTCTCGTACTCGTTGATGACGACGCCGTTGCGGATCACGGTGTAGTGCTGCCCGACGACGCGCACCTCCAGCTCGTTCCAGACGCCCTTCTCGGTCGGCATGGCCTGCTCGAGGTCGAGGTCCGCGAAGCCGTAGATCGAGCCGGTCTTGCGCGGGTCGTTGTTCCCCTCCTCGGGGGAGTCGTTCACCTGGATCTCGTGGCCGCAGTTGACGGCGATCCACGACAGGTTGTTCGTCTCGCTGCCGTTGAACGTGGTCGGGCAGCCGTCGACGGGGCCGGAGAGGTCGGGGAACCGGACCTGGACGCCGCTGTTGCCGCGCAGGTCGTCGGGGGCGTCGTCGCGGAACTCGAGCAGCAGCGAGAAGTCGCCGTACTGCTGCTCCGGGTACCAGAGGGTGCCGAACCCGCCGCCCGCGCCGGCACGGCTGCGGATGGTGCCGTCGTCGAGCAGGTCGAACCCGCCGTCGCCGGCGTACTCCCAGTGGTCGAACGAGTCCTGGGTGCCGTCGAAGATGACGTCGTAGCCCGGCTCGTCCGCAGCGGGCGCGGCCGTCGGCGCGGCAGCCGAGGCGGGGGCGGCGAGCGTGAGCGCCGCCAACGCGGCGGTCCCGACGATCTTCGTCAGGCGTCCTGGGTGACGATCGGTCCGGGTCGCAGCGGCTGCGGACAGGTGCGGGCTCATCGGAACTCCATCGTTCGACGGGTATGCGTGGGGTGGTGCCCCTGCACCATAGGCACGAGCGCCCCGTGTTCTCAACGGGGAGCCGAGACTTTTGCGCGTACGCCGTCAGAAGTCTCGACGCCGCCGCCCCGGGATAGCGTGCCCCTATGAGCGACGCGAGGACCGGTTCGAGCCGCCGTCCTGCCGACGTGACGGTCGCCGTCGTCACCGTGTCCGACCGCTGCTCGCGCGGCGAGGCCGAGGACCGCTCCGGACCGTTGCTGGTGTCCCTGCTCGCGGACGCGGGCTACGCACGCGTCGAGGCGCGCGTCGTGCCCGACGGCGCCGAGTCCGTGCGCGACGTCCTCACCCTCCTGCTGCTCGACGGCGCACGCCTCGTCCTCACGACCGGCGGCACGGGGCTCGCGCCGCGCGATCTCACGCCCGAGGGGACGAGGCTCGTCGTCGAGCGCGAGGTCCCGGGTATCGCCGACGAGCTGCGCCGGCGTGGCGCCGAGCACGTCCAGACGGCCGTGCTGTCACGAGGCGTCGCCGGTCTCGCCGTCGGCGCGGACGGCCCCGCGCTGGTCGTCAACCTTCCCGGGTCGACGGGCGGCGTGCGGGACGGGTGGGCCGTGCTCGGTCCGCTCCTGCCGCACGTCCTCGCCCAGCTCGACGGCGGCGACCACTGACGGCCAGGACGGCGATGCAGGCGACGTCGACCGTGACCGACGCCAGCCCGCGGCGTCATCGGGTGCGATCAGCCCCCGGCGAAGGGGGGCAGGACGTCCACCAGCTCGTCGCTGCCGACGGGCGTGGCGTCGTCGGCCGCGCGGACCCCGCCGACGAGCAGCGAGCAGCGCGGCAGCACCCCCGCGAGCGCCGGGTGCCGCGTGACGACCTCGGCGTACAGCGCCCCGACGGTCGCGGCGACGACGGTCTCGGTCTCGACCCCGGCTGCGTCGCGAGCACCGGCGAAGTAGCGGACGGTCGCCACGTCAGTCCTGCGCCGCGTCCGGCTCGTCCACGGAACCCGGCAGCTCGGGCTCGGGCGTCCACGCCAGCGCGAGCTCGGTCGCGCGGTCGAGGACGTCCTCGACCGGGTGGTCCGCGCCCTCGCCGGCGGCCAGACCGGCGACGTAGCCGGCGACGAACGTGGTCAGCGGGGCGGCCGGTCGTTCCACGCCGTGCGCGGCGTCGCGCGCGAGGTCGAGGACGGCCCCGATGTCGACGACGTCCGGGTCCAGGTCGTACTCCGCGGCGAGGGCGTCGACCCAGCGCTCGAGGTTCGTCATCGCGGTCTCCTGTCGTGTTCGTGCGCATCCTGCCATGTGTCGACGTCGGCCGTCAGCCCCTCGTCGTCCTCGACGGTGCGCGCCACCAGCCCGCACAGCAGCCGGTGCGCGGGCGCGCCGTCGACCCCGCCGTCGGCGCGCAGCCGCTCGACCGCGGCGTCCAGCGCGGACCGCCGGTACAGCCCGACGAGCCACTGGTCGCGGCCGCCGCGCACGGCGCGCACGGCGTCCACGGGGTCGGCTCCGGCGTCGGCTCCGCTGCCGTCCACGCCGGGGCCGTCACCGTCCGGAGAAGCGAGCGCAGCGAGCAGGAGCGGCACCATGGTGGCCGCCTGCGGCACGTCGCACGCGAGGACGAGGACCCAGGGGGCCGGGCCGTCGTCGGGCGTCGCGGGCAGGGCCGCCAGACCGGCGGCGATCCCCGCGACGGGACCGCCGAACGGCGGGTCCTCGCGCGTCAGCGCGTACCTCTCAGGGTCCGCGAGGTCGTCCGGCCCGACGACGACCCGCGCCCGCGCACCCGACGTGGCGGCGAGCGCGTGGTCGAGCAGCGGCCGGCCGGCGACGACGAGCCCCGGCTTCGGCGTGCCCAGGCGTGACGCGCGCCCGCCCGCGAGGACGACGGCGTCGAACGCGACGTCCGCCGCGGCGTCGGGCGGGTCCGGGTCCGCGGTCATGCGTCGGGAGCGGCCCGGTGCCAGTCGCCCGACTTGCCTCCGGTCTTCGCGACGAGCCGCACGTCGGTGAGCTCGACCGACTTGTCGAGGCCCTTGACCATGTCGACCACGGCGAGCCCCGCGACCGCGACCGCGGTGAGCGCCTCCATCTCGACGCCCGTCCTGTCGGCCGTGCGGACGGTCGCCGTGACGTCGACGCCGTGGTCGCGGATCTCGAGGTCGACGACCGCGCCGTGCACGCCGATGACGTGCGCGAGCGGCAGGAGCTCGGCCGTGCGCTTGGCTCCCGCGATCCCGGCGATGCGCGCGACGGCGAGCACGTCGCCCTTGGGGACGGCGCCGTCGCGCAGCGCCCGGACGATCTCCGCGGAGCAGCGCACGACGCCCCTGGCCGTCGCGGACCGGACCGTCGGCTGCTTCTCGGTGACGTCCACCATGCGCGCGTGGCCGTGCTCGTCGAGGTGCGTGAAGCTCATGGCCCCACTCTTCCACGACAGGACAGCCCGTCCTGCGCGCACCCGTTGCCGGGTGGGCGCCCCTGCACGAGGATCGACGGCATGCGCAGCTCACTCCTCGACCACGCCGAACGCTCCGTCGAGCCCGGCAGCTTCCAGCTCCAGAACGACCGCATGCTGAAGGTGGACCTGTCCGGCACGGGCGGCTTCTTCTTCGCCAAGCAGGGGTCGATGGTCGCCTACCAGGGCGACGTCGACTTCGCCTACGAGGGCAGCGGCGGGATCGGCAAGATGTTCAAGAAGGCGTTCACGGGCGAGGGCATGTCGCTCATGAAGGTGTCCGGGAGCGGGGACGTCTTCCTCGCCCAGGACGCGGACCAGGTGTTCGTGCTGCACCTGGAGGACGAGGGGATCACCATCAACGGGGCCAACGTCCTGGCGTTCGAGAGCTCCCTGACGTGGGACATCAACCGCGTCGAGGGCGCGTCCATGATGAGCGGCGGACTGTTCAACACGACGTTCACGGGGACGGGCTCGATCGCGGTGACCGCGTACGGCACGCCGGTCGTGCTCGGTGTGGACGTGCCGACCTTCGTGGACATGCAGGCCGCGGTCCTGTGGTCCACGTCCCTGCAGTCCTCGATCCGCAAGACGGCGAAGCTCGGCGCCGCGGTCGGCCGCGGGTCGGGGGAGGCCTACCAGCTCGCGCTGTCCGGGCAGGGGATCGTCGTCGTCCAGGCCTCGGAGGGGCACCCGCCGCCCGCGCAGAAGTAGCCGGCGATCGGTCCAGCGCGACGACGCTCAGTCCAGCAGGAAGACCTGGAGGGAGTCGCCCGGCACGACGGCCGTGACGTCGGCGGGCACCACCGCGACCGCGTCGGCGTGCACGAGCGCCGAGAGCCGGTGCGACCCGGAGCCGGGCCCGCCGCCGTCCCCGTGCCGTCCGGCGGGGACGACGCGTGCGTCGTCGAGCCCGGTGTGCCGTACCAGGACGAGCTGCTCGCGGCCCACGGGCGACGCCCACCCCTCGCCCGCCGCCCGCGTCACGAGAGTGCGCCGCGGTTCGCGCACCCCGCGCAGCCGGTCGATCGCCGGGCGTACGAACAGCTCGAACGACACGAACGCGCTCACCGGGTTGCCCGGGAGCGCGAGCCACGGCACGCCGCGCCAGCGCGCCAGCCCCTGCGGCTTGCCGGGCTGCATCCCCACGGCGACCACGCGCGCGTCGGTCACGGCACCGGCCGCCGGACCGGTGGAGCGGCCTGGAGCCAGCGGGTCCGGCACGTCGAGCGCGTCCGACGCGTCCGGCGCGTCCGGCGCGTCCGGCGCAGAGCCCAGCAGCTCGCGTGCGACGTCGAACGCGCCCGCGCTCACCCCGCCCGTCGTGACGACGAGGTCGGGCCGGGCCGCTGCGCTCCCCGCGTCGTCGGGCCATGCCGCGCCCAGCACGTCGTCGAGGGCTGCGGCGAGCTCGGCGACGGTGTCGCCCACGCCCCCCCGTCGGACGACCACCGCGCCCGCCTCGCGCGCGGCCGCGGCGAGCAGGACCGAGTTGGAGTCGGGGAGGCACCCCGGGCCGGGGACCTCCCCGGCCGGGACGAGCTCGCTGCCCGTCGACAGCACCGCGACCCGCGGGCGGCGGTGCACCGGGAGCGTCGCGTACCCGGCGGACGCCGCGACCGACACGTGCCGCGCGGTGAGCGTCGAGCCGGCGGCCAGGACGACGTCGCCACGGCGCACGTCCTCGGCCCGGCGCCGGACGTGGGCACGTCGTGGGGTCGTGGACCTGCCTACCGGCAGGGTGACCGTCGCGCCCCGCGGCCCGCCGGCGACGAACCGCCCGGTCGAGGTCTCCTCGACCGGTACGACGACGTCCGCCCCGGCGGGCACGGGGGCGCCCGTCATGATCCGGGCCGCCTCCCCGGGGCCCACGCGGGGGGAGGGTCCGTCGCCGAGGTTCCCGCCCGCCGGGACGTCGGCGACCAGGCGCAG
Organism: Cellulosimicrobium arenosum; assembly: GCF_014837295.1. GTDB lineage: Bacteria > Actinomycetota > Actinomycetes > Actinomycetales > Cellulomonadaceae > Cellulosimicrobium > Cellulosimicrobium arenosum. The sequence continues at coordinate 76,823 of NZ_JACYHB010000004.1, forward strand.
CGTCACGGGTGCGCCGGGCGTCGCCCCGGACAGGTCCGCGCTGCGGACCGCGTACCCGTCCATCGCGGACGCGTCGAACGCGGGCGAGTCGAGCAAGGACGCGACGTCGGCGGCGAGCACGCCACCCACCGCGTCGTCGAGCCCCAGGTCCGCGACCGGCGCCGGGGCCACGAGCGCCAGCACGTCCTCCAGGTGCTCTGCCATCGTGCGGCGTCGTGTCGAGGGAGCACGCGGTGCGGGGTCGGCCATGGCCGAACCGTACCCAAACCGGACCCCTGTCGAGGTGGGCACATGCCCCGGACAACAAGGTGGTGCCGTGCCTGCCGGTGTGGGCTACGTTGGACCCGGAGTCATGAAGCGGCCCACACATCCCCGGAGATCCTGGGAGGACCCATGGCCTCGACCACCTCGAACGCCCCCGCCGCGACGACCACCCCCGTGCGACCCGGCGCGCTCGCCGAAGGCCTCGCCCTCGGCACCCAGCTCGTCGTCGGCCAGTACCGCGTCGAGCTCGCCACCGGAACCTGGTGGTGGTCCGACGAGGTGTACGCGATGCACGGGTGGGCGCCGGGCGACGTCGTGCCGGGACTGGACGCCCTGCGCTCCCGCAAGCACCCCGACGACCGCTCCCGCGTCGTCAAGGCCGCGACCGAGTCGCTGCGTTCCGGCCGGCCGTTCTCGTGCTCGCACCGCATCGTCGACGGGCACGGACGCACGCGGTCCGTCGTCGTCACCGGGCAGGGGCGCCGCGACGACCGCGGACGCGTCGTCGAGATCGCCGGGTACGTCGTCGACGTCACACCGGTCCAGCGCGAGGTGCTCGAGCGCGAGTCGAACCGGGCCGTCACGCGCGCCTTCGTGAGCGCGGCCGTGATCGAGCAGGCCAAGGGCGTGCTCATGGCCGTGCACGGCATGGGGGACGTCGAGGCGGGACGGCTGCTCGCCGAACGCTCGGCGGCGACCGGTATCCCCGTCCAGGAGACCGCCGCGCAGGTCATGCGGGCGCTGTCGCGCGCGGGGGACCTCGGTCCGGCCGCGGACGCGACGCTCGAGGGAGCGTTCGCGGCGGTCAAGCCGGTCGCCCGCCCGCGAGCGCACGAGGCGCAGCTCGCACGCCGACGGGAGCCGGTCCGGTCCTGACGGGTGTCGCACGCATGAGCTGAGCAGTGAAGGTCGTGACTTCCGAGGTGCTGCCGACGACACCTGTCGTCGGCAGCACCCCGAAGGGCAGGGGCGGTTCCAGAGCCGGGGCCGTCCCCAGGAGCGGGTCCGCCGCGAGAGCGGCGGCGGCCATCTACCGGTCTGTGTCCGCCACACCTTGTGCGGGTGAGACGACCACCGCTCCCGGCCCCGCCCGGGCACTGCGCCCGGGCGGGGCCCGCCGGGCCGGCGACCCTCTACCCTGGGGAGGAGAGCCCTCGAAGGAGCCGCACCATGACCCACGACAGTGTCACCGCGACCGTCGCCGCAGGCGACGGAGCGACCTTGCCGCCGCCCGTCCCGGCACCGTCCCTCACGGAGGAGGTCGGCGGGGCCCAGCAAGCGTCGGCGACGGCGAACGACGTCGTACCCGACCTCGTGGCCGACGCCGCTCGGGTCCTCGCCGACGAGCCGACGCTGCAGCAGACCCTCGAACGCGCCGTCGAGCTCGCCGTCAAGATGGTCGACGGGTGCGAGTCCGCCGGCGTCTCGCTCGTGACCAGGGGGCGGATCGAGAGCCCCGCCGTCTCGGACGCGCTCGTGGCGCGCGGGGACGAGCTCCAGTACGAGCTGGGCGAGGGGCCGTGCCTCGACGCGGTGCGCGACCACGCGTTCGTCGAGTCTCCCGACGTCGCCGCGGACGACCGCTGGTCGGTCTGGGGGCCGAAGGTCCGCGCAGAGCTCGGTGTGCGGTCCATGCTGTGCGTGCAGCTCTACACGTCCAGCACCGCGCACGGTGCGCTCAACCTCTACTCGTCGGAGCCGGACCGGTTCGGTCACGACGCGCAGCAGCTCGCGACGACGTTCGCCGCGGTCGCGGCGGCCGCGATCTCCGCCGCCCGGACGGAGGACCAGCTCCAGTCGGCCGTGCAGACCCGTACCCTGATCGGGCAGGCGCAGGGCATCGTCATGGAGCGCTACTCGTTGACGGCCGCGCGGGCGTTCGCGGTGCTGAGCAGGGTCTCGCAGGACGCCAACATCAAGCTCGTCGACATCGCGCGGGAGATCGTCTTGACCCGGCGCATCCCCGGGGTGCCGGAGAAGGGCGCGGGCTCCGACGGCAGGTCCGCGGCGGCACTCCCCGACGCGGGGTGAGCACGCCGACGCTCCGAGGTCCGAACCCTGCTCGTCAGACCGACCTCGAGCCCGTCTCCCGGTCCGGGGCAGCCGCGTCACCCGGTGCTTCCACGGCCAGGCTGTCCACGGCCACGCTGTCGATCAGCGCGTCCACCCGTGCGCGGGCGGCGCCGATCACGTCGCCGACGGTGCCGAGCCCGCCGACCAGTCGGCGCGAGAGCTCCCGGACGGGGACGTTCGAGTGGTTGGACCGCACGCGCAGCAGCTCGAACGCCTCGTCGGCCCCCACGCCGTACGCGACCATCAGCACGCCCTTCGCCTGCTCGATCGTCGACCGTGAGGCGTCGGCGGCGCGGATCGACCGGCTGGCCTCCTCCCGCGCCGTCTCCTGCGACGGCTCGGTCACGTCGGTGAAGTACCCGACGACCTGCACGACCTCGCCCGTGCCGTCGTCGACCCGCGCCTCCCCGGTCACGGCGAGCGTGCGAGGGAGGCCGGACGCGTCCACGATGCGGTGCATGGAAGCGAACGGCTCGCCCGCCCGGACGCTGTGGAGCACGGTGCTCACGGCGCGGGCCCGGTCGTCGGGGTGCTTGTGCGCCAGGACGAGCCGCGTCGTGGGGACGACCTGGCCCGGCTCGAAACCGTGCATGCGGTACACCGCGTCGGACCACCACCAGGAGTCCTCGGCGACGTCGTACCGGAACCTCCCGGCCGGCAGCGACGTCAGGGTGACGAGGGCGCGGACGGCCTCGGTGACGGCTGGGGAAGCGGCCCCGACATGGGGCGCGCGGGAGCGCAGGGCGTCCATGAGGCGTGTCCTCGCTGGTCACAGGACGGAGCCGATTCCTGACCCCACGAGGGAGTACTTTAGCCCAGCGCTGCGACCGGGAGAGCGCTCCGGGAAGCGAGGAGGCACGGTGCATGGACGACCAGCGTGAGGACGTCGGAGCGGACACGGACCGCGACGCGCGCGACGAGACCCCCGCGGAGAGGTCCGACCGCAACTGGGCCGAGCTGCTGCAAGAGCTGCGCGTCATGCAGATGGGGGTGCAGATCCTCACCGGGTTTCTGCTGACCCTGCCGTTCCAGCAGCGGTTCGCCGACCTCGACGGCTTCCAGACGGGGGTCTACCTCGCCCTGGTGGCGCTCGCGGTGCTGTCGACAGGTCTGTTCATCACCCCGGTGAGCCTGCACCGGGCCCTCTTCCGGCAGCACCGCAAGAGGTCGCTCGTGACCCTGGGGGACCGGATCACGCGCATCGGCATCCTCGTCATGGCGTTCGTCGTCACCGGGACGGTCCTGCTGATCGTCGACGTCGTGGTCTCGCGGTCGACGGCGGTGTGGTGCGCCGGGATCGCGCTGGTCGCGCTCGTCGGGCTGTGGTTCGTCCTTCCCCGGCTTGTCCTCAGGAGCCGCTGACCGATCCGCGCCGGGCGCCGTAGGATGCGGCGCGTGAGTCCTTCGCCGACACCCGCGCCGCGCGCCGCGCGACCGAGTCCGTCGAGGCGGTTCCTGGTCGTCTCCCTCGCGGTCGTCGTGGCCGTCGTCGGGCTCGGTGCCGGGATCGCGCTCGCGGGCGGGCTGGAGCGCGACACGTCCGGTGCCGGCACGCACCGGTCGGTCGCGGCGGGCGAGACGGTCGCGACCGGGGCGTTCGACCTGACCGTCACGTCGTGGGCGACCACGGACACGATCGGGCCCGACCCCGAGGCAGACGTCGACGCCCTCGCCGAGGCGGGCGCCGACGCCTGGCTCGTCGTGGTCCTCGACGTCCTCGACACGGACACCACGACCCGGACCCTGAACGCGGCCGCGGTCACCCTGCCGGCGGACCTGCCGGGTGGCCTCGAGCTCGCCGCGGACGTCACGAGCTCGCGCGCGGAGACGACCCTGCTCGTCCGCGACGGTCATGGCTTCCCGGCGTTCCAGCCCGGTCTGACCGAGCAGGTGCTGCTCGCGTGGCCCGTGCGGGGAGACGCGGGCGGTGCGACGGAGCTCGACGTGAGCCTGCCGCTGTACGTCTACCGCGACATGTACATCGGGGGCGGGCGACGCTGGGCGGAGACCGGGGAGGACGTCGCGGTGCGGGTCCCGTCCGGGGAGGTCCCCACGGTGCAGGACCCGTCCGTGCCGCTCGACGACCTGTGGGCCGTGGAACCGGACGACGAGGGGGCCGGTACGTGACCGCTCGACCCGCCCGCCGCTCCGGGACCGTCGTGACCGTCCTCCTGCTGGTCGTCGCCGTCCTCGTCGGGGCGGCGGTCGCGCGCGTGGACACGTGGTGGCCGGTGCTGACCGCGACGACGACGCGCGGCGACGTCGGCGACGAGGTCACCGCCGGGCCGCTGCGCGTGCGGGTGGACGGGGTCCGCACGGGCACGCTCCTCGTCGACCCGTACTCGGAGCTGACGACCGGGGGCGTGTGGGTCGGGGTCGACATGGCGGTCTCGGGGACGCAGGCCGACGCGGGTCCTGGCAGCCTCCAGCTCAGGGACGCGGGCGGGATCGGCTACACGGCCACCACCCGGACGAGCAACCCGCTCGTCTACACCGCGCGCGCGCCGGACGTGCCGGAGGCGGGCACGGCCGTGTTCGAGGTCCCGGCCCAGGCGCTCGACGGCGACCTGGTCCTGCGCGTGCTCAGCGAGGTGGACGACGCCGACGGCGAGCGTCCGCAGGCGATCGCCGAGATCTCGCTCGGACGGGTCACCGGTCCGGCGCAGGACGACGTGCTCGAGCCGGTCGAGGTCGCGCTCGTCCCCGGGGGGTGGGGCGGATGAGCATCGGCTGGTGGCGCACGAACGGCTGGTGGATCCCGGTGCTGGTCGTGGCGCTCGCTGCGCTGGGCGGCCTGTCGTGGCGCTCCGAGGCCGTGCAGACGTGGTGGACGATGCAGCCGCACCGTGCGCACGCGTCGGACGCCGAGGGCTGGGCCCAGGTCGGCGACGTGCGGTTCACGGTCGCCGGGTTCGAGCGCGTCGACTGGATCAGCGACGAGCTCGCGGGGCGGGTCGAGGCCCCGGAGGGGTACGCCCTGTGGGTGCTGGACCTCTCGGCACGGTCCGACGTCGCGCCGCCCGCGGACGGCGCGGAGACCGAGCCGACCTACACGTGCGCGAGCGAGCTGCGAGACACCGCGGGCCGCGTGTACGAGGTCGGCGCGTCCGCCCTGCCCGGCGCGCCCTACCCGGACGCGCTGATCTGCTCGGGGCCGGTGTCGGCCCGCTGGACGCAGTACTTCCTGACGCCTGACGACGCGGTGCCCGCGCAGGTGCGGGTGATCGACACGGAGCAGCTCCCGGACTACTGGTCGCTGCCCGTGGCCCCGGCGGACCCGAGCGGCTCGTAGGAGCACGGGCCCGGGGCGGGCTGCCGACGTCGTCGTACGCGCAGCGCCGACGGCAGGCCGAGGTTCGCGAGCAGCGAGTCCGCGGCGGCGGCGAGGAGCGCGGTGGTGAGCACCTGGACGGCGATCCGCGCGACCGTCTCGAGAGGGCCCACGACCGCGCGCCAGACGGCGATGCCCGGCTGCCCCAGCACCGCTCCGGCCGCGCCGAGGACCGCCTGCTGGACCAGGGTCAGGACGGCGAACGCGATGCAGAACAGCAGGACCGCACCCCACCTGCTGCGCCACAGCATGCCGACCGCGCCCACGAGGCCTCCGAACCGGCGGCCGGGGTCGAGCATGAACTGCCATGCGGTGCGCGCGCGCGTCGTGCCGAGCGTGCGGTTGAACCGGTCCACGACCCTGGTGGTGCGGCCCGCGGTGGCGTCGTCCGCCGTCAGGTGCTCGGGGTCGACGACGTCGATCGCCTCCACGCCGTAGACGATCGTCCCGAGCGTCAACCACGCGAGCGGCACGACCAGCCCCGTGACGATGCCGGCGACGAGGAACGACGTCACGGGTGCGACCGCGTCGGCCAGCACGCGCAGCGCCTCGACCTGCTCGACCACGTCCTGCCACCACGTGCGCAGGGAGACGACGACCGTGCGCGTCGTCCACCAGTCCCGGACCGTGCCGAGCAGGGCCGTCACGGTGAACGCGCCCACGACGATCCACACGACCTCGAAGTAGCCCGCGGCGATGCGCCACCACGCCGCGCGCGTCCCCGCGCTCGTGGTGGGAGCCCGGGCCGCGGAGCGCCGTGCGAGCCGCTCCAGCACCGTCCGCAGCACGAGAGCGCCGCAGACCGTGATCACGACGACGCCGGCGAAGCCCTCGGGCACCGGCTCCGAGGTCGTGACGCCGGAGCCGGCCGCGATCGCGTGGTCCAGCGCCGCCTGGTCTATGTACCGCTGCCAGTCGTCCGAGAGGCCGCCGTAGAACTCGTAGATCACGAGGTAGGGCACCAGCACCGACCCGATCGAGCGGACCAGCGCCCGCACGTCGAGCCGGCCGCCCTCCTCGCGGCGCATGACGTGCAGCATCACCACGATCCCGATCACCGAGGCGAGCGGGGCCAGGCACAGCACGAGCATGCCGAGGACGCCCGAGACCGGCGCCACCACCAGGGCCGCGCGCAACGAGAGCTCGCGCAGCACCTCCGCGAGCACCGCGACCGCGACGAGCGCCGGCCAGTGGCGTGCGAGCAGGCGCGCGGCGTCGGTCACGACGTGCAGGCCGGACCGCACGAGCGAGCTGCCCGCGCCCTCGGCGGGCACGGGCGGTGCTGGACGCGGCGGGACGGTCGGGACGCTCACGCGCGCCAGGTTAGCGCGCGAGCTCGCGTCAGGACGTGCTCGAGGTGAGGCGCGCGACGAGCCCCTTGGCGCTGCGCCCGGCGTACCTGCGCGCCAGCACCGAGACCCCGGCGGCGACGGCGGCGAACGACACCGCGGAGACGATGCCGACCTCCTCGTCGTCGAGGTCCTCCGGGGCGTCGTGACCCGTGGCCCTGGCCCACACGAAGGAGACGAGCTTCTGCGCCAGCCAGCCCGCGGCGAGCGTCAGCGCGACGGTGCCGACCTTCACGGCCAGGGTCTGGTCCTCGTTGTCTGCCACGGATGCTCCTCCAGCGGTGCGTCGGGGTTCGCGGGTGTGCTGCTCACCACCGTAGTGGGCCGTGGCCTGCGGTGTCGTGCGGTGTAGGCTCGCAGGGAACGACAGGGGAGCCCCCACCCGCCGGCACGAGCCGGTCCGGGACCCGGGAGCTGAGAGTGCGGACCACCGCAGACCCTCGAACCTGACCCGGTTAGCACCGGTGGAGGAAGTCGGAGAGATGACTCGAACGATCGCCCGTACCCGCACGTCCCGTACCCCCCGCGCGCTCGTCGCCGCCGTCGGCGCGACCGCCGTCCTCGCGCTCGCCGCCTGCTCGGACGACGCCGGCTCCGGGGGGGACGCCGCGTCGTCGGGCAGCGGCGGTGCGGGCGGCGGCACCGTCACCCTCGTGACCCACGACTCGTTCGCGGTGAGCGACGACGTGCTCGCCGCGTTCGAGGACGAGTCGGGCCTGACCGTGGAGCAGGTGGCCCCCGGCGACGGCGGTGCGCTCGTCAACCAGCTGGTCCTCACCCGGGACGCCCCGCTCGGCGACGCCGTGTTCGGGGTCGACAACACGTTCGCGTCCCGCGCCATCGACGAGGGCGTGCTCGAGCCGTACACGCCCGCGGGCCTCGCCGAGTCCGCTGTGCGGTACGCGGTGGGCGACGGCGGTGAGCTCACGCCGGTCGACGTCGGGGACGTGTGCATCAACGTCGACCACGCGTGGTTCGACGACGCCGGGATCCCCGAGCCGGTCACGCTCGAGGACCTCACGCAGCCCGAGTACGCGGACCTGCTCGTCGTGACGAACCCCGCGACGTCGTCCCCCGGCCTCGCGTTCCTGCTCGCCACGGTCGACGCGTTCGGTGAGGACGGGTACGAGGCGTACTGGGCCGAGCTGCGCGACAACGGTCTCAAGGTCGCCGACGGCTGGTCCGACGCCTACTACGTCGACTTCTCCGGGTCCGAGGGCGCGGGGCCGCGCCCGCTCGTGCTGTCCTACTCGACGTCGCCCGCGTTCACGCCCACCGAGGACGGGACGGCGTCGACCACCGGCGCGCTGCTCGACACGTGCTTCCGCCAGGTCGAGTACGCCGGTGTGCTCGCGGGCGCCGAGAACCCCGCGGGGGCGCGGCAGCTCGTCGACTTCCTCGTGAGCGAGGCGTTCCAGGCGGACGTGCCCGAGCAGATGTACGTCTACCCGGCCGACGACTCCGTCGAGCTCCCCGCGGGCTGGGCCGAGCTCGCCCCGCTCGCCGACGACCCCTGGGACCTCGCGCCCGAGGACATCTCGGCGCACCGGGACGAGTGGATCCAGGCGTGGACGGCGACGGTCGTCGACTGACCGCCGAGCCAGGACCGTCCGGGGCCGGGGTCGGCCCGGGTGGAACCGTGGTGAGGCGTCGTGGGCCCGCGCGGGGCCGGCTCGCGCGCGGCGTGCTGTGGGGGGTCGCGGCCGGTGTGCCGCTGCTGTTCCTCGGGGTCTTCTTCGCGTGGCCCGTCGTCGCGCTCGTGGCGCGCGGGTTCGTCGCGCCCGACGGCGGCGGGCTCGACCTGTCCGGGTTCGCGGAGGTCTTCTCGCGGCCGCGCACGTGGCGGATCGTCGGGCTCACGCTCGCGCAGGCCGTGCTCGGCACCGCGTTCTCCGTGCTCCTCGGCGTGCCTGGCGCGTACGTGCTGTACCGCTGCCGGTTCCGGGGGAGGCGCGCGCTCCGGGCCCTGGTCACCGTCCCGTTCGTGCTGCCCACCGTCGTGGTCGGCGTCGCGTTCCGGTCGCTGCTCGTGCAGGGCGGGCCGCTGGGGTTCCTGCAGCTCGACGAGACGTTCGCCGCGATCGTCGTCGCGCTCGTGTTCTTCAACTACTCGGTCGTCGTGCGGACCGTCGGCGGGCTCTGGGAGCACCTCGACCCGCGCGCGGAACAGGCCGCCCGCGCGCTCGGCGCGACGCCGTGGCGCGCGTTCCGCACCGTGACGCTGCCCGCCCTCACCCCCGCGATCGCGAGCGCCGCGTCGATCGTGTTCCTCTTCTGCTCGACGGCGTTCGGCATCGTCCTCGTCCTCGGCGGGATCCGCTACGGCACGATCGAGACGGAGATCTGGATCCAGACGACGCAGTTCCTCGACCTGCGCGCGGCCGCCGTCCTGTCGGTCGTCCAGCTCGTCGTCGTCGCCGCCGCACTGACGGTCGCCAACCGGACCCGCGCGCGGCGCGAGCGCGCGCTGGACCTGTCCTCGGCGTCGTCGTCGGCGCACCCGCTGCGGCTGTGGCAGCACGGGTCGGTCGGCGGATCGGCCGGTCGCCCGGGGGGCGACCTCGTGCCGACCGCGCTGACCGCCGTCGTGATCGTGGTGCTGATCGGGCTGCCGCTCGGCACGCTGCTCGCGCGGTCGTTCCGCGTGCCCGGCGGCGGCTGGGGCCTCGAGAACTACGCGAACCTCGGGACGACGGGCGGGCGCAACGCGCTGTCCGTCACCGTGTGGGAGGCCGCGGGGAACTCGCTGCGCATCGCGGCGGTCGCGACCGTGCTCGCCGTGGTGGTCGGCGGGCTCGTCGCGCTCGTCGTGTCCCGGCGCCCGCGCTCGCGGACCGGCCGCCACGCGATCGGCTTGCTCGACTCGGTGTTCATGCTCCCGCTCGGGGTCTCGGCCGTGACCGTCGGGTTCGGGTTCCTCATCACGCTCGACCGTCCGCTGGGGCTCGACGTCGACCTGCGCACCTCGGGGATGCTGGTGCCGATCGCGCAGGCGGTCGTCGCGATCCCGCTCGTCGTGCGCACCGTCCTGCCGACGCTGCGGGCCATCGACCCGCGGCTGCGCGAGGCGGCCGCGACCCTCGGGGCGTCGCCCGGCCGGGTCTTCCGGTCCGTCGACGGCCCCATCGCCGCGCGCTCGCTCGGCCTCGCGGTCGGGTTCGCGTTCGCCGTGTCGCTCGGGGAGTTCGGCGCGACGTCGTTCCTCGCGCGTCCCGACACCGCGACCCTGCCCGTGGTGATCTTCCGCCTCATCGGCCGTCCGGGAGCGGAGAACTACGGCATGGCGCTCGCCGCGAGCGTCGTGCTCGCGCTGCTGACCGCGACCGTCATGCTGCTCGCCGAGCGGTTGCGCGGCGACCGCCCCGGAGGAGAGTTCTGATGGTGCACACCGACCTCACCACGCGCGCGCCGCTGCCCGGCGCGGGCACGAGCGACCCCTCGGGGCTCGAGGTGCGGGACGTCGTCGTGCGCTACGGCGGTGACGCTCGACGGGACCCGGGGACGACGGCGGTCGCCGGCGTCTCGTTCGACGTGGCGCCCGGGGACGTGCTCGCCCTGCTCGGCCCGAGCGGGTGCGGCAAGTCCAGCCTGCTCCGTGCGGTCGCCGGGCTCGAGCCGGTCGTCGCGGGCAGCGTGCGGTTCGCCGGCTCCGACCTCGGGGGAATCCCCGTGCACCGGCGGGGGTTCGGGCTGATGTTCCAGGAGGGCCAGCTCTTCCCGCACCGCGACGTCGCGGGGAACGTCGCCTACGGGATCTCGGGGCTGCCCCGCGGGGACCGGGACGAGCGTGTGCGCGAGCTGCTCGACGTCGTCGGGCTCGCCGGGTACGAGCGGCGCGCGACCACGACCCTCAGCGGCGGAGAGCGGCAGCGCGTCGCGCTCGCGCGGTCCCTCGCGCCCCGACCCCGGCTCCTGCTGCTCGACGAGCCGCTGTCGGCGCTCGACCGCGGGCTGCGCGAGCGGCTCGCCCTCGACCTGGGCGGGGTGCTGCGCGCGACCGGGACGACCGCCGTCTTCGTCACGCACGACCACGACGAGGCGTTCACCGTCGCCGACACGGTCGCCGTCATGGACGCCGGCGAGCTGTTGCAGGTCGCGCACCCCGAGGACCTGTGGCGCGCGCCGGCGTCGCGCCGAGTGGCGGAGTTCCTCGGCTACCAGGCGTTCGTCCCGCTGCGCGAGCTGTCGACCGCGCACCCGTCCCGGCTGCCGTCGGGTGCCGAGAGGTCGCGCGACGGGTCGCTCGCCGTCGGGCCGCGCGGGCTGCGCGTCGTCGTGCCCGGCAGCGCCGACGGTGTGCCGGGACGAGTGCCGGGAGGAGGGGCGGACGCTGCGCACGGTGGCGCGGTGCGTGCCGTGTGGCCCGGCGTCGTCGTCGGGAGCGTGTTCCGGCGCGGGACGACCGAGGTGACGCTCGACGTCGTGCTGCCCGGCTCGGCTGCTCCGGCTCGCGTCGTCGCGGTCGCGGACGCGTCAGACCCCGCCACGTCGGGGACGAGGGACTGGGCGGCGGGGGACCAGCTCGAGGTCGCGCTGGACCGTTCCGGCTGCGCCGTCGTCCCCGCCTGAGCCACCGCGGGACCCGTTCGACGCGCGCGCGCGGGCCGACCGTCCTAGCGTCGAACCATGAGCGAGCAGAGCAGCGGTGGACGCACGGAGCAGACCGGCGGCACGGCCGCGAAGATCCTGTACCGGCCGTTCGGGCTGGTGAGCTCGATCATCGGCGGCGTCGTCGCAGGCCAGGTGTTCAAGCAGGTGTACAAACGGGTCGCGCCCGGCCACCCGGACGACGCCCCGTCGCCGTTGCAGTCGGAGTACCGGATGCGCGAGATCCTGCTCGCGTCGCTCCTGCAGGGCGCGATCTTCTCGGTCGTCAAGGCTGCTATCGACCGCGGCGGGGCCCGGGTGTTCCAGAGGTGGACCGGGGAGTGGCCGGGAGACTGACCTCCGTGTGCGACCCGACGTTCACGACCCGTCCCGCCGAGTCACGGTAGAAGAACCGGGTCACACCCCATGGTTCGCTGGTCAGGGGATGGACGATCTCCACGCCTGCGGCGCGGGCCGCCCGGTGGGCCTCGTGCACGTCGTCGACGAAGACCGAGACGTCGGGGTTGACCGCCGCGCCGGCATCCGCCGTCATCAGGCTGAGCTGGTGGCCGGCGGCGTCGGCGAGGGTCACGATCCACCCGTGGTCCATGACGACCTCGAGGCCGAGCACCGCGCGGTGCTCGCGCACGGCCGCGGGGAGGTCGGGGACCGTGAGGTCAGGGACGATGCGCTCGATCCTCATCGCCCCAGCCGATCACGCGCCGACGGGTCCGGCGACCCGGCGGCCTCGTGCACGACGAGAGCGACCTGCGTGCGGTTCTCGACGCCCAGCTTGAGCAGGACGTTGGACACGTGCGCCTTCACCGTCGGGACGCTCAGGTAGAGACGTGCCGCGATCTCCGCGTTGGAGGCGCCCCGCCCGATCTCGACCGCGACGTCGCGCTCGCGGCCGGTGAGACGGTCCAGTGCGGCGAGCGCGCGCTCGCGCGTCCCACCGGCGCTCGCCGCCGCGGACATGAGGCGCCGTGCGATCTCCGGCGACAGCACGGGCTCGCCGGCCGCGGCGGCCAGCACCGCGGCCACGATCCGCTCGGGCGCCGTGTCCTTGAGCAGGTACCCGGACGCCCCGGCGTGCAGGGCACCGACGACCTCTGCGTCGGAGTCGAACGTCGTCAGCACGACGACGGCCGGGGGGTCGGTCCGTGCGCGCACCCGGCGCGTGGCCTCGATCCCGTCGACGCCGGGCATCCGCAGGTCCATGAGCACGACGTCGGTCGGGTGCGCGTCGAGCACGGCCGCGACCGCGCCGCCGTCGGCCGCCTCGCCGACGACCTCGATGCCGTGCGCACCGTCGAGCATGAGGTGCAGCCCGGAGCGCACGAGCGCGTCGTCGTCGACGATCACCAAGCGCGTGCGGTCGGTCACGCGCCCCAGGGTATCCGCACGTCGAGGACGTAGCCCCTGTCGTGGACGCCCGCCTCGACCCGGCCGCCGAGCAGCCCGACGCGCTCGCGCAACCCGACGAGCCCCGTCCCGGTCCCGGCGGCGACCCCCGGGTCACCGGCCGGCACGAGGGACGCGCCGGCGTCGGACACGACGACCCGGACCTCGCCCGGCGAGGCGAACAGGCGCAGTCGCACCGGGCTGCCCGGCGCGTGCCGGCGCGCGTTCGTCAGGCCCTCCTGCGCCGCGCGGTAGGCCGCCACCGCCGTCGCGGGCGGGGGCTCGGCCTCGCGGGCGGACACGAAGGTCACGTCCTGCCCGGCCGCGCGCGCGTCGTCGACGAGCCGTGCGACGTCGTCGAGGCCGTGCTGCGGGGCGAGCCGGTCCGGGCCGTCCGGAGAACCGGGGGCGCGCAGGACCCGCACGACGTCCCGCAGCTCGTCGAGCGCGCCGCTCACCCCCTCGCGGACCAGCGCGGCCGCGGACGCGATGCGCTCCGGCGGCGCGTCGGGGCGGTACTCGAGCGCCCCGGCGGTCGCGGCGATGAGGGAGAGGCGGTGGGCGAGGGTGTCGTGCATCTCGCGCGCGATGCGCGTGCGCTCGGCGACCCGTGCCGCGGCGACGAGCCGCTCCTGCTCGGCCTCCGCGCGGCGTGCGCGGTCCCGCAGGTTCCACAGGAGCTGGTCGCGAGCGCGCCCGTACGCGCCCCAGCCCAGCAGCGCCGCGTGCACCGCGGCGTCGCACAGGAGCCACCACCCCAGCGGCAGGGCGACGGGGTGCCACAGCGCCTGCACCGCGTGGCCGGCGAACCCGGCGACCGCGACCGGCAGCGCGGTGTGGAACGAATACCAGCGCGCGACGTGCCAGGTCGCGATCGTCGACGCCGGTGTCGCGGCTCCCGACAGCGCCGAGAGCCCGGCGAGGAGCAGTGCGACCGGGACGGGGCGCCGCGTCCACAGCAGCGGGAAGATGCCGAGCACCGCCGCCGCGGTCGCGACGTCGACCCACGCGCGGGGGAACGGCTCCGGACCGTCGAGGGCCGGGACGGCCGACAGGATCGTGAGGACCGTGACTCCCGCCCACGCCGTGGCGAGCCACGACCAGGACATGATGCGCGCCGTCGGGTCGCGACGTGCCGCGGCGGTCGCGAGGACCGGCGGACCGGCGAGCGGCGGGCAGTCGACGTCTGCGGGTGTGCTCATGACCGCGACGCTAGGCCGCCGCGGGCCTCCGGACCACCGACCAAGGTCGGGGGTGCCGGTCGGTGCGTCGGGGGTGGGCCGCGACGTCGGGAGGGTCGGTGACCGACGGCGGACGGGCGCGCCCGACCCGGCCGCGGCGAGAGCGTGGGGACCACCGGCACCGAGCCGGTCGCGGCGTCCGCCGCGAGACGAAGGAGATCGCCATGTCGATGCCGCAGAACCTCTCCGGTCGCCCCGCCCCGACCGCACCTCAGGGCGCCCCCGCAGACGGCAGGCGGAGGGTCACCGTCGGCCGGCGTCCCCTCCCGCACTGGGCCGTGCCGATCGTCGCGGCCGTCGTCGGCGTCGTCGCCTGGCTCTGCGGGACCGCCGCCGGCGTCGACGTCGTCGCCCGGACGGGGACGGGGACCCAGGACGTCGGGATCGTGTCCGTCGTCGTCGCCGCGCTGGTGGTCGGGTACGCGGGCTGGGGCGTGCGCGCCCTGCTCGGGCTCCTGCCCTCGGGCGGCGAGCGTGCCTGGCTCGTGACGTGCGCCGTCGTGCTGCTCGTGTCGCTGCTGGGCCCGCTCGGCGGCGTCGACGCAGGAGCGGTCGGCGTGCTGCTGTCCCTGCACATCGGCGTAGGCGCAGCCCTCGCCCTAGGCCTCCGCCGCTAACCCCCACCCCCACCCCCACCCCCCACCCCCACCCGCCGAGCACGTCATGGGGGTCGTTATCCGAGGGATAGCGACGCCCATGACGTGCTCGACAGCGAGCGAGGGGTCGATCTCGGCGGGTGGTGGCGATGAGTTTTCTGCGGGGAGGGCGTCAGAGTCATCGACCCCCGACCCCATGGGGGTGGCGACTTCGGAAGGAAGACCGACATGGCGACCCTCGTCTCGACCCTGTTCATCTCGCTCGACGGCGTGGCGGAGATCGATCCCGCGTGGCACTTCCCGTACTTCGACGACCACATGGCGGCCGCCGTCGCCGACGACTACTCGGGTGTCGACACGCTGCTGATCGGGCGCGTCACGTACGACAGCTTCGCGGGCGCCTGGCCCGACCGTGAAGCCGCCGGCGAGGACGACGCCGCATTCGCCGCGAGGCTCGGCGACGTGCGCAAGCTCGTGGCGACGCACGGCGACCAGGACCTCGGGTGGCGCAACGCGGAGCGGCTCGACGGCGAGCTCGTCGCCGCCGTCGCGGCGCTGAAGGAGACTCCCGGGCTCGGCCGGGTGCTCGTGCCCGGGTCGATCTCCGTGGTCCGCCAGCTCCTCGCCGTGGGGCTCCTCGACGAGCTGCGGCTGCTGGTGCACCCCGTCGCGGCACGGCACGGCGAGCGTCTGTTCGACGAGGGGGAGCCGACGTACCCGCTCACCCTCCTGCGCTCCGAGGTGTTCCCGACCGGTGTCGTGCGCCTCGTCTATGCCCCGGCCACGGCTCCCGAGCCGGTGGCGTACGAGGACGTCCGCGGCAGGGTCGGGTCCGAGACCGACTGAGCCCTGCGGCGTCGGGCACCGGAGCCCCTCCGGCGTCGGACACCGGGGCCAGGGGCGCCCGGGTCAGTCGCGCAGCTCCTGGTAGCGCGCGATGAGCGACGCCGTCGAGGGGTCCTGCGCCGCGAGCGCCGCCTCGTCGCCCGCGACCGCGGGAGCGATCTCCAGCGCGAGCTTCTTGCCGAGCTCGACGCCCCACTGGTCGAAGCTGTCGATGCCCCACACGACGCCCTGGACGAACGTGACGTGCTCGTACAGCGCGATGAGCTGGCCGAGCACCGACGGTGTGAGCGCGGGTGCCAGGATCGACGTCGTCGGGCGGTTGCCCGGGAACGTCCGGGCGGACACGAGGTGCTCCGCGGTGCCCTCGTCGCGCACCTCGTCGGCGGTCTTGCCGAACGCCAGCGCCTTGGTCTGGGCGAAGTAGTTCGCGAGGAACAGCCCGTGCACGTC
Source organism: Cellulosimicrobium arenosum (assembly GCF_014837295.1). GTDB lineage: Bacteria > Actinomycetota > Actinomycetes > Actinomycetales > Cellulomonadaceae > Cellulosimicrobium > Cellulosimicrobium arenosum. The sequence goes on from NZ_JACYHB010000004.1 coordinate 92,964, forward strand.
GGCACCCGGCTGGACCGCGCCGCCGTCGCCCACCTCGTCGACGAGCTCGTGCGCCGGGTTCGCGACGGCGATGAAGTCCGCGGGGACGAGGCGCGTGCCCTGGTGGATGAGCTGGTAGAACGCGTGCTGTCCGTTCGTGCCCGGCTCGCCCCAGAAGATCTCGCCCGTGTCGGTCGTGACCGGGGTGCCGTCCCAGCGCACGCGCTTGCCGTTCGACTCCATCGTGAGCTGCTGCAGGTATGCCGGGAAGCGGTGCAGGTACTGCGCGTACGGGAGCACGGCGTGGGTCTGGGCGTCGAGGAAGTTGACGTACCAGACGTTGAGCAGACCCATGAGCACGGGCACGTTCCGGGCGAACGGCGTGGAGCGCACGTGCTGGTCGATCGCGTGGAACCCCGCGAGGAGCTCGGCGAACCGGTCCGGCCCGAACGCGATCGCGAGCGACGTGCCGATCGCCGAGTCGACCGAGTACCGGCCGCCCACCCAGTCCCAGAAGCCGAACGCGTTCGCGGGGTCGATCCCGAACGCCGCGACCTTGTCCAGCGCGGTGGACACGGCGACGAAGTGCTTCGCGACGGCGTCCTGGCGAGCCTCGTCGCTGTCCTCGATGGCGCCCGCCGCCGCCAGCCCCGTCCACAGCCAGTCGCGCGCGAGGCGCGCGTTCGTCAGGGTCTCGAGCGTGCCGAACGTCTTGGACGCGACGACGACCAGGGTCGTGCGCGGGTCGAGCCCGGCGAGGGACTCCGCGACGTCCGTCGGGTCGATGTTCGAGACGAACCGGACGTCGATCTCCTCGTGCTTGTACGGCAGCAGCGCCTCGTACGCCATGACCGGACCGAGGTCCGACCCGCCGATGCCGATGTTCACGACCGTGCGCACGCGCTCGCCCGTCACGCCCGTCCACTCGCCCGAGCGGACCTTGTCCGCGAACGCGTAGACCTTCGCGAGCTCGGTGTGCACGTCGGCGTCCACGTCCTGGCCGTCGACCACCAGGTGCTCGTCGGCGCCGAGCGGCGCCGGGCGGCGCAGCGCGGTGTGCAGGACGGCACGGTCCTCCGTGACGTTGATGTGCTCCCCGCGGAACATCGCCTCGAGACGGCCACCGAGGTCGACCTCGTCCGCGAGGCGCAGCAGCAGCTCGAGGGTCTCGTCGGTGACGAGGTTCTTCGAGAGGTCGACCGTGAGGTCCGCCGCCTCGTGCGTGTGGCGGTCCGCACGCCCCGGGTCGACCGCGAACCACGCGCGCAGGTCGGGGACGAGGTCGTCGCGGTGTGCGGTCAGCGCGTCCCAGGACGGAGTCGTCGTGGCGTCGACGGGAGGAGGTGTGCTCATGCGGCCCAACTTACTGACCGACGCCCCTGATCGCCTACCGCGCCCAGGGTGCGATCGGCCGGTCGCCTGGGCGGGCGGACGTCGGTGGCGGGGGCCACGATGGGACCGACGGCGCGACCCGCGTGCCGCGGAGGGAGGCGACCGATGGCCGAGGTGCTGCTGTTCCACCACGCGCTGGGGCTCACCTACGGGGTCCAGGACCTGGCGCAGAGGCTGCGCGACGCCGGCCACGTCGTGCACGTGCCCGACCTCTTCGAGGGGCACACGTTCGGCACCCTGGACGACGGCGTCGCCTACGCGCAGGAGCTCGGGTTCGACACGCTGCTCGAACGCGCCCGGGGCACCGCCGACGCGCTCGGCCCGGCGCTCGTCTACGCCGGGGTCTCGCTCGGCGTGGTGGCCGCCCAGGCGCTCGCGCAGAACCGCGCGGGCGCCAAGGGTGCCGTCCTGCTCGAGGCCTGCGTCCCCGTGTCCGAGTTCGGTGCGGCCTGGCCCGACGCCGTGCCCGTGCAGGTCCACGGCATGGACGCGGACCCGTTCTTCGCGGGAGAGGGCGACGTCGACGCGGCGCGGGAGCTGGTCGACGCGACGCCCGACGCCGAGCTGTTCCTCTACCCGGGCGACCAGCACCTCTTCACCGACTCGTCGCGCCCGACGTACGACGCGCAGGCCGCGACCCTCGTCGTCGAGAGGACGATCAGGTTCCTCGACGGGATCCGCTGACCGGGTCCGCCGCCGAGCGACGGTGTCGTCGTCGGATCGCCCGGGTCAGACCGCGTCGGCCTGGCCGTGTCCCGTCGCCCGTGCAGCAGACGCGCTCTCCGGCCCCCCGACCCGCTTCTGCCAGGCAGCCCACCCGCCGGCCGGCCGGAACCCCAGCGCGACGTTGATCGCGAGCATGTGCTGGTTCTCCTCGGCGTTGCCGGTGTGGATGCGGCGCGTCGACGGACGCTCGGTCACCAGGGCCTCGAGGTTCGCCGTCTTGACGAGCATGCCGAGCCGACGACCGCGGTGCTCGCTCAGGACGAGCGTGTCCTCCTGGTTCGCGAACTGCTGCTGGTCCTTCGGGTACTCGAAGAGCGTGAAGGCGGCGAGGACTCCCGTGGGGACGTGCTCCGCCGCCGTCATGAGGAACCCGTGGCCGCTGCCGAGGAGCCGGTCGACCATCGTGCGCACGCGTTCGTCGTCCCACGGGTCCTCGTCGTACTCGACACCACCCGCGGGTGCGTCGGTGCTCATGCGCGTGAACAGCACGCCGACCTGGTCGGCCCACTCGGCCGGGATCTCGTCGACCCACGTGTGCAGGCGGTAGTCGGGACCTGCCGCAGCTCTCGACTCGGCGCCGAACCGCGCCAGCAGCCCGTCCTCCAAGGGCATCTCGAGCACGGAGTGCCGTTCCACCTGCTCGAGCGTGTAGCCGCGCTCGAGCGCGAACCGGGTCGACGGCGCGTCCGCCGACACGCGACCGGCGCCGGTGGTCGCGGCGACTGCACCCGGTCCGGCCGGCGGCTCCTCACCCTGCTGGGCGTACGAGAGGAACGTGGTGCGGCCGGCGTCGAGAACGATCTGCTCACCCAGCGAGAGGAGTACCGATCCGACGCCCTGGCCGCGCGCGGACGGGCGCACGAACGGGTGCACCTCGCCCAGGTGCTCGTTGCTCGTCACGGGACGGCTCAGGAAGACGTGCCCGACGACGTCGGTGACCTCCGGCAGCGGACCACCGGCCCGCAGGGCGTCGGCACGGACGACGACGAACCGCCGCTTCGCCTGGTACTCCTGGTGACGCATGCCCGACAGCACGTCGCGCGCGTCGAGGGCCATGTCGTCGTGCCCGTACGTCTCGCGCTGGATCTCGTGGTCGATGTCCGCGATCGCCCGGAACGCCCACGCCTCCGGTGCGTCGAGGTCGCCGTCGGGACGCGCGTCGGTCACGACCTCGACGAGGGCGAGGCCGGTCGGTAGCTCCAGGGCGGGCCTGCGCGTCGTGCTGCTGCTCATCTCCCCAGGGTGCGCGCGCCGTCGGGCGGTGTCCACGCAATTGCGGACGCACGAGAGCCCGGGTCCGTGCGGACCCGGGCTCTCGGCTCGCGCCGCGCGCACGCGGCGGCGAGGGGCGTCGACTCAGCGCTTGCGGCGGGCGACCGCGCCCCAGATCAGCAGGACGAGGAGCGACCCGACGAACGCCCAGAACCAGGTGGTGAGAGAGAAGAACTCGTCGTTCGCGTCGGCGCCGAACAACGCTCCGCCGACCCACCCGCCGAGGAGTGCTCCGAGGATCCCGACGACGAGCGTCACGATCCAGCCCCCTGCTGCCTTGCCGGGCAGGACCGCCCGGGCGATGGCGCCCATGATGAGGCCGATGAGGATCCAGCCGATGATGCCCACAGCAACGTCTCCTTGCGTCAGAGGACAAATATGGCCACACCGGGCACATGCCCCGAATGGCCGGGCACGACTCTTGCACCACCGAGCACGGTTCGCACCTCGAACCGCATCTTCGCAGCGCTCTACGTCCCCGCCCCGCACGTGCACCCCGCATGCGCACCCGCACACTTCTCGGCGGCGGGACGTCGTCGTAGGCTCGGGGGATGGCGACCTCTGGCGGTGCGGGCGGTGCCGGCCCTGCTGCCGGTGACAGGGGCGGACGGCCGTCGAGTGCTCGCGTGGACAGCTGGCTGTGGGCCGTGCGTGCGTTCAAGAGCCGGTCGCAGGCGACGTCAGCGGTCAAGGCGGGTCACGTGCGCGTCAACGGCGATCGGGCGAAGCCGGCGACGAACGTCAAGGTCGGTGACCGCGTCGTGGTGCGCGGCGGGATCGTCGAGAAGGTCCTCGTCGTGGAGAAGATCCTGGTCAAGCGGGTCTCGGCCGCGCTCGCGGCGGAGGCGCTCACGGATCAGAGCCCGCCCCCGCCCCCGCGCGAGCTCACCGTCCCGATCGGGATGCGCGACCGGGGCGCGGGCCGCCCGACCAAGCGCGAGCGCCGCGAGCTCGACCGCCTCCGCGGCCGCACCTGACCCTCCCGGACGGCGCGCGACCTTCTCCTGGTCGAGTGATGCACTCCGGTCCGAGTGATGCATGTCCGCGTGCGTCGCTCGGCCGAGAGTGCAGCGCTCGGCGATGCCCGCGGTGCGACGGTGGCTACTCCTCGCGGAGGCGCGGTTCCGTGCGAGCGGCCGGGTGCAGGCCGGCCTTGTCCGCGTAGAACGCCCGGACGGCCGTCATGTCGGCAGCGACGTCTCCCGTCAGGTCGATCGTCGGTCCCAGGCCCGCGGTCATCGTCGTCCGGTCGACGTAGCCGAGGGTCACGGGCAGGCCGGCCTCGCGGGCGATGCGGTAGAAGCCGGACTTCCAGTACTGCCCCGCGCCGCGTGTCCCTTCAGGCGTCACGACGAGCGAGAACACCTCGCCCGAGCGCACACGCCCGACCACGTCGGTGACGATGCTGCTGGGGTCGCGACGGTCCACGGGGATGCCGCCGAGCGCGCGCATGAGCGGACCGGCGGGGCCCGCGAACAACGTGTGCTTGCCGAGCCAGCGCACGTGGATGCCGGTGCTCCAGGCGATCGCGAGCATGAGGACGAAGTCCCAGTTGGAGGTGTGCGGAGCGCCGACCAGCAGCGTGGGCCTGCCCGTGTCGTACGGCTCGCTGCGCAACGTCCAGCGGCTCACCCTCCAGTAGCTGCGGGCGAGGGCGCGGCGGATCATGGCGGTCACGCTACGCGACGAGGCAGGAGGCGAGACGTCGACAGGCGGAGCGCGCGTGGCTAGGCTCACGGCGTGGGTAGGACACCTCGTGTCCTACCAGCCGGGTGGGGCAGCGGCTTCCGCGCGGTGTCCGCTCGCTCGACGGAGATCTGATGGACAAGCTGCTCGCCGGTTCCCCCGCACGACTGCGCGCTCTGAACGCCCGCGCCGTGCTCGACTCCCTCGGCTCGGGACCGCCGCGAGCCCGGCCGGAGATCACCACCACGACGGGACTGTCGAAGACGACGGTGGCGCAGGCGCTGCGCGCGCTCGTCGCGACCGGAGTCGTCGTGGACGCCGGGCTGGACCACGACCGCCGCGGGCCGGCGGCGACCCTCTACCGCGTCGATCCCGACCACGCGTTCGGCCTCGGGGTGGACGTCGCGCGCGACAGGGTGCGGGCCGCGCTCGTGGACGTCACGGGTGCCGTGCGTGCCCGTGCGGAGCGCCGGGACGTGGCGACCACCGTCGCGGCCCGCGCTCGCGCCATCGCCGACCTTGCCCGGTCCTGCACGGCCGACGTCCAGACCCGGCTCGGATCGGGTCGGTCCATCGAGGTGACCCGAGCGGTCGTCGGGCTGCCGACCGTCGTCGGTCCCGATCGAGCGACGATCCGTCGCGTCCCCGGCTTCGAGAAGGGCGGGACGACGCTGCGCGACGCGATCGCCGACGCCCTGGGTTGTCCGGTCGCGCTCGAGAACGACCTCAACCTCGCCGCGGTCGCCGAGCAGCACGACGGTGCCGCCACCGGTGTCCGGTCGTTCGTCGTGCTGGGTTTCGGCGAGGGGTTCGGGGCCGGTCTCGTCCTCGACGGGCGTCTGCACCGCGGCGCCGCCGGCGGTGCGGGTGAGGTCGCGTTCCTGCCGCACGCGGACGGCCCGCTCGGGATGCAGGCACTGGGCACCACCGCGCTCGCGGCGATCGCCCGGGACCACGGTCTGCCCGACGGCATCACCCTGGCCGGTGCCGTCGACCGGGCCCAGGAGGGCGACGCCTCGGCCGGCGCCGCGCTCGACACGGTCGCCGCCCGGCTCGCGGTCGTCGCCGGGACGGTCGCGCTCGTGGTCGAGCCCGAGCTGTTCGTCCTGACGGGCCAGGCGGCGCGGTCACCGCTCGCCGACCGGGTCACGGCGTTCCTGGCCGAGCAGCTCGCGATCCTGCCGATGCACGTCGTCCCCAGCGCGCTCGGCGGTGACGGCGTGGTCCTCGGCGCCGCCCGAGAGGCGAGCGACGCCCTGCGCGAGCTCGTCTTCGACCGGGCCGTGACGGCGACGCCCGGGGACGAAGCGGACGGCGGGACGACGGACGAGGAGGCCGCGGTGTGAGCGGGGCTCCGAGCGGTCTCGCGCAGCGTCTCGGCCTGGACCGGGATGCGAGGGCGATCATCCTCAACGCGGACGACCTCGGCATGTGCCGCGCGGCGAACCGTGCCGTCCTCGAGCTGCTGCTCGCGGGGCACGTCGACTCCGCGACGATCATGGTGCCGTGCCCCTGGGCCCCCGACGCGTTCGCGTCCGCGGCGGCGCACCCCGACCTCGACGTCGGGGTCCACCTCGTCCTGACGAGCGAGTGGACGCGCTACCGCTGGCGCCCGCTGACCGGGGTCGGGACCTCGTTGGTCGACGCCGCGGGCTACTTCCCGGCCGACGTGGCCGCGGTCGAGCGGCACGCGCGCGACGAGGACGTGGCGGCGGAGCTCGCGGCCCAGCTCGAGACCGCACTCGCCGCAGGCGTCGACGTGACGCACCTCGACAACCACATGGGCTCGGTCTACGGGCTCGAGACGGGCAGGGACTTCCTGCCGCAGGTCTTCGAGCTCGCCGCGCGCCACGGGCTGCCGTTCCGCCTGCCCCGCACGATCGACGGCATGGGACTGCCCGACTCCGTGCAGCCCGTCCTCGACGCGGCGACCGTCGCGGCGGACGCGCTCGGCATCGTCGTCCCCGACCGGCTCTGGACGCACCCGTTCACCCTGGCGGACGAGGGCACGGCGGCCGAGGAGGACTACGCCGACGTCAAGGCGGGCTTCTGCGACCTGCTGCGCAGCGTGCGTCCGGGCGTCACGGAGGTCTACCTGCACCCGATGCTCGACGACGACGAGCTCGCCGACGTGGCCGACCACTCGGTGGCCAAGCGCGGGTTCGAGCACCGGTTGCTCGCCGACCCGGACGTGGCCGCGGTGATCGCCGCCGAGGGGCTGGTGCGCGTCGGGTGGCGCGACCTGCGCGCCGTGCAGCGCGGCGAACGGTGAGCGACCTGGTAGCGCGGTGGCGCGACCGCCGGCTGGTCGGGGCACCGACGCGCGCACAGACCCTCGCGTACGGAGCGTCGGCCTTCCCGGCGAACCTGCTGACCCAGACGTTCTCGGCGTTCGTCGTGTACTTCTACGTCGACCACCTCGGCGTCGCCGCCGGCTGGGTCGCGGGAGCGATGATCGCGCACGGGATCCTCAACGCGGTCCTGAACCCGCTCGTGGGCGCCTGCTCGGACCGTCGCCGCACCCGGTGGGGGCGGCGCGTGCCCTGGATCGGGCTGGGGATCGTCCCGCTCGTCGTCGCGTTCGCGCTCGTGTGGACGCCGCCCGACCTGGGCCCGGTCGGGCTGCTCGTGTGGTTCCTGCTCGTGGTCGCCGTGTTCGACGTCGCGTACGTGGTCGTCGTGCTCAACGCCTCCGCGCTCTTCCCGGAGATCTTCCGCACGACGGCGGAGCGCGCCCGCGGCAACACGCCGCGCCAGGTCTTCGGACTGGTGGGGATGATCCTCGGCACCGCCGGTGCGCCCCTGCTGTACGGGACGGTCGGGTGGCCGGGCATGGCTCTCGCGCTCGGGGTCGTGAGCCTCGGATTCTTCGCCTGGTCCCTCGTCGGGATGGTCGAGCGTCCGGTGGACGACGTGACGGTGACCGAGCGCGAGGCGGCCGTGGGCCTGCGTGACCAGATCCGGTACACGTTCGCGAACCGCGCGTTCGTCACGTACGTGCTCGGCTCGCTCCTGCTGCAGAGCACGTCCGCGATCGTGCTCGCCGCCGTGCCGTTCTACGTGCGGTACACCCTCGGTGGGGTCGAGGCCGACGCGACGCTCCTGCTCGCACCCGTGTTCGTCGCGGCAATCCCGTCGATCTTCGCGTGGTCCTGGGTGGTGCGCCGCCTCGGTCCCCGCACCACGATGCTGTGGGTCGTGGCGGTCTACGGAGCCTCGACCTGCCTGTACCTCGTCCCGTCCACCGTGCTCGGCGCGGCCGTGGCAGGGCTGGCCGTCGGCGTCGGGATCGCCGGGCTCATGCAGGTCCTCGAGGTCGCGCTCGCGCAGCTGATCGACGAGGACGAGCGTCGCACCGGGTTGCGCCGCGAGGGCATGTACTTCGGCGCCAACGGGTTCGTGGTCCGCGGGTCGGTGATCGTGCAGGCCGTCGTCGTCGCCGGCGTGCTCGGCGCGAGCGGGTACGTCGAGGGCGCTGCGACCCAGCCTGCCGACGTCGCGGCGGGCGTGCGCCTGCTCCTCGGTGCCGTGCCGGTGTGCCTGGCCGCGCTCGCGTTCGTGTGCTTCTGGTTCTACCCGTTGCGCGGGCGCGGCGACGGGGACGGTGAGGTCCCGGTGGGCGAGGCGATGTCCGACGCCGCGGCGTCGCCCACCGTCGGCGACCCGCTCCCGCGGTAGCGACCGACCGGCCGATCGTCCGGCGACGGCGACGGCGACGGCGTGAGGTGCCGCGCGGACGGACGCGTGGTAGACCGGCACCATGCCGAGCCCCGAGCCGTCCCGCTCGCCCGACGAGAGCGCGCTCGGTCCGGGTTCGCCCGCCCCGGACCCACCGGTCCCGTCCGAGCCCTTCCTCCCAGAGTCCGCGAGCCCGCGAGTCGTCCGGAGCGAGGACTCGGGCAACGAGAGCGTCGTGACGGTCCTCGTCGCGTTCGCCGCGAACGCGCTGATCGCCGTCGCGAAGACGGCGGCGGCGCTCGTGACCGGCTCCGCGTCGATGCTGGCCGAGGCGGTCCACTCGTGGGCCGACACGGGCAACGAGATCTTCCTCCTGATCGCCGACCGGCGCTCGCGGCGCCCTGCCGACCCCGCGCACCCGCTCGGCTTCGGCCGTGAGGCGTACGTCTGGTCGATGTTCGCCGCGATCGGGCTGTTCGCCGTCGGCGCCGGGGTGTCGATCACGCACGGGGTGCAGGAGCTCCTCACGCCCGAGCCGGCGGGAGACTTCGGGGTCGCCTACGCGGTGCTGGGGCTCGCGTTCGTGCTCGAGGGCATCTCCTTCCTGCGCGCGCGCAAGCAGGTGCACGAGGGCGCGCGCGAGGCGGAGAGCGAGACGCTCGAGTACGTCATGACGACGTCCGACCCGACGTTGCGGGCCGTGTTCGCGGAGGACGCGGCGGCGCTCGTCGGGCTCGTCGTCGCGTTCGTGGGCGTGCTGGCCCACCAGCTGACGGGGTCGCCCGTCCCGGACGCGATCGGCTCGATCGTCGTGGGCCTGGTGCTCGCGGTGGTGTCCGTGGTCCTCATCGACCGCAACCGTCGCTTCCTCGTGGGCGAGGCCGCGTTCCCGCAGACCCGCGCCGCGGTCCTGCGGGCCATCGTCGCGATGCCACAGGTGGAGCGCGTGACCTATCTCCGACTGGAGTACGTGGGGCCGCGGTCGCTGTACCTCGTGGCGAGCGTCGACCTGACGGGCGACGACACCGAGGCGACCGTCGCTCGTCGCCTCGACGAGCTCGAGCGTGCGGCGACCGCGTCCCCGCTCGTCGCGGGGGCGGTCTTCACGGTGTCCACGCCGGAGGAGCCGTCGCTCGCCTGACGGTTTCGCCCGCACACCGTTCTCGCTAGGGTCGGGCGATGGCCACGCGACGCACGCCCCGCCACCGCGCGGGGGCGGTGTCGCCGGGAGCGTTCCGCGCTGCCCGACGACGGTCGGGCGAGGGCGCCCGGCATCAGCGGTTCTCGCCGGGCACGGCCGGCGCGGTGACGGCGGGCGTCGCGGCCGTGGTCCTCCTCGGTCCGAGCGTCGGTCTGGGCGCGGCCACCGCGAGCGGGGAGGTCCGTCCGGACCAGGCGGGTCCGCTCGGTCCCGTCGTCGCTGCGCTGCAGGGTGGTGACGCGAGCCCTGCCGCCGCGGTGGTGGCCGAGCGCCTCCCCGACACCGGTGCGCGTGGTGCGCACGACCTGCAGGACGGTGCAGGCGTACCCGCAGGGGACGACGCCGCGAGCGGCAGGCCGTCGCCGGGGTCGAGCAGCCGGGGTGGCTCGTCCTCCGACGACTCCGCGCAGGTGGACGTCGGCACGGACGCCTCGGCTCCCGACGACGCCGAGGACCCGGAGGGCACCGGAGCCGACCGGGACGAGACCGGTGCTGAACCTGGCGGAGCGGCGGCCGTCGTCGAGCTGACGAACGCGGAACGGGCCGCTGCCGGCTGCGGCCCCCTCGCGGTGGACGAGCGGCTCACCGCGGCGGCCCGGCTGCACAGCGAGGACATGGTGGAGCGCGACTACTTCGACCACACGAGCCTGGACGGACGCTCGCCCTGGGACCGCGCGAAGGCCCAGGGGTACGCCGACCCGTCGGGCGAGAACATCGCCGCGGGTCAGCGGACGGCCGAGGAGGTCGTGCGCGCGTGGATGGACTCGCCGGGACATCGCGCGAACATCCTCCACTGCGGGTTCCAGGACCTCGGCGTGGGGTACCAGGACGGGGTATGGACGCAGCTGTTCGGCTGGGGCTGAGTCACGCGTCGGTGCGGGCCGGCGTCGTGCCGACCCGCCCGTGACGGCCCGCCCGGAACGACTCCCGCTCAGATCCTGAACGTGTTCGTCGCGGTGGTCTCTGCCTCGTCGTAGTGGCCGGAGACGTTGCTGAGCATGGTGGAGATCCCCAGCAGGGCCTCCTGGACCTTGCGGCCGGAGTCGTCGAGCTGGCGGTAGAGCTCGGTGAACGCCGCCTTGCCGGAGCCCTCCCAGTCGTCTGCCAGCCCCTCGACCTTGGCCTTGAGGCCGTCGAGCTGGCTCATGATCTCGCCTGCTCCGCCGGAGAGGTCGCGTGAGACCCCCGCGAGCGACTCTGCCGAGACCCTGTACCCCGGTGCTGCCATGAGTGCGTGTCCTTCCTCTGGGAAGGGGCAGCTGCTGCCCCCCTGTCGAGGGACATTCGTACCGCGGCGCCGCGGGCGCCGACAACGAGGTCGGCCTCGGCTGTGGACAACTGCGTCGTCGGGTACGACCGGACCCTGCCGCTCGACGAGATTCCGTCACTCGACGAGGTGGTGCTCGCCGACACCCTGGGCGGCCGGGTCCTCGACAGGTCCCGGTGGGCGACCGGATCCTCCGAGGATCAGGACCACCACGCACGCCAGGACCGCGACGAGCGCCAGGACGGACGCGACGACGAACGCCGGGCGGCGCCACAGCGGCCGGGGTGCGGCCTGGACGGTGAGCTCGGGCAGGGCGTGGTGGTCGCGCTCGAGGCGGACGCCCCCCCGCAGCGCGGGGTCGGTCCAGGAGGGCGACATGCCCGGGTGCGTCGCCGATCACGGGGTGCGTCCGGGTGCCGCGCGAGGTGGTCGGGCGGACGCCCGCCCGGGCCCCGTCGGGGCGGGCCGGCACGTACCGGGCGGGGCCGTCGTCGGGCCGTCGCGGCACGTACGGGGACGACGCCGCCGGGCGGGTGGGAGGGGACGCGGGCGACGGCTGGTCGAGGTGACGGGGCACGGAGCTCCTCGGTTCGGACCGGGCTGTGGACGACGGAGGCCGGGGGGAGCCGCGATGCTAGCGTACGGCGGGTTCGCGCCGGTCCTGGATGCACAGGGGCGGCCTCGACGACGCACGGGGGAGTCGTGATGGCGCAGGGACGAGCATGCAGCTTCCCCTGACGGTGGGGTCGGGAGAGGGCACCAGGGACGTCGTCGTCGACGTCGCGCCGACGACGACCGTGGCCGAGCTCGCCGACGTCCTCGGCGTGGCCGCGTGCGACGTCGCGAGCGTCGACCCGGCCACCGACCTGGCGTCGAGCGGCATCCTGGCCGGCGTGGTGCTGCCGCGCGAGCACGGTGCGGACCTGCCTGCCGGGACGGTTCGGCTCGAGGTCGTCGGGGGGCCGTTCGCGGGGGAGAGCGTCGCGCTGCCGACAGGGACGCGCATCACCCTCGGTTCGGGTGCGGCGATGCGGGTGCGGCTGCTGGACCCGGCGGTCGGCGACCATCACGTGACGCTCGAGGTCACGTCGGGCGCCGGCCACCCGAGCATGTCCGTGCACCCGCAGGGCGCCGCCGTCGTCCTCGTCGACGGCGTCGGGCTGACCGGCGCGCGCGAGGTGGGCCCGGACGACGTCGTGCAGGTCGGGTCGAGCCTGCTGCGGGTCGGGGTCGTGCCGGCGAGCGACGCCCACGTGGTGCCCGACGGCGTCGGCCACGTCGCGTTCAACCGTGGCGCGCGGATCCGTCCCCCGGTCGCGACACCCGCGGTGCGGGTTCCCGGTGGGAAGCCCGCGGACCGGGACCGTACGCCGCTCCCGTGGCTGGCCGCGCTCGTGCCCGTCGTGCTCGGGGTCACGATGGCGCTCGCCCTGGGCCGGTACTGGTACCTGATGATGGCCCTCGCGTCCCCGCTCATGGTCGTGGGCAGCTACGTCACGAGCCGCCGTGCGGCCCGCCGGAGCGGTCGTCGGACCGAGGAGACGTGGCGGCAGGAGGTGCTCGCCGCGCGTGCGCAGGTCGCCCGGCTCGTGACGGAGCAGCGGGTGCGCCGGTGGCACGACCACCCGGACCCCGTGGCGGTGCTCGACGTCGCGGTCGCCCCCGGCGCCCGGCTGTGGGAGCGGCGGGCGACCGACCCGGACGCGGTGACCGTGCGCGTCGGCGTCGCGGACCAGGACCTCGACGTGCGCTGGGAGGGAGCCCGTGCCCGCGTCGACGGCGTCGCCGTGAGCGTGGGTGTCTCGCCCTCCCCGGTCACGGTCGAGCTGAGCTCCGGCACCGTCGGCGTCGCGGGGCCGCGGGACGTCGCGGTGTCCCTCGCCCGGGCGATGCTCGTCCAGCTCGCGGTCCTCCGCTCGCCACGCGACCTGCGGGTCGTGCTGCTGTGCGAGGACACCGCGCAGGACGACTGGGACTGGGTGCGCTGGCTCCCGCACGTCGGCGGTGGCGCCGGTGCGTGCGTGCAGGTCGGCAACACGCCGGCGACCCGCCAGGCCCGGGTGCGCGAGCTGAGCGGGCTCGTGGAGTCGCGCCGCCGTGCGGCGCGCGAGAGCTCGCGTGCCGCGTTCGACACCCAGACGGTCGTCCTTCTCGACCAGGCGCGCGGGATGCGCCTCCTGCCGGGGATGGTGACGCTGCTCGAGCACGGTCCGGCGGTCGGCGTCTTCGTCGTCGCGCTCGACGAGCACCGGTCGCGCCTGCCGCAGGAGTGCGCGACGGAGGTCGCCGTGGACCGCCAGGACACGACGACCGGTGAGGTCGTGGCGCGGGACGGCGTCGTCGGTCCCGTGCTGCTCGACGGCACCTCGCTCGACGTCGCGCGTCGCGCCGCACGTGCTCTCGCCCCGGTCGTGCACGTCGCGGGCGTCGGGGACGAGCACCTGCTGCCGTCGTCGGTGCGGCTTGTGGACCTCCTCGGCGTGGACCTGCAGGACCCGGCGCCGATCGTCGCGGCGTGGGCGGCCGTCCCGCGCTCGACGTACGCCGTCGTGGGTGCGGGCGCGGACGGCGTGCTCGGCGTCGACCTCGCGGAGGACGGACCGCACGGGCTCGTCGCGGGCACGACGGGATCCGGCAAGTCGGAGCTCCTCCAGACGCTCGTCGTGTCGCTCGCGCTGGTCAACCGTCCCGACGCGCTGACCTTCGTGCTCGTCGACTACAAGGGCGGGTCCGCGTTCGCGGACTGCGAGCGGCTGCCGCACACGGTCGGGATGGTGACGAACCTCGACGCGCGCGGCACCGAACGCGCCCTGGAGTCGCTCGACGCGGAGCTGGAGCGCCGTGAGACCGTGCTGCGCGACCTGGGGGCCAAGGACGCCGACGCCGCGTGGGAGCGCGACCCCGTCGCGGCCGCCGCGCGAGGGCTGGCCCGGCTCGTGCTCGTGATCGACGAGTTCGCCGAGCTCAGGACGGAGCTCCCCGACTTCGTCTCCGGTCTGGTGCGCATCGCGCGCGTCGGGCGCTCGCTCGGGGTGCACCTGATCCTCGCGACGCAGCGACCTGCCGGCCAGATCACGGCCGAGATGCAGGCGAACACGAACCTGCGCGTCGCGCTGCGCGTCACGGACAGGACGGACTCCACCGACGTGCTCGGCTCGGGCGAGGCCGCGTCGATCGGCTCTCGCCAGCCCGGGCGCGGCTTCGCCCGACGCGGCACCGGCGCCGCGCCCGTCGCGTTCCAGACGGCGCGCGTCGCCGGGCGACGGCCCGGCGCGGCACCGGCGACGACGTCCCCGCGGGCGGCGTCCGTGCCGTGGGAACGACTCGGGCTGCCCGTCGCGTTCGCACCCGACGCCGCTGATCGCGCGGACGTGGACCACGACGACACGGACCTGCGCGCCGTCGTCGACCTGCTCGGCGCCGCGGCCGCCGCGGCCGGGGTGGCGCGTCGCCCCTCCCCGTGGCTCCCCGAGCTCCCGGCGGTGGTGGACGTCGACGACGTCGTGGCCGGCGGGCGGGCCGCGCAGACCGCCGTCGTGCTGGGGCTGGAGGACCTGCCCGCGCAGCAGGCACAGGTGCCGCTCGAGTGGGACGTGGCGTCGGGTTCGCACGTCGCTGTGATCGGGGGCGCGCGCTCGGGCCGCACGTCGACGCTCCGCGTGGTCGTCGCCCAGCTCGCGGCGACGTGGTCGCCCGCCGACCTGCACCTGTACGCGCTCGACTGGGGTAACGGCGCGCTCGCGCCGATGGCAGGTCTGCCGCACTGCGGTGCGGTGGTGACACCGGTCGAGACCGGGCGACTGGAACGCTTCCTGCGCCGTCTGCACGCCGAGGTCGCCCGCCGTCAGCAGGTCCTCGCGGCCGGGGGCTTCGGCGACCTCGGCGAGCAGCGCGCCGCGGTGCACGGGTCGGAGCGGCTCGCGTACGCCGTGGTCGTCCTCGACGGGTGGGACCGGCTGGTCGGCGACGTCGCCGACCTGGACGCCTTCCGGTCGTCGTTCGCGCGGCTGCTGCGCGAGGCGCCCGCCGTGGGGCTGCGCGTCCTGCTGACCGGTGACCGGAGCCTGCTGGTGTCCGAGAGCAAGGTCATGGGTGCGGTGGAGACCCGGTACGTGCTGCCGCTGACGAGCCGCGACGACTACCGCTCGATCGGGCTCCGGGAGCGGCACCTGCCACGCGAGGTCGGGCCCGGGCGGATGCTGTCGGGCGGTGCTCGGGTGCGAGAGGCGCAGATGGCGCTGCTCCCGGGCGCGGCCGACGGCCAGGGTCAGCAGGCCGCCTTCGTCGAGCGGATCGCCCGGGCGCGTGCCGTGCCGGGCCCCGTGCACCCGCCCCCGGGGTCCGGTGGCGCGACACCTCCGCTGCGCGTCGACGTGCTGCCCGACGCGATCTCCCGCACCGACGCGTCCGCGCTGCCCGTCGCGCCGGGATGTCCCGCCGACGGCGTCACGGTCGCCGTCGGTGGCGACTCGTTGTCGCGCTACACGGTGGACCTGTTCGACAGCCCTGGTCTCCTCGTCACCGGGGACCGTCGCACCGGCCGGTCGACGGCGCTCGCGATGGTCCTGCGGCAGCTCGTGGACCGCGGCGCCGGAGTGCTGGTGGTCGCGCCCAAGGACTCGCCCGTCCGCCGGCTCGCGGTGCGCCGGGGTCTGCCGCTGTTCACCGGCGACGACCTGGACGCCGACGACGCGACGTTCGTCGCCACGGGCAGCCGCGCCACCGAGCAGGCGCGGGCCGCCGGCCTGGACCGCGTCGTGGTGGTGTGCGACGACGCCGAGCTGGTCAACGGCACCCGGGTCGGTGACACGATCCTGCGGTCCGCCGACCGCCTGGTCCACTGCGTCTCCGTGCTGCTCGACGCGACGGGCGGCTACAAGGGCCTGGACACGGAGGCCAGGAAGGCTCGCCAGGCGCTCGTGCTCAGCCCGACTCGGGCGGTCCAGGGGTCGGGGGCGGTCGGGACCATGATCCCGCCGCACGCGCTCGGCGCGCGCGGCCCCGGTGGCGGCGTCTGGTTCGACCACGGGACGTTCGTGCAGGTCCAGGTGCCGGGCTGAGCGCGGGCCTCGCGGGCGGACCGGGCCGCGTGCTCAGGCTCGCGCCTCGCGGTCGAGCAGGCTCCGCTTGATCTCCGGGCCGTACCGGTACCCGCCGAGTCCGCCGTCGCTGCGCAGCACGCGGTGGCACGGTACGAACAGCGCCGCGGCGTTCTGCGCGCACGCACCCGCGGCCGCGCGCACCGCGGCGGGCCGCCCGGACAGCTCGGCGTAGCCCGAGTACGTGACCGGGTCGCCGGCCTCGACCGTGCGCAGGACGTCCCACGCGTGCGTCCGGTACGGCCCGGAGACCTGGCGGACGGGGACGTCGTCGATCGCGTGCAGGTCGCCCCCGTAGTAGGCCCGTACCGCGACGACGGCGGGGGCGACGGCGTCGTGGTCCGGCCGGACCTCCTCGGTGCGCACCGGCCGCAGCGTCGGGTGGACGAGCGCGACGAGGGCGTCCACCGCGGACGTCCAGCCGGACGCGAGCACGGTGCCGTCCGGTGCGGCGACGATCGTGAACGGGCCGTCGGGCGTGGTGACGGTGGTGGCGCAGGCGGTGGTGGTGCCGGCGGTGGTCGTTACCGGGGCGGTGCTCGTGGTCACGGTGTCTCCTTCGGTGCGGTCGGTGCGGTCCGGGTGGTCGAGCCCGTTGCCGACGCCTGGGCGGCCGCACGCCACAGGTGCATCCCGGCGTACGAGCGCCACGGCGCCCAGCGCGCCGCACGGGCGGTCAGGGCACGGCGGTCGTCGGGCAGAGCGAGGGCACGGGCGCCCGCGCGCAGGGCGAGGTCGCCGTCGAGCAGGACGTCCGGGTCGTGCAGCACGCGCATCGCCACGTAGCCGGAGGTCCAGGGCCCGACGCCGGGCATCGCCTCGAGCGCCGCGCGCAGCGTCGCGGGGTCGTCCGCCGACGAGAGGGCGAGGTCGCCGGCGGCGAGCGCTCGCACGACGCCGAGGATCGCGGCGGTCCGTCGTGCCGGACCCCGGAGCCCGTCGCCCGCGCCCGCGGCGAGCTGGGCCGGCGTCGGGAAGAGGCGGGTCGGGCCGAGCCGGGACGCGAACGGGGTGCCCAGAGCCGCCGTCAGCCGGGTCAGGTGGGTGCGGGCCGCCGCCACCGAGATCTGCTGCCCGACGAGCGCGCGCACGAGGATCTCGGTCGGCTCGACCGCGCCCGGGACGCGGATGCCGGGTACGGCCCGCACGGAGCAGGCGAGAGCGGGGTCCGCGTCCAGCGCCGCGTCGACCGCCTCCGGGTCGGCGTCGAGGTCGAAGAGCCGACGGATCCGTGCGATCGCTGCGGGCAGGTCCGCGACCGACGTCAGCTCGAGCTCGACGCGGAACGACGGCGCCCCGCGCCCCGACCGGCTCGTGCCCGACGCCGGGACGTGGCCCGCGGCGTCGGGCAGGGGTCCGTAGGTGGCGCGGAACGCGCCCGGTCCGTGCGGCAGAGGCAGCGTGCGGGCGTAGGACAGGTGTGCCGGGTCGCTCGTGCCGACGACCTCCGCGCCGTCGACGGCGCGTGCGGCGAGGAAGGCGAACACTCCGCGTGCGTCGTACGGCTCGCGCAGGGGCAGGGTCAGGTCGAGCAGCGCCGAGCGGTCGTCGGCCGGGGCCCCGGGTGGGCCGTCGGGCGGGTTCTGCCGTCCCTGCGCTCCGTGCAGCCGCCGGGCCGGCGGGCCGGCGGGCGGGGCGCGTCGGGCGCGTCGGCGCAGCTCGCCCGGCGTGGTGCCGAACACCTCGGCGACCGTGTCGTTGAACTGGCGGATGCTGCCGAACCCGGACGCGTGGGCGACGTCCGCGAGTCGCAGGTCGGTGCCGGTGACGAGGGACCGTGCCGTCTGCGCGCGCAGGGCGCGCGCGAGCGCGACCGGCCCGGCGCCCAGCTCGGCGACCAGGACGCGGTGGACGTGGCGCGGCGTGTAGCCGAGACGGGCGGCGAGCCCGTCGACGCCGTCGCGGTCCACCACGCCGTCACCGACGAGGCGCATCGCGCGCGAGGCGAGGTCGTGGCCGAGGTCCCAGGCGGGGGTCCCCGGCACGGCCTCGGGCAGGCAGCGCTTGCACGCGCGGAACCCGGCGTCGTGCGCGGCGGCCGACGTCCGGAAGAACCTCACGTTCTCGGGCCGCGGCGTGCGGGCGGGGCACGAGGGCCGGCAGTAGATCCCGGTCGTGCGCACCGCGGTGATGAACTGGCCGTCGAACCGGCGGTCGCGCGACGCGATCGCCCGGTAGCGCTCGGCGAAGTCCGGGTCCGACAGGGCCTCCTCGGCGTCGGACGTGCCGTCCGGGTGCGGTGCCGTCGTCGTCATGGTGCGATTCTCGCCCGCGTCGCGCCCCTTCGGCTAGCGGGAATCGGACACGGCGGTCGGGGCCCGGCCGGCGACGACTCGAGCGTGGGTGACGACTCAGGTGCGGGCGTCCAGCCAGTCGAGCGCCTCGCGGAGGTACGTCGAGCGGGCGGGCTCGGGCGAGAGGGCGAGGTCGTGCGCACCGCCCTCGATGCTCACGACCGTCACGTCCGGGCCCAGGCCCGGCGCCCGGGACACGATGTGCTCGACGTCCAGCACGCTGTCGGTCGTCAGCAGCTCCTCGTGCCACCCCGCCGCCGGGCCGCTGCGGGCCGACGCCAGGACCAGCACCGGGCAGTCGATCGCGAGCCCGCGCGCGAGCCGTGCCTGGTTGCGGCGCACCGAGCGCAGCAGCCCGGCCCGGGCCGGGAAGCCCTCGAGCGGCTTCCACGCCAGGTCGAAGTCCCACTCGCCGCCCGTGCTCACGTGCAGCGCCCGGGGCCAGTGCTCGTCCAGGTGCCCGACGACCAGGCGCGGGGCGAACCGCCCGACGACGTCGACGACCCACGTCACCGGCCCGCGGAACACCCACGACCTGTTGAGGTCGAACCACGGGCTGTTGAGCACCAGCGCGTGCGCAGCACCGGGCCGCGCGTCGGCCCACAGGCTCGCGATCAGCCCACCCGTCGAGTGTCCCAGGATCACGAGGTGCTCGTGTCCCTCGGCACGGACCGCGCGCGCCGCGGCGTCGAGGTCCTGTGCGTACACCGACAGGTCGGTGACGAAGTTCGGGTCGTCGTCGGGCCGCACCGGGGCGCCCGAGCCGCGGCCGACGGAACGCCCGTACCCCCGCAGGTCGACCGCGTAGAACCGGTACCCGCGCGCCTCGAAGGCGTCGGCGACGTGGGTCTGGAAGAAGTAGTCGATGAACCCGTGCACGTACAGCACGGCCGGCCGGTCCGTCGTCTCCGGCCCGACGCCGGGCGCCGCCCGGCGCACGAGCGTGGCCACCGCGCCGTCGGGCAGGTCGAGGTCACGGGCCTGCCAGGCCTCGCCCAGCACGTCGTCGTGCCACCGCGTCGAGGAAGACATGGCCCGACGGTACCGTGAGCCGGATGACGAGCCAGATCATCGCGCGCGCCGACGACGCCGTCGGCCACCTCACCCTCGACCGGCCGCGAGCCCTCAACGCGCTCTCGTACGAGATGCTCGGCGAGATCGCTGACGTCCTCGCGGCGTGGCGCGACGACCCCACGGTGCGGGTCGTGCTGCTCGACGGCGCGGGCGACCGCGGGTTCTGCGCCGGCGGGGACGTCCGCGAGCTGCACGCCGGGGTGTCGGAGGGCCGGCCGCAGGACGCGCGGCGGTACTTCCGCCGCGAGTACGCGGTCGACGCCGCGATCGCCGAGAGCCCGGTGCCCGTCGTCGCGATCATGGACGGCATCACGATGGGCGGCGGGCTCGGCCTGAGCGGTCACGCGACCGTGCGGGTCGTGACCGAGCGGTCGCGCGTCGCCATGCCGGAGACGCGCATCGGGTTCACGCCCGATGTCGGCGGGTCCTGGCTGCTCGCTCGTGCACCCGGGCGCCTGGGGGAGCACCTGGCGCTCGGCGCCGTGACCATGGACGGGTCCGACGCGATCCATGCCGGGCTCGCCGACCACTTCGTGCCGAGCGAGCGCCTCGGTCTGCTGCGCGACGACCTCGTCGCGCTCGCGGTGGCGGGTGTCGACCCGCTCGACGCCGGCACGGTGCACCGGGTCGTGCGGTTGCACGCGGTCGATCCCCCGGCGTCGGGTCTGGTCGCGCGGCGGTCGCGCGTGGACCGCTGCTACGGGGCGGGCACGGTGGCAGAGATCGTCGAGCGCCTGCGCACGGAGGAGAGCGACGGTGACGTCGACGCCGGGGCGGAGGCCGACGCCCTCGCCACCCTGTCGCCGACGGCCACGACCGTGACGCTCGCGGCGGTCCGGAGCGCCCGTCGCCTGCCGGACCTGCGGGCGGCGCTCGCCCAGGAGTACGGGCTCGTGTCCTGGTTCGTGGACACGCAGCCGGACCTCGTGGAGGGCATCCGTGCCCAGGTCGTCGACAAGGACCGCGACCCGGCGTGGCAGCCGGCGACGCTCGCGGACGTGGACGAGAGCGTCGCGGACGAGGCGCTCGCGTACGAACCCGCGGAGCCGCTCTGGGGCTGAGCCCCGGGCGAGCGGGCTCCGCGAGCCCGGTCGATCACTCCGAGGGTGGCGGGCGCAGCCGGGTCGCGTCGTCGATCTCGTCGTCGGGTCCCTGCGGGGCCTCCTGCGGCGGGAGCGGCTGCGTGGGCTGCGGAGGCTGGCCCGTGCCACCACCTGCCGGGGGCGTCGGCGGGATGGGCTGCGTGGGCTGACCCCACTGACCTTGCTGGCCCCACTGACCCTGCTGGCCCCACTGACCCTGCTGGCCGGGCTGAGCGCCGGGGGCCGGTGGCGGCTGCTGCGGCAGCGGAGCCGTGGGCTGGGTCTGGGGGTGCGCCCCGGGATGCTGCTGGCCCGGCTGCGCCGGCGGGTAGGAGCCCGGCTGCTGGGGGTAGCCGCCCTGGGGGGAGCCGTACTGGCCCGGCTGGCCCGGGTACTGACCACCCGGCTGACCCGGCTGCTGGGGGTAGCCGCCCTGGGGGGAGCCGTACTGGCCCGCCTGGCCGGGGTACTGGCCAGGCTGGTTCGGCTGGCCGGGGTAGGGCGCCTGTCCGTAGGCGCCGGTCTGCGCACCCTGCTGGGCGTCCGGCTTGGAGCGCAGAACCAGCCACAGCACGAGACCGATGATGCCGAGCAGGACGATGCCGCCGATCACGAAGAGGATCCACCAGGGGAAGCCGGCGTCCTCGGTCGTGCCCTGCCCGCCGTCGTCGGCCGTGGTGCCCTGGTCGTCGGTCGTGCCCTGGTCGTCCGTGCTGCCCTGGTCGTCGGCGGTGTCCTCGTCGGTGCCCGTGCTCCCGTCGGCGGCGGCCCCGCCCTCGATCGCCGACCCGCGGGCGGAGATCTCGTTCACCTCGCCCACCTGCGGGGTCCAGGTCACGGTGGTGCCGTCGACCTCGCCGTTGGTCTCGGCGACCTCGCCCGGGAAGGTGATGGAGACGATGAACTCGAAGCCCTCCATCATCTGGCGCGTCATGTCGTCCGAGTCGGCGTCCGTGCCGTCCAGGCCCATCTCCTCGTCGGACATGTCCATGGTCCCGCTCACGACGAACTCGTCGCCCTCGCGCGTGATGGACAGCTCGTCGGTGGTGCCCCCGGACATGTCGGAGATCGGCTGCCCCGTGTAGGTGAACTTCGAGCCGGTGTACCCGTCCTCGGCGTACGGCTCCTGGGTCGCCCCGTCCGGGAGGTCGGACTCCATGTCGGTGCTCATCTGGTCCCAGGCGTCCTGGGGGTCCATGCCTGCTGCCTCGGCGACCTCGTCGGAGAGCGCCATGACGATCGTGCCGTCTGCCGTGTCGTCCTCGTGGAGCGTGAAGTTCATGTCGATCCGCATGCACGCGGACAGGAGCAGGGCGAGGCTGGCGAAGAGGGCGGCGAGGCCTATCCGGCGGCGCGCGGGCGAGGTGTTCACCCCCTCAGCATGGCGTGGATCGTCGACCGGGGCGAGGGTCGATACCGTTTTGAGACGGAACGGGCGAGGGTGAACCCGTGCCGCGAGAGCGCCGGGACCGCGCGGGGTGCGTGCCGGTCGCAGGCCAGACTTGAGCGGAATACACTCAACTTGACGGCGGTTGCACTGGTCAGATCAGTACTCGCACCACTCGGAGAACCCTCGGAGCACAGATGGAAACCAAGTTCACCACCATGTCGCAGCAGGCGATCGGCGAGGCGATCCAGACCGCGTCGGCCGCCGGCAACCCTCAGCTCGAGCCCACCCACGTCCTGTCCGCGCTGCTCGCGCAGGACGGCGGGGTCGCCGTCGGGCTGCTCGACGCCGTGGGAGCCGACAAGCAGGCGGTCGGGCGCCAGGTGCGTGCCGCGCTCGTCGCGCTGCCCACCGCGAGCGGGTCCGCCGTCGCGCAGCCGTCGCCCTCGCGGGCGACGTCCACCGCGCTCGAGAACGCCTCGAAGGAGGCGCAGTCGCTCGGCGACGAGTACGTCTCGACCGAGCACCTCCTGCTCGGCATCGCCGCGGGGTCGTCGCCCGCGGCCACGGCGCTGCAGCAGGTAGGGGCCTCCGCGGACGCGCTGCGCTCGGCCCTGCCCGCCGTCCGCGGCAGCGCGCGCGTGACCACCCCCGACCCCGAGGGCACGTACCAGGCGCTCGAGAAGTACGGCACCGACCTGACCGCGGCGGCCGCGGACGGCCGGCTCGACCCCGTCATCGGGCGCGACACCGAGATCCGCCGCGTCGTGCAGGTCCTGAGCCGGCGCACCAAGAACAACCCCGTCCTCATCGGGGAACCCGGCGTCGGCAAGACGGCCGTCGTCGAGGGCCTCGCGCAGCGCATCGTCGCGGGGGACGTCCCCACGTCTCTCCAGGGCAAGCGCCTGATCTCGCTCGACCTCGCGAGCATGGTCGCGGGCGCCAAGTACCGCGGCGAGTTCGAGGAGCGGCTGAAGGCCGTCCTGGAGGAGATCCGCTCGTCGGACGGGCAGGTCGTGACCTTCATCGACGAGCTGCACACCGTCGTGGGAGCCGGCGCCGGAGGAGAGGGCGCCATGGACGCGGGCAACATGCTCAAGCCGATGCTGGCCCGTGGCGAGCTGCGCCTCGTCGGTGCCACGACGCTCGACGAGTACCGCGAGAACGTCGAGAAGGACCCCGCGCTGGAGCGCCGGTTCCAGCAGGTGTTCGTCGGCGAGCCGTCCGTCGAGGACTCGGTCGCGATCCTGCGCGGGCTCAAGGAGCGGTACGAGGCGCACCACAAGGTGACGATCGCCGACTCCGCGCTCGTCGCCGCCGCGTCGCTCTCCGACCGCTACATCACCGGTCGCCAGCTCCCTGACAAGGCCATCGACCTCGTCGACGAGGCCGCGTCGCGGCTGCGGATGGAGCTCGACTCCTCGCCCGTCGAGATCGACGAGCTGCAGCGCGCGGTGACCCGCCTGGAGATGGAGGAGGTCGTGCTCTCCGACTCCACGGACGCCGCGAGCCTCGACCGCCTCGAGCGGCTGCGTGCCGACCTCGCCGACCGGCGCGAGGAGCTCGCCGCGCTCACCGCGCGCTGGGAGGCCGAGAAGGCCGGTCACAACCGTGTGGGCGACCTGCGTGCGAAGCTCGACGAGCTGCGCGTCCAGGTCGAGCGCGCCGTGCGCGAGGGCGACCTCGAGACGGCGGGCCGGCTGCAGTACGGCGAGATCCCGCAGGTCCAGCGCGAGCTCGACGCAGCGGAGGAGCAGGAGGCCGCCGTCGAGGGCGCCGAGGAGATCGCCGAGCAGGCGCCGATGATCGCGGACAAGGTCGGGGCGGACGAGATCGCCGAGGTCGTGTCCGCGTGGACCGGCATCCCCGCCGGCCGCATGCTCCAGGGCGAGTCCGAGAAGCTCCTGCACATGGAGGACGTGATCGGCGACCGGCTCATCGGTCAGCAGGCCGCGGTGCGCTCGGTGTCCGATGCGGTCCGGCGCTCGCGGGCCGGCGTCTCCGACCCGGACCGCCCGACGGGCTCGTTCCTGTTCCTGGGACCGACGGGCGTCGGCAAGACCGAGCTCGCGAAGTCGCTCGCGGACTTCCTGTTCGACGACGAGCGCGCCATGGTGCGCATCGACATGTCGGAGTACGGCGAGAAGCACTCGGTCGCGCGCCTCGTCGGCGCGCCCCCGGGGTACGTCGGGTACGAGGAGGGCGGCCAGCTCACCGAGGCCGTGCGGCGTCGCCCGTACTCCGTCGTGCTGCTCGACGAGGTCGAGAAGGCCCACCCCGAGGTCTTCGACATCCTCCTCCAGGTGCTCGACGACGGACGTCTCACGGACGGCCAGGGCCGCACGGTGGACTTCCGCAACGTCATCCTCGTCATGACGTCGAACCTGGGCTCGCAGTTCCTCGTGGACCCGGTGCTCGACGACGTGGCGAAGCGCGAGAGCGTCATGACCGCGGTCCGGGCGTCGTTCAAGCCCGAGTTCCTGAACCGGCTCGACGACGTCATCGTGTTCGACCCGCTGTCGCTCGACGAGCTGGGACACATCGTGGACCTCAGCGTCAAGCACCTGGCCGCGCGGCTCGCCGACCGGCGCATCACGCTCGACGTCACCCCGGCCGCGCGCGAGTGGCTCGCGATCGAGGGCTTCGACCCCGCGTACGGCGCACGCCCCCTGCGCCGCCTCGTGCAGCGGGAGATCGGCGACGCCCTGGCCAAGATGCTGCTCGCGGGCGACGTCGCAGACGGCGACGTCGTACGCGTCGACCGGCAGCCCGACGGCGCGGGGCTGACCCTCGCGACGGAGATCCTGTCGGCGTGAGCGGGGCCCTGCCCCGCGCGGGGCTGGGCGGGCGGCGTGATGACGGGCCATACTCGGGTCGTGCCGCCAGACCACGAGACCCATGAGCCCGCCGCCGAGCAGCGGCTGGACCGCTCCCCGCTCCGCTCGGCGGTGATCGTCAACCCGAACCGCGTCGAGGGCCTGGACGAGCTGCGGGCGACGATCACCGACCGGCTCGCCGGCGACGGCTGGCCCGCCCCGGCCTGGCTGGAGACGACGGCGGAGGACCCGGGTACCGGGCAGGCGCGCCAGGCGGTCGACGACGGCGCGGAGGTCGTGTTCGTCAGCGGCGGCGACGGGACGGTCCGTGCCGTCATCGAGGGCCTGGTGGGGACCGAGGTCGCGCTGGCGATCCTGCCCGGCGGCACGGGGAACCTGCTCGCGACCAACCTCGGCGTGCCGCCGAACCCCACCGACGGCATCCGCCTCGCGCTCGAGCGCGGTCGCCGGGCCATCGACGTCGGCGTCGTCGACGGGCAGGTCTTCTCGGTCATGGCCGGCATGGGCCTCGACGCCGCGATGATGGAGGACGCCCCGACGGCGCTCAAGGCGAAGGCGGGCGCGCTCGCCTACGTGGTCTCGGCGCTCAAGCACCTCGCGGACGACCAGATGCACGTCGAGGTGACGGTCGACGGGCAGACGCGTCGGCGCCGCGCGCGCACCGTGCTCGTGGGGAACGTCGGGCGGCTCCAGGCGGGGACGAACCTCCTGCCCGACGCCGAGCCGGACAACGGGCAGATGGAGGTCGCGATCGTCGCACCGCGCAACCTCAAGCACTGGGTGCAGCTCCTGTGGGGCGTCGTCCGGGGCAAGAGCCGCGTACCGAGCCGGGAGGTCGTGCGCGGCACGACGATCTCGATCGTCTCCGACCGGTCCCAGCCGCGCCAGCTCGACGGCGACGTGATCGATCCCTCGGAACGTCTCGACGTGAGCGTGCGACCCGACGCGCTGTGGGTGTGCGTCTACCAGCCGGACGAGTCGACGGACCTGACCGAGGGCGCTCCGGACCCGGCATGATGTCCGCCATGAGCACACCTGCCGACCGGCCTCCGCCCTACGGGGCCCCCTCTCCCTACGGTGCGTCCTCGCCGTACGGTCCGCCGGATCTCGCTGCGCAGGGGCAGGCGGCACCGGGCCCGACGTCCCGGCGGCGCTCGCCGCTCGCGGTGACGTCGTTCGTCGCAGGCCTCGTCACGGTGCTCGTCGGCACGCTCGTCACGCTCGTCTACCCCTTCATCCTGTCGGCGTCGGGCTACTCGCCCGCGGTGCTCAGCACCGTCCAGATCGGCAACGGCTTCCTGGGCGGTATCGCCGGTCTCGTGGCCCTCGTGACCGGGCTGCTCGCGCTCTCCCGCCGCGACGCGGGCACGGGTCTTGCGGCGGCGGGCGCGGCGCTCGGCGGGTCGGCGGTCCTGGGTGTCGTCGTCGCACTCGCGCAGGGGCTGCTCTACCGGGTGGTCTGACGTGCGGCTCGCGGGCGTCGGGGCGCAGCGGTGGGAGTCGCTCGCATTCGTCCACCGGCAGGTCGATCCCGACCTGGTGCAGACCTGGTTGCCGCCCGGCCTGACCGTCGACACGTACGACGGCGCGACCTGGGTCGGTCTCGTGCCCTTCGTCATGGCGGACGTCCGGCTCGGGCCGTTCGCCGCGGTGCCCGGCTGGTCGACGTTCCCCGAGCTCAACCTGCGGGTCTACGTCCGCGACCGGACCGGCACCCGCGGAGTCTGGTTCCTCGGACTGTGGTGCACACGACGACTGTTCGTCGCGGGGACGCGCGCCGCCGGGGTGCCCTACCACCACGCGCGGGCGGCCGTCGACGCGCCGGCCGCAGGGCCGTGGCGCTATCGCTTCGCCGCGACGGACGGACCCGAGCCCTTCCGCGTGCCGCACCAGCCCGCCCGGCGCCGGCCTCTCCGGTTCGACGCCACGGTGCATGCCGACGAGACGGTGGACGCGACGTCGGGCCTGGTGCAGTGGCTCACCGCGCGCTGGAACGCGTACGCGGTGCGAGCGGGGCGGCTGTGGCGCTTCCCGGTCGAGCACGAGCCCTGGACGCTGCGCCGGGGGTCGGTCGGGTTGTGGCGCACGGACGCGCTGGGGCGCCTCGGCCTGCCTGGCGACGACCCGCTCGTGCACGTCGCCGCCGAACCCGTGCACGCCCGGTTCGCCCTGCCCCACGCCGTGGGCTGAGCGGTCGCCGTCGTCCTCGGCCCCGCAGCACGCGACACCCGTCCGTGGTCACGCGCCCGGCGTGACCACGCCGTGCTCGTACGCCCACACCACGAGCTGCACCCGGTCGCGCGCACCCGTCTTGGTCAGGATGCGGCTCAGGTGCGACTTCACGGTGCTCGGCTCGAGGAAGAGCGTCGCCGCGATCTCGGCGTTCGACGGACCGCGGCACAGGAGCGTGACGATCTCGTGCTCGCGCGCGGTGAGCAGAGCGTTCGCCGCGTCGTCGGGGACCACCGGAGAGCGGCGGCGGGCGAACTCGTCGATGACCCGCCGCGTGAGCGTCTGGTCGACGAGCCCGTCGCCGGCCGCGACGCGACGCACGGCGTCGACCAGGACGTCGGGCTCGGCGTCCTTGAGCAAGAACCCGCTCGCGCCCGCCTCGAGCGCGCCGAACACGTAGTCGTCGAGGTCGAACGTGCTCACGACCAGCACGGGTATCGGGTCGACGACGTCCGGGCCGGCGAGTGCGCGCGTCGCGGTGATCCCGTCGCCGCCCGGCATGCGGACGTCCATGCACACGACGTCGGGGCGCTCGCGGCGGGCCACGCGGACGGCGTCCGCACCGTTGGACGCCTCACCGACGACCTCGACCCCCTCGCTCTCGAGGATCACGGTGAAGCCGGCGCGCACGACGGCCTGGTCGTCGACGAGCACGACGCGAGTCATGGTCTCTCCTCGGTGGTGGGTGACGGCGCGACTCCTGGCTCCTCGGGCGCGGCGGGGAGGACGGTGCCGCCGGTGGCGTGGTGAACGGCACGCGGCGAGCGGGGGACGGCGAGTCGGACGTACCACGCGCCGTCGGGCCGCGGTCCGGCAGTGAGCGTGCCGCCGACCATCGTCGCCCGCTCGGTCATGCCGACGATCCCGTGGGACGCGGGACCCGGGACGGGTCCGCGCTCCGCGGCGGGGGCGGCGTTGCGGACGTGGAGCACGAGCCCGGGCTCCCGGTAGTCGAGCAGCACCTCGACCCGCCGGCCGGTGCCGTGCCGGCGCGCGTTGGACAGCGCCTCCTGCAGGACGCGGTACACGGTGAGCTGTGTCGAGGGTGCGAGGGCGCACGGGTCGCCCCGGGTCTGGTCCTGCACGTCCGCGCCCGCCGCGCGTGCGTCGGCCAGGAGACCCGGCACGTCGGCGAGCGTCGGCTGCGGCGCGGCCTCGGTGTCGCCGGGACCGCGGAGCAGCCCGACGACCAGCCGGAGATTGTCGAGGGTCTCGCGTCCCTGCGACCGGATGCGGCGCATCGACTCCTTCGCGCGCTCGGGGTCGCGGTCGACGAGCCGTTCGGCGGCGGCGGCCTGCACGACGATGCCGGACAGGTGGTGCGCGGCGACGTCGTGCAGCTCGCGGGCCATGCGTCCGCGCTCCTCGAGCACGGCCTGCGCCGCCAGAGCCGCGCGCTCGCGCTCGGCACGCCGCACGCGGTCGCGCAGCTCGGCGAGCAGCGAGCGCCGTGTCGCGACGTACTCCCCGACGAGCGCCGCGCCGAGATAGGTCAGCAGCGCGTTGACCAGCGCGCTGGACGCCTGTGCGGCGTAGGCCGCGCCGCTCGTGCCGAGCAGACCGCCTCCGCCCAGCGCGAACAGGAGCAGCGCCTGCACGACCGCCGCGACCGCGGCGGCCACGAGGCCGCGCCGCCGCGGCGCGTACGCGCCCACGGAGTACGCCGCCACCAGGGTCGCCGGCGCCTGGAACGACAGGTACGCGGGCAGGACCGCGAGCAGCGCGACCTGTCCGAGGACGGTGAGCGCGAGGCACGTGACCGGGTCACGGCGCCGCAGGACCAGGCAGGCCGACTGCGCGACGAGCACGGCCACGACCGCCGCCCGCTCGGGCGCCGTCACGACGACGGCACCCGGGCCGGCACCGAACGCGCTCCCCGCCTCGGAGACGGCGAGCTGCTCGATCCCGAGGACCAGCGCGACGCTCGCGGCCGCGACGACCCCTGCGAGGACGGCGTCGCGCGCGGTCGCCGTCCGGATGCCCCCGGCGGCGAGCCACCGGCGCAGGACCTCGGTCACGGGCTGTCCTCCAGTTCGGCGAACGGACGGGCGGGTCGACGGGCGGGTCGACAGGCAGGCGGGCAGACGGGCGGGCGGGACCCGACCACCCTAGGACGGGCGCGGCGAGCCACGACCTGCCACAGGATCACACGAGGTCGCGCCGGCGGAACGAGACGGCGCCGCCGCCCAGCAGCAGCACGACCCAGACGCCGAGGCCCATGAGCGCGGTGGCCGCACCGACCTGCGCCGACCCGCCGAGGAGCGAGGCGGCGTCCTGCCCGGTCGTGGCGAGAGACCCCAGGCCGAGGGGCAACCACGCGGCCGCGGCCGACTGCCCGCCGGAGAGCAGGGCGACGACGGACCGGACGAGAGGTTCTCCGAGCGCGATCGCCGCGACGACGACGATCGCCGCGACCTGGCCCCGGACCAGCGTGCCGACGCCGAGCCCGAACCAGGTGAGCAGGACCAGGACGACGACCCCGCGGCCCCAGATGCCGAGGACCTCCCCGGCGGACAGCGCGAGGCGCGCGTCGGGCGTCGTCGCGACGGCGGCGAGGAGCCCCGCAGCCGTCACGACGGCGAGGACCAGCCCGACGGCGATCGCCACGGTCGCGGTCGCTCCCGCCTTGCCGACGAGCACCCGCGACCGCGACGGCTGCACGAGCGCGGTGGGGACCATGCCGCCCGTCCGGAAGTCGGTCGTGACGGCGAGGGCACCGAGCAGGAGCATGCAGATCGCGACGACCCCGGTCGACCCGCCACCCCCGCCGGTGCCGAGCAGGTCGAGGACCGTCCGCTGGAATCCTGCGAGCGTCGGGTCGGTGAGTGAGCCGAGGTCGGGCTCGATCTCGGCGCGTACGCCGGTCGTCGGACCCCCGAGCGCCTCGAGGTTCTCGAGGACCCGCGGGAGCGCGAGCAGGACGCCCTGGACGAGGAGCATCCCGACGAGGGCGACGGCGGCGATCACCCAGGGGGCACGGGTCGTACGGAGCTTGAGCATCTCGGCGCGGTACATCAGCGCACTCCTTCGGTGGTGGCGGTGAGGTCGAGGTAGTAGTCCTCGAGGGAACGGTCGGTCACGAGGTCGTCGAGGGCTCCGGCGGCGACGACCTGACCCTGGCCCATGACGACGAGGTCGTCCGCGACCTGGCTCACCTCGGGCAGCACGTGGCTCGCGAGCAGGACGGCGCCGCCGTCGTCGGCGAACCTCCGCAGGAGGTCGCGCAGCCAGCGCATCCCCGCCGGGTCGAGACCGTTCGCGGGCTCGT
Organism: Cellulosimicrobium arenosum; assembly: GCF_014837295.1. Classification (GTDB taxonomy): domain Bacteria; phylum Actinomycetota; class Actinomycetes; order Actinomycetales; family Cellulomonadaceae; genus Cellulosimicrobium; species Cellulosimicrobium arenosum. The sequence continues at coordinate 123,438 of NZ_JACYHB010000004.1, forward strand.
CCAGCACGAGCACCTCCGGGTCACCGAGGAGCGCGGCGGCGAGCCCGACCCGCTGCCGCATGCCGAGCGAGTAGGTGCGGACCCGGCGGTCCGCCGCGGGGGTCATGCCGACGAGCGCGAGCACGTCGTCGACCCGCTGCACGGGCAGGTGTCCTGCGGCGGCCAGGACCCGGAGATGGTCGCGACCGGTACGTCCCGGGTGCAGGCCGCCCGCGTCGAGGAGGGCCCCGACGATCCGCTCGGGGTGCGCCAGGTCGGCGTAAGCGCGACCGCCGAACGTCGCGGTGCCGGTGGTCGCGGACGCGAGGCCGAGCAGGACGTGCAGCGTGGTCGTCTTCCCCGCTCCGTTCGGGCCGAGCAGCCCGACGACGCGCCCGGGCTCGACGGCGAAGGTCACGTCTCGGACGGCGTCGAACCGTCCGTACGACTTGCCCAGGCCGGAGATCTCGATGGTAGGCACAGGTGGTCCTCGTCTCCCTGGAACCGACGGGCTCTCCGTCGCTCTCCCAGCCTCACGGGGTGCGGTGCTCCACCGCTTCGGCCGTGCGGGGGAACTCGTCGTGCGACCTACGGCGGCCCTCGGCGGCCCGGGCGGCCCTGGGCGACCGTCGACGGCACCGACCCGGGGCGGGGTGACAGATCCGGTGCACATGGGGCAAGGTGGGGGCGGACCCGACCGAGCGGCGGGCCGCGCGCCGTCTCGCGGCCCCGGCACCACCCGTCCAGCACTGCAGGAGGGAGGCGCGCCATGCCTCGTCGAACCGGACCGAACGCTCCCCCCGGGTCGCCCGTGCCCGCGCGCGGCTCTCGCGACGCTCTCCGCGCCCGTTCCGCCCTGCCCTGGCTGTCCGTGGTCGCCGGTGCCGGCGTGATCGTCCTCGCCGTCTCCGTCGCCGGCGTGGTCGGTGCGGCGACAGGGGGCGGACAGCCCGTCGTCGTGCCCGGCTCCGTGGCCGAGGGGCAGGGCCCGGCCGAGCCCGACGACCTGGTCGTCGAGCCGCGACCCGAGCCGAGCGTCCGGGTCACCCGGGTCCCGCCACCCGTCGTCGACGACCCGCCCACGCGCGGCGGGGGCGAGCGGGTCCCGCCCCGTGAGCCCGACGAGCCCGCGGGCACGCCCACCGACCCGGGGACCACCGAGCCGGACGACGACGCGTCCGACGAACCGGCCGAGCCGAGCACCGAGGAGCAGGCCACCCCGGCCCCGTCTCCCGACGACGCGCCGACGTCCCCCGCCGCCCCCGACGAGGAGGCGGGCGTGCAGTGGGTCCAGCAGCGCCTCGTCGCGTTCGGCGCCGACCTCGAGACGACAGGTCGGCTCGACGACGCGACCGTCGCCGCGCTGACCGCGTTCCAGCAGGGGAACGGCCTGGTCCCGACGGGGACGGTGACCGCGGAGACGGTGCACGCCCTGGCCGCCGAGCCGGGCGACCTGGACGGCGCCGACGTGGAGGACGGCGACGGCGGCGACTCGGACGGCGACTCGGGCGACTCGGGCGGTGGCTCGGGCGGTGCGGAGACCGCGGAACCCGACGACGGCTCGGACGCCGGTGCCCTCGCTCCGCCGGCGTCGCGGGAGCCCGCGGAGCCGACCGAGCCCGCGGAGCCGACGGAGTCCGCCGAGCCGACGGAGTAGTCCGCCGGAAGGCGTGGCCGGGGACGACCCCGCGGTCAGCCGAGCAGGTCGGCGGGCAGCGGTTCGTCTCCGCCCGCGAGGCAGAGACCGGTGCGGTCCCCGCCGGACCACGACGCGTCGGTGGGCGCCCACACGACGAGGTCGACGCCGTCGGGCGCGTCCGGACCGAGCACGCCCGGCGTGCAGACCTTCGCCACACGCGCGCTCACGCCCTCCTGACCGTGCCACACCTCGTCGGCACCGAAGTCGGTGCGCGCGACGACCTGGGCGCGGTGCTCGTCCGCGCAGGGGACGACCCGCACCTGCGAGACCTCCCCGTCCGGTGGGAGCTCTGCGAGGCAGCTGCCGACCACGAGGCGCGTCGCCGCCACGGTGACGGGTGCCTCGACGTCCCCGGCCAGCGGCGTGCTCGCCCGGTCCGCCTGCCACCAGAGGGCCGCTCCCGCGGCCCAGGCGACGGTCACGACCGCACCGGTCACCATGCCCGCGATCGCGAGACCGCGACCGCGGGTGCGGTGCGCGCGGACGCGGCTCAGCGCGGCGCCGCCCAGACCGATGCCGACCGGTCCGAGGACCACCCCGGCGGGCACGGACGCGAGTGCGAGCGCGTCGGTCCGCGGCCGCACGGGCCGTTGCGGGTCCCAGCCCGGCGCGTACGTGCCGGCCGCGAAGCCGCCCTCGTGCTGCGATCCGGTGGGCATCCGAGGGTCGCTGACCGGTACCGACCCGGGTGGTGGCGGTACCGGAGGGACACCCGGGGCGGGCGTCGGCCCGGACGGGTCGGGACGAGCCGGCGGCTCGGGCGCGGCGAAGAGGTCGTCGGTCATGGTCAGCTGTCCAGCGCGACACCGATCAGGAACAACCCCGCGAAGATCATCCCGAGGAGTCCGACGACGATGCCCGTGACCGCGAAGCCCATGCCCTTGGTCTTGTCCCGGCTGATCTGCATCGCGCCGACGACGCCCAGCACGAGCCCCACGATGCCCGGGAACCCGCACAGCAGGACCCCGGCGAGCGAGACGATCATCGACCAGAGCGCGAGCTGGTTCGTCGGCACCGGAGGGGTGTACACCGACGAGTACCCGGGACTGGGGTAGCCCGGCGGCGGGTAGCCACCGCCGACGGGCCCGTAGGGGGTCGGCTGCCCGGATCCGGGCGGCGCGCCGTAGGGCGCGGGCGTGCCGTAGGGCGGGGGAGCGCCCGGTGCCGAGCCCGACGGCGGGGTCCACCCGGGCGCATCCGAGGGCGCGTCGCCGGGCGGGCTGTACGGCGAGAACGGCTGCTGGTGGGGACGCGGCGCCGCCTGCGGGTCGGGTGCACCGTAGGGGCCCGGCGAGCCGTAGGGGTTCGGCGACCCGTAGGGGTTCGACGTCCGGTCCGGGTCCTGCGGGGCGTACGGGTCCTGAGGTCCCCGGTCGGGATCCTCGGGACTGCCAGGCGTCGTGGTCATGGGGACACCGTATCGATTCCCGGGCCACGCCCGTGCAGGTCGTCCAGGTCCACGACCACCGGCACGTGGTCCGACGCGCCCTTGCCCTTGCGTTCGTCGCGGTCGATCGCGACGCCGGTCACCCGGGCGCGCGCGGCGGGGGACAGGTAGGCGAAGTCGATCCGCATGCCCTCGTTCCGCGGGAACCGCAGCCGCTGGTAGTCCCAGTAGGTGTAGGACCGCTCCGCGGGGATGGTCTCGCGCGTGACCTCGGTGTACCCGGCGGCGCCGAACGCCGCGAACGCGTCGCGCTCGGCAGGTGTCACGTGGGTCTTGCCCGCGAAGTACGCGACGTCCCACACGTCGGTGTCGAGCGGCGCGACGTTCCAGTCGCCGACGAGCGCGACCTGCGCGGCGGCGTCGTCCGCGAGCCAGCCCGCGGCCCGGGCCCGCAGCTCGTCGAGCCAGCGCAGCTTGTACGCGTAGTGCGGGTCGCCCAGCTCGCGGCCGTGCGGCACGTACAGGCTCCACACGCGGACCCCGCCGCACGTCGCGCCCAGCGCGCGCGCCTCGACCCGGGCGGGGTCCCCGAACGCGGGCTGGCCGTCGAAGGAGGTCGCGACGTCGTCCAGCCCGACGCGCGAGACGACCGCCACGCCGTTCCACTGGTTCAGCCCCGCGCACGCGACCTCGTACCCGGCGGCCTCGAACGCCTCGCGGGGGAACTGCTCGGGCGTGCACTTGGTCTCCTGCAGCGCGAGCACGTCCGTGCCCGACCGTTCGAGGAACGCGACCGCCCGGTCGACGCGGGCGCGGACGGAGTTGATGTTCCAGGTGGCCAGGCGCACGCCCCCACCCTAGGTGCCGCAGGCACGCCGGACCGCCCGTTCGACCGTAGGCTGACCCCATGGCGACAGCACTGATCACCGGCGCGAGCGCCGGTCTCGGCCTGGAGTTCGCGTGGCAGCTCGCCACCGCCCGGCACGACCTGGTCCTCGTCGCGCGCGACGAGGACCGGCTCCAGGACCTCGCGGGCCAGCTGCGAGCTGCCGCGGGCGTGCGCGTGCAGGTCCTGCCCGCGGACCTGTCCGTGCCCGACGACGTCGCGCGCGTCGCCCGGCGCCTGGCCTCCCCGGGCGCCGGGGACGAGGGACCGGTCGGGCTGCTGGTCAACAACGCGGGCTTCGCGACGCACCAGCGCTTCGTGGGCGGCGACGTCGATCTCGAGGTGAACGCGCTCGACGTCATGGTCGAGGCCGTCCTGGTGCTCTCCCACGCCGCCGCCGGGCAGATGACGGCACGGGGTCGCGGCGCGATCCTCAACGTCGCGTCCGTCGCCGCGCTCACCGCCGGCGGCACCTACGCCGCGGCGAAGGCGTGGGTGCGGTCGTTCACCGAGGGCCTGGCCGTCGAGCTCAAGGACTCCGGGGTCACCGCCACCGTCCTGTGCCCCGGGTTCACCCACACCGAGTTCCACGACCGGGCCGGGGTCGACGTGTCGGGCATGCCCGGGATCGCCTGGCTCAACGCCGACCGGGTCGTGACGGCGGCGCTCGCGGACGTGCGCCGCGGCGTCGTGATCTCGACGCCGTCGGCGCGGTACCGGCTCGCGTCCGCCGCGCTGCGGGTGCTTCCGCGCACGGCGGTCCGCGCCGTGGGGAGCTACCGCTGACCACCGCCCCGGCCGCTACCCTGGCGGACGTGACCGACGAACTCTCCTCGACGCCCCGCGAGCAGCTGCTCGCCCTCATCCGCGAGCTCGCCGTGGTGCACGGCCGCGTGACGCTGTCCTCCGGCAAGGAGGCGGACTACTACGTCGACCTGCGCCGGGTGACGCTGCACCACCGGGCCGCGCCGCTGATCGGGCACCAGCTGCTCGACCTGCTGGAGGAGCAGGGCCTCGGCACCGCGGAGATCGACGCCGTCGGCGGCCTCACGCTCGGGGCCGACCCCATCGCCGCCGCGCTGCTGCACGCCGCGGCGTCGCGCGGGCAGGACCTCGACGCGTTCGTCGTGCGCAAGGCCGCGAAGGCGCACGGCATGCAGCGTCAGATCGAGGGACCGGACGTCGCGGGCCGCAAGGTCGTCGTCGTGGAGGACACCACGACCACCGGCGGCTCCCCGATCGCCGCCGTCGAGGCCGTGCGCGCGGCCGGGGGCGAGGTGCTCGGCGTCGCGACGATCGTCGACCGTGCCACGGGCGCGGGCGAGAAGATCGAGGCGCTCGGCGTGCCGTACCACCACCTGTTCGACCTGGCCGACCTCGGCCTGTCCTGACGCGGTCGCGGCACTCCGGCCCGGGAAGGACGCCGGTCCGGGGGCCGGTCAGATGCGGTCGACCAGGTCCGCGACCGAGTCGATCACCTGGCTCGGACGGAACGGGAACCGGTCGACCTCCGACGCGCGCGTCGACCCCGTCATGACGAGGTACGTGTAGAGGCCCGCCTCGATGCCCGCGACGACGTCGGTGTCCATGCGGTCGCCGATCATCGCCGTCTTCTCCGAGTGCGCGTCGATCCGGTTGAGCGCGGACCGGAACATCATCGGGTTCGGCTTGCCCACGAAGTACGGCTTGCGGCCCGTCGCGGACGTGATCATCGCCGCGACGGCGCCCGTCGCGGGCAGCGGGCCCTCCTGGGAGGGGCCGGTCGTGTCCGGGTTGGTGCAGATGAAGCGTGCGCCGCCGAGGATGAGCCGGACCGCCTTGGTGATCGCCTCGAACGAGTAGGTACGCGTCTCACCGAGCACCACGTAGTCCGGGTCGGCCTCGGTGAGCGTGTACCCCGCCTCGTACAGAGCCGTGGTCAGGCCCGCCTCGCCGATCGCGTAGGCGCTGCCCTCGGGGATCTGGTCGTGCAGGAACTGGGCCGTCGCGAGGGCGGACGTCCAGATCGCGTCCTCGGGGACGTCGATGCCCGACGTCGCGAGCCGCGCCCGCAGGTCGCGCGCCGTGAAGATGGAGTTGTTCGTCAGGATGAGGAACGGGCGCCCCTTGTCACGCAGCGCGCGGATGAACTCCGGCGCGCCGGGGATCGCGTGCCCCTCGTGGACGAGCACGCCGTCCATGTCGGTGAGCCACGCCTCGATGGTGCGCTCGGTCACGGTCCGCTCCTTCTGCCGGGGGTGGGGCCGCAGCCAGCCTACTGTCCGTCCGGCTACGCTCTCGCAGGTGACGACCACGCCGCCGCCCGACCCTCCGCAGGACGTGCACCACGAGCACCCTGCCCACGCGCGCCGTCCCCGCACGTCGTGGACCTCCGCTCCCGGCTCGGCGGTCCGCGGCGGCCTCGTCGGCGCAGCCGAGTCGGTCCCCGGCATCTCGGGCGGCACCATCGCGCTCGTCGTCGGCCTCTACGACGACCTGATCGACGCCGCGGGGCAGGTCCTGCACGCGGCCCGCGAGCTCGTCGGCGGACTGGCCCGCCGCCGGGGGATCGCCCCCGCCGCGCGCGCGTGGCGCGCCGTGGACTGGCCGCTGATCGTGCCCGTTCTGCTCGGCATGGCCGTCGTCCTGCTCGCGTCCCTGTCGTTCGTCGCGCCGCTGCTGGAGTCGCACCCGGTACCGGTGCGGTCGGTGTTCTTCGGGATGATCGTCGTCTCGATCGCCGTCCCGCTGCGGCTCATGCCCGCGCGGTTCCGCGTGCTGGACGGCGTGCTGCTCGTCGTCGCGGCGGCCGCCGGGTTCTGGCTCACGAGCCTGCCACCGGGGCAGGTCGACGACCCGTCGCTGTGGCTCGTGTTCCTCGCCGCCGCGGTCGCGATCAACGCACTCGTGCTGCCGGGGGTCTCCGGCTCGTTCATCCTGCTCGCGATGGGCCTGTACGTCCCGGTGCAGGAGGCGATCCACGACCGCGACCTGGCGTTCGTGGGTGCCTTCGCCCTGGGCGCGCTCATCGGCCTCGCGAGCTTCGTGAAGCTCCTGCAGTGGCTCCTGCACCAGCACCGGCAGGGGACGATGGCGGTCCTCGCCGGCCTCATGGTCGGGTCGCTGCGCGCGCTGTGGCCCTGGCAGTCCGACGACGGGATGCTCCTCGCGCCGTCGGGCTCGCTCGTGGGGCCGGTCCTGCTGGCGCTCGCGGGTGCCGGCGTCGTGCTGTTCGCGATGGTCTGGGAGGCGCGCGTGACGCGCCGCAGGGCCGCGGTGGCCTGACGACCGTCGTCGCCGCGGGCGGCGCGCGGACCCGGGGCACAATGACCGCATGACGAGCAGCGGGACCACGCCCGAGGAGAGGGCGGTGGGCGTGGGTCCCTGGCCCGGGGGCCCGGACGCGTGGCCGACCGACGCGCGGTACGACCCCGAGCTGCTCGCCCACGGCGACCGGCGCAACGTCGTGGACGGCTACCGGTACTGGACGGTCGAGGCGATCGTCGCGGACATGGACGCCCGCCGGCCGCCCGGCCGCGCGCTGCACGTGGCGATCGAGAACTGGGCGCACGACCTCAACATCGGGTCCGTCGTGCGCACCGCGAACGCGTTCAACGCGACGGGCGTGCACGTCGTCGGGCGGCGGCGCTGGAACCGGCGCGGCGCGATGGTCACGGACCGCTATCTGCACGTGCACCACCACGCGACGGCGGCCGACCTCGCGGCGTGGGCCGCAGAGGAAGGGCTGCCCGTGATCGGGGTCGACAACGTGCCCGGCTCGGTGCCGATCGAGGGCTACGCCCTCCCGGCGTCGTGCGTGCTGCTGCTCGGCCAGGAGTCCTCGGGACTGACGCCCGACGCCGTGGCCGCCTGCCGCGACGTCGTGCACATCACCCAGCTCGGGTCGACGCGCTCGCTCAACGCCGGTGCCGCGGCCGCGATCGCGCTGCACACGTGGGCCGCGCAGCACGTGCTCGGTGCGGACGGCGGAGGACCAGAGGGCGAACGGCACTGACACCGACGCACGCATCCGTGCCAGACTTTCCCCTGACATCACACCCCGCACGACTCCACAGGAGCTCCGCATGCCCATCGCAACCCCCGAGGCCTACGCCGACATGATCGACCGGGCGAAGGCAGGCAAGTTCGCCTACCCGGCCGTCAACATCACGTCGTCGCAGAGCATCACCGCCGCGCTCCAGGGCTTCGCCGAGGCCGAGTCCGACGGCATCATCCAGGTGTCCGTGGGCGGCGCCGAGTACGCCTCCGGCTCGACGGTCAAGGACCGCATCGCCGGTTCGCTCGCGCTCGCCGGCTACGCCGCCGAGGTCGCCAAGAACTACCCCGTGCAGATCGCGATCCACACCGACCACTGCGTCGAGGCCAACCTCGACTCCTGGGTCCGCCCGCTGCTCGCGATCGAGGCCGAGCAGGTCAGGAACGGTGGCCTCCCGACGTTCCAGTCCCACATGTTCGACGGCTCCACGGTCCCGCTGGACCGCAACCTCGAGGTCGCCACCGAGCTGCTCGAGCTGTCCGTCGCCGCGCGCACGATCCTCGAGATCGAGATCGGCGTCGTGGGTGGCGAGGAGGACGGTCACGAGGCCGAGATCAACGAGAAGCTCTACACCACCGTCGCCGACGGCCTCGCCACGGTCCGCGCGCTCGGCACCGGCGAGAAGGGGCGCTACCTGACGGCCCTCACGTTCGGCAACGTGCACGGCGTCTACAAGCCCGGTGCGGTCAAGCTCCGCCCGGCCCTCCTCAAGGAGATCCAGGACGGCGTCGCCGCCGAGATCGGCACGGAGAACCCGTTCGACCTCGTCTTCCACGGCGGCTCCGGCTCCACGGCCGAGGAGATCTCGGAGGCCGTGGACAACGGCGTCATCAAGATGAACATCGACACCGACACCCAGTACGCGTTCACGCGCCCCGTCGTGTCGCACATGTTCGAGAACTACGACGGCGTGCTCAAGATCGACGGCGAGGTCGGGAACAAGAAGGCCTACGACCCGCGCGCCTGGGGCAAGAAGGCCGAGGCCGGCATGGCCGCGCGCATCGTCGAGGCGTCGCAGCAGCTGCGGTCGGCGGGCAACAAGATCCGCTGACCCTCGAACGGCCCGCGCGGCTCTCCGCCCGGCCGTTCGCTGGCACGAAGGCCCCCGGCTCGCGCCGGGGGCCTTCGTCATGCCGGGCGTCGCCCGACCGCGGTGTCGGTGGACGCGTGCGTCCGGTCGCACGACGCTCCTGGTCGGACCGCCGGCGCGTGCGGAGGTCAGCCGGGCTCGGGAGCGGGGCGTGCGCCGTCGTCGAAGCCCGGGTCCGTGTCGACGATGTCGAGCAGCTCGCCGATCCGGGTCACCTCGAGCAGGAACCGGACCGTCGGGGGAGCGCGCAGCACGCGCACGCGCTGCGGCCCGCGCGACGCGAGCCGGGCGAGGAACGCGACACCGGACGAGTCCATGAACGTGACGTGGTGCGCGTCGATCTCCACCGGGAGCCCTGACTCCTCGGCCGCGACGGTCGCCTCCTGCAGGTCCGCGCCGAGCTCCGCGTCGATCTCGCCGGACAGCACGATCCTCGCTCGTGACGCGCCGACGATGACGTGCACGCTCGCGGGGTCGCCGGCAGCGGATCGTGCTCCGTCCCTGCCGACGCCGACCTCACGGTCCGTGGCTGAGGGTGTACCGTCGCCCACCGGTGCTCCTTTCCGCTGTCCAGACCCTTGGAGGCCTCGGTGGCCCCCAATCTACGGTTGAATGTCCTGTCGGGACAGTAGCGTGGCCGAGGCAGTTGAATCGACCTGACGCCCGGACAGATGGGGAATCGCGACGTATTCCACCCGAAGTGACCCACCGCCGGAGGTGATCATGGGCCGTTCGCCCGACCTCGGGGCGGCGCTGCCGGAACACGTCCGGCAGATGTGCGCCGACGCGATCGCGAGTGCCGGCATCGCGATGTTCGTCACCGGTCCGCGGGCGCAGGAGATGCCCATCGTGTGGGTCAACCGCGCCTTCGAGCGTCAGACGGGCTTCACCTCCCAGGACGTCGTCGGCCGCAGCCCCCACGTGCTCGAGTCGTTGCTGACCGACCCGGTCGACGCGCAGCAGCTGCGGTCCGCGATCACCGAGGAACGGGAGATCACCCAGACCCTGAGGCTCGCCCGGCGGGACGGGTCGCTCGTGTGGTGCCAGCTGTCGTTCGCGCCCGTCCCCGACGCGGACGGTGAGGTCACGCACTGGGTCGGCGCGCAGATCGACGTCTCGGAGCTGCACGGGCGGTATGCCGCCCAGGTCGCGTCGCTCGACGTGGAGAGGCGGGAACGGGCTCTCCTCGACGTCGTCACGCAGAGCTCCGACCTGCTGGTCGACCTCGAGCAGCCCTTCGTCCTGCGGGACATCACCGAGCTGGTCACGGGCGTCGTGGTCGACTGGGCGGGGTTCTACCTCAACGACGACGGGCTGCGGTACGCCGAGGGCATCGACGCGAGCTCCCCGCCGACCGGCCGCGGTCGTCGGCACGGACGGTTCTCGCCGGGGATGGTGCTCCCTGCGCCCGGATCGCACGAGACGGATGCGCTCGGCGACGCGGCGCGGGCGGACGACTCGTCCTCCGGGGTCCCCCGGCCCGACGTCCCGGACCGCGTGCAGGACCTGCTGGACGGCCGGATCGCCGGGCCGGTGCGTCTCGACCTGGCCGCGCCGTACGGGCAGTGGTCGGCCTCGGGCTGGCTGCAGCGCGACATCGAGCACCGCCTGGAGGTGCCCGGCACGACCCCGACGAGCCTGCGCGTGATCGCCGTCCCGGGCCGACGCTGCGTGCTCGGGCTGCTCGTGGTCGCGCTGCCGGACCCGACGAACGCGGTCGGTGAGAGCGCGCTGGAGCTGCTCGAGGTCGTCGCGCGGCGCGTGGGTGCGGCCGTCGACAACGTGCGTCTCTACGCACGCGAGCACCGCCTCGCGGAGACCCTGCAGAGGGCCATGCTCCCGGAGCAGGCGGACGTCGTCGGGCTCGACGTGTGGACCTACTACGCGCCGAACTCGGAGCACGCCCAGGTGGGCGGCGACTGGTACGACGTCCTGCAGATCGCGCCGGACGTCGTCGGGCTCGTCATCGGCGACGTCGTGGGGCACGACGTCGAGGCCGCGGCCGCGATGGGTCAGCTGCGGTCGGTGGTCCGGTCCTACGCCTTCGAGCTGACGACACCGGGACCCGTGCTCGAGCGCGTCGACCAGCTCGTCCAGGGCATGCGCATCCCGCGCTCGGCGAGCCTCGTCTACGGCGCCCTGATCCGGCCCGACGCCGACGACCCGGACGACGCGTGGCGGATCGAGTACTCGCGGGCCGGTCACCTGCCGCCGCTGCTGCTGCGTGACGGCACCGTCACCCAGCTCGACGAGGCGGGCGGCCCGCTGGTCGGGTTCGGCGGCCGCAGCCGGGCGACGGGCTCCGCCGCGCTGCGACCGGGCGACACTCTCGTGCTGTACACCGACGGCCTCATCGAACGCCGGGACCGCGCGCTGCGGGTCGGGCTCGACGCGCTCGTCGCGGCGTCGTCCGCGGTCTCGGCCGTCGATGCCGCCGGCGTCGGGGAGGAGCTGTTGTCCCGGCTCGCCGACGCGCCCGAGGACGACGTCGCGCTCGTCGTCGTGCGCATCCCGGACCCGGTGCGGGACGCGGACGTCGTGGCGCTCAGCCCGCGCAGCCGGCGCTGGCTCCTCCCGAGCGAGCCGGCCTCGATCGGCCGCGCGCGGCACGCCGTGGTGCGCACGTGCCAGGCCTGGGGCGTCAAGGACGCGGCGAACGCGGAGCTCGTGGTCTCCGAGCTCGTCGCGAACGGGGTCCTGCACGGGTGGGGTCACCTGGCGCTGCGCCTGTTCGACACGGGCGACGGGATCCGTGTCGAGGTCGAGGACGCGAATCCTGCCCCCCCGATGCCGACGGACGGGCACGCGAACCGGATGGGCGGGTTCGGCATGCAGATCGTCGAGCGCCTCGCGGACTGGGGCTGGCGCCCGACGGGTACGGGCAAGCTGGTGTGGGCGAAGGTGCGCCCGGCGCCCCGGTCCTCGGAGGACTGAGCGCCGGGGCCGCAGGCTCAGTGGCGCCGCGGGTCCACGCTCGTGAACCCCGACGGCGGCGTGGTCGGCTCGCAGCGGTGCTCGGAGTCGATGCGGAACAGCTCGAGCGCGCCGCAGACCTCGAGCACGAACAGGTCGCGGTCGTCGCAGCCGCGCAGCACCGTCGCACCGCCGCGCTTGCGCCCCGAGTCCGCGAGCGAGATGAGGAACGCGGCGCCCGTGGAGTCCATGAAGGTCACGCGGCACATGTCGATGACCAGGAGCTGACGGCGGAGCCCTACCACCCGCGCGGCGATCTCCGGGAACTGGTCCCGCTCGGCGAGGTCGAGATCGCCGGCGATGACGAGGGTCGTCGTCGCGGGCGATGTGGCGATCTCGATCATGTCGACGACTCTAGACGCGCGCCCACCGCGCCGCACACTCCACGATCTCCGGGTCGGCGCTCTCAGCGCAGGGCGCGGACCTCGTCCGGTGAGGTGCCGCAGTCGCGCAGGAACGTCTCGCAGCGCTGGGCCTCGTCGATCTCGCCGATGTACGCGGCGCACTCGGCGAGCGCGAGGAGGGCGCGCAGGAAGCCCTGGTTCGGCACGTGGTCGGCCGGGACAGGACCCTGGCCCCGCCAGCCGGCGCGGCGCAGCGCGTCGAGACCACGGTGGTAGCCGGTGCGGGCCAACGCGTAGGCGGTCACGGCGCCCTTCGACCCGTTCTCGTGGAGGTAGTCCTCCGCGAGGAGCGCCCACACGAGGGACGACGACGGGGCGCGCGCGGCCACCTCGTACGGGTCCTCTCCCGCGTCGAGCGCGTCACGGACGGCGGCGTAGTCGTCGGGGAGCTCGGTCGGGGCGAGGCCGCCGAGCAGGTTCTGGTGAGAGTCGCTCATGGGTCCATTGTGCCGAACCGGGGGCCGTCCGGCCCCCGAGGTCAACGACCGGTAAACTCGTCGCGGTCCCCGGGTGACTGCCGCCCGGGTGACGCCTCGGCCCCGCGCGCGACCGGACCGGTCCGAGGAACAGGCAGTGCGAAAGTGGGGAACATGCCAGGCGTGGTGCTCGTCGGTGCCCAGTGGGGCGACGAAGGCAAGGGCAAGGCGACCGACCTCCTCGGGTCCAGGGTCGACTACGTGGTGAAGTTCAACGGCGGCAACAACGCCGGCCACACCGTGGTGATCGGCGACGAGAAGTACGCGCTGCACCTGCTGCCCTCGGGCATCCTCTCGCCGGGCGTGACGCCCGTCATCGCCAACGGCGTGGTCGTCGACATCGAGGTCCTGTTCCAGGAGCTGGACGACCTGATCTCCCGCGGCGTCGACGTCTCGAAGCTGCTCGTCTCGGGCTCCGCGCACGTGATCGCCGGATACCACCGCACGATCGACAAGGTCAGCGAGCGGTTCCTCGGCAACCGCCGGATCGGCACGACCGGCCGGGGCATCGGCCCGGCGTACGCCGACAAGATCAACCGAGTCGGCATCCGGGTGTGGGACCTGTTCGACGAGAAGATCCTCGCCGAGAAGATCGAGGGCTCGCTCGACCAGAAGAACCACCTGCTGGTCAAGGTCTACAACCGACGCGCGATCACCGTCGACGAGACGGTCGCCGAGCTGCGCGAGTACGGCGAGCGGCTGCGGCCGATGGTCGCGGACACCTCCCTCGTGCTCAACCAGGCGCTCGACGCCGGCAAGAACGTCCTGTTCGAGGGCGGCCAGGCCACGATGCTCGACGTCGACCACGGCACGTACCCGTTCGTCACGTCGTCGAACGCGACGGCAGGCGGCGCGCTGACCGGGTCGGGCATCGGACCGACGCGGATCAGCTCGGTCATCGGCGTGATCAAGGCGTACACGACCCGCGTGGGCGAGGGTCCGTTCCCCACCGAGCTGTTCGACGCGAACGGCGAGTACCTGCTCAAGACCGGCGGCGAGTACGGGGTCACGACGGGCCGCTCCCGGCGCTGCGGCTGGTACGACTCGGTCATCGCGCGCTACGCGACGCGCGTCAACGGCATCACGGACATGGTGCTCACCAAGCTCGACATCCTCACGGGGTTCGAGAAGGTCCCCGTGTGCGTCGCGTACGACGTGGACGGCGTGCGCCACGACGAGATGCCGCTCGACCAGACGGCGTTCCACCACGCGAAGCCGATCTACGAGGACCTCGACGGCTGGTGGGAGGACATCTCCGGCGCCCGCACCTTCGAGGAGCTGCCCGTCAACGCGCAGCGCTACGTGCTCGCGCTCGAGGAGATGTCCGGGACGCGGATCTCGGCGATCGGCGTCGGGCCGAGCCGTGACGCGATCATCCCCCGTCACGACCTCATCCACTGAAGGCTCGTCGGGCAGAGGTGAGCGACCGCCGAGGATCGCGGCGCCCGGCACGTCGGTAGACTCGTCGCCCGTGAAGATCCTCGTCGTCGGAACCGGTGCCCGCGAGCACGCCATCGTCCACGCCCTCGCGGGCGAGTCCGAGCGGCTCGGCACCGCGCCGCACGAGCTGCACGCCGCTCCCGGGAACCCGGGCATCGGTGAGCTCGCGTCGCTGCACTCCGTCGACGCGCTCGACGGAGAGGCGGTGGCCTCGCTCGCGACGGACCTCGGTGCGGAGCTCGTCGTCGTCGGGCCCGAGGCGCCGCTCGTCGCGGGGGTCGGGGACGCGGTGCGTGCCGTCGGGATCCCGGTGTTCGGCCCGTCCGCCGAGGCCGCGCGGCTCGAGGGCTCCAAGGCGTTCGCCAAGGAGGTCATGGCGGCAGCGTCAGTCCCCACCGCGCTCGCGCACGTGTGCACCGACCTCGACCAGGTCGCCGCCGCCGTGGACGCGTTCGGCGCGCCGCACGTCGTCAAGGACGACGGGCTCGCCGCAGGCAAGGGCGTCGTCGTGACGGACGACCGCGCCGCCGCGCTCGACCACGCCGCGGCCTGCCTCGTGTCGTCGCAGGTCGTCGTCGAGGAGTACCTCGACGGGCCCGAGGTGTCCTTGTTCTGCGTGTGCGACGGCACCACCGTGGTGCCGCTCGTCCCCGCCCAGGACTTCAAGCGGGTCTTCGACGCCGACGCCGGTCCCAACACGGGCGGCATGGGGGCGTACACCCCGCTCCCGTGGGCACCGGAAGGGCTCGTCGAGGAGGTCGTGGCGCGGGTCGCACAGCCCACGGTCGACGAGATGGCGCGCCGCGGTGCCCCGTTCGTCGGGATCCTGTACGTCGGTCTCGCCCTGACGAGCCGCGGCGCGCGCGTGGTGGAGTTCAACGCCCGGTTCGGCGATCCCGAGACCCAGTCGGTGCTCGACCGCCTGCGCACCCCGCTGTCCGTGGTCATGCTCGCGGCCGCGCACGGCCGACTCGCCGAGCTGCCGCCCCTCGCTTGGTCCGACGACGCGTCCGTGACCGTGGTCCTGGCCGCGCGGGGTTACCCGGAGTCGCCCCGCACGGGCGATCGCATCATCGGTGCCGACGCCGCGCAGGAGGTCGAGGGTGTGCACGTGCTGCACGCCGGCACGTCGCTCGACGCTGACGGCGCGCTGGTCTCCGCCGGTGGGCGAGTGCTCTCGGTGGTCGCGAGCGGGGCAGACCTCGGCCAGGCGCGCAGCCGCGCGTACGAGGCGATCGGGCGGATCGAGCTGGCCGGGTCACAGCACCGCACCGACATCGCGGCGCGGGCCGCCGCGGGCGAGGTCACCCTCGCGGGCTGACCGGCTCCTCGGGCGGCTCGACGACGTCGAACCCGTCGTCGTCCGTCCAGGCGGGCTCGTCGTCGAGAAGGTCCGGTGTGGAGCCGAGGAGCGACCGCGTGATGCGTTCGGCGTCGTCGGTCATCTCGTCGACCGCGCTGCGCAGGTCGACGTCGCCGACACCGTGACCGGCCTCGGCCGCACGCAGGACGGCGCGTCGGATGGCCTCCTTGACGAACGAGGCCGTCACGCCGTCGGTGCGCCGGGCGACGTCGTCGAGCACGGCGGCGGAGAAGGGTAGACCGCCGCGGTAGAGCGCGAACAGCCGCCTGCGTGCGTTCTCGTCGGGCAGCGGGATCTCCACCGCGAGGTCGACGCGTCCCGGCCGCTGCGCGAGCGCGCGCTCGAGGAGGTCGGCGCGGTTCGTCGTGAGGACGAACGCGACGTCCGCGTCCTGGGCGAGGCCGTCCATCGCGTCGAGCACCTCGAACAGCAGGGGCTGCGGTCCGTCGTGGAACGAGCGGTCCTCGGCGATGAGGTCGCAGTCCTCGAGCACCACCACGGCAGGCTGGAGCGCGCGCGCCGTCTCCGCGGCCAGGCGGACCAGCTGGAGTGCTCCGCCCGCGAGGAGGATCACGGTGGTCCCCGGGCTCTCGCCCACGAGGTGGCGCACCGTGTGGGTCTTGCCCGTCCCGGGCGCGCCGTGGAGCAGGACCCCTCGCTTGAGGTGCTGACCGGCGGACCTCAGCACCTCGCGATGGCGCGCCACCCCGATGACCTGACGCTCGATCCGGGCCAGCGTGCCCTCGGGCAGGACGACGTCGGACGCCGGGACCCGGTCCCTGCGCAGGAACGCCATGCCACCGACCGAAGGGCCGTACTCGGAGGCCGTGAACGTCACGACCCGGCCGCGGAGCACGCTGTGCTCGACCATCGCCTCGCGCAGCTCGCCGAGCAGCGTGAGCGCCGCGTCCTCGTCGGACCCCATCACCTCGACCGCACCCTCGTTCCCGTGGCGCGGGCTCGCGGCCCGCTGGAGCACGGCCACGGGGGAACCGGCGTAGGTGAACAGGTGCAGCCCGAACGCGACGGTGCGCCGCTCGGTGTCCGGGCCGGTCGCCGCTCGCGCGTAGTCGACCGCACCGACGGGGAACTGCTGCCACACGGCCGACTGCTCGGCGATCTCGGAGAACGACGTGTGCATCCGCTGCTCGCCGCCTCCCACGCCCACCAGCCGCCCGCCGCCGTGCCGCTGCACCACGACCTCCAGCGCCACGTCGGCGTCGACGGATCGCAACGCGGACACGGTCTCGGTGACGACCGCGAGCCCCCGCGGGTCGGTGCCGAGATGTTCTCGCAGCAGGGTGGCGACGGAGGGGCCGGGCGTGCCGTGGTGCCGCTGTGCACGCTGGTTGACGGCCTCCATGAAGGTCGCGAAGGTGTCGAGAAAGGCGGCGGTCCTCGGATCGTCCTCGAGGTCCTCGTGCGGCGGACCGCCGGAGGGGCCGGCAGCGGACGCGGGGGAGCCCTCGAAGTGCATGGTGCGAGACTAGGCCCCGTGACCGACATGCCCTTGGACCCTGCCCCGGAGCTCTCGCTCGGCGAGACGGACGCCCTCGACACCGCACGCCTCGAGCTGCCCGGGTGGACGCACGTGTACTCCGGCAAGGTGCGCGACCTGTACGAGCCGGACCTGCCCGCCGTGGGCGGCGTCCACCCGCTCGGCGACGTCGTGCTCGTCGTCGCGAGCGACCGCGTGAGCGCGTTCGACCACGTGCTCTCGCCCGGGATCCCCGACAAGGGCGTGGTCCTCACGCAGCTCAGCCTCTGGTGGTTCGACCAGCTCGGGGACCTCGTGCCGAACCACGTCGTCTCGACCGAGATCTCCGCCGAACCGGGTGACGGGCTGGTGCCGGACGTCGTCGCCGGGAGGGCGATGATCTGCCGCCGACTGGACATGTTCCCGGTCGAGTGCGTGGTCCGCGGCTACCTCACCGGCTCCGGGCTGGTCGAGTACCGCGCCGGGGGCGCGGTGTGCGGCGTGCCGCTCCCGGACGGTCTGGTCGACGGGTCCAGGCTGCCCGAGCCGATCTTCACGCCCGCGACGAAGGCGGCGGTCGGGGAGCACGACGAGAACGTCCCGTTCGAGGTCGTCGCCGCGCGGCTCGGCGTCGACGTCGCGGCCCGTCTGCGCGACCTGACGCTCGCGGTGTACGGGAGGGCGGAGCAGATCGCGCGCGAGCGTGGTGTGATCCTCGCCGACACCAAGCTCGAGTTCGGAGCAGACCCTGCGACCGGAGCGACGGTGCTCGGCGACGAGGTCCTCACGCCGGACTCGTCGCGCTTCTGGCCGGCCGACCAGTGGGAACCAGGGCGTGCCCAGCCCAGCTTCGACAAGCAGTTCGTCCGCGACTGGCTCGCGTCCGGGGACTCGGGCTGGGACCGCGCGTCCGACGTCCCGCCGCCGGCGCTGCCCGCCGACGTCGTCGTGCACACGCGGGACCGGTACCTCGAGGCGTACGAGCGCATCACGGGCTCGCCGCTGCGCTGACCCTGCCGGACCGACGCGTTCCCGGACGGGCGCGACGCATCCTCGGACGGGCACGACGCCGGTGGCCCGGCGGGTCACCGGCGTCGTGCGTGGCGCGTCCGCGAGTCAGGCGCGCCGCCACTGCTGGTTGGCGCCGGCGTGGCAGTCCCACTGGATGAGCCGGGTGCCGTCGGCGGTGCCCCACCCGTCCACGTCGACGCACCGGCCGGACAGCACCGAGCGGAGCGTCCCGTCGCCCTGCAGGCGGAACTGCTGGGCCGGGTTCCCGCTGCAGCCGGCGATCTGGATCACGGCTCCGTTGTCCGGCGATCCCCAGGCGACGTCCATGCACATGCCGGAGATCCGGACGGTGCCGTCGCCCTCGAAGGACCAGGCCTGGGCGTTCGTCCCGTTGCACGTCCACAGCTGCAAGGCCTTGCCGTCGGTGAAGTCCGAGCTCGGGACGTCGATGCACTTGCCGACGTAGCCGACGATCGGGCGTGCCCCGCCACCGTTCCCGCCGGTCGTGACGAGCGAGAGGCCGTACGCGTCCAGCGCGGGTCGCAGCGGCTGGTAGATGAACTTGCCGCCCGACGAGCAGTCCCCGATGCGTCCGGACGTGATGCCCTGCGCCTGGTTGCCCGAGATCACGGAACCGCCGGAGTCCCCGCCCTCGGCGCACGCGGTGCCGATGGTCAGGCCCACCGTGTCTCCCTCCCCGTAGTTCACGCTCACGTTCTTCTGCTCGATGACTCCGCAGCGCCAGCCCGTGGTGCGTCCGGAGCGGCACACCGACGCGCCGATCGCCTGCTCGGCGGAACCTGCGACCGCGACGGTACCGCCCGCGTAGTCGTTGACCGTCGGGGTGGAGGTCCAGCCGCCGCTCGTCCGTACCCACGCGAAGTCGTTGCGGGGCCAGCCGGACGCCTGGTAGGTCCCGAGGCCGGCACCGTCGGGTGCCGTGACGGCGTTGCCGCCGGAGCCGCAGTGGCCCGCCGTCACGAAGCCGCCCTGCACCGCGAACCCGACGGAGCAGAGCGTCACGTACCCGTCCCCGGTGGGGCGGTGGAACTCGTCGCCGCCGCGCACGTCGCGCGCGACCTCGTAGGTGTCGTCGACCGTCTCGATACGGACCGTGTCCGCGGCGGCGCCGGCGTCGTCCCGGAACTCGCGCGCGGCGGCCGGGTCGGTCGACTCGACGACGACCTCGTTGGTCGTCGGGTCGACGTACCAGGCCTGCACGGCCTCGGGGGCGGAGGTGCCGTCGAGCTGCGCCTTGACCTGCTCGAGGTCCGCGAGGTCGTGGTCCACGACGACGGCGACCGCGCCCGCGTCCTCGACCTCGTCGACGAGCGCTGCGTCGGTGACCGCGGTGACCGGCGCGTCGGCGCCCTCGGGGAGCCAGGTGCCGGCGTAGGCGTCGCCGACCTCACGGCTGAGGTGCTCCTCGATCGCCGTCGTCGTCGCGTCGAGGGTGAGCCGGTCGACGATCTCGTCCTCGGCGAGGCCGAGGTCGCGCTCCAGCGCGTCGATCTGTCCTTGCGGCAGCTCGGCGACCGGAGCCGGCGTGCTGACGTCCGGTGCGGGGTCCGGTGCCGCCACCGCGGCTCCGGCGACGGTCATCGCCGCCACGGTGGCCAGCGCTGTCAGTGCTCTTCGCATCGTGATTCTCCTCAGGAGCTTCCTCGGCACGAGCGCCCTCGCCGTCGAGGACGCCACGGGGGAGCCCGCAGACGGGCCTGCTGTACCCGTCAGGGGCGCGCGGTGCGCACGCTCCCTCGTCTCACCGGGTGGGCGGCGGTGGCAGCGCTGCCAGGACGCCGCTCGCCCTTCCAAGCACCGTACCGATATACCCGAAAGATGTCACCAGGGAGCGTTCTCCCGGGCTTCTCGGGCGGAGCTCGCCGGAGTGGGTCATGCGCCGCGACGCGGCGCCGGCCGTTCGTACGTGTGCCCGCTCGGCCCGGTCCAACGCACCGTGCCGTCGCCGAGCAGCGCGGGACGCCAGCCGTCCCGGGCGCGCAGGACCCGATGGCGCCGGCAGAGCGCGACGAGGTTGTGAGCGCCGTTGCCGGACTCGTCGCCGGGTCGTGGGGCGACGACGTGGTCGAGGTCGCACCGGAACGCCGGCACGCTGCAGCCGGGAAAGGTGCATGTCGCGTCCCGCGCGAAGACCCGGGCGACGGTCCGAGCGGACGGGCGCTGCGTCGTCGGGACCTGTCCGGTCGGGGCTGCCTGGTCGGTCGGCACCTGTGGACGTGCTGGCACGAGCGATCTCCTTCGCGTCGGTCACTCCGGCGGCCTCTGCCTGTCTCGACCCGTGCAAGGGCGGGGAAGGGGCAGGACCCCGCCCTCGCACGTGTGGTCGAGCGTGCGTCTCGAACACACGTTCGATCGTAGCGACACCTACCCACGGTCGTGTTCCGACGCGCGCTGCGGAGCCCGACTCGCGCCGCTGGACCGCGGGCCCGGACGGGCCCCTGGCTGGGTAGAATGACCGTGGAATCACGCCGTCGGCTCCCGAGGAACCCTCCGGGACAGCCCGACTCTCCTCAACTCTCTTGCCAAGGAGCCCCCGTGGGACGCGTCGTCGTCGAGGTCATGCCCAAGCCCGAGATCCTGGACCCGCAGGGCAAGGCCGTCGTCGGGGCGCTGCCTCGGCTCGGCTTCACCCAGTTCACCTCGGTGCGTCAGGGCAAGCGGTTCGAGCTCGAGGTCGAGGGCGACGTCACGCCCGAGGTGCTTGCCGCCGCGCAGGAGGCCGCCTCGACGGTGCTCTCCAACCCGGTCATCGAGGACGTCGTCCGCGTGGCCGACGCGGTGACCGACTCGTCCGACATCGTGACGACCGCGCCTTCCCAGGGCCTCGCCTGATGACGACGCCCACCTCGCTCGCGACGGCCCGCGTCGGCGTCGTCACGTTCCCCGGCACGCTCGACGACCGCGACGCCGCCCGCGCCGTGCGCCTCGCGGGCGGCGAGCCCGTCTCGCTGTGGCACGCGGACGCGGACCTGCACGGGGTCGACGCGGTCGTCCTGCCGGGCGGCTTCTCGTACGGGGACTACCTGCGCGCCGGCGCGATCAGCCGGTTCGCGCCGGTCATGGAGTCCCTCGTCGACGCCGCGAACGGCGGTCTGCCTGTCCTCGGCATCTGCAACGGCTTCCAGGTCCTCACCGAGGCCCACCTGCTCCCGGGCTCGATGATCAAGAACGACCACCTGCACTTCGTGTGCCGCGAGCAGGTCCTCGTCGTCGAGAACGCCGAGACGGTGTGGACGCGCGACTTCACCGCCGGACAGCGCATCACCGTCCCCCTGAAGAACCAGGACGGCCAGTTCGTCGCCGACGACCGCACGCTCGACGAGCTCGAGGCCGAGGGACGGGTCGTGTTCCGCTACGACGGCCAGAACCCGAACGGCTCGCGCCGCGGCATCGCGGGCATCTCGAACGCGGCGGGCAACGTCGTCGGTCTCATGCCGCACCCCGAGCACGCCGTCGAGGCGGGCTTCGGCCCGGCTGCGGAGGCCGGGCCCCGAGCCGGCACCGACGGGCTGGCCCTCTTCACGTCCGTGCTGGGCGTGCTCGTCCACGCGTGACCTCGCCGCCCGAGGCCGCGTACCCGCCGCCGGGTCGCGTCAGCCTGGTCGCCGGCGACCACCCGGAGGCGGTCGCGCTGTTCGCGCGCCAGCAGGCCGAGCTGACCGAGCGCTACGGCGAGCCCGACGACGGTGACTTCGACCCCGCGGGGCTGCTCGGCGTCGTCGTGCTGCACGCCGGCGACGTGCCCGTCGCGTGCGTCGCGCTGCGCGACGTCTCCGGCGCGCCGGACGGGCGCGGCGGCGTCCACCCGCTCGCGACCGGCGAGGCCAAGCGCCTGTTCGTCGCCCCCGAGCACCGCGGGCACGGGTACGCCCGTGCGGTGATGCGCGCGGTGCACGACCAGGCCGCGTCGGTCGGGCTGGGACGGCTCGTCCTCGAGACCGGCACGCTCCAGCCGGAGTCGATCGACCTGTACCTGAGCCTCGGCTATCTGCCGATCGAGCGGTACGGGCACTACGCGGACCAGCCGGAGTCGCGATGCTTCGCGCTGGACCTCGCTCGCCTCGGTGCCGACGGCGCGGCGGCGGCCGTGCGCCGGTCCGACACCCGCGGCGTCGGGAGCGCGGTGGGGCTCGGAGCAGGGCGGGACGTCGAGGTCCGGCCGAGCACCTGGGACGACCCGGACGCGGCGCGGCTGCGGCGCGAGATGCACGAGAGCTCGTCGGCCGTGCTCTACCCCGAGGTGTTCGGCGCACTGGACGCTGCCGGGTACGCCGCGCTCGACGCGCGGCTGGGTGCGGACGTGGTCGCGTCGTTCCTCGCGGTGGCCGCGGACGGCGAGGCGGTCGGCTGCGCGTTCCTGCGCCGGCCCGATGCGGGCGCTCCGGAGGGATCGCTGGAGGTGAAGAAGGTGTTCGTGCGGGAGTCGGCGCGCGGTGCGGGTGCCGCGCGGGCCCTCATGGCCGCCGCCGAGGACGCGGCGCGGCGGCTCGGGGCGAGCACGGCCGTGCTCGAGACCGGTATCCGCCAGCCCGCGGCCATCACGCTGTACCGGTCGCTCGGCTACCGCGTCGTGCTGCCGTTCCCGCCGTTCGACGGCCCGAACCCCATCGCGCTCTGCTTCGGCAAGCCGCTGGAACCGCGTCGTCCTGGCCGCTAGGGTCGATGCATGCTTCCTGCCGTCGCGGGTATCTCTACCGTGCCCGGGCTCGTGGGCCAGCTTCTCGGGTGGGTCCTCGGCGTCGCCGCCCTGGTCCCCGGTCGGCTGGGCGCGACCGCCGAGCAGGTCCGCGAGACCGCCGTCGCCTGGGGTCTGCCCGTCACCGAGGTCACCGACCTCTACGCGTCGTTCCCCGTCCGCCTCGTCGTGGCCGCCGCCGCCGTGGTGCTCGTGAGCGCGACGGTCGTGCTCGTGCACGCGCTGCACGAGCGGCGGCGCGCACAGCGACGGCCCGTCGGGCGCTGATCCCGGGTCGGTAGACCGCCGGGTCCGGCGGTCAGCCCGCGACGACCAGGGGCCGGACCTCGCGGCCGAGGAACCGCACGAAGCCGGCGAGGTCGGGCTCGTCGGCGGTCGGCTGGATCGCGACCGCGGTGGCACCCGCGTGCGCCATCGCGAGCACGGCGTCCGCCACGGCGCGCGCGTCGCCCGCCGCCCCGATACCGATGCCGGCCTCGCGCCCCCACAGCGGCACCTCGCGGTCCACGCGCTCCTGCGCGTCCCGGCCGGTCGCGGCGATGACCGTGGCCTGCACGTCGAGGCCGGTCCGGCCGGCGTCACGTGCAGCCGACGACGCGGCGTCCGCGATCGCCCGCACCTCCGTCGGGGTGTAGGCGTTCGCGAGGATGAGGCCGTCGCCCAGCTCGCCGGCGAGCGCTACCGACCGCGGTCCGACCCCGCCGAGCCACAGCGGCACCCGCTCGACCGGCGGCCAGTCGAGGCGCACGCGGTCGAGGTTCACGTACCGGCCCGACGTCGTGACCTCCTCGCCCGCGAGCAGCGCACGCAGCGCGACCGTGTGCTCGCGCAGCAGGGTCAGCGGTGACGCGGCCCGCACGCCCGCCTGCTCCATCCAGTCCTGCACGCCGTGCCCGACGCCCGGGACGAACCGGCCCGGGAACGCGCGCCCGAGCGTCGCGACCTCCATCGCCGTGATCGCGGTGCTGCGCAGCGGCGCGGGCATGAGACCCAGGCCGACCCGCAGCCGGTCCGTCCACGCGAGCGCCGCTGCTGCCGACGTGAGCCCGCTCTGCTTGAAGCAGTCCTCCCACACCCACAGGTCGTCGAGGCCCGCGGCCTCCGCGCCCGTCGCGAGCGCCCGCAGGCTCTCCGGGGAGTGGGTGGGGACGAACGCGATACCGAGCCGAGGAGCCTTCATGCGCCCATCGTGCCCGACACCGCCGACACCGCCGACACTCTGCCGACGCTCACAGCGAGGTGCGCCGCCCGCGAGAACGTCCTCGTGGTCGCCGGACCGCCACCTGCTGCGCCCGCTGCAGGAACGCGAGCTGGGCCGCGACGCTCTGCCGCGCGGCACCGAGCACGGACGCGTCGACGTCGGCGTAGACGCGCGCGGTCACGCGCTCGACGGCGAGCGGGTCGCCGGCGGTGACGCCGAGCGAGGCGAGCGCGGCACGCACCTGGGTCAGCCGGTCGAGGCGGTGCTCGCGGTACGCCCGTACGCGTGCGGCGAGGTCGTCGATCACGGGCCCGTGCCCGGGCAGGCCGGTGACGGGCCGCCCGCCCCCGAGCCGGTCGGCGGCGTCCTGGATCGCGTCCAGGCTCGCGAGGTACGCGCCGAGCGCGCCGTCGGGCTCGGCGATGACCGTGGTGCCCGTGCCGAGCACGGTGTCGCCTGTGAGCACGCTGCCCGACGCCGCGTGGCCGGCCCGCCGGGGCGCGTCCTCCCCGCCCCCCGCGGCCGGTGCACGCGGTGCCGAGAGGGGCGGGCCGTCGTCGGGCAGGACGAGGCAGACGGAGTCCGCCGTGTGGCCGGGCGTGGCGAGGGCGTGGATGCGCACGCCGGAGGCCGTGATCGTCTCGCCGCCGACGAGCGGCGGGCCGGCATGGCAGGAGGCGGGCTCGGCGCCGCGGACCGGTGCGCCGGTGAGCGCGTGCAGCCGGGCGGACCCGGCGGTGTGGTCGGAGTGGCGGTGCGTGACGAGGACCAGCTCGACCGGGCCGGCCGCGGCGAGCGCGCGGAGGTGCGCGTCGTCGTCGGGCCCGGGATCCACGACGACGCACCCGGCGGCACCGGGAGCTCGCAGCACGTACGAGCGCGTGCCGTCGAGCGTCATGGGGCCGGGGTTGTCGGCGCGCAGCACCGAGACGAGCGGCGTGACGGGCGTGGGGGAGGGCACGGCTCAGGCGACCTGGATCGGGCCGGGGGAGCGGTCGAGAGCCGCGTCGTGGGTGCCCAGCGGGATCCCCTCGGTGATCGCCTGCGCGACGAGGAGGCGATGAGACGGGTAGCGATGCACCGGTGGCAGCCCCGCCCAGAGCAGGAGGTGGGTGTCGAGAAGGCCCTTCGCTCGTCGTACTGGGACATCGAGAGCGGTCCGGACGGTCGCAGCACTCATCCGCGCTGACGCAGGACCGCGGGGCGACCCTCGTCCTCCCACTGCGAGAACCGGGCGCTGATCAGCGGGCCGACGAGGTCGTAGGTCTCCCACGTGTCCGGGACGCGATAGACGTCCTCGGGATCGCCGGCGTCGGGGCTCGCCGCGTCGACGTAGTCCTCGAGGTAGAGACCGGCGCCGTCCGGGTCGTCCTCGTCGCCGGTGTAGTAGGCGGCGGCGAACGCTGCCGCGTCGTCGTCGAGGTCGGCGTCGGTGAGGGCACCGCCGCGGGCCAGGACGAGCCGGGCACCGGTGGCCGCTCGCGCACGCAGCCCGACGACCTCGTCGGTGGCGTCGCGCAGCAGGTCGGCGGACGCGTGGCCCTCGAGCACCGCCCAGGCGAGGAACACACCGATGTGGGTCGCAGCGCCCCCGGGCCCGACGTCCGCGGGAAGCCCTTCGCCGCCGGAGTGCCAGTCAACGTCGTCGTACATCACCCGGCGACGCTACCCCAACCCGCTGCCCGCCACCCCCGGCCGCCGACCACGCCGCCACCCGCCGTCGACACGACCTGAAGGTCGCGAAGCGGCTCAGAACGACCCTCATGGCGTGTTCGACGGCGAGCGGGGAGGGGGGAGGGGCGGGGAGGGGCGGGCGGGTCGGGGTCGGGGTCGGGGCAGGAGGGGTCAGGGGCGGAGGGCGGCGGCCAGGAGCTCGAGGGTCTGGGTGCGGCCCGGGGTCTTGTCGAGCGGCTCGTCCGTGCGGGATGCCGCGACCGGGACGATCATGACCTCTTCGACGCCGTGCCTCTCGGCCAGGCGACGGATCTCGGCGGCCGATGCGTCGGGCGTGCCGACCGCCCACCGGCGCAGCTGGTCCTCGACCATCTGCTCCGCCAGCGCGTCGAGCGGGGCCGCCAGCGCGTCCTCGACAGTCTCCAGGGACGTGAGCGGCTTGCCCGTGCGCATCCGGGCCATCATCCGCGCCTGGGGGAGCGCGCGGGCGCGCGCCTCGTCGTCGGTCTCCGCGACGGCCGCGTTGAGCGTGAGGAACGTCCGCGGCTCGGGGTTCGCCTCGCTCGGGCGGAAGCCGTCGCGGTAGAGCGCGAGGATCTCGTCGACGCCCTGGCCGGAGAAGTGGTTCGCGAACACGTAGGGCAGGCCCAGCTCGGCGGCGAGGCGCGCGGAGTAGTCGCTCGACCCGAGCAGCCAGACCGTCGGGGTGCTCTCGGCGGCGGGCGTCGCGCGCACGTCGTAGACCTGCCCGCTCGTGAGGCGCAGCTGCGCACCGTCAGGGCTCATGAGGGCGAGGATGTCCGTCACGTGCTGCGGGAAGCGGTCGACGTCGGCCGTCGGGCCGGTCGCGCGCAGCAGCTGGGTGACGACCGGGTCGGAGCCGGGCGCGCGGCCCAGGCCGAGGTCGATGCGCCCGGGCGCGATCGCCTCCAGCGCAGCGAACTGCTCCGCGACGACGAGCGGCGCGTGGTTCGGCAGCATGACACCACCGGACCCGACGCGGATGCGCTGCGTCACCGACGCCGCCGCGGCGATCATCACCGGCGGTGTGGACGCGGCCACGGCGGGCATGTTGTGGTGCTCGGCGAACCAGTAGCGCTCGAACCCGAGGCGGTCCGCGAGGCGGGCCAGGTCGAGCGACGCGGCCACCGCGTGCGCGGTGGTCTGGCCCGAACGGACCGGGACGAGGTCGAGGACGGACAGGCGGGGGGACGGCGTGACGCCGGGCGAGGTGCTCATCACCGGTGTCAACCCCGACGCCCGGAGCGACTATTCCGGGCTGGTCGGATGCTGGTCGGATGGCTGGTGGGATGCCGGGCGGATGTCGGCCCGTGGCGGGCGAGCAGCGGTGTTCATCCTGGTGAGGAGGGTCCCGTCGTGTCGAATGGCGCCGACCGTGCGGACGTTGCATCATCGCTGGACGAGGCCGGTGCAACGACGACGAGGCTGCGCACCGGACGGCCCTGGGGCGAGGGGAGCGGCCGTGGACGAGGACATCAACTTCCACGCGGACGTGGTGCTGTACTACGACTTCGACGGCGTGCCGATCGACGAACGCACATGGCACGAGCTGCGCGCGGACGACCGCTCCGTGATCGGCCTCGACGTCGTCGGCGGCTGGTCGGTCTTCACGCGCTGGGTCGGGTACGACCGGTCCGAGGGTCGCATGCCGCTCATGTACTCCACACGCGTCGAGCCGGGCGGGCTGTTCAGCTCGTCGTTCACGCGCGAGGGCGCCGAGGTGCTGCACCAGCACGTGGTCGACCGCCTCGTGGACGGCGACGCGGCGTCGCGCGCCCTGTTCGACGTCTCGCCCTGGGAGTACCCCGGCTTCGAGTGAGGGGGACGCAGCAACTGGTGTCAGTCCCGGATCGCGGCGACCGCCTCGATCTCCACGAGCTGGTCCGCGTAGCCGAGGACGGTGACGCCGAGCAGCGTGCTGGGCACGTCGTGGTCGCCGAACGCAGCACGCACGACGTCCCATGCGGCGACGAGGTCGTCCTGGCGCGACGACGCGACGAGGACGCGCGTGCTCACGACGTCCTCCAGGGTGGCGCCCGCCGCGTCGAGGGCGAGCAGCACGTTCTCGATGCACTGCGCCGCCTGCGCGGCGTGGTCCCCGGGTGCGACCGTGCGCCCGTCCGCGTCGAGAGGGCACGCACCGGCGAGGAAGACGAGTCGGGTGCCCGCGGTGACCGTCGCGGCGTAGGCGTACTGGGCGACGTCCGACAGCGCGGACGAGCGGACGAGGGTGACGTTCTTCGGCACGGTTCCTCCAGGAGGGTCGAGGTCGGTCCTGCGGACGGACGTCACGGGCCGAGCGGCTCGCGCAGCCCGCTCGCCCTCCGCACCGGATGCGCGACGGCGGCCCGCACCGCGGCCTCGCTGCCCACCACCCGGACGCCCTCCTGGGCCCGGGTGACCGCCGTGTACAGCAGCTCCCGGGTCAGGAGCGGGGAGGTCTCCGGCGGGAGCAGGAGCGTGACGCGGCGGAACTGGCTGCCCTGGGCGCGGTGGACGGTCATCGCGTGGACCGACTCGACGGGCGGGAGCCGGTGCGTGCGCACGCGCACCGGGGCGTCGGGGTCGCCGAACACCGCGACGACACCGGACGCGTCGCCGTCGGCCACGAGGACGCCGGTGTCGCCGTTGTAGAGCCCGACGTCCGGGGCGTTCGTCGTGACGATCAACGGGCGCCCCGCGACCCACGGGTTGTCGGTCGCGGGCCGATCGGTGGCCTCTTCGACCCACGCCTCGACCTGCGCCGCCCAGCGACCCCGGCCCGCAGGGCCCCGGCGGTGCGCCACCATGACGCGGTGCTCGGCGAGCGCTGCCAGGGCCCCGGTGGCGTCGCCCGCGCGGGCGGCGGCGACCAGGCGGGCACCGGCGTCGACGGCGTCGGTCCGGATCTCGGCGACGGCCGCGTCGTCGGGCTCGCCGTCCGGGGACTCGAAGAACTGCACGGTGCGGTCGCCCGCACGCAGCAGCGCGAGGACGTCGTCCGCCCTGCCCGCCTTGATCGCGGCGGCGAGCGGCAGGATCTCCGAGTCCTGGTCCTGACGGTGCACCGTGCGCAGCCGCACGACGCCGTTGCTCAACGCCGAACGGTCGTCCACCTCGTCCGGCAGGAGAGGCGGCGCATCGACCAGAGCCGTGTCCGCCGCGGCGAGGACGGCGGGCGCGCTCGGGGGCGGGGCCACCGGGGAGCGGTTCACCAGGTCGCCGAGCACCGCTCCCGCCTCGACCGACGCGAGCTGGTCCGGGTCGCCCACGAGGACGAGCCTCGCGTCGGGGCGCATCGCCTCCAGGAGTCTGGCCATCAGCGGCAACGCGACCATCGACGTCTCGTCGACGACCACCACGTCGTGCGGCAGGTGGTGATGAGCGTCGTGCTTGAACCGGGTGGTGCTCCCGGGGCGGAAGCCGAGCAGCCGGTGCAGCGTGGACGCGATGGGTGCTCCGACCCGGTCGCGGTCGGTGGGGTCGTCGAACCGGGAGACCACGTCGCGGACCGCCTCCTGGAGCCGAGCCGCCGCCTTGCCCGTCGGCGCCGCGAGCGCGACGCGCAGCCCCGAAGGCCGGGACGCGTGCGCGCCGACCGATCCGGGCACCCGAGGCGCGCCCGGCGGGGGGCCCTGCGCCCCGTCCGGCCGGGCGGCGTCGTGCAGGACGGCGAGCAGGCGGGCGACCGTCGTGGTCTTGCCGGTGCCCGGCCCGCCCGTGAGGACGGTGAGCCGGCGGTGCGCGGCGTGAGCGGCGGCGAGGCGCTGCCGGGAGTCCTGCTCGGCGGGGAACAGCCGGTCGAGGGCAGCGGCCAGACGTGCGTCGTCGACGGGCAGGTCCACCGCGGTGAGCCGACCGTCGACGTCGTGCCGCACAGCCAGCTCGTCGCGCCAGTACCGGTCGAGGTAGAGCATGCCGCCGACCCAGCGCACCGGCCGGTCGTCCGGTCCGTCCACGCCCGCCGCGACGAGCGGGCTGCGCGCGACGGCCTCGGCCCACTCGTCGGCGGGGGGCCACGGCAGGTGGTCCGTGTCCACGCCCACCGACTCCTCGTCCTCGGGCCGCCGCAGCGAGTCGAGGTCGGCGAGCCGCACGCACACCGATCCGCTGCGCACGGCGCGCACGGCGAGCGCGACGGCGAGCAGCACGCGGTCGTCGCCCTCGCCCGTCAGGCGGCCGAGGCGCAGCGCGACGCGCAGGTCCGCCGCGGAGACGACGCGCGCGACGTTGAAGGTGGCGAGCCACGCGGGGGCGCCGACGGCGAGGCGCGGGTCCCCCTCGTCGGTCGGCTCGGGCGTCGGAACGGCGGCCGGGGTGGGGGCGTGCGTGGTGGTGCTCACTCGCGACCTCCGTCGAGCAGGGCGGACAGGGCGACGACGAGCCCCTGTGGAGGCGTCCACGCGACGACGCCGTAGGGGGCGCCGTCGGGCCCGACCGGGGTGTCCGGGCCGGCCATGCCGCGCACGAACAGATAAGCGCCGCCCGCGAGGTCGCGGTCCGGGTCGTAGCCGGGCACGCGCCAGCGCAGGTACCGGTGCAGCGCGACGAGGTACAGCACGAGCTGCAGCGGGTAGTGCGACGCGAGCATCGCGTCGCACGTCGCCTCGGGGCGGTAGTCGGCGACCGTCAACGGTGCCCCGGGCGGCCCGACGCGGTTCGTCTTGTAGTCCACGACGAGATAGCGGCAGCGCGCGGGATCCGCCGGGCCGTCCGCGTGCGTCGCGGGAACGCGCAGCACGGCGTCGATCGAGCCGGTGAGGTAGCCGCGCAGCGGAACCCCGTCAGGCCCCGACTCGGTGGCCAGCGCCGCCAGCAGGTCCGGGTAGCGGGCGAACGGGTCGTCGGCGGCGAGGTGCGCGCGCAGGACTCCCGCGAGGTCGCGCAGGGTGGACGGCAGGATCCCCCGCGTCGCGTCGCCGCCGGCGAGCGGCAGCTCGAAGTCGAGCTCGGGCAGCCGGTCGCGAGGGTCGATCTCGGCGAGCGAGAGCCCGCCCGCGAGCGGCCCGAGCGGGGTGCGCAGCGCGAGGCCGAGAGCGGCCGCGAGCGCGACCGGCTCCACACCGGGGACGCGGACCGTCGCCGCCTGGGCGCACCGGGCCAGGACCTCCGCGTCGAGGTCGCCCGCGGAGGTGTCCACGTACTCAAGGATCTCGTGGACGAGCGTGCCGAACGCCGTCCCGCCCGGCTGTCCCTCGAACGCGGACGGTACGTCGGCACCCGGGGCGACCGCCCGGTCGGCCCCGGCCCCCCGGTCCGTCGTGCCCGGGCCCGCCGTGACGCCCGGGGCGTCGTCGTCGGGCGACTCCTCCGGCTCGTCCTGGATGCCCGGGTCCTCGGGCTCGGACTCGATCCCGCCGACGGGTCCGTGGTGTGCGGCCGCGGTCAGGGCCGAGTACGACGCGCGCCGCCACTCGCGGTCCGGCAGGTGGCCGCCGGTCGCGAGCGCGAGGTTCGTCTCGCCGTCGTCGGCAGGGGACCAGTGCTCGCCCTTCGGCCGGGAGTCGACCTGCTCGACGACGACCGTCCCGCCCGAGCGTGCGGCGACGGCTTCGAACGCGGCCCGCACCGCGTCGTCGCGCATCGCGTCCGGGCGCGCGTGCGGTCCCGGCTCGTCGCCGAGCCGGCGGTCGGAGAGCAGCAGCCGTGTGAGCGGGCCGGACGCCGTGTTCTTCTTGGTCGGGGTCCAGTGCACGACCACCTGGTGGCGCGCGCGCGTGAGCGCGACGTAGAGCAGACGCAGGTCCTCGCCCAGCTCCTCGTCGCGCGCCCGCTTGCGGGCATCGACGTAGCCGGGGGAGCCGACCCCGCCCACGTGCAGCACCCGCTGCCCGTGGTCGTCGTGGAACGCGAACGTCTCGAGGTCGTCCGGCTCGTACCGGTCCCAGCCGAACGGGACGTACACGACCCCGAACTCCAGTCCCTTGGCCCCGTGCACCGTGACCACCTGCACGGCGGCGGCGTCCGTCTCGAGGCGGCGGGTGCGCTCGTCGGTGAACACGGCCCCGACCTCGGCGATCCGGGCGCGCAGCCACGCGGTCAGCGCCGCCGTGCCCAGGCCGTCGGTCGTCGCGGCCTCGTGCAGCGCCTGCGTCACGTGCCTCAGGTCCGTCAGGTAGCGCTCGCCGTCCGACCGCGTCATGACGCGTTCCGTGGAGCCCCGCCGGGCCGCGACCTCCGCGACCGCGGACACACCCCGGTCCGCCAGCAGCCGCGCCCAGGCGCGGACGGTGTCGCTCAGCTCGTCGTGGTCCGCGTCGTCGGCCGAGGCAAGCCGCTGCGCGTCCCAGCCGACGAACGGGGTGAGCGCGAGCGCGGTCGCGCGGCGGTGCAGGCCGGGCTGCTCGAGCGCCGCGAGCAGCGTGAGCCAGTCCTGCGCGGCCGCCGAGCCGAACACGCTCGACGGCCCCGAGACGACGGCCGGCACCCCGAGCGCCACGAGCGCGGAGCGCACCGCCTCGGCCTGCGCGTTCGTCCGGGTGAGCACCGCGACGTCGCGAGGCTCGAGCGCCCGCCAGCGCTCCGGACCGTCCTCCGCGCTGCCGGTCCGGTCGAGCACCCGGTCTCCGCCCGTCGCGGTCCCGAGCCGGCCCGCGACGTCGGCCGCGACGTCCTTCGCGAGCAGCGACCGCGCGTCCGGGGCCGACGGCGCGGACGACCCACCGAGCCGGAACGCCCGCCGCGTGACCTGGCGCAGCCGAACCGGCGCCCCGCCGGCGAGACGGGCCGAGGGGTTCGCCGCGTCGACCGGCCGGACGACGATGCGCGGGTCGCCGAGCGCCGTCTCGCCGAGCAGTGCGTGCAGCCCGGCGAGCAACGGGCCGTCGCTGCGCCAGCTCCTGCTCAGCGTCGCCGTGTCCTGCGCGTCCTCCACGGCCTGCAGGTACGTCACGACGTCCGCCCCGCGGAAGGCGTAGATCGCCTGCTTCGGGTCGCCGATGAGGACGAGCGTGCGGTGCCCGTGGAACGCGGTGCGCAGGATCTCCCACTGGTCCGGGTCGGTGTCCTGGAACTCGTCGACCATGACGACGCGGAACCGGGACCGCACCCGTCCTGCCGCTGTCTCGCCGTGCTCGGGATCCGTCAGGGCGCGTCGCAGCAGCACGAGCAGGTCGTCGTAGTCGAGCAGGTGCATCGCGCGCTTGCGCGCCTCCACGTCGCGCCGGGCGGAGACGGCCAGGCCGTGCCGCAGGGCCGCGAGCGTCCCCGAGGGCGCGTCGGCCGGGGCGAGCACCGCGCCGTGGTCGCTCACCGCCCTGCGCACGACGTCGCGCACGTCCGCGGGTGTCAGCGGTGGCTCGCCCTGGTCGGCGAAGGTCCGCACGTACAGGTCGTCGGTCACCTCCTGGACCAGGTCCGCGACGTCCGGCAGGAACGTCGTGGTCAGGTCCACGTCCGCCGAGGTACCGAGCGCACGGAGCATCTGCTGGCAGAACCCGTGCGTCGTGGTGATGGTCGCGGCGTCGAGCTGGGACAGCGCGACGCGCAGCCGGTCACGGCGCCGGTCCAGCTCGGCGTCGTCCGTCGCGGCGAGGAACGCGACGAACGCGTCCGGGTCCTGCGCGGGGTCGGGGCCGCGCAGCGCCCGCTCGGTCGCGACGAGGCGTTCCCGGACGCGGTCGCGCAGCTCGGACGTGGCCGCGCGGCCGAACGTGACGAGCATGATCTCCGGCAGCGTCGCCACGCCCTCGGCGACGTAGCGGGCCGTCAGGGTCGCGATCGTGTGCGTCTTGCCCGTCCCCGCGCTCGCCTCGAGCACGACCGTCCCCGTCGGGAGCGCACCGAACGGGTCGAAGCGCCGCGGCGCTGCGTCGTGCGCGGTCGCCTCGTGCACGCTCGCCTCGTGCGTGTTCGCGAGCGGTGCGGCGGACTCCGGGCCGGTCATCGGGTACCTCGTTGCTCGTTCGCCAGCAGGGGGTCCCACACGCGGCGCGCGACGGCGCCGAGCCGGGACGGGTCGTCGGGCAGCCGGTCGAGGTCGGCGGGCGTCGACTGCCCGGCGACGTCGGACAGCTGCGGGTCGCGGCCCCACGCGAGGACCACGTACGGGTCCTTGCGCTCGAACCCCTTGTTCCACGACCAGCTCGCACGCATCACGGCGTCGCGGGCGTCGCTCGCGCGTCGCTCCTCCGCATACTTCAGCGACACCTCGGGCAGCAGCGGCAGCGGCTCGCGCGCGCCCTCGTCGCGCAGTGCGACCAGGTCGGCGAGCAGCGTGCCCGCCGTCGCGGTGTCCGGCGGTACGAGCGTGGACCACGCGACGGAGGCCCCGTGGGACGACCGCCCGACCGTCACCGCGTCCCACGACTGCCCGGGCGCGCTCACGGCGAGGGCGAGGACCTGCGCCCACGCACGCAGCCGGTGCTTGGGGCCGAGCCGCGAGTACTCGGTCCGTACCACACGCCGCCCGTGCACCCCCGGCACGGTGCCGACGACGGTACGCCCGTCCGGCAGGACGGCACGCACGTCCACCGTCTCCCCGGAGCGCAGCACGTCCGCGCTCGCCGGTCGCCCCGCCGCGGCGTCGGCCTCGCGGGCGGCCTCCACGGCGACGACGCGCAGCGGGCCCACCGAGTGCACCACGCGCTGCAGCGCCGTGCGGCCCAGCTCGCGCGGCGGGACCTGCCCCCGGCGCCACTCGGCCTGCATCGCTCGTCCCGGGTCGACGCCGGCGAGCGCGGCCCGCAGGACGCGGTCGCCGACGCCCCAGCCGGTCAGACCCGTCAGTGCCAGCGGGAGCCGGTCGTCCACGTCGTCGGAGTCCACGACGAGGCTCAGGTCGAGGGTGTTCTGCGCGAACCACCGGGGTGCGTTCTCCAGCAGCCGCACCAGGTCGTCGAGCTCGACGTCCCCGCCGTCGGCGCCGGACCCTCGGCCGGTCGGTGCGCCGACCGGCAGGTCCAGCGGCCGCGGCACCAGCGCGCCGACGACCTGGCGCTCGCCACGTGCCGCGCGGGCGCCGTCCAGCGCCGCGGCGTCGTGGCTGAACGCCCCGGGAACCCCCAGGGCGCCAGGGGCGAAGTTGCGCTCGTCGACGGTCTGCAACGGGTGCCGCACGACGACGTGCTCGCGCACCGGTCCGCCGCTGGACGTGGTCGCCGCCCGGTCCAGCGCGTCGAGCAGCTCCGCGACGGGCACGGCCGGGGGGCGGGCGGCACCGGTCCTCTCGTCGGCCCCGGTGTGCACGACGACGAGGTGGTCGCCCGCGGCGGCGACGGCGTCGAGGAAGATCTGCCGGTCCTCGCTGCGTGCGTCGCGCTCGCCGATCTCGGGGTGCCGCGCGAGCAGGTCGTCGCCCGCCGGGGTGGCGTTGCGGGGGAAGGCTCCGTCGTCCAGCCCGAGGAGGCACACCACGCGGTGCGGGACCGAGCGCATGGGTTCCATGGAGCACACCGTGAGGGCGCCGGTGCGGAACCCGGCGCGCGTCGGCCGGCCGGCGAGACGGTCGTCCAGCACCGCGCGCACGTCCGCCAGGCGGAGGGGTACCTGCCCGTGCGCCGACCCCGCTGCCCGCACGTCGCCGAGGACCCGGCGCGCGGCACCGATCTGCCAGGCCTCGGTCGGGGGCGCTTCCGCCAGGAGCGTCAGCGCGCGGTCGAGCGTGTCGAGCCAGTGACCCAGCGGATGCACGTCGGAGAGCCCGCCCAGCACCTCGGTCAGCCGGGCGGCCAGCTCCGCGAGGCGCCCGGCGAGGTCCACGTCCGTCGACCCGACGTCGTCGAGCGGGAGCGCGGGACCGACGAACCGGGCGTCCTCGTCGGCCATCGCCGCGCCCAGCAGGATGCGGTCCAGCGCCGCGTCCCACGTGCCCTGCCGGACGCGGGCGTCGATGCCGAACCGCGTGCGCCGCTCCCCGTCCTCGCCCCAGTGGACGCCGGCCTCGACCGCCCACCCGCGCAGGCGGTCGACGTCGTCGTCCGAGAAGCGGAACCTGCGCCGCACCGGCGCGCTCGCCGCGACGTCGAGCACCTCGGACGCGGTCACCCGGCCGTCCGCGAGGCGCAGCAGCGCAGCGAGGAGCCCGAGCACGGGGTTGGTCGTCGCCGCGCCGCGGTCGGCGAGGCTGACCCGCAGGCGCTGGCCCGGGTGGGCGTCGTCGCCGAGCTCGGGGACCGCGCCGAACGTGGCCGTCACGAGCGGGGCGAACGTCTCGATGTCCGGGCACAGCACGATGACGTCGCGCGCCTGCAGGGTCGGGTCGGCGGCGAAGATCCCGACGAGCGCCTCCCGCAGCACCTCCACCTGCCGCGCCCGGCCGTGGCACGCGTGCACCTGGACGGAGCGGTCCGTCGGGGCGAGGACGTGCCCCTGGTCGGGGGCGTCGGCGCGCAGCGCGGACTGCAGGGCGCCGAGCAGCGTGGGCGGCGGCGTCTCGGCCGCGTGATGGGTCGCCTCCGCTCCCTGCAGCCTCAGCTGCAGCTCGACGGCGTCGCGCGCCGTCGAGCCGAGGAAGGGGTGCCGGGCGAGCGGCGGGACGTCCGCGCGGCTGCCCACGACCCTCGGGGCGTCGTCGGGCGCGGTGCTTTCGATGACGTCGTCGCCGTGCGCGGCGACGCGCTCCCAGAGGGCAGGGGAGGGGTGCACGAGCCACAGGTGGAGGTCGCGGTGCTCGGCGAGGGCGCCCAGGACCCGCAGCTCGTCCTCCGGCACGCGGGTCGGCCCGAACACGGACAGGCGCGCCGGGAGGTCGACGAGGGTCGGGTCCGCGCGCAGCGCGGCGACGGCGTCCTCGACGCGCCGCGCCGGGTCCGC
This sequence comes from Cellulosimicrobium arenosum, assembly GCF_014837295.1. Lineage (GTDB taxonomy): Bacteria > Actinomycetota > Actinomycetes > Actinomycetales > Cellulomonadaceae > Cellulosimicrobium > Cellulosimicrobium arenosum. Next base: position 160,003 of record NZ_JACYHB010000004.1, read on the forward strand.
TCCGGGCACGCGGTCGAGCAGGCGGCGCCACAGCTGCGGCTGCCAGTCGAGGTCGTCGGGCACGGGCTCGTCGGCCGGCGACGACCGAGGGACCGGACCCGCGTCGGACCAGCCGAGCACGACGTCGGGGCGTTGCCGCGCGTAGTCGACGAGCAGGTCCGCCGCGTGCCTGGCGAGCGTCAGCCGACGACCGCGCCGCACCTCGTCGTCCGGGTCGCCGACGTACCGCGCGAGCGGAGCCGCCCACGGCTCGGCGAGGCACGCGTCGAGAACTTCGAGCACCGACCACGCGAGGCGCTCGGGCCGCCAGGGGTCGTCGTCGGGCTGCACGCCGGTGACGTCCGCGACGACCTGCTCCACGAGGCGCCTCGGCCCGCGGAAGTCGACGTTGGCGCACACGCCGCCCGGTGCCGCCGCGGCCGTCGGATCGGTGCCGAGGTGGTGCGACAGCCGCTGCGCGAGCCACCGCTCGACCCCCCGCGTCGGCACCGCGACGACGTCGGGCGTGAACGGGTCCTCCGGCGGCTGCGACAGCACGGCGGCGAGCGGTGCGATCAGCGCGTCCGCGCGCTCCGACCGGTGCACGTGCAGCAAACGAGGACCCCTGTCAGGTTGGTCATGACCGAACCGCGCCGGCCGGACGGCGACGCGCTACGAGGAGGCTACGAGGTGCCGCCCACAGGGGCGAGACGTCGTCCACACGCGCACCGCCGTCAGCTCCGTCGTGCGACGAACACCCACTCCCGCGCGGGCCGGTCCGGCGCGTCGCGGACGTCCTCGACGACGAACCCGCACGCGCCGAGCGACGCCTCGACCTCCTCGCGCGAGCGGAACCGCAGCGTCGAGTCCGAGTGGAGCACCCGCCCGTCGGGCAGGACGGTCGTGTCGTGGAAGGACACGAGCGGGAGCGCGACGTCGGTCAGCTCGGTCCAGCTCTCGACCACCCCGACGCCGGGGACGTCGACCCGGACGAACGTCTCGTCGCGCACCCAGCCCTCCCAGGCCCGGCCCGCGGGCACCCGGGTCTCGAGGACCAGGTGTCCCCCCGGGGCGAGAGCCGCGTGCACGCCGCGCAGCGTCGAGGTCCACGCGTCGTCGGTCAGGAACACCTGCGCGACGTTCGCGGTCATGGTCGCGAGGTCGACCTGCAGCGGCGGCAGGGTCAGCAGTGCGGCTGCGTCGCCGTGCACCCAGCGCACCCGGTCGGCGCCGGGCTTGGTCCGCGCCAGGTCGAGCGACGCGCCCGCCGGGTCCACGCCGACCACCTCGACCCCGCGCAGCGCGAGCAGGCACGCGAACGTGCCCGTGCCGCAGCCGACGTCCAGCACGGACCGCGCCCCCAGCTCGTCGACGACCGCCGCGTACGCGTCGAGGTCCGAGCGGTCCGGGTCGAGCGGGTCGTAGAGCGCAGCGAGTGTCGGGTCGTCGAAGATCGCGTCGGGCACGGCTCCGACACTAGTCCCGCCGCGCGCCAGCGAGATCGATCATGCCCCTATCCCCCGTCGAGCATGCGGTCGTGGCCCGTCCCAGCGTCAGGACAGGCCACAACCACATGTTCGACGGAGGGTGGGGTTAGAACCCCAGGGCCTGGGTCACGTCGGTGATGATGTCCTCGGGGGCTTCCAGGCCGATCGACAGGCGGATCGTGGTCTCCGCGATGCCGACCGCCGCGCGGCCCTCGGGGCCCAGCTTGCGGTGGGTCGTCGTGGCGGGGTGCGTGACCATCGACTTCGCGTCGCCCAGGTTGTTGGAGATGTCCACGAGCTGCAGCGCGTCGAGGAACGTGAAGGCCCGCTTCTTGGCGGTCTCCGCGTCGGTCCCGGGTGCCACGTCGAGGTCGAACGTCACGACCGTCCCGCCGCCCGTCTGCTGCGAGCGCGCGAGCTCGACCTGCGGGTGGGACTCGAGGAACGGGTAGCGGACGCGTGCGACGCCCGGCAGCTTCTCGAGCTCGCGTGCGATCCGCTCCGCCCCGGCGTTCTGCGCGGCGACACGCACCGGCATCGTCTCGAGGCCCTTGAGCAGGACCCACGCGTTGAACGCCGAGAGGGTCGGGCCCGTGTTGCGGATGAACGTCTGCACGGGCCCGCCGATGTACTCCTCGGTCCCGAGGATCGCCCCGCCCAGCACGCGGCCCTGCCCGTCGATGTGCTTGGTCGCCGAGTACACGACGACGTCCGCGCCGAGCTCGAGCGGCTTCTGCATGAGCGGCGTAGCGAACACGTTGTCGAGCACGACGACGGCGCCCGCCGCGTGCGCGAGCTCGGCCACACGTCGTGCGTCGACGATGTCCTGCATCGGGTTGGACGGCGTCTCGAAGAACACGACGTCCGCGGGCGTGGACAGCGCCTCCTCCCACTGCGACAGCACGTGGCCGTCGACGTAGTCGGTGCGCACGCCCCACTTGGCGAAGATCTCGTCGAAGATCACGACGCTCGACCCGAACAGCGCGCGCGCCGTGACGATCCGCGACCCGGACTGCACGAGCGCCGCGAGCGACGTGAACACGGCCGACATGCCCGACGCCGTCGCGTAGCACGCCTCGGCGCCCTCGATCAGGCGCAGGCGCTCCTCGAACGTGTGCACGGTCGGGTTGCCGTAGCGGGAGTAGACGAACCGGTCGAGCTCGCCCTTGAAGGCGGCCTCGGCGTCGGCCGCCCGGTCGTACGTGTATCCCTGCGTGAGGAAGAGCGCCTCGGACGTCTCCTGGAACTCGGTCCGCGCGTTGCCGCCGCGCACGGCGAGCGTCGCCGGGCGGGCGCTCGCGGGCAGCGGCTTGCGGCCGGAGCCACCGGGGACGGGTCGCCCGACGCCGTCGCCCGCGCTCACCGGTCCGTCTCCGCCTGGTCGGGGGAGTAGGTCGTGGTCGGCAGGCCGCGGACCTTCCAGCCCTCGACGTCGCGCGCGCCGGTGAAGCCGGGAGCGCCCTCGAAGCCCTCGAGCACGTTGTAGGCGGGGCCCAGCCCGGCACCGGTGGCAGCACGGGCCGCGCCGATCGAGCGCTGCCCGGACCGGCACAGGAACACGACCGGTCGCTCGTCCCCCGGCGCGAGCCCCGCCTGCGCGAGCTCGTCCAGGAACGCCGGGTTGGGGCCCTGCGGCGTCACCCACTCGTCGAACACGACGTCGCGGCCCAGCCCTGCGACGTCGGGCACCCCGATGGTGCGCCACTCGCCCACCGTGCGGACGTCCACGAGGACGGCGCGCTCGTCGGCGGCGAGCAGGTCCCATGCCTGCTGAGGCGTGAGGTCACCGGCGTAGCCGGCGGCAGGGCGGGGGGTCAGGTCATCGCTCATGGGATCTCCTCCATCGGTCGTGGCAGTAGCACCCTGCGCCCTGCCTCGCCGCGACGGCGGGGCCGGGGGGTTGCTGCGGCGTCGACGTGCCACGTCACTCGGCCGCTCCGGATGGTTGAGGGGATCGTACGTCACCGCGCCCGGTGCCGGGCCTCCGCCGGCTCAGGATGCGAGACGACGTGCCCATCGGTTGACACGCTCCGCGGGCCTCGCCCATCCTGGACGCAGGTCATGAGTGCCAGCGCAAAACCCCGGTTTGCTGGCCGGCAACCCTCCTCTCGCGGCGGGGTGCCCCGGGTGACGACCTGGCCCCGCGTCGACCGGCGTGCGGGCAAGCGCGGGGAGGACCTCCCCGACGACCCATCGGAGGACCCATGACCGCTCTCGCCGAACGCGACTGTCAGCCCGCCGCGCGAACCGTCGCCGACGTCCCCGCCCTGCTTCCCGTCGTCGGGAGCGACACGCTCGTCCCGCTCGTCGACGGCAGCAGCGTGACCTACGCCAACCTCGACGTCGCGGCGTCCGCGCCGGCGCTGCGGTCCGTCGCGGACCGCGTCACCGAGGTCCTTCCGCTGTACGCGAGCGTGCACCGCGGCGCCGGGTACCTCTCCCAGGTCTCGACCGCGCTGTACGAGGCGTCGCGCGCCACGATCGGCGTGTTCGTCGGTGCCCGGCCCGACGACGTGACGATCGTCACGCGCAACACCACCGACTCGCTGAACCTCCTCGCGGGCTGCGTGCCCGCCCGCGCGGACGGCACGCCCGGCCGGGTGCTCGTCCTCGACGTCGAGCACCACGCGAACCTGCTGCCGTGGCAGCGCACCGGCGGGGCGACGGTCCTCGCGGGCGGCGGGTCGGTCGCCGAGACCCTCTCGGGCCTGCGCGCCGAGCTCGCCCGCTTCGACTACGCGCTCCTCGCGCTGACGGGCGCCTCGAACGTCACGGGCGAGTCGCTGCCCGTCGCGGAGGTCGTGCGGATCGCGCACGACGCCGGTGCGCGCGTCCTGCTCGACGGCGCCCAGCTCGTCCCGCACCGCGGGTTCTCCCTCGCCGGCACCGGGGCGGACTACGTCGCGTTCTCGGGTCACAAGACGTACGCGCCGTTCGGCTCGGGCGCGCTCGTGGGCCGGCGGGACTGGCTCGACACCGGCACGCCGTACCTCGCCGGCGGCGGTGCGGTGAGCCAGGTCCGCGTCGACGGGACCGACTGGCAGCCGGCGCCCGCGCGCCACGAGGCGGGCTCGCCCAACGTCGTCGGCACGGTCGCGCTCGCGGCGGCGTGCGACGCGCTGGCCGCGCTCGACCCCGCCGCGCTGGGCGCGCACGAGGCCGCGCTGCGGGACGCGCTCGTCGACGGGCTGTCGGGGATCGACGGGGTGGAGGTCGTGACCGTGTGGAGCGACGCCGTCGACCCCGTCGGCGTCGTCACGTTCTCGGTGGCCGGGCACGACCCCGGCCTCGTGGCCGCCTACCTGTCGGCCGAGCACGGCATCGGCGTGCGGGACGGCCGGTTCTGCGCGCACCCGCTGCTCGCGCGCCTCGGGTACGACGCCGGAGCAATCCGCGCGTCCGTCGGTGTCGGGACGACCGGGGCCGAGGTCGTGCGTCTCGTCGGCGCGGTGCGGAGCTACGTCGAGAGCGGTCCGGGAGTGCGGTACGAGGTGGTCGACGGCTGCTGGGCCGTCGTCGACGACCCGCGTCCGGTGCCTGCCGGGTCCGGGCTGGAGGGCCTGTTCGCGACCGCCGCGGCGGGCTTCCTGGCCGACGCCGCGAGCTGCGGACCGGCGCCAGCCTGACCCTGGGGCAGCAGATCACGCGTCCGCACCCGTCGCGTCGCGCGCCCCGGCGCAGACGAGCGGGAGCGCGCGTGGGGGCACGCTCCCGCTCGTCGTCACGGGTGCACGGCGTCGACTACTTGAACGCGTCCTTGACGTCGTCGCCCGCCTGCTTCATGTTCGCCGAGGCCTGGTCGGTCTTGCCCTCGGCCTCGAGGCGCTCGTCGTCCTTCGCCTTGCCGGTGGCCTCCTTGACCTTGCCCTTGGCCTCCTCGGCCGAGTGCTTGATCTTGTCGTCCAGTCCCATCTCAGCTCCTTCGTCGTCGGACCTCGACGGTAGGCACGACCCGCTCCGCTCGCACGCGGACAGGAGTCGCCCCGGCACTCGGGCCAGGGCTGTGGACAACCTCCGGGACGTCTCCGGCGGACAGTAGGTTTGCCCCGGTTCGCAGGGGACGGACCGGCAGGTCGTCAAGGGGGAGAGGGACGATGCACCCGGATCAGCGTGAGCTCGAGCAGGGCGGGCTCGGTGGGACAGCGGACGACTGGGCGCGCGTGCTCGAGGCGGAGCGAGCACGCGAGTGCGCGCGGCGACAGGGCGAGGAGAGGCTGCTGGTGACGCCCGTCGCCCTGGTCACGGGTTCGCGCCTGCTCGGGGTCCAGGTGCTGCTCGCGGTGGTCGGCGCCGGACTCCTGCTCGGGGCGGGCACGACGCGCGAGCCGTCGGCGGGTGCGACGTGGGCCCTGGTCGGTCTCCAGGTGGTGCTCGTGCTCGTCGCCGTCGCGCTCCCGCAGTCCGTGGCCCGGGGCGGTCGGGCGTCCTGGACCGCCGCACTGCACCTTGCGGCCGGCGGCGTGGTCCTGGCCGTGGTCGACGTCCTCGTGGCGCGCGTCGCGGGATCCGGGACGCTCTCGCTGCCCGGGCTCGGGGCTGCCGCGTGCTCGGCGGCGGCGGGGCTCGGCGCGCTCGTCTCGCTCACGAGCCGGTCGGCACGCGCCTTCGTCGCCCAACGTTCCGTGCCGCTCAACCGTCGCTGAGACCCCGCGCCCGGGGTCTCAGCGACGACACCGCCGGACGGTCAGGGGCGCGGTGCGACCCGGCCCGACAGGTGCGGACGGCCGGCGCGGTCCCACGCGACGTAGGTGAGGCCGGTGCGGGGGTCGCCCGCGCCGTCGGGCACGGGAGCCTCGACCTGCTCGACGTCCTGCCGTCCCCGGGCCGACGCGTCCGCCGCGGGGCGGATGGCGACGTCCACCGTGCTCGGCAGGAGGGCCGGCTTGGCGAACGACACCGTCCAGTCGTAGGTCTCGCCGCGGCCCGCTCCCGACTCGGCGAGCGCGCGCGCCGCCGTGTACATGCCGTGGGCGATCGCGCGCGGGAACCCGAACGCCTTCGCACCGAGCGCGGACGTGTGGATCGGGTTGCGGTCGCCGGAGACGGCGGCGTACGCACGGCCCGTCCCGCCGTCGAGAGACCAGCGCGCCGTGGGCAGCGGCGGCTGGAACGTCTGGGCGTCCCGGCCCGTGTCCCGGTGCGCCTCGGGCGTCCGCCCGGCCGAGTCGTCGGGCAGGCGCGTCCCCTTCGCCAGGTAGGTCGAGACGCCGCGGTACGCGAACGTCGTCGCGGGCAGGCCGACGCCCGCGGCGCGCTCGTCGTCGGTGCGCTCGACCGAGATCTCGGTGACGAGGTCCACCTGGACACCCTTGCGGTGCGGGCGCAGGTCCTGGGCCCAGGCGCGCACCTCGAGCGTGTCGCCGAGCCGCACGGGCCGCACGAGCGAGACCGCGTTGGCGAGGTGGACCATGCCCAGCAGCGACAGGGGGAAGTCGCCGCGCACCATGAGCGCCGTCGCGAGGGGGAAGCCGAGCACGTGCAGGTACCCCGCCGGCAGGTGCTCCGACGGCGCCTCGCCGACGACCTGCGCGTAGCGCGCGAGGTGCGCGGCGCTGCCGACCGCGCCGGGCGCGGCGTCGTCCCCGGTCGCGACGCCCGCGACGCGGTACGCGACGTCGGGCAGGGCGAGGTCCGACGCGCCGCCGCCCGGCAGCCGCCGGGTCATCATCAGTCTGCCCGACGCCGCGAGCCCCTTGCCGTAGAGCCCGCCGAGTCCCGGGACGGCCGGCAGCGTCTCGACCCTCATCGGCCCACCAGGTTCTGCCCGCACACGCGCAGCACCTGCCCGTTCACGCCCGTGGCCGCGGGCGAGGCGAGGAACGCGATGGCCTCGGCGACGTCGACCGGCCGGCCGCCCTGCTGGAGCGAGGCGACCCGGCGTGCGACCTCGCGCGTGACGAACGGGATCGACGCGGTCATCTCGGTCTCGATGAACCCGGGCGCGACGGCGTTCGCCGTCCCGCCGAGGTCCGCGAGCCGCGCCGCGAACGCGCGCGTGTGCCCGATGACCCCGGCCTTGGAGAACGCGTAGTTCGACTGGCCGCGGTTGCCCGCGATACCGCTCGTCGAGGCGAGCGAGACGATGCGCGGCTCGGCCGAGAACCCGCTCGCGCCGAGGAGGTGCTCGGAGATGCGGACCTGGGCGGCGAGGTTCACCGCGATCACGGCGTCCCACCTGTCGGCCGTCATGTTGGCGAGCAGCTTGTCGCGCAGGATGCCCGCGTTGTGGATCAGGACGTCGAGCCCGCCGTGGCGTGCCCGGGCGTGCTCGAGGATGCGCGCGCCCGCGTCGTCGGCGGTCACGTCGAGCTGGAGCGCGGTGCCCCCGATCTCGTTGGCGACCGTGGTGAGCTGCTCGCCCGCGGCGGGGACGTCCACGACGACGACCCGCGCGCCGTCGCGGGCGAGGGTCCGGGCGACCTGGGCGCCGATGCCGCGCGCGGCACCGGTGACGACGGCGACCTTGCCCTCGAGGGGCCGGTCCCAGTACGCGCCGGCCACGCCGACGTCGGCCACCGGCGACCCGACGCGGAGCACCTGGCCGTCGACGAACGCCGAGCGTGCCGAGAGGAAGAACCGCAGTGCCGCGAGGGAGCTGACGGCGTCGACGGGCACCTCGTCGCGGCTCGTGACGAGCTGGACCCCGTTGCCGGTCGCGCCGTAGCGCAGCTCCTTGGCGACGGAGCGCAGGAACCCGTCCACGCCCTCGCGGGCGGCGGCGAGGGCCGGGTCGTCGCCGTCGGCGGGGGCACGCGAGATCGTCACGACGCGGCCGTTCGGCGCGAGGCGCCGCAGGTTCGCCGCGAGCGCCAGGACGGTCGGCGACGCGTCCTCGGGCCGGGCGATCTCGGTGAGCACGACGACGATCGCTCCCCACCGGGTGCTGTCGTCGGCGTTCTGGCGCACGTCCAGGTCCCAGCCGAGCAGCGCGTCGGCGACGCGGTCGGCGTCGTCGGCCACGCCGGGAGTGCCGCCGAGCACGAGCACGGGCCCGACGGTCAGAGGATCACCCGCGCGGAAGCGGCGGAGCACCGCCGGGCGGGGCAGCCCGAGCTTCTTGGCGAGGGTCTTGGTGAAGCCGGAGTTGACGGCCTTGACGTAGGAGTCGGTCACGGTGGGGGTTCCTCTCGGGTCGTCGGTCGGGCCGTCAGGCGGTGGCGTCGGTGCTGTGGACCGACTCCAGGATCATCGCGACGCCGAGGCCGCCGGCGGCGCACACGGAGATGAGCGCGCGCGTGGTGCCGCCGGTCTCGGCAGCCTTGCGTGCGACGAGCTTGGCCGCCGTCGCGACGATGCGTCCGCCGGTCGCGGCGAACGGGTGGCCCGCCGCGAGGGACGACCCGGTGACGTTGAGGCGGCCGCGGTCGATCGACCCGAGCCGGCCGTCGAGCCCGAGCTCGGTGCGGCAGTACTCGTCGTCCTCCCACGCCGCGAGCGTCGTGAGCACCGTCGAGGCGAACGCCTCGTGGATCTCGTAGAAGTCGAGGTCGCCCAGCATCAGGCCGTTGCGGGCCAGGAGGCGTGGCACGGCATGCGCCGGGGCCATGAGCAGCCCTTCGTGGCCGTGCACGTAGTCGACCGCGGCGGTCTCGGCGTCGACGACGCGCGCGAGCAGCGGGAGGTTGCGCTCGGACGCCCACTCGCGCGAGCCGAGCAGGACGGTCGACGCGCCGTCGGTCAGGGGGGTCGAGTTCCCCGCGGTCATCGTCGGCTCGGGACCGTCGCGGTGGCCGCTGTCGTCCGGCGACCCGCCGAGGCGCTTGCCGTAGACCGGCTTGAGCCTCGCGAGCTTCTCGAGCGACGAGTCGGCGCGCAGGTTCTGGTCGCGCACGAGCCCGCGGTGCGGCGTGACCAGGTCGTCGAAGAACCCGGCGTCCCACGCCGCGGCCAGGTGCTCGTGCGAGGCGAGCGCGAGCGCGTCCTGCGCCTCGCGCGTGATGCCCCAGCGCGCGGTGGTGATCGCCTGGTGCTCACCCATCGACAGGCCGGTGCGCGGCTCGTCGGTCGAGGGCGTCAGCGGCGCGAGGTCGGACGGGCGGACCGAGCCGAAGGCCTTCACGCGCGCACCGAAGGTCTTGGCGTGGCTGGCTTCGAGCAGCGCGCGACGGAGCCCTTCGCTCACGGCGATCGGAGCGTCGGAGACCGTGTCGCTCCCGCCGGCGACCCCCGACTCGACCTGGCCCAGCCGGATCTTGTTCGAGACGGCGATCGCCGCCTCGAGCCCGGTGGCGCACGCCTGCTGGAGGTCGTACGCCGGGGTCTGCGCGGACAGCGAGGAGCCGAGCACGCTCTCGCGCACGAGGTTGAAGTCGCGTGCGTGCTTGAGCACCGCGCCGCCGACGACCTCCCCGAGCCGCTCGCCCTGGAGCCCGTAGCGCGCGACGAGCCCTTCGAGCGCGGCGGTGAACATCTCCTGGTTGCTCGCCCGGGAGTACTTCCCGCCGGCCCGCGCGAACGGGATCCGGTTGCCGCCGATCACGTAGGCGTCGCGCGGGGCGCCGCTCGTGGGTGCCGGGGCGCCTGCGGTCGGTACGGGGGGATTCCTGGTGGCCACTGCGTCTCACTTCCTCGTCGCGCTTCGGAACTGGTGTCCAATACCCACAGTACCTGATACTCTCGGTATCGGAAGGTGGGGCGACACTCGTGCTGCCTTCCGCCCCAGCACGCAGGCAGCAGCAGGCAGCAGTGCGGCGACGTGGATACCAGGACGTCGCCGTCGAGGAGTCACGACGGAGGACTTCGTGGTCGCACACGTCAGCGAACCCGGCGCACGGTCGGGTGGCCGCGGGCAGGTCGCGTCGGTCGACGGGCGCTCGACCCGTTGGGACGACCACCGCGCGGCACGTCGGGCAGAGCTCCTGCGCGCGGCCAGCAAGGCCGTGCACCACGAAGGTCCCGGCGTCTCGATGGACGAGATCGCGACCGCGGCCGGCACGTCCAAGTCGATCGTGTACCGCTACTTCGACGACAAGACCGGCCTCCAGGTCGCGCTCGGCTCGGCCGTCGTCGGGCAGATGCACGACGCGCTCACCCAGGCCGCCGAGGAGGCAGAGACCCCACGGGGCGCCCTGCGCGCCATGGTCGCGGTCTATCTCGAGATGATCGAGAGCTCGCCCAACGTCTACTTCTTCGTGACGCGCACGAGCGCCGTCGCGGGCACGCAGGACGTGGCGCTGCCGGGTTCCGGTGGCCGCCCCGACGACGGCCACTCGGGCCGGGCTCCGCTCGCCGCCTTCCTCGACTCCGTGATCGAGCTCGTCGCCCGCCCGTTCGCGCGCGTCGCCGACGTCCCGGCCGGTGACGCCGCCGCGTGGGCGGCCGGTGCCGTCGGGTTCGTCCGCGGTGCCGGCGAGTGGTGGCTCACCCACCGCGACACGCCCGGAGCGCCCGATCGCGAGCAGCTCACCGAGAGCGTCGCCGCGTGGCTCTGGTCCGGGCCCGTCGGCGTCATCTCCCGCAGCCCGTCCCAGAGCTCCACCTCCCACGACCCTGCCTCGCACGACGCCGCCGCACGCGCGGTCGGTGCCGGCACCCCGACCGAGGAGTCCGCATGACCGCCACGTCCGACCGCCGCGCCACCACGTCCGGTGCGCCCGTCACGTCCGTCGACGCACCGGGCGAGGCCCGCGTCGACGTCGACGAGCTCTCGAGCCTGCTCCTCGGCCGCTGGGCCGACCTGCGCGCCGCGGCGCGCGCGACGGCGGGCGAGGAGGCGTTCTGGCGTGTGGAGGGGCAGCCCAAGGAGGTGCACCGCGAGCACGTGCTCGAGCAGATGCACCTGCTCGTCGGCAAGCAGCAGGTGTGGCGCGCGTTCCCGGAGCGGCTCGGCGGTGCGAACGACCCCGGCGGCAACCTCGCCGGGTTCGAGGAGCTCGTCGCGGCAGACCCGTCGCTGCAGATCAAGGCCGGGGTCCAGTGGGGCCTGTTCAGCTCGGCGATCCTGCACCTCGGCCTGCCCGAGCAGCACGACCGGCTCCTGCCGGGCGCGATGGACCTCAGCGTCCCCGGCGCGTTCGCGATGACCGAGACGGGCCACGGGTCCGACGTCGCGAGCATCGGCACGACCGCGACCTACGACCCGCAGTCGGAGGAGTTCGTCCTGCACACCCCGTTCCGGGGCGCGTGGAAGGACTACCTGGGCAACGCCGCCGTGCACGCGACCGCCGCGGTCGTGTTCGCCCAGCTCGTCACCAAGAACGTGGACCACGGCGTGCACGCGTTCTACGTGCCGATCCGCGACCCGCAGGGCGAGCGCGACGCGCACGGTGCCCTGCCGTTCCTGCCCGGCGTCGGCGGCGAGGACGACGGCCAGAAGGGCGGGCTCAACGGCATCGACAACGGGCGCCTGCACTTCGACCACGTGCGCGTCCCGCGCGCCGACCTGCTCGCGCGCTACGGGTCGGTCGACGCCGACGGCACCTACGAGAGTCCCATCGACAGCCCCGGTCGACGGTTCTTCACCATGCTCGGCTCCCTCGTGCAGGGCCGCGTGTCGCTCGACGGCGCGGCCGTCACGGCGTCGAAGCTGGGTCTCGCGATCGCCGTGCGCTACGCGAACGAGCGCCGCCAGTTCACGGGTGCGTCCCCGACGGAGGAGATGGTGCTCCTCGACTACGGCACGCACAAGCGCCGGCTGATCGTGCCGATCGCCGAGGCCTACGCCGCGCACTTCGCGCACGACCGTCTGCTCGACCTGTTCCACTCGGTGTTCTCCGGCGAGGAGGACACCCCGGAGCAGCGCGAGGACCTCGAGACGACGGCAGCAGCGCTCAAGGCGACGAGCACGCGGTTCGCGCTCGACACCCTGCAGGAGACGCGCGAGGCGTGCGGCGGGGCAGGATTCCTGACCGAGAACCGCATCACGAGCCTGCACGCCGACATGGACGTCTACGCGACGTTCGAGGGCGACAACACCGTCCTGCTCCAGCTCGTCGCGAAGCGGCTGCTCAAGGACTACGCGGCACAGTTCAAGGGCATCACGCCGGGCCGGATGGCGCGCGTGGTCGTCGAGCGCGCCTCGGACATGGCACTGCACCGCACACCCCTCAAGCGTGCGGCGCAGGCGCTCGCCGACGTCGGCGACGTGCGTCGCGCCGCCGGCCACCTGCGCGACGCCGAGACGCAGCGCGAGCTGCTCACCGACCGCGTCGAGAGCATGGTCGCGGAGGTCGCGCAGGCCCTGCGGCCGGCGCAGAAGGCGGACCCGGAGACCGCGGCGAACCTGTTCAACGCGCACCAGGTCGAGCTCGTCGAGGCGGCGCGCGCGCACGCCGAGCTGCTGCGGTGGGAGGCGTTCACGCAGGCGTTGTCCACGATCGAGGACGAGGGCACGCGCGAGGTCCTCACGACCGTCCGCGACCTCTACGGGCTCAGCCTCGTCGAGCGCCACCTCGACTGGTACCTCCTGAACGGTCGCCTGTCGACGCAGCGCGCCCGTACGGTGACGAGCTACCTCGACCGTCTGATCGACCGCCTGCGCCCGCACGCGCAGGACCTCGTCGACGCCTGGGGCTACGGCCCGGAGCACCTGCGCGCCAAGATCGCGTCGGGTGCCGAGAAGCAGCGCCAGGACGAGGCCCGCGACTACTACCGCCGCCTGCGGGCCAGCGGCGACGAGCCGCTGAGCGAGAAGTCGCTCCGCAAGGCGGAGAGGGCCACGAACGGCTCGTCGGTGGCCACCCGCCACTGACGCGCCGGCCTTCGGCTCCCGCACGGCGCCTGGACCCGACCGTCGCTCAGGTCGGGTTGCAGCGCGCCGCGAGCACCGCGACCAGCCCGACGTCGGGCCGCCACGGCTCGAGGTTCCAGGTCGCCTTGTCCGGGGCGCCGAGCGCGTGGCACGTGAGCTGGTCGCGCATCGTGGGCGAGTCCGCCTCGGGCTCGGTGGCCACGAGCCGAGCCCGCACGACGTCCTGGCCCGCGCGGCCCGCGGATCGCGCCCACGCGGTCGGGTCGACGGCGAGCGAGCGGCCGCCCTCGCGCTCACCCCACGTGGCGCTGCGGATCCCGTCGGTGCCGAGCGTCGTCGTGACCGACGCCGGCCCGTCCGTCTCGACGCCGATCTCGACGTGGCGGTCGTCGACCTGCTCGACCGTCACGCCCGACGACGTCGCCGCGGCCGGGCCGTCGTCGGGCGGCACGATCTGCGGGGCGAGGAGCCCGCCGACGGCGGTGCCGTCGTCGGCGACGACGGTGACGCTGTCGTCGGCGTTCACCGCCAACGACCCGGACGAGGTGAGCACGAGCGACGCCACCCCGGGCGCGTCGAGATCGATCGACACGGCCCGACCGCCGTCGTCGTCGGTGACGGAGATGCGCGACTGCCGGCTCTCCGGCGCCGCGGCCTCGAGCGTGACGTCGCCGGACGAGACCACCACGCTCTCGCGCTCGGGCGACGGCTGTGACGCGCTCGGGTCGTCGTCCTGCACCGTCCCCGACGGGCCCGGCGTCGGGCTCGACGTCGGGTCCGGCGCGCTCGGAGAGCAGGCCGCGATCCCGGACAGCGTGACGGTCAGCACGAGCACGGCACCGACACGCGGCGCGCGCGCACGCGCGAGTGGTCGGGTCCGCATGCCCCCATCCTGCCCCGCCGGAAGAACGACGAGGAGCTCGGCGGCCCATGGCCCCCGGTCGCGGGCGACGCGGTGAGGGCGGAAAGGGCTCCACCGTGGTGCGACGCTCAGTGGTCGCGGGAGAGGGCGAACGCCGTCGGGCCGACGACGGCGAGCCCGACGCCCCACCACACCAGGCCGGTCAGTGCGACGACGAGACCGCCCGCCGCGAAGACCGCGACCTGGACGTCGAGGCGCCACGGTTGGGACAGCCGGTGCGCGGCCCGCGGCGCGAGCCACCGCCCCCACACCACGATCGTGGCCGCGGGGAGCGCGAGCGCCAGGGCGACCCCGAGCGGTACCGCGAGCCCCGTCGCGGTACCGAGGCGCCAGCCGGCCACACCGAGCAGCACGACGAGCGCGACCTCGCACGCGAACGCGAGCAGGCCCACGGGGCCGACGCCGTCCGCAGGCGGGCGCGGCGCCCCTCGGCCGGTGGCTCCCGCGTGGTCGTCGCCGCTCACTTCTGCTCGACGTCGTCGTCGAGGCGCGAGACGTCGCTGAACCCGGTCGTGCGGTGCTCGACGAACCGGTTGTAGAGCCACGTCAGGAACGACAGGAACATGCCGAGCGCCACGAGCGCGCCGGCGATGAGGTACTGCTCCTGCTGGTCGGCGCTGCGTGCCCAGGGGCCGGCGAGGTACGCGCACGTCAGGGCACCCAGCACCGCGAGCGGGGTCCTCGTGCGGAAGTGCGGGTGGTCCACGTGGTCTCGGCGCAGCACGAGCAGGGCGACGTTCACCACGGCGAACACCACCAGGAGCAGCAGGGACGTCGTCCCGCCGAGCAGGGCGACGGAGTCGGCACCCTCGGTGGTCGCGGACTGGCGCACGACGTACGTGATGAGCGCGAACGCGATCGCCGTCGTCACGAGGATCGACACCCAGGGCGTCCGGCGGCGGGGGAGCACCCGGCCGAACGCGCGCGGCAGCACGCCCTGGTTCGCCATCCCGTACAGCAGGCGCGAGGCCATGAGCATGTTGATGAGCGCGGAGTTGGCGACCGCGAACATCGCGATGAACGGGAAGATCGTGTCGAACGGGAGGTCGGGCGCCCCGGCCGCGACGACCTGGGTCAGCGCCGAGCCCTTCGCCGCGTCGGTCAGGTCGCCGACGGGGACGAGCGCGACCGCGGTGATGGCCACGAGGACGTAGATCACGCCCGTGATCGACAGGCCGGTGAGCATCATCCGCGGGAAGTCGCGGACGGGGTCCTTGCACTCCTCGACCATGTTCACGGAGTCCTCGAACCCGACCATGGCGAAGAACGCGAGCGTGGTCGCGGCGGTCACGGCGAGGAAGATGCTCTTGTCGTCGGGACTCTCGAACACGACGACGCGCGAGAAGTCCGCCCGCCCCTGCGTCACCGCCCACATGCCGACGAAGATGACGAGCAGGAGGCCGGAGATCTCGATGAGCGTGAGCACCACGTTGGCCCGGACGCTCTCCGAGACGCCCCGCAGGTTGATCAGCGCGACGACCGCCATGAAGCCGAGCGCGATCGCGAGCTGCCCGCCGCCACCGAGGGGGAGCTCCATCCCGAACCCGTCGGCCGCGAACCCGGCGAACGCGTTCGACGCCGTCGACGCGGAGGTGATGCCCGAGCTCATGACCATGAACGCGACGACGAACGTCAGGAGGTGGAGGCCGAACGCCTTGTGCGTGTAGAGCGCGGCGCCGGCGGCGCTCGGGTACTTCGTGACGAGCTCGAGGTAGGAGAGCGCGGTGATCGTCGCGACGACGAACGCGACGAGGAACGGCAGCCACGCGGCCCCGCCGACCTCGCCGGCGACCTGTCCCGTCAGGGCGTACACGCCCGTGCCGAGGATGTCGCCGACGATGAAGAGCAGGAGCAGCTTCGGCCCCATCACCTTCCGCAGGGTCGGCTGCTGCTGCTCGTCCGTCTGTCCTGCGGCCTGGCTCATGAGCGGCTCCCTCGCGTCCCGGACATCCCGGACCTCCATTCGACCGCGCCGGGGCCCGGTTGTCAGCGCGCACGGGTGCGTGTCGCTGCCGGGCTCGGCAGCAGCGCGCGGCGTCGTCGCCCGAGCACGCCGGTCGTGATCGCGACGCCGAGCAGGAGCACGACGCCGCCCGCCGCCTCCGCGCCGTTGGGCACCTCGTCGAGCACGAGCCACGCGGCGCCCGTCCCGACCACGGGCACGAGCATCGTGAACGGCACGACCGCCGACGCCGGGTACCGCGCGAGGAGCCCGTTCCAGATGCCGTAGCCGACGAGGCTCGCGAGCCACGCGGTGTACACGGTGGACAGCAGCGGCGCGAGCGTCAGGTGCGTGAGCGCGTGCCCGACGACGTCCGGCCCGTCGATCCACAGCGCGAGCCCGACCATGGGGACGGGTACGACGAGCGCGGACCACACGGTCATCGACAACCCGTCCGTCCAGGTCGCCGCGCCCCGTGCGGGAGAACCGCGGAGCGGACGACCGAGCGCGCCACGTCCCGAGCGTCGCTGGATCACGTTACCGGTCGCCCACGACGCCGCCGCGGCGAGCGTGACGACGAACGCGAGGGCGGGCGTCGTCGCGCTGCGGCCCAGTCCGACGGCCACGAGCCCGGCCGCCCCGACCAGCACCCCGGCGAGCTGCCAGCGGGTCGGTACCTCGCGCAGCGCTGCCGCGGCGAACAGCACGGTGAGACCGACCTGGGCCTGCAGGACGAGGGACGCGAGACCGGCGGGCATGCCGAGCGCGAGCGCGGTGTAGAGCAGGCCGAACTGGCCGAGGCTCATGAAGGCCCCGACGAGCAGGACGTCGCGCCACCTCGCCGCCGGGCGGGGCACGAGGAAGATCGCGGGCAGCAGCACCGCGGTGAAGCGCATCGCGACGAAGAGCGTCGGCGGGACGTCGCCGAGTCCGAGGTCGATGACGACGAAGTTCGCGCCCCAGATGACGGCGACGAGGGTGGCGAGCAGGGACGGGCGCAGCGGCATGCAGACATGGTTCCCGGTCGTACCGTGCACGTCTAGCGAATGAAATTACGCTGTTCCCGGTAGCGCTGCTGCACGGTAGCCTGTCGGGATGATCGATCTCGCCGCCGTGGACTCGCTCGTCGCGGTCGACCGCACGGGAACCGTGCACGCCGCCGCCCGGGACCTCGGGTACACGCCGTCGGCCGTGTCGCAGCAGGTCAAGCGGCTCGAGCGCGAGCTGGGTGTCCGTCTGCTCGACCGTGAAGGCCGGGGCGTGGTGCTCACGGCCGCCGGCCGCCGCGTCGTCGACGAGGGGCTCGTGCTGCGGGCGCAGGTGGAGGCTCTGCGCTCGCGCCTGCACGACGCCGGTGCGCGTCCCACGGGGACCGTCCGGCTCGGGACGTTCTCGACCGCGGTGCGCGGGATGGTCGCGCCGCTCGCCGCGACGGTGCGCGCCGACGAGCCGGACCTGCGGCTCGTCGTGCAGGAGGCCGAGCCCTGGGACGCGGTCGCGGCGGTCGCCGCGGGGACGCTCGACCTCGCGCTCGTGCACCACTGGGAGGGCGTCGGCCTCACCGTGCCGCCCAGCCTGCGACGCGAGGAGCTGTTCCGTGACGAGGCGGACGTCCTCGTGCACCGTTCCTCGCCGTTGGCCGCGCGCGCCGTCCTCACGCCGGCGGACCTTCTCGACGAGACCTGGGTCTGCACCCCGGACGGAACCATCTGCTACGAGTGGTTCTGCCACATGTTCGCGACCCAGCCGCGCGTGCCGCGCATCGACTACCGGTGCCTCGAGTTCGCGTCACAGGTCGAGCTCGTCGCGCACGGTCTCGCGGTCGCGCTCGTGCCGCGGCTGGGGCGCGGGCCGCTGCCGTCCGACGTCGTGCCCGTCCCGGTGCGCGAGCCCGTCCCCACGCGGCCCGTGACGGTGGTGTGGCGCGCGACGATGACCGACGCGCCGGCGGTGCGCTACCTGCGGGAACGGCTGCGCACGACCGGCCCTCGGGAGGCGCGGCTAGACTGGCCCCGCGCCGTCGTGCGCCTCCCGCCAGCGCCCACCCGAGGGAACCGATGACCGCCCCCGCATCACAGGCTTCTGCACGCTCTGCCGCCCGTTCCGCCGCTCGACCGACCTTGGACACCGTCGAGCACGCCACCGCGACGCCGGACGAGGCCCAGCCGTTCGCCGAGCTCGGCCTCAAGCCGGACGAGTACCAGCGCATCCGCGACATCCTCGGCCGCCGCCCGACGGCCGCCGAGCTCGCCATGTACTCGGTCATGTGGTCCGAGCACTGCTCCTACAAGTCCTCCAAGGTGCACCTGTCGACGTTCGGCACGGCGACGACGGACGAGATGAAGAAGCACCTGCTCGTCGGCATCGGCGAGAACGCGGGCGTCGTCGACATCGGCGACGGCTGGGCCGTGACGTTCAAGGTCGAGTCGCACAACCACCCGTCCTACGTCGAGCCCTACCAGGGCGCGGCCACGGGTGTCGGCGGGATCGTGCGCGACATCATCTCGATGGGCGCCCGCCCCGTCGCCGTCATGGACCAGCTGCGCTTCGGCGCCGTCGACCACCCGGACACGGCACGCGTGGTGCACGGGGTCGTGTCCGGCGTCGGCGGCTACGGCAACTCGCTCGGCCTGCCGAACATCGGCGGCGAGCTCGTGTTCGACCCGTCCTACCAGGGCAACCCGCTCGTCAACGCGCTGTGCCTCGGCGTGCTGCGGCACGAGGACATCCACCTCGCCAACGCGTCCGGCACGGGCAACAAGGTCATCCTGTTCGGCGCGCGCACGGGCGGAGACGGCATCGGCGGCGCGTCGATCCTCGCGTCCGAGACGTTCGAGGACGGCGTCCCCGCGAAGCGCCCGAGCGTCCAGGTGGGCGACCCCTTCATGGAGAAGGTGCTCATCGAGTGCTGCCTCGAGCTCTACGCGGCGCGCGTGGTCGAGGGCATCCAGGACCTGGGCGCCGCGGGCATCTCGTGCGCGACCTCCGAGCTCGCCTCGAACGGCGACGGCGGCATGCACGTGTGGCTCGACGACGTCCTGCTGCGCGACCCGTCGCTCAACGCGGGCGAGATCCTCATGTCGGAGTCGCAGGAGCGCATGATGGCGGTCGTCACGCCCGACAAGCTCGACGCGTTCCTCGCCATCACCGGCAAGTGGGACGTCGAGACGGCCGTCGTCGGCGAGGTCAACGGCTCCGGTCGGTTGACCATCGACCACCACGGCCAGCGCATCGTGGACGTCGACCCGAAGACGGTCGCCCACGAGGGACCCGTCTACCACCGCCCGTACGCCCGGCCCTCGTGGCAGGACGGGCTCAACGCCTCGACCGTCCTGGCCGACGGGCTGGACCGGCCCGAGTCCGGCGACGACCTGCGTGCCACGGCGTTGCGCCTGCTCGCGTCGCCCAACCTCGCGTCGAAGGAGTGGGTGACGAACCAGTACGACCGGTTCGTCCAGGGCAACACGGCGCTCGCGCAGCCCGACGACTCGGGCGTGGTCCGCGTCGACGAGACCACGGGCCTCGGCGTCGCGCTCGCGACCGACGCGAACGGCCGCTACGCCAAGCTCGACCCCCGCACGGGCGCGCAGCTCGCGCTCGCCGAGGCCTACCGCAACGTCGCGACGACGGGCGCGCGGCCGCTCGCCGTGACGGACTGCCTCAACTTCGGGTCACCCGAGGACCCCGACTCGATGTGGCAGCTGGTCGAGGCGATCGAGGGCCTCGCGGACGCGTGCCGCGAGCTCGGCGTCCCGGTCACCGGCGGGAACGTCTCGCTCTACAACGGGACGGGCGAGCCCGGCCAGATCGACTCGTCCATCCACCCCACGCCCGTGGTCGGCGTGCTCGGCGTGCTCGACGACGTCGCGCACGCCACGCCGTCCGGCTGGCGCGAGGCAGGGGAGAGCATCTACCTGCTCGGCACGACCCGCCCCGAGCTCGACGGGTCCGCCTGGGCCGACGTCGAGCACTCCCACCTCGGCGGCGTGCCGCCGCGCGTCGACCTGGCGGCGGAGAGGGCGCTCGCGGGCGTGCTCGTCAACGCGAGCCGCGACGACCTCGTGACCGCTGCGCACGACCTGTCCGAGGGTGGTCTCGTCCAGGGTCTGCTCGAGGCGTCGCTGCGGTTCGGTGTCGGGGCGACCGTGTCGCTCGACGCGATCACCGAGCGCGACGGCGTCACGGCGTTCGAGGCGCTGTTCTCGGAGTCGACCGCGCGCGTGCTGGTCTCCGTGCCGCACGGGAGCGGACGCAGCGCCGAGTCCCAGCTGGTCGACGCGTGCGTCGCCCGGGGCGTGCCCGTCGTGAAGATCGGCGAGACGGGCACCGACCCGGCGCTCGTGTCCGAGTCGGGCGAGACGCTGGACGTCCAGGGGCTGTTCACCATCCCGCTCGACGAGGCATCCGGAGTGCACCGCGCCACGCTCCCCGGCATCTTCGGCTGACCTTCGGCCGACCTGACCGGGCCCGCCCTGCGCGGGTTCGGTGAAGGCCGACGGGCGAGGTCGTGGCGCCTCCTCGCGCCAGGACCGAGACACTGCGAGAGTCCTGCCATGACGACGGCGACCGTCACGAGGCTCCCGACCGGGCGGGTGACGACGCGCCGTCGCCCCGGCGGGCGGATCGTCACCGTGCTGCTCACCGCCCTGGCGGTGGTGGTGGTCGTGATGACCCTCGTGCGGGCCGTCCCGTACGACGCCGTCCCACCCCTCGCGCAGGTGGTCGGGTTCACGCCGTGGGTCGCCGCGCTCGCCGCCGTGACCCTGGTCGCGGCCGCGCTCGCCCGGCGCGGGGCGCTCGCCGCGGTCGTCGGGGTGTGCGTCGTCGCGCAGGCGTTCTGGGTGGTCCCGTACGTCGTGCCCGGACCCGCCGCGGCGACCGGGTCGGCGTCGCTGCGGGTGCTCGGCGTCAACGCGTGGGTGGGTTCCGCGGACGCGGAGCAGGTCGTCGACCTCGTGCGCGACGAGGACGTGCAGGTGCTCGCGGTCGTCGAGCTCACCGAGGAGCTCCGCGACCGGCTCGTGGATGCGGGGATCGAGGACGTCCTGCCGCACCATGTCGACGCCAAGGTCGCGAACGGGTCGCCGGGCAGCGGGCTGTGGAGCGCGCTGCCGCTCTCCGACCCGGACACGACCGAGTTCTCGACGTTCGCCATGCCCTCGGCGACCGTCGAGGTCGACGGCACCCCCGTCCGGGTCACGGCCGTCCACCCCGTGCCGCCGCTGCTCGAGATCACCGACGTGTGGCACACCGAGATGCTCGCGCTCGCGGACCGCGCCCAGGCGGACCCGACGCCGCAGGTGCTCGTCGGCGACTTCAACTCCACGTACGAGCACGCGACGTTCCGACGGTTGCTCGGGGACCGCTTCCACGACGCGACCCGGTCGTCCGGGAGCGGTCTCGACCTCTCGTGGTCGCTGCGCGAGGGCCAGCCACCGGTGCTCGACCTGGACCACGTCGTCACGGACCGGGAGAACGTCGTGACCGACGTCGAGTCCCTCCAGCTCCACGACAGCGACCACCGCGCGCTCGTCGCGACGGTCCATGTGCTCCCGGCGGCCGTTCAGGACTGAGCGGTAGCAGTGGCCCGGTCCGGCCACCCGACGGGACGACGGCGGCGCGGCCCCCCCCGCAGGGGGGCGCGCCGCCGGCGGGGGGGGCCGCCGCTCAGACCACGCGGGTCTCCCCGGAGATCATCCAGGCCTGCTTCTCGAGGCCGTCGATCACGGCGTGCAGCAGGTCCGCGGTCGTCGGGTCCTCGGCGTCGACGTCGTCGTGCACCTCGCGCACGACCTCGACGGTCTGCGCGACGCGCTCGACGATCGCGTCGGCGGTGTCGCCCACGGACACGAGACCGGCCGGGTACGGCGAGAGGTCGGTCGTGGTGGCGACGGTCTCCGTGCGGCCGTCGGGCACGGCCTGCAGGGCGCGCAGGCGCTCGGCGACGACGTCGCTGTGCTCGCGCGCGGTGTCCACGAGCTCGTCGAGCTGCAGGTGCAGGTCGCGGAAACCGCGGCCCGTGACGTTCCAGTGCGCCTGCTTGCCCTGGACGTGCAGGTCCACGAGCGCGACGAGCACGCGCTGGAGGTGGCCCTGGAGCTTCTGGGACGCCTCGAAGCGTGACGTGCTGCGCTTGATGCTGGGTGCGGACATGGTGCTCCTCGCTTCCTCCGGGGGTTGCCCGGTCCGTGCGGCGGCCACCTGTGCTGTGCTGTCTCGACCGGTGCCGTTCTCTTGAACCATTCCAGACTAGAGAGCATTCCGTGCTCCCGCCAGCAAGGACAGGCGAGCCTACGCGGCCCTCTCGCCCCGCTGTGCGGCGAGGACCGTCTGGGCCGGCGGGAGTCCTCGAAGGAAGGTGGCGACGCCTCCGGTCCTCTCCCCTGACCAGGGTTTCAACCCGGGTGATGGGTTCCATGCCCCCGCCGTCGGGAGTCGCCCGACGCGTGGCCCGCGACGGTCGAGCGCTCTAGGGTAGAACAAGGCCCCCGGAACCCGCGGAGGGTGGCTTCGATGACGTGGCAGCTCATGCTCTGGTCCGCGGCGGTGTGCACCGTCGCCGCGGTGGTCTTCGTGCTGCACCGGGTGGGTCGGCCGCCGGGTGGTGCTCCTCGGCCTCGGCCTGGGCGTCGGCGGAACGGGCCCGTGGACCCCCTGGCGACGCTCGCGCTCCAGGTCCGGCTCAGCGAGCTTGCCACCGAGCTGCGGCGCATCGAGTCCGACCCACGTCTCTTCGCCCGCGCGCACCACTACCTCGCCGTCCAGGGCGCGTACGACGCGCTGCTGCGCGAGGCCTGCCGGCTGACGGGCCTCGCGGTCGAGGACGCGCCGCTGCGCGCCGGGCTGCGGGCCCGCGACGAGGAGCGCTTCCGCGAGGAGCTCGAGCTGAGCGAGCGCGGCTGGAGCTGGTGACGCGCCGGACCCGGAGGGGTCGGCGCCCACTGCCGTGACGGTCCGGACGCGCGCGCGGCGGAGACTGGTACGGGCGTACCGTTGCTCCTTCCGCCCCGGAAGCCACGAGGAGCACCATGGACAGCCAGCTGCAGTCCGTCTACGACGACGTCCTGCGCCGCAACCCCGGCGAGGTCGAGTTCCACCAGGCCGTGCGCGAGGTCTTCGACTCGCTCGGTCCGGTGCTGCGCAAGCACCCGATGTACACCGAGGCCGCCGTGCTCGCGCGCGTCTGCGAGCCCGAGCGGCAGGTCATCTTCCGGGTCCCGTGGGTGGACGACGCCGGGCAGGTGCAGATCAACCGGGGCTTTCGCGTCGAGTTCAACTCCGCGCTCGGGCCGTTCAAGGGCGGGCTGCGGTTCCACCCGTCGGTGTACCTGGGCATCGTGAAGTTCCTCGGGTTCGAGCAGGTCTTCAAGAACTCGCTCAGCGGGCTACCGATCGGCGGCGGCAAGGGTGGTTCCGACTTCGACCCGCGCGGTCGGTCCGACGGCGAGGTCATGCGCTTCTGCCAGTCGTTCATGACCGAGCTCTACCGGCACATCGGCGAGCACACGGACGTGCCCGCCGGTGACACGGGCGTGGGTCGGCGCGAGATCGGCTACCTGTTCGGCCAGTACAAGCGCATCACCAACCGCTACGAGTCCGGCGTGCTCACGGGCAAGGGCATCTCGTGGGGCGGGTCGCTCGTGCGCACGGAGGCCACCGGGTTCGGCGCGGTGCTCTTCGCCGAGCGCATGCTCGAGACGCGGCGCGAGGCGCTGGACGGTCGCCGTGTCGTCGTCTCCGGGTCGGGCAACGTCGCGACGTACGCGATCGCGAAGGCGCGGGACCTGGGCGGCCAGGTCGTCGCGTGCTCGGACTCCTCCGGCTACGTCGTCGACGAGGCGGGGATCGACGTCGAGCTGCTCCGGCAGGTCAAGGAGGTCGAGCGCGGCCGGGTCGGGGACTACGCCGCGCGTCGTCCGGGCGCGCGGCTCGTGGAGGACGGCAGCATCTGGGACGTCCCGGCGGACGTCGCGCTGCCGTGCGCGACGCAGAACGAGCTCGACGAGCCCGCCGCGAAGCAGCTCGTGGCGAACGGGGTCGTCGCCGTCGCCGAGGGGGCGAACATGCCGACGACGCCCGCAGCGGTGGAGCTCCTGCAGGCCGCGGGCGTGCTGTTCGGCCCGGGAAAGGCCGCGAACGCGGGTGGCGTCGCGACGTCGGCGCTGGAGATGCAGCAGAACGCCTCGCGCGACTCGTGGACGTTCGAGTACACCGAGGAGCGGCTCGCGCAGACGATGGCGGGCATCCACGACCGGTGCGTCGAGACGGCCGACGAGTACGGTTCGCCGGGCGACTACGTGCTCGGCGCGAACATCGCCGGGTTCACCAAGGTCGCCGACGCCATGCTCGCCCTCGGGGTGATCTGACGGGACCCGCACGGTGAGACGATGCACGGCGGGCGGGAGCGGTTCCCGTCGCCCAGGAGGTGCACCGTGCAGTCAGGAGCGCAGCGGCGCGAGGTCGCGCTCGAGCTCGCCGTCCAGGACCCGGCTGGCGTGGGTGTCGCGGCCGACGTCGGCGCGCGACGTGTCGAGCTGTGCGTCGCGCTCGGCGCGACCGGAGGGCTGACGCCGAGCGCAGGCCTGCTCGACGCCGCGCTCGACGTGGCCCGGGCGGCAGGCGTGGAGCGCGGGGCACCCGCCGTCGAGGTGCACGTCCTCGTGCGTCCCCGCCCGGGCGGGTTCACGTACGACGCCGTGGACCTGGACCTGCAGGTGCGCGACGTCCGCTCGGCCGTGGCCGCCGGAGCGCGGGGCGTCGTCGTGGGCGCGCTCGACGCCGCGGGCCGCGTGGACGTGGCGGCTGTCCGCGCGCTGGTCGACGCGGCGGCGGGGAACGAGGTGACGTTCCACCGCGCGCTCGACGTCGTGACCGACCCCGTCGAGGCGCTCGACCTGCTCGTCGACCTCGGGGTCGCGCGCGTCCTCACGTCCGGCGGGGCGCCGCGCAGCGTCGACGGTCTCGACCGTCTGCGGGCGCTCGCGACGCACGCGCACGACGCGCTCGAGGGGCGGATCCAGGTCATGGCGGGCGGGGGAGTGCGCCCCCAGGACGTGGGCGCGCTGGTCGCGGCCGGCGTCGACGCGGTGCACCTGTCGGCCAAGCGCACGGTGCACGACGACGCGGGGCCGGGCGGCGGCGGTGACGGCGGGTTCGAGGTCACGGACCCCGGGATCGCGGTCGTGGCACGGGCCGCGCTCGACGCCGCCGCGTCCGGCCACGCGGTCCGTCCGCCCGACGGCCCCGGTCCGCACCGGGTGGGGGACGACGCGACTGGTTAGGGTCGGTCTGTGCCTGCTCGCCGTCTGCGCCTCGTCCCGCCAGCCCGTCTCCTCGACGCCGCCCGCGTCGTGCAGGACGCCCTCGCGGCGCTGCGCCGCGAGCTGGAGATCCCGTCGGACTTCCCGGCCGCGGCGCTCGCGGAGGCGGAGGCCGCCGCGGCCGCGGGTCCGCGGGACACGGGGGGCGGCCGCGAGGACCTGCGGGCCCTGCCGTTCGTGACGATCGACCCGCCCGGGTCGATGGACCTCGACCAGGCGATGTTCCTCGAGCGCGCGGACGACGGCTTCGTCGTGCACTACGCGATCGCCGACGTCGGCGCGTTCGTCGAGCCCGGCGGCGCGCTCGACGCCGAGGCGCACGAGCGGGGCACGACCCTCTACGCGCCCGACGTCCGGACACCGCTGCACCCGCCCGTCCTGTCGGAGGGCGCCGCGAGCCTGCTGCCGGGCGAGGACCGGCCCGCCGTCGTCTGGCGCATCGCGCTCGACGGCCGGGGCGAGCCGGTCGAGGCGGTCGTGCGACGCGCCGTCGTGCGCTCGCGCGAGCGGCTGTCCTACGACGACGCGCAGGCGCGGATCGACGCCGGGACCACCGGGCAAGAGGCTGCCGCGTCCCTGGCCCTCCTGCGCGAGGTGGGCGAGCTCCGGATCGCACGCGAGCGCGAACGAGGCGGGGTGTCGCTCGACGTCCCGGAGCAGGAGACCGTCGCGCGCGACGACGGCACGTTCGGGCTCGAGCTGCGCTCGACCCTGCCCGTCGAGGGCTGGAACGCGCAGATCTCGCTCCTGACGGGGATCGTCGCCGCGCGCATCATGCGCGACGGCGGCACCGGGATCTTCCGCTCCCTGCCGGCAGCGGACCCGCGCGACGTCGAGCGACTGCGGCGGACCGCGGCAGCGCTCGGCATCGGCTGGCCGACCGAGGTGGCGTACGCGGACCTGCTGCCGACGCTCGACTCGGCGGTGCCGCGGCACGCGGCCTTCCTGACCGAGGCGACGAGCCTGTTCCGTGGCGCGTCCTACGAGGCGTTCGGCGGCACGGGTCAGGATGCCGGGGTCCCGCACGACGCCGCGCACGCCGCGATCGCCGCGGAGTACGCGCACGTCACGGCCCCGCTGCGTCGCCTCGTGGACCGGTACGGGACCGAGGCGTGCCTCGCGCTGTGCGCGGGCGAGCCGGTGCCGCGCTGGGTGCTCGACGCCCTGCCCGGCCTGCCGCGGACGATGGCGCGCACGGGACAGCGCGCCGGGTCGTTCGAGCGCGCGACGCTCGACGTGGTCGAGGCGGCGGTCCTCGCGGGCCGCGAGGGAGAGGAGTTCGACGCCGTCGTCGTGGACGTCGCCGAGCGGGACGACGACGCGCCCCCCGGTGCTCCCGCGCGGGGGCAGGTCGTCCTCGCCGAGCCCGCGGTGCGGGCGCGTGCGGAGGGCGTCGACCTGCCCCTGGGCGAGCGGGTGCGGGCGACCCTGCGCGAGGCGTCCGTCGCGGAGCGCCGCGTGCTTTTCACGGTCGGCCCGTCCGGCGACGCGGACTAGGCTCGGGTGCCATGCCTGCCCGACGCCGCACCGATCCCGCCGTCGGCCGCGCGGCGCTCGCCGCGTGGCAGGACTCTCGTGCCGAGCGAAAGGACGTGACGACCGCGGTGCGGTTCACGCTCGAGGAGCTGGCCGACGTCGCGCCCGGGCACGCGGTCGAGGTGCGGGTCCCGCCCGCCGGCGTCGTGCAGGCCGTCGAGGGGCCGCGCCATACCCGTGGCACGCCCCCGAACGTCGTGGAGACGGATCCGCAGACCTGGCTCGGGCTGGCGACGGGCGCCGAGCACTGGGCGGACGCGGTGGCCGACGGCCGCGTGCGGGCGTCGGGAGAACGTGCGGACCTGTCGGGTCTGCTGCCGCTCCAGGCCGCCCGACGGCGCTGACGTCCGATTCGCGGCATGGCCGTGTTACCAGTGGGTAACGGTCCGGCCGCCAGGTCTGGCGGGGACTGCCGGAGGGGTCTAGCGTCCGAGCATGATCGGCCGCCGCTCGCGCGGACGCGTTGCCGCACGAGGTCGTGCACAGCGTTCTCGCGGTGGTGATCCGGCTGCAACCGTGCGTTCACACGAGTGCGGTGCGATGGTCCCGGCAGTGCGGGCCGCGTGCCGTGGCTGGACGTCGGCTCCGCCGGGCCGTCCGCACGAGATGAAGGAGTCAGCGTGTCCCACCACCACTTCTCGCGGCGTCGGGGGGTGGTGGCGAGCACGCTGAGCGTGGCTCTCGCCCTGCCGCTCACCGCCGTCGTCGCCCCCGCCGCCACCGCGGCACCAGACGGTGACGCCGTCGTCATCAACGAGGCCTACCTCAGCGGCGGCAGCGCGAACGCGCCCTACACGAACAAGTTCGTGGAGCTCTACAACCCGACGGACGCTCCGGTGTCGCTCGACGGCTGGTCGGTCCAGTACCGCGCCGCGGGCACGTCGAGCGCCTTCACGGGCAAGATCGAGCTCGCCGGCAGCATCGCCGGCGGCGGGTACTACCTGGTCCAGGCGGCGTCGAACGGCACGAACGGAGCGTCCCTCCCGACGCCCGACGCGAGCGGGGGCGTCTCCTTCCAGGGGCAGAACGGGACCATCGCGCTCGCCGACTCGACCGCGACGCTGGACCCGGGCGTGGGCGACCTCGCCGGCACGGACGGCGTCGTCGACCTGCTCGGGTACGGCAGCTCGAACACGTTCGAGACCACGGCCGCCCCGGCCGGCCGGGCGAACAACGCGGGTGGGTCGCTCCAGCGCACGGGCTTCGCGGACACCGACGACAACAGCGCGGACTTCGGCCTCCTCGACGCCGTGACGCCGCAGAACAGCGGCTCCGACCCGGACCCGGACCCCGACCCGGACCCCGAGCCGGGCGAGGTCGTGCCGATCGCCGACATCCAGGGCTCCGGAGCCGCGAGCCCGCTCGTCGGCCAGACCGTCACGACGCGCGGCGTCGTCACCGCGACCTACCCCACGGGCGGGTACGACGGCCTGTACCTCCAGACCGAGGGCACGGGCGGAGACCTGGGCGACGACCACGACGCCTCCGACGCGATCTTCGTGTACTCGAAGACCGCGGCCGAGCAGCTCGAGGTCGGCGACCACGTCGAGGTCACGGGCGTCGTCTCCGAGTACTTCACGCTCACGCAGATCACGCCCGGTGCGAGCAGCTGGTCGGTGCTCGACGAGCCCGCCGAGGCCGTGAAGGCCGCCGAGGTCGCGTTCCCCGCGACCGACGCCGAGCGCGAGCCGCTCGAGGGGATGCTCGTCCAGCCCGCGGGCGACTACACGATCGCCGACAACTACGACACGAACTACTACGGCTCCTTCCTGCTCGCCGCGGGGACGGACCCGTTCCTCCAGCCGACGTCGGCCGGTCGCCCCGGGTCGGCCGAGGCCCAGGCCGCGATCGCGGACCGGGCGGCGCGCGGCGTCGTGCTCGACGACGGCGCGACGACCAACTTCAACAGCACCGCCAACAAGGGCATCCCGCTGCCGTACCTCACGGGCGGTGCCCCTGCGCGAGTCGGTGCCGACGTCACGTTCACGAGCCCCGTGGTGCTCGACTACCGGTTCGACGCCTGGACGTTCCAGCCGCTCACGCACCTGCGCGCGGGCGACGACGGCAACGCCGACGAGGTCCAGCCGGCGACCTTCGAGGACACGCGAGAGGACGCCCCGGCCGAGGTCGGCGGTGACCTGAGCGTCGCGACGTTCAACGTCCTCAACTACTTCACGACCACGGGCGACCAGCTCACGGGCTGCCAGTACTACACCGACCGCGAGGGCAACCCGATCACGGTGCGCACGGGCTGTGACGCGCGAGGTGCGGCGGACGCCGAGAACCTCGAGCGCCAGGAGACCAAGATCGTCGCCGCCATCGACGCGCTCGACGCGGACGTGGTCGCGCTCATGGAGATCGAGAACTCCGAGCCGTTCGGCAAGGACCGCGACCAGGCGCTCTCCGACCTCGTGGACGCGCTCAACGAGGAGGCGGGCGCCGACGAGTGGGCGTTCGTGCCCTCCCCGGCGGCGCTGCCCGACGACGAGGACGTCATCCGTCTCGCGTACATCTACCAGGTCGACACGGCCGAGCCGGTCGGCGCCTCGCAGATCCTGCTCGACGACCCGGCGTTCGGCAACGCGCGCGAGCCGCTCGCGCAGGTGTTCCAGCCCGCTGACGGTCTCGCATCGGTGGACGACGACGTGCTCGTCGTCGCCAACCACTTCAAGTCGAAGGGCTCGGGCTCGGGCGAGGACGCCGACCAGGGCGACGGCCAGGGCGCGTCCAACGCGTCGCGGGTCAAGCAGGCGACGGCGCTCGTCGGCTTCGCGGACGACGTCGCGGCGGACGCGGGCACGGACAAGGTCCTGCTCGCGGGCGACTTCAACTCCTACTCGATGGAGGACCCGCTGGAGGTCCTCAAGGACGCGGGCTACGTCGACCTGGGCGCCTCGACCGGCGAGGAGACGTATCTCTTCGACGGGTACGTCGGGTCGCTCGACCACGTGTTCGCCTCGCCGTCCGCCGCTGCCGCGGTGACGGGCACCGACGTGTGGAACATCAACTCGGTCGAGCCCATCGCGAACGAGTACAGCCGCTACAACTACAACGCGTCGATCCTCTACGACACGACGCCGTTCCGGTCGTCCGACCACGACCCGGTGCTCGTCGGCCTCGAGCTGGGCGGCGACGTCGAGCCGGGCACCACGACGATCGACCTGCTCGGGATCAACGACTTCCACGGTCGGATCGAGCCGTACGTGACCAACCGGGACACCGGCGTGGTCACCAACAACACGCTCTCGTTCGCGGGCACGATCGAGGAGCTGCGGGCCGAGAACCCCGACGGCACCGTGTTCCTGTCCTCCGGCGACAACATCGGCGCGTCGCTCTTCGCGTCCTCGTCGCAGGACGACCAGCCGACGATCGACGTGCTGAACGCGCTGGAGCTCGCGAGCTCCGCGGTGGGCAACCACGAGTTCGACAAGGGGTTCGACGATCTCGCCGGTCGCGTCACCGACGAGGCCGACTGGAGCTACCTCGGTGCGAACGTCTACGCGAAGGGCACGCAGGACCCGGCGCTGCCGGAGTACGACGTGCTCGACGTCGACGGGGTGCGCGTCGGTGTGATCGGCGCGGTGACGGTCGAGACCCCGACGCTCGTCACCCCGGCCGGCATCGCGGACCTCGACTTCGGTGACCCCGTCGAGGCGGTGAACCGGGTAGCCGCCCAGCTCCAGGACGGCGACGAGTCGAACGGCGAGGCCGACGTCCTGGTCGCGATGTACCACGAGGGCGCGGGTGCCGGCACGCCGGACGGCGCGACCCTCGAGGACGAGCTCGCCGCGGGCGGCGCCTTCGCGAGCATCGTCGAGGACACCGACGCGTCGGTCGACGCGATCCTCAACGGTCACACCCACAAGCAGTACGCGTGGGAGGCGCCGGTCCCCGGTGACGAGACCCGCACGCGCCCGGTCATCCAGACCGGGAGCTACGGCGAGAACATCGGTCACATCACGCTCGAGATCGACACCGCGACCGACGACGTCGTGAGCTACGACGTCGTCAACGTGCCACGGACGTCGACGCCGTGGGAGGAGCTCGCCCAGACGTACCCGCGCGTCCAGGCGGTCAAGGACGTCCTGGACCCGGCGCTCGCCGAGGCCGAGGTCATCGGCTCGCAGCCGGTCGGCGAGGTCACGCAGGACATCACGACCGCGTTCACGGGCGGCTCGTACGTCGACGGCGTCTACGTGGCGCCGCCGGTGACGGTACCGCCGACGGGTGGCCGGGACGACCGGGCGTCGGAGTCCGCGCTCGGCAACCTCGTGGCGAACTCGCTCCGCGACACGCTGGCCGACCCGGACCGCGGCGGCGCGGACCTCGGCGTCGTCAACCCCGGTGGTCTGCGCAACGAGCTGTACTACGGCGACGACGGCGTGATCACCTACGCCGAGGCCAACGCGGTCCTGCCGTTCGTCAACAACCTGTGGACCGTGACTCTCACGGGTGAGCAGGTCGTGGAGATGCTCGAGGAGCAGTGGCAGACCGACGCGAACGGCAACCGGCCGTCCCGCCCGTACCTGGCGCTGGGCCTCTCGGACAACGTGTCGTGGACGGCGAGCTCCGCCGACCCGAACGCCGCTCCGGGCGACAACGTCCTCTCGGTGACGATCGACGGCGAGCCGGTCGATCCCGCAGGCGAGTACCGCGTCGCGACGTTCTCGTTCCTGGCGACCGGCGGCGACAACTTCCGGGTGTTCACGCAGGGCACGGACGCGAGCGACTCGGGTCTCATCGACCGGGACGCGTGGATCGCCTACCTGCAGGACAACAGCCCGGTGTCGCCGTCGTTCGCGCGGTCGCGCGTCGTCGTCGACGAGCTGCCCGGTCCGGTCGACGCGGGCGAGGACGTGAGCGTCGCGCTCTCGCACCTCGACCTCACGTCGCTCGGCTCGCCGCTCAACACCGAGGTCACCGGCTACCTGGTGGCCCGCGACGACGAGTTCGACCCGGCGTCGCCGGGCCAGCCGGCGGGCACCGCCACGGTGACCGACGGCGCGGCGACGCTCACGGCGAGCGTGCCCGACGACGCCGCGGAGGGCGCGTACGACCTGTGGGTCGTCGCGGACCCGAGCGGCACCGTCACCCGCGTCCCGGTCACGGTCGAGGCCTCCGCGCCTCCGACGGGGGTCGACGTGGGCGTCACGGTGCAGGCGCGCTGCCTCGCCGGGAAGGCGTACCTCGCGGTGCGGGCGACCAACGGCGAGGACGTCGCGATCGACGTCCGGCACTACACCCCGTTCGGCGAGAAGCGGTTCGCCGGGGTGCAGCCGGGCGCGTCGGCGTACCAGTCGTACGCCGTGCGGGACACGTCGCTCGAGGCCGGTTCCGTGACCGTCGCGGGCTACGTCCCGGGCTCGGCGCCGCGCTACGAGCAGCACAAGGTCGCGTACGAGGGCATCACGTGCGGATGACCGCACGGTGAGCCGAGCAGCGCGGCCCGGGTCTGGCAGACCCGGGCCGCGCTGCGTCCCGGCACGGCAGCTCGGGGAGAGCGCGCCGGCGGTCCAGGTCGCGCGGGTAGAGTCGCTGGCGTGAGCGAAGAGCAGTCTCCGGTGCCGGGCGAGGTCGAGGTCGAGGACGTCGTCGACCCGACCGCGGTTCGACGCGCGCCGCGGTACGGGCGGTTCATCGGCGTCGGGATCGTGCTGGGTCTGGTCGTCGCGCTGGGCGTGGGCGGCAGCTGGCTGCAGTCCGACGCGGCCGAGAGCGTGTTCAAGCCCGGCGTCTACTTCACGGTGATCCTCGTCGCGGGCGCCGCGCTGGGAGCGGCGATCGGTGGCCTCTGGGCCGTCCTCGCCGACCGCCGGAGCCTGCGCGACCGCTGACACGACACGGCCACACAGCTGTCAGCACTGGAGGGGTCCAGAGACGTGCTGGGCGCTGACGGGGCTCTGAACTCGGGCTTCGGTCCCGGGCGGGGCCCTGTGGGACACTGGAGCACGTGGCGACCCGCGGAGATGGACTGCTCAACCACGACCTCATGCCCGGCGAGAAGGGGCCGCAGGACGCGTGCGGCGTCTTCGGTGTTTGGGCTCCCGGCGAGGAGGTCGCCAAGCTCGCCTACTTCGGCCTCTACGCCCTGCAGCACCGCGGCCAGGAGTCGGCCGGCATCGCGACGAGCAACGGCGAGCAGATCCTGGTCTACAAGGACATGGGCCTCGTCTCGCAGGTGTTCGACGAGACCGCACTCAACGCCCTGACCGGACACCTCGCCGTCGGGCACTGCCGCTACTCCACGACCGGCGGGGTCACGTGGGAGAACGCGCAGCCCACGCTCGGCGCGACCGCGGCAGGGACCGTCGCGCTCGGGCACAACGGCAACCTCACGAACTCGGCGGCGCTCGTCGACCTCGTCGCCGAGCGCTACGGCAGCCAGCGGCGCGGTGAGCTCGCGCGCGGCAACACGACGGACACCGCTCTCGTCACCGCCCTGCTCGCGGGCGACGACGACCACACGCTCGAGGCGACGGCGCTCGAGGTGCTGCCGCACCTGCGCGGCGCGTTCTCGCTCGTCTTCATGGACGAGCACACTCTCTACGCGGCCCGTGACCCGCAGGGTGTGCGCCCGCTCGTCCTCGGCCGCCTCGAGCGGGGCTGGGTCGTCGCGAGCGAGACGCCGGCCCTCGACATCGTGGGTGCGTCCTTCGTCCGCGAGGTCGAGCCGGGCGAGCTCATCGCGATCGACGAGGAGGGGCTGCGGTCGACGCGGTTCGCGCCCGTCGAGCGGGCCGGGTGCGTCTTCGAGTACGTCTACCTCGCGCGCCCCGACACGAGCATCAACGGGCGGTCCGTGCACGCCGCGCGGGTCGAGATGGGCCGGCAGCTCGCGCGCGAGCACGCCGTCGACGCCGACCTCGTGATCCCGGTCCCCGAGTCCGGGACGCCGGCCGCGGTCGGCTACGCCGCCGAGTCGGGGCTCCCGTTCGGGCAGGGGCTGACGAAGAACGCGTACGTCGGGCGCACGTTCATCCAGCCGTCGGACACGCTCCGCCAGCTCGGCATCCGGCTGAAGCTCAACCCGCTGCGGGACGTGATCCGGGGCAAGCGACTCGTCGTCGTGGACGACTCGATCGTCCGCGGCAACACGCAGCGCGCCCTCATCCGCATGCTGCGCGAGGCCGGAGCCGCCGAGGTGCACGTGCGCATCAGCTCGCCGCCCGTCAAGTGGCCGTGCTTCTACGGCATCGACTTCGCGTCGCGCGCCGAGCTGATCGCGAACGGCCTCTCGCCCGACGAGATCGGCCAGTCGCTGGGTGCCGACTCCCTGGGGTACATCTCGACCGAGGGCATGATCTCCGCGACCGAGCAGCCCTCGTCCCAGCTGTGTGCAGCGTGCTTCACCGGGAAGTACCCGATCGAGCTGCCGCCGGACGACCAGCTCGGCAAGAACCTGCTCGAGCAGTCCGAGCTGCCGCTCGGCGCTCCCGAGGACGGTCTGCGCTCGATCGCCGTGGGTGCGGGCGGCGGCGGCGCGCTCCAGCACCCCTGACCTGTCCGTCCGCGCGAAGCCCGCCCGACGAGCCCCGAGCCCACCCCCCACGAATCCTGGAGCCCACGACCGTGACTGCCGACGTGCCCGAGCCCACTGGCCTGACCTACGCCGCCGCCGGCGTCGACACCGAGGCGGGCGACAAGGCCGTCGAGCTGATGAAGGACGCCGTCCGGCGTACGCAGGGCGCGCAGGTGCTCGGTGGCGTCGGCGGGTTCGCCGGCCTCTACGACGCGGCGGAGCTCACCCGGTACCGTCGCCCGCTGCTCGCGACCTCGACCGACGGCGTCGGGACGAAGGTCGCCATCGCCCAGGCGCTCGACGTGCACGACACGATCGGGTTCGACCTCGTCGGCATGGTCGTCGACGACATCGTCGTGGTCGGCGCGAAGCCGCTGTTCATGACGGACTACATCGCGTGCGGCAAGGTCGTCCCCGAGCGCATCGCGGGGATCGTCCGCGGGATCGCCGCAGCCTGCGAGGTCGCGGGCACGGCGCTCGTCGGTGGCGAGACGGCGGAGCACCCGGGCCTGCTCGGCGAGGACGAGTACGACGTCGCGGGGGCGGCCACGGGCGTCGTCGAGGCGGACGCGCTGCTCGGGCCGGACCGTGTGCGTGAGGGTGACGTGCTCGTCGCCATGGCGTCGTCAGGCCTGCACTCGAACGGCTACTCGCTCGTCCGGGCGGTGCTCGAGCACGCCGGGTGGGGCCTCGAGCGCCACGTCGACGACCTCGGCCGCACGGTCGGCGAGGAGCTGCTCACGCCGACGCGTGTGTACGCGAGCGACTGCCTCGCCCTCGCGGCCGACGACGACGCGCAGGTGCACGCGTTCACCCACGTCACGGGGGGAGGGCTCGCCGCCAACCTGGCGCGCGTGCTGCCCGCCGGACTGGTCGCGACGGTCGACCGCTCGAGCTGGGACGTGCCGCCGGTGTTCCGGCTGGTCCGCGACCTCGGCGGCGTGCCTCGTGGAGACCTGGAGAGCACGCTCAACCTGGGTGTGGGCATGGTCGCGATCGTCGGAGCGGACGGCGTCGACGCGGCGCTGGCGCGCTGCGCCGCGCTGGGCCTGCCCGCCTGGGTGCTCGGCTCGGTCGCGGCGCACGACCCGGCGACCACGGGCTCGGCCGACGACGACCTCGTCGTCGGGACCAAGGGTGTGCGAGCCGGCGCGGTGCGACTCGTCGGCGACTACCGCGCCTGAGAGGCCCCGCCCCGGGCGTCCGTCACGACGGTGATGCTCGTGCCCGGCGGTTTCGTCACGACGGCGCGACCGACCACGTGATGTGGCTCGTCGCGCCGTCGTGCGACGTGAAGATGCCCACAGGGAGAGCAGGGTGTACGACGAACGTCAGCGGTCGTCGGACCACTCGTTGTAGCGCTGGTCCAGGCTCTCGAGCTCGTCGGCAGACTCCCCGCCATGGCGAGAGTCGGTGACGACATCCGTGTGGCTGTGACCGGTGAGCTCTTGTTCGAGCGCACTGTAGTTCGTCTCGGGGCTGTAGTACTTCAGCGCTCGAGCGACCTTGGTCTGCTTTGCCTTCTGACGGCCGCGGCCCATGGCTCCGACCCCCTCAACGTAGAAGCGGGGCGGCACCGTGCTCAGACGTGCGGCCCCGGGGTGTAATTTCGTCTGTTCAGAGTCCAACGGTACATGCTCCCGGGGCATTCCCTCTACTCAGACGGTGCTGCGCACGTCACTGTCACCACTCGTCGGGCGCGTCGCACGCGCGGGGGCGGAGCAACGGGCCGTATGCCGCACGGAGCCCTTTAGGCTCTTTGGGCTCATAGGGTCCCTAGTTCACCCGTCCGTCAAGTCGCCTGAAAACCACATCCTGCGACAATGGAGTGGCTGGTGGTGCGCTGCCGAAGTGATCCGGGAACGAAGCCGGACCGGTGCACGCCAGGGGGAGGTGCCGTGGTGTCCATGCATGGAGAGTCCGAGGTGCTGCTCACACCTGCCGAGGTCGCCAGTCTGTTTCGCGTCGACCCGAAGACCGTGACGCGGTGGGCGAAGGCGGGAAAGCTGTCGTCCATCCGTACGCTCGGCGGGCATCGCCGGTACCGCGAGTCCGAGGTCCGCGCACTGCTCGGAGCCGCCAGCGAGCCGGCGGACCGGCCCGACAGCGCGACGTAGGACCGCCCCGGGACCCCGGCGCCGTCCGGGATTCCGAGGCGTTTCTCCGCTCAGGCTCGGCGCTCGGGCACGGTCATGAGCGACGTCCGAGGACTGTCGCGGCCACGACCGCCAGCCCCGCCGCGGCGCCGAGCAGGAGGATCTTCACGTTGCGCGACCTCGCCGGGTCCTCGTCCGGCATCCCCCCGCCCGTGAACAGAGACCCGGTGTCCGTGGCGGCCTGCTTGGCCTGCCGGGCGGCGTTCGACGCATGGACCCGTGGGTCCACACGTGTCGTCAGCTCGTCGAGGGTCTGTGCGAGCTCGGCACGCGTGCGGGAGATCTCCTGCTCGAGCTGCCGGCGGTCGGGCTTGGGCTCCGATGCGTTCGCGCTCACGGGCGCAGTCCTTCCTTCACGACGCTGACGTCTTCCTTCACGCTCGAGACCGCGTCCGTCGGAACCGGCGGAACGCCTCGCTTGAGCTGCTTGATGCCGACGAACGCCAGCAGCGCTGCCAGGAGGACGATCACCGCGCCCACGGCGAGCGCGGCCAACCACACGGGCCACACCGTCGCGAGACCCTCGACGGCGGACTGGAAGAGGAACCCGATCCCGTAGAGGACGAGGACCCCGCCCACGACGAGCATCCCGATCCCGATACCTGCGTGCTTCGCCTTCGTCGTGAGCTCGTCCTTCGCGAGGGCGATCTCGGAGCGCACGAGGCGCGTCGCCTGCTCCGAGAGGCGCTCGACGAGCTGTCCGACAGTCGGCTTCTGCTCCTCGGGCGGAATCCGCCCGTCGACCCAGTCGCTCATGCCTCCGCCCTTCAGTCGGTGGTGCTGGTGACCACTCAACCGGTCCGCGGACCTGCCCGCAACTCCCGGGGCGGGCATCGTCGCAGCACAGCGGGTCGGGAGCCGGGAAGCGGCAGGCGCGACGAAGCCCCTCGCCCTGAGCGGGCGAGGGGCTTGTGGTGGCTCCGACCGGCGTCGATCCGGTGACCTTTCGATTTTCAGTCGAACGCTCTACCAACTGAGCTACAGAGCCAGGACGCGAAAACCCGGGCGGCCGATGTCGACCGGCCCGGGCTTGTCGCCTCGCGCGACCCTGACGGGACTTGAACCCGCGACCTCCGCCGTGACAGGGCGGCGCGCTAACCAACTGCGCTACAGGGCCTTGCTTCGTGAGCGGGACATACCTTATCACCGAGATTCCCCGGGGTCGTGCTGGCCCGCTCTCGAACCGTGAGGATCGTATCCCACCCGCGGCCCGATCCGTAAATCGGCTGGTGAGCACCGGCGGTGATGCGATCTGTGCGTACCCCCAACGGGATTCGAACCCGTGCTACCGCCGTGAAAGGGCGGGGTCCTAGGCCGCTAGACGATGGGGGCCAAGGGCGACCGCAAGTGTACGCGACGGGTGCGGCAGGATGACAGCATGGCGGATGCGGCGGAGATGACACGCGAGGAGTTCGAGGACGCGGTGCGCGACGGGTTGGACCTGGTCCCCGAGAACCTCGCAGCGCAGATGGACAACGTCGTCGTGCTCGTGGAGGACGACGCGCCAGCCGACGACCCGGAGCTCCTCGGCCTGTACGAGGGCGTGCCCCTGACGGAGCGCGACCTCATGTGGGCCGCCGGGTCGCTGCCCGACCGCATCACGATCTTCCGCAACCCGACGCTCGCGATCTGCGAGACCCGCGAGGACGTGGTCGAGGAGGTCGCGATCACGGTGGTCCACGAGATCGCGCACCACTTCGGCATCGACGACGACCGCCTGCACGAGCTCGGCTGGGCCTGAGCGCTACGGGCTGGTTTCCATCGCTGCAGAGCGATAACATCGTTGCATGGCGATGGAAATTGTGGACCACGACCACGACGCGGTGGCTCGGCTGCTGCACGCCCTCGCCGAGCCGAGCCGCCTCGCCCTCGTCCACCTCCTCACCGGCGACGAGCGCCGCGTCGTCGACCTCACGCGCGAGCTCGGGCTCGCGCAGTCCACCGTGTCGGCGCACCTGACGATGCTGCGCGACGCCGGGGTGGTCGCCGTCCGGCGCGAGGGCCGCTCGTCGTGGTATCGGCTGCTGCGTCCGGAGGTGGCCCACCTGCTCGCCGACGCGGAGCAGGTCGCCCTCGCCCCGCTCCCCGCCGAGGCGGCGTCGTGAGCGGGCACTCGCACGGCGGTCACCCCGCGCACGGCACGGCGACGGGCGCGCACCGTCGCCGGCTCGCCGCAGTGCTGGTCATCACCCTGACGGTGATGGTCGGCGAGGCCGTCGGTGCGCTCGTCTCGGGTTCGCTCGCCCTCCTCGCGGACGCGGGGCACATGCTCACCGATGCGTCGGGCATCGCCCTCGCGCTCTTCGCGAGCTGGCTCGCGTCCCGCCCGACGACGACGCGACGCACCTTCGGCTGGCAGCGCGCCGAGATCCTCGCCGCGCTCGCGAACGCCCTGATCCTGTCCTTCGTCGCCGTCACGGTGATCGTCGAGGGCGTCGCGAGGGTCCGTACGCCGGCGCCGGAGATCCAGGCGGGCGTGATGATCGTCGTCGCGCTCGTGGGGCTCGCCGCCAACGCCGCCGGTCTGCGGCTGCTGTCCGCGGGCCAGGCCGAGAGCCTCAACGTGCGTGGTGCATACCTGGAGGTGCTGGGCGACCTCCTGGGCTCGGTGGCGGTCGTCGCGGCGGGCGTCGCCGTCGCGGCGGGCTTCCCGCGGGCCGACGGGATCGCCTCGGTCGCGATCGGGCTCATGATCCTGCCGCGAGCCGTCATGCTGCTGCGCGACGTCGCCCACGTCCTGCTCGAGGCGACGCCGCCCGGCGTGGACCTCGACGTGGTGCGCGAGCACATGGAACGGGTGCCGGGGGTCGTCGGCGTGCACGACCTCCACGCCTGGACGATCACGTCGGGGGTGCCGGTGATGTCGGCGCACGTCGAGGTGGAGCCGCAGCGCCTCGAGCGCGGGGAGGGTACGGACGTCCTGCGCCGGCTCAAGACCTGCCTCAGCGGCCACTTCGACGTGGACCACTGCACGTTCCAGATCGAGCCGCCCGACATGCGGCGGACGGAGACGTCGGCGCACCACTGAGGCCCGAGCCGGTCGAGCCGGTCGAGGCGGTCGCGCCGGACGGCCCGGGGTCCGGCCAGGCGCCGCCGCTAGGCTGACCGCATGACGATTCTGGTGACCGGCGGGGCGGGATACATCGGCGCGCACGTGGTGCGACTGCTGCAGGAGCGGGGCGAGAAGGTCGTCGTGGTCGACGACCTGAGCACGGGTCGGGCCGAGCGCGTCGGGGACGCGCAGCTCGTCGAGGTGGATGTCGCCGCGCCCGAGGCGGTGGACGTCCTCACGCGCGCGCTCTCGGAGAACGACGTGCGCGCCGTCGTGCACTTCGCCGCCCGCAAGCAGGTCGGTGAGTCGGTCGAGAAGCCCGCGTGGTACTACCAGCAGAACGTCGGCGGCTTCACCAACCTCGTGACGGCGATGCAGGCGGCCGGGGTGGACCGGCTCGTCTTCTCGTCCTCTGCCGCGACCTACGGCATGCCGTCGGTGTCGATGGTCGAGGAGAAGCTGCACGCCGAGCCGATCAACCCCTACGGCGAGACCAAGCTCGTGGGGGAGTGGCTCGGTCGCGCCGCGAACCGCGCGTGGGGGCTGCGGTTCGTCGCGCTGCGGTACT
This sequence comes from Cellulosimicrobium arenosum, assembly GCF_014837295.1. Lineage (GTDB taxonomy): Bacteria > Actinomycetota > Actinomycetes > Actinomycetales > Cellulomonadaceae > Cellulosimicrobium > Cellulosimicrobium arenosum. The sequence goes on from NZ_JACYHB010000004.1 coordinate 200,173, forward strand.
TCAACGTCGCGGGCGCGGGGTGGCCGGAGCTCGGCGACCCCGCCGTCCTGAACCTGGTGCCGATGGTGCTGGACCGGCTGGAGCGCGGGCAGCAGCCCACGATCTTCGGCGACGACTACCCGACCCCTGACGGCACGTGCATCCGTGACTACATCCACGTGCTCGACCTCGCCCAGGCGCACCTGGCGGCGCTCGAGTACCTCGACGTCGACGAGCGTCCGTTCGACGTCTTCAACGTCGGGACCGGCGAGGGCTCGTCCGTCCGGGAGGTCATCGACGAGATCGGCAAGGCGTCGGGGCTGGACGTGACCGCGGAGATCGAGCCGCGCCGAGCGGGGGACCCGCCCCAGCTCGTGGGCGACCCGCGGCGGATCAACGAGCTGTTCGGCTGGCACGCGTCGAACGGCCTCGAGGAGATCATCGCGTCGGCGTGGGAGGCCTGGCAGGCCGGGGCGCGCAGGATCGAGGTCCCCGCCCGGCGGTGAGTCGGCTCGTGCGCGCCCACGATCCGTGCGAGTATTGTTGCTCAGCATGCTGAGTAATTGCTCCGGGTGACGTCCGGGGGCACGGAGATCGAGGTGGCGCGTGGACGGGGTGGACGAGGTGGACGAGTCGAGCGACCCGTCGGCGCGCCTCTACGACCGCACGGCCGAGCTGGCGAGCAGGGTCGTGCTGTCGGGCTACTCGACGTCGTTCGGCCTCGGCACGCGGCTCCTCGACCCCAGGACGCGCACCGCGATCGAGGCCGTGTACGGTCTCGTCCGCGTCGCGGACGAGGTGGTCGACACCCGACGGGGCGACGGGGCGGGCGTCCTGCTGGACGAGCTCGAGCAGGAGACCGCACGTGCGCTGGACCGCGGCTGGTCCACGAACCTCGTCGTCCACTCGTTCGCCCGCACCGCGCGGCGCTGCGGTGTCGGGCACGCCGAGATCGACCCGTTCTTCGCCTCCATGCGCGCCGACCTCTCGGTGCAGGTGCACGACCGGGCGAGCTACGAGACCTACGTCTACGGGTCCGCAGAGGTCGTCGGCCTCATGTGCCTCGCCGTGTTCCTCAACGCACGGCGCACGGCGCGCGAGCCGCTGCGGACCGCCGACGAGCGCACGACCCACGGTGCACGCGCACTCGGCGCAGCGTTCCAGAAGATCAACTTCCTGCGCGACCTGCGCACGGACTACGGCGAGCTCGGCCGCTGCTACCTGCCGGGAGTCGACCCCGAGCGGCTCGAGCGCAAGGACGTCGAGGCGGTCCTCACCGAGGTGCGCGCCGACCTGGACGCCGCGCGCGCCGCGCTCCCCGGCCTCCCCGTCCGCCCGCGCCTGGCGGTGCGGTCCACGCTCGAGGTCTACGAGAACCTGCTCGGCCGGCTGGGACGGATCGGGCTCACCTCTCCGCAGGAGCTGCTCGACCGGCGGGTCCGTGTCCCCGACCCCCTCAAGCTCGCGCTCGCCGCACGGGCCGTCGCGCGTCAGGTCTCGCAGTCCGCGGTCGACGCCGGCCGCTCCCGCGCGGCCCACGGCCGACCGCGGGCGGGCGGGTGACGGCGACGCGCGCAGTCGTCGTCGGTGGGGGGATCGCCGGGCTCGGGACGGCGGCGCTGCTCGCGCGGGGCGGCGCGCGGGTCACGCTGCTCGACCGCCACGAGCGCGTCGGCGGCCGGGCGGGCACGGTGGAGATCGACGGCTTCCGGTTCGACACCGGGCCCTCGTGGTACTTCATGCCCGAGGTGTTCGAGCACTTCTTCGCGCTGCTCGGCGAGCGCGTCGAGGACCACCTCGACCTCGTCGCCCTGGACCCGGCCTACCGGGTGTTCTTCGAGCCCGACGGGGGCCCGCAGGCACTGTCCGACACCGCCGAGATGCTCGAGGTCACCGCGCGGCGCGCGTCGAACCGGTCCCGGTTCGACGCGATCGAGCCGGGCGCGGGCGACCGGATCGACGCCTACGCCGACGACGCGAGCGAGGCGTACCGGCTCGCGCTCGACCACTTCCTCTACACGACCTTCGAGCGGCCCGACCGGGCGATCGACGCTGCGGTGCTGCGCCGACTGCCCCGGCTGGCGGGCCTGCTGCGCCGCACCCTCGCGGAGCGAGCCGCCGGCACGGTCCAGGACGAGCGGCTGCGCCAGGTGCTCGGGTACCACGCGGTCTTCCTCGGGTCCTCGCCCTACCGCGCGCCCGCGCTCTACTCCCTCATGAGCCACCTCGACCTCGTCGACGGCGTGCGCTACCCGCGCGGCGGCATGTACACGCTCATCGAGGCGATCGAGCGGCTCGCGCGGGCCGAGGGCGTGGAGATCCGGACCGGGTGCGAGGTCGAGCAGGTCGTCGTCGAGCCCGGTGCCCGACGCCGCGGGCGCGCCACCGGCGTCCGGCTCGCCTCGGGGGAGGTGGTCCCCGCCGACGTGGTCGTCAGCGCGGCCGACCTCCACCACACCGACACCCGCCTGCTCGCGCCCGAGTGGTCCGCCCGGACGCAGGAGTGGTGGGACGACCACGACCCGGGCATCTCCGCGCTGCTCGTGCTCGCGGGCGTGCGGGGCGAGCTCCCCGAGCTCGCGCACCACTCCTTGTTCTTCACACGCGACTGGCCGGACAACTTCGAGGCGATCCTCGGGGACGCGTCTGCCGGTGGCGCCCGGACGAGCCGTCTGCGCATCCCCGAGCCCGCCTCCCTGTACGTGTCACGCACGTCCGCGACGGACGGGGCGTCGTCGGACAGTCCTGCCGCGCCACCCGGCCACGAGAACCTGTTCCTCCTCGTCCCCTTCCCCGCCGACCCCGCGCTCGGCGCCGACGAGCCGTCCCGGCAGGCCCTGGAAGGGCTCGCCGACCGGTACGTCGCGCAGGTGGGGCGGTGGGCCGGGATCGACGATCTCCCCGGCCGGGTCGTCACGCGACGCGTCCTCGGTCCCGCGCACTTCGCCGAGGAGCTCTCCGCGTGGCGCGGCGGGGCGCTGGGCATGGAGCACACGTTGCGTCAGTCCGCGCTGTGGCGACCCGGCAACGTCTCCCCGCGCGTCGACGGGCTCTACCACGCCGGAGGTGGCACCATCCCCGGCGTGGGACTCCCGATGTGCCTCATCAGTGCCGAGCTCGTGGCCAAGCGCCTCCTGGGCGAGACGTCGTCGCGCCCGCTGCCGACCCCGCTGCGGCCCGGCTACCTCAGCGCGAGCCGCCGGCCCGAGCGGTTGGGCACCCCGACCGCGGAGCGCCGGTGAGCGACGCATGACGGGACTCGTCTACCTCGGCGCGCTCATCGTGTCGATCGGGGGCATGGCCGTGATCGACCGGCGCTGGCGCCTCGCGTTCTGGCACGATGCCCGCCGAGCGGGCCTCACCGTCGGGATCGGGGTCGTCGGCTTCCTGGTGTGGGACGTCGCCGGGCTCGTGCTCGGGATCTTCGCGCGCGGCGAGAGCCCGTGGATGACCGGGCTCCTCGTCGCGCCGGACCTGCCGATCGAGGAGGTCTTCTTCCTCACCCTGCTCTGCTACGTCGCGCTCGTCGTCTGGCGGCTGCTCGATCGGGTCCTGTCGGACCGGCGGGAACGGCAGGCAGGACAGGCAGGGCAGGCAGGGCAGGCGCAACCGGGTGGCGCCCCGTCGGACGAGAGGGGCGGCGCGTGACGAACATCGTGCTCAACGTCCTGGTCCTCGTCGTGCTGGTCGCGGTGTCGTGGCGCGGGCTGCGACGGTTGCGCCCCGGACCGGTGCTGCTGACCGTCCTGGTGCTGTGCGTCCTCACGCTGGTCTTCGACACGCTCATGATCGCGGCCGACCTGTACGTCTACCACCCCGACCGGATCCTCGGGATCTACGTGTGGGGTGCCCCGCTCGAGGACTTCGCCTACGCGATCGCGGCAGCACTGGCGATGCCGGTGCTGTGGACCGTGCTCGGGCGCCGTGGCCCGGGGGGCAGCAGCGACCCCCAGGACCGTCGGACCGGCGACGAGGTCGAGCCGTGAGGGCGGTGCTCGCCGCGTCCCGGCCGTTCTCCTGGATCAACACCGCCTACCCGTTCGCCGCCGGCTACCTCATGGCCACCGGCGGTCGGGTCGACGCCGCGCTCGTCGTGGGCACGCTGTACTTCCTGGTCCCGTACAACCTGCTGATGTACGGCATCAACGACGTGTTCGACTACGAGAGCGACCTGCGCAACCCGCGCAAGGGCGGGATCGAAGGGGCGCTCGCAGACCCCGGGACGGCGCGGGTGACCCACCGCAGGATCCTGTGGGCGTGCGCGCTGACGAACGTGCCGCTCGTGCTGTGGTTGCTCGCGCTCGGGGACGGGTGGGCAGCGCTCACGCTGCTGCTCGTGGTGTTCGGCGTCGTCGCCTACTCAGCACCGGTGCTGCGGTTCAAGGAGCGCCCGTTCCTGGACTCGTTCACGTCCGCGATGCACTTCGCCGGGCCGTTGCTCTACGCGCTCGTCCTCGTCGACGCGGATCTCGCGGCGCGCTCGGTGTGGCCCGTGCTGGTCGGGTTCGTCCTGTGGGGGATGGCCTCGCACGCGTTCGGGGCGGTGCAGGACGTGCGCGCGGACCGGGAAGCGGGCATCGGGTCGGTCGCGACCGTGATCGGCGCGCACGCGACCGTGCTCGGCGCCGCCGGGGCGTACGTCGGGGCCGCCGTCGTGCTCGCGGTGCTGCCCTGGCCGGGCGTGCTCGCCGTCGTGCTCCCGCTGCCGTACGCGGCGAACGTCCTGCGGTTCCGCGACGTGCGGGACGGCGACTGCGAACGCGCGAACACCGGCTGGCGCACGTTCCTGTGGCTCAACCTCGTCACGGGGTTCCTCGTGACGATGCTGCTGATCGCGACCGGACTGACGCGCTGACCGCGACGCGTCCTGTCGCCTGTCGCGCGGTCACGGCTGGACGCCGTACTCCCAGTGCCACGGCTCGTTCTTGGACCCGCCCGCGCGAGCCCAGTCCGGGTTGTCCCACCCGAAGGCGGGGGCGTTCTCCCGCATCCAGGTGTACTGCGCGGTGCCGTAGCTCTGGAGGCCGCCGCCGAGGTCGAGCGCCTGGCCCCACCCGTGGTTCGACGTGCCCGGAACGGCGGCCAGCCAACCGCGTGTCGCCTTCACCGCGACCTGCGACCCGTACGAGCGGTACGAGTCGGTCACCGAGATGTCGGTCCCGAACGCCTCACGGTAGGCCGTGTTGAGCTTCTCGACCTGGTGCGCCGCGTCGCAGCGCAGCAGCTGACCGGAGGCGAAGGACAGCTCGCACAGCGCGGACGAGGGGATCTGGCCGTTCCCGTACGACGCGGTCGAGGCCGCCCACTCGTCGAGCTGTGCCTTCTCCTGCTGCTCCTTCTTGCGCTTCGCCTCCGCCTTGCGCTCGGCGACCTCCTCCGGGGTCGGGCCGGGGACGACCTCGACCGTGCCGGTCTCGGTCTCGTCGAGGAGCGCCCGGAGCTCGGCCGTGAGGGTCTCCACCTCGGCAGCAGGCTCGACGGCAGCGTCGAGGGTGTCCACGCCGTCGGCCGTCTCGTCCGCTGCGCCGTCCGTCGTCGCGCCGTCGGTGCCCTCGGTGCCCTCGGTGCCCTCGGTGCCTTCGGAGTTCGCCGGTGCCTCGGCGTCCTCGGCGTCCTTGGTGTCCGCGGTGTCCGCGGTGTCCGCGGTGTCCTCGGACGCCGGTCCGGTGCTCTCGTCGGCGGCGGGCGTCGGCGTCTCCTGCTCGAGCAGGGGGGCCCGGCCGAGGCCGCCGCGGCTCGCGGCGTCGTCGAGCCGCTCGACGCGGACGTCGGAGGAGGCGAGGGACGGGGCGTCCTGTGCCTCGTCCGCGGTGGGTGCGTCGGCGTCGTCGGGCAGCCGGTGCTGCGACGCCGTGCCGGAGAGGGCCTCGCTGAGACGCGCCCGGGTCGCCTCGATCTTCTCGAGCCTGCCCGCCGGGATCCCTTCGGCGCCCTCGCTCGTGACGTACTGCGCCTGCACGAGCGCATCCCGTGCGGCGTGCGCGGCCTCGACGGTGCCGGCCCCGAGCGGTTGCATCGTCGGGGTCAGGGTCCCGGCCGTCGTCGGGAACGAGGTCGCGCTCGACGTGGACGTCCCCGGCCCGACGAACGCGGTAGCGGTCGTGCTCGCGGTCAGGGCGAGCGCGGCGATCGCTGCGCCCGCGCCGAACGCCGAACGCCGACGGTCGCCGCGCGTGACGGCGTGGGTGCTACGGCGGACCGTGACGGCCAGGGCGACGAGCAGGGGGACCCTCTGCTGGGAGTGGCGGCCCATTCAGCGGCCTGCGCAGGAGAGGTGGAGGACGCACGCGGTGCCGGGCCGGCGCCGCGCCAGGGTCGGGTGCTTCGTCACGTACGGGTTCCGTTCGTCGGGAGGGCGGGCCACGGTGCGCCGGGCCGTGGGATCGCTACCAGGGCGCCGCACCGCGACACGGTCGTGCTGAAGAGGGTGGTCGAGCGCGAGGCGGTGGCCCCGGGCACGACGACGCCGGCAGAGGCCGGTGCGTTCGCAGGGCCGGTCCGTCTGTCGGCTCGTCCCATCATGAACCAGGTACGCGTCCGGCTGGTCACCTTCGAGCGGGGGACGGCGGCGAATGCGGTGCCGACCCTGTGCTCAGGGTGTGAAGAAGGTACGTGTCGCGCGTCCGGGCGGGTCGTCCTGGATTCCCGAGCCACGACGAACGGGTCAGGTCTCCACCGCGGTGCCGACCTCGACGAGCGCGAGCAGAGCGGACGCGTACGCGTCGGCGGCGTCGGCCGCGTCGAACTCCCGGACGGTGCCGAGCCGGTCGGTGCGCACGACGAACCCGTCCGCCACCGTCGAGAGGGAGCAGAACGTGCTGCCGAGCAGCGCGCGCAGCTGGTGCTCGAGCGGGTGCCACAGGGCGTCCTCGAGAGCGACCGAGTCGAGCGCCCACTCCGTGGTCCCGTTGAAGCCCAGGACCACGCCCGTGTCGAACTCGTGCGGTTCGATCGTCATGTCGCTCACCGTGAACACGTCGCCGGTCGACCCTGTGGACAGCAGCCGGAAACGGTCGCCGGAGACGGGGGACCATCGCAGCCCGGCGTCACGCAGCGCGCATGCCCGTTCCCACGAGATCATGCGGGCCAGCCTAGGACCGGACCGCGGGCGTTGCCCGTCGTGCCTACTCTGGCGGCATGGAACCGGAGATCGAAGGGGCCACCGACCTCCTGGTGACGGCGGTGGCGGTGGCGGCGAGCATCGTGGTCGCGCTGCTCGTGGGCGTGATCCTCTCGGCCGTCGTGCGCCGGGCGGGCCGTCGCAACGAGCTGATGCGAGACCTGTCCTACCGCCTGCGTCGTCCGGACCGGGCGGTGCTCCTGGTCGTGGCGGTGTGGCTCGCGGTGCGGGCCACGACCGACGCGAGCACGCCGTGGCTGCCCGCGGTCGAGCACCTCCTGCTGATCGCACTCATCGTCGTCGTGGCCTGGTGGGTGGGCGCGTTCGCGTTCGTCCTCGAGGACTCGGCCTTGCAGCGCTTCCGCGTCGACAACGCGGACAACCGGCACGCGCGCCGGGTGCGCACGCAGATCACGGTCGTGCGGCGCCTCACCGTCGCGGTGATCGTCGTGTGCGGGATCGCGGGCGTGCTGCTGACCTTCGACGCCGCGCGTGCCGCGGGAGCGAGCCTGCTCGCGTCGGCGGGACTGATCTCCATCGTCGCGGGCCTCGCGGCGCAGACGTCGCTCGCGAACGTGTTCGCGGGGATGCAGATCGCGTTCACCGACGCGATCCGGGTCGACGACGTCGTCGTGCTCGAGGGCGAGTGGGGTCGGATCGAGGAGATCACCATGACGTACGTCGTGGTGCACCTGTGGGACGACCGGCGGCTCATCATGCCGTCCACCTACTTCACGACGACGCCGTTCCAGAACTGGACCCGCCGCGCGGCCGACCTGCTCGGGACGGTGGAGCTCGACCTGGACTTCACGGCGCCGGTCGGAGCGATGCGCGCCGAGCTGAGGCGTCTGCTCTCGCTGACCGAGCTGTGGGACGAGCGCGTGGGAATCCTCCAGGTGACCGACGCGGTCGGCGGATACGTCCGCGTCCGCGCGCTCGTCAGCGCGAGCGACGCGCCCACGCTGTTCGACCTGCGGTGCTTCGTCCGCGAGGGTCTCGTGGACTGGCTCCAGCGCGCCGCGCCCGGGGCGCTGCCCCGCTACCGGCTCGCGGACGCGTGGTCCCTGCTCCCCGACGACGCGGGGTCCGCGACGGGGCACGAGCCGTCCTCGCCCGGCGGGGACGGGACGGCACCCGCCGTCGGCACCGCACCTGCCGCGGACCTCCCGGTGCCGCCTGCCCGGCCCCCTCGCCTGCCCACGAACCGGGGTGCGCTGCGTGCGGACGCGCCCGTCGTCGTCGGGCGGCTGCGCGCCGCCGGGGGCGGGACCCGGGCGGGCGCCCGGCCGGACGACGACCGGACGGAGCTGCTCCCCGCCCAGGACGGTGCACGCACCGACGAGGAGGTCCCCGAAGCGGCCGAGTCGGCATTCTTCAGCGGCACGGCGGAGGGCGAGGAACGCTCCCGCGCGTTCGCGGGCCCGGGCCACGAGGCGATCGAGGAACGGGAGCGCACGGCCGAGAACGCCGCGGTCCGCGAGGAGGAGTGGCGAGAGGTCGGGCCCGACGGCGCGGCGGCCGACGGCGACTCGGCGCACGACGAGGCGGCCGACCGACGCCCGGGGGGCTAGCGGCCCCTGGGCGACCGCGGTCGGCGACCCGGCGCGGCGACCGTCAGCCCGGCGGCGTCGTGGTGAGCTCGGGCACCTCGAGGTCGCGGTCGGCGAACGGTGCCCGCAGCAGCGTCGCGGTGGCCCACCCCCGCGTGAGGAGACCGGTGTCGGAGTGGGGCTCGGAGTGCCGCTCCGTCCCCGAGTACTGGAGCATGAGGTGGCGGTCGTCGTCCTCGTGGATGCTGGCCTGCACCAGGCCGAACGTCGCGAGCGGCGCATTGCGCAGCCCCCGCAGCCTGTCGGGTGCGCAGTCGGGCACGTTGACGTTGAGCGTGCGGCCGTCGAGCGGTGTCCGGCGCACCCAGCCCAGGACGTGGTCCGTCACCGACCGGACCGTCTCCCAGTGCCGTGGCTCCGTGGCGTCCACCGACACCGCGATCGAGGCGATGCCGTGCGCGGTCGCGGAGAACGCCGCGCCCACGGTGCCAGAGTGCAGGATCGCGTTCCCGGTGTTCGCGCCCTTGTTCACCCCGGAGAGCACGAGGTCCGGCTTCGGCCCGAACCCCCCGTACGCCGCGACGAACGCGATGAGCGCCGGCGCGGCGCGCACCGCGAACGACTCGACGCCCTCCGGCACCCCGGGCGCGCCGCGCGGCTCCACCACGAGCCGCCCGTCGCGCTCGGCGCCGAGGAGCGACGCGCTCGCTCCCGACGACTCGCGGGCCGGGGCCGCGACCACGACCTCGTAGCCGGCGTCGAGCGCCGCGCCCACCAGCACGGAGAGGCCGGCGGACTCGATCCCGTCGTCGTTCGTCACGAGTGCGCGCATCGAGAGGTCCTCCTGGGTCGGTCCGTTCGGGTTCAGGTCTCGCGCACGGTCACGCGTCGCGCGAAGCGTTCGATCTGGTCGCGGCGGCCCGTGCCGAGCCCTCGGCGCGTCACGTTGAGCGCGCCCGCCGCGGCACCGAGCCGGACGGCGTCGGGCAGCTCGAGGCCGCGACCCAGCCCGACGGCGATCCCCGCGGTCATCGAGTCGCCCGCCCCCCGGTGGTCCACGGTCGTGACCCGGGGCGTGCGGATGCGGTAGGTGTGCTCGCGCGTGACCAGCAGCGAGGGGTGCTGCGCCCGGGAGACGACGACGGCGCGCGGGCCCGCCGCCGCCATGTCCTGCGCCGCCACGAGCAGGGACTGCTCGGAGTCGTCGGGGCTGAAGCCGCCGTCGACCATCTCTTCGTGGCTGATCTTCAGGACGGCGCCCGGGGCCTCGGCGACGGCGCGGGCCTGGTCGGCGGAGAGGTCCGCGACGACCGTCCGGTCGGACGCGTGCAGGTCGTTCGCGAGGCGGGCGAAGAAGCTCGCAGGCACCCCGATCGCCGTCTCCGAGCCGGTGAGGATGGTCACGCCCGCGTCCAGCGCGCTGACGAGCACCGTCCCGTACAGGTCGTCGACCTCGTGCCGGTTCAGCGGGTAGGGGTCCATCGTGACGACCTCGGTGCGCTCGCCGCTGCGGCGGTCGTGCACCCACCCGCCGTTGCCGCCGGTCTGCGTGGCCCGCACGTCGAGGTGCTCCGCGCGCGCGAGGTGCGCCGCGACCTGCCCCGTCTCGCCGCCGAACGGGCCGCACACGATCACGTGCGCGCCGAGCGAGTAGGCCATGCGGCCGAGCCACAGGCCCTGGCCGCCCGGGTGCACGTGGATCTCGGGGGACGCCTCGTGCGGTCCGGCCGGCTCGATCTCGATCGTGAGCATCGGCGTGAGCGCGAGCACGCACACGCTCGGCGAGCGTGGCTCGTCGGGTTCGGCGGACGTGGGACCGGGTGGCGTCGCCATCAGACGAGGCTAGGGCGTGCGGCCCGTCTCCACCGCTCGGGAGCGGGTTCCCCAGGAGGGGGTGGTTTCATGGCGTCCATGGAGATCTTCCCCGTGCGGCGCGCCGTCGCCACCGCCCTCGCGGCGTCGCTGTCCGTCGTGCTGCTCGCCGCCTGCTCCCCGGACGACGACGAGCCGCAGGGCCCCGCGGCGTCGGGCACGGCGTCGGGCACGACGGACCCCGACGAGCCGCTCACCGCGAAGGACGCGTGCGCCGCGATGTACATCGAGGGAGACCCGCCGCTCGAGCGGGCCGTCGGCGACGCGCTCGTGGGCGTCAGCGAGGGCCTCGACCAGGACGGCGCGGCCGAGATGACCACGGTCGGGATCCGGCTCGGGTCGTTGTCCACGAAGGTGCCCGCGGAGTTCGACGACGCGGTCGCCCAGGTCCGCGTGCCCTTCCTGCAGCTCCAGACCGCGCTCGACGCGGGGACCGAGCAGTCCGTGGACCTCGACGTCGCGTCCGCGCGCGAGGGGCTCGTGGCCTACCGCGCCCTGTGCGAGGACGAGGGCTACGCGTTCGACTGACCGCGGGCTCCCGGGACGGGTTTGCGCCGCGGGCGCCGGGCGGGCACCGTGTGCTCGTGCCTGCACCCGAGCTCGTCCGCCGCGTCCTGCTCCCTGGTCGCCACCACCTGATCACGCGCTACCAGGTCGACTACCTGCGCGCGCTGCGCGCCGGGCTGGTCCGGGACCTCGACGGACGGCGCGTGCGGTGCGTCCCCGACGTCGAGGTGGTGTGGGTCGTGACGTCGGCCAACCATGCCGGGACCCGGCGCAACCCCGTGCCCGGCCACCGGCGCGAGGCGCTGATCGAGAACGTCGCCGTGCGCGAGGGGCTGGCGAGCGTCGTCGTGCCGGTGCCCGACGTCGCGCCCAGCCCGCGCTTCGCGTCCCTCGTCGTGACGAGCGTCGCCACCGCGACGGGTGCCGAGCCGACCCCGGCCGACACCGTCGTCGCGTGCTCGACCCCCGCGGTGATCGACGCGTACCGCGCGCTGGGGTTCCGCGTCGTGGGCGTGGAGCTGGACGGCGACGACACGGTCGCCGACGGTCCGGACGACGGGACGACCGCGCACGGTCGGACCGCCGCCGGGCCGGCGCGCCCGTGGGACGTCGTCGAGATGATCGCCGCGGGGGACGAGCGGTGGCGCGAGCTCGCGCACCCGGCCGTGCCGGAGCTGTACGCGCGGTACGGGATCGTGGCCGAGGTGCGCGAGATCTTCGCCGACCCCGTCGTCTCCGGTGACGGCGACCTGACCACGACGCGCGACTACCGGACGTACGCCGCGGCGTTCGAGGAGGCGTCGGCGCGCAAGTGGGCGCAGGTCGAGCCGTACGTCCGACCGGGCCGCGTGGTCGACATCGGGTGCGCGACGGGCGGGCTGCTCGAGCTCGCGGCGCGCGAGCCGCGGCTGCACGAGTCGGACCTGTTCGGCGTCGACGTGGCGCGCCACCTCGTCGCCGAGGCGGAGCACAAGAAGGCGCAGGGCGTGTTCGCGAACCCGAACGTGTGGTTCGTGCAGGCGAACATCCTCGCGCGGTCGGTCATGCCGGACTCCTCGGTCGACACCACGCTGACGATCGCGCTCACGCACGAGGTGTCGTCCTACGGCGACGGCGTGCGCGACGTCGCGACGTTCGCCCGCCGGGTGCTCGAGCACACCCGGCGGGGCGGGGTGTGGATCAACTCGGACGTGTGCGGTCCCGCCGAGCCGGAACGCGCGGTCGTGCTCACGCTGCGGGCCGACGACGGCGCCCCGGCCGCAGGCGACGGCGTCCTGGGTGCCCGGACCGACCTGGGCGTCCTCGCGCGCGAGGACGTCGCCGCGTACGTCGGCGGGTTGTCGACCGACGCGCGGCTCGCGCAGTTCGCGCACGACTTCCCACGCTCGTCCGGTGCGACGTTCCGTCCGGCGCGGCTCGGCACCGGGCGCTGGCGGCTCACGCTGCGCGAGGCGATGGAGTTCATGACGCGCAAGGACTACGTGGACAACTGGCTGTCGGAGTCGCACGAACGGTTCTGCGACCTCACCGGGCCGGGGTGGGAGGAGCTGCTCGTCGAGACGGGCTTCGAGCTCGAGCCCGGGAGCGGGGCGTGGCGCAACGAGTGGCTCGTCCAGCACGCGTTCGCCCCGGTCGCGTCCCTGCACGACGCCGCTACCGGGGACCTCGTCGACTGGCCGGACACGCACGTGCTCACGGTCGCGCGTCGGCCCGAGCTCGGCTGAGCCCCGCGGACCTGCAAGTCGGCCGACGGTCAGGACACGTACGGGACATGCACGCCCGCCTCGAGCGAGTCGCACGTCCCGCGCGTCGGGCCCCGGTCGTGCCCGTCGTGCTCCTCGGCCTGGTGCTCTCCGGGTGCGCCGGTGGTGCGCAGCCCACCGCCGACTACCCGTGGTACGAGGACGTCCCGGCGCTGCTCGACGAGGCCGACCTGGTCGTCGTGGGGACGTCGGTGGCGTCGCGTCCTGACGTCGCCCTGCCGGAAGGGAGGTCCGACGACGACCCGCAGGCGAACCCGCTGGCGGGGACGTCGGCGGACGACGTCGCGCCCTCGGACGAGGGGGTACCGATCACCGTCCACACCGTCGAGGTGACGGAGGTGCTCGTCGGCGCTGCGCCGGCAGGGACGGTCGAGGTCGCCGTCACCCGGGGCTCGGCGGAGGACGGCGAGGAGCTCGGCGGGCTCGGCACGACGATGCTGTTCCTGCGGACCTCCGACGGGCCCGCGCACGTGGTGGGGGGCCCGCAGGGCGTGCTCGTCGCCGGGCCCGACGGTGGGTACTCCTGCGCCGTGGACGGGCTGCCGGCCCTCGAGACGACGCCGACCGAGGTCCGCCGCCTCGCCGTCGGCTGACCAGCGCGACTCGGGTGCCGCTCGTAGGCTCGGTACGTGCTTCTCGACGCGCGGACGCTGCGGGGGATCCAGGACGGGACGGTGACGCTCGCGTTCCGTCGCTGGACGACGCCGCGCGTGCGGGTGGGGACGAAGCAGCGCACGGGGGTCGGGGTGGTCGAGGTGACGTCCGTGGAGCGGGTGCCCCTGGGTCGGGACGGCATGCCCGTGGTGTCCGACGACGACGCCCGCCTCGCCGGGATGGGCTCGCCCGAGCGGGTGCTCGCGCGCGGTGCCGGCCGCGAGGGTGACCTGTACCGCGTCGGCGTGCGGTTCGCGGGGGAGGACCCGCGTGTCGCGCTGCGCGCGGACGACCGTCTCGACGCCGCCGCGGTCGAGGAGATCCGCGCGCGCCTCGCACGCACGGACCGCGCCGCCGACGAGCCGTGGACGCGTGCCTACCTCGAGCTGGTCGCGGAGCGGCCCGGGGTCGTCGCGCGCGAGCTCGCCGCCGGGATCGGGATGGAGCGCGACCCGTTCAAGGTGCGCGTCCGCCGGCTCAAGGAGCTGGGGCTGACGGAGAGCCTCGACGTCGGGTACCGCATCTCACCGCGCGGGCAGGCGTACCTGGCCGCGACGTCGGGCGAGCGCTGAGGGCCGATGCCCGGCGTGGAGTTGTCGGCGCGAGGTGACCCTGGGGTAGTTCGTGGTGCTGACAGGCCGAGACGGGCGCAGAGCCGTCAGCGCCGGGTGACCCCAGAGGGGTACGTGGTGCTGACAGGTGCGGGGGAGCGGGCGGTGTCGATCGCGGGGAGGCCGTCGATGCTCGAGGTGTTCTTGAGCGCCCGGTAGTCGTCGAGCTGCTCGGGCGACTTGCGCTCGGCCCAGCGGTCCAGCAGGTCGCGGTCCTCGACGAGCTGCATGCGCGGCACGGAGAACCCGCACGAGTCCGACACCCGCGTGACGTCCACGACGACGACGCCGCGCTGCCCGGGCGTCTGCTCCTTGGCGAACGCCGTGCGCAGCTCGTCGAACTCCGCCGTGCCGGCCTCGACGTACCGCCCCGTGCCGTGGAAGCGCACGATGTTCGGCGGACCGTCGAACGCGCAGAACATGACGACGATGCGGCCGTTCTCGCGCAGGTGCGCGGGCGTCTCCGCGCCGGACCCTGTGTAGTCGAGATACGCGACGCGGTGCGGGCCGAGCACGGCGAAGGTCCCGGCCATGCCCTTCGGCGCGACGTTGACGTGCCCGTCCGCGTCGAGCGGTGCCGTGCCGACGAAGAACACGGGCTGGGACAGCACGAACGACGCGATGCGGTCGGTGATCTTCTCGTGGACGGTAGCCATGGCCTGAGTCTCGCACCGCTGTCGGTTGCCCGGAGTAGCGTCCGAGGCATGAGCGACGACCCGACGACCGGCGACGCGACGACCACCGAGGACCAGCGCAAGGCGATCCTGCTCCGCTATCTCGACCGCGAGCGTGCGGCCCTGCTCGCCAAGGCCGACGGGCTGGGCGAGTACGACGTCCGGCGGCCCCTCACCGGCACCGGCACCAACCTGCTCGGCCTGCTCAAGCACGTCGCGAGCGTGCAGATCGGGTACTTCGGCGAGGTGTTCGGGCGCCCCCACGACGTGCCTGTGCCGTGGTTCGAGCAGGACGCGGAGGTCAACGCGGACATGTGGGCGACACCGGAGGAGTCGCGTGCCGAGATCCTCGAGCTGTGGCGACGCTCGTGCGAGCACTCCGACGAGACGATCGCCGCGCTCGACCTCGACGCGCGCGGCGAGGTCCCGTGGTGGTCGCCGGAGCGGCGCGAGGTGACCCTGTTCCAGATCCTCGTCCACATGCTCGACGAGATGGCGCACCACGCCGGCCACGCGGACATCGTCCGCGAGCAGATCGACGGCGCGGCAGGCGACGACCGAGGCAACCTCCCGAACCAGTCGCCGACGGAGTGGGCGTCCTACCGCGCCCGCGTAGAAGCGGCGGCGAGGGAGGCGGCCGCCACACCCCCACCATGAGATCGACCCGGGCGTCGCGACGTCGACCTACGGAAGGTCGATCTCGTGCGCTCGGGTCGATCTCGGGGGTCAGGCGTGTTCCAGGAGGACGGCCACCTCGTAGTGGGGGGTGTGCGGGAACATGTCCAGCACGCGGGCCTCGCGTGGGTGCAGCGACGGCATCCACGCCAGGTCGCGCGCGAGAGTCGTCGCGTTGCAGCTCGAGTAGACGACGTGCCGCGCGCCGGAGCTCTCCAGCCACGAGCTGAGCGTCTCGCCGATGCCGCGTCGCGGCGGGTTGACGATCACGAGGTCGGGGCGTGCGGTGGCCGGCTCCGACCGGCCGCCCTGCGCGAGCGCGAACGTCGTCGCGTCGTCGGACAGGAAGCTCGTACGGTCCAGCCCGGCGTCCCGTGCGCTGAGCCGGGCGCTCGCGACCGCCTCGACGCTGGTCTCGACCCCGACGACGTCGCGATCCGCGCCCGCGACGTGCAGCGCGAACCCGCCCACGCCGCAGTACAGGTCCCAGACCGTGGCGGGCGACGCGTCGTGCACCCAGTCCTGGCCCTGGCGGTAGAGGGTTGCTGCGACGTCGGTGTTGGTCTGGAAGAAGCTCTGCGGCCGCAGGTGCAGGTCGACGTCGTTGACGCGCATCCGCAGGGTCTCGGTCTCGGTGAGCAGGATCTCCGTGTCGCCCTCGACGACGGCCTTGTGCTCGGGGTGGATGTTCGCGGAGACCACCCGCAGTGCCGGGAGCTCGGCGAGCAGGCTCGGCAGGTGCTTGCGGATCCGCGCGACCGACTCGGTGGAGCGCAGCACGAACCGCGTCATGAGCTCGTCCTCGGGGGAGAGCGTCACGAGGACGTACTTGAGCTCACCCCGGCGCTCGCGGACGTCGTAGGGGATGAGGCGGGCGCGGGTGACGAACGCCGCCAGCGGCGCGAACGCGTCCTGCAACGCGGCCGGGTAGAGCGGGCAGTCGGTGAGGTCGACGCCGCCGTCCTCGGACAGGATCCCGAGCACCGGGTCGTCGGCACTGCCGGTGACGACCATCTTGGCCTTGTTGCGGAACCCGGCCTCGGCGGACGGCACCGGATCGAGCCAGCGCACGTCCGGTGCGAGCGGAGCGAGGAGTTCGGCGCAGTGCTGCTGCTTGTCGGAGAGCTGGACGCCGTACGGCTGGTCCAGCAACGTGCACGACCGGCACCGCCAGGCGTCGAAGTGGTGGCACTGCACTCGTTCGAGTCTACGGGGACCGATCGAGGTCACGAATCGTGACAGAAGCGGACGGGTCCGCGCCGCCGGTCACGGTGGGAGCGCTCCCTTGCACCAGAGAGCGCTCTTCGGTACCGTCGTGGCAGCGCTCCCACATAGATGTCGGAGTCGACTGCCGAGGCACGCGAACCGTGTCTTGGGTTCCGAGGACGTGACCCGAACAGGAGTGAGCGATGCGCAAGCTCGTCCGAGCATGGGCCGCGGTGTGTGCCGCCGCCCTCGTTGCCACGGGGGCGGTGACCGTGACCGCCACGTCGGCCGCCGCCGTCCCGGCGACGATCCCTCTGACCATCACCAACGATGCCGGGCGCGGCCCGGTGTACGTCTACGTGATCGGTGAGAACCTCCAGAACGGCGACATGGGCTACGCCGACGCGTCGGGGGCGTTCCACCCCTGGCCCGACGCCGGCCCTCAGCCCGTGCCCGCACCGGACGCCTCCATCCCCGGTCCTGGCGCCGGCCAGGAGAAGACGATCCGGCTCCCGAAGCTCTCGGGACGCGTCTACTTCTCCTACGGCAAGAAGCTCTCGTTCAGCGTGGTGAACGACGGGCGCCTCGTGCAGCCCGCGGTGCAGAACCCGACCGACCCGAACCGCGACACGATGTTCAGCTGGACCGAGTACACGCTCAACGACGCCGGCCTGTGGATCAACAGCACGCAGGTCGACTTCTTCTCCGCGCCGTACCAGGTCGGCCTCAAGAAGGCCGACGGCTCGATCATCAGCACGGGCATGCTGAAGAGCGACGGGTTCGACCGGTTCTTCAGCGACCTCGCGGCCACGCCCGGCGCGTGGGGGAACCTCGTCCAGCGCGCTCCGGACGGCAGCATCCTGCGAGCGCTGAACCCGAGCCACGGACTCGGCGTCGGCCTCGTCCCCGAGAACGTCATGGACGGCTACGTCGACCGTGTCTGGGACCACTACCGCACGCGCGACCTCGTGGTCAGGCCGTTCGGGTACGACCAGTCCGTGGTCTTCACCGGCCGCGTGGTCGGTGACCGGATGCGGTTCACGAACGACTCCGGCGCGGAGGTGGCGTCGTTCGTCAAGCCGTCGGCCGACAGCATCTTCGGGTGCCACAAGGACCTGCTCGCGCCGAACGACCAGATCGTCGGACCCATCGCCCGCACGCTGTGCGCCGGGTTCAACCGCACGACGCTCCTCACCAACGCGACCCAGCCGGACCAGAGCAGCGCCGGCTTCTACCAGGACACCGTGACCAACTACTACGCCAAGCTGGTTCACGCGCAGATGGCGAACGGCAAGGCGTACGCGTTCGCGTTCGACGACGTGAGCGCCCAGGAGTCCCTGGTCCACGACGGCAACCCCACCGCGGCGTACATCTCGCTCGACCCCTTCTCGGGCTCCGCGAACCCGGTGGGCGACGGCGGAGGCGAGGTCCAGAACCCCGGTGACGGCGGGTTCGTCGGGACGGGGGAGATCCAGGCCACGAACGGCATGTGCCTGGACGTCCCGTGGGCGGACCCGACCGACGGCAACCAGATCCAGATCGTCGGCTGCAGCGGGAACGCCGCGCAGCGCTGGACCCGCGCGTCCGACGGCACCGTGAGGGCGCTGGGCAAGTGCCTCGACGTGGCCGGCGGGTCGAGCGCGGGCGGCACGAAGGTCCAGCTCTGGGACTGCAACGGGACCGGTGCGCAGACGTGGCAGTACGACGCCGGCACGCACGAGCTGCGCAACCCGCAGTCGGGCAGGTGCCTCGACGCGGCGGGCGGCGCCCCGCTGCACGACGGGCAGAAGCTGATCATCTGGGACTGCTGGAAGGGCCCCGGGCAGAGGTGGACGGTCTGACCGACCGATCCCGGCCGGCCGAGACACGCACGGTAGTGCCCGACGACGCCCGCTCGCCGCGTCGTCGGGCACGGCCGTGCGTGAACCGGGGTCCCACTGTTCACGTGGCGTTCGGCGCCCGGTCACGACGGCGTGCCACCCTGCGCGCATGGCAGTCGACGAGGAACGTGAGATCGAGGTCGTGGTGCAGCGCATCGCAGACCGGTTCCCGGGGTTGGACACCGGTGACGTCCGCGCCCAGGTGCTCGCCGAGCTCGAGGTGTTCGGCGACGCGCACGTGCGCGACTTCGTCCCGGTCCTCGTCGAGAACGCGGTGATGGACACGCTGCGGGCGTCCATGGACCCGGAGCCGCTCGCGCCGTCTGGCGAGGACTGAGCACCGCGGCCACGATGGGGCGATGACGCGCTACGCGATCGACGCGCCCGTGGCGATCCGGCTCGCACGGGACCAGTTCGTCGTGCCGGAGGGTCTGCAGCTCGTGGGACCGAATGTGCTCCGGTCGGACGTGCTGTCGCTCCTCTACCGCGGGGTGCGGTCGGGCGAGCTGACCGCGCAGGAGGGCGCGGAGCTGCTGGACCGGGTCACGACCACGCGCGTCCGGCTGCTCGGCGACCGCGTCTCGCGGGCGAACGCCTGGAAGATCGCCGACGGGCTCGGCTGGGACGACCCGCGGGGCGCCGAGTATCTCGCGGTCGCCCGGCTCCAGGCCGACGCACTCGTGACGGACGACCAGGACCTCGTGCGAGCGGCGGACGGGATCGTGCGCGTCGCGACCTACGCGGAGCTGGTGGCCGGCGGATGACGAGCCGCTGACCGGGGCCGGTCGTCGACGGCGGTCGGCACCGTGTCGGAATGCTCGAGGTGCCCGCGCCCGGAGATCGGGTGACCATGAACCCGTGTGGTGGTTGGTGATCGGAAGCCTGCTGCTCGCACTCGGCGGCGTGGTGACGTCGGCTGCGCGCCGCGTCGCCCGTGCGCGCTCGCGGTCGACCGGCGCCCACGGGATGGCGGTGGGCTGCGGGATGAGCCTGATCGTCTGGGGCGGTGCCTTCGTCGTCGTCGGTTGTGTGACACGGCTGTGAGCACTCGCCGGGAGGACGCCACGACCGCGCTGCTGTCCGACGGCGCCGCACTCTCAGGCAGGGGGTGGGCCCCCCGGGGTTCGAACCCGGAACCTACGGATTAAAAGTCCGCAGCTCTGCCAGTTGAGCTAGAGGCCCGCAGCGCGGAGCGCCGCGGCGCCCAGGCTACGCGATCGCGTGCTCACGCCAGGGCGTTCCCGGCCACGGCGGGGGTCGCGGGCGCAGGGTACGCGTGCACCGCCGGGACGCGTCCTCGGTCTTGCCCAGTGGGAACTTCGTTGAGACGGGCCCCATGCGCTTGCATGCGCGTCTCGACCTTGCTTGGTTGGTAGGGACCGAGGGGACGTGTCCCGCACGGCCCCACCCGGCTACGAGAGGAGCTCTCGTGCTTACCTTGACCGACAACGCCCGTACCGCTGTCCAGGATCTTGCCACGCAGGCCGGTGTCCCCGAGGGAGGCGGTCTGCGGATCGCCGAGTCCACGGATCAGGCCGGCAGCTTCGAGCTCGCGCTCGTCCCCGCACCTCAGCCCGAGGACGCCGTCGTCGAGAACGGCGAGGCGAAGGTCTTCGTGGAGTCCACCACGGTGCAGACCCTCACCGACCTCACGCTCGACACCGACCCCAACGCGCAGGGACCGTCCTTCGTGCTCACGCCGCAGGGCTGAGGTCTCCCGACCGCGCACGCCGCCGGTCGAACGACGCGCCGCCTCTCACGGTGCGTCCTCGGATCTCACGACGGGCCGTCCTGCGGGGCGGCCCGTCGTCGTGCGTCCGCAGCCGTGCCGGACGCGCGGCGGGCTCAGGTCGCCGGTCCGACGATCCACCAGGCGCCCAGGGCTGCCGCCCCGAGCGTGACGACGAGGAAGACGCCGACCCAGAGCAGACCGGGCAGGTGCGTGAGCCGCGCGAGGATGTCGGCGTCCGACGACGAGCCGAGCCCGCGCGAGCGCTGCACCTGCAGCTCCAGCACGGGCCGCACGGCACCGAGCAGCAAGAACCAGGTCACCGCGTACGCGACCGCGCTCTGCACGTCCGGCGGTGCCCACCAGGACACGCCGACGAGTGCCGCGCCGCTGACGAGCACGGACCACAGGCCGAACCAGTTGCGGATCTGCAGCAGCACGAGCCCGAGCAGCAGGACGAGCAGCCACAGCAGGCCGACGGCGTAGCCCTGCCGCAGCAGCGCCGCGGCGCCGAGCCCGACCAGACCGGGGCCGACGTAGCCCATGAATGCCGTGAGGATCATGCCGAACCCGCGGGGACGGCCCGCGGAGACGGTCAGCCCGGACGTGTCGGAGTGCAGGCGGATCCCGGACAGCTGCCGCCCGGTGAGCAGCGCGGCGAGCGCGTGCGCGCCCTCGTGGGCGATCGTCACGACGTGCCGGGCGACGTGCCAGACGGGCGTCACGAGCACGATCGACGATGCGACCGCCCCCATGGCGAGCACCACGGCCGGCTCCGGGGGAGCGACGGACGTCGTCGCGGCGTCCCAGACCTGCCCGACGACGTCCGTCACGCCGGTCCACACGCTCGCGTCCGTCTCGGGTTCCACGCGCGACATTCCACCACAGCCCTCTGCCGACCAGGTGCCACAGGCCGACAACGCCGCCACGCGTCGTCGAACACACCATGGGGGTCGTCTCGTGCCTGAAGACGACCCCCATGTCGTGTTCGACGGGATGGGGGGCGGGGTGGGGGCGGGGGCGGAGGGGATAGGGGGGTAGGGGGGTAGGGGTGATGCTCGACACGTCGGACGTGGGGACGGCGGTCGGCGTGAGACACTGGGTCGGTAGGGCAGCGTGACTGCGCGCCCAGCGTCGTGGAGATCCCCCCGGATTGCGTGCGGCGGACCCCGACTCCAGCCTTCGAGAGGCCTTTCTTCCTGTGACTTCCTTTGCCGACTTCGGCCTGCCCACCCCTGTCGTGCGAGAGCTCTCGCGCCAGGGCATCGACTCCCCGTTCCCCATCCAGACCGCGACGCTGCCCGACTCGATGAAGGGTCGCGACGTCCTCGGTCGCGGTCGTACGGGTTCCGGCAAGACGCTCGCGTTTTCGCTGCCGACCGTCGCCCGGCTCGCCGAGGCGAAGACGTCGCGCCACCCGCGCCGACCCCGCGCGCTCGTGCTGTGCCCCACGCGTGAGCTCGCCAACCAGATCGCCGCCACGATGGAGCCCGTCGCGAAGGCCCTGGGCCTGGTGACGACGACGATCTTCGGCGGCGTCGCGCAGTCGCGCCAGGTCTCCGCGCTCAACGGCGGCGTGGACATCGTCATCGCGTGCCCCGGTCGCCTCGAGGACCTGCTCAACCAGCGCGTGCTGACGCTCGACGGCATCGAGATCACCGTCCTGGACGAGGCCGACCACATGGCCGACCTCGGGTTCCTCCCCGGCGTCAAGCGCATCATGGACAAGACCCCGAAGAAGGGTCAGCGCATGCTGTTCTCCGCGACGCTCGACAACGGCGTGGACCAGCTCGTCAAGCGTTACCTGAGCAACCCGGTGCGCCACTCGGTGGACGACGCCGCGGCAGCGCCCCCGCAGATGACGCACCACATCCTCGCCGTGCGCGACGCGGAGATGAAGAAGGAGATCGTGCACGCCCTCGCGTCGGGCACCGGCCGCCGCGTGCTGTTCATGCGCACCAAGCACCAGGCCAAGAAGCTCGCGAAGCAGCTCACGGCCTCCGGCGTCCCCGCGGTCGACCTGCACGGCAACCTCGGCCAGGGAGCGCGCGAGCGCAACCTCGAGGCGTTCTCGTCGGGCTCCGTGAAGGTCCTCGTCGCCACCGACATCGCGGCGCGCGGGATCCACGTGGACGACATCGAGCTCGTCGTGCACGTCGACCCGCCGGCCGAGCACAAGGCGTACCTGCACCGCTCGGGTCGAACGGCCCGCGCAGGCTCGGAGGGCGTCGTCGTGACGGTCATGCTCCCCGAGCAGCGCGGTGACGTCCGCGACCTGACCCGCAAGGCGAAGATCACGGCGCAGCCGAAGCAGGTCGCGCCCGGTGACTCGACGATGGCGGGACTCGTCGGCGACGTCGCGCCCTATGTCCGACCGGCCGACATCACGCCGCCGCAGACCCAGGCGAAGCGTGGCACGACGTCCACCAACGGCGGCTCGCGCGCCTCGCGTCGCGGTCGCGGCACCGGCTCGGGCGGCGGCCAGCCCCAGGGCTCCGGGCAGCGCACGACGGCGCAGCGTTCCTCCGGCGGGTCCGGTCGTTCTGGCGGCCAGGGGAGCGGAGGCCAGTCCCGTGGCGGGCAGCCGCGCGGCGGCCAGTCCGGTGCCGGCGCGTCCGGCGGCGGTCAGGGCGGATCGGGCCGTCGCCGCGGCGGCAGCGGTCGCGCGCAGCGCCCCGCGGGCGGCACGGTCTACTCGACCTCGTCGTCCTCGCGCTGAGCAGATCGACGAACCCCTGTCGTGGGGGGCGGCCCCGGCGCGCCCCCCGCCCGGCCCCGGCCCCGGGCGGTGCTCTGTGCGCGCCACCGGGGGGGGGGGCCGCGCCCGGGCGGGGCAGCGGCCGGGCCCGCGGCCCACGGTCGTCCGTCCTGGAACATCGACCGCGTGCGCGCGGTTGGGATGGTCGGAGGTGGATCATGACCGACAAGACCCACGACAACCAGCACTACGAGGTCGCGCGGACCGACGACGAGTGGCGCAGCGAGCTGTCGCCCCAGGAGTACGCGGTCCTGCGTCAGGCCGGCACCGAGCGCGCGTGGACCGGTGAGCTGCTCGACGAGAAGCGCACCGGCGTCTACCGGTGTCGCGCGTGCGGCAACGAGCTGTTCCGATCGGACACCAAGTTCGACTCCCACTGCGGGTGGCCGAGCTTCTTCAGCCCGCTCGCGGGCGACCGTGTCGAGCTCCTGACGGACGCGAGCCTCGGGATGGTGCGCACCGAGGTGCGCTGCGCCCGGTGCGGCTCGCACCTGGGGCACGTGTTCGACGACGCCCCGCAGACCCCGACGGGCGACCGGTTCTGCATGAACTCGGTCAGCCTGACGTTCGAGGCGGCGGAGTAGCCACGGGGGTCGCGCGCCGCCCCGGGCGGCGTGCGGCCGCCCGCCCGACGACAAGGTCGGTGCCCGCCGTCAGCGCGACGCCGACCGCATAGCAGGCGAGGTCCCGCACCGCGAACGTGCTGCCCAGCAGCCAGGCCGCGGGCGGGACCGCGTCGTTCACGGCGCTCGCGACGCCCGTGGCCTGCAGGCCCTCGACCGCCCAGCACCAGCTGAGGGCGAGACCGCCCGCCGCCGCGACACGCAGGCGGGGCACGAGCAGGACCAGGAGCGTGTAGACCGCGACCGCGTACAGGACGTCACCGAGGACGTCCCCCGTCGCGCCCGCGACCTGTGTCGTGGTGACGACACCGGCCACCACGACCAGCACGAGGCAGCCCGCGACGACGCCGCGGCGTCGTCGCCGGGTCACCGGGTCACCGGCTCACCGGGAAGCGTTCCAGCGGACCACGTCGTCGGAGTAGCGGTGCAGCAGGCCCGCGAGGGTCGCGACGTCGTCGGGCTGCCACCGGGACAGCGCCTCGGTGATCGACGCGACCCGGCCGGTGTGCGCCGCGTGCAGGCGGGTCCTCCCGTCGGGCGTGAGGGTGATGAGCTGCCCGCGGGAGTCCTCGGGGTCGACGTCGCGTGCGACGAGGCCGAGATCGAAGAGGCGGCTGAGCTGACGCGAGATCGTCGCCCGCCCGACGCCGAAGTGTGCCGCGAGCTCGGACCCGCGGATCCCGGGCTGGTCCGCGATGTGGGCGAGTAGCGGGTAGGCGCTGGCATCGAGGTCGGGATGGATCCGGCGTGCCATCGCGCCGGCGACGGCGCCGGCGCGGCGCAGCAGCGTCCGCAGCTCGCGTTCCAGCTCGACGTACGCGTCGTCCGGGGCGGGGGAGTCTGCGGCGTCTGCGGCGGGCGTCTCGGGGGGCACAGGCCCCATTCTGACGTGAAGGACCTCTCGGGGCCACCATCCGGGGCAGAATCCACCCGTCGGGCACGCTGCCGGACGGTGTCGCCGCGTGCCGGCACAGGTCCGGACGCACCGCGGGGCGGGTCCGGGCGGATGCCGGACCCGCCCCGCGGGCTGGTGGACGAGGGTCAGCGCGCCGGTCGGTCCTGCACCGGCTCGTCGTCGACGACCCCACCCATCGCGTAGGCGTCCGCGAGGGTCGACTCCGTCTCCTCGCGCAGCGTGATGCGGCCCTCGGACTCGTCGACCGGTGCGTCGTCCGGGATGCCGTCGGTCGCGGCCTCCCGCTCGAGACGCTCCTGGAGGCCGGTCTTGGTGCCGAGGGGGATCTCCTTGAGGAAGGACACCGCGACGAGCGCGACGAGCGCCAGCGGCACCGCCACGAGGAAGATCTCTGCGATCCCGTCGCCGTAGGACTTCTCGACCAGGTCGCGGATCGGGCCCGGCAGGGTCGACACGTCGGGGACAGCGCTCGCGCCGCCCATCGACTCGGCCGGGACGCCCAGCCTGGTGAGCCCGGACTGGATCGACGTCGAGACGGAGCTGGCCAGCACGGCACCCAGCACCGACACGCCGATGGCGCCACCGAGCGTGCGGAAGAACGCGACCGTCGAGGTGCCCGACCCCATCTCGGACACGTCCAGCGTGTTCTGCACCGCGAGGACGAGGTTCTGCATGAGCATGCCCATCGAGCTGCCGAGGCCGAACAGGAACAGGCTGATGAGGACGAAGCTCGTGTGGTAGTCGATCGTCGACAGGGCGAACAGCGAGACCGTGAGCAGCACGGCCCCGGAGACCATGATCGCCTTGTAGCGACCGAACCGCGTGATGAGCTGGCCGAACAGCATCGAGGCGACGAACGTCCCGATGATCATGGGGATCGTGAGGAGACCGGACTCGGTGGGGGTCTTGCCCCGTGCGACCTGCATGTACTGGCTCAGGAACACGGCGGTGCCGAACATCGCGACGCCCACCGCGACGCTCGCGACGACCGCGAGGACGAAGGTGCGGTTCTTGAACAGGCCCAGCGGGATGATCGGCTCGGGAGTGACCCGCTCGACCAGCACGGCCGCGACGAGCGCGGCGAGGGCGCCACCGACCATGACGAAGGTCTGCCAGGAGAGCCACTCGAAGTTGTTCCCGGCGAACGTCACCCAGAGCAGGAGGGTCGCCACGCCGGCGCTGATGAGGCCCGCGCCCCAGTAGTCGATCTTCACGACGCGGCGCGCGACCTTGGGCAGGTGCAGCGTGCGCTGCAGGACGACGATCGCGGCGAGCGCGAAGGGCAGGCCGACGAAGAAGTTCAGCCGCCAGCTCACCGTGTCGGTGAGCACGCCGCCGAGCAGCGGCCCGCCGATCTGGCTGACCGCCATGATCCCGCCCATGAGGCCCATGAACTTGCCGCGCTCGCGCGGGGAGATGATGTCGGCGACGAGCACGGTCGCCAGGGCCATCAGACCACCGGCGCCGAGGCCCTGGAAGGCACGGAAGGTGATGAGGGTGCCGACGTTCTGGGAGAGGCCGGCGAGTGCCGAGGACACGACGGCGACCACGAGCGCGATCTGGATGAGGACCTTGCGGTTGGTCAGGTCGGCGAGCTTGCCCCAGATCGGGGTGGAGATCGTCATGGCGAGCAGCGTCGCGGTGACGACCCAGGTGTACGACGACTGGGACCCGTCCAGGTCGCTGATGATCTTGGGGAGCGAGCTCGAGACGATGGAGCTCGCGAGGATCGCCACGAACATGCCGAGCAGGATCCCCGAGAGGGACTCCAGGGTCTCGCGGCGGGTCATGGCGGGTGCGGGGGCCGTGGCCCGGTCCGGTCCGGTCGGCTGGGCCGCGCCGGCGGTCTGCGCTGATGCGGTGCTGGTCATGCGGTGTGGTGCTCCTTCGAGGTCGCCGGGTCGGCGGGGGCGAGAGGTGTGGTGGGCGTGGTGAGGCCGTCGGCGACGGCCGCGGTGACTCGCGTCACCTGCTGCGTGGCCTCGTCGATCTCGTCGTCGGTCCAGCTCGCGAACAGCTCGGAGCTGATGCGGTGGACGATCTCGTCGGACCGTCGCATGACATGGCGGCCGGCCTCGGTGAGCTCGACGGTGCGCGCGCGCCGGTCGTCGTCGTCCACCGTGCGGCGGGCCAGGCCGTCGTCGACCAGGTGGCTGACCTGACGGCTCGCGACCGACAGGTCGACGCGCAGCATCGCGGCGATGTCGCTCACCTGGACGGACCCGCAGCGGTCGAGCATGCGGAGCATGCCGAGCGCGGCGCGGGGAAGGTCGAGGTCGCGGGCGATGCGGGCCGCGCTCTCGCGCTGGACGCGCGCGAGGTCGTCGAGAGCGCTGATCAGTGCGGAGACGGACGGGCTCGTCGTGCGGGCGAGCGAGGTCTCGCTCGCGACGAGGGGGGTGACGGACACGGGAACTCCTTGGTTGCTGAAGGCAAGCGTACGCCTATCAATTGCTTGCAGCAACCATGTGGAGGTGATCTACGTCATCGTGGGCAGCGCCGCCCGTCCCGTCACCCGGCAGACGGACGGACGGGCTGGTTGCCCATGTCCTCGAGCTCGACGCCCTTCGTCTCGGGGACCTTCCCGAGGACGAAGAAGAACGAGAGCGCCGCGAAGACGGCGAACATCAGGTACGGGACGGAGGCGCCGAACGTGTCGAGCAGCGGGGGGAAGCTGATCGTGATCGCGAAGTTGGCGAGCCACTGCGCCATCGCGGCCACGCCGAGCGCTGCGGCGCGGATCCGGTTGGGGAACATCTCACCGAGCAGCACCCAGACGAGCGGCCCCCACGTCGCGCCGAAGAACACGACGAACAGGTTCGCCGCCACGAGCGCGATCGGCCCCCACGCGCCGGGCAGCGTGATGTCGTCGCCGCTCCCGCTCGACTGGGTGAACGCGAGGGACATGATCCCGAGGGTGATCGTCATCCCCACGGAGCCGATGAGCAGCAGCGGGCGGCGCCCGACCTTGTCGACCAGGGCGATCGCGATGAACGTGACCGCGACGTTGGTCACGGCGGTGATCGTGGAGAACAGGAACGACTGGCTCTCGTCGAAGCCGACGGACTGCCACAGGCTCGTCGAGTAGTAGAAGATCGCGTTGATCCCGACGAACTGCTGGAACACCGAGAGCAGGATGCCGACCCAGACGATCGGCTTGAGCCCGAACCGCGGTCCCTTGAGCGTGCCCTCCTCGGCGTTCTTCTCGTCGATGGCGATGGACCGGTGGATC
This sequence comes from Cellulosimicrobium arenosum, assembly GCF_014837295.1. Taxonomy (GTDB): domain Bacteria; phylum Actinomycetota; class Actinomycetes; order Actinomycetales; family Cellulomonadaceae; genus Cellulosimicrobium; species Cellulosimicrobium arenosum. The sequence goes on from NZ_JACYHB010000004.1 coordinate 227,922, forward strand.
TCGCGGACACGCTCCTCGACGTCCTCGTCCGGGCCGAGCACCGACGACAGGACCGCGCGCGCGTCGTCGTCCTGGTTCTTGGCGACGAGATAGCGCGGCGACTCGGGGATCCGCAGCGCCAGGATCGAGTACACGGCTGCAGGGACGACGGCCACGAGGAACATCCACCGCCAGGCCTCCCAGCCGAACCACAGCTCGTTGGCCGCGCCACCGGCGGCCTCGGCGAGCAGCTGGTCGGACAGGAGCGCGGCGAAGATACCGACCGTGATCGCGAGCTGCTGCAGCGAGCCCAGTCGCCCGCGCAGGGCGGCGGGCGCGATCTCCGCGATGTATGCGGGAGCGATCACCGAGGCGATGCCGATGCCGACGCCGGCCATGAAGCGCCAGATCGACAGGTCGATCGCGGACCACGCGATCGCGGACAGGATCGAGGAGACGAAGAAGAGCACGCCTCCGAACACCATCACGCGCGTGCGGCCCCAGCGGTCGGCGAGCTTGCCCCCGGACCAGGCCCCGAGCGCGCAACCCAGCAGCGCGACGGCGACGACGAGACCGGTCACGCCCGAGCTCAGGTCGAACTGGCCCTCGATGGCCTCGACGGCCCCGTTGATGACGGAGCTGTCGAACCCGAAGAGGAACCCGCCGACCGCCGCGGCGACCGCGAGGGCTATCGCCTTGCGGTGCGCGCTGCGCGCGGTCACCGACCGTCCTGCGTCGTTGCTGGTCATGGTTCCTCCGGTCCGTCACGTGGGGGTCGTGGTCACCCGTTTCGCCACTGTAGGACGGTGCGTCCGGCGCTGCCCGACGAATGGGGGCCGCAGGCCCGTGCCCACCGCGACGGGTGCAGACTGGGTCGATGCCCGACGCCGCACCTCCGCCCCACGGCCGACCCGACCCGGGGAGGTCCGACCGGACGGCGCCACCGCGCCGCCCGGCCATGCTCGACCCGCACGACGCGGACGAGCTGCCCGGAGAGCTCGACCCCGCGCTGCGCGACGAGGTCGCGCACACCACGGCGCACGCGATCGTCCACCGGGCACGTGCCACCGAGGATCCCGAGGTCGTCGGACGGCTCGTGCGCCTGGTCGAGAGCGAGGGCCTCGACGTCGTCGCGGCCCTGTGGTCCGACGCGGCGCCCGCGACCCTCCCCGGCGCGCTGTGGCGGCTCTACGTGCTGCGCGAGTGGGTGCGACGCGACCCGCAGACCGTGACGCTGCGCTACCGGCTCGGCGTGGACGCCGCGCCCGTGCACGAGGCGATCGCCGGTGTCGTGCGACCGCCCGAGCCGGCCGACCTGCGCGCGCTGGCGGACTCCGTGCTGTCCGGGGTCTTCGCGGGCGACCTCGCGGTCGCCCTGGAGCGTGCGGCGTCGTTCTGCCGCATCCTGGCGACCGGCGCGGCGTTCGACGCGGACTCGCGCGAGGTCGCCGACCCCGACGGCGCGCTGCGGATGACCCGCGGGGCGTCGTCGTTGCTGCGCACGGCGGAGGAGCTCGAGCACGCCGCGGTGCTGTGGCGCACGGACCGGCTGGACTGAGCGCCGCCGGTCTCGCCGAGCGCGAACAGGCCACGTCCGGGCGGCGCCACGCGGGCTCGGGCACGTAGCATGGGTGACGACGCCGGGCCGCGGTAGCCCCGGGCTCCACTTCCAGCCGCTACGAGCGGCCACGCGCCGAGAGGCGCTCCCGGCCCGGCGTCACCACCCCGTACGAGACGCACAGCGACGGCACAGCGGCCGATGCCGGAGCAGGGGCATCGGTCCGCTACATTTGACGAGAGTTCGTCGCGCGTTCAACCAGAGGGTGTCGACGGGCCGCCGCCCGAGACTCATCGAGACCGACCAGCGATTCGCGATGACACCGTTCCCGCCCCACCTCCGGAGCCTCCCGTGCGCCTGCGCATGACCCCGCGCGACACATCCTTCTTCGATCTCCTCGCCGCCCTGGCCCAGCACCTCGTCACCGGTTCGTCGCTCCTGGCGGAGCTGCTCGGAGCCGACCGACCGGCCCGCAAGGCGCTCGCCAAGCAGCTCAGCGAGGCGGAGCACCTGGCGGACGACGCGACGCACACGATCATGCGCCGCCTCAACCAGACGTTCGTCACGCCGTTCGACCGCGACGACATCTACGCGCTCGCGTCCGCGCTCGACGACTGCATGGACTTCATGGAGGAGGCGGCGGACCTCATCGTCCTGTACAAGGTCGAGGAGCTGCCCGCCCGTGTGTCCGAGCAGGTGCAGGTGCTGCAGCGCGCGTCCGAGCTCACCGCGGAGGCCATGCCGCGCCTGCGCTCGATGGACGACCTCCCCGAGTACTGGGTCGAGGTGAACCGCCTCGAGAACCAGGCGGACAAGCTGCACCGCAAGCTCCTCGCCGAGCTGTTCGACAACGTCGCCGACCCGATCCTCCTCATGAAGCTCAAGGAGATCATCGAGATCCTCGAGGAGGCGGCCGACGCCTTCGAGAAGGTCGCGAACACGGTCGAGACGATCGCGCTCAAGGAGTCCTGAGCGTCGTGGAAGCAGTGCTCGTCGTCGTCGTCGTGGCGTTCGCGCTCGGGTTCGACTACACCAACGGGTTCCACGACGCCGCCAACGCGATCGCGACGTCGGTCTCGACCCGTGCCCTCACCCCGCGCGCCGCGCTCATCATGGCCGCGGTGTTCAACCTCATCGGGGCGCTGCTCGGGACTGCGGTCGCGCAGACGATCGCGGAGGACATCGTCGCCATCAACGACGTGCCGCCGCACCAGGGGCTCGTCATCGTGCTGTGCGGACTCATCGGCGCGATCACCTGGAACCTCATCACCTGGTGGCTCGGGCTGCCGTCGTCCTCGACGCACGCCATCATCGGCGGGCTCGCGGGCGTCGGGATCGCGTCCGGCATCACCGTGCACTGGGACGCGATCTGGGACAAGGTCGTGCTGCCCATGGTCTTCTCGCCGCTCATCGGGTTCGGGCTCGCGTTCCTCCTCATGGTCGGTGTGCTGTGGCTGTTCCGGAACGCGGCCCCGGCCAAGACGTTCCGTCGGTTCCGGATCGCGCAGACGGCGTCGGCAGCGGCGATGGCGCTGGGGCACGGCCTCCAGGACGCGCAGAAGACGATGGGTGTGATCGTCCTCGCGCTCGTCGCCGGCGGCTTCCAGGACACGAACGACATCCCCCTGTGGGTCAAGCTCTCTGCGGCCGGCGCGATCTCCCTCGGTACCTATGCGGGCGGGTGGCGCATCATGCGTACCCTCGGGCGCAAGATCATCGAGCTCGACCCCGCGCGCGGGTTCGTCGCCGAGTCCGTGGCCGCGCTGGTGCTCTACGCCAACGCGTTCATCCTCCACGCGCCCGTCTCCACCACGCACACGATCACCTCGGCGATCATGGGCGTCGGTGCGACCAAGCGGCTCTCCGCGGTGCGCTGGGGCGTGGCCAAGAACATCGGCATCGCCTGGGTCCTGACCATCCCCATGGCGGCGCTGGTCGCCGCCATCATGTACTGGATCCTCGGGCCGATCCTCGTCTGACGGATCAGTGCAGCGGCGGTGCGATCTTCTCCGCGGCGACCACGCGCGGGCCCTTCGAGGTCCGGGCCACGTGCGCGACGATCACCTCGCCCGGTTCGAGGAACGGGTCCCGGGTGGGGAGCGCGTTCGCGACCGGACGCCGAGAGTGCTGTCCCAGCACGTCCAGCACGGTCGGCAGCACGGGGCGGTGCGTGCACAGCACCGACGACCCGTCCACGTCCAGCAGCTCGCGCACGGTGCGCGCCACGCGCGCGGGCGAGCGCTCGTGCTGCACCTCCGTGAGGTGGTCGCTGCTCACGGTCGCGAGGCCCGAGGCGCTCGCGTACGGCGCGATCGTCTGCGCGCACCGGTCCCAGCGGCTCGTCACGACGGTACCCACGCCGTACGCCGCGAGGACCGGCACCAGGGCTGCGGACTGGGCGTGCCCGGACGGGGTCAGCGGTCGGTCGTGCTCGTCGCCGTACCAGGCGCCACGCGCCACCGCCTTGCCGTGCCGGGCGATGACGACGACGTGCGTCGCGAGCCGGTCCTCGTCCCGGGCGCGCACGAGCGCGTCGAGCGGGGTCCGGTCGGCGTCGCGCGTGAGCCGCGTGGCCGCGTCCTGCGCGGACAGCCACACGCCGGCGTCGATCTCGTGCGGCGACACCGGTGGGACGGGTGCACGCGCGGCGAGGGCGCCCGCGTCCCGCGTGCGCGACGCCCGCTGGGCGGCCCAGTAGTGCACGCGCTTCACGCGTCCCTCGCCCGTGAGGTACTGCAGACCGGGGAGCGGGATCCCGAGCACGATCGGCTTGCCGGTCTCCTCGGCGACCTCGCGCGCCGCGGCCGCCTGGAAGGTCTCTCCCTCCTCGAGCTTGCCCTTCGGCCACGACCAGTCGTCGTAGCGCGGGCGGTGGACGAGGCGGACCTGCAGCTCGCCGTGCCGCTCGCGCCACACGAGCGATCCCGCGGACTCGATGACGGGCGCGTGCTCGACGTGCGTCGGGCCGAGCGCAGGCACGAGCGGGACACCGCTGTGCAGCGCCGACGGAGGTACTCCCACCGGGTCTACCGCCCGCCCGGTCGGCGGCGGTGGCGACGGACGAGCTCCGCCTGCAGGTCGCGGAGCGCGCCGCCGTCGGGCGCGGACCCGGGACGCTGCCACGCGCCGTCGGGCCCGAGGTGCCAGGCCGAGGTCCCGTCCGACATGGAGCTGTCCAGGAGATCGATGAGGTCGGTCGCGTGCTCGGTGTCGGCGATGCGCACGAGGGCCTCGACGCGGCGGTCGAGGTTGCGGTGCATGAGGTCGGCAGAGCCGATGAACACCTCGGGCCCGGACTCTGGTCCTTCGCCGATCGCGGGCCCGGCGCTGTTCGCGAACGCGTAGATGCGCGAGTGCTCGAGGAAGCGGCCCAGGATCGAGCGGACCCGGATGTTCTCGCTCAGCCCGGGGACGCCGGGGCGCACGGCGCAGATGCCGCGCACCACGAGGTCGACCTGCGCCCCGGCCTGCGACGCCCGGTAGAGGGCGTCGATCGTGGTCTCGTCCACCACCGAGTTCACCTTGATCTTGACCCAGGCATCGTGGCCCGCGCGGGCCGCCGCGGCCTCGCGCTCGATCCGCTCCACGAGCCCGGTCCGCGCGGTCCGCGGCGCGACGAGGAGACGGTGGAAGCGGGACTGCGGCGCGTAGCCCGAGAGCTGGTTGAACAGCCTGGTCAGGTCCTGCCCGACGTCCGTGTCGCACGTGAGCAGACCGTGGTCCGTGTACTGGCGGGCCGTCTTCGGGTGGTAGTTCCCCGTGCCGACGTGGCAGTACCGACGCAGCCCGTCGGACTCCTGACGCACGACGAGCGACAGCTTGCAGTGCGTCTTGAGGCCGACGATCCCGTACACCACGTGCACGCCCGCGTGCTCGAGCTTGCGCGCCCACGTGATGTTCGCCTGCTCGTCGAACCGCGCCTTGATCTCGACGAGCGCGAGCACCTGCTTGCCCGCGTCGGCGGCGTCGATGAGCGCGTCCACGATCGGGGAGTCGCCCGACGTGCGGTACAGCGTCTGCTTGATGGCCAGCACCGCCGGGTCGGCCGCCGCCTGCTCGATGAACGTCTGCACCGACGTCGAGAACGAGTCGTACGGGTGGTGGAGCAGGATGTCGCGCTCGCGGATCGCGGCGAACAGGTCGGACGGCGAGGAGCTCTCCACCTCGGCGAGCTGGCGGGGCGTCGTGGGGACGAACGGCGGGAAGTGCAGGTCCGACCGCTCGAGGTCCGCCAGGAGATTGAGCCCGGTGAGGTCCAGCGGCTCCGGCAGCTCGTAGACCTCCTGCTCCACCACGTCCAGCTCGCGGATCAGCAGCGCGCGGATGCGCGGGCTGATCCCGTGCGTGAGCTCGAGCCGGACCGGCGGGCCGAACCGTCGCCGCAGCAGCTCCTTCTCCATGGCCTGCAGGAGGTTCTCCGCGTCGTCCTCCTCGACCTCGACGTCCTCGTTGCGGGTCACGCGGAACGTGTGGTGCTCGCGCACCTCCATGCCCGGGAACAGGTGGTCGAGGTGGTGCGCGATGACCTCCTCGAGCGGGACGAACGACGTCGGCCCGCGGTCGGGGGCGGCCGTCTGCGAGGTCGGTGCGGACGGCCGTCCGCGTGCGTCCACGGCGATGAAGCGCGGCAGCAGCGGCGGCACCTTGACGCGCGCGAAGTGCTCCTTGCCCGTCGTCGGGTTCACCACCACGACGGCGAGGTTGAGCGAGAGCCCCGAGATGTACGGGAAGGGATGCGCCGGGTCGACCGCGAGCGGGGTCAGGACCGGGAAGATCTGCTTGCGGAAGTACTTGTGGAGACGTTCCTGCTCACGGGTCTCGAGCTCGTCCCAGTGCACGAGCGTGATGCCCTCGCCCGCGAGCGCGGGCTGCACGTCGTCGGTGAAGACCTGGCCGTGACGGGCCATCAGGTCGTGGGCGCGCTCGCTGATGGCGTCCAGCACCTGCCGGGGAGACAGCCCCGACGCGGCCGTGACCGCGATCCCCGTCGCCATGCGTCGCTTCAGCCCGGCCACCCGGACCATGAAGAACTCGTCCAGGTTCGAGGCGAAGATCGCGAGGAAGCGCAGCCGCTCCAGGAGCGGCTGCGAGGGGTCCTCCGCGAGCTCGAGCACCCGCTGGTTGAACGCGAGCCAGCTCAGCTCGCGGTCTGCGAACCGGTCGTCGGGGAGGTGGACGGACCCGTCGCCGTCGGCGCCGACGGCGACACCGTCCGGCTCCTCCGCGATGTGCTCGGCGATGTGCGCCGCGAGCTCCTTGTCGAGTGCTCGCTTGGTGGAGGTCTCCGTCATAGGTTCATGGTGGCACCTGTTGGTGAACGGCGCGTGACGCCGGTCACCCGGCATCCCGCGGGCCGTGCGCGGGCGCGTACTGCACGTGGGTCTCGCGCCGGAAGAACCCGGCGCGCTCGTACGTCCGCAGTGCGGGCACGTTGTCACCGTCGACGTAGAGCACGGCGACCTCCACCCCGACCCGTGCGAGGTGCGCGAGCCCGACGTCGGTCAGCAGCCGTCCCAGCCCCTCGCCCTGGGCGTCGGGGACCACGCCGACGACGTAGATCTCGCCCTCGCGCGGACCGTCGCCCTGGTCCGTGGGCACCTTGGTCCAGACGAACCCGACGAGCTCGCCGGACGGCTCGCGCTCGAGCAGGAACAGCCCGGCCGGGTCGAACCAGTCCTCGCGCGTCCGCGCGTGCAGGTCGTCGACGGTCAGGCGACCCTGCTCGGGGTGGTGGGCGAACGCGAGCGCGTTGGCGCCGACCCAGGCCGCGTCGTCGGGCCCGGGGGAGAACGGCCGCACGCGCAGGCCCGGCGGGACGGTCGGGCCGGGGTGGCCCGACGCCGGTCCCAGCGGCCGGGCGAGCACGAGCAGCTCGCGCGCGACGACGAGACCGGACCGGGCGGCCAGGGACCGGGCCGCGGCCAGGTCCCCGTGCGCCCACACGTGCAGCGGGTGCGCCGGGACCCGGTCCTGGGCGCTCGCGAGCAGGTGGAAGCCGAGGCCGTGCCGCCGGTGCGCGGGGCGCACGACGAGCTCCGCGCTCGGGGGGGCGCCGCGCCGGTCCACCTGGGCGTACCCGGCGAGCTCGCCGGACCTCCAGGTGAACAGGTGGACGACGTCGTCGCCCGGGGCGCGCAGGTTCAGCAGGGGCTGCTCGGACAGGGGGGCGACGCCGTCGACGCGCTCGGCGTCGGCGGCGAGGTCGTGCACCTGGGCCACCTCGAGGTCGTCGACGAGCGGGCCGGGGTGCCAGAGGATCGCGGTCTCCACCCGACCCATCTTGCCGCTCCCCGGGACCGGGAGCAGCGTTCACACGTCCGGACCGTGCCGGTTACGCGGCCGAAACAGGGTCCGCCTACCGTTCTGAATGTTCCTCTGATCAACATTTCACGAGAACTGGCCCTGACCTGTGAGGAGGTGCCGTGCACCACGACACCACGCCGACGATGCCGACGATGCCGACGACGCCCATGATGCCGGCGACGCTGCCGGTCGGCGCCCCCGACGCGGCGGCGACGCTCGCCGGGGCGCACATCGCCGGACTGCGGGGCGTCCGGGCGCCCGACGGCACCGTGGTCGACCTCGACGTCGAGCGTGGACGGATCTCCGCGGCGACGCCGACCGGTGACCGCGCCGACGCGCCGGCGGGCCTGCTCCTCGACGCCCGCGGCTGGCGGGTGCTGCCCGCCGCGTGCGAGCCGCACGCGCACCTCGACAAGGCGCTCACCGCTGCGCGGATCCCTGCCGGGACGGGCGACGACCTCGTCGGTGCCGTCGCGCGCTGGCGCGAGCTCGCCGCCGGTATCGACGGGGCCGACGTCGCGCTGCGCGCCCGACGCGCCGTCGGACGCTACGTGGCCCGGGGCACCACGACGATCCGCACCCACGTCGACGTGCCCGTCGTCGGCGACCCGTTGCGCATGCTCGACGCGCTGCTCGACCTGCGGGACGAGCTCGCCGGGGCGGTCACCCTCCAGGTGTGCCTGCTCGGTGGCTCGCACACGAGCGACGCCGTCTACCTGGAGGCTGCCGCGCGCGGTGTCGACGTCCTCGGCGGCTGCCCGCACCTCGCTCCCGACCCCGCCCTCGAGATCTCCCGCGTCCTCGACCTCGCCGAGCGCACCGGCCTGCCCGTCGACCTGCACGCCGACGAGCAGACCGCCCTGCCGGACGCGGGGCTCCTCGACGTCGAGGACCTCGCGCAACAGGTGATCGCGCGTGGCCTGCAGCAGCGCGTCACCGCGAGCCACGCGGTGCGGCTCGGCTCGCTCCCGCCGGCGCGACTCGGGCCGGTCGTCGACCTCCTGGCCCGCGCGGGCCTCGGCGTCGTGACGCTGCCCATCACCAACCTCTACCTCCAGGGACGCGACTCGACGCACCTCGCGCCGCGCGGCCTGACGGCCGTCCGCGCGCTCCTCGACGCCGGCGTCCCGCTCGCCGCGGGCGCCGACAACGTGCGCGACCCCTTCAACCCCGCCGGGACGTGCGACCCGTTCGAGACGACGTCGCTGCTCATGACCGCGGCCCACCTGACGCAGCGCGAGGCGCTCGACGCCGTCACCGCGGGCGCGCGCACCGTGCTCGGCCTCGAGCCCGCCGGGCCCGCCGTGGGGGAGCGCGCCGACCTCGTCCTGGTCCCGGACGTCCCGCTCGGCGACGTCCTCGCCGGTGGCGAGCAGGCGCGCGTCGTCCTGACGGGCGGTCGGGTGGTCGCCGACACCCGCGTCGCCAGCGTCCTGGCGCTGGACCGGTCCGCCGTACCGACCACCACCGATCTGCCCGACCGCCCTGCCGCACCCGCGGCCCACCGACCCGACCAGCTCGTGAGGTGACATCGATGAGCACCACGACCACGCGACCGAAGTCCATGACCCGCACGCTCGTGCTCGACGACGTGACGAAGCAGTTCGCCACCGGCACCGTCGCGCTCGAGGACGTGAGCCTGTCCGTCGCCGCCGGCGAGTTCGTCACCGTCGTCGGTCCGTCCGGGTGCGGGAAGTCCACCCTCCTGCGTCTCGCGTCCGGCCTCGACGACGTCAGCGAGGGCAGCATCGAGGTCAACGCGCTCTCGACGTCCTACGTCTTCCAGGAGCCGACGCTCCTGGAGTGGCGCAGCGCGCTGCGCAACGTCGAGCTCGTCGGCGAGCTGCGCTCGGAGGGCAAGGCGGACCGGCGTCGTCGAGCGAAGGAGGCGCTGGACCTCGTCGGCCTCGCGGGGTTCGAGAAGCAGCACCCGCGCCAGCTCTCGGGCGGCATGCGCATGCGCGTCTCGATCGCCCGCGCGCTCGTGGCCGAGCCCGACCTCGCGCTGTTCGACGAACCGTTCGGCGCCCTCGACGAGATCACGCGCCTGCACCTGCAGACCGAGCTGCAGCGGCTCTTCGCGCTCAAGCAGTTCGCCGGCCTGTTCATCACGCACTCCGTCTCGGAGGCCGTCTACCTGTCCACGCGCGTCGTCGTGATGAGCGGTCGACCCGGCCGCGTCGTCGCCGACATCCCGGTGCCGTGGGCCTACCCCCGGCCGCCCGAGCTGCGCTTCGAGCCCGAGTTCGCGGCGCTGACCGGCGAGGTCTCCGCCGCGCTCGGGGAGCACTCGTGAGCGCGCCCGTGCGACCGTCCACCGCCCCCTCCGTCCCACCGCCCGGCTCGCAGGAGGTCTTCGTGCCTACGTCACTCGCGCTCCACCGGTCCGACGCCGCGCCCGCGGCGCAGCCCGCCTCGTCGGGCACCCGTCCCGCCGACCCGGCATCGAGCGGCGACCCGGCGCGCACGCCTCGCGCGGCCCGCGGCCGGGCGGCCGCGGTGCTCGCGAAGGTCGGGCCGATCCTCGCGGCCCTCGGCGGGATCGTCGCGATCTGGTACCTCGTCAGCTACGTCGTGCTCACGCCCGAGCGGCAGTTCCTGCTCCCGCCCGTGCACGAGGTGCTCGCCAACACCGTCGGCAACCCGAACGTCATGGGACCCATGCTGGAGGCGCTGTGGCAGACCGTCGGTGTCGCCCTGTCCGGTCTGGCCATCGCCGTGGTCCTCGGCATCGGCTACGCGGTCGTCATGGTGCAGTCGGGGTGGGCGGAGAAGATCCTCTACCCGTACGCCGTGATCCTGCAGACGATCCCGATCCTCGCGCTCACGCCGCTCATCGGGATCTGGATGGGGTACGGGTTCAGCGCGCGCATCGTGGTCTGCGTGATCATCGCGCTCTTCCCGATGATCTCGAACACGCTGTTCGGCCTGCAGTCGGCGAGCCCGGCGGCGCACGACCTCTTCACCCTCAACAAGGCGACGCGAGCGCAGCGGCTCTACAAGCTGCAGTTCCCGGCCGCCCTGCCGTCGATCTTCACGGGTCTGCGCAACGCCGCCGGCCTGAGCGTCATCGGCGCGATCGTCGGCGACTTCTTCTTCCAACAAGGCTCGCCCGGTATCGGAGGTCTCCTGCGGACCTACACGCTGCGGCTCAACATGGACGCGCTGTTCATGGCGATCATCCTCACCGCGATCTTCGGCGTCGTCGTCTTCTCCGTGTTCGCCGCGCTGGACCGCGCCGTCATCGGCCGCTGGTACGGCACCGGCGGTCGCTGACCGCCCTCCTCGCCACCTCTCGCCCTCTCTCGTCCCCGACCGGCCAGTCCCGTCTCTCCAGCCAGGAGCACACCATGACCCTCTCCCGACCCCGTCGCGCCCTCGCGACCTCGCTCGCCCTCGTCCCGCTCGTCGCCCTCGGTGCGTGCGCGAGCGAGGGGACCACCGACGCCGGCTCCGGCGGTGGCGATCTCGACGTCGCGGCGGCCGAGGCCGACGGTCCGCTCGACCTCTCCGGCGTGTGCCCGGCGACCGTCGTCATGCAGCAGGACTGGCAGCCCGAGTCCGAGCACGGCGCGATGTACTCGCTCGTGGGTGCGGACTACACGGTCGACACCGACACGAAGTCCGTCACCGGGTCGCTCGTCGCCCAGGGCGTCGACACCGGGGTCGACGTCGAGGTCCGCCCCGGCGGCCCGAACGTGAACTTCCAGCCGGTGCCGTCCCTGATGTACCTGGACGACTCGATCCTGCTCGGCGCGGTCACGACCGACGCCCAGATCACGGCGCTGGCCGACAACCCGGTCGTGACGGTCGCGTCCCAGCTGACCACGAGCCCGCAGATCGTCATGTGGGACCCGGAGAGCCACGACGGCGCCACCACCATCGAGGAGGCCGCCGCGGACGGGGACCCGCTCGTCTCCTCCGGCGACGTCTTCCCGCGCCTCCTGGAGTCCCAGGGGATCATCACCGAGTCCCAGATCGACCTGAGCTACGAGGGCACGCCGCAGCGGTTCGTGTCCGACCCGGCGATCATGCAGCAGGGCTTCGCGACGGCCGAGCCGTACATCTACGAGAACGAGATCCCGCAGTGGAGCAAGCCGGTCGGCTACCAGCTGCTCGCCGACGTCGGCTACTCCGTGTACCCGGAGGCCCTGACCGTGCGTGCGGACACGCTCGAGGAGAACGCGGACTGCCTCGCGAGGCTCGTCCCGATCATGCAGCAGTCGCAGATCGACTACCTCGCGGACCCCGACACCACGAACGAGCTGATCGTCGACCTCGTCGAGCAGTACCAGACGGGGTGGACCTACTCGACCGGCGTCGCCGACTTCTCGGTGCAGGCGCAGAAGGACCAGGGCCTCGTGACGGACGACCCGGCGTCGGGCGTGTTCGGGCAGATCGACCCCGAGCGCATGGGCGAGATCGTCGACACGTTCGGTCCGATCCTCGTCGACGCCGGCCAGATCACGTCGGCCGACATCGACCCGGAGAGCCTCTACACCAACGAGTTCATCGACGACTCGATCTCGATGGGCAGCTGAGGGAGCACACAGATGACCAGCACCACCAGCACGAAGCCCGCGGGGACCGTCGCCGAGCGCACCGCTCTCGCAGCGGCCCGGATCGCCGACCTGCTCGGCCCGGACCTCGTCTCGACCGACGCCGAGCTGTTGCTCAAAGCGTCCTCCGACTGGTCCCGGATGTCTCCCGTCCTCCAGGAGAAGGTCCCGGCCGGGCGGTACCTTCCCGACGCGGTCGTCCGGCCGCGCACGGGCGACGACGTCGCCCAGGTCCTCAAGGCGGCGTACGAGCACGACGTGCCCGTGACGCCGCGCGGCTCCGGGACGGGCAACTACGGACAGGCGACGCCGTTCGACGGCGGGCTCGTCCTCGACCTGCGCGGGCTGGACTCGATCCGTGTGAACGACTCGGGGACCGTGACCGCGGGAGCGGGGGCGAAGATCACCGCGATCGACGTCGCCGCCCGCGCGGCCGGGCGCGACATCTGGATCTACCCGTCCACCAAGGGCTCGACCATCGGCGGCTTCGTGGGCGGCGGGTCGGCAGGGACGGGGACGATCGAGCACGGCTCGACGTCCGACGGGTTCGTGCTGTCGCTGACGGTCGCGCCCATGGACGGCAGCGGCACGACCTTCACCGTCGCCGGCCCGGACGTCGCGCCGTACGTGCACGTGTACGGCGTGACGGGCGTCGTCGTCGAGCTCGAGATCGCCACCGATCCCGCCCGGGAGTGGGTCGCCGTCTACGCGGCGTTCGACGACTGGGACGCGATGACGGGCGTGCACCGCTCGCTGCTCGACCTGCCGGTCCTGCCCCGGCTCGCGTCGGCGGACCCGCCGGCCCTCGTGCCGAGCCTGCCCGCGTCGGTCCCGCTCGACCCGGCGAAGCACAGCCTGCGCGTCATCGCCGAGGCGTCGACGGTGAGCGAGGTCGAGGCGCGCGTCGTCGCGGGGGGCGGCGCCGTCGTCGCGAGCCTCGCGGACTACGCGGAGACGGACAAGCTCTCGTCGATGTCCTACAACCACCCGGTGTACTTCCTGCAGAAGGCGCACCCGGACCGCTCGTGGTTCCACATGGAGACGGGGGGCCTCGCGCACTGGGACGCCCCGGCGGCCGTCCAGGAGGCCTACGACGGGGACGTGCACCTGCACGTCGAGCTCATGGGGCACGCCCCGCTCGCCATGGTCGTGGCGGACTACGTCTGCGAGGACCAGGTGCTCGCCGGGATCCCGCGGCTCGAGGCGCTCGGGCTGGGCGTCCACTCGCCGCACCAGTGGTACGTCGACCGCAACGTCGAGCTCGCTCGCGAGACCGCGCGCACGACCGACCCGAAGGGCCTGCTCAACCCGGGCAAGCTCGTCGACGCACCGCCCGTGGACACGCGCCTGAACATCGGGGTGCGCTGATGGCCCCGCGCGTGCCCCGGTTCCTGGACATGACCTGGCAGGAGGTCGCGGCGCTCCCGGCGGGGACCGTCGCGGTCCTCCCGCTCGGGGCGGTCGAGCAGCACGGTCCGCACCTGCCCGTCTCGACGGACCTCGTCACCGCGAGCGAGACGGCGGCCGCGGCGGTCGAGACGGTGACGGCGTCGGGCGAGGCGTCGGTGGTGCTCCTCGAGGCCCTGGCGTACACGAAGTCGGACGAGCACGCCGGGTTCCCCGGCACCGTGTGGCTCTCGTGGGACACCCTCATGCGGGTCCTGGTCGACGTCGGCCGGTCCCTCGCGGCGTCCGGCATCGAGCGTCTCGTGCTCGTCAACGGCCACGGCGGCAACTCCGCGCTGGGCCAGGTGGCGAACCGCGAGCTGCGGCGCCGGTTCGGCCTGCGGACGTTCTTCGCCCACGTCTCGACGCCGCGCGACCAGGGTGGGGCTCCGGCATCGGGTGGCGAGCACGGCCTCGGCGTGCACGGGGGGCACGGCGAGACGTCCCTCATGCTGCACCTGCGGCCCGAGCTCGTGCACATGGAGCTCGCGGAGCGGCGCGTGCCCGAGGGCCTGCTCGCCTACGAGCAGATCGGGTTCGGCAAGCCCGTGTCGTTCGGGTGGCTGTCGAGCGACTTCGGGGCCGACGGGCACGTGGGCGACCCGACGACCGCCACGGCCGAGGCCGGCAAGGAGATGTTCGAGCACGCCGTCGAGCAGCTGGCCCGGACCCTGGTCGAGGCGGCCCGCTTCACGACGCCCGTCGACGGTGCCGCCGGTCTCGTCGCGCGGGACCGCACGTGAGCGGTGCCGTGGCCGCCACGAACGGGCCGACGCCGGCCCTGGTCGTGCGGGGCGCGCTCGCGGTCCGCACGGGGCCGGGGCCCGACGCGGCCGAGCCCGCGGGCGACGTCGTCGTGGGCGGCGACGGCCGGGTGCTGGAGGTCGGGCGGGACGCGTCCCCGGTCGTCCGGGCCGACGGCGACCGCGGAGCCTCCGTGCCCGAGCTGGACGCGACCGGGTGCGTGGTCACTCCCGGGCTCGTGAACGCCCACCACCACCTGCTCCAGACGGCGTTCCGCACGCTGCCCGGGACGCGCGGCGTCCCCATGCGCGAGTGGCTGCCGACGATGGCGGCGGCGTACGCGCGGGCGCACGTCGACGCCGAGCTCGTGGGCGCGGCCGCGCGCGCCGGTCTCGCGGAGGCGCTGCTCTGCGGTGTGACGACGGTCGCGGACCACCACCTCACCTGGCCGGCGCACGTGGACGTGGACGGATCGGTCGAGCTCGCACTGTCTGCCGCGGCGGCCGCCGACGAGCTGGGCGCGCGCCTGGTCCTCGTGCGCGGCACCGCGGGCGACGACGCCGAGCTCGCCGCCCTCAGCGCGGACGCGATCGCGGCCGCGCTCGTCGACGGGGGCTCCGGCGGGGTGCGAGCCGACGGTCGCGTGCAGGTAGCGGTGGGCCCGGCCGGCGTGCACAGCGACGGCGAGGCGACGTTCCGTCTGCTCGCCGAGGTCGCGGCGCACCGCGGGCTGCGGCGACGCACCCAGGCGAACGAGCAGGTCGACGTCGTGATCGCGCTCGAGCGCTACGGCCGCCGACCGATCGACCTGCTCGACGACTGGGGGTGGCTCACGCCGGACGTGACGCTCGCGCACCTGTGCGACGTCACGGACGACGAGATCGCTCGCGTCGCGGCGAGCGGCGTGAGCGCGACGCACGCGCCCGGGTGCGACGTGCCGATGGGCTGGGGCGTCGCGCCGGTCGCCCGGCTGCTCGCCGCCGGGGTGCGCGTGGGGCTCGGGACGAGCGGCGGCGGGTCGAACGACGCCGGGCACCTGCTCGCCGACGCACGGCTCGCGATGCAGGTGTCGGGCCTCGTCGGGCGCCAGCTCGCCGCGCGCGACGTGCTCGACGCCGCGACCGCCGGGTCCGCGGACGGTCTCGGCCGCCTGGAGCTCGGACGGCTGGAGACCGGGAGCGCGGGAGACCTGTGCGTGTGGGACGTGTCGGGGGTCGCCGACGCCGGTGTCGCGGACCCGGTCGCCGGGCTGCTGTGGGCGTCGCCCGGGCGTCGCCCGCGGCACGTCGTGGTCGGCGGGCGTGTCGTCGTGCGCGACGGGCGGCTGGTCACGGCGGACGAGCGTGGTCTCGCGCGCGTCCTCAGTCGACGGCTCGCACCAGCCGCTGCTTGACGGCGAGCAGCCGGTAGGGACCGCCGTCGGCGCTGGCCCACCGGTGGCGGGTCCCGCTGGGGTAGAACACGGAGTCGCCCGGCTCGAGCAGGTCCACCGTGCCGTCGAGGTCGAGCAGCACGCGTCCCTCGACGACGTACGCGAACTCGTCCTCGTCGTGCAGCCAGTACTCGCCGAGGTCCTGGGACGTGCCGGTGTACTCGAGCGGGTCGAACGGCCGGTCGCCGGCGGCGGCGAGAGCGCGGACGGTCCCGCCACCGGCGGACGCGGACGCCTCCTCGGTGCGCCGCAGCACGGGCGAGGCGCTCGCCGTGGTCGCCGTCGCCTCGGCGAGCAGGACCTGCTGGGTCGTCCCGAGCGTCGTGGCGACCCGGAACAGCGAGGACATGCTCAGGCGCGCGTGGCCGCGCTCGACCTGGCTGAGGAACGAGTGCGAGAGCCCGGTCGCGTCGGCGAGCTGGACGAGCGTGAGACCGTGCGCGTGCCGCAGCGTGCGGATCCGCTGGCCGAGGCGCGTGACGGAACGGTCGAGCGGGTCCGCCGCGCCGCCGTCGGCGGGGACGACCGCGCCGTCGGACACCGCGGGTGCGTCGTCGGTGGGGGCGACCATGGCTCGATCGTAGGGGAGCACGGGCGTTCGCCGCCCCCGTCCGCCACCTCCTGCGCTCCGGTACATGACGGCCCGGCGAGCCGTAACAGACTCCGTGCGTCGGCGTGACGCGCGCGAAACATCAGGGGCACACGATGGGGGCATGTTGATGACATCAACATCGCGCACCGCGACCGTCACCGACGGCTTCCGTGACGCGATGGCCGGGCTGGCGAGCGGGGTGTGCGTGGTGACGACGGCGGTCGGTGGCGAGCCCGCGGGACTCACGACCACCGCGGTCATGAGCGTGAGCCTCGACCCGCCGCTCCTCGCGGTCGGGGTCGGGCGGTCGAGCCGGACGCTCCCGACGCTGCGCGAGGCGCGCGCGTTCGTCGTGCACGTGCTGCAGCACGACCGCGAGTCGACGGCCGCGACCTTCGCGTCGAAGGCGGCCGACAAGTTCGCCGGGCTGGACGTGCGCACCGGGCGCCACGGGATCCCGGTCCTGGCCGACGACGCCAGGTACGCGCTCGAGTGCGACACCTGGCACGAGGTCGAGGCCGGTGACCACGTGCTCCTCCTGGGCCGCGTGGCCGAGGTCCACCGCGGGCTCCCGGATCACACGGATGGCGGCCGGGCCCTCGTCCACTTCGACCGCGCCTTCCACCGGGTCGGCCCCCTCGCGGTCGAGCCCGGTCAGACCGCGTGAGGCGCACCGGCGCCACCCGCAGCGCTCTCGCCGCCGACCCCGCGTTCGCCGTCGAGACCGCTCCCGCCGCGGGCGCTGCGCCCGTCGGGCTCGCCGGCACCGTCTCGAGCGACCTCGGCGACGGGCGCTACGAGGCCGCGCGCCGCGGCCTGGCCGTCTCGGGCGTCGTCCCCCCGGACCGTCCGGCCCGGGTCGTGCAGGTCTGCGACGCGGCCGGGGTCCTCGCCGCGCTGGACCACGCCAGTGCCGCAGGACTCGGCGTGACGATCCGCTCGGGCGGCCACAGCACGGCGTTCACCGCGCTGCGCGACGGCGCGCTCGCGCTCGACGTGTCGGGCCTCGACGACGTGTCGATCGACCACGCGACCGGGACGGCGATCGTCGGGCCGGGAACCACCTCGCTCGCGCTCGCGGAGGCGCTCGCCGGGACCGGTCTCGCCTTCCCCGTCGGGCACAGGGCGAGCGTCGGTCTGGGCGGGTTCCTGCTCGCGGGCGGCAACGGCTGGAACCAGGGTGCCTGGGGGAGCGCGTGCGAGTCCGTGCTCGGGGCGCAGGTGGTGCTGGCCGACGGCCGTCGCACGAGCCTCGACGCGCAGACCGACGCCGAGGCGTTCGCCGTCCTGCGGGGCGCCGGGCCCGCGTTCCCCGCGGTCGTGACCGCATTCCGGCTGCGCCTGTGGCCCGAGCCGACGGTCCGACGGCGCACGGCCCGGTTCCGGGTCGACGTCCGGACGGCGCTCTCCGACCTCGCCGCGGCCGGGAGGTGGGCCGACGCCTTCGCCGCCGACCTGGCCCCCGAGGTCGAGCTCACCCTCGTGCTCTCGCCCGGAGAGAGGGAGGAGCCACCGGTCGTGGTGGCGAGCGTGACCGCGTTCGGCCGCGACGGCGACCACGCCGAGGAGCTGCTGGCTCCGCTGGGCCGGTGCGGTCCGGTCGAGCAGACCACGCTCGCGCCCTCGACGACGTCGATCCCCGACCTCCTGCGGGTCGACACCACGCCGACCGGGACCGGGAGCGTCGCGCAGCAGACATGGACCCGCGCGGGCTACGCCGAGGTCCTGCCGAGGCTGGCGCGACCGCTCGCGGCCGCGCCGTCGCCGCTGTCCAGCGTGCTCGTGAGCTCCGCCTCGTACCGCCGTGCCGCTGCGCCCGCCACCGAGCCGCTGCACCGACCGCGCGGGACCCTGACCGTCGCCGCGTACTCGACGTGGGTGCCGGGGGTGGACGACGCCGCGAACCTCGCGTGGCCCACGGCCGTCGTCGAACCCCTCGCCGACGTCGTGACCGGCCACTACGTCGGCGAGCTCGACCTGCGTGCGACGCCCGAGCGGATCGGGCGCTGCTGGGAGCCCGGCGGCCTCGCGCGCGTCGCCGCCGTGCGCGCCCGGCTCGACCCCGCCGGCGGACTCGTCCCGCCGCCGGGGTGGCCGGCCGTCGTCGGGCCGCCCTGCTCAGCCGTCGAGACCGCACCGCACCACCAGGAACGGACCCCATGACCCGCACCGCACCTCTCGCCCTCACCGTCGTCGACGCCCTCGTGCTGCCCGGCGCGGACGACGGCCCGCCGTGGTACTTCGGCTGGCTGCAGGTCGGGACCGACGGGTGCATCCTCGCGACCGGCCCGGGCGAGCCGCCCGACGACGCCGCGACCGCGACCGTGCTCGACGCCGCGGGCGCGATCCTCGCCCCCGGTTTCGTGTCCGCGCACTCGCACCTGTTCACGTCGGGACTGCGCGGCATCGCGCCCGACGCGACGCTCTACCCGTGGGTGCGGTCGATGATGGAGCTGTTCCGCCACACCGACGCCGAGGACATGTACTGGTCGACCCTGCACGGGTCGATGGACTTCCTCGCCAACGGCGTGACGAGCGCCTACAACTTCATGCAGTCGGGCGTGACCTGGCTGTACGACCCGGCGACCGCGCGCAACGTCCTCGGCCGCGTCCACCCCGACGAGTACACGACCCGCCAGATGGACGGCACGGTCGACGCCGGCCTGCGGGCCGTGCACGCGATCCGGCTCGACGACGAGGCCGGGCCGGAGGACGAGGTGCTCTCACGGTTCGCGCGCATGGTCGACGCCGCGCGCGACCCCGGGCGTGCCGGGCGCGACCAGCACCTCGGCGTGTCCGTCATGGGTGCGGTGCAGTGGGCGAGCGGGCCGCGCACGGCCGAGCTCGAGGTCGCGGTGATGCGCGAGCACGGGATCACCGACCAGGCGCACTTCGTCGAGACCGCCGAGGGCCTCGACGTACAGCGCGAGAAGTTCGCCTGGTACGAGCGGGCGGGCGCGCTGGGGCCGGACCTGCTCCTCGGGCACTTCGTCCACCCGACGGACTCGATGGTCGCCGCCGTCTCGGACGCCGGCAGCCCCGTCGTGTGGCAGCCGACGTCGAACGGTCGGCTCGGCTCGGGGGTCGCGGACGTGGTCAGGTACCGCCGCGCAGGGATCCCGGTGGGGGTGGGTCTGGACGACCAGTCGTGCACCGACATCTCCGACCCGTGGGCGAACATGCGCCAGGGCCTGTACGCCCAGCGCGCGCTGCACCAGGATGCCGGCGTGCTCTCGCCGCGGGACATGCTGCGGCTGCACACGCTCGGCTCGGCCGAGGTGCTCGGCGTCGCCGACCGGGTGGGGAGCCTCGAGGTCGGCAAGCACGCGGACTTCGTGCTCGTCGACCACCGCTCGCCCAGCACCGGACCGGTGTGGGACGTGGTCGCGACGTACGTGCTCGCGTGCGGGCTGCGCAACCTGCAGGCGACGTACGTGGGCGGGCGATGCGTTGCGCGCGACGGGCGGGCGACGACCCCGCTCGCCGCCCGCGCCGACGCCGAGCTCGCCGAGCGGATCGAGCGGGCCGCCCACGCCGACGGGCGCAGTCTCGCCGTCACCGCGGACGAGCTCGTCTCCGTGGCGGCGCGACGCTCGCGCGACGCCCCCGTCAGTCCTCGGAGACCGTGACCGTCACGTCGATGTTCCCGCGCGTGGCGTGGGAGTAGGGGCAGACCTGGTGCGCGGCGTCGGCGAGCTCCTGCGCGACGTCGTGCTCGACGCCGGGCAGGACGACCTCGAGCAGCACCGCGAGCTCGAAGCCGCCGTCGCCGTTCGGGCCGATCTGCACGCGGGCACCGACCGAGGAGTCGTGCACCTCGACCTTGCGCGACCGCGCGACGCCCTGCAGGGCCGAGTGGAAGCACGCGGAGAAGCCGGCGGCGAACAACAGCTCGGGGTTCGCTGCCCCGCCGGCGCCGCCCATCTCGCGCGGGACGGCGAGGTCGAGGTCGAGCACGCCGTCGCTCGTGCTGACGTGGCCGTTGCGTGCGGCTCCGGTCGAGAGTGCCTCGGCGGTGTACAGGGGGTCCATGGAGGAGTCCTCTCGTCGGTCGGGGTCGTGCCCCGACGGGGTGCGCGTGGTCGCGCGCCTGGTGACCGGCCGACGCCGGGTGGCGAGGGTCGGGGTCCTGGGGGAGCGGGTATCAGTGCTCGCCACGTGTCGTGGCGGTGACTGTCCGCATGCCCTCGGTGAGCCCGTGCACCGTGTCCCGGAGCCTGCGGGCCTCGTCGAGGTCGAGTCCCATGCCCTCGTAGACACGACGCGGGACGTCGGCGAGCTCGCCGCGCAGCTGCGTGCCGCGGGCCGTGAGCGTGACCGCCACGACCCGCTCGTCCCCGGCCTCGCGTCGGCGCACGAGCAGGTCCGCGCCCTCCATGCGGCGCAGGAGGGGGGAGAGCGTCCCCGAGTCGAGCCCGAGGCAGTCGCCGAGCTCGCCGACGGTGCGGCGCTCGTGCACCCACAGGTCGACGAGGACGAGGTACTGCGGATAGGTCAGGTCCCACGGCGCGAGCAGCGTCCGGTAGGCCTGCGTCGTGGCGCGCGCGGCGGCGTACAGCGAGAAGCAGACCATGTCCTCGATGTCGCCCGCGGGTTCGTTCGTGCTCACCTAGCCACTATTGCGCACAATTCAGTTGTGCACAATATGAGGCCGCTCGTCACCGGAGACGTGTCGCCGGAGCGAGCGGTCAGGTGCTCGCGTCGGCGCGCCAGCGGCGCATACGGACCCCGATCGCCGCGACGTGCGCGCTCGCGGCCGAGCGCGCACCCGCGGCGTCGCCCGCCGCGACGGCGTCGACGATCCGGCGGTGCTCGACGACGGCTAGCCGGCGGTTGGCGGCGACCCCCCACATGCCCGACGTGTAGAGGTGGGCCTGCGCGTCGAGCCGGCGCAGCGCGTCGGTCAGCGGGAGGTTGCCCGAGAGCTCGCGGACCCGAGAGTGCAGCTCGACGTCGAGGCGTGCGTCGCGGCGGGGGTCGGCCGGCTCGTCCAGCACCGCGAGCTGCTGGTCGACGAGCGCGGACAGTCCTGCGACGTCGGGCGTCGAGGCCCGGCGTGCCGCCTCCTCGGCGGCGAGGCCGTCGAGCGCCTCGCGCACGGCGAGGACGTCCTGCACCGCGCGCTCGTCGAGCTGCAGCACGCGGGCGCCGGCGTGCGGGACGTGCACGGCGAGGCCCTCGTGGATGAGGCGCTGGACGGACTCGCGCACCGGGCTGCGGCTCACGTCGAGCCGCGCGGCGAGCGCCGGGACGCTCAGGGCGGCACCGGGCGGGAGGTCGCCGTCGAAGATCTGGTCGACGA
This sequence comes from Cellulosimicrobium arenosum, assembly GCF_014837295.1. Classification (GTDB taxonomy): domain Bacteria; phylum Actinomycetota; class Actinomycetes; order Actinomycetales; family Cellulomonadaceae; genus Cellulosimicrobium; species Cellulosimicrobium arenosum. Next base: position 249,837 of record NZ_JACYHB010000004.1, read on the forward strand.
GCGTGCGATAGACGGACTCGGCGAGGAGGGCACCGGACTCGGTGGTCATGCGGCACTGTATCCGGCCGCACGGTGCCCGAGCCCGGTGCCCACGCTCCCCGTCCTCCTCAGGCCTTGCGGTAGTTGGCGGCGACCCGCTCCTGCAGGTAGTCGTGCGCGGTGATCGGAGGGTAGGTGCCCTGCGGCGTCTCGATGAGGACGTCGCGGTTCGCCTGGGCGAAGAACGGGATCGAGTAGCGCGACCCCGTGTAGTCGCCCTGACCGGGGAGCTTGACGCGGTGGAAGTTCGACAGCAGCTGGTCGTCGCTCCAGCGCATCAGCATGTCGCCGATGTTGCACGTGATCGCGTCGTCCGACGGCGTCACGGGAGTCCACTCCTGGGCGTCCGCGTCGCGGCCCGGGCAGACCTGCAGGCCGCCCTGCCCGTCGCGCTGGAACAGCAGCGTGAGGCAGTCGAAGTCGGTGTGCGCTCCCGCGCGCCAGACCCCGGGGCGACCCTTCATCTCCTCCGGGACCGGCAGGTAGTGGATGAGACGCAGGGTCGACTGGTACTCGGCCGACGCCGGGTCGTGGGCGCGCGCGAAGAAGTCGCGGTCGAAGCCGAGCTTCTCGGCGAAGCACGAGAGCACCTTCATCGCGAGGTCCCAGCACTGCGCCTCGAAGTCGAGCACGAACTCGCGGAACCCGGCGAGCTCGTCGGCGGCCGGCCACAGGCCTTCCATGCGCGGACGGGTGACCTGGTACGACTCCTTCTGGTCGGGGGAGTCGACGGAGGGCCGCTTCTGCGAGAGCTTCTCCCAGCCGGCGTTGGTGCCCGCGACGAGCGGGTAGCGCGCCTTGACGTCGTCCGGCAGCGAGAAGAAGCGGGCGGACTCGGCGAACACGCGGTCCACCTGGTCCTGCGGGATGCCGTGGTGGACGAGCTGGAAGAAGCCGATCTCGGTCGCCGCGGTCCACAGCTCCTCGGTGATCTCCGCGCGACGGGCATCGAAGTCCGACAGGTCGATGCGGGGGATGGTGCGGTCGGCGTTCTCGGTGCCGACGCCGCCCATCCGCGACTCCTTCTCGAGCTCGGCGAGCGCGTAGCTGGCGGTCATGGTGTCTCCCTGGGGTGAGGTCCCTGGCGGTGTCGCTGGACGCTGTCTACATGTAACCCAGCGCCAAAGCAGCGTGTCAAGCGGTGAAGTCGGATCCTGAAAGAGTTAACACGCTGGCAACGAGCGTGATATTGCATGTAATCATCGGGTCGTCACAGTGGTGCACACCATCGCCCCGCAGAGAGTGAGCAGTCATGACCACGCACCGCACCGCCCTCGTCCCCGTCCTCGCGGTCCTGAGCGCCGCGGCCCTCGCCGGGTGCGCCGGCGGCACCACGTCCGGCGCCCCCGACGCCGCCGGGGCCGCGGGCGACCGCGACGGCGTGCTCGTCGGCCAGTGCCCGGACGAGGTCGTCGTCCAGCTCCAGTGGCAGCCGCAGTCCGACCAGGGCGCCGTGTTCGGGCTCCTCGGCGAGGGCTGGACCGTCGACGCCGAGCAGCACTCGGTGACGGGACCGCTCGTCGCCGGCGGCGAGGACACGGGCGTGGACGTCACGCTGCGCGCCGGCGGACCGGCCATCGGGTTCCAGTCGGTGCCGTCGCAGATGTACGTCGACGACGCGATCACGGTCGGGCTCGTGCACGGCGACCAGCTCGTCGCCGCGGCGGCGGAGGCACCCGTCGTCGGCGTGGCCCCCCTCCTGCGGTACAGCCCGGCGATCCTCATGTGGGACCCGGAGTCCCACCCCGAGATCGAGTCGGTCGAGGACGTGCACGCCTCCGGCGCCCCCGTCGTCGTCTCGGCGGACCAGATCTACCCCGCGTGGATGGTCGCGCACGGCCTGCTCGACGCCGACCAGGTCGACACGTCCTACGACGGGAACCCGGCCCGGTTCGTCGGCGACCCGACGATCGTCCAGCAGGGCTTCGGCAACTCCGAGCCGTACACGTACGAGAGCGAGACCCCTGCTTGGGCCAAGCCCGTCGGGTTCGCGTACATCAAGGACGCGGGCTACGACGCCTACGCCTCGAACGTCTCGGTCCGGGCCGACCGTGTCGACGAGCTCTCGCCGTGCCTCGACCTCCTCGTCCCGATGATCCAGCAGGCCAACGTCGACTACGCCGCGTCGCCCGACGCGGTGAACGACATCATCGTCGGCGTCGTGGAGCAGGACGCCGGGTACTCGCCGTACTCCGCGGGCGAGGCCGCGTACAGCGCGAGGACCCTCGTCGACGAGGGCCTGATCGCGCCCGAGGAGGACGGCTCGGTCAGCACGTACGACCTGGCCCGCGTCGATGCGTTCGTCACCGACCTCGTCGGCGTCCTCGAGGGGGAGGGGACGGACCTCGGCGGCGTCACGGCCGACGAGCTGTTCACCGACGAGTACACGGACCACGCCGTCACCATGGGCTGACGGCGGGGTCTCGTCGCCCGACGGCGGCCCGTGCGCACTCAGACCCAGTGGGACGGTCGGTCCACGACCACGGGGAGCCGCGTCCGCGGGTCGCCGTTCGCGGCACCGACCTGCGCCGGGGTCAGGAACAGCGCGTGCGAGAGATCCGTGCCGCGCACGTCCGCGCCGCGCAGGTCCGCTCCCAGGAGGTCGACGACGGCCAGGTCCGAGCCGCGCAGGTCGGCGCCGAGGAGCAACGCACCCCGCAGGTCCGCACCCGTCAGGTCCAGGCGCGCGAGGGACGCCCCGACCAGGTCCGCACCGGCGCGCAGCCGACGTCGGGCGCCTCCGGCGGGCACCGGGAGCGCGTCCCTGCCCGGCGGCGCGGGCCGGGCGCGACGCACGGCCGTGTCCCGCACGAGCGCGCTCGCACGGTCGATCACCGGTCCCACGCGACGTCGCACCGCGCCGACGTCGAGCGCGAGCAGGTCCGTGGGGGCCAGCGCGACGAGCGGGGACGTGGCGTCCAGAGCCTGCCGCGCGTCGTCGTGCACCGGCCCGGCGTCCGGGTGCGTGCGGACCTCGGCCAGGTACCAGAGCAGCTCCTGGAGCTGCGTGACGACGGGCAGCGCAGCGAACGCGTCGCGCGCGGCGCTCGCGTCGTCGCGCCACGTGGCGTCGTCGTGGGCGGCGCGGACCGTGGCCGTCACGCGCTGGCCCGCGCCGAGGCAGTCGTAGGCCGTGCAGCCGGGGAAGCCGGACTCGCGCAGCCGCGCGTGGATGCTGCAGCCGAAGTCCTCGCGCAGGTTGGGGCACGGGGTGCCGGCCGGCTTGTCGATCGCGAAGTCCGCCGAGCGCGTCAGCGTGAGCGCGACGCAGCACAGACCGGTGCACCGCGAGCAGTCGGTGCGCAGGTCGAGCTGCTCGAGGAGCAGGGCGCGGTCGTCGGGGGCCACCTCGTGAGGGTAGTCCCGGCGACCGCGCCCCGAGCGTCCGTCCTGGTCAGGACGGTCCGGCGACGAACCGCCTCAGTCCTCCGACGCGCTCGGCCTCTGCAGCCCTGCGGCGATGAGATCCATGACCGAGGAGTCCGCGAGCGTCGTGGCGTCGCCGACGGTGCGGTTCTCCGCGACGTCGCGCAGCAGACGGCGCATGATCTTGCCGGACCGGGTCTTGGGGAGCTCGGCCACGACGAGGATCTTCTTCGGCTTCGCGATGGGTCCGATCTCCTTCGCCACGTGGTTGCGCAGCTCGGTCTGGACCTCCGCCGCGCCGTCGGCGTCGCTCGCGCGGTCGGCGTGCTCGCCGCGCAGGATGACGAACGCGACGACGGCCTGTCCGGACAGGTCGTCGGCCGCGCCCACGACGGCCGCCTCGGCGACGATCGGGTTGGACACGAGCGCCGACTCGATCTCCGTGGTGGACAGGCGGTGGCCCGAGACGTTCATGACGTCGTCGACGCGACCGAGGAGCCAGATGTCCCCGTCGTCGTCCTTCTTGGCGCCGTCGCCCGCGAAGTAGATGCCGGGGAACCGGGACCAGTACGTGTCCTTGAACCGCTCCAGGTCGCCCCAGATGCCGCGCAGCATCGACGGCCACGGCTCGGACAGGACGAGGTAGCCGCCGCCGCCGTCGGGAACCTCCTTGGCCTCGTCGTCGACGACGGTCGCGGCGATCCCGGGCAGCGGCACCTGGGCGGACCCGGGCTTGGCGGCCGTGACGCCGGGGAGCGGCGAGATCATGATCGCGCCGGTCTCGGTCTGCCACCACGTGTCGACGATCGGGGTGCGGTCGCCGCCGATGACGCGGCGGTACCACATCCAGGCCTCGGGGTTGATGGGCTCGCCCACCGAGCCGAGGACGCGCAGGCTCGAGAGGTCGAACTTCGCGGGGATCTCCTCGCCCCACTTCATGCACGCGCGGATCGCGGTCGGCGCGGTGTAGAGGATCGAGATCTTGTACTTCTCGACGAGCTCCCACCAGCGACCCCGGTGGGGGGTGTCGGGCGTGCCCTCGTAGATCACCTGCGTGGCGCCGTTGAGCAGCGGGCCGTAGACGACGTACGAGTGGCCGGTGACCCAGCCGATGTCGGCCGTGCACCAGTAGACGTCCGTCTCGGGCTTGAGGTCGAACACGTTCCGGTGCGTGAACGCGGTCTGCGTGAGGTACCCGCCGGTGGTGTGCAGGATGCCCTTCGGCTTCCCCGTGGTGCCCGACGTGTAGAGGATGAACAGCGGGTGCTCGGCCTCGACCCACACGGGCTCGTGCTGGACGTCGGCGGCCTCGACGGCCTCGTGCCACCACACGTCGCGGTGCTCGGTCCACGCGGTGTCCTGACCGGTGCGCCGCACGACGAGCACGTGCTCGACGGTCGTCGCGGGCGCGCCCTCCTTGGGGCCGATCGCCTCGTCCACCGCGGGCTTGAGCGCGGACGGGTTGCCGCGCCGGTACCCGCCGTCGGCGGTGATGACGAGCTTCGCCTCGGCGTCGGCGATGCGGCTGCGCAGGGCGTCGGCGGAGAACCCGCCGAACACGACGGAGTGCGGGGCGCCGACGCGGGCGCACGCGAGCATCGCGACGACGGCCTCGACGATCATCGGCAGGTAGATGACGACGCGGTCCCCGGTGCCCACGCCGAGCGCACCGAGCGCGTTCGCGGCACGCGACACCTCGCGCTGCAGCTCGGCGTACGTGACGCTGCGGGTGTCGCCCGGCTCCCCCTCGAAGTGGAGCGCGACCCGGTCCCCGAGGCCCGCCTCGACGTGGCGGTCGACCGCGTTGTAGGCGGCGTTGAGCGTCCCGTCGGCGAACCATCTGGCGACGGGTGCCTGGGACCAGTCGAGCGTCTCGGTGAACGGCGTGCGCCACGTGACGAGGTCGTTCGCCTGCTTCGCCCAGAACGCGAGGCGGTCCGCGGCCGCCTCGTCGTAGATCCCGGGCCGGGCGTTGGCCGCTGACGCGAACTCGGGGCTCGGCGGGAACGCCCGGGACTCGTGCAGGAGGTTCTCCAGGCCGGACTGGGCGGTGGTGGGCTCGTACTCTGGCACGCTGACCTCCGGTGCGCATCGTCTCTGGTGCGGTGCCCGACGGCGTGTGCGCAGCAGCGCGCCGCGGGTGCGCGGGGCAGCGCCCCGCCGACGCGAGTCTAGACCCGCGGCCGTGACGCGCACCACGACCGACGACTATTTGGACGGTCTCCTCACAAAGCAACCGAACGACGCTGCCGCACCGCCTCGTAGAGGACCACGGTGGTGGCGCTCGCCGCGTTCAGCGAGCTCGCCGAGCCGAGCATGGGGATCGAGACCATCACGTCGCACGCCTCGCGCCACGCGCTGCTCAGGCCGCTCGTCTCGTTGCCGGTGAGCACGAGGGTCGGACCGGTGAGGTCGTGCGCGGCCAGCTCGACGTCGCCGTCCTCGTCGGTCCCGACGAGCGTCAGAGGCCGACCTCCGGACCGTCGCTCCGCGACCCAGTCGAGCACCTCGCGCCCCGACGGGACCCGGACGGTGGGGACGGCGAAGATCGAACCGGTGCTGGCCCGCACGGCGCGCGGGTCGTAGGGGTCCGCGGCATGCCCCGCGACGACGAGACCCGACCCGCCGAACGCGTCGAGCGATCGCGCCACCGTGCCCACGTTCCCGGGGCTGGTGGGACGGTCGAGCACGACGCCGAGGAACCCGTCACCGACCGGGACCCGGCCCAGGTCGTCGGGCGGCATCTCGACGACCGCGAGCAGCTCCGGTGCGTCGTCGTCCTTGCCGCCCAGCTCGCGCATCAGCTCGGTCGAGACCTCGAAGCGCCGGGTGCGGACGCGGTCGAGCATCGCGTGCGCCCACGACGAGAGCGGCCGCTCGGCGTCGACCAGCCAGGTGCGCACGGTCCACCCCGACTCGACGGCGAGCGTCACGGGGCGAACACCCTGCACGAGCAGCTCGCCCGCCCGATGGCGTTTGGTGCGGTTGGTGAGGAGCGACTGCCACTGCTGGAAGGCCGCGTTGCGGGTGGTGATGCGCTGCACGCGCGGCGCCGATGTCATGGGACCAGTATGTCCGGACACGACGACGGCGCCCTTGCGGACGCCGAGGTCGCCAGCGGCGACGGTGATCATGCGTGCACGGTGTGAGCCGCTGCAACGGTCGGGGCCGTCAGTGGTGCCGAGGGCCCGGGTGCCCGGTCAGCGAGTCCTCCAAGGGGACTACCTGCGCGTGGGTACCGCCGCGATGCTGTTGTCCTCCCATGACAACCCGGGCCGCCGCCGCGCGCAACCCCCTGCGGTGATCCTCACACCGTGTTCTACGGTGTTCGAACCCGGTCCTGCGGACCCGGGACCGCTCGACGCCGGCGCAGCCCGCGCACCACCAGCCAGGCGACGACGGCGACCGCCGCGACCCCCGCGGCGGCGAGCAGCGGCGTCGCGGCGCTCAGCCCGGTCCGCAGCGCGACCGGCCGGCTGAACGTCAGGACGTCCCACCCGCTCTCCTCGGCCAGGCGGCGCAGCGTGCGGTCCGGGTTCACGGCCGCGGCGTGCCCGACGGCGGCGAGCATCGGCGCGTCGGTCACCGAGTCCGAGTAGGCGTAGCTCGCGGCGAGGTCGTACCCCTCGCGCTCGGCGAGCTCGCGGAGCGCGACCGCCTTGTTCTCGCCGTAGGCGTAGAAGTCGATCTGCCCCGTGAACAGGCCGTCGACGACCTCCATCCGCGAGGAGATCGTGTGGTCCGCGCCGAGGACGGCCGCGATCGGCTCGACGAGCTCGCTCCCGGACGCCGAGACGACGACGACGTCGTGACCGCGCTCGTGGTGGGCCTCGATGAGCTCGACGGCCTCGGCGTAGACGACGGGGTCGATGTGGTCGTGCAGCGTCTCGGCGACGATCCGCGAGACGGTCTCGACGTCCCAGCCCGTGACGAGCGAGGACAGGTGAGCACGCAGCCGCTCGGTCTGGTCGGCGTCGGCGCCGCCGGCCATGAACAGGAAGTGCGCGTACGCGCTGCGGATCACGTCCGCCCGGGAGATCAGGCCACCCGCGAAGAACGGTCGGGAGAACGCCGCGGCGGACGACGTCGCGATGATCGTCTTGTCGAGGTCGAAGAACGCTGCGGTGCGGGTCTGCGTCACGATCCGAGCCTAGCCGCGGACCCTGGCCGTCCACAGGACCCTTTTCAGACGGTGTCGTCCACAGGTGGTGCCGGACCGCGTGGTGCCGCGCTCGCCGCGTCGCCAGGCTGGTGGCGGGCCGAGCGACGTCGGCGCCCGGACGGAGGTGGACGATGACCGCAGCGGTGGTCGGGGTGACCGGTGCCCGCGGCGGGGCCGGGGCGAGCGTCGTCGCGGCGGCCCTGGCACGCGGCGCCGCCCGGGGCCGCCGTGTCCCGGTGTGCCTGGTCGACCTCGCGGCGGTGGGCGGTGGCCTCGACCTCCTGCTCGGGGTCGAGGACGCTCCCGGCGTGCGGTGGACCGACCTGGAGGACGCGCGGGGCCGCCTGGACGGCGAGGACCTCGCGGCGCGGCTGCCGCGCTGGGACCGCGTCCACGTCGTCAGCGGCACGCGTGCGGGCGGTCCGCCCGCGGGGGCGGTGGCCGACGTCGTCGCGGCGCTCGCCGACTGGTGCACGGCGCGGGGCGGCGTCGTGGTGCTCGACCTGCCGCGCGACGTCGGGTCGCTCGCGGTGCGCGGGCTCCTGGACGCCACGACGGAGGTGCTGGTCGTCACCCCGCTCGACGTCCCGGCGGTCGCGGGGGCGGCTGCGGCCCGGGACCGGCTGCCCGACGACGGCCCACCCGTCGCGCTCGTCGTCCGCGGTCCGGCGCCCGCAGGTCTGTCCCGTGCGGAGGTCGCCGACGCGGTCGGGCTCGAGGTCGCGGAGCACGTGCGCTGGGACCGGGGCGTGGCGATCGGCGTCGAACGAGGGCTCGGCCCGTGCGCGGGTCGCGGCCCGCTCGAGCGGGCGGGCCGCCGGCTCGCAGCGCGGTACCTCGGCCCGGGAGGCCGCGGATGAGGGGGACGAGGCAGGGGCTGGTCGACGGCGTCCGCGACCGCCTGGTCCGGGAGGACGGGCAGCGCGACGGACGCGCGCTCGACGACGAGCAGCTCGCGCAGGCGTTGCGCGCGTCCGGCCGGGTCCTCGGCACGACCGCGCTCCGTGAGCTCACCCGGACGGCGCGCGCCGAGCTGTACGGTGCCGGACCGCTGCAGGTGCTCCTGGACGAGCCCGGCGTGACGGACGTGCTGGTCAACGGTCCGGACGAGGTCTGGGTGGACCGCGGCGCCGGCGTGGAGCGCGCGGACGTGCGTCTCGGTGGTCCGGACGACGTGCGCGCCCTCGCGGTCCGGCTCGCCGCGGCCGGCGGCCAGCGGCTCGACGACGCGGCCCCGGTGGTGGACGCGCGCCTGCCCGACGGGACCCGGCTGCACGCGCTCGTCGCGCCGGTGTGCGAGGCCGGCGCGGTGATCTCGTTGCGGGTGCTGCGCCCCCACGCGTTCGACCTGGCGGCGCTCGTCCGGGCGGGCACGGTCCCACCCGCCTGGGAGGGCGTGCTGCGCGAGCTCGTCGCCCGCCGCGCGTCGGTGCTCGTCTCCGGCGGGACGGGGACGGGGAAGACGACGCTCCTCGCGGCACTGCTCGCCCTCGTCCCGGGCGACGAGCGCGTGGTCTGCGTCGAGGAGGCGCGCGAGCTCGCGCCCGACCACCCGCACGTCGTCCCCCTGACTGCGCGCCGCCCCAACGTGGAGGGCGCGGGCGGCGTCGACCTCGCCGACCTGGTCCGCGCGGCGCTACGGATGCGGCCCGACCGCATCGTCCTCGGTGAGTGCCGCGGCGCGGAGGTGCGCGAGGTCCTCATGGCCCTGAACACCGGCCACGAGGGCGGGCTGGCGACGATCCACGCGAACGACGTCGAGGTCGTGCCCGCGCGGCTCGAGGCGCTCGCGGCGCTCGCCGGGATGGACCGTGCGGCGGTCGCCGCGCAGGCGGTGGGCGGGCTGGACGTCGTGCTGCACCTGCGCCGCGCACGCCGCGGCACGACGACCCGGCGGCATCTCGCGCAGATCGGGCTCGTGCGCACGGGCGAGCGGGGCGCGCTACGGGTCGACGTCGCAGCGACCTGGGGCGGGGCGGGCGTGCCGGTGGCCGGCCCCGCCCACGACGCCTTCGCGCGCCGCTGGTCGTTGCCGGGGCGGGCCGGTTGAGCGCCGGGTACGCGGAGCTGGGAGCGGGGTTGCTCGTCGGTCTGGCCGCGTGGTGCGTGCTGGAGCGCGGCGGGCGCAGCGCGCGGCGCACGGCCGACCGGTCGCCCGAGCCGCCCGGTGCGGTGCCGGGATCCAGGTCCGTGTCGATCCGGTCCGTGGTGCGCGGGCGTCGGCGGGGCGACGCGCCCGCGCCGGAGCGGGTGCGCCTCGTCGTCGCGCAGGTCGGGTCGTTGATGAGCGCCGGCGCCGCCGCGGGGACGGCGTGGGAGCAGGCGCTCGGGGTGCGACCCGACCCGAGGGGCGTGCCACGGACCGCGGACCTCGCCCGGCACGTCGGGGACCTCGGCACCGCGCGCGCCCTGGTCGCCGCGTGCCGGCTCGCCGTCGACGTCGGCGCCCCGCTCGTCGCCGTGCTCGAGGAGACCGCCGCGTGCGTCGCCGCGGAGGCGGAGGCGCGGGCGGAGCGGGAGGCCTCGCTCGCGGGTCCCCGCGCGACGACGCGGGTGCTGCTGTGGCTCCCGGTGGTCGGGGTGCTGCTCGGCTACGTCCTCGGCGCGGACCCGTTGGCGACCGCGACGGGCGGCGGGATCGGCACGGTCGGTGTGGTGCTCGGCGTCCTCCTGCTCCTCGCGGGCTGTGCGTGGTCGCGCCGACTCGTGGCACGGGCGAGAGCCGCAGGAGAGGAGGGCGGATGAGCGCGGGACTGGTCGTGGCCGCGTGCGCGCTCGTCACGATGACGCCGTGGTGGTGCGTGCGCGCCGGTGCCGAGCGGCGCGCACGGTTCGCGGCGCGTACCGGCCCGGTCGTGGCGGCGGAGCCTGAGGAGAGCGGCGCGGTGGAGATCGGCGTCCTGCTCGAGCTGCTCGCCGCGGCCGTGCGGGCCGGGTCGTCGCTGCCGCGCGCGCTCGGGGCGGTCGGCTCGGCGATCGGCGGACCCGACGGCGCGGCGCTGGGCCGGGTGGGCGCGGCGCTCGTCCTCGGGTCGTCGTGGGACGCGGCCTGGACCGGTGCGTCTCCTCGCCTGGACGTGGTGCGCCGAGCCCTGCGCCCGGCGTGGCTGCACGGCGCCGCTCCCGCGCAGTCGCTGCGCACGGCGGGGGTCGCGCTGCGACAGGACCGGGTCGCGGCCGCGCGGACGGCGTCGGCGCGACTGGGCGTGCACCTCGTCCTGCCCCTCGGTGCGTGCTTCCTGCCCGCGTTCGTGCTGCTCGGTCTGCTCCCGGTGCTGCTCTCCCTCGGCGCAGGCATGCTCGGGTGAGCACCGCGGCGAGCGGCCCGCGGGTCGCGGCAGGTTCCGCGGGTCAGCCCGCAGTTCGCTGCTGGTCCGCGACGGCGAGCCGCCGTCGGTGGAGGTGGGTCAGCTCGGCGCCGTTCGCGCACCGTGCGATCGCGTCGTCGAACGCGGTGAGCGCCTCGTCACCCCTGCCCGCTCGCAGGAGCAGCTCCGCCCGGGTCGCCGGCAGGCGATGGCTGTGGGGGAGCAGGCCGTCGAGCCCGTCGAGCAGTGCGAGCCCGGCCTGCGGGCCCTCGGCCTCGGCGACGGCGACCGCGCGCGCCAGCCGGACGACCGGCGAGCGCGTGTGCGCGTCGAGCGCCGCGTAGTGGACGGCGATCGCGGTCCAGTCCGTCTCGGCCGCGTCGCCGGCGCGCGCGTGCTCTGCCGCCACCCGCGCCTGGAGCAGGTAGTCCCGGGCGAGGCCGGAGACGTCGTCGGGCACGTCGGCGAGCACCGCGAGGCCGACCGCGATCTCGTCCTCGTGCCAGGACGACCGGTCCTGGTCGGGCAGGAGGACGAGCGCGCCGTCGGGCCGGGTGCGGGCGTCGCGCCGCGAGTGCTGCAGGACGACGAGGGCGAGCAGGGCCCGGACGACGGGGCGGCCGGGCAGGAGCTCGTCGAGCAGGCGCACCAGCCGGATCGCCTCGCCCGCGAGGGCGACGCGCACGAGGTCCGGTCCCGTGCCGGGCGCGTAGCCCGCCGTGAACGCGAGGTAGAGCACGGTCGCGACCATGTCGAGCCGCTCGTCGAGCCGTCCTCGCGGGGGGATCGCGAACGGGATGCCCGACGCCGCGAGGCGCTTCTTCGCGCGCGTGACCCGGGCCGCCATGGTGGCCTCGGGAACGAGGAACAACCGGGCGATGTGGGGGACCCCCAGACCGGCGACGAACCGCAGCGTCAGCGCGGCGCGGGCCTCGGGCGACAGGGCCGGGTGGCAGCACGCGAAGACGAGCCGCAGGCGCTCGTCCGCGACGTGCGCGCCGTCGTCGGGCTCGTCGCCGGGCAGGGGCGGGCCGGGACGCCGACGCTCCTCGACGACCATGAGCGGTTCCTTCCTGGAGGCCACCGCCTCCGCGCGCAGCCGGTCGAGGACCCGCCGGCCGGCCGCGGTCCGCAGCCAGCCGGCGGGGTTGGCCGGGACGCCCTCGACGGGCCAGACCCGGGCTGCGGCCGCGTACGCGTCCGCGAGCGCGTCCTCGGCGAGATCCGGCCGGCGGTAGCGCCCCACGAGCGCGGCCAGGAGCCGCGCCCAGTGGTCGCGCCAGGCCGCGGACAGCGCCTCGGACGCCGTCGTCACCGGTCGTCCAGGTCGACCACGGGACGCACCTCGACGGAGTACGGCGGAAGGAGCGCGACGGCCTCCAGGACGGCGTCGAGGTCGGGCAGGTCGACGACGTAGAAGCCGCCGAGCTGCTCGACGGTCTCCGCGTAGGGGCCCTCGGTCACGGTGGTGCTCTCGGCGTCGCGGCGCACCGTCGTCGCCGCCGCGACGGCGCTCAGGGCCTCACCCCCGACCAGCTCTCCACGGGCGCGGACCGCTTCGGAGAACGCGTCGTGACGTCGGACGTGGTCGGCGCGCTCGGTGGCGCCTGCGCGGGCCCAGACCTGCTCGTCCTCGTGCAGCAGCAGCACGAACCTCATGCCGGGACGTCCGCGGCGACGGCGGTCCGCACCTCGAAGGTCTCAGGGCTCCCGGCGAACGCCTCGGCGAGGACCCGCAGGAGGTCGTCCGGGTCGTCCGTCTCCACGGTGTAGAAGCCGCCGACCTGCTCGACGAGCTCCGTGAACGGGCCGTCGGTGACGAGCGCCTGGTCGGCGGTGGCACCCGGTCGGACGGTGCGCGCCGTGGTCGACCTGTGCAGCTCGGCGCCGCCGGTGATGCGGTGGCCTCGCGCGTCGCAGAGCCGCGTGAACTCCTCGTGCCGCGCGAAGGTGGCCTCGCGCAGGCCGGGAGCAGGGTTCTCCCAGGCGCTCTCGTCGTCGTGGATGAGGATGATGTGCTCGGTGCTCACGGTCTTCTCCTGACGCGATACGACGTCCGCGTCGTGCCGCGGACGCGAACCCCTGGTCGGGGTCCTGCTGTGTCGACGTCCGAGACCCGCGCGGATCGACAACCACTCTCGCAGAGTTCTCGACCGGCCCCACCTCAGGACCTGGACCGCAGGGTCGTGCCGTTCCTGGCCGTCCACAGGACCGTCCTCGACGGCGTTGTCCACCGAGCGGGTACCGCGCCCGACGGCGGAGCCTTCTCCCTCGCCACAGTGGGCGCACCCGCCCGCGACCGCGGGCCACGAGGAAGGAGTGCAGACATGTCGACATCGAACCCACCGGGAGCCCTGCCGTCGTCGGTGTCGCGACCGCACGAGCGGATCGTCGCGAGGCTGACCGGGAGCGACGGGGCGCAGGACCCCGAGGAGGGTCTGGCCACGGCGGAGTACGCGATCGCCACCGTGGCGGCGGCCGGGTTCGCCGGGCTGCTGATCGTCGTGCTCAAGAGCGGCGAGGTCCGCGAGCTGCTCATGGGCATCGTGAGCAGCGCGCTCTCGCTGGGCTGAGCGTGCGACGGCCCAGGGCGGTGCCCGTGCGCGGCGACCGAGAGCACGGATCGGTCACCGTGGAGCTTGCGGTGGCGCTACCCGCCGTCGTCCTGGTCCTCGTCGCCGTGCTCACCCTCGCCGCGGCCGCCGGCGCGCAGATGCGCGCCGCGGACGCGGCGAGGGGTGCGGCACGCGCGGCGGCGATCGGGGAGGACGATGCGACCGTGCGGGCCACGGCGCTGCGGCTCGCGGGCGACGGGTCGGAGGTCGTCCTGGTGCCCGGTGATCCCTGGCTCGCCGTCGAGGTGCGGACTCCGGTGGTCGGCGGTGGTCTCGTCGGGTCGTTCCGGGTGACCGGCCGGGCCGAGGCGTGGGTCGAGCCGTGACCGGCCGGGAGCACGCGCGCGAGCGGGCGCCCGGGTGCCAGGAGAACGGGTGCCGGGACCATGGGTGCCGGGACGAGCGGGGCTCCGGAACGGTGCTCGTCCTGGGGATCGTGACGGCGCTGGTGGTCGTCCTCCTGGCGCTCGGCGCACTCGCGCAGGCGCAGGTGGCGCGGGGGACCGCACAGGCCGGCGCGGACCTCGCGGCGCTCGCCGCCGCGAGGGCACAGCGTGACGGGTGGGACCCGTGCGAGCGCGCCGGCGCCGTGGCGCGTCGCAACGGAACGGTCGTCACCGGGTGCGCTGCGGTGGGCGACGGCTCCGTCCGGGTCGACGTCGCGGGCGAGCGCGGCGTGCGGGTCCTCGGCGTCCGCGTCGGCTCGGCCCGCGCCTCCGCACGCGCAGGGCCGGCGAGCCTGCGGTGAGGAGCGCACCGGCACGCCGGCACGCCGGCAGGGCGGCGGCCGGCAGTGCGGGTGGCCGCCGGATCGGGTGCCAGGTCGAGCACTCCGGTCCTCGGGTCGCGGTCAGGCCGGGGAGTGGGCGAGCACCGCGTCGAGGAGCCGCACGGCGGCGTCCTTGTCGAGCGGCGCGTTGTAGGACCCGCACTTGGGCGACTGCACGCACGCGGGGCACCCGTCGTGGCAGGGGCAACGCTCGATCGCGTCGCGCGTCGCCCGCAGCCACGTCGCGCCGAGCTCGTAGCCGCGCTCGGCGAATCCCGCACCGCCGGGGTAGGCGTCGTAGACGAACACCGTGGCCTGCTCGGTGTCGACGTGCAGCGCGGTGGAGACGCCGCCGAGGTCCCAGCGGTCGCACGTCGCGAGCAGCGGGAGCAGGCCGATCGACGCGTGCTCCGCGGCGTGCAGGGCGCCGGGTGCGGTGTCCGCATCGACGCCCGCCTCCTCGAGCACCGACTCCGGCACCGTCCACCACACGGCCATGGTCGGCAGGGTGCGCTCGGGCAGGTCGAGCGGCTCGGTCCCGAGGATCTGCAGGTCGGGCAGGTGCCGGCGCTGGAAGCTCACGACCTGCGAGCTCACGTCGACCGGGCCGTACCCCCACCCGACCGGTCCCCAGCTCCGCCCGACCACGTCCCGACCGGCTGCGGCGTCGCCGGCGCCGGGCTCGTCCGCGATCGTGATCGACAGGGCGGAGCGCGACCACGTGCCGAAGTCCACGTCGGTCCGGCGGACGAGCGCGACGCCGTCGGCCAGGTCCAGGCTCTCGACGACGTACGTGGCGCCCTGGTGGACGTACACCGCGCCGTCGTGCACGGAGCCGTCGGCCGACGCTGCGTCCACGGTCCCGAGCAGACGACCCGTGCTCGACTCGGCCACGCGCACGGGGGAGCCGCCGGACCCGCGCAGGTCCGTCATGCCCGCCGCAGGCTGGGCATGGGTCCAGTACCACCCCGACGACCGGCGCCGCAGCGCGCCGCGCGCGACGAGCACGCCCAGGAGGTCGGTGATCGCAGCCGGGTCGCCGAACGTGGCCAGGTCCTCGGCGCGCAGCGGGATCTCCGCGGCCGCCGCGCACAGGTGCGGCGCGAGGACGTACGGGTTCGCGGGGTCGAAGACCGTCGCCTCGAGCGGGGCGTCGAAGATCGCCTCGGGATGGTGCACGAGATAGGTGTCGAGCGGGTCCTCGCGGGCGACGAACGCGACGAGCCCGTCCGCTCCGGCACGCCCTGCGCGCCCGGCCTGCTGCCACACCGACATGCGGGTTCCCGGCCAGCCAGCGACGAGCACGGCGTCGAGACCGGAGATGTCGACGCCGAGCTCGAGCGCGTTCGTCGTGGCGAGCGCGCGGACCGCGCCGGAGCGCACGGCGTCCTCGAGCTCCCGCCGCTCCTCGGGCAGGTACCCGCCGCGGTAGGCGGCGACGCGGCGCGCGAGGTCTGCGTCGACGGGCCGCAGGTAGTCCTGCGTCTGCGTCGCCACGGACTCCGCGCCGCGGCGCGAGCGCGTGAACGCGAGCGTGCGCGCGCCGGCCAGGACGAGGTCGGCGAGCAGGTCCGCCGCCTCCGCCGTCGCGCTGCGCCGCGGGTGGTCGGGCGCCTCCTCGACCGTGGTCGGCACCGTTGGTTCGTCGACGTGCTCCCCGGTGTGCTCCCGGACGTGCCGGTCAGGGCCCGGCGTCTCGGCGGCCCGTTCGAAGCCCGCGACGACCGGCGGCTCCCACAGGACGAACGTCCGGTGGCCGGAGGGGGACGTGTCGCCCGCGACCGTCACGACGTCCGCCGCGTCCACGCCGACGAGCCGCGCCGCGCTCACGGCCGGCTCCGCCGTCGTCGCGGACGCCACCACGAACGTCGGCGCCGGGTCGCCCTCGCGCGCGTAGTGCGCGGCGAGGCGCCGCAGCCGCCGCAGCACGAGCGACACGTGCGCGCCGAACACGCCCCGGTAGGCGTGCCCCTCGTCCACGACGACGTACCGCAGGTCGCGCAGGAGCCGCGACCAGCGCCGGTGGTTCGGCAGGAGCGCGAAGTGCAGGAAGTCGGGGTTGGTCAGCACGACGTCGGCGTGCTCGCGGACCCAGCGGCGCTCGTCGGGGGACGTGTCCCCGTCGCACGTGGCCACGCGCACGTCTCGCGCCCCGGCGGCGCCGAGCAGGCGCTGCAGGCCCGCGAGCTGGTCGGCGGCGAGCGCCTTGGTCGGCGACAGGTACAGGACGGAACCGCGACGCGCGACGGACTCGATGCGCCCGGGGTCGAGGGTGCGGGTCGCGGCGTCGGCCCGGACCGACGTCAGTGCCGGGAGCCAGAAGGCCAGCGACTTGCCGGACCCCGTCGACGTGGCGAGCGCGACGTGCCGGCCGCGCCACGCGGCGTCGGCCGCCTCGGCCTGGTGCCGCCACGGATGCTCGGCACCGAGCGCGCGGTACCCCGCGACGAGCGAGCTGTCGGCCCACGAGGGCCACTCGCCGTGGACCCCGGGACGCGCGGGCAGCTCGCGGACGTGCGTGAGCCGGTCCGCCCGACGCCCGCCCGCGACGAGCACGTCGAGGAGCGGGTTCACCGTCGCCACGACCGGCGGGGTGGAGAGATCAGCCACGGAAGATCTCGGTGACCGCCCGCGCGAGGTACCAGGGGTCGACCACCGCCGTGAGCTCGCGTGCGGAGTGCATGGACAGGATGGGGACGCCGACGTCGACCGTGCGGATGCCCAGTCGAGTCGCGGTCAGCGGACCGATGGTCGAGCCGCACGGCACGGTGTTGCGGGAGACGAACTCCTGGCTCGGCACCCCTGCCGACGCGCACGCGCGCGCCCAGGCCGCGGCGCCGAGCGCGTCGGTCGTGTACCGCTGGTTCGCGTTGATCTTGAGGATCGGTCCGCCGCCTGCGAGGGGTCGGTTCGCCGGGTCGTGGCGCTCCGGGTAGTTGGGGTGCACGGAGTGCCCGACGTCGCTCGACACGCACAGGGAGGCCGCGGTCCGACGGTGCCGCTCCTCGACCGTCGCGCCCTGCATCGCGTCGACGCGCGCGAGCACGTCGGCGAGGAACGGCCCGGACGCACCCGAGCGGGACTCGGAGCCGATCTCCTCGTGGTCGAAGGCCGCGAGCACCGGGATCGCCGGCACGGCGAGCGCACCGTCCTCACCCGTACCGTCCTCACCCGCGACGTCCTCGCCCGTGTCGCCACCGAGCGAGGCCTTACCGGCGACCTCGACCAGCGCGGTGAGTCCCGCGTGGACCGAGATCAGGTTGTCCAGGCGGCCGGAGGCGAGGAACGCGTCGCGTGCGCCGAAGACGCGCGGCGGCTGGGTGTCCGCGACGACGACGTCGTACCCGGCGATCTCGCTCGCGTGCACGCCCGCGTGGTGCGCCAGCTCGGCGAGCAGGTCCGCCCCGGCCGGGCCGTCCGCCTGCCCCGCCCGACCGGTCGCGTCGGAACCGGCCGGCCCGGTCGCCGACGCGAGCCCCCACACCGGCTGGGTGTGCTGCTGCTTGTCGAGCGCGAGGCCGTCGTTCACCTGCCGGTCGAGGTGGATCGCGAGCTGGGGGATGCGCAGGAGCGGTCCGGTGCGCACGAGGTGCACGTCCTCGGGGCGGCTGCCGTCGCCGGTCACGACGCGTCCCGCGAGCTCGAGCTCGCGGTCGAGCCACGAGTTCAGCAGCGGACCGCCGTAGACCTCGACCCCGGCCTGCCACCAGCCCTCGCGCACCATGCCCGGGCGAGGCTTGAGCTTGAACCCGGGGGAGTCGGTGTGGGCGCCGAGGACGGCGAACGGCGTCGTGGCCGTCGCCCCGGGCGGCACGACCCAGGCGATCACCGCGCCGTCGCGCACGACGACGTACCGCCCGCCCGCGGCGGGCCGGCCGTCCACCGCGCGGTCGGGTCCGGTGTGCGGTGCGTGCGACGGCCATGCGTCGGTCTCGGCGAGCTGCGTAAAGCCTTCCGCGACGAGACGACGGGCGACCTCGTGCGCGGTGTGGAAGGACGACGGGCACGCCTCGACGAACGCCGCGAGGTCGTGCGCGTGCGCGGTCGCGCGGTCGTGGAGGGTCGGTTCGGCGGGGCTCGGCGTGGGCACAGCCTCCAGCCTACGCACGACCGGCAGACCTCCGTACGCTGGTCCCGACCGCCCGTCGGGTGGCCGGAGGGTGGCGTCGTGCAAGCGGAGGAGGCGGACGTGCGCTGGGTCGTGCTGCCGGGTCTCGCGCTCACGCCGGAGGACTTCGCGCCGCTCGCGCGCGTCCTCGACCCGGTCGGCCAGGTCCGGGTGCTGGACGCGTGGCGCACTCCCGTCACCGCCCCTGCGGACGAGCTGCGCGCCGCGCTGGGGGTCGGTGGTCCGGGTACGGCCGGGACGGACGACGGCGTCGGGCTCGTCGGGCACTCCGCGGGCGGGCTCGCCGCGCTCGAGTGGACCCTGCTGCACCCCGACGAGGTGCGGCGCCTCGTCCTGCTCGACCCGATGAGCCCGTTCGAGAAGCAGCGGCCCGCCCTGCACCCGGGGACCGCGGCGACGCGTGCCGTGCGCACGGTGGTCGGCAAGACCGCCGATCTCGTCGCGCCGAGCGTCGGGCCGCGCCTGCGCGCCGCGGCCGTCCGGGTGGTCGCGCGGCGCCCCGACCGGCTCCCTCGGGACGTCGCCGCGGCCCGCTACGGCGACCGGCTCGGCTGGCTGGAGATCGCCGACCAGTGGTCCGCGAGCTGGGCGCAGGCGCCGCGGGTCCGTGCCCTGCTCGACGCCGGCCACCGCGTCCCGCCCACGACCGGCCCGCTGCTCGTGTCGGGGCTGCGCGCGAGCGCCCGGTTCCTGCGCGAGCAGCGCGAGCTCGCCGAACGGCTCGGGCTGCCGCGCGTCGGGCTCCCCGGTCAGGGTCACCTGTTCCCCCTGACCCGGCCCGACGTCGTCGGGCACCTCGCCCGTGCGGTCCGCCTCGGGCCGAGCGCCGTGCCCGACCCGTCCGGCGGGCACGCCGACGACGTCGTGGCGCGGCCGCGTTCCACCACCGCATGAGACTCCGGCGGGCACCACGGGTCAGGGACCGTCCCGTCCGGCCGTGCGTCGTGGGACACCGAGCTCGCGTTCCGGCTCGCCGACCGAGGGGCTGACGTGCGTACACTCAGCCCATCGCGTCGGCAGGGGCCCGGCGCGGCCGCAGTCGTCAAGGAGGACGGATGCCCACGCTCGGTACCGAAAGTCTCACGATCGTCGGCGTGATCGCCGCGATCGCGATCGTCTCGCTCCTGTTCGCCCTGGTCCTGCGCAAGCAGGTCCTCGCGGCGAAGGAGGGCAACGCCGCGATGCGCGACGTCGCGCAGGCCGTGCAGGAGGGCGCCGCGGCCTATCTGAGCCGGCAGTTCCGCACGCTCGCGCTGTTCGCGGGCGCGGTGTTCCTGCTCCTGTTCCTGCTCCCGGGCGACGGCGGCGTGCGCGTGGGCCGGTCCGTCGCGTTCCTCCTGGGCGCGGTCTTCTCCGCGGCGATCGGGTACCTGGGCATGTGGCTCGCGGTGCGCGCGAACGTGCGCGTCGCGTCGGCCGCGACCCGGCCGGGCGGGCGGACCGAGGGCGCGCGCATCGCGTTCCGCACGGGCGGCGTCGTGGGCATGTCGGTCGTCGGGCTGGGCCTGCTCGGCGCCGCCGGGGTCGTGCTGATCTACAAGGGCGACGCGCCCGCGGTGCTCGAGGGCTTCGGGTTCGGGGCGGCGCTGCTCGCCATGTTCATGCGCGTCGGCGGTGGCATCTTCACCAAGGCGGCCGACGTCGGCGCGGACCTCGTCGGCAAGGTCGAGGTGGGCATCCCCGAGGACGACGCGCGCAACGCCGCGACGATCGCGGACAACGTCGGCGACAACGTGGGCGACTGCGCCGGCATGGCCGCAGACCTGTTCGAGTCCTACGCCGTCACGCTCGTCGCGGCGCTCATCCTCGGCAAGGCCGCGATGGGCGAGGAAGGCCTCGTCTTCCCCCTGATCGTCACGGCGCTCGGGGCGCTCGTCGCGGTGCTCGGGGTGTTCATCACGCGCGTGCGCGGCCAGGAGAACGGGCTCAAGGCCATCTACCGCGGCTTCTACCTCTCCGCGCTCGTCGGCGCCGTCCTCGCGGCGATCGCCGCGTTCGTCTACCTGCCGTCGTCGTTCGGCGCGATGGACGGCACGGCGGAGCTCGGCGAGCTGTCCGGCATCGCCGCGGACCCGCGTGTCGTCGCGAGCCTCGCGGTCGTCATCGGCATCGTCCTCGCGGGCATCATCCTGTGGATCACGGGCTACTTCACGGGCACGACGTCGAAGCCCACCCTCCACGTCGCGGCGACGTCCCGCACCGGTGCGGCCACCGTCGTCCTGTCCGGCATCGGGGTCGGGTTCGAGTCCGCGGTCTACACGGCCGGCGTGATCGCCGCCGCGATCTGCGGGCTGTTCCTCCTCGCGGGCGGGTCCGTGTGGCTCGCGCTGTTCCTCGTGGCGCTCGCCGGGTGCGGGCTGCTGACCACCGTCGGCGTGATCGTCGCGATGGACACGTTCGGGCCGGTGTCGGACAACGCGCAGGGCATCTACGAGATGTCGGTCGGCGAGTCGGGCGACCTGGACGAGGAGGCGGCGCAGATCCTCACGGACCTCGACGCGGTCGGCAACACGACGAAGGCGATCACCAAGGGCATCGCGATCACGACGGCCGTCCTGGCGGCGACCGCGCTGTTCGGCTCCTACGCGGACGCGGTGAACCACGCGCTGGAGGACGTGCGGGAGGTCGGCGGCGGTCTCGTCACGTCGATGCTCGACTACTCGATCATCTCGCCCGTCACGCTCGTCGGCGTGATCCTGGGTGCGGCGACCGTGTTCCTGTTCTCGGGTCTCGCGATCGACGCCGTGACCCGCGCGGCGGGCGCGATCGTCTTCGAGGTGCGTCGCCAGTTCCGCGAGCACCCCGGGATCATGACGTACCAGGAGCGGCCCGAGTACGGCAAGGTCGTGGACATCTGCACCCGGGACTCGCTGCGTGAGCTCGTGACGCCGGGTCTGCTCGCGGCCTTCGCCCCGATCGCCGTCGGGTTCGGGCTCGGCGTCGGGCCGCTCGCCGGCTTCCTCGCCGGTGCGATCGCCGCGGGCGTCCTCATGGCCGTGTTCCTGGCGAACTCCGGCGGGGCCTGGGACAACGCGAAGAAGATCGTCGAGGACGGCGCGTACGGCGGAAAGGGATCCGAGGCGCACGCCGCGGTTGTCATCGGCGACACGGTGGGCGATCCCTTCAAGGACACGGCCGGGCCGGCGATCAACCCGCTCATCAAGGTCATGAACCTCGTCTCGCTGCTCATCGCTCCGGCCGTGGTCATGCTGAGCGTGCCCGCGGACGCGAACACCGCGCTGCGCATCGCCATCGCGGTGGCCGCTGCCGCGATCGCGTTCGGCGCCGTCATCGCGTCCCGGCTGCGCGCCGCGCGCGTGGACCGCGAGGAGGCGCTCGAACCGGAGCGGGTGCCCAGCGGCGCCTGACCGTGCGGGTGCCGGCCGCGGCCGGCGTCAGCTCTTGACGGTGAACCGAGCGCGCAGCAGCGCCTCGGCGCGCGAGGACGGCCCGACGCGGAGCTCGAAGTCGCCCGGCTCGACGACGCGGCGCCCGGCGGCGTCCACGAGCGTGCAGTCCGCGACGGGCAGCTCCAGGTCCACCGTGACGGACCCGCCCGCCGCGACGTCGACCTGGCGGTACGCCTTGATCTCCTGGTCCGCCCACGTCACCGACGTCACGAGGTCGCTCACGTACACCTGCACGGTCTCGCGCGCGGGACGTGCACCGGTGTTGCGCACCGTCACCCGGGCGCGCAGCACGTCCTCGACACCGACGACCTCCGCGTCGAGCACCAGGTCCGTGTACTCGACCGTGGTGTAGCTCAGGCCCTCGCCGAACGCGAACGCGCTGCGCTGCGTGAGGTCGGCGTAGTGGTCACCGTGCTGACCACGGACCTGGTTGTAGTACGTGGGCTGCTGACCCGCGTGCTCGGCGAACGAGATGGGCAGGCGACCGGTCGGCTCGATCAGGCCCAGGACGAGCTCGGCGACGGCCTGGCCTCCGCGCATGCCCGGGTTCGCGGCCCACACGATCGCTGCGGCGTCGCGGGCCGACGCCGGCAGGACGAGCGGCTTGGACGCGATCACGACGACGACGAGCGGCGTCCCCGTCTCCGCCAGCGCGTCGAGCAGCGCGACCTGCCCGCCGACCAGCTCGAGCGTGGCGGTCGACCTGCCCTCTCCCACGAGCTCGATCCGGTCGCCGACGACGGCGACGGCGTAGTCCGCGTCCCGTGCCGCGGCGACGGCCTCGGCGATCAGCGCGTCGTCGGGAGCGGCGGGCACCACGAGGTGCGGGCGCGGCTGGCCGTCGGGGAAGGTCTCGCCCGCCGGGTCGGGGATCGAGGTCAGGACGTCGGCGCCGCGCGCGTGGGTCACGGTCCAGCCGGTGGGTGCGTGCTCGCGAAGCCCGTCGAGGACCGTCGTGGTCATCTCCCGCGGGTGGCCGTCGGGCAGCCAGTCCGCCTGGCCGGACGCGCCGGCCCAGTCGCCGAGCTGGGAGTGGTCGTCGTCGGCGTTCGGCCCGACGACCGCGATCGTGCGCGGGAGCGACCCGTCGGCGGCCACGGCGCGACCGTCCGGGCCGGGGACGAGGTCGCCCCCGAGCGGGAGGGTCCCGTCGTTGGTCAGGAGCACCAGGGAACGGCGTGCGACGTCGAGGTTCACGGCCGTGTGCCCCGCCGACGCGATGACGGCCTCCTGTCGTGCGACGTCCGGGCGGCGCGGGTCCTCGAAGAGCCCGAGCGAGACCTTGAGCGTGAGGATGCGACGCACCGCGGCGTCGACCGCGGACTCCTCCACGAGGCCGCGCGCGACGGCCTCGAGCGCGCCGTCGAAGAACTGGGGCGTCGTCATGACCACGTCGTTGCCGGCGCGGATCGCGGCGGCGGCGGCGTGCACGTGGTCGGGCTGGATGTGCTGCTCCCACACCATGCGACCCACGTTGTCCCAGTCGGTCACGAGCGTGCCCGTGTAGCCCCACTCGCCGCGCAGGACCTCGTCGAGCAGCCATCCGTTCACGGTGACGGGCACGCCGTCCATCGACTGGTAGCCCAGCATGAACGTCGCGCACCCCTCGCGTGCGACCCGCTCGAACGGCGGCAGGAACCACGACCGGAGCTTGCGCCGGGAGATGTCGGCCTCGCTGGCGTCCCGTCCGCCCTGCGTCTCGGAGTACCCGGCGAAGTGCTTCGCCGTCGCAAGGATCCCGGTCGGGTCGCCCGGGCCGCCGCCCTGGTAGCCGCGGACCATCGCGGACGCGAGCTCGCCGATCAGGTACGGGTCCTCGCCGAACGTCTCGTCGACCCGGCCCCAGCGCAGGTCGCGCGCGATGCACAGGACGGGGGAGAAGGTCCAGTGGATACCGGTCGCGGCGACCTCGACCGCGGTGGCGCGCGCGACGCGCTCGACCAGGTCCGGGTCCCAGGTGGCCGCCATGCCCAGCTGCGTGGGGAAGATCGTGGCTCCCACCCAGAACGAGTGCCCGTGGATGCAGTCCTCGGCGACGAGGAGCGGGATGCGCAGCCGGGTGGCGTCCGTGAGCCGGTGGGCCTCGAGCACGTTCTCCGGGGAGGCGTGCAGCAGCGAGCCGACGTGCTTGTCCTCGACGAGCGGCCCGACGCCGTCCCGCGCGTCGAGCTGGAGCATCTGCCCGACCTTCTCGGGGAGCGTCATCCGCCCGATCAGGTCCTCCACGCGGGCCTCCACGGGCAGCGCAGGGTCGAGGTAGGGCAGGGTGCTCACGGGGCGGTCCTCATCTCGGCATCGGTGGCGGGTCGGCGCGACCGGCGGCCGGCTCGAACCGATCCGATCCGGGCTCGGCACCGTGCGCGCGACGGACGCGGCACCGCCACTATAGACAACTTTATGACCGGTCAGTAAGTCTGGACGCGTGCGCCGCGGAGCAGCGTCGGGATACGCGATGATGGGGCGCATGCGCGCCGCCGTCCGCACCGTTGCCCGAGGGTCGGTCCTCGTCACGGTCGGGGGTCTGTGCGCGGCCACGGCGGTCGGCGGCGCGTTCGACGTGGCGCCCGCCGGGACCGGGCTGGTCGGGGTCGCGGTCACCGAGCAACCCGCACCGTCGGCACCCGGCGCGGCCGCCGGCCCGGAGAGCGGCACCGCGCGTGACGACGAGGCGTGCGCGGCCGCCCAGGAGTCGTGGAACGCCGCTGCCCGGGCCCAGGTGGACCTCAGCGTCGAGCACCCGCGGGACCTCGTGACCGGCTTCGTGACGGCTCGCGACGCTCTCGCCGAGGCCACGCCGCCGCCCGACGTCGTCGCGGACTGGGCGGTGGTCCGCTCGTCGCTGACCGTCATCGCCGACGCCGTCGAGGCCACCGGGCCCGAGGACCGTGCGGACCTCGTCCGGGCGATCGACAGGGCGGGGCGGCACGTCGACACCGGAGCGCTCGCCGCGGCGTCGGAGCGCGTGACGGCCTACCTGCAGGCGGGCTGCGGAGCGGCCGCTCCTCCCGGCTGACGCCGGACGCGAGGTGCCGCTGTGCGCCTCGTCACATGGGGAGATGTCCCCGGTCGGGGGGCTGCCGGTCGCCTCGGACGAGCGAGCGGGCGACGATGGACGCATGCGCACCCGATTCGCCACCACCCGCACGCTGGCCGCCCTGGCGACGGCCTCGGTCCTGACGCTCGGGCTCGCTGCGTGCAGCAGCGACGAGCCCTCCGACGACGCGACCGCGACCACCACCGCCGAGGACGCCACGCCGTCCGAGGAGGACTCCGACCCCGCCGCGGAGGAGCAGGAGACGACGGGCACGGACGGCACGGACGGCACGGACGGCACCGAGGAGTCCGCCGAGGGCGCCTCGAGCGACGTCTGCGGCGCCATCGACGAGATCAGCAGCATGGGCAGCATCGACCCGAGCGACCCCGAGGCCGCCGCGACGGCCTTCCAGGACGTCACCACGGCGTTCGAGGCGGCGGAGCCCCCGGCCGAGCTCTCGAGCGACTGGGACTACCTGACGGAGTCCTTCAGCACCTTCAACGACGAGTTCCAGGCGGCCGCGGGCGACCCGGAGAACGCCGACACCGACGGACTGACGGACGCGATGGGCGAGCTCTCGAGCGAGGAGTTCACCTCGGCCCTGACGAACGTCGCGACCTACGGCGGACAGAACTGCTGATCCGCCGACCGACCCTCTGACCGCACCCCGGCGCACGAGCCCGACCAGCTCGGACCACGTGCACCGGGGTTCGGCGCGTCCGGGGCTCCCTCATCCGCGAGGATAGGGCCCATGCCTGCCGACACCCACGGTCCCGCACCCGTCGGCCCCGCCCCGGGGGCGCGGCTCGACCCCGCCACGCTCGGGTCCGCCGTGTCCGCGCTCCGCGCCGACCTCCAGGCCGCCGACTTCACGGCCGACGGCGTCGAGTCCCTCCTCGGGCCCGTCGCCGCGGCGGCGCTGCACCGCGAGCAGGCGGTCCCGGCGCGCAGGTCCCTCGCGGGACGGCACGAGGCCGCGGCGGTCCTCGCGCGCCTGTTCCTGCTGGGCGGACAGGTCCCGCGCCACGCCCTCGACGCGGCCCTGCCCGGTACGACGACCGACGGGGCCGTGCGGCTCGGCCTCGTCGCGGCGGCGGGTCACGAACCCGACGACGCGGTCCGTGCGCTCGTCGACCTGAGTCCGTACGACGCGACGGACGCGGGCGTCGCCACCGGAGCGGTACATCGGTGGCTCGCCTCCGACCTGGGCGAGCTCGCGACCGGACGGCGCCTCGCGGGAGACCACGTCCTCGGCGCGGGCGGTGCCTCCCTCACGCTCGCGCAGGTCACGATGCGCTCGCCCGTGGGCCGTGCGCTCGACCTGGGCACGGGGTGCGGGATCCAGGCGCTGCACGCCGCCCGGCACGCGCACCACGTCGTGGCGACCGACATCTCCGCGCGGGCGCTGCGGTTCGCCGCGTTCAACGCCGCGCTCGACGGCGTCGAGGTCAGCGGTCCTTCCGCGCGCATCGACCTGCGGCTCGGGTCGATGCTCGAGCCGGTCGTGGACGACGCGTTCGACCTCGTCGTGTCCAACCCGCCGTTCGTCATCACGCCGCAGGCTGCGCGGGGTTCCGGGGCCGCCGGCACGATCCCCTCGTACGAGTACCGCGACGGTGGCCGGGCAGGCGACGACCTCGTGCGCGACCTGGTCACCGGGGTCGGCGCCGTCCTCGCTCCCGGCGGCGTCGCCCAGCTCCTCGGCAACTGGGAGCACCGTCGCGGCGAGCCGTGGGCCGAGCGCGTCGGGTCCTGGCTCGACGCCGCGGGCCTCGACGCCTGGGTGGTCCAGCGCGAGGTCCTGGACCCGGCGGAGTACGCGGAGACGTGGTTGCGGGACGGCGGCACCACGCCGGACCGCGAGCCCGCCGCGTGGGACGCGGCCTACGGGGCCTGGCTCGACGACTTCGCTGCGCGCGACGTCGAGGCGGTCGGGTTCGGCATCGTCACGCTGCGCCGTCCGCTCTCCGGGAGCCCGACGCTGCGCCGGCTCGAGGAGCACACCGGGTCGGTCCGCCAGCCGCTCGGCGCCCACCTTGCCGCCTCGCTCGCCGCGCACGACTGGCTCGCGGCCCGCGACGACGCGGCGCTCGCGGACGAACGGCTCTCGGTCGCCGCGGACGTCACCGAGGAGCGGTTCCACACCCCGGGCGAGCCGGACCCGTCGGTCGTGCTGCTGCGCCAGGGCGACGGGCTCGGTCGCGCCGTGCAGGCCACGACCGGGCTCGCCGCCCTGGTCGGCGCGAGCGACGGCGAGCTCACGGTCGGACAGCTCGTAGGCGCGATCGCTGTGCTGCTCGAGGTCCCGGCCACAGACCTCGCGACAGAGCTCCTCCCCGAGCTCCGCGCACTGACCCGCGACGGCTTCCTGACGCCGACCACGACCTGACCCCTCGTCGAGCACGTCCTGAAGGTCGTCTCCGAGCCTTTCGCGACCCTCAGGTCGTGTTCGGCGGATCGTGTGCCTGGTGCCGGACAGGGAACTTGGTCCTCGGCAGGGGGCCTCAGCGCGCCGCTCGGCACCGGTGTCGGCGATCCGGCCTAGGATCGTCCGCGCGCCCCGGCGTGACCGGGCCATGCCCACTCCTGCCCACACCTGCCCACACCTGCCCGCACCCGCCCGACCGGACAGCCCGAACCACCCGAGAGGACCTGCGTGCTGCACGACGACGTCGAGACCCTGCGTCGGTCGAGCGCGGCGTGGCGGTTGCTGCGGGCGGACACGGCCCCCCTCGTCCTGTCGTTCCTCGGCACGCTGTTCGTCGAGGAGAACGTGCGGGCGATCCCGGAGACCGAGCTCGTCGCGCGGCTCGACGACCACCTCTTCGCGATCCACCGGTCCGCGGGCACGCTCGGGGCGGAGGCGCGCTACCCCCGCACACCGCAGGCGTACGTCGACCACTGGGCACACCCCGAGCAGGGGTGGCTGCGCGCGTGGTACCCGCCCGGGTCCGCAGAGCCGCACTACGACGCGACACCCGCCGTCGAGCAGGCCGTGCGCTGGGTCGCGACGCTGCGCGGCCGGGCGTTCGTCGGTACGGAGTCCCGGCTCAACACCGTGTTCGAGCTCCTGCGCCAGCTCGCGGTCGGCACCCAGACGGACCCGGCCGAGCGCCTGCGCGAGCTGGAGGAGCGCCGGTCGCGCATCGACGAGGAGATCGCGCAGGTGCGGGCCGGTCGGGTCGACGTGCTCGACGCCGCCGCGCAGCGCGACCGGTACCAGCAGCTCTCGCAGACCGCCGCGGACCTGCTGTCCGACTTCCGCGAGGTCGAGGCGAACTTCCGCACCCTCGACCGCGGGCTGCGCGAGCGCATCACGGGCTGGGACGGCGCCAAGGGCGAGCTGCTCGAGGAGGTCGTGCGCTCGCGCAGCGCGATCGCGGAGTCCGACCAGGGTCGGTCGTTCCACGCGTTCTACGACTTCCTGCTCGACAGGCGGCGCCAGGAGGAGTTCGCCGCGCTCGTCGACCAGGTCCAGGCGCTCGACGCGATCAGCACCGACGACCCGCGCCCCGCGCCGGAGCACCGTCGGCTGCGGCGCATCCACTACGACTGGCTCGACGCCGGTGAACGGACCCAGGCCACGGTCCGCACGCTGTCCGAGCAGCTGCGCCGCTTCCTCGACGACCAGGTCTGGCTCGAGAACCGGCGTGTCATGGACATCCTGCGGGGCGTCGAGGCGAAGGCGCTCGCCGCGCGGGACGTGGCCGCCGCTCCGGGGGCGGCCACGCCGCCCGGCATGGCGATCGACGCGGTGGCGCCCGAGGTCGTGCTCCCCACCGAGCGGCCCCTGTTCGCGCCGCGGCCGAGCGCACGCGTCGACTCCGACCACGTCGAGGAGGGCGACGAGGACTTCGAGGTCGCCGCGCTGTACGACCAGGTCCACGTCGACCCGGAGCGCCTCGCGCGCACGGTGCGCCACGCGCTCGTGTCCCTCGGACGGGGCACGGCCGCGGTCTCGCTCGGCGACGTCGTGCGCGACGCGCCCCTCGAGCACGGCCTCGCGGAGCTCGTGACGTACCTGTCGCTCGACGACCCGCGCTTCGTCGTCGTGCACGACGAGGAGGCGACCGACGAGGTGCGCTGGCTCGGGGACGGTCCACCCGCCGTCGGGCACGCCGATGCCCCGCCGGACGAGATCGCCGCCCCCGACCCGGTCGTGCGCGTCGCGCGACTCCCGCGCGTGACGTTCGCGACGAGGCCGGCACCGGGTGGCCCCGTCCTGGAAGACACCCGCAGCCCCGAGGAGACAGCGTGACCAGATCGGCGACGACGGCGACCACGACGGCGACGACATCGGTGACGGCGGCCACCGCTCGCACCGAGCTGTCCGTCGTCGTGACGACGCTGCTCAAGGGGGTCGTGTACCGCGAGTCGGGTCCCCAGACGTGGCGCGACCTGCTCGCGCTCGAGCCCCAGGTGCGCGACGCCGTCGCGATGCTCGGCCTGGAGCTCGTCGTCGACGAGGGCGACGGGTACGCCTATTTGCGCTCGCAGCCCGAGCACGAGCGCGACGAGCGCGTGCCGCGCCTGATCCCGCGCCGCGAGCTGCCGTTCGACGTGAGCCTGCTGCTCGCGCTGCTGCGCAAGCGCCTCGCGCAGTCCGACTCCGAGGGCGGCGACACCCGCCTCGTCGTGACGCGCGCGGAGATCGTCGACATGCTGCGTGTGTTCCTGGCCCAGGACGCGGGCGCCGCGGCGAACGAGGCCCGCCTCGTGGACCGCGTCGACGCGCTCGTGCGGCGCGTCGTCGAGCTGGGCTTCCTGCGGCCCGCGGGCCGGGCCGCGCTGCCCGACGGCGGTGGCGGCGTCGAGCCGGACGACCCGGGCAGGGTGGTCGGTGCGGGCGACGGGAGCGGCGGCGACGGGCCGCCGGACGCCCGGCGGTTCGAGGTGCGGCGCATCCTCAAGGCGTTCGTCGACGCGCAGTGGCTCGCCGACCTCGACGCGCGGCTCGCGCAGTACCTCGAGGTCGCCGCGGCACCGACCGACGGGACGGGCAGCGCGGACAGGACGACGAGCGCAGGGACGGTGGCGTGATGGAGGGCCTGTTCAGCCCGGTGGAGCTGCACGACCCGGCGGCCGACCTCGACGCGCGCGCGGGGTTCCGGCTCGAGCGCCTCGAGGTGCTCAACTGGGGCACCTTCGACGAGCGCGTGTGGGCGTTCGACCTCGACGGGCGCAACGCGCTGCTGACCGGGGACATCGGGTCGGGCAAGTCGACGATCGTCGACGCCGTGACCACGCTCCTCGTGCCGTCGCACCGCATCTCCTACAACAAGGCCGCGGGCGCCGGCGCGCGCGAGCGGTCGCTGCGGTCCTACGTCGCGGGGCACTACAAGTCGGAGCGCGACGTCGCGACCGGCACGACGCGCCACGTCGGGCTGCGCGAGCGTGGCACCTACTCGGTCGTCCTCGGGCGGTTCGCGAACCGCGGGTTCGACCAGCAGGTGACGCTCGCGCAGGTGTTCTGGCTCGCGCCCGGCCAGTCGGGACAGCCGGACCGGTTCTTCGTCACGACCGACCGGCCGCTGACGATCACCGAGGACTTCGCCGGGTTCGGGGGCGACGTCGCGGCGCTGCGGCGCCGGCTGCGCGACGCCGGGGCGCAGGTGCGCGACCACTTTCCCGAGTACGGGCGCGACTTCCGCCGACTGCTCGGGATCGCGTCCGAGCAGGCGATGGACCTGTTCCACCAGACGGTGTCGATGAAGTCCGTCGGCGACCTCGGGGAGTTCGTGCGCGAGCACATGCTCGAGCCGTTCGACGCGGACCGGTGGACGGACCGGCTCGTCGCGCACTTCGACGACCTCACGTCGGCGCACGACGCGGTCGTCCGCGCGACCGCGCAGATCGACCGGCTCGCGCCGCTGCTCGCGGACTGCGACGCGCACGACGAGCTGGGCCGGCGCGCCGACGCGATCACGACACGGCGCGACGCCCTGCGCGCGTTCACGGCGTCGCGTCGCGTGGCGGACCTCGAGGGTCTCATCGGCGCCCTCGACGAGCGCGTCGCCGGCGGTGACGCACGACGCGACCGGGTGTCGTCGGCGCTGACGGAGCTCGGCTCCGAGCGGCAGCGGCTCGAGCTCGAGCGCGCGGGCCACGGCGGCGACCGGCTCGCGGCGATCGAGGGCGAGATCGCGCGGCGCGAGATCGAGCGGGCTGCACGCGAGCGCCGCGTCGCCCAGCTCGCGGGCTACGCCGCGCAGGCCGGGCTGTCGTTCGGCGCGCCCTCCGCTGCCGAACCCCGGTCTACGTCCCTTCCGGCCGCCGGATCGGGAGGCGACGCCGCGTTCGGCGACGGGGGCGAGCGGGCACGGGTCGTCGCGGACGCCCTCGTGGACGCCGACGCGTTCGCCGCGCTGCGCCGCGAGGCCGACGCCGCGGCGTCGGGCTTGCGCGACGAGCTGACCGCGGCCGAGGAGGACGCGGCGGAGGTCGCGGCGCTGCTGCGCGTCGTCGAGCAGGAGACGGCCGAGGTCAAGGCCGAGCTCGCGAGCCTCGCCGACCGCCGCTCGAACCTGCCCCGCACCCACCTGGACCTGCGGGACCGGCTGTGTGCCGGCGTCGGGCTCAGGTCGGGGGACCTGCCGTTCGTGGGAGAGCTGCTCGCCGTCCGCGCCGAGCACGCGGAGTGGGAGGGCGCGGCCGAGCGCGTGCTGCGCGGGTTCGCGCTGTCGCTGCTGGTCCCGGAGGAGCACTACGACGCCGTCGCGGCGTGGGTCGACCGCGAGCACCTCGGCCTGCGGCTCGTCTACCACCGCGTCCCCGAGCGGGTCGGTGCGCCCCGGCGTGCCGCACGCCCCGACGGTGCGCTCCTGCTCGCGGACCTGCTCGACGTCCGCCGGGTCGACGCCGCGCCCGCGCTCACGGCGTGGGTCGAGGCCGAGCTCGAGCGACGCGGCGACCACGCGTGCGCCGCCGACCTCGCCGCGTTCCGGCGCCTGCCGCGCGCCGTCACGCGCTCGGGCCAGGTCAAGCACTCGCCGGACCACCACGAGAAGAACGACGTGCGCGCCGTCGACGACCGTCGCGGCTACGTGCTCGGCTGGACCACGCAGGCCAAGGTCGACGCGCTGCTCGAGCAGGCTGCCGAGGTCACGTCGCGGCGGGACGCGCTCGCGCGCCGTCGGGACGCCGCCGCCGCGCGCCGGGCGGAGCTGGGCGGTCGCGCCGAGGCACTCGGACGGATGGACGTCTTTCGCCATTGGGACGAGCTCGACCGGCAGGCCGAGTCGACGCGCATCGCGGAGCTCGAGGACGAGAAGCACCGTCTCGAGCAGGCGAGCGACGAGCTCGGACGCATCGCCGGCCGGCTCGCGCAGAACGCGCGCCACCAGCGCGAGCTCGAGGCCGAGCGGGACAGCGTGGTCGCGACCCTGGGCGCCGACCGCCACGCGCTGGACGAGGCCCGGTCCGCCCGCGACCGCGCGCGGTCCGTGCTCGACGGCGCGGGCCAGGCGCTCGACGAGGAGACGACGGCGGCCCTCGCAGCCGAGTTCGACCGTGAGCTCGCGGCGGACGGCGGGGACGGCGCGGGCGGTGCCGCCGCCGCTCGGCCGCGGACCGCCGACCTGGACGCGGTCGAGAGCGCCGTGCGCAACCGGCTCACGGCCGAGGCGGAGCAGGCGCAGCGCGAGCGCGCGGACCTCGGCACGCGGGTCGCGGGGCAGATGGCGGGGTTCCGCTCCGCGTACCCCGTGGAGACGGCGGAGCTCGACGCCGACGTGCGCTCCGCCGACGGGTACCGCGAGATCCACGACCGGCTCGTGCGCGACGACCTGCCGCGCTTCGAGGCCGACTTCAAGGCGTACCTCAACACCAACGCGATCCGGGACATCGCCGGGTTCGCCGCGGAGCTCGCCAAGCAGGCCGACCTCATCCGGGACCGCATCGACACGATCAACGACTCGCTGCGCGCGATCGACTACAACCCCGGTCGGTACATCCGGCTCGAGGTGTCGCGCACGCCGAACGTCGAGGTCCGCGAGTTCCAGCAGGACCTGCGCGCGTGCACCGACGGCGACGGCATCCTCGCCGAGGAGGACCGCGCCCTCGCCGAGGGCGACGGCGCGCTGGCCGAGGGGAGCGGGGCGCTGTCGTACTCCGAGGACCGGTTCCTGCGCGTCAAGGCGCTCGTCGAGCGGTTCCGCGGTCGCGAGGGCACGACCGACCTCGACGAGGCATGGCGCCGCCGGGTCACGGACGTGCGCAACTGGTTCGTGCTGTCCGCGTCCGAGCGCTCGCGTGCCGACGACTCCGAGCACGAGCACTACTCCGACTCCGGCGGCAAGTCCGGCGGGCAGAAGGAGAAGCTCGCCTACACGATCCTCGCGGCGTCGCTCGCCTACCAGTTCAAGCTCGACTGGGGCGCGGTGCGCTCGACGGCGTTCCGGTTCGTCGTGATCGACGAGGCGTTCGGACGGGGGTCGGACGAGTCGACGCGGTTCGCGCTCGAGCTGTTCCGCCGGCTCGGCCTGCAGCTGCTCATCGTCACGCCGCTGCAGAAGATCCACGTCATCGAGCCGTACATCTCGGCCGTGGGGTTCGTCGACAACCCGGCCGGTCGGTCGTCGCGGTTGCGCACGCTCTCGATCGACGCGTACCGCGACGGCCGGGAGGTCAGGGACGGGCAGCCTTCGGCAGCGGTGGTGCCGCGGTAGCGCGAGACGCGAGTCAGGTGCGCACCGCGGTCGCAGAGGGCGCGGTCGGTCAGGCGAGCGGGCGGGGACGGCGCTCGCCGGCGAACGTCGAGGCCAGGATCGCCTCGATCGAGAACGCCGTGGCGCCCGCGAGGTCGACGGCCTCCGGGTCGAGCAGCCACTGGATCTGCAGGCCGTCCATGACGCCGATGATCGACGACGCCGCGCGGTCGACCGCCTCGTCGCTGATCTCGAGGTCCGCGTCGAGGTCACCGGACTGCTTGCGGTCGGCGATCACCTCGTGCAGCGCCTCGGCGATCTCGGCGCGCAGCACCGAGAAGCGCTCGGTGACCCAGGCGCTCGCGGGGTGACCGTCGGTGACGGACTCGCCGGTCAGCACGGTGTAGGCCTGGACGATCCCGGGTCGTGCGGAGTTGATCTCCGCGGTCCGCACGAGGTGTCGGAACAGGTCGAGGCCACCGGGGATGTGCTGACCCTCCAGGTGCTCGACGTCGGCCTCGTCGCGGAACTTGAGCACCTCGGTCAGCAGCCGGTCCTTGGAGCCGAAGTGGTGCAGGACTCCTGCGTGGGTGATGCCTACCTGCTCGGCGACGTCGGCGAGCGAACCCTGGTGGTAGCCCTTGGACCCGAACACGCGCATGGCGGACCGCAGGATCTCCTCGCGGCGCGCCAGGGTCGATGCTCGAGGGCGCCGGACCCGGCGGGCGGGAGCCGTCGGCGCCGCTGCGTCGGAGGCGTCGGGTCCGGCGGCGGTCGCCGTACGCGGCGAGACGTCAGTCATGGGAGTAACCATACTGTGATCTCTTTTCTCTTACTAACGAGTAAGTAATGGTGCTTGAATCTGGTCCGTCGTGGGTTCTCCACGCCGACGTCCCGTGCAAGGAGGCACCGTGAGCTCCCGTCCACTCCCCGGCGGCGGACGCCGCAGAGGTGCCGGCACGCTCGCCGTCGTCCTCGTGGCCGCTCTCGTCACGGCCTGCTCCGGCGCGGGTGACGACGAGCCCGTGGTCCGAGAGCATCGCCCGCCCCTCACCGTCGGCATGCCGAACACCGTCGAGGAGGAGGACAACAACCCGTTCGACAGCGGCTCGGCCGCACAGAAGCTCGGGTACGCCTACGCCGTGTTCGAGCCGCTCGCGCAGGTCAACGCGAACGACCCGACCGAGCCCCCGATGCCCTGGCTCGCGAGCAGCTGGACCTGGAACGAGGACTACACCCGGTTGCGCATCGTCCCGCGGGAGGGTGTGACCTGGTCGGACGGCGAACCCTTCAGCGCCGAGGACGTGGCCTACTCGTTCCGCATCCGGATGGAGAACACGGCGCTCAACCCCGAGCTGCTGCCCTACGAGGACGTCACGCTCGACGACGGCGACGTGGTCGTCTCGTTCTCGAGCGGGCAGTACGTCAACCAGACGCGGCCGCTCAACGCACTCGTCGTCCCGGAGCACCTGTGGGGCGCGCTGGTGACCGAGGCGCTCCAGGACGACCCGCTGCTCGAACCTGTCGGGACCGGCCCGTACGTCCTCGACAGCTTCTCGACCGACGAGGTGCGGCTCGTGGCGCGCGACGACTACTGGGGCGGTGAGCTCGCCGTGCCCGAGCTGCGCTACCGCCCGTTCGACGGCAACGAGGCCATCACCGCGGCCTACGTGGCGGGTGACGTGCAGTGGGGCTGGGCGTACATCACGGAGTACAACACGGTCTACATCGCCGCCGACCCGGACAACTACCACCAGTTCGCGCCGACGGGCCTGGGGATCGACGCGCTCTTCCTCAACACCCGGGTGCCGCCGTTCGACGACGTCGCGGTCCGCCGCGCGGTCAACGCGGTCGTCAACCGGGACGACGTCTCCCTGCTCGCCACGTCGGGGGTCTGGCGCCCGCTGCGCAACGCCACGGGCCTTCCTCAGCCCGCCGGCGACGACTACATCGCTCCTCGGTTCGCGGACGCCGACCTGACCCCCGACCTCGCCGCGGCCGCGCAGGTCCTGGCCGACGCCGGGTACGTGCTCGAGGACGGAGTCCTGCTCGACCCGGACGACGGAGAGCCGGTGACGTTCACGCTGACCAACCCCGAGGGGTGGTCGGACTACATGTGGGAGCTCGAGCTGATCTCCCACGCCGTCGAGCCGCTCGGAATCGAGGCCACGGTCGAGGGTCAGGACGAGGCGGAGTGGTTCGAGGCGATCGGGCTCGGGGACTTCCAGGCCTCGATGCACTGGACCGATCCGGGCGCGACACCGTGGGACACGTACTCGGGCCAGATGAACGGCTCGCACCTGCGACCGCTGGGAGAGCGCGCCGAGTGGAACTTCGGCAGGTTCCAGGACGAGCGCGCCGACGAGGCGTTCGTCCGCTACGCGTCGACGACCGACCCGGCGGAGCGCACCGAGGCGATGGAGACCCTCCAGGAGGTGTACGTCGACCAGGTGCCCACGATCCCGCTGCTCGGGCGGCCCAACGCCGCGCAGTACTCCACGCGGGACTACACGGGCTTCCCGTCGGCGGCGGACCCCTACGCGTCGCCCCAGCCGACGAACCCCGCGGCGTCCCTGGTCCTGACCCGGCTCCGGCCCAGCGACCCCACGTCGTGAGGACGCGCGGCTGACGCGTGGGCGGACACCTGACGAGCGGGCCGACGCCCGACGAGCGGGGGCAGGCGTCCCACGGGAGCGCTCCGATCGCCTACCGTAGGAGGATGCTCGCCGAACCCGCTCCGGCCGCGGGGGCGCCGACGGGTTCTGCGCCGAGGCCACCAGAGGCCCCCGAGCCGGGTCCGCACCCCGCCGCGCGGCTCTCGGCCGCTCTCGTGGCGGTCGGTGCCGCGATCCTCGCGTGGATGGTGTGGCGCTACTTCGTGGACACGTACGCCGGTCAGATGGTCGACCGCGCCGCGTTCGACGGCGCGGCGAACGGGCAGGGGACCCTGTGGGGCGTCGCTCGCCCGGTGCTGGAGATCGTGTCGGTCGCGTTCGTCGTCGCGGGCCTGGGCACGGCCGTGGGCATCGCGCTCGTGCGCCGGCGCTGGGGACTGGCGGTGCAGGTCGTCGTCCTCGTCGCGGGGGCGAACATCACGACCCAGCTGGTCAAGCACACTCTCCTCGGCCGGGAGAACCTGATCGGCGGGTGGACGGCGGAGAACTCCCTGCCCAGCGGGCACACGACCGTGGCGGCCTCCGTCGCGGTCGCCGTGCTGCTCGTCGTGCCGCGCGCGGCACGGCCGGTCGTCGCGCTCCTCGGGTGTGCGTACACCGTGCTGACCGGGGTCTCGACCCTCGTCGGGCAGTGGCACCGGCCCAGCGACGTCGTCGCCGCCGTCCTGGTCGTCCTCGCCTGGGGCGGGCTCGTGCTCGTCTTCACGCCGCGGTCCGCGCTCGACCCCGTCGGCCGGACCTCGTCGGGCGCCGCCGTGGTCGCGTCTCTCCTCGGGCTGGGGGCCACGCTCGCCGGCGTCGTGGCGCTGCTGGCGCTCCGCGCGACGCCCGCGACGTGGGACACGACGGCCGCCCAGGAGGTCACGGCCTACGCGGGCGGGGTCGCCGGGGTCGTCGCGGTGAGCGCAGGGGTCTTCGCGCTGCTGCTGCTGCTGCGCCAGGCAACCGCTCGGCCCCGCTCGTCGCACGCACGGTAGGGTGCCGCAGGCGCGGGTGGCGTACCGTCGAGAGCCGCCGCCCCCACCGGGGAGGCCGCGCCGACGACCGCACCGAACGAAAGCAGGATGGGATGCCACGCAAGCTCGTGATCGTCGAGTCGCCCGCGAAGGCCCGCAAGATCCAGGGCTATCTCGGCGACGACTACGAGGTCGAGGCGAGCGTCGGGCACATCCGTGACCTGCCGCAGCCGTCCGAGCTGCCCGCCGACATGAAGAAGGGGCCGTACGGCAAGTTTGCCGTCGACGTCGACAACGGGTTCGACCCCTACTACGAGGTCTACGGCGACAAGCGGAAGAAGGTCGCCGAGCTCAAGCGGGCGCTCAAGGAAGCCGACGAGCTCTACCTCGCGACGGACGAGGACCGCGAGGGCGAGGCCATCGCGTGGCACCTCCTCGAGGCGCTGAAGCCCAAGGTGCCGGTCAAGCGCATGGTCTTCCACGAGATCACGCGCGAGGCGATCCAGCGCGCCCTGCAGAACACCCGCGACCTCGACGTGAACCTGGTGGACGCGCAGGAGACCCGCCGCATCCTCGACCGCCTGTACGGGTACGAGGTCTCGCCGGTGCTGTGGCGCAAGGTCCGCCAGGGCCTGTCCGCGGGCCGCGTGCAGTCGGTCGCGACGCGTCTCGTCGTCGAGCGCGAGCGGGAGCGCATGGCGTTCGTCGCTGCCGAGTACTGGGACGTCTCCGGCGACTTCGGTCTCGCGGACACCGCGCACGACGACGCGGGGCAGTCGTTCCGCGCGCGCCTCGTCTCCCTCGGAGGGCGTCGCGTCGCCACCGGTCGCGACTTCGACGACCGCGGGCAGCTGAAGGTCGGCACGGCAGGTCGCGACGACGTGGTGCGTCTCGACCACGCCACGGCGGACGCGGTCGTCGGCGGTCTGACGGACGCTGCGTTCGCCGTCCGCAGCCTCGAGACCAAGCCGTACACGCGCCGTCCGGCCGCGCCGTTCACGACGTCGACGTTGCAGCAGGAGGCGAGCCGCAAGCTGCGCATGTCGGCGCGCCAGTCGATGCGCACCGCGCAGTCGCTCTACGAGAACGGCTACATCACCTACATGCGGACGGACTCGCCGTCGTTGTCGACGGAGGCGACGAACGCCGCGAGAACCCAGGCGTCCGAGCTGTACGGCGCGGACTTCGTGCCCCGGAAGCCGCGCGTCTACACCGCGAAGAACCAGGGGGCCCAGGAGGCCCACGAGGCGATCCGGCCGGCAGGGGACTCGTTCCGCACGCCCGCCCAGGTCGCCAAGGAGCTCAGCGGCGACCAGTTCAAGCTCTACGAGCTGATCTGGAAGCGCACCGTGGCGTCGCAGATGGCGGACGCCAAGGGGTCGACGGCGTCCGTCCGCGTCGGGGCCCCGGTCCAGGTCCGGGCCGCCGCGCAGTCGTCGGGCGGACCGCTCGACGGCTCGTCCTCCCCCGAGGCGGTCTTCGCGGCGTCCGGGACCGTCATCACGTTCCGCGGGTTCCTCGCCGCGTACGAGGAGAGCTCGGACGTCGACCGGTACGCCGAGGAGTCGCTCGGCGCGGGGACCGGGTCGGACGGCAAGGACGAGAAGGGCGAGACCCGCCTTCCCCGCATGGCCGAGGGTGACGCGATGCGCGGCGACGACCTCGAGGCCGCCGGGCACTCGACGTCGGCCCCGCCCCGCTATACCGAGGCGAGCATCGTCAAGGCGCTGGAGGAGCTCGGGATCGGGAGGCCGTCGACGTACGCGTCGACGATCTCGACGATCCAGGACCGCGGGTACGTGCTCTCCCGAGGGCAGGCGCTCGTGCCGAGCTGGGTGGCGTTCGCCGTCGTGCGTCTGCTCGAGGAGCACTTCGACCGGTTGATCGACTACGACTTCACGGCCCGCATGGAGGCCGACCTGGACGAGATCGCCGCGGGGCGTCGCGACCGCGTCGAGTGGCTCACGCGGTTCTACTTCGGCGACGCGGCGCAGGGGCCCGAGGGTGAGGGGCTGCGCGAGCTCGTCGAGAACCTCGGAGACATCGACGCGCGCGGGATCAACTCCGTGGCGATCGGCGAGGGCATCAACCTCCGCGTGGGCCGCTACGGCCCCTACGTCGAGGACCTCGCCGCCGAGGTGAAGGAGGGCGAGAACCCGCCCCGGGCCTCGGTGCCGGACGACGTCGCGCCCGACGAGCTGACGGTCGCCAAGGCGCGCGAGCTCCTCGCCGCGGGGGCCGACGACGGCAAGGTGCTCGGTACCGACCCCGTCTCGGGCAACCAGATCATCGCGCGCGCAGGCCGCTACGGCCCGTACGTGACCGAGGTGCTCGATCTTCCGCCGATCGACACCAGCCTGTCGGCGGCCGCCCAGAAGCGGGCGAAGGCCGCCCAGCCCAAGCCGCGCACCGGGTCGCTGCTCAAGACGATGACGCTCGAGACCGTCACGATCGAGGACGCGCTGAAGCTGCTCTCCCTGCCGCGCGTCGTCGGGGCGGACCCCGAGTCGGGCGAGGAGATCACGGCGCAGAACGGCCGCTACGGCCCGTACCTGAAGAAGGGGACGGACTCACGCAGCCTGCCCGACGAGGAGTCGTTGTTCACCGTCACCCTCGACGAGGCGGTCGAGCTGTACAAGCAGCCCAAGCGCGGCCGCGGCCGCACCGCGACCCCGCCGCTGCGTGAGCTGGGCGAGGACCCGACGAGCGGCAAGCCGATCGTGGTCAAGGACGGCCGGTTCGGCGAGTACGTGACGGACGGTGAGACCAACCGGACCCTGCCGCGCGACGTCACGCCCGAGTCGATCACGCCGGAGCAGGCGGTCGAGCTGCTCGCTGAGAAGCGCGCGCAGGGCCCCAAGAAGCGCACGCCGGCGAAGAAGCCGGCAGCAAAGAGGCCGGCAGCGAAGAAGAAGCCGGCAGCGACGAAGAAGTGACGCCGAGGTAGAACCGCACGTCGCGAGGTAGAACACACGGAGCTCGACCTCGCGACGTGCGGTGCTACCTCGTGGGTGGTGGCCGGCGGCGGGTCAGTCGACCGTCACCGCCTCGAGCACCGGGAGGCGCGACGCCCGGATGGCCGGCCACACGCTCGCGACGAGGCCGATGACCACGGCGACGCCGAGGATCGCGAGCACCTGTTCCCAGGGCACGGCGAGGGTGCTCAACCCCTCGTCGGCGAGCACCCCGGGCAGCGCGGCACCGATCCCGATGCCCGTCGCGACGCCCAGCACCGTCCCGTAGACGGCCGTGAGCACGGACTCGACCGCGATGATGCCCGCGAGCTGCAGACGCCCCAGCCCGACGGCGCGGAGCAGCCCGATCTCGCGGGTGCGCTCGATCACGGACAGCGCGAGCGTGTTCACGATCCCGAGCAGCGCGATGACGATGGACAGCGCGAGCAGCGCGTAGAGGATCACGAGCACCTGGTCCACCTGGTCGGCGTAGGCCGACGCGGTCTCCTCGCGGTCCAGCACGGTCACGACGAGGTACGGCTCGACCGCGTCGGTCAGCGACACCCGCAGGTCGGCGACGGTCGTCCCCGGCGTGACGGTCACGTACACGATCCGCGTGCTCGTCTGGGATGCGGGCACGACGTCGTCGAACACCTCGTCGCGCACGAGGACGCCGGTGCCGACGAGCTGGCTGTCGATGATCGCCCCGACGGTCGCGTCCACCGTCCCGCCGTCGGCCTCGGACGAGTCCGCGGACCCGAGCCGCAGGGTGTCGCCCACCTCCCAGCCGCGTTCGCGCGCGGTGCGCCGGTGCACGACGACGTCCCCTGCCTCGAGCGTGGAGGTCGGGTCCCCCTCGAGGGCGACGGGCTCGAGCGCCGTGTCGAAGAACGCGGCGGGCACGCCGGCGACGTCCGTCCCGTCGGATCCGGCGTCCGGCTCGCCCGCCGTGCCCGTGCCGCCGGCGTCCACGACGGCCGCCGGCGCGACGCCGAGCCGGACTGCGTCGACCGTCCCCGCCCCGGGCGCGTCGCGCACGGCGTCGACCGCGCCGTCGGGCACGGTCCGGGTCGCGGAGTCCACGACCAGGTCCGCCCGGACCTCGGTATCGATGATGCTCCGCACCGACGCCTGCGTGGACGCCGCGATGACGCCCGTCACGGACACGAGCGCCATGCCGATGAGCAGGGCCCCGGCCGTGCTCGCCGTGCGGCGAGGGCTCCGCGTGACGTTCCCCTGCGCGAGCCGTCCGAGCGGCCGCAGCGCCACCACGAGCGGCAGGGAGAGCACGGTGAGGACCGGCCGTGCGACGGCCGGCGACCCGACGAGCACCCCGACGAGCACGAGCCCCGCACCGACGCCGAGCAGGACGCGCGGGCTGAGGTCGTCGGCCCAGGTCCAGCCGGTCGGGGACTCCGAGACCGACGACCCGAGAAGCGAGGCGAGCCAGAGAGCTCCCGCCCCCGCCGCGACGACGACGATCCCGCCGACGGCACGCGTACGGGTCCCGCGCTCCGGGGCGACGTCGTCGCGCATCGCCTGGACGGGGGGTATCGCCGCCGCCCGGCGGGCGGGCAGCACGGCCGCGAGCACGCTCACGGCAGCACCCAGGACGAGGGCGAGCGCGACCTGGCCGCCGCCGAGCGGCGCGCGTCCCGCGAATTCCAGGTCGGCGAGGGCCAGGCCCCAGCGGATGACACGCACGAGACCGGCGCCGGCGAGCACCCCGAGGCCCCCGCCCACGAGCCCCACGAGGAACGCCTGCGCCAGCACCGACGTGAAGACCTGCCCGGGGGACGCGCCGAGCGCGCGCAGCAGCGCGAGCTCGCGCAGGCGCTCGCGCACCGACATCTGGAACGTGTTGGCGATGATGAACGCGCCCACGAAGAGCGCGATCGCGGCGAAGATCAGCAGGAACGTCTGCACGAACCCGAGGACCTGCTCGATCGACTCGCTCGCCTCGTCCCGGGCCTGCTGGCCCGTGACGGCTTCGGCTCCGTCGGGCAGGTCGGCGCCGACCCGGTCCGCGATGTCCTCCTCGTCGGCGGCGCCGGGAGGTCCGGCGTCCCCGGCTGCGGGTCCTGACGCCCACACCGCGATCTGTGCGACCTCGCCGTCCGGCGCGTAGACCTCTCGTGCGGTCGCGTCGTCGAGACCGACGAGGATCGCGCCCGCCGCGGCCGCCTCGATCGCGAACACGCCGGAGACGGTGACGGGGCGCGGCTCGTCGCCGAGCACGAGCGTCGTCTCGTCGCCCGCCGCCAGCCCCGCGGTCCGGGCCGCGCTCGACTCCAGGACGATCTCGCCCGCGTCGGGCCACGCGCCGTCGGTGAGCACGAGGCTCGGGTCCTGCGGGTCGATCCCGAAGGCGATGCTGGGCGGCCCGGTCGTGACGACGGCCTCGCCGTCGGCGTCGACGAGAACGGCCGGCCCGGAGACGTCGGGGACGGCGCGGTCCACGCCGTCGACCTGCTCGATCGTCTCCACGAGGTCCGCGGAGACCGGGGTGCGCGTGCCACCGAGGTTCTGCACGTCCCCGGCGGCCGCCTCGGTGGAGTCTCCCGAGACCTCCTCGGCGCCGCGCACGTAGACGTCCGCGACGACGGTCGTGGCGATGATGTCGTCGAACGTCGAGGACAGCATCGTGCGGAAGGCGAACGTCCCGACGACGAACGCGACGCCGAGCGTCACCGCGAGCACGGAGAGCACGAACCGCACGGGGTGCGCGCGCACCCCGCGCAGCGCGACCCGGATCACGCGGTCCGCTCTGCCACGTCGACGTCGACGTCGGCGGGTCCGTCGCCCGCGGCACCGCCGGCCGAGCCGGCGAGCGTCTCGAGGATCTCCTGCTGCGTGGGGTCGCGGAGCTCGCCGACGATCCGTCCGTCGGCGAGGAAGACGACGCGGTGGGCGTACGACGCCGCGCGCGGGTCGTGCGTGACCATGACGACCGTCTGGCCGAGCTCGTCCACCGATCGCCGCAGGAACGCGAGCACCTCCCCGGCAGACCGCGAGTCGAGGTTCCCCGTGGGCTCGTCCGCGAAGACGATCGACGGCCGGGACACGAGAGCGCGGGCGCACGCGACGCGCTGCTGCTGCCCGCCGGACAGCTCGGACGGGCGGTGGTGCAGGCGGTCGCGCAGCCCGACGGCGGCCGTCACCTCGTCGTACCAGGCGCGGTCGACGCGCGTGCGGGAGATGTCGAGCGGGAGCGTGATGTTCTCCGCCGCGGTGAGCGTGGGCACGAGGTTGTACGACTGGAAGACGAACCCGATGTGCGTACGTCGCAGCGCCGTCAGGCGCCGCTGCGACATGCGCGAGATGTCGACGCCGTCGACCACGACCGTGCCGGACGTGGGGGAGTCGAGCCCGGCCATGCAGTGCATGAGGGTGGACTTGCCGGAGCCGGACGGCCCCATGATGGCGGTGAGGCCCCCGCGCGCGAAGTCGACGTCGACGCCGTCGAGCGCGCGCACCGCCGTCGGGCCGGAGCCGTAGACCTTCACCAGGTCGCGCGCGCTCGCGCGCGCCTCGAGGTCGCCCATCGCCACATCGTGTCCTGTCCCGCGGCGCCGCGCATCATCCGGGCGGGTGAGCGGTGCGCCGGAGCGGATAGCGTGTGCGCATGACCGACGCCTCGCACCGCACCGCCATGCCCGTCCCCGACCTTCCCGCCGACGTGTCCGGGGTCGTGCCCGACCCGCGCTCGGCCCCGCCGCTGCGCTGGGGGATCCTCGGTGCCGGCTGGATCGCGGGCACGTTCGCCGAGGCGGTGCGCCGGCACACGCGCAGCCGTGTGGCGGCCGTGGGGTCCCGTGACGACGCGAAGGCGGAACGCTTCGCGACCGCGCACGGCATCCCGACGACCCACCGGGGCTACGACGCGCTCGTGCACGACCCGCAGCTCGACGCGGTCTACGTCGCCACGCCGCACTCCCACCACCGCGAGCACGCGCTGCTGGCGATCCGGGCCGGCAAGCACGTGCTGGTGGAGAAGGCGTTCACGCGCAACGGGGCCGAGGCCCGTGAGGTGCTCGACGCGGCACGCGACGCCGGGGTGTTCGTGATGGAGGCGATGTGGACGCGGCACCTGCCGCACGTCGCCGCGCTGCGCAGCGCGATCGCGCGCGGCGAGATCGGCGACGTCGTGCACGTCGCCGCGGACCACGGGCAGTGGTTCCCGCTCGACCCGGCGCACCGGCTGTACGCGCCCGGGCTCGCGGGCGGCGCGCTGCTCGACCTCGGGGTCTACCCGGTGTCGTTCGCGCACGACCTGCTGGGAGCGCCCGAGACCGTCACGGCCGTCGGCGCGCTGGCCGAGACCGGGGTGGACGGGCAGGTGAGCATCGTCCTCGGGTACCCGGGCGGGGTGCAGGCGACGTTGAGCACCACGCTGTGGTCGCGGACCGCGACGACGGCAGTGGTCTCCGGCACCGCCGGTCGCATCGAGGTCGACGGGGACTTCTACTCCCCGTCGTCGTTCCGGGTCGTCCGCAACGACGGCACGTCGTGGTCCTACGACGGCGGGACCGTCGACGGGTTCCAGTTCCAGGCCGCGGAGGTCGCGCGACGCGTCGAGGCGGGCGAGACGCAGAGCCCCCGCATGTCCTGGGACGGCACGCTCGAGGTCATGCGCACGCTCGACGAGGTGCGCCGTCAGGTGGGGGTCGTCTACCCGGGTGAGTGACCGGCCTGGGTGCGAGTGCATCCGTCCCTCCCTAGCGTGACCTCAGTGTCAGGGTGACGGTGCCGCTTCGCGGTGGTTGGGTCCTGTCACCGGGGTGTCTGACTCTTAGCGTGGCTGCCTTCGTGGCTTGCATGTGAATTGTCGACACCCGGTGGGAGGACCGGCCGGCGTGACTTGATAGGAGCGTGGCATCGCCCCCGACTGAGG
This sequence comes from Cellulosimicrobium arenosum, assembly GCF_014837295.1. Taxonomy (GTDB): domain Bacteria; phylum Actinomycetota; class Actinomycetes; order Actinomycetales; family Cellulomonadaceae; genus Cellulosimicrobium; species Cellulosimicrobium arenosum. Next base: position 294,793 of record NZ_JACYHB010000004.1, read on the forward strand.
TT
>NZ_JACYHB010000005.1 GCF_014837295.1 Cellulosimicrobium arenosum
TCCGACGTCGACGAGCACGACAAGGCGCTCGTCACGGCCAACCTCGACGCGGGGACCTTCCGGTTCGTCTCTGACGAGCCGGGTTCGTACGACCTGACGTACCAGGTCACCGACGGCCCGAACGCGACGACGGGTCTGGTGCGGGTCGACGTGACCTCGCCGGACGACGCGTCCGGGGCGCCGGTCGTGGTGACGGACACCGCGATGCTGCCCACCGGGGGCAAGACCCTGGTCGACGTGCTCGCCAACGACACCGACCCCGCGGGCGGGGTGCTCGTGGTGCAGTCGGTCCAGGTCCCCGACGACGCCGGCGTCTCGGTCGCGGTCCTCGCCCACCAGATGCTGCGCATCACCGAGATCCGGCGCCTCGACGGGCCGGTGACGATCGGGTACACCGTGTCCAACGGCACCGAGACGTCGACGGGACAGGTGCGCGTCGTGCCCGTACCGGCCCCGACGAAGCTGCAGCCGCCGAACGCGGCCGCCGACTCGGTCACCGTCCACACCGGCGACGTCGTGACGATCCCCGTCCTGCGCAACGACACCCACCCCGACGGGCTCGAGCTGTCCCTGCAGGGTGAGCTCGAGCAGGAGGTGGAACCCACGCTCGGCGAGGCGTTCGTGTCCGAGGACACGCTGCGGTTCAAGGCCCTGTCGGAGTCGGGCACGGCACACGCGATCTACCGGGTGCGCGACGTCAACGGGCAGGAGGACTCGGCGCAGGTCACGATCCACGTCCGGGACGGGCAGGAGAACGAGCCACCGCAGCCTCGCGACGTCGAGGCACGCGTCCTGTCCGGGGCTTCGACCCGCGTGGACGTTCCCGTCCACGGCATCGACCCCGACGGGGACTCCGTCCTGGTGACGGGTGTCGCGTCCGCACCGAGCAAGGGGACGGCGCGGATCGTCGACGGGTACCTCGAGTACACGGCGTCGAAGAACGCGGTCGGTCTCGACACGTTCACGTACACGGTGCTCGACGCGCGCGGTGCGACGGCGACCGGGGCGGTGCGGGTCGGGATCTCGAAGCCCGCCGACCAGAACCAGTCACCGGTCGCGGTCGACGACGAGGTCACGGTCCGCCCTGACCGCACCGTCGCGATCGCGGCGCTGCGCAACGACACCGACCCCGACGGCGACCAGATCGCGCTCGTACCCTCCGAGCTCGACGACTCCCAGGGCATGGACCCCGAGGTCGTCGGCGACCGCGTCGTGGTGACCACCCCGGCCGACGAAGGCGCCTACACGTTCTACTACGCGATCCAGGACACCTACGGCGCCCGCGGATCCGGAGCGATCACGGTGGACGTCGCCGACGACGCCCCCCTGCTGCCCCCGGTCGCGCGCGACGACGCCGTGCAGGTCGAGGACATCCTCGGCGAGACGCAGGTCCCGGTCGCGGTCCTCGACAACGACGACGACCCCGACGGTGCCGCGAGCGATCTCACCGTCACGGCGGACGCGGAGACCGCCACCGTCGACGACGAGGGCCGACTCGTGGTCACGCTGACCGAGCAGCGCCAGGTCCTCACCTACACGGTGACGGACGTGGACGGGCTGACGGCCAAGGCCTTCGTCAAGGTCCCGGGCCTGACCGACCAGGCACCCACGTTGCGCCCGGGGACCTCGCTCGAGGTCCAGGCCGGGGATTCGCTCGACATCGACATCACCGACCACGTGCTCGTGGTCGACGGTCGCACGCCACGGCTGACGACGGAGGACGCGGTCACGGCGACCGAGGGCGCACGCGAGGTCACGTCCGTCACCGCGATCACGTACACCCCGAAGGCCGACTACCACGGCCCTGCGGCGGTGTCGTTCGAGGTCACCGACGGTTCCGGCCCGGACGACCCGGAGGGCAGCACGTCGCTGCTGACCATCCCGATCACGGTCCTGCCGCCGGAGAACCTGCCGCCCGAGGTGCAGGACCCGACGCTCGAGGTCGCAGCCGGCGAGGAAGCCTCGGTCGATCTCGCCCGCTTCGCGACCGACCCCGACGACGACTCCCTCGCCTTCCGGGCGACCGGTCAGGCCCAGGGCGTCACGACGAGCCTCGAGGGCTCGACCCTGCACGCCCAGGCCACGCCCGAGACGCCGAAGGGCACCGTCGTGCAGGTCCCGATCAGCGTGACGGACGCCCAGAACCCGCCCGTCGAGGCCACCGCCCGTCTCACCGTGGTCGCCTCCACGCGTCCGCTCGCCCGTGCCAACGACGACAGCGTCGACGACGCCCACCAGGGCAGCCAGACCTCAGTCCCCGTCCTGGCGAACGACTCCAACCCCTTCCCCGAGACCCCGCTGACCCTGACCCAGGCCACCGTGGAGACCGGTCAGGGGTCCGCTTCCGTGGCAGGAGACCAGGTCTCGGTCACCCCGCGCGACGACTACGTGGGCGTGATGGTCGTGCGCTACCGCGTCCAGGACGCGACGAAGGATCCGGACCGCGAGGTCGAGGGCCGCGTCCAGCTCACCGTGCTCGGCAAGCCCGAGGCGCCCGCGACCCCGGAGGTCGAGGAGGTCCGCTCCGAGACCGTCGTGCTGTCCTGGGACCCGCCGAACAACAACGGCGCCGACATCACCGCCTACACCGTGGCTTCCCAGAACGGGTACACCAAGGAGTGCGGGACCACGACCTGCACCCTGGACGGGCTGACCAACGACGTCGAGTACACCTTCACCGTGCTCGCGACCAACGACGTCGGCGACGGACCGAAGTCCCCGCCGTCGCCCGTCGCGCGACCGGACCAGAAGCCCGACCCGCCCGCCGCACCCTCCCTCGAATTCGGAGACAAGGCCCTGACCGTCTCCTGGACCAACAAGACCTACACCGACCGGTCCCCGATCGACTGCGTCAACCTGCGCATCTCCCCGGCACCGTCGGGTGGTGCGACGGACAAGACGTGCGTGACGGGCACCTCCACCACGTGGGACGGCCTGACCAACGGCCAGGCCTACACGGTCCAGGTCCAGGCCGAGAACGACGCCCCGGACCCCTCCGACTGGGGCGATGCGTCCGCGGCGGAGACCCCCGCGGGCAAGCCTGCCGCGCCCGCGAAGCCGAACGCGCGACGGACGTCGATCGGGACCACGTCGCAGATGGAGGTGTCCTGGGCCGCGCCGAGCTCGAACGGTGCCGCGATCTCGTCGTACACGATCGAGGTCCTCCAGGGCGGCTCTGCCGTCAAGACCGTGACCGCCGGCGGCGGGGCGACGTCCACGACCATCGGCGTCGCAGCCGACACGACGGGCTACACGTTCCGGGTGCGCGCGCACAACAAGGCGACGGACAAGTTCGGGAACGCCGAGTACTCGCCCGCCTCGAACCCGGTGCGGGCGTTCGCCACGCCGGGCGCGGTCTCGAACCTGAGCGCCGACGCAACCGGGAAGAACGGGCAGATCCAGCTCGCGTTCGGCGCCGCGTCCGGCAAGGGTGTCAAGGCCGAGGAGATCACCTACGAGTACAACGCCGGCGGCGGCTGGCAGAAGCTCGGTGCGAACAAGATCGTGGGCGGGCTGACGAACGGCACGAGCTACACGATCGCGGTGCGCGCGGTGGCAGGTGTCGACGGCGCCAACGAAGCAGGCCAGGGCACGAACGCCAACGGCGAGAAGCCGTACGGCCCGATCCCGGCGCCCACCGTCTCCGCGACAGGTGGCAAGGAGTCGGTGTCGTTCAGCTGGTCCACGTCGGGCAACGGGCGCGGCTACTCGGTGTCCGTGACCGGCGCCACGACCTCGAGCGCCACGTCGGGCTCGAAGACGGTGAGCGCCGGGTTCTCCGACACCAAGAAGATCTGCGTCAAGGTCACGCCGACAGAGGGCGCGGCCAAGGAGAAGTGCGCCTCGGCCACGTCGGACAAGAAGCCCGAGCCGGTGCTCCGGGCGTACGTGGGCTCGAAGCACCAGTCGAGCACCTGCAGCAACGCGTCGTGCGCGATCGTCGACCTCTCGATCTCCGGCGCGACGCCGAACACCACCTTCACCGCGTCCTGCTGGACGAGCCACAACGGCGATCACATGTTCGAGGGGACCAAGACCTACTCCTACGACCGCCAGAATCGGACGCTGAAGACGGACGGGAACGGGAACTTCCCGCGGACCCAGATGTGGTGCCACTACGGGCAGCCCGGGGCGCAGGTCTGGATCAAGACGAACAAGTTCGGCAACTCGCGCAGCGTCACCTGGGGATGACACCGACCGGCCGCCCGTTCTGCTCAGTGGCGGGTCACCAGGTCTCGAGCGTCTGTGCCATCTGCCAGAACCGGATCTCGTGCCGGCAGCTCAGCTCGAACGCACGCTCCATGCGCGCCCGCTCGGCCTCGCCGGCGTCGGCGGCGAGCGCGTCGATCCGGCCGCGCAGGTCTGCGAGGGTCTCCTCGGTGCGCTCGGCGGCGTAGAACTCCCACCACCCCGCGAGCGGGTGGTCGTCCGCGACCGTCGACGCACCGTCCGCACCGACCGGGCGCTCGGCGAGCCAGAACCGGCGCGCCGACCAGATGTAGGTCCACGGGCACGGCAAGAGCGAGGCCAGGAGCACGCCGAGCGAGTCGTGACCGCACGCGAGCATGTGGTCGATGTACGCCTGGGCGCTCGGCGCGAGACGGTTCGTCTGCGCCTCGGCGTACGGCACGCCGAGGAACTCGCACATCGCGTGGTGGGCGTGGGACTCGTCGTCGAGCAGGAACCCGGCCTTGTCGTGGAACCAGCCCGCCCAGTCGCGGTCCGGCGCGAGGGACATACCGAGCCCGTAGCAGCGCAGGTACGCGGTGAGGTACTGGTGGTCCTGTCCGACGTAGTGCCGGACGGCGTCCCGAGCGACCGTCCCGTCCCGCAGCCCGGCGAGGAACGGGTGGTCGTAGAACTCGGCGAACAGGTGCGCGTACCGGCGACCCAGGTCGGCCGTGAAGCCCACCTCGTCGGCGGCGACGAGAACCCTGGGACCGCTCGTGCTGGTGGCCGCGGTCGTGGTGGGGTCGGTCAGGGTGATGGCAGCAGGCGTCGTCATGCCCACGTTCCTCCGCTCGTGCTAGCGAGATCAGGTTCGACGGGTCCGAGCGGCCTTCCCGCTCGTCTCAGTCCCGACGCCCCTGTCGTGCGTGCACGACCCGGGCGGGACACCCCGCGTGGTTCACCGGCACCCTAGCAGCGGCGGCGCCCGGCGCGCGGTGGCCGCCACCGGGGTAGACGATGGGCAGGTGTTCACGAGCCTGTTCCCGATACTCACCGTGAGCGACGTCGAGCGGTCGCTCGGGTTCTACCGCGACCTGCTGGGGGGCACGGTGGAGTACGCCTTCCCGCCGGACGGCACCCCGGTCTACGTGAGCGTGCTCGTGGGCTCGTCACCGCTCGGCGTCGGGCTCGACGACGGGTTCTCCCCCGGCGGGGTCGGTGCCACCACGCTCTGGGTGTACGTCGACGACTGCGAGCGCGCCGTGGAGCACCTCGCGGCCGCGGGGGTGCACGTGCTCGATCCGCCGGCCGACCAGCCGTGGGGCGAGCGTGTCGCACGGGTGCAGGACCCGGACGGCAACGTCGTCGTCCTCGGCCAGCGACAGTAGCCGATCCCCGTGCCCGGACCGGGCTTCTCGTGGTCCTGGGCGTCGGATCAGGAGTCGCGAAGCACCGTGTCGATCAGCCAGAAGCTCCGGATCCGCTCCCGAGTGGTCGGGTCCAGGCGCCGACGGGGGCTCGTGGACCCGCTCGCATGCACCCGCAGCCAGACCCGGACGTCGGCTGCGTTGGCGTGGATCTCCCGAGCGAACTCGTCGACCGTGGGCCATCCGGACGGGGGTGTTCGGACCTGCGGGCCGATACGTGCCGCGTGCAGGTCCTCTCCCAGTGCCATCGCCTCGGCCGGGCTCCCGAACCCACCGATCCGCCCGGCCATCACCTCGGGCTTGACCAGGCACCACTCGTCGCCCCGCCGCACGACGGAGTACGTGCCGTAGATCGTCTGGGCGACGTAGTCGTCGCCCCTTGCCCCCCAGCAAAGCCTCATGAGGACACTTTAGACAGGAGAGCGGTGAACTTTCAGCGTCAGGTCGGCAGAAGTGCCTGATCGTCACCTGATCGTTAACTGAACGTCTGTCCAGTCCCGGTGGCACGCGGCGCTGTGCCCCCACCGGGACTCGAACCCGGACCACGCCGGGTTTAAGCCGGCTGCCTCTGCCAGTTGGGCCATGGGGGCGCGGGCCCGAATCTACCCGCTGCGCGACGAGGGGCGAGGTGCTGTACGCACCTCGCCCCTCGTCGTCGGGCAGCGGGCAGCCGGACGCCGCCGCAGCGTCAGGAGGTCTTGCCGGCCGGCGTCTTCTCGTCCGACTCGATCGAGGCGGTCCCGGACTCGGCGCTGGCCGCGGAACCCTGCGCGGACTGCTCGACCGCGCCGGCGTCCTTCTTCGGAGGGACGGACGCCTGGCGGAACTCGGCGCGCGGGTCGTGCAGGGAGCCGAGCGAGACGAGCTCGCGTCCCATGAGGAACTGGCCGATCCACCCGATGAAGATGCGGATCTTGCGGTTCCCCGTCGGCATCGCGAGCACGTGGTAGCTGCGGTGCATCAACCATGCGGGGACCCCACGGAGCTTGAACACGCCGAACAGCTCGGCGACGCCCTTGTACAGGCCGAGCGACGCGACCGTACCGACGCTCTTGTGGCGGTACTCGACGGGCTCGTCGCTGTGCAGCTCGAGCGCGAGGTTGTCGGCCAGGCGGTTCGCCTGACGGATCGCGTGCTGGGCGTTCGGCGGGCAGAACTTGCCCGGGTTGAGGACGTCCGGGACGGCGGCGCAGTCGCCGGCCGACCAGGCGTTCGGGACGAGGTTGCCCTCCGCGTCCTCGACCTGCAGCGTGGGCCGCACGGTGAGCCGGCCCATCTTGTCGGTCGGGAGGTCCGACGCGTCCTTGATGACCGGGTTCGCCTTGACGCCGGCGGTCCACACGACGGTGTCGGAGTCGAACTCGACCCCGGTGGACGTGACGACGTGCCCGCCCTCGCAGGACGACAGGAACGTGCTGAGGTGGAACTCGATGCCACGCTTCTTCAGCTCGTCGAGCGCGTACCCCGCCATGGGCTCGCTCAGCTCGGGAAGGATGCGACCGGCGCCCTCGATCATGACGAAGCGCAGGTCGCTCTCCTCGATCGTGGCGTAGTTGCGCGTGGCGTACCGGGCCATGTCCTCGATCTCGGCGAGCGCCTCGATGCCCGCGAACCCGCCGCCGACGAACGTGAACGTCAGCATGCGGCGCCGCAGCGCCTCGTCCCACGTGGACGACGCGACGTCCATCCGGTTCAGGACGTGGTTGCGGACCGCGATGGCCTCCTCCACGTTCTTGAAGCCGATCGCGGTCTCCGCGAGCCCGGGGATGGGCAGCGTGCGCGACACGGAGCCGAGACCGACGATCAGGTGGTCGTAGGTGACCGAGTAGTCGTCGCCCTCCTCCGGGCGGATGGTGACGCTGCGCCGCCCGTGGTCGATCGCGACGACCTTGCCCTGCAGCACGTCGATGCCCTTGAGCGCACGGCGGTGCGGAGCGACGACGTCGCGCCCGTCGATCGAGCCCGCCGCCGCCTCGGGCAGGAACGGGGCATAGGTCATGTACGGACGCGGGTCCACGACGACGATCGCCGCCTCGCGGCGACCGAGCTTCTTGCGCAGCCGGCGCGCCGCGTACAGGCCCACCGAACCGCCACCGAGCACGACGACGCGCGGCACCTTGCGGGGCCGCGGCGAGGCCGCGCGGGGGCCGACCGTCGTCGCCGTCGAGGGCGACGACGCGACGTGCGCCGCCGCCGACGTCGATCCGTTCGGCGCGTCCTGGGCATGGCTGACCGAGGTCAGGTCATTCTGAGGCATGGTTCCAGAGTATTACTCCTGAGGGCATGGGCACGCCGAAGCGTCCGCCCAGCGGGCGTGACGCGCGGCACTGCGACGGTCCCGGGAGCGACGTCGCAGGTCAGAGCATCTCGCGGACGGCACGAGTCTCGACGTCGTCGAGCACGGTGTCGGCCGCCTCCGCGCTCACCTGCCCTCGACCGCGCGCCTCGATCACGTGATCCCGCTCGGCCTCGGCGCCGCGACGCAGCAGGTCCTCGACCGCCCGCTCGTCGCCGTCGTCGCCCTCGTCGTGGTCCGCGCCGTGCCGCGCCTCGAGCAACGCGTCCTGCGCATCGATGCGACCCTCGTACTGGAGCTCGACGGCGCGACGCACCCGGTCCGGGTAGGGCTTGCCGTCGTCGTCCTCGGTCGCGTCCCGCACGACGTACAGCCCGGCGACCGCGGCCTCGCGCCGCAGCGTCGCCGCCTCGGCGTGCGAGTCCGACTCCGACCCGACGCGCAAGGCCTTGACCAGGGGGGCGAGCGTGAGCCCCTGGAGCACGAGGGTCACCAGGACGCAGACGAGCGCGATGAAGACGATGCCGCTGCGGTGCGGGAAGTCGCCGCCGCCGTCGACCACGTGCGGCAGCGCGAGCGCGCTCGCGACCGTCACGACGCCGCGCATCCCCGCCCAGGACACGACCGTCGCCTCGGGGGTCGAGGCCGGCTCGGCTCCTGGCCGCCCCGCCCCGCGCGCGAGACGTCGCAGCCACGTCACGGGGAAGACCCACGCGAAGCGCACGACGACCAGGACGGCCGCCAGCGCGAGCGCCGTCCAGATCGTGGCGGTGCGGTCGTCGCTCCCGTCGCGCAGGACGGCCGTCAGCTCGAACCCGATGAAGACGAAGACGAAGCTGGTGATGAGGAAGTCGGCGAAGTCCCACACCGAGCGACCGAGCAGCCAGCCCGCGGACGTCACGGCGTCGTGGCTGGTCACACGCAGGTACAGGCCCAGCGCGAGGACGGCGAGCACACCCGAGCCGCCGAGCTCCTCGGCGCCGAGGTACACGGCGAACGGGACGGCGATCGTGACCACCGTCTCCGGGGCCGCCTGGTGCAGGTACCTCAGGGCGAGCCGGGTCAGCCCGCCGGCGACCAGCCCGACGACGATGCCGACGACGATCGCGAGGACGAGCTCGAGCCCGATCTCGCCGGCGCTCACGCCCCCGGCGACCACGGCCGCGACGGCGAGGTTGTACATCACGAGCGCGGTCGCGTCGTTGAACATCCCCTCGCCCTCGAGCACCGCGACCATGCGCCCCGGCAGCCGCAGGCGCCGCGCCACGGCGGTCGCCGCGACCGGGTCGGGCGGTGCGATCACGGCACCGAGCACGATCGCCGGCCCCCACGGGAGCCCCAGCGCGTGCGCGACCACGGCCGCGCACGCGGCCGTGGCGATCGTGAGCCCGACCGCGAGCAGCAGGATCGGGCTCGCGTTGCGCCGGTAGTCGTGGACCGAGGCGCGCTGGGTCGCCGCGAACAGCAAGGGCGGGAGCACGACGGGCAGGATGTACTCGGGGTCGAGCCGCAGCTCCGGGACGCCGGGGACGAGCGGCACCGCGAGCCCGAAGACGGTCAGCAGCACCGGCGCAGGGATGCGCACCCGGTCGGCGAGCGGGGTGAGGACGACGATGCCGGCGAGCAGCACGGCCACGAGCAGCGCGGTGGGCACGGCACCTCCAGCGACGTTCGGGACGACGGAGACCACACGGCCACCGACCTGCCGACACGCTAGCGCCCCCCACCCGCACCCCGCAGCACCACCCCGCGCTCGCACCCTCCGATCCGTGCCGAGACGTGAGCCGGCGCCCCCGATACCAGCAGATCAGGGGCGGCAGCTCACGTCTCGACGGTTCAGGCAGGGCGGTCAGAGGGGTGTGGGGCGCGGTGGGCGTGTCAGCCGTCCGCCTCGAGGACAGGGGACGGGGCGGTTCCGCTCGGGGTGTCCTCGCTGTCCGTGTCGACCTTCGGGTCGTTCTTCCCGTCGCTCCCCGTGCCGCCGGTGTCTTCCGTGCCGGTGGTGCCCTGGGTGCCGGTGGTGCCCTGGGTGCCGGTGGTGTCCCGGGTGCCGGTGGTGTCCTCGGCGTCGCCGGAGCCGCCGTCCCCCGGAGCCGTCGGACCGGTGGCGGGGATCGCCGTCGGCGCCTTGAGGAACGGCCACGGCATGGCCTGCGTCGCAGCGCCGGTCGCCGGAACCGGTCGGACCGGTTCGCCGCTCCCGTCGCCGTCGGGATGGTCGACGTCCTGCTCGTCGACGGCGCGCAGCGGGTAGACGTTCCAGCGCTCGCGCCCGTCCGCGGCCAGGGCCGGCTGGAAGTACCACGCGCCCTCGACGTCGGGCACCGACCACGCCTGGAACGCGCCGTCGTCGGTCACGGTGCGGACGGGGCGGCCTCGATCGTCGAAGACCTGCACGTCGCGCACCGGGTCGCCGTCGGCGTCGTAGACGAACAGGTTGGACACCTGCATGCCGTCGACCCATACGCCGTCGGCACCGGGGTCCGCGAAGCCGTCGTACGCGACCGGCTGCGTGCCGGCGTATCCGGCCGCCTCGTCGTAGCCCTGCTGGTAGCCCTGCGCGTAGCTCGCGGTGGTCGTCGGCGCCGCGGCCGCGTGCCACGCGACGGGCAGCCCGACGACGGCAAGGGCGACGGAGGCGTAGCGCAGCGCGCGCGGCATCCACGACAGCGGCAGCCACCGGCCGCGGCCCCACTGCACGCTCACGACGACCAGGGCCACGAGGAAGAGCCGCGCCGAACCGTCGGGCGGGAGCGGTGCGACGCCGTAGCCGCCGAAGACCGCGAGCAGGATCGTCGCAGCGAGCCAGCCGCGCAGGACCCACCACACAGGGGTGAGCGCGCGGCAGAACTCCCGGAAGGCCGCCCACTGCGGCGTCGAGGTGACCGGTCGCCACAGCGCGAGCCACCGCCCGGCGAGCGAGTGCCCGAGGGTCCGGACACCACCTCGCACGCCGGGCCGGTGCCGCACGTCGGGCGCCTCGCGCGGTACGAGGCCTGCGGCCGCCCGCAGCTCGGCCGCGTACCTGTCGGCCGCCCCGAACAGCACGGTCAGGTCGAGCGCCACGTCCTCCTGCCCTTCGGGCGCGGTCCGGCGGGGCAGCGCGCCGGGTGCGTCGACGACCGCGTCGGCGAGGTTCGCCTCGAGCCCGTCGGTGAGCTCCTCGACCTGCTCGGGCCGCAGGTCGGCGAGGTGCGCGCGCACCTGGTCGGCGTACGCGCGGACGTGGTCGTAGAAGGCGAGGCCCGCGGCGGGGCCGGCGTACGGCGTCGGGCGTGTCGCGGGCATCAGGCGGCCACCTCTCCGGTGCGCAGGAGCGCCGTCATGGTGCCGGTGAACTTCTGCCACTCCTTGCGGTGCAGGTCGAGCGCAGCCCGGCCGTTGGCGTTGATCCCGTAGTACTTGCGGTGCGGCCCGGCGTCGGACGGGACCACGTACGTGGTCAGCGCGCCGCCCGCGTACAGGCGCCGCAGGGTGCCGTAGACCGACGCGTCCCCCACGTCCTCCAACCCCGCCGCGCGCAGCCGGCGCACGACGTCGTACCCGTACCCGTCCTCGTCCTCGACGACCGCGAGCACCGCGGCGTCGAGCACCCCCTTGAGCAGCTGTGTGGTGTCCATCCGACCCCTCCGTCGACGATCTGCCGGCACCCCGGCACCCGGGAACCAACCCGCACCTCGCACGCTACCGCGCGATACACACTAGTGTCCACTGTTGACATCAGCCCCCCGAGTCCCCACGAGCCGAGAAGTGAGTTGGGCTCTAGGCCTGGGACCAGGCGATGCCGTCGAGGATGTCGTGCTCGCTCGTGACGACCTCGGTCAGGGATCCCCCTGCGGCGGCGACGTCGTCGTGCACCCGGCGGACGACCTCCGACCACACGAGCGCGCCCGCGCCGATCACGTCGATGCGACCCGGGTGCATGAACCCGAGCGAGGCGCGCTCGGCGCGGGTGCGGTGCAGCAGGTCGTCGCACGCCGCGAGCACCGTCTCGACCGGCAGCACGGCGCCGTTGATCCGGTCGCGGTCGTACGCAGCCAGACCGAGCGCGTGCGCCGTCACCGTGGTCACGGACCCCGCGAGCCCGACGAGCGTCACCGCCCGTCCGAGCGGCACGACGCCGGCCGCCTCGTCCAGCGCGGCGCGCACGTCGGCGCGGGCAGCCGCCTCCTCGTCCGGGGTCGGCGGGTCGGAGCGCAGGTGCCGCTCGGTCATCCGCACGCACCCGACGTCCATCGAGAACGCCGCGTCGGGCGTCGCCGTCCCGAGCACGAGCTCGGTCGACCCTCCCCCGAGGTCCACGACCACGTACGGCCCGGGGCGCACCGCCGCGACGGTCGACGTCGCGCCGCGGAACGACAGCGCCGCCTCCTCCTCCCCCGAGACGACCTCGGGCTCGACGCCCAGCGCGTCCAGCACGCCGGCCACGAACTCGTCGCGGTTCTGCGCGTCCCGGGTGGCAGACGTGGCGACGAACCGCACGCGCGTCGCCCCGAGGTCCGCGATCACCGCGGCGTAGCGCCGCGCGGCGTCGAGAGTGCGCTCGAGCGCCTCCGGTGCGAGCCGACCGGTCCGGTCCACCCCTTGACCGAGCCGCACGACCTCCATGCGACGGTCCCGGTCGACGAGCGTGCCCGCGACCGGGTCGACGTCGGCGACGAGCAGGCGGATGGAGTTGGTCCCGCAGTCGATCGCGGCGACGCGGGACGCTCCCGGAAGCACCGGGGACGCCGCAGGTGCCGGCGACGCGGAGGACGGGGAGCTGGAGCCAGTGGTCATGCGAACAGGGTGCCATCCGGACCGTCCACGATGCGTGTCGGGCCCAGCGCGCGGAGTCTGGAGCCCGGAGCAACCACGATGCAGATCGGGACGCGCGCTGCCGTACGCTGTACCGCCCGCACCACTGCGGGCGCGGCGACCCCGCGACGTGCTGCAAGGAGACTGACGATGCTCGATCCCGGGGGCGAGAGGCGTGACCTGTCGCCGGACGCCGTCGTGTCGTTCGAGCTCGGGGACGCGCGCGCCGACCGTCGCGACCTGCTCGATGCCGCGGCTCGTGCGGCCGGTCTCGGGACGTTCCGGTGGGACCTGACGACCGGCGCGCTGCACTGGGACGCCACGCTCCTGGAGGTCTTCGGCTACGACGAGGACACGTTCGGCGGCACGATCGCGGCGTTCAACGCACGCCTGCACCCGGACGACGTCCCGCCCGTCTCGGCCGCGCTCGACGCCGCGATCGGTGCCTGCGGCGTGTACGAGGCCGAGTTCCGCGTCCAGCGGCCGGACGGCAGCACGAGATGGTTGTCCGCGCGGGGTCGCGCCCAGCCGCACGCCTCCGACCCGTCCGGCCCGGCGTGCGAGGTCGTCGGCGTGGCGACGGACATCACCGCCCTGCGCCGGGGCGACGAGCGGGTCCAGCAGATCCTCGAGGACATGTCGATCGGCTACTTCTGGCTCGACCCGGACTGGCGGTTCGGCTACGTCAACAGCGAGGCGGAGCACATCCTCGACAGCCCGCACGGCGCCCTGCTCGGCGGGGTGATCTGGGAGCTGTTCCCCGCCGCGGTCGGCACCGTGCTCGAGGAGAGCTGTCGCGGCGTGGCGCGCGACGGCCAGACCGTCGTGTTCGACGCGTACTACCCCGAGCCGCTCGACGACTGGTACGAGGTCCGCGCCGTGCCCGAGCGCGGCGGGGTCGCCGTCTACTTCACGGTCGTCTCCGAGCGACGCCGCGCGCTCGATCTCGCCCAGCAGGCGCAGGCGCGGTCGCAGCTCCTCGCAGCGGTGGCCACCGACCTCGCCGAGACCCTCGACCCCGTCCGCGCGCTCGAGGTCGTGCTTCCCCACCTCGTGCCCGCGGTCGCGGACTTCGCCATCGCCAGCGTCCTGGACGACGGTGCCGCCGACTGGCAGCAACGGCTCCACGACGTCGCGGGGCTGCACCGCGACCCCGAGAAGGCCCCGGTGCTCGCGGAGTACGTCGCCCTCCGTGTCCCTGCGCTCTCGCGCACGTCGCTCATCGCGCAGGCGGTCGGCGGCGCACCGCAGGCGCTCTACACCGGTCTGCCCGAGCCGGGCGACCTCGTCGAGCCGGGGCGCGCCCAGGACCTGCTGGTGCGCCTGACCCCGCACGCGATCGTGGTGCTGCCGCTACGAGGCCGCGGGCACACCCGTGGGCTGGTCACCCTGATGCGCGGCGAGGAGCGGGGCGCCTACACGGAGGCCGAGCTCGCGACGCTGCGCGAGGTCGTGGCGCAGATCGGGCTGGCCCTGGACAACGCACGCCTGCACGCGGCCCAGCGTGACCTCGCCGAGGAGCTGCAGCGGAGCCTGCTGACGGAGCTGCCCGAGCCCGACCATCTGCACCTCGTGGCGCGGTACGTCCCGGCCGCGGCGACCGGGGCCCAGATCGGCGGCGACTGGTACGACGCCTTCATGGTCCGGGACGGTACGACCTGCCTGGTCATCGGCGACGTCACGGGCCACGACCTGCGGGCCGCGGTCTCGATGGCGCAGGTCCGCAACGTCCTGCGGGGCGGGGCGCACGCCGTCGTGCAACCGCCCGGCGCGATCCTCTCCGCCCTGGACTGGGCCGTGCACGACCTCGGCGTCGGCACGATCGTCACCGGGATCCTCGCGAAGCTCGAGCAGGACGACGAGCTCGCGGCGCGCGGCCTGCGGCGCCTGCGCTGGTCGAGCGCCGGCCATCTGCCGCCGCTGCTGATCCGCCCCGACGGACGGGCCGAGCTGCTCGAGCGCCGGAACGACCTTCCCGTGGGACTGCGAGCGCACGTCGACCGGCACGACCACACGGAGCTCCTCGACCCCGGCTCGACCCTCCTGCTGTACACCGACGGCCTCGTCGAGCGCCGCGGAGAGTCGCTGCGGACCGGGCTGGAGCGGCTGCGCCGCACCGCCGAGGGTCTCAGCGGGCTGTCTCTCGAGGACCTGTGCGACCGGCTCATCGAGGACCTTGCCGGTGCGGGCGAGGACGATGTCGCGCTGCTCGGGGTGCACGCGCACCCGCAGGACCGGCCGCGTCCGCCCGAGGCAGGGCCCGAGGTCCTCCCGATCGAGGGGCCCGGCTGACCGGTCCGGGGCGAGGGATCAGCAGGTGCAGCGGTCAGGGCGCCAGACGCCACGGACGCGTGCGAGCGCCTCGTCGCCGAGCGGGTTGACGCCCGGGCCCGCGGCGAGCGAGTGCCCGACGAGGACGTGCAGGCACTTCACCCGCGTCGGCATGCCACCGGCGGAGATCCCGTCGATCTCCTCGACGTGGCCGAGGGCGGCGCGCTGTGCCAGGTAGTGCTCGTGCGCCCGGCGGTACGCGGCCGCGAGACCGTCGTCCTCGGCCAGCCGGTCCGTCATCTCCTTCATGACGCCGTTCGCCTCGAGCGTCGACGCCGCTGCGACCGCACCGGGGTGCGTGAGGTAGAACGTCGTCGGGAACGGGGTCCCGTTCTCCAGGCGCGGGGCTGTGCGCACGACGAGCGGGCGGCCGCACGCACAGCGGGCCGCGATCCCCACGACGCCGCGCGGGGTCCGGCCCAGCTGGGCGGACAGCACCTCGAGGTCGTGCGCGGTCACCGCGGCGGCAGGGTCGTCGGCGGGGATGGCGAGGCGGGCGTCGGTCGTCACGGTCCCATTGTCCCCGCTCCGGGGCCGTGCCCGTGGACCTCTACCGATCCAGCCGGACTAGGGCGCCGCGGGTCCGCTGTCGTCGACCGGCTGGTCACCCGCGACCTGCACCGACGTCCAGATCGCGTCGTACCACGGGGTGCCCTCGTCGAAGCCGCGCACCGGGCCGTCGCCGACCGCCTCGCCCGTGACGGGGTCGATGTCGTCCACCACCGACTCCGGGTCCAGCACGCGCCACGGCCGGTCCCCCGGCATGACGAAGTTCAGTCGGTCGCGCGCCTCCTGCTCGACGAAGCGCGTGTCGTCCCAGCGGCCGAGCTGGGACTCGAGCTCGTCGTGCTCCTCCTCGGCCTGCGCGAGCTCGTCGCGCATCCCGTTCAGCTCGCCCTGCTGCGCCACGTAGGCGCGCACGGTCGGCAGCAGCAGGACGAGGGAGAGCAGCAGGACGACGGACAGCACGAGCGTGCGGACCGTGACCACCTCGGGCAGGAGGAACCCGTAACGGCTGCGCCGACGCACCTCCGGGGCAGGACCCGTGGGCCGACGCCGCGGGGGCCGGCTCGCCGGCCGACGTGCGGGTGGCGTCGGGGCGCGGCCGCTCGCGGTGCGTCCGGGCGTCGCGGACGACGACGTCCCGGACGTGCCGGGCGCCTTCTTCGTCCCGCCGGACGCGGCCCCGGACACCCTCGTGCCCGAGGTCTTCGTCCCGGTCGAGCGAGGTCCCGACGCCCCCCGCCCGCCCGGGCGCGGCGACGAGCCGGGGCGCGGAGGGCGACGTGAGGAGGGCACGCGTCGATTGTGCCGTCCCGAGGCGCGCCGCCCGCGCAGCCCGCCCGGCGCGCCGGACGAACGTGCCGTACCCGACACGAGTTCTTCACCGCTCGCCGCCGGTCCGGACGTGCCGGGGCCCGGCGGACCACATGGTCCGCCGGGCCCCGGGATGCACGCGGCGTGCGTGCGGTGCTGCGACGTGTCAGGCGTTCCAGCGCGGGAACGCGCTCCGACCGGCGTAGCGCGCGGCGTCGTCCAGCGCCTCCTCGATGCGCAGGAGCTGGTTGTACTTGCTGATGCGCTCGCCACGGGCGGGGGCACCGGTCTTGATCTGGCCGGCGTTCGTCGCGACGGACAGGTCGGCGATCGTGGTGTCCTCGGTCTCGCCCGAGCGGTGCGAGGTCATCGTGGTGAACCCGTTGCGCTGCGCGAGCTCGACGGCGTCGAGCGTCTCGGTGAGCGTGCCGATCTGGTTGAGCTTGACCAGCAGGGAGTTCGCGGACTTGAGCTCGATGCCCTTGGCGAGACGCTCCGGGTTGGTGACGAACAGGTCGTCGCCGACGATCTGCACCTTGTCACCGATACGGGCCATGAGCGCGCTCCAGCCCTCCCAGTCGTCCTCGGCCAGCGGGTCCTCGATGGACACCAGCGGGTAGTCCGCGACGAGCTGCTCGTAGTACTCGATCATGAAGGCGGCCTGCTTCGGCTCGCCCTCGAACGTGTACTTGTCGTCCTCGAAGAACTCCGTCGCGGCGACGTCGAGAGCGAGCCCGACGTCCGTGCCGGGCGTGTAGCCGGCCTTCTCGATGGCGACGATGATGAGGTCGAGCGCGTCGCGGTTGCTCGGCAGGTTCGGCGCGAAGCCGCCCTCGTCGCCGAGGCCGGTCGCGAGGCCCTTCTCCTTGAGCACGCCCTTGAGCGCGTGGTAGACCTCGGCGCCCATGCGCAGCGCCTCGCGGAACGAGGTCGCGCCGATCGGCGCGATCATGAACTCCTGGATGTCGACGTTCGAGTCGGCGTGCGACCCGCCGTTGAGGATGTTCATCATCGGCACGGGCAGGACGTGCGCGTTGGGGCCGCCGACGTAGCGGTACAGGTCCAGGCCGGCGCTCTTCGCGGCAGCCTTGGCGACGGCGAGCGAGACGCCGAGGATCGCGTTGGCGCCCAGCTTGCCCTTGTTCGGGGTGCCGTCGAGGTCGATGAGCGCGGCGTCGATGAGGCGCTGGTCCTCGGCCTCGAAGCCGATCAGCTCGGGGGCGATGTCGTCGATGACGGCGTTGACCGCGCCCTCGACGCCCTTGCCCAGGTAGCGGGCGGACTCTCCGTCACGACGCTCGACGGCCTCGAACGCACCGGTCGACGCGCCCGAGGGCACGGCAGCGCGGGCGAACGTCCCGTCGTCCAGGACGACCTCGACCTCGACGGTCGGGTTCCCTCGGGAGTCGAGGATCTCGCGCGCGCCGACGGCTTCGATGGTGGCCACAAGTGCTCCTTAGCAGCAGGGCTCGCAGGCGCTGGAGGCACGGCCTCCTCGGGGATGGTCACCCGAGCGCACCGGGGTGCGCGCCCGCGACGGTGGTGGGTTGACGCCCCCAGCGTAGTGCTCCGACGAGGCGTGCGCCCCTGCGTCCGCCCCTCGGGCGACAGCGGTGACCTTCCGTGGACGCGCTCAGGTCCTTCGTCCCACGTCCTGGGCGTCTGCGGGCGCGCGCTCGGCGGCGGCGATCGCCGACTCGACGCGACGCAGCTCGGCGCGCAGCGCGGCCTCCGCGTCGAGGCCGGCCGCCTCCGCGCGCGCGACGAGCGCGAACAGCTTGTGTCCCAGGCCCGACACGCCGGTCGCGTCCGCCGCGTGCGTCGTGACCGTCGCGCCCGACGGCGCCGCAGCAGCCTCCCCCACGACGTGGCCGAGACCGCCGCGTCCGGCCCGCGACACGACCTTCTGCGCGCGCGCGAGCGCGCCCTGGGTGTGCGAGATCCCTTCGAGGACGGAGTCTCGCTGCTTCTCCGTCTTCTTGATGGCGTCCCACTGGACGTGCAGGTCGCCGAGCGTGGCCGCCTGCCCGTCGTCGGCGAAGACGTGCGGGTGACGGCGCACGAGCTTGGCGACGAGGTCGGCCGCGACGTCGTCCACCGTGAACGGGTCTGCCTCCTCGCTCGCGATCCGCGCGTGGAACAGGACCTGCAGCAGGACGTCGCCGAGCTCCTCACGCACACCAGCGTGGTCACCCGTCTCAATCGCCTCGGCGAGCTCGTGCGCCTCCTCGAGCAGGTAGTGCACGAGCGACTCGTGGGTCTGCTCGCGGTCCCACGGGCACCCACCGGGCGAGTAGAGACGGTCCATGACCGCGACGGCGTCGCGCAGCACGTCGCCAGAACTCTCGAAACCTGCCATGCCACCCATGGTAGGGAGCCCCGTCGACCATGCGCCCCTGCCCCGTCGACCATGCTGGTGCGGACCGTCATGAGGGCAGGGTGCTCCACAACGGCATGCTCGCCGGTGTACTTTCCTCGCGATGCGTGGCTGGGGTCCGAGACGTTGTCGTGCGCCGACAGCGGTGCCCACACCGTGCCGGAACGAGAGAATCCCGATCCCCATCCCGGCGGCGGAGGGCCTCACGGATCCTCGAGACCGCGCAAGATCCCGCGGGTGCCGATGCGGTCGCCCCACGTCAGTCCCCGAGCGCGGCCCTGGTCGCTGTTCGACGCGCGCGTGGGTCGCTCGAGGCTTAGCGTCGAGCGGGCCGAGCATGCCGAACACCACGAGAGGACAGCACCATGGGCAAGCACCGCCGCTGGAAGGACCTCACCACGGGTCAGAAGACCGCCGTCGGGATCGTCGGCCTGGCCCAGCTCGCGCTGACCGCGAGCGCCTACCGGGACCTGCTCAACCGGCCGGACGACAAGGTCAACGGGACCAAGGTCGCGTGGGGCATCGCGCTGCTCGTGAACTGGGTGGGCCCAATCGCGTACTACCTCGACGGTCGCAAGGACTGACGCCCTCGGAACGCGTCCCTCAGGAGGAGACCGCCGAGACCGAGCCGTCCGGCGCGACGCCGGAGCGACGGGACGGGAAGCGCGTGCGGCCCTGCCGGTGCGCGGGCATCTCGACGAATCGGTACATGATCGCGGCGAGCGCCGTCACCAGGGCGAAGCACAGTGCGCCGCACACGAAGAACCGGACGACCCAGCCACCCGGGACCAGCGCCACCAGCGCTCCGCAGAGGAGCAGGACGGGCTGGTGCAACAGGTAGAAGCTGAAGGACCTCGCTCCGAACCACTCGAGCGCGGTGCGGCCCAGCACCTGCCCCGTAGGCCCGGACACGACGAGCACCGCGGCGACCCCCACGGCACCCCAGGTGACCTTCTGGACGGGGACGGACAGCCCGATCGTGTAGACGAGGACCCCGCCGGCGAGCAGGACGACGAGCGACGAGAGCGCGACGGGCGTGGACGGCCCGCGCCCGCGACGTACGACGTCGGCCGTGACCATCCCCGCGACGAACTGGATCAAGCACGCGGGCAGTGCATGGCTGTCGCCCAGATAGGGCGTGTCCCCCAGACGCCCGGCGACCTCCCAGCCGACGGACAGGACCAGTGCGACGCCGAGCAACGCGACGTTCCCCCAACGGCGCCACACCAGGACGAGCAGGGGGAACACGAGGTAGAGCTGGATCTCCAGCGACACGCTCCACAGGGAGCCGTTGATCGTCCCGAGCGTCGGGGGGAACCAGGTCTGCATGCCGATCGCGTGCACGGCGATGTCGGTGCCGTCCGCCGGACGCGACACGACCAGCGGCCAGGTGGCCGGCAGCACTGCGAGGGCGGTCGCG
Source organism: Cellulosimicrobium arenosum (assembly GCF_014837295.1). Taxonomy (GTDB): domain Bacteria; phylum Actinomycetota; class Actinomycetes; order Actinomycetales; family Cellulomonadaceae; genus Cellulosimicrobium; species Cellulosimicrobium arenosum. The sequence goes on from NZ_JACYHB010000005.1 coordinate 20,136, forward strand.
ATCGCGAGCGCCACGTAGTACGGGGGCAGGATCCTCCAGGCTCGACGCCCGTAGAACGTCCGTGTCGCCAAGAGCCGGTGCGCGGCGAGGACCGGGAGCCCGAGGCAGAACCCTGAGATGACGATGAAGACGTCGACGCCGTGCGTCCCGTTGCTCAGCAGGTTCAGGAGCATCTTCGGTGGATCGCCGAGAGCCCAGTAGCCGCCGATGTGGCAGGCGAAGACGGCGAACGCCGCGAGACCGCGCAGGGAGTCGACACCGCCGAGGCGTCTGCTGCTCGGGGGTGGGGCTTCAACCGTCACCTGCTCGCCTCTCCCTGTCCACGGCGGAGCATCCTCCTCCGGGACGCTACGGCCAGGACGATCGTCACGGAGGCGCTGGGACGGGTGAAATCCACGGGAGACCGGGTGAATCCGCCGTCGCGCACTCGTGGTGCTCCCGGGTCCGGGGAAGACTCGCCGGAGCCGACGACGAGAGAAGACCTTGCATGCCGAGCTCCCTTGCCGAGACCAGCCCGCGCCGCCGCTACGTCGCGGAGCTGCAGGGACTGCGCGGCCTGGCGCTCCTGCTCGTCGTGGTCTTCCACCTCTTCGGCCAAGGGCGGGTGTCCGGCGGCGTGGACGTGTTCCTCGTGGTCTCGGCCTTCCTCTGCACGCTCACCGTCACGTCACGTCTCGACGACGGGACGTTCGCCCCGAGCCGCCAGGTCGGCCGGACCTTCTGGCGGCTCCTGCCGCTGTCGTTGCTGGTGCTCGCGGTGGTGGCGCTGCTCACCGCGCTGGTGCTCCCCGCGACCCGATGGCCCGGCATCGCGCAGCAGGTCGCTGCCTCAGCCGTGGGCCTCGAGAACTGGGAGCTCGTCCGGACGGGGCTCTCGTACGGGGGCGCGGGCCCGTCCGCCAATCCCCTGCAGCACTTCTGGTCGCTGTCGGTCCAGCTGCAGTTCCTCGTCGTGTGGCCTCTCGTCCTCCTCGGCGTCCACCGGTTCGCGCGCCGCACCGGCGTGCCCGCACGCCGCGCGGTCGCCGGACTCGTCGGCGCGATGACGCTCTTGTCCTTCGCGCACGCCGCCGTCACGTCGGTGACGGACCAGGACGTCGCGTACTACAGCACCTTCACACGCTTCTGGGAGCTCGGGATCGGTGCCGCGCTGGCACTCGTCTTCCCGTACCTCCGGCTTCCGCGTCGGCTGGGTGGGGTGCTGGTGGTCGGCGGCCTCCTGCTCCTCGTCACCTGCGGATTCGTGCTAGACGGCGGGTCGCTCTTCCCGGGCCCCTGGGCGCTCTGGCCGGTGGGTGCAGCCTCCTTGGTCATCGTCGGATCCGCGGGCGGGTCGCCGCTCGCCCGCCGGCTGCTCGACAACCGCCCCTGGCGCGTCGTGGCGGACAGCTCCTACGCGCTCTATCTGTGGCACTGGCCGGTCATGGTGTTCTACCTCGCCTATCGCTTCCACCTCGAGCTCGGCTACCGCGGCGCGGTCCTCGTCCTCCTCGTGTCGTGCGCGCTCGCCTGGGCGACCACACGTCTCGTCGAGCGGCCGCTGCGCTCGACGTTCTCGAGGATCGCGCCGCGGCGCTCGATCCTCGTCGTCGCGGCCGCGTGCCTCACCGTCGCTCTCGGGGGTCTCGGCGTGACGACGTCGATCCACACGAAGGTCCAGGACGAGCTCGTCCTGGCTGCCGACCGCTCGACCTACGTCGGCGCACGAGCGCTCCACGAGGGTGCTGACGGTGGCGAGCAACCGCCGAGGCCCGCTCCCGAGCTGGCGGCCTTCGACAAGCCGGTCGACGACTCGTGCGTCCAGTCGCACCTCGACGCACCGCGCTACGACGCCGTCGTCCGGTGCCCTCTCACGACCGGAGCCCAGGACGCGCCACGGCTCGCGCTGGTCGGCGGCTCGCACATCGAGCAGTGGATCCCCGCTGCCGTCGCCGTCGCAGAACGACATGGCTGGTCGGTGACCGCCATGATCAAGCACGGCTGTCGGCTCGGCGTCGAGACACCCTCCCCTCCGGACCGGCCGGCATGCGGGCGATGGAGTGCGAACGCGATGGAGGAGCTGACCAGCGAGCCCCCGGACCTCGTCCTCCTGAGCGGGACCTGGACCGGCACGTCGGGGGTGGAACGCCCCCCGGACGAAGGTCAGATTCTGGCGTGGGACGAGCTGGTCCTCGAAGGGGTCGACGTCGTCGCTCTTCGCGACACACCGCGCTTCGCATGGTCGGTCCCCGAGTGCCTGCTCGAGAACGGCACCCCCGATCCGTGTGCCAAGCACCGCGACCTCGTGTACGCGGAATGGAGCACCGTCCGGGCGCCCGCGACCGATGCGCACCAGCTCGACGTGTCCGAGCTCTTCTGCAGCGCCCGGGCGTGCTCCGCGGTCATCGGCAACGTCGTCGCCTACCAGGACCGGGACCACCTGACCGCGACCTACGCCCGGACGCTCACCGGGGCGCTCGACGCAGAGCTCCAAGAGCTCGGCCTGTCGATCCATGTCGAGGGCCCCGAGCCCGGGAGCGTCACCAAGGTCCCGACCGAGAGCCCGGGCTGAGCTCGCTCAGGTCCCGACCCGGGCCGCCGCGCTCACGTCCCCGAGGACGACGGCGTCGATGAGCTGACGTGCCCAGGCCAGCACCTCGGGCCCCCGCAGCGCGCGGCCGCCGATGCGGGCCGTCGTCGGGAAGGGCACGAGGAACGCCCGGATCGCGGGCTTGAGGAGCGTGCCCGGGTAGAGCCGCTTGAGCCGCAGCTGCGCGGACTCGGCGAGATCGACGGGGGCGAACCGGATGAACTTGCCCTGTGCAGTGACGTCGGTGAGCCCGGCGCGGCGCGCGTGGTTGCGGAAGTCCGCGACGTCGAACAGCGCGGACGCGACGTCGGGCAGCGCGCCGTACCGGTCGACGAGCTCTGCGCGCACCTCGGCGAGCTGCGGCTCGTCGGTCGCCGTGGCGATCTTGCGGTAGGCCTCGAGGCGCAGCCGCTCGGTCGCGATGTAGGACTCGGGCAGGTGAGCGTCGACCGGGAGCTCGATGGAGATCTCGGGCTGCTCCTCGTCGCCGTCGCCCCGGAAGTTCGCGACGGCCTCGCCGACCATGCGCACGTACAGGTCGAACCCGACGCCGGCGATGTGCCCCGACTGCTCGCCGCCCAGCAGGTTGCCCGCGCCGCGGATCTCGAGGTCCTTCATCGCGACCTGCATGCCCGAGCCGAGGTCGGTGTGGGCCGCGATGGTCGCGAGGCGGTCGTGCGCGGTCTCGGTCATGGGCTTCTCGGGCGGGTAGAGGAAGTAGGCGTAGGCGCGCTCGCGACCGCGGCCGACGCGGCCGCGCAGCTGGTGGAGCTGCGAGAGCCCGAGCATGTCGGCGCGCTCGAGGATGAGGGTGTTGGCGTTGGAGATGTCGAGGCCGGTCTCGATGATCGTCGTGCAGACGAGGACGTCGAGCTCCTTCTCCCAGAACGCACGGATCACCTGGTCGAGCTGGTTCTCGCTCATCTTGCCGTGCGCGACGCCCACCCGGGCCTCCGGCACGAGCTCGCGGAGCCGGGCGGCCGTGCGGTCGATCGTCTCGACCTTGTTGTGCACGTAGAACACCTGACCCTCGCGCAGCAGCTCACGGCGCAGCGCGGCGGAGATCTGCTTCTCCTCGTACGCCCCGACGTACGTGAGCACCGGGTGGCGCTCCTCGGGCGGGGTCGCGAGCGTCGACATCTCGCGGATGCCCGTGACGGCCATCTCGAGCGTGCGCGGGATAGGGGTCGCGGACATCGCGAGGACGTCGACGTTGGTGCGCAGCTGCTTGAGCGTCTCCTTGTGCTCGACGCCGAACCGCTGCTCCTCGTCGATGATCACGAGGCCGAGGTCCTTGAACCGGATGCTGCCCGTGATGAGGCGGTGCGTGCCGATGACGACGTCGACCGTGCCGTCACCCAGCCCCGCGACGACCTCCTGCGACTCCTTCACGGTCTGGAACCGCGACAGTGCCCTGACCGACACGGGGAAGCCGGCGTACCGCTCGGAGAACGTCTCGAAGTGCTGCTGGACGAGCAGCGTCGTCGGCACGAGGATCGCGACCTGCTTGCCCTCCTGCACGGCCTTGAACGCGGCGCGGATCGCGATCTCCGTCTTGCCGTAGCCGACGTCCCCGCACACGAGCCGGTCCATCGGGACCGTCTTCTCCATGTCGGCCTTGACCTCGTCGATCGTCGCGAGCTGGTCGGGCGTCTCGACGTACGCGAACGCGTCCTCGAGCTCGCGCTGCCACGGCGTGTCCGGGCCGAACGCGTAGCCCTCGGTCGCCATCCGCGCCGAGTACAGCCGGATCAGCTCGCTCGCGATCTCCCGGACGTGCTTGCGCGCGCGCGACTTCGTCTTCTGCCAGTCCGAGCCGCCCATCTTGTTCAGGCTCGGCGACTCCCCGCCGGTGTACTTGGTGACCTGGTCGAGCTGGTCCATCGGGACGAAGAGCCGGTCCCCCGGCTGACCGCGCTTGGAGGCCGAGTACTCGATGACCAGGTACTCGCGCGTCGCCGCGTTGCCGCCCGTACCGAGCGTGCGCTGCACGAGCTCGACGAACCGCCCCACGCCGTGCTGCTCGTGCACCACGAAGTCCCCCGCCTTGAGCTGCAGCGGGTCGACGACGTTGCGCCGTCGCGACGGCATCTTGCGCATGTCGCGCGTACCCGTCCCGGCGCGGCCCGTGAGGTCGGCCTCGGAGAAGACGGCGAGGCGCAGCTCGGGGGCGACGAACCCCTTGCCGACCATCGCGGGCGTCACGGAGACGACGCCGCCCTCCGGCTCGTCGTCCAGCCGCGCCACGAGCCGGGCCGGGGTGTCGGCCTCGCCGAGCTGCTCGACCATGCGCTGGGCCTGGCCGTGCCCCTCCGTCGTGAGCACGAGGCGCCAGCCCGCGTGCTGCAGCCCGCGCAGGTCGTCGAGCGCGCGCGAGATGTCGCCCCGGTAGGACTCGACGTCCCGTGCCCCGATCGTGAACGTCGGTACCCCGTCGGCGCTCTCGCCCACGTGGGAGCGGCTCGTGCCCGACGACGCGCCACCCGCCGAGGTCTCCTCGGGGGCCACGTCCAGGTCCGGGTTGTCGAGCGCGAACGACGACATCGTCCACCAGCCGAGCCCGCGGCGCTGCGCGACGGCGCGCACCTCGGCGAACGTCTCGAACGACGCGGCGGACAGGTCGATCGGCGCGTTCCCGCCCGCGACCGCGCCGGTCCAGGCGGCGGCGAGGAACTCCTCGGTCGTCGCGACGAGGTCGTGCGCCCGACGCCGGACCCGCTCCGCGTCGTCGACCACGAGCAGCGCGTCGTCGGGCACGAGCTCGAGCACCGGGACCATGCGGTCCACGAGCGCCGGCGCGAGGGACTCCATGCCCTCGACGGCCACACCGCCCGCGATCTTGTCGAGCATCTCCACCGCGCCCGGCAGGTGCTCCACGAGCGCGGCGGCCCGCTCGCGCACCGGCTCCGTGAGCAGGATCTCGCGGCACGGCGGCGCCCACAGCCCGTGCTGGGCGATCTCGAGGCTGCGCTGGTCGGCGACCGCGAACCAGCGGATCTCGGACACCTCGTCGCCCCAGAACTCGACCCGCAGCGGGTGGTCCTCCGTCGGCGGGAACACGTCGAGGATCCCGCCGCGCACGGCGAACTCGCCCCGCCGCTCGACCATGTCCACACGCGTGTACGCGGCCGCGACGAGGCGCTCGGCGACGTCCGTGAGGTCCGCGGTGGCGCCGTCGTGCAGCTCGACCGGGACCAGCTCGCCCAGGCCGTCCACGACCGGCTGCAGCAGCGCGCGCACCGGCAGGACGAGGACGCGGATCGGCCCCGTCGGACCGATGTCGGCATCCGGGTGCGCGAGCCGGCGGAACACCGCGATGCGCTTGGCGACCGTGTCCGCGCGCGGGGAGAGCCGCTCGTGCGGCAGGGTCTCCCAGCTCGGCAGGACGGCGACGACGTCGCCCAGCTCGTCGGGCAGGTAGGCCCGCACGCTCGCGGCGAGCTCGTCGGCGTCACGGCCCGTGGCCGTGACCACCACGAGCGGGCGCGAGCCCGACGCCGCGGTCCCCGGCTCGCGGCCCGACGTCGCCCGCGCGCCCGCCATCGCCGCGAGCAGCGGGGGGCGCGACCCGGACGGGCCGACGACGTCCGCCTCGCCCCGCGCACGCACGTGCTCGACGACGGCCGCCGCGGCCGGGTCGGCGAGCAGCGCGGGGAGGATGCCGGTGAGGTTCATGGGGCGCGGGTCCTTCGGGAACGGGCGACGGGGGCAGCGCGAGACGTCCGATGCGGGAGAACCACCGATCGGGCGGGCTCGGACGAGCAGGAGCCAGCGTACGCCGGGCCGGTGACAGGTCGGGCGCCGCACGCCGGGGCCCGGAATCACCCGCCGTGCGCATGGTCACTGCGAGCGCCGGCGCACTAGCCTCGGACGAGGACCGCGCAGCGCGAGGAGAGCGACGCATGAAGGTTGTGGTGGTGGGCGCCGGCATCGTCGGGCTCGCGACGGCCGCGCGGCTCGCGGCCCGCGGCGACGAGGTCGTGGTCGTCGAGAAGGAGGACGACGTCGCCCGGCACCAGACGGGCCGCAACTCCGGGGTCATCCATTCCGGTCTCTACTACCGCCCGGGCAGCCTCAAGGCGCGGCTCGGGCGAGCGGGCGCGGAGTCGATGAGCTTGTTCGCCCGCGAGCACGGCGTCGCCGTCGAGACGTGCGGCAAGCTCGTCGTGGCGGTGGACGAGGGCGAGCGGGCGCGGCTGGACGTCCTCGCCGAGCGCGCGGTCGCCAACGGCGTGCCGGCGCGGCGCGTCTCCACCGCCGAGGCACGCGAGCACGAGCCCGAGGTGTCGTGCGTCGCCGCGCTGCGGGTCGAGTCGACGGGGATCGTCGACTATCGCGGCGTGTGCGGGGTCCTGGCCGACCAGGTGCGCGCGGCCGGGGGCCGGCTGCGCACCGGGACACGCGTCATGGGCGTGACCCACGACACCACGGGCCTGCGCGTCCAGGTCACAGGTCGCGACGGGGACGAGATGGTGCGCGCCGACGCCATGGTCGCGTGCGCGGGTCTGTACGCCGACCGCCTCGCCCGGACGTGCGGCGTCCGGGTCGACGCCCGCATCGTCCCGTTCCGCGGCGAGTACTTCGAGCTCACGCCCGACGCGGCGGAGCGTGTCCATGGCCTGATCTACCCGGTCCCCGACCCCCGGTTCCCGTTCCTCGGTGTCCACCTGACGCGGATGGTCCACGGCGGCGTGCACGCCGGACCGAACGCGGTGCTCGCACTCGCCCGGGAGGGCTACACCTGGCGCGACGTGTCGCTGCGTGACCTGCGCGACGAGCTGTCGTGGCCCGGTCTGTGGCGTCTCGGCGCGCGCAACCTCGTCCCCGGCGCGAGAGAGGTGGCCCGTTCGGCGTCGCGGCGGCTCTTCGCGGCGTCGCTCGCCCGGCTCGTCCCGGGGATCGGTCCCGAGGACCTCGTCCCGGCGCCGGCCGGCGTGCGGGCCCAGGCGCTCGCGCGCGACGGCTCGCTCGTCGACGACTTCCTGATCGCGCGCGGTCCGCGCCAGGTGCACGTGATCAACGCGCCCTCCCCCGCGGCGACGGCGTCGCTGGAGATCGCGCGCCACCTCGTCGACGAGCTCGACCGTGGCCTCGTCCGCGGTGCCTGACGTGAGGACCGCGACGGCGCGGCGCACCCGTGTCCCGTGGGACCTCGTCGGCGTCGGCGTGTTCGCCCTCGGGTTCGTCGTCCTGTACCTCGTCGCCGTGCGGACGTACGTCGGCCAAGAGGTCGACGTCGCAGGGTTCGCCTCGTTCCAGGGCTTCCCGTACGGGGTGCAGCTCGTCGCGGCGCTCGTGCGTGCGGTGCTGCCGGCGGTGCTCGTCCTGCTGTGCGTCGTCCTCGGCGTGGTGGCCCTGGTCCGACGCCGGTGGCTGGCCGTCACGCTCGCGACCGGGCTCGTCCTCGTCGCGGTGCCGCTCTCCGGCTGGCTGCGGGACGTCGCCCTGACCCGGCCGTTCCTCGGTGACCTCGGGTACACGCACAACACCTTGCCCTCGGGCCACGTGACCGCGGCCGCGGCCCTCTCCGTGGCCGCGGTGCTGCTGTGGCCGTGGGCGACGCGTCCGGCGGCGCTCACCGCCGGGGCGTTGATCACCATGGCGTGCGTCGCATCCGTGATCGGGCATGCCCATCGACCCAGCGACGTCGTCGCCTCGGTCCTGCTCGTCGGTGCCCTGGGCGGCACCGCCGCGGCGGTGCTGCGCCGGCGGGAGGACCGTTTTCATCCTCGCCCGGCACGGGACGCGCCGGTAGCCTGAACCGGCCGGACGGCCCGGCGGACGGAGGACGAGATGCAGATCCGCACCGACGGTGTGACCTGGCAGGAGATCGACGGCGAGCTGGTCCTGCTGGACCTCGAGCGTTCCGTCTACCTGACGACCAACGCCAGCGGCGCGCTGCTGACCAAGCTGCTCGTCGAGGACCGCAGTCTCGACGACCTCGCCGACGCCCTCGTCGCCCAGTTCGAGATCCAGCGTGACGACGCGCTGCGTGACGCGCAGGCGTTCGTGGACGAGCTCGTCGAGCACCAGCTGCTCCGCTGACTCCGGCTCAGGAGACTCCGGCGGGCAACCGCTCGAATCCGACGGGCGGGCGCGCCAGGACGTGGAAGTCGTCGATCGTCCACCCCTCGACCTCGATCCACGCGTGCGCGGCGACGGCGCCGCCCCGCTTCGCGACGCCGAGGACCAGCCGAGGCGCCCGCCGGCGCAGGACGTGGCCGACGAGGAGCGACTGCCGCAAGCACGTCCCGTCGACCCCGGGGACGGACAGCACCCGGCGCGCGTCCTCGACGCCGACCCGCTCGCGAACGCTCAGCTCGAGCGGCGCCGGACGATCGGTGGCCGGTGTCGCCGACGACGCGGGCGTCGGTGGCGCGTCGGCCAGCGGCACGCCTGCCCACCCCGAGACGCGTGGCAGACGCGCCGTCCGGACGCCGATCTCGATCGCGACGACGAGCCCCGCCGTCCGGACGAGGCCCGGCCACCGGGAGAGCGGCACTCGTCGTGCCCCGCGCGCCAGCCGACGCAGCGTCGTCACGGCGCTCATGCCGTGGTCCGGGTGGTCCGTGGGGCGGTCGCGAGCCACGCCGCATGGACGAGGAACTGGGCAGAGGGCAGCGCATCTCCCAACCACTCGCGCCGCAGGCGCTCGACGTCGACGAGCTCGGGGTCCACACCGCTACCGTCCCACGAGGCGGCGAAGTCGCGCTCGCGGTCGCCCCAGCGGGAGGAGTTGAAGCGCGCCTTGGTCGAGCGTGCCAGGACATCGTCGGGCAGCAGGTCGGCGCCGAGGCGGCGGAACGTGTCCGTCCGACCACGGAACCCCCGTGCGCCGCCGTCCGCCGCGAGCGCCGCCACGAACGACTCGTCCGCGAGGGGGTGGCTGAGCGTCACGCCCTGCTCCGCGGCGCCTGCGACGATGTTGTGCAGCGCGATGACCGAGCCGCGGCGCTCCATGAGCGCGCGCTTGGCCGCGTCCCAACGCAACGGCCCGCGCGCCTCGACCGACTCGCGGACGAGGGCCCGGAGCGCTCGCGGCCGGAGCCAGGGCGCCGCGTCGTGCAGACCGTCCCCGTGCAGGAGGCGCCACCGTGCGAGGGTCGACGGCTCGAGCGCCCCGATCGCGGCCCGCACGAGTGCGCGCGACGGCCGCCGGCGGGAGGAAGCGAGGAGGTGCAGGGGCGTCCCGCGCACCGGGGCCAGCACGCCGTCACCGGCCTCGCCCGTGAGCACGTACACGCCGTGGCCGAGCCCGTCGAACAGCATCGGCTGGCTCTGCACCGCGGCGGGCCACACGAGGCCCCGCCGTGCGAGGGATCCCACCGAGACGTCGCCCAGGAGACTTCGCTCGGCACGAACCTCGATCACGATGCGCTCCGTCAGGCGGAGATGCCCGAGGACGCGGGCCTGCCACTCGCTCTCGTCGGCCTCGGGCATCCCCGGGTACACCGCCGTGACCGGGACGGGAAGCGGAAGACCCTCCCTGCGTGCGACCGCGGTCGCGACCGCGAGGACGAGGGAGGAGTCGCGCCCCCCGGAGAACAGCACGCGGCAGGAACCGGTACGGAGCGCGGGGAGAACGGAACGCTCGAGCGCGGCGCGCGCGGAGCCGACGACGGTCGCCCGCAGCGCGTGCTCGGACGTGCCGACAGGAGCAGAGAGCGCGACCTCGAACGGAGTGAGCCGCCGGAACGGGTCGGGACGGTCGTCCACAGGTCAACCTCGAGATCGGGTGCTGCTGCGCGACGCCGTGCCAGACGGCGCCGCGCAGCACAGGTGGTCAGCTCAGGTCACTGCCGTCGTCGTCGCCGGAGCCGGGGAGCGGGATCTTGTGCCCGTAGAAGTACGCCTCGTCCTGGTACTCGCGCCAGGTGTCCCACCCGAGCGTCAGTCCGCGCACGGAGCCGACACGCGAGATCTTGGGTGCCTCGTAAGCCATCGTTTCCTCCTCTCACGATGTCGTGCTCGTCATCACGGTCGGTGACCGGACGGCCTTTCACCTCGCCGCAGGCGATCGTTTCCAGCAATCGTGAGCGTAGGCCCGATCGTTTGCGGCGAGAACCTTTCCGGGGTGTATTTCACCCGGGTGACCGGCTGGCCCCTCCCGAGCCGATCCAGGCCGCGTGCAGCAGCAGCTCTGCGGCCGCGGGAGGTGCGGTCGTCGCCCAGGATGCGCGCAGCACGTCGTGGTCGACGAGGTCCCGGTCGATGCCCGACCCGTCCCAGCTCCGTGCGAACGCCCGTTCCTCGGGCCCCCACCGCGTCGCGTTGAACCAGGCCTTGGACGTGCGTGCGAGGACCGCGTCGGGAAGCAGGTCCGCGGCGAGGCGACGCATCACGTCCGTGCGACCGGCGAAGCCCCAGGCGCCGCCGTCCACGGCGAGCGCCCCGACGAACCGTGGGTCGACCAGCGGGTGGACGTAGCGGACGTCGTGCTCGCGCGCGACGACCGACAGGTTGTTCAGGACGACGTGCGTCGCCCGCGAGCCGAGCAGACCGTGCACGGCACGGTCCCAGCGCAACGGCGACGTGTCGTCGGCGGCGAGCCGCGACGCTGCCTCGCTCGCGGCGTCCTGGCGCAACCACTCGGGCAGGGCGTCGCGGTACCGGCCACGGGGGAGCGTGCGGACCGGCCGGAGGGCGCCCGCGACCTCGCGGAGCAGACGTCGGGTCGGCAGGGCAGGTGTCGCGAGGCGACGCCGCAGGAGGTACAGGGGCGTGCCGCGACGCCGGTTGAGGACGTCGTCGCCGCCTTCGCCGGTCAGCAGGTACCCTCCCGTGGCCTGGGCGAGCCGCACACCGTCGACCTGGGCCACGGCGGGGAACACGAGACCACGACTCGCGAGGCCGGCACGTGCGGCCTCTCCGAGCAGGCGCATCTCGTCCGTCACCCGCACGACGACGCGCTCGCGAAGACCGAGGTGGGCCAGCACGAGCTCCTGCCACTCCGTCTCATCAGCCCCCGCGACCCCAGGGAATGTCAGGGTGAGGGGCACGGGGAGCGGGAGGCCGTCGCGCCGGGCGACGTGGGCGGCGACCGCCAGCACCAGCGACGAGTCCCGCCCGCCCGAGAAACCGACGAACGTCGGCGCCGCTGCGAGCGACTCGCGGACGACCGCCTCGAGAACGGCGCGCGCCCCTCCGGTACGGGGTATCTGAGGGGCGCGCGTGCGTCCGAAGACCCACCCGCTCGCGATCTCGAGATCGTCGACACGGAGGAGGTCAGGATGATGACCCGGAAGGGTCACTTCTAGGACAGCGGGTCGCCGGGTCCGCAGCCGGGCTTCCAGTCGCCGCTCCCGTCTGCCAGGCCAGGCAGCTGGTTGGGCAGGGTGTTGTCGGCGCCGTGCCCGTACTTGCAGTTCTGCGGGTAGCCGAGGGTCAGGCCCTGGACCGTTCCCACGGAGGTGATCGAGGGCGGTGAGTACATCATGAGCCACCGACCTTTCTATCGGGTCGCCCGGAGGCGAGGGATCCGTCGCACGCGGCTGCGCCCGACCTCGATGAGAATACCGGCGCCGAGGGCGTGACCCGGGGGCCCGTGCAACATTCCACCCGCAGCGGTGGAAAGTTCACCCGAACGGGCTGGACGGCCGTCCAGGTCAGCTCGACCGAGAAGTTTCCGTGACCGAGCGGAAGTAGTCCCGCCTCGCCTGCCCGTCCGGCACGTCGACCTGCAGCGGGCGACGCTCGTCCAGCCCTGCGTCGTGCTGACGGCCTGCACGCCGCGCGGCGAGGTGGTGGCGGGCGAGGACTCCCGCGCTGTCGAGCACCCCGCGGCGTGCCGCGGAGTACTCGTTGCCGCCGAGCGCCGGGTCTCCGGGAAGCCCGGGGAAGGGCCGACGGGCGTCGCGCAACCCGGTCAGCCGGACCCAGGCGGGAGCCGGACCGCGCGGTACCCGGTCCGACGGGAGTCCGAGCACCCGGTGCACGCGCGCGAGGACCGACCGGACGCCGAGCCAGGTCCCCGCCGCGCGCGAGCGACGTTCGAGCTCGGCGACGTCGACCTGGCCGTGCTCGAGCGCGAAGCGGACGTCCGCGAGCCACATGAGCCGGTTGGCGCCGGCCTGCGCCGCGTGGAAGGCGAGGTGGAGCACCGTGTCGACGGGATCGAGCGTGGGCACCGCGCGTCCTCCCACCTCGACGTGGCGGCGCCGTCCGAGCATGGCGTCGATGTCGAGGGGGAACGCGCGCCGCAGCTCCGCCGGGACGGCGACGTGCCAGTGCAGGTCGAGCGGTGTCCCGGCGGGGGTCAGCATCGCGAGCTCCGCGCGGCCGGTGCGCCGGATCTCCGGCCAGTTCCGGTCGAGCAGACGGACCCCGCGCTCCTGCAGCGCCGCCACCGCGTCCTCGAACCGGTGCGGCGCGACCACGAGGTCGACGTCGTAGTACTCGCGCATGTTCACGACGGGCCAGATCGCTCCGGCGAGCACCGGACCCTTCACGACGACCCACGGGACCGCGGCCGCGTCCAGGACCGCGCCCGCACCGGCCACGTCCGCGAGCGCCCGCAGGTGCCGCATGAGCTGGTCGTGCTTGGCCTGCTCGAGGGCTGCGCGCCAGCCTGCCGGCTCGTCCGGCCACGCGCGCGTCACGCGCTCGACGGCAGGCGTCACGCGGTGCAGCCGGCCGGCTGCGACCACGTCCTCGGGCGAGGTGCCGCGCAGCCCCGGCGGGCACGACGTCCCGGCGTCCTCGCGGACGGCGTCGATCAGCAGCCGGGCGAGCGGTCGCAGCGTCGTGTCGTCCTGCGCCGTCACCGCCGTCCTGCCTCCCCTCGGTCGACCGCCGTGCGTCAGGTCGTCGTTCCGTCGCGCACCGGCCGCGAGCGACAGTACCGCGCGACGTCGGCGGTGCGGTGCCCCGTGGCGAGGTTTCACCCGACGCAGCGCTCCTGCGTGTGGTCGGGCGCTGAGACACTGGCGAAGCGGTCGGCAGGACCGTGCGACGCGAGGAGGATCTGCCATGGCAGGCGACGGCGAGACGTTCGTCGACCCGCTCGACCTGCGGGTGCGCGAGCGCAACCAGCGGCGTTCGTTCCGCCGCGGCGCCACGCTGGTCGCGCGCAGCACGTCCCTGGTCTGGAGCTCGGGTCGCTGGTTGTTCCTCGCGCTCGCCGCCCTCCAGCTCGTCGGAGCCGTCCTGCTCGCCGGACAGGTGCTGGTGGTCGAACGCTTTCTCAATGCCGTCGTCGACCTGTCCGAGGGCGGCAGCATGCAGGGCCTCGTCGGACCGGTCGCGGCCCTCGCCGTCCTCATGGGCGCGGCAGCGCTGGTCGGCAGCGTCCAGGGCTCGATCCGCCGGTTCCTCGCCGACTCCGTCGCGCGACGGACCTGGCAGCAGGTCCTCGCGGTCGCGACGCGCGTGAGCCTGCGGCAGTTCGAGTCCCCCGCGTTCTACGACTCGCTGCAGCGGGTCAGCGCGAACGCCGCGAGCCGTCCACTGCAGGTGACGCAGGCGCTCCTCGGCGCGTTCGGCAGCGCCGCGGTCACCGTGACGGTGGGGTTGACGCTCGCTGCCATCCATCCCGCGCTCCTCGGGCTGCTCGTCCTCGGTGGGCTGCCGCTGCTGCTCACGAACCGGCGCGAGAGCCGGTTGGAGTTCGACTTCTCCGTCCGTCAGACCTACCCGGCGCGCGAGCGGGGCTACCTGTCGATCGTCCTCACGGGCCGCAACGAGGCGAAGGAGATCCGCGCCTTCGGGCTCGGCCGCACGCTGCGCCGCAGGTTCGACGGGTTGTACGGGCGGTACCAGGAGGACCTGGCCGTCCACCTGCGGCGCCGGACACTCCTGAGCGTCGTGGGGAACCTCGCCTCGGCTCTCGTCCTCGCGGTGACGCTGTTCTTCGTCGTCTGGCTCATCGCGCAGGGCGAGATGACGGTGGCACAGGCGGGTGCGGCCATCGTCGCGATCCGCATGCTGCAGGGCCAGGTCGCGACCCTGCTCGGGTCGGTGCAGTCCATCTTCGAGGCAGGGCTCTTCCTCGACGACGTCGACGCGTTCATGGAGCTGGGCCCGTCCGCGGACTCCCTCGAGGCCGGCGACCCGGCCCCCGAGTCGTTCGCGGAGATCCACGCGCAGGACGTGGGCTTCACGTACCCGGGCAGCGACGTGCCCGCGCTGCGCGGGGTCGACGTGACGATCCGGCGCGGCGAGGTGGTGGCGCTCGTCGGGGAGAACGGGTCCGGGAAGACGACGCTCGCGAAGATCCTCGCGGGGCTCTACGACGCCGACGACGGCGCCGTCCGGTGGGACGGCCGCGACACGCGCACCCTGGACCGCTCGACCGTGCGCGAGCGCGTGGCGCCGATCTTCCAGGACTTCGTCCGGTACGCGTTCTCGGCGCGCGACAACGTCGAGGTCGGGGACGTTGAGGCGCCCGGCGACGACGACCGCGTCCGCGCCGCCGCGGGCCGTGCGGGTGCCGACGGCTTCCTGTCCGCGCTCCCCCAGGGGTACGACACGATGCTCTCGCGCCTCTTCCGGGGCGGGCGCGACCTGTCCGGCGGGCAGTGGCAGCGGGTGGCCATCGCCCGCGCGTTCTACCGCGACGCGCCCTTGATCATCCTCGACGAGCCGACGGCGTCGCTCGACCCGCGGGGCGAGCACGACCTCTTCGAGTCCCTGCGGGACGTGCTCGCCGGGCGCACGGCGGTGTTCATCTCGCACCGCTTCTCGTCGGTGCGGTCCGCGGACCGCATCTACGTGCTCGACGAGGGCAGCGTCGCCGAGCACGGCACGCACGACGAGCTGATGGCCCGGGGCGGGCTGTACGCCGACCTGTTCACGCTGCAGGCGGACGCCTACCTCGACCCGGGGCGGTCGACGCCCTGACCCCGGCAGCTCAGACGTCGAGCTCGGCGAGGAGCCGTTCAGCGAGGTCCGGCGCGAACGGCGGGCCCCAGGGCACGCGTGCCCGGTAGACGGGCACGCTGCGCGCGATCTGGGCGACCTGGGCGAAGTGCCGGTCGACCACCGTCTTGTCCTTCCACCCGAGCAACCGCGCGTAGGTGATGAGCGCGAACACCGCGACGGTCGGCTCGATCCGCTCCACGTCGAGCTCGGCGTGCTCCCGGTCGGGCCAGGGGACGACGATCGCGGCCAGGGGCAGCGCGTCGTCGGCACCCGCGCCGAGCCGCAGGACCTGCCGCGCGTCCGCGCTGGTGCGCACGGCGGGATCCTCGCCCTCGAACCGGCCGACGAGCTCGTCCGCACCCTTGCGCAGGCGCAGCTCGCTCGCCCCGAGCCGGACGGAGGGCGTGCCGTCGAGGTCGACGCGCAGGACGTCGTCGGTGATCACCGAGCCGCCCGCGGCGCACAGCAGCGTCGCCATCGTCGACTTCCCCATGCCGGACGCGCCGACGAACGCGACGGCCCGACCCCCGATGTCGACCGCGCTGCCGTGCAGGACCGCGACACCGCGCAGGTAGAGCTGGAAGGACAGCACGGCCCCGGTGACGAGGATGGCGGCGACGCCCGGGTCCGCTCCCGCACGCAGATGGACGTGGACCGTGGCGAGGTCGGCCGAGACGTGCACGTCGCACGTGCGGTGGAAGCGCAGCAGGTAGTCCCCCGATGCCCGCTCGAAGAACGTGTAGAACGCCCGGTCGCCGTCGGCGTAGTCGAGGAGGGTCCGGGCGTCCGCCGGTTCCGAGGCGTCCACGATCTCGTCGCCCCACCGCACCGTCACGTCGACCGGCTCGGCCGGGTCCGCAGGTCGGTCCTGGTGCAGCGGCAGCTCGGACACCACGTGCAGGCCGTACAGCCGGACGTGCTCCCACCCGGCCTCGCCGACCCCGACCCTGTGCGTCACGGCGTCAGGCTAGCCGCCGCGGGTGCCGCCACCACGGCCCGCCGGCGAAGTTCACCCTCTGGCCGGGTAGAGCGCGGCGTACGCCGCGGCGACCCGGTCCCAGCTGTACCGGCCGGCCTCGGCGCGGCCCTGCGAACCGAGCCGGTCCGCGAGCGGACGGTCGTGCACCACGCGCTCGAGCGCGTGCGCGAGCGCACCGGCGTCCTCGGGGTCGACCAGGAGTCCCGTGCGCGCCTCGTCGACGAACTCGGGCGGCCCTCCCCTCGAGGTGACGACCACCGGAACGCCCGCGCGCCATCCCTCGAGCACCACGATCCCGAACGCCTCGACGCGGCTCGGTACGACGAGCGCCTGCGCGGCGGCCACCGTCGTGACGATCTCAGGACGCGAGAGCCGCCCGGGCAGCACGACACGATCCGCGAGGCCGGCCCGGTCGACCTGCTGCCGCAGCGGCTCCAGCTCCGGGCCGTCGCCGCCGAGGACGAGGCGCACGTCCTCGGGCAGGTCCGCCCGCGCGAAGGCCTCCAGCAGCAGGTCGAAGCCCTTGGTGCGCACGACCCGCCCGACGGCGAGGAGGTAGCGGTCCGGGAGCCACGACGGGCGGGCTCCGCCCGCCTCGTCGAGGTCGATCCCGTTGGGCACGACCGTCCCCGCGCCGGGCGTGAGGTCGAACCGCCGCTCCAGGTCGGTCAGCGCGTAGCCCGAGCAGGCCGTGACGGCGGACGCCTCGGCGAGCGAGCGGCGCAGGGCTGCGCGCAGGAGCGCCGACGTGTCGAACGCGTCGTGCGCGTCCATGAAGGTCTCTCCGTGTCCTGTCACCACGAGCGGCGTCCGCGTGAGCGCGGAGAGCCCGTGGGCCCACACGCCCTGCGGGCCGTAGCAGTGCACGTGCAGCACGTCCGGTCGATCCGCCCGGTACGCCGCGCGCCACGCACCCAGCGCGCCGGGTGCGTGGCGGACGAGGTCGACGACGGACCCCACGTTGCGCGCCGGCATCGGGGTCGGGAGGTAGCGGACAGGGATGCCGTCCAGGTCGTGCGGGACTTCTTCGTCGCCCTGGTCCACCGACCACACGGCGACGCGGTGCCCGGCGTCCCGCAACGCGTGCGCGACGTGCCGCACGTGCTCCTCGACGCCCCCGGCCCGGGGCAGGAACGAGCTGGTGACGAGGGCGACCGCGGTCGTCATGAGCCTCCTTCGGGGGGTGGCGGACCCTGGAAGCGTAGGCGCCCGTTCCCTCGCCTCACGGGTGAAATCGGGCCTCGGGTCCCGGCGTGGCGGGTGAACCCCGGCCCTGACCGTGGGCCACCAGGCCGCGCTCCCCGACAATGAGGGTCCGCGGACGACGGTCTGCCGGACGACGGACGGGAGGTGCGGGGTGCCACGACTGACGCTGGCGACCATCGCCGTGGGCGTGCCCATGGGACAGCAGGTCTACGAGCGTGAGGTCTCGCGACGCGCGCAGTCCGCGCTGGGCCCGGACGTCGACGTCGGCCGCTCGGTGACGCGGTCGCTGCGCTCCCCGCTCCCCGGGACCGCACGCCTGCCGCACTGGGTGCTGCGCGAGGCGCCCGCCGGGGTCCGTCGCGCCGTCGGGGCGCTGATGTACCCGGGCGCCGACGTGGTGCACCGCATGGGCCTGTCCCTCCCGCCGGCCCGGGTCCCGGAGATCGTCACCGTGCACGACACGGTCGCGTGGCGGTTCCCCGACGAGTCCGCGCCCGAGCCCTTCGCCGCCGAGGAGACGCGGCGCGCACGCGCCGTCGTGTCCGTCTCGCAGTTCGCCGCCGACGACGTCGCGGAGCGCCTCGGCCTGGACCACGTGCACGTGGTCCACAACGGCGTCGACGACCGGTTCTTCGAGGCCCTGCCCCTGTCCCCGGGCGCGCTGCACGACCTCGGGGTCGACGGCCCGTACGTCCTGCACGCAGGGGGGTCGTCGACCCGCAAGAACCTCGAAGGTCTCGCCGCGGCGTGGCCGTCCGTCCGCAGCGCCCACCCGGACGTCACGCTGGTCCTCAGCGGTCCGCCGTCGGAGCGCCGGGACCGGCTCTTCGGCGCGCTCGACGGCGCCGTGCGCGTCGGCCTCGTGCCGGACGAGCGGCTTCCGGGTCTCGTCGCCGGGGCCCGGGCCGTCGTCGTCCCGTCGATCTACGAGGGTTTCGGGCTGCCCGCGCTCGAGGCGATGGCGGTCGGGGTCCCCGTGGTCGCTGCCGCACGCTCCTCCCTGCCGGAGGTCTGCGGCGACGCGGGGATCCTCGTCGAGCCCGACGGCGCGGGGCTCGCGGACGGTCTCGTCCACGCCCTGACCCGTGACGAGGGCGTGGACGCCGGTGTCGAGCGAGGGCTCGCCCGCGCGCGTCTGTTCACGTGGGACGCGAGCGCCGCCGCACACGCGTCCGTGTGGCGCGAGGTGCTGGCGCGTACCTAGCGGGTGGTGCCCCGCGCCGCGGCCGGCAGGGTCATCGCTCGCCCGAGGCCGACGAGCATCCCGGCGAAGGTCGACACCGAGCGCAGCAGCCCGTTCGCCACCCCGCGCACGACCGAGCCCTCACGGGTCCGCAGCCGCCCGAAGGCCCGGGCCGCGTAGGCGATCTCGCCGCCCGCGGCGCGCAGCGACACCAGCAGGTACCGCCGGAAGTGCGTGTCGCGGATCCCCACGGTGGCGCCGAGGAGCACGAGGTGGTTGCGCTGTGCGTAGTACGAGTACCGGAGGTCGAACCGTCGGCCCTTCGCGTACGGACCGGCGACGTGCCTGACCTCGGCGGCGGGCGTGTAGACGACCCTGTCCCCTCGCATACGCATCCTGAGGACCGCATCGGTCTCCTCCCGCAAGCACGTCCCGGGATAGATGTCCCGGATCCCTCCGACCTCGTCGAGCGCGGCCCGGCGCACGGACATGTTCGCGCCCAGCAGGTGGTCGACGTCGACGTCGTGGCCGGGATCCGCGGCGAAGAAGCCCGTCAGGGTCCCGTCGGGGAGGAACCTGCCCACCTGGTCCGCGCCCTCGAGCTCCTCCCCCGGCTCCCCGTTGGCTGCCCGGCCGCCCACGGCGGAGACAGCGGGGTCCCCGTACGGCACCAGGAGCGCTGCCAACCAGCCGGGGCTCGCGTAGGCGTCGTCGTCGACGAAGGCGATCACGTCCGTCGTGGTCGCGGCCACGCCGATCTGCCGCGAGCCCGCGGTGTGGCCCGCGCCGAGGTCGTTGCGCAGGTAGTGCACGCCCTCGGCGGCCTCGACGACGGCTCGCGACTCGGACCCGGTGGACGCGTCCACGACGACGATCGCGTCGGCGGGCGGCACCTGACCCGCCAGGTGCTCGAGGCAGGTGCGCAGGTGCTCCGGCCGGTTGTACGTCGGGATGACGACGGAGACGGTGGGGCTCGGCATGCACCGAAGGTATCCGTCCCCGGTCCCGCTGGCAGCAGAGCACGTGCAGACTTCACCCGCGGTCACGCGGCCTACGAGAGCTCCCGTGCCGGATTTCACCCGAACGACGACGCACGGCGCCAGTACGCTCGGCGCGGGCGGTAGACGAGTGAGCGGTACCAGCGGACCGGGAGCGACCATGACCGAGATCGATGCGTTCATCATCGCCTGGACCGGGCGTGGCGAGTCCGCGCGGACCGTCGCGACCGCGATCGAGCCTGTGGTGCGGAGCCTCACGGTCGTCTACTCCAACCAGGACGACGAGCGGTGGGACGGTCCTGGTGAGTGGGTCGCCGTGCCCGACGACTGGTTCTACGGACCCAAGTTCGCCGAGACGCTGCGGCGCCAGCTCGAGCGGGACGATCCCGGGGTGATGCTGCAGGTCCAGGCGGACGCGACGTGCGAGGACTGGCCGGCGCTCGTCACCCGTTGCGCCGAGACGTTCGGGTCGCGCGAACGGCTCGCGGTCTGGGCTCCGGACGTCAGCTTCACGCCGCTGCCGCTGCGGGTCACCCACCTGGCCGACGCGGGGCAGCACCTGCACCACGTCGCGCTCGTGGACGGCATCGTCTGGGCTCTGTCGGCCGACGCCGTCGTCCGGCTCGCGCGCCATGACTACGGCATCAACAACGTCGGCTGGGGCATCGACTGGGCGGCCGCGTGCTACGCCCGCGCGACCGGACGCGAGGTCCTGCTCGACTCGACGGTGCACGTGACGCACCCTGCCTCGCGGGGGTACCGCACCGACGACGCCGAGAAGCAGATGGAGACCTTCCTCGACCAGCTCGACGACGACGAGCAGGCCGCACGCGAGCTGGTCGGCGGGTTCCTCGCACCGCGCAGGTCCGCACGCCCGGTGCGGGACGGACTGCGCGAGGCGCTGAAGCACCGGGTCCACGTGCTGCGGGCCCGGGTCGCCGACGCCCGGGCGGGATCTCGGGAGGACGAGCGCCGCCAGGTCCCCGGCACGGTCGGCGGACCGTGACAATTCACCCCGTCCACCGTGGTCCCGGCCCGCACGCACGACCTACTGTGGTCGCGTGACGTCCACACCGCCCGCCATCCATCTGTCCGGGGTCGGCAAGACCTACCGGATCGGTGCCTCGGGCGACCGTCCCGCGACCGCTGCCGAGGCTGCGCTGAAGCGTCTGCGGCACCCCCGCGCCGCCAGGTCGTGGAGCACGTTCGACGCGCTCGACGGCATCACCTTCGACGTGGCCCAGGGCGAGGCGCTCGGCATCGTCGGACGCAACGGGGCCGGGAAGTCCACCCTGCTGAAGATCCTCACCAGGATCACGGCCCCGACCCGCGGGCGCATCGAGATGCGCGGGCGCGTCGGGAGCCTGCTCGAGGTCGGCACGGGCTTCCACCCGGAGCTCACAGGGCGCGAGAACATCTATCTCAACGGTGCGCTGCTCGGCATGACACGTCAGGAGATCCGGCGCCGGTTCGACGAGATCGTCGACTTCTCCGGCGTGGAGAAGTTCCTCGAGACCCCCGTCAAGCGGTACTCGTCGGGCATGTACGTCCGGCTCGCGTTCGCCGTCGCAGCGCACCTGGACACGGAGATCCTCGCGATCGACGAGGTGCTCGCGGTCGGGGACGCGGAGTTCCAGCGCAAGTCGCTCGCCAAGATGCGCGACGCCGCGCAGCACGGGCGCACCGTCCTGTACGTCAGCCACCAGGTCCAGACCGTCCAGGCGCTGTGCACCTCCGCCGTGCTGCTCGACCGCGGGCGGCTCCTGCACCACGGGAGCGTCGAGTCCACCCTGCACGAGTACCGGGCCAGCTTCGAGAGCTTCGCGCTCGCGCAGGCCGACCCGTCGAACCGCGGTGGGTCCGGCCAGCTCCGGTTCACGGACGTCGTCGTCGAGGACCTCTACACGACGTCGGACGCCGACAAGTCGGTCGAGTTCGAAGTCGGACCCAATCCTGACGTGCCCGGGCAGTACTACGTGTCCTGCCACGTCAACGACGAGAACGGCACCGTCATCGCGCAGTGCGACTCGCGTCTGGTCGGCATGTGGCTCGATCCGGCGACGGCCCAGCGCGGACGCCTCGTCATCAAGAACCTGTGGCTCAAGCCCGGCCGCTACACCATCGACATGTTCGTCTGCCAGGCCGGAGTGCTCGACGCGTGGGAGGGTGCGGCCCAGATCGAGGTGCTGCCCGACCTCCCCTACCCGGAGCTGGCCGAGGCGGACGGGATCGGACGCGGCGTGATCCACGCCGACTTCGCCTACGAGCAGTACTGAGAGGCACTGAGGACAGATGCAGACGACCGTCATCAACCCGCCCGGCCGGCTCAACTTCCCGCGCTGGCGCGAGCTGTGGACGTCGCGCGAGGTCCTCGTGCGCTTCGCCCAGCGCGACCTCATCCTTCGCTACCGCCAGACGGCGCTCGGTGTCGCCTGGGTCCTCATCCAGCCGCTCGCCGCCGCAGGAATCTTCACGGTCGTCTTCGGCGAGGTCGCGAACCTGTCGAGCGGCGACGTGCCCTACATCGTCTTCAGCCTCGCGGGCATGCTCGCCTGGGGTCTGTTCAGCGGCATCGCGACGCGGTCGGCGGCGTCCCTGGTCGGCAACCAGGCGCTCGTGTCCAAGGTGTTCTTCCCTCGCCTCCTCGTCCCGCTGTCGACCGTCGCGTCGGTGGCGGTGGACTTCCTCGTGGGGCTCGTGCTCGCCGTCGTCCTGCTGTTCGTCTTCGGCATCAACCCCGGCTGGGCGGTGCTGACGCTGCCCGTCTGGGCCGTCCTGACCGCGCTGCTCGGCGCCGGGATCGGGATCGCCGCCTCCGCGCTCATGGTCCGGTACCGGGACGTGGGCTACGTGCTGCCGTGGTTCTTCCAGATCCTGCTGTACGCGAGCCCCGTGGCGTACGCGCTGTCCGAGGTCCCCGAGAACCTCAAGCCGCTCTTCGCGGCCAACCCCGTCACGTGGCTCCTGGAGTCGTTCCGCTGGTCCTTGCTCGGCACGCCCGCGCCTCCGGCCTGGCAGATGATCGCGCTCGCCGTGGTCGCCCCCGTGGTCTTCCTCGCGGGGGTGCTGGTCTTCCAGTCGCTCGAGCGCGAGTTCGCCGATGTCATCTGACCAGCCGGCACCGTTCGCGTACCTCGTCCTGGGCCATCGCAGGCCGGCACAGGTCTCCCGGCTCGTCCGACGCGTGCTGGAGCTCAGCCCGGGCGCGACGGTCCTCGTCCACTGGGACGCGTCGTCACAGGAGCCGCCGCCCGCCGACCTGCCCGACGGTGCGACCGTGATCGGCCACCGGGTCCGGACCCGGTGGGGAGACTGGTCGCTCGTCGAGGCGACCCTGGCTCTGCTCTCGGCCGGTCAACGGGCCGGGTGCGGCTGGTCGGTCCTCGTCTCGGGCGAGGACTGGCCGGTGCGCGACCTCACCGAGTTCGAGCACGAGGTCCGGACGAGCGGTGCCGACGCGCTGCTCCGCTCCCGCCCCGTCGAGCGGTCCCGTTCCGAGGACGGCGACCACCCGCTCGCCTGGGACGAGACCCGGCGGTACGGGGCGCGCTGGACGATGCTGCCGCGGCCACGGCTCGCCGTGCCTGCCCGCGTCCTCGACGCGGTCGTGCGCAGGCTGGAGAGGCGCGCAGGCCGACACGAGCGGTACCCCGCGGTCATGAACTTCTGGGGACGTGGCTACGCCGTCGCGCTCCGCGACGCACCGTTCCCCGTCCCGGGCTGGACGCTGCACAAGGGCGAGCAGTGGATGGCCCTCGGGCCGGCCGCGCGCACCGCTGCGCTCGACGCGCCACGCGCCGTCGTGCGCCACTTCACCCGCACGCTCGTCCCCGACGAGTCGTTCCTGCACTCCGTCGTCCACAACACGACCGGGCTCCGGGTGAAGGACCGACCGACCACGTACGCGCCGTGGGAGAGGTTCGACCGCCGCCCCCACCTCGTGCTCCGTCCCGAGGACCTGGAGTCCGCGCGCGGGTCCGGGGCCGCCTTCGCCCGCAAGGTCGGGGACGGCCCTCTCGGCGCGATCACCGAGGACCTCGACCGGCTCGTGGGGTCGCGGTGAGCGGCGTGGACGTCTCGGTCGTCGTGTGCACGCGCAACCGGGCCGCGCGGCTCGGCCGGACGCTGGCGAGCGTCCGCCTCGCGCTCGACCTCGCCGAGGAGGCCGGCCTCGCCACCGAGCTCGTCGTCGTCGACAACGGGTCCGACGACGGGACCGCGGAGGTCGTCAGCACGCTCGCCGCGCAGGACGCGCGCCTACGCTACGTCCACGAGCCCGTGGCGGGGATCGGACGAGCCCGCAACGCCGGTGCCCGCGCGGCGACGGGCGCGATCGTCGCCTACACCGACGATGACGTCGTGGTCCCCCCGCACTGGCTGCTCGCCGTCACCGCGCCGATACGGTCCGGCACTGCGGACGTCGTCGCCGGTGGTGTCCGCATGGCCGACGACCTCGAGCGACCGTGGATGACGGACGAGCTGCGCGCCTCCTACTACGCCCACGTGCCCGAGCCGCCCGAGATCTCCCCGTGCCCCATGGGTGCGAACATGGCGGTCGCCCGGACGGTGCTCGACCGCCTCGCGTTCGACCCGATGCTCGGCACCCCGCGCTACCCGGGTTCCGAGGACGTCGTGCTCTACGTGCAGGCGCTCGAGGCCGGCTTCCGCGTCCGCGGCGTGCCCGACGCGACCGTCCTGCACCACTTCGCGCCGGACCGGCTCGACGCCACCAGGCTCGGGACCCAGGCCGAGGGCTACGGGAGGTGCGACGCCTTTCTCTACCACCACTGGTTGCACACGCGGCTGCGCGGTCAGCGCGCCCGGGTCGGCGCGCACCGTGCCCAGCTCGTCCTCCGGCGCGCTACCGCCCGCGACGGGTTCGACGAGAGGCTTCTCCGAGCACGGCGCGAGCTCGCCTTCCACCGCGAGATGCTGCGGCTGCGCGGCACCCCTCGGCGCTACGACGAGCGCGGCCTCGACCTGCACGCGGAGGCCGAGCGATGAGCACGCCGTCGCGGGTCGCGCTCGTCAACAACTCGCGCGAGACGTTCACGCCGACGGTGAGCGGCGCGATCGCGACGTGCCTGTGGGAGCTGCTGCGCACCGAGCAGGGCTCGCTCCGTGTCGACCGGGTCGTCACCCGCCCAGCCGCCGCACCCACGTACCCCACGCCCGTCGTGGAGGTCGTCCGACCGCACCCGCACCCGTTCGCGGACCGGCGTGCCGGTCGCGCGCTCCGTCGTCTCTCCGGGTGGGCGCACGCCGACCAGGCATCGTACGCGCGGCTCGTCGGTGCCACGCTGCGCCGCTCACCCGCCGACACCGCCGTGTGCAGCAACGACCCCGAGGTCGCCGTCCACCTCGCCCGCGTGCTGACCGACACCCAGGTGGTCCACTGGTTCCACAACCTCGAGGTTGCCGGCGACCGCTGGCGGCGCGCCTACGCGGCGCTCCACGGCTCACGCGTGCGCACCGTCGCGGTCAGCGCCTACCTCGCGCGCGCCGTCGAGCAGGTCTACCGCCTGTCGCCGGGGAGCGTCGGCGTGGCCCGCAACGGCGTGGACGCAGGACGGTTCACCCCGGGCGCGGCGCCCGGGCTCGACGACGAGGAGCGCGCCCTCACGGTGGCCCACCTCGGCCGCGTCGCCGTCGAGAAGGGCCTCGACGTCTTCCTGGACGCCGCAGAGGTCCTCCAGCGCCGGGGCGTCGAGCTGACGGTCCTCGTCATCGGGGACACGAACTGGGGGTTCTCCGACGGCGGCCCGTTCGGCACGGCCGTCGCCGAGCGGGTCGCGGCCCTGCGCGCCGGCGGAGTCGACGTGCGGACGACGGGCCACGTCGCGCGCGCCGACCTGCCCGACGTCCTGCGCCGCGCCGACGTCCAGGTGCTCGCCTCGCGCTGGGACGAGCCGTGCGCGCTCACCGTCCTCGAGGGCATGGCCACCGGGCTGCCGTTCGTCGCGTCCGCGACGGGCGGGACGCCGGAGCTCGTCGGCGACGCCGGTCTGCTCGTCCCCCGCGAGTCGCCGGTGGCGCTCGCCGACGCCCTGGAGCGGCTGCTGCGGGACAGGCCGGCGCGGGATCGGCTGGGGGGTGCCGCGCGGGCACGCGCCGAAGAGTTCACGTGGGACCGGACGTGGTCCGCCCTCGTCGACGGCCTCCCGTCGGCGCCGGACCCGGAGGTCGCCGTATGAACGAGCCGACGACGTTCGTCCTTCCTGCCGACGAGCCGTTCGTCCGGCAGGGTGCTGGTGCCGTCGCCAGGGTCACCGCACACCTGGCAAGCGGTCTCCAGGGTTGGGGCCGGCCGGTCCAGGTCGTCTCACCCCGACTGGACGGACCTGTGCTGCTCGACGACGTCCCTGTGACGGCGACCGCGTGGGGCCCCTCGGCCTCGCTCCCCGTCCGCGTGGCCCGGCGCCTGGCACGTGTCGTACGTCGTTCCCCGGTCGACCCGCATCATCGCTACCGCGAGCAGGTCATCGCCGTAGCGCCGCCCGGGACCCTCGTCGTGCACAACGACGCGCGACTCGCCCAGATGCTCGCGGCTCGCGGGCGGAACGTCTTGCTGTGGCTCCACAACCTCGTCGTCGACGACGCCGTCGCCGAGGCTGCGCACGCCTGCCGGCTGGTCGCCGTGAGCGACTACGTCCGGCACTGGACGTTCGAGCGCCACGGTGTGCCGCTCGACAGGATCGACGTCGTCCCCAACGGCGTCGACCTGGATCTCTTCCACCCACGCTCCGGCGAGCGCGAGGACGGACCTCTACGGGTGGTCCTGCACGCACGGATCGACCCCAACAAGGGCCAGCTCGTCGCGGCGCGTGCGGTCGCCTCGCTGCGCGCGCGCGGCGTCCCGGTCGATCTCGCCGTCGCGGGGGCGCTGCGGACGTTCGGCATGGACCCGGCGCGGGTCGTCACCTACCGGGCGGAGCTGACCGCCGCAATACGTTCCGCCGGTGGGCGCCTCCTCGGTGAGGTACCGCACGACGCAGTGCCGGGCCTGCTGCGCGACCACGACGTCGCGCTCGCGCTGACCTCGGTGCCCGAGCCCTTCTCGTTGGCCGCGCTCGAGGCGATGGCAACGGGGTGCGCGGTCGTCGCCGTGCCGGCCGGCGGCCTTGCCGAGGTCGTCGGCGACGCGGCACGGCTTGTCGAGCCCTCCGTCGGCGAGGTCGCCGAGGCGATCGCCGAGCTCGCGAAGGATCCCGCTCTGCGCGCCGACCTCGGCCGCCGGGCGCGGAAGCGGGCCGAGGCGTTCGGCTGGGAGGCGTCCGTCGCGGCCCTCGTGAGGGTGCTCGACGCCGAGGGCGGGGTCCGGGCAGCATGACGGGGCCGCGCCTGGGCGAGGTGCACCTCCTGACCCCTGGGGACCACTACTCCCCCCGCACCGGTTCGGCGGTCCCGACGGTCGTGCACGGGCTCGCCTCGGCGTCCGCCCGCCGCCCGACGGTGCTCGTGGCGCGTGGAACGTATCCCGACCGTTACGCGAGCGCCGACGTCGTCGAGTACGACCAGGCACCGGTCCCCCCGCGCGCGGCGAGAGCCGCCGACGCGGGGCTCGGGCGGCTCGGTCTTCCCCGGCCCGCGGCACGTCGAGAGCTGGGCGCCGCCCTCTCGGGGCAGGAGCGATGGGCGCCCTCGGTGGTCCTCGCGCACAACGCTCCCCAGCTCGTGCCGCTCGTGAGGGGCCCGCACGTCCCGGTGCTGTACGCGCACAACGACCTGCTGCGCACCTATGGCCGAGCCGAGATCCGCCGAACCCTCGACCGCGCAGGCGCGATCGTGTGCGTCAGCACGTACCTCGCCGACCATGTGCGCGAGCAGGTCGGCCCCCGGCTCGCCGAGCGGGTCGTCGTCGTCCGCAACGGGGTTGACGTCGAGCAGTTCCGGCCACGTGCGGCCCCACGGGACGACGACGAGCTGCACGTCCTGTTCGTCGGAAGAGTGGTCCCGGAGAAGGGCGTGCACGTGCTCGTGGAGGCACTCGCGCGGCTCGACCGGACCGATGTCCGTGCGACTGTCGTCGGGTCGCAGGGCTTCGACGCCGCGGCCGGTCCGTCACCCTACGAGCAGTCGCTGCGCGCCCGGGCGGGGGTGCTCGGCCACCGGGTGTCGTTCCTGCCGTTCCAGGGGCGCTCCCGGGTCGTCGCGCTCATGCAGGACGCGGACGTCGTCGTCGTCCCGTCGGTCTGGTCCGAGCCGAGCGGTCTGACCGTGCTCGAGGGCATGGCCTCCGGTGCAGCGGTGGTGGCGAGCTCCGTGGGAGGCATCCCCGAGCTCGCCGGGGACGGTGCCCGCCTCGTCCCGCCCGATGACCCGGCGGCGGTCGCGGAGGTGATCGAGCTCCTCGCGACCGATCGCGCCGAGCTCGCGCGCGCCCGGACCGCCGCTCGGGCGTGGGCCGAGGCCAACTCCTGGGACCGGGCGCGTCACGATCTCGACGCGGCGCTGCGGAGCACCTCATGAGCATCGAGGCCGGCCCGGGGGGTCGTCGCGACCGCGTCGTGCGGCGTCGCTACCTCACGGACCGGGTGGTGCCCGAGCCCCGTGGACGTGGTGAGCGGGTTGCGGACGCGGTGCTGGCCGCCGCACTGGGCCCGGTGCTTCCCGCCTTCCGGGCCAGGAACCCGCTGGACCGGGTCGTGGTCACCTACGACGACGGCCCGCACCCGGAGCACACCCCGCGGATCCTCGACGTGCTCGCAGAGCACCGGACCCGCGCGACCTTCTTCGTGCTCGCCGGTCCTGCTCGCCGGCATCCCCACGTCGTGCGTCGCGCGGTCGCCGAGGGCCACGAGATCGCGCTGCACGGCGCCGACCACGGACGCCTGACGCGGCTGTCGACACGCGCGGCGGTCTCGTCCGTGCTCGGTGCGCGCCGCGCGGTCGAGGACGTCGCCCAGGTCCCCGTGCGATTCTTCCGCCCTCCGTACGGGGCGAGCACCCTGCGCGTCAACGCCGCCCTTCGTGCCCGAGGCCTCGACGTCGTCCTCTGGACGGCCGAGGCGAAGGACTGGCTGCACGACGACGAGCACACGCTCGCGCAGAACGCGCTGGCAACCCTTCGACCGGGCGCGTTCCTCCTGCTGCACGACGACCGCGCCGACCCGGAGCTGGCCACGGAGCCCGCAGAGCTGCCGCACTTCGACCGTGCCGAGGTCCTGCGAGGGGTGCTGACCGGTATGGCCGCGGCCGGTCTGCGGGCGGCGACGGTCGGAGACGTGCGACCCGGCGGCGTGCTGCGCAGCTACGGACCCGATCTCGTGCGCTGACCCGCCGACGGCGGTGGGCAGCCGGGACGATCAGGTCGCGCGGTCTCCGTGCCCGCCGGCCTCGCCCAGGGCACCCACGCGCCGTCGTGCCCGCTCGACGTCGTCGAG
Source organism: Cellulosimicrobium arenosum (assembly GCF_014837295.1). Taxonomy (GTDB): domain Bacteria; phylum Actinomycetota; class Actinomycetes; order Actinomycetales; family Cellulomonadaceae; genus Cellulosimicrobium; species Cellulosimicrobium arenosum. The sequence goes on from NZ_JACYHB010000005.1 coordinate 49,312, forward strand.
CGACAGCCGGGGCACCTCGGCTCCGAACGTGCCGCGCGCACGACCACGCCGCTCCCCCAGCGCTGAGGCCAGGTCGGCGCGGCCCGCGGCGGTCGCCAGCCGGGCCGTCCTCCTGACCGACCCCCTGGCCGCTCGTCGGACGCTCGCACGACGACCGACCTGAGTCGGCGGACCGTCGGCGGACGGTTGGTCCGGTGCCGCGCCGAGGCCCGCGGCCCGCAGCTCGGCGTACCGCTCCTCGAGGACCGCGGACCCGGTTCCCCAGCCGTACATCTGCCGATAGATACCACGCAGCGTCACGCGGTGGCGGACGTAGACGACCGCGTCGGGGACGCTGTGCATCTCGACCCCGGCGAGCTGTGCCCGCCAGCACAGGTCCACGTCCTCACCCGCACGCAGCTCTTCGCAGAACCCGCCGATCGCGAGAAACGCCTCCCTGCCCACGGCCATGTTCCCGGCACCTGCGCACCAGAGTCCCGGCATCAGGGGGTTGTGCATCAGCCCGTCCGCCTGCTGCAACCAGGACTGCCCGCCCGGGAAGCGGGAGTCGTCCAGGCGACCCGCACGCAGCGAGCCGACGCGCTCGCTCGCGAGCATCGCCTCGAGCCACCCAGTGGCCACCACGTCGTCGGCGTCGCAGAAGGCGACGAGCGACGCCCCTGCCAGCTCCACGCCGATGTTGCGAGCGCCCCCCGGCCCGCGGCCGGAGCTCGCGTCGACGACGCGGACACCTGGCCAGCGTCGGCCCGCCTCCTCGGCGACGTCGCGCGTCGCGTCGCGCGAGCCGTTGTCGGCGACGAGCACCTCTCCACCGACCGCAACAACCTGGGGGCAGACCGCACGCAGCTGCTCGCCGAGCGTCGCGGCGGCGTCGCGCGCCGCGATGACGACCGAGACCGGCGGCGACGACGTGCCCACGACGCTCTCCTCAGCCGAGCTTCGTCCGGATGGAGGAGGTGAGCTCTCCGACGTCCTGGATCGAACCCATCTCGGTGTCGGTGAACTGCACGCCGAACCGGCTCTCGAGCGAGAACAGCACGTTCAGGTGCGCCAGCGAGTCCCAGCCGTCGACGTCGCCGGCCGTCGTCGACGGCAGCACCACCAGGTCGGGTTGCGCGAACACCTCGCGCAGCACCTCGACCACACCCTCCTCGACCTCATCCATGAATGTCCTCCTCGTCGTCCCGGGCCGCCGCGTCGGGACGACCACCACCTGCCATCTCGTCCGGACCCGTCCACGCGACGAACGGTGACCCGATCCCCTGCTCGTCCACGACGAGCTCCCACCACTGCGACGACTGTTCCCCGCCCGGCGGCGGATCCGTCGGGCGGAAGCCCGCCTCCGGCAGGATCGGGCGGGCCGGGGCGTTGCGGTCGGTCGGGACGAGCTCGGCGAGGATGCGCGTGCGGCCCTGCGCGACCGCCCAGGTGCGCAGCGCGTCGAGCAGGGCGCGCTCGGCGGTCCGCCCCAGCACGCGGCACGAGAGCACGAACGTGTCGATCCGCAGGTCCTCCCCCTCCGGCACCGCGACGAGCACTCCGACGAGCCCGTGGTCGTCGAAGCGGTCCGCGACACGCAGCCCCCAGACGACCGCGCCCGGACGCCCGGCGAGCTCGAGCACCTCGGCCGACCGGTGCCGCCGACCGGTCAGGTTGAGCTGGTTCGTCTTGGCGATGAGCTGGACGACGCGGGGCAGGTTCACCTCGTCGAGCGGCTCGATGCGCGCCGTCATGTCCAGGCTCTCGAGGAAGCCCTCGCGGGTCGCCGCACGGCTCTCGAGCTCGGCCGCCTCACGCCGAGCGTGGTACAGCTCGGTGCGTCGTCCGTCGTCGGCCGTCAGCCCTACGGACTGGAGACCCGGGAACGACGCGACGGCCCGCACGTACCCGCTCGGCTGCTCCGGGAGGTCGACCACGCCGACCTGCGGCAGGAGCTGGCGGACGATCTCGCGCTCGGCGGGGTTGTCGTCCACGAGGACGAGCGCGTCGAGGGCGACGTCGAGCTGCTTCGCGATCCGGCGCAGCCCCTCGGGCTTGGTGTCCCACGAGGCCTCGAACGCCACGATGTCGTCGAGCCGGAGCCGCATCTCCGGGTGCTTCTCGAAGGGCAGTCGCGCGTCCGCGGGGTTGTTCTTCGAGCAGACGGCGAGGAGGAGACCACGGCGGCGCAACGACGCGAGGTACGTCTGGAACTCGGCGAACGCCTCGCCCGCCGGCCCGTTCCCGAGCACGATCCCCCCGAGTCCGTCCTCTCCGACGACACCGCCCCACAACGTGTTGTCGAGGTCGAGGACGAGCACCTTGCGCCCCAGGCCCAGAGCCGCCGCGAGCACGTCGAGCACGCGCCCCGCGAGGAACGGCACCGCACCCGGGCCGACGTTCTGCTTGGCGGCGTGCCAGTAGCGCGGCTCGAACCACGCATCGGCACCGACCTCGGCGGCGACGGCCTCGGCGTCGACGACGTACGTTCCCGCCGTCCCGGCGACCGCGAGCTCGTCGTTGACCCGTCGCAGGAGGCGCCGGCGCGAACCCGGGGTCCGCAGCGCCACGTCACCCAGCGCGTCGTAGGGCGCGGGCACGAACGACGTCTGGAGCACGAGGGCAGCGGTCCGCGAGCGCAGGAGGCCCCAGTGCGAGCGCCACCGGGCGACCTCGCGCCGCACGTCCTCGTCGGGGTCCGCGGAGATGTCCGGCAGCCGCGCCTCGCGCTGGTCGACGGCGAGGAGGACCACGTCGGGGCGGAACGTGTAGGTGCCCGACGTCGGGTCAGCGATCTCCTGCTCGTACGCGTGGTAGGGCGCCTCGTACACGTCGAGCGCTATCCCGTGGGCCAACGCGGCGACCCGCAGCGCCGACGCCAGCTGGCCGCTCGTGTGCGAGGCGAGGAGAGCGAGCCGGACCGTGCGTCGTGCCCAGGGCGCCGCGCCGTCCTCGGTTCGCAACCGGCCCTGGACGCGGTCCGCCGCCGGCCACGCACCGATGGTGGATGGGTCGGACGCGAGCCTCGCGAGCACCGCGGCACTCCCGGCCATGTCGCCCTCGTCGGCCAGACGCCGCGCCTCGGCCACCAGGTCGGAGCTCACGACGTGGACCGGGCCCGCACGATCCGCGGAGGCTGCGCGAGGACTGTCGCACCTGCCGGGATGTTCGTCATCACGACGGCATTCGGACCGATCTTCGCGTCGTCGCCGATCGTGACCGCACCGACGACGACGCACCCCGCGCCGAGCGATACCCGCGCACCGATGGTCGGCGCCTGGCGGAGGAATGCCTCGGTCTCGCCGCTGCCTGCCCCGATCGTCACTCCCTGGCGGACCACGCACTCGTCCCCGATCGTGGCGAGGGGATGGATGACGATCCCGTGCTGGTGCGCGAACTCCACTCGTCGGCCGAGGCGAACCGTCCGCGGGACGTCGATCCCGAGCACGTTCCGCACCAGGAGAGACGCGTGGTCGGCGATGGCTGCCAGCACGCGACGCAGCGGAGGCGGGCAGCCTGGAGCGGCAGCGAACGCGCCGAGACGGTGGACCGCGACGGCGTAGAACCCGGGCGTCCACAGTCCCTCGCTGTTGAAGCGGTGATCCTCCCGGACGAGGCGTGCGAGCTCCGCGAAGGACGAGGCCGCGCTGCTCGACGTGGTGGACCGGTCGGTCTCGACCGTCTCATCCGTCTCGTCCGTCGATCTGCTCAAGGCGTCGGCCACTTGTGCCTCTCCGTTCTCCGTCTGCTGGCACCGTGTCCCACGAGGACCTGCTCTGTTCCGGGAGCGTAGACCGCACGAACGGCTGCCGGTAGACGAACCCGGCGCATTTCACCCGGCTCCCGCCGTGGTGGGGACGGACATTCACCCGTCGCCGACCTACTGACTGCTCGCCCGTGTCGATAGCATCCACGAGAGAGGATGGGGCCGCAGTCGCGACCGGCGACCGGTCCCGCGGAAGACCGACCGTGGGGAGACGCCGATGGCTGTCGGTCATGGCACGCGTCCCGCGCGGGCCGGCAGGCCGGTCTCCGCCGACCGGCCGCGCGAGCGGTGGATGGATGTCGTCCGGGGTGTCTCGGTCCTGTTCGTCGTGCTCAGCCACGCGACGTTGATCCTCGCCGAGACCTACCCCGTCCCGGCGTGGATGCTGCGCCTCGACGTACTGCTCATGCCGTACCGGATGCCCGCCCTCATGGCGCTCTCCGGCATGCTGCTGCCGCTGGCCTTCCGCAAACCGCTCGTCGTCTACTACGTCAGCAAGGCGCGCACGCTCCTCTGGCCCTACCTCGTCTGGGTCCTGGTGCTCGCAGCGGTGGGCAATCTCCCGGGACCGATCCTCGATCCACGGACCTGGTACGCCACCAGCTACCTCTGGTTCATCTTCTTCCTGCTCTGCTACTTCACCGTCGCCCCGCTCGTGCGCCTGCTGCCTCGTTGGGGTGTCGTGGTGCTCGTGCTCGCTCTGATCTCCGTGTCCACGCCGCTCGACGTCGTCTCCGACGGACGCACGAAGTCTCTCCTCTACCTCGGCGGGTTCTTCTTCGCCGGCTATGCGCTGACGCTGTACCCCGGCCTCCTGCGGTCCGTCAGAGCGCGGCGCCCCCTGTTCGTGGTCCTCGGCCTCGCTCCCGTCGTCCTCGTCCTCGTGACCGGGGCGTTCGAGCACTCGGGCGCGTACGCGTTGCTGTCGTCCGTCGGGGTGCTCGGGGTGATCGCGGCGTCCATGATCGCCGTCGACGGTGGCCGAACCGGATTCGTCGAGCTGCTCGGCCGCAACTCCGTCGTCGTGTACGTGACGCACTTCCCGCTCCTGGTCCTGCTCGTCGACGGCGCCGCGCGCAGCGGTGCCCAGCCGCCTTCCTGGGCAACGCCGATCCTCGTGCTCGCCCTGTTCGTCCTCGCCGTTGCCGTCGCGTACGGACTCGTACGACTCCGGCACGTGAGAATCGTCGGCTGGCTCTTCGAGTGGCCGTCCACCGCGGTACCGCGCCGCTGGGTGGGGGTACGCCGCACCGACGTGCCCCCCGCAGCCGCGCCCGAGCTGGCCCAGGAGGGCACCCCGTGAGCACCGACCCTGCAGACATCCCCGTCGTCATCCTGTGCGGAGGCATGGGTACCCGGCTGCGGGAGGCGAGCGAACGCCTGCCCAAACCCCTCGTGGACATCGGCGGACGCCCGATCCTGTGGCACGTCATGAAGACGTACTCGCACTACGGGTTCCGCAAGTTCGTCCTCTTGCTCGGGTACAAGTCCGAGCTCATCAAGCAGTACTTCCTCAACTACCGCACGCTCACCGCCGACTTCACGCTCGACCTCGGGGCCGGGGAGCCGGCCGTGTTCCACACGAACGAGGTCGAGGACTGGTGCGTGACCTTCGCCGAGACCGGCCTGACCACCGCGACCGCTGCGCGCATCTTTCGCGCCGCGAAGTACCTCGACGCGCCGCGCTTCGCGGTGACGTACGGGGACGGGATCGGCGACGTCCGCATCGACGATCTCCTCGCCCAGCACGAGCGTTCGGGCGCGGTCGGTACCGTGACAGGCGTGCACCCGAGCAGCAGGTACGGCGAGATGCACGTGACGGGCGAGGTCGTCACGGAGTTCAACGAGAAGCCGACGCTCGCCACCGGCTGGGTGAACGGCGGGTTCTTCCTGTTCGAACGCTCCTTCGTCGACGACTACCTCGTCGACGACCAGGACGAGATGCTCGAGCACCGGCCGCTGCAGAAGCTCGCGCGCGACGGGAAGCTCGGCGTCTTCGAGCACAAGGGCTTCTGGATGGGTATGGACACGTTCCGCGACTGGACCGAGCTCAACAGACGCTGGGACACCGGCGACGCGCCGTGGAAGGTGTGGGCCTGACGTGCAGCTGACGCCCACCGAGATCGACGGTGTCACGATCGTCGATCTCGACCTGCTCACGGACGAGCGCGGCTTCTTCGCGCGGACGTTCGACGCCGAGACGTTCGCCGCCGCCGGGCTGCCGTCGGAGGTCGCGCAGACCAGCATGTCCGCCAACCGGTTCGCCGGGACGGTGCGAGGCCTGCATCGGCTCGCTCCCCCGCACGCGGAGGGCAAGCTCGTCCGGTGCGTCGCAGGTGCGATCGCCGACGTGGCGGTCGACGTGCGGCCGGGCTCGGCGACGTTCGGCCGCCACGTGATGGTCGAGCTCTCGGCCACGAACCGGCGCGCGCTGTTCGTCCCGCCCTACGTCGCCCACGGCTATCAGGCGCTGACCGACGGCGTCGAGATGATGTATCAGTGCTCGGTCCCGTACGTGCCCGCCGGCGAGGACGGGTACCGTCACGACGACCCGGCCTTCGGCATCGCCTGGCCGCTGCCCGTACGCCTCGTCTCGCCCAAGGACGCGGCGTGGTCGCTGCTCGCCGAACGAGAGGTCACCGCCCCGTGACGATCACCACCGACGCCGGCCTCGCGCGGCGCACCACCGACGGCCGCCCGATCCGGGTCGCGGTCCTCGGTCCGGGCTTCATGGGAAAGGCGCTGGTCCTGCAGATCATGGGGACCACGCCCGGCATGGTCGTCACGGCCGTGCACTGTCGCGATGTCGACAAGGCGCGTACCGCGCTCGCGTGGGCCGGCGTGGACGACGTCGACGTCGTCGACTCCGCGACCGCGGTCGACAGGAGCGCCCGGGCCGGCCGGGTCGCACTCACCCAGGACGTCACGGCGGTCATGGCCGCCGACGAGGTCGACGTGGTCGTCGACGTCACCGGTGCCGTCGAGTTCGGTGCGGTGGCTGCGCTCAGCGCGTTCGAGCACGGCAAGCACCTCGTGCTCATGAACGCCGAGCTCGACGCGACCCTCGGATGGGAGCTCGCCTGCCGGGCTGCGTCGGCCGGCGTCGTGTACACGGGGTGCGACGGGGACCAGCCCGGCGTGCAGATGAACCTGTACCGGTACGTCCGGCGGATCGGGCTGGAGCCGCTGGTCTGCGGCAACATCAAGGGCCTCCAGGACCGCTTCCGCAATCCCACGACGCAGCAGGGTTTCGCCGCGCGCTGGGGGCAGGACCCCCGCATGGTCTCGAGCTTCGCCGACGGCACCAAGGTCAACGTGGAGCAGGCCCTCGTCGCGAACGCCACCGGCATGTCCGTGCACCGCCGCGGCTTGCTGGGGCGCGACCACGACGGCCACGTCGACGAGCTCACGCAGCGCTACGACGTCGACGAGCTGCGTGCCCTCGGGGGTGCGGTCGACTACGTCGTGGGCGCCAAGCCAGGGCCAGGGGTGTACGTGCTCGCCGCGATGGACGATCCCCGTCAGCAGCACTACCTCGAGCTCTACAAGCTGGGCACCGGTCCCCTCTACTCGTTCTACACGCCCTACCACCTGTGCCACTTCGAGGTTCCGGACACCATCGCGCGCACCGTGCTGCTCGGCGAGACGACGTTGCACCCCGCGGGCCCGCCGACGGTCGACGTCGTGACGGTCGCCAAGGCCGATCTGCCGGCGGGAACCGTCCTGGACGGTCTCGGCGGGTACCACTACTTCGGCGAGTGCGAACGGGCGGACGTGACGTCCCGCGACGCGCTGCTCCCGGTCGGCCTCGCAGAGGGCTGCACGCTCGTGCGCCCCGTCATCCGGGACCAGGCCGTCACCTACGCCGACGTGACGGTCCCCGGCGGACGGCTGTCCGACGAGCTGCGCCGGGCCCAGTCCGGCCGTGGCGGCAGCCTCGCCGTGCTGGGTTCCTGAAAGCCCTCCGGCGTCCCGGTCGTCTCAGCGCGTCTCAGCGGCCGGTGACGGCGCGACGGACGTCACCGGCGACGCCGCGCCAGCGCGGGAGGACCCAGTTCGTCGTCACGGCGGCCAGCGACCGGACGGACTCCTCGGCCCGCAGCCGCGAGCTGGTCACCGCCGACCACAGCTCGCCCGCGAGGCGTGCGTGCGGGAAGTCGAAGCGCACGTTCTTGCCGGGCGCGTGGAACTGGACCTGCCGTGCACCCTGCGCGGAGAACTGCGTGGCGTGCCGGCGCTGCAGGAAGAGCTGCTCCGGCACGAGCGCGAACCGACCGCGGCAGGCCATCTCGGTGAGGACGACGACGTCGTTGCCGATCGTGGGGCGCAGCCCACGCGTGGTGCGCAGGACGTCCGTGCGGTAGAGGCCGAACACGAGGTGCGCCGCCTGCGCCCGCAGGACCTCGGCGATCCGCTCGTGGGGTGTGGCCCGGTCTCCCCGCAGGCCCTCGTCGTGCAGGTCCTCGGTGATCGTCCCCTCCCCGTCGATGATCTGGGTGCGCGGGTAGGCCAGGACGACCTGGGGTCCGCCCTCGTCGAGCGCCGCGACGCACACCTCGAGGAAGCGGGGGCGCAGCACGTCGTCGGCCGCCGCGAGCTTCACGGTCTCGCCGCGTGCGAGCCGGATCGCCTCGTTGAAGTTCCACAGACCGCCCCGGTTCATCTCATGACGTACGTAGCGGATGCGCGGGTCCGCAGCGGCGTGCTCGCGGCAGATCTCCGCCGTCGCGTCGGTCGACGCGTTGTCGGACAGGACGATCTCCAGGTCGCCGAACGTCTGCGCCCGCACCGAGAGCAGGGTCTCGGTGAGGTAGCGCTCACCGTTGTACACCGGCAGGCACACGCTCACGGGAGGCGCCGCGCTCATGACCGGGCCGGTTCGAGCACCTCGAGCCTCGGCAGGCCGACCACCAGGCGTCCGCCCCAGTCGGCCACGTAGGCGAGCTGTTCGACGATCTCGTCCCGCAGGTTCCAGGGGAGCAGGAGGACGAAGTCGGGCCGGGCGTGGACCAGGGCCTCCTCGGCGAGCACCGGGATGTGCGTCCCCGGCAGGAACGTGCCCTGCTTGACGGGGTTGCGGTCCACGCAGAACGCGAGGAGATCCTGGCGGACCCCGCAGTAGTTGAGGAGCGTGTTGCCCTTCGCGGCGGCACCGTACGCCGCGACGGTCGCACCCTCCGCCGAGCGGTCGATCAGGAACCGCACGAGGTCGTCGCGCACGCGCGCGACCCGGGCGGCGAACCCGGCGTACCCCGACAGCGCGTGCAGCCCCGCCTCCCGCTCGGCCGCGAGCACCCGCTCGACCGCCGCGGCCGGCGCGCCCGCGTGCTCCCGCGGGCGCGCCCACGTCCGGAACGACCCGCCGTGGGTGCTCAGCTCCTCGACGTCGACCACCTCGAGCCCGGCGACGGCGAGCACGCGCTGCATGGTCAGGAGCGTGTAGTACTGGAAGTGCTCGTGGTAGATCGTGTCGAACTCGTTGCCCTCGATGAGGCGGAGCAGATGCGGGATCTCGACGGCGACCCACCCGTCGTCGGCGACGAGCCGGCGCAGGCCGAGGACGAAGTCGCGCAGGTCGGGCACGTGCCCGATGACGTTGTTCGCGACGACGAGGTCGGCCCGTCCGTGCCGCGCGGCGATCCCCGCACCGGTCTCCTCTCCCAGGAAGTCGACCTCCGTGGGGATCCCGCGCGCGAGGGCGGTCTCGGCGACGTTGCGGGCAGGCTCGACGCCGAGGCAGCGTATCCCGCGGTCCACGACGTGCTGCAGCAGATAGCCGTCGTTGCTCGCGATCTCCACCACGAACGAGGAGTCGTCGAGCGAGATCCGCTCGACGGCGTCCGCGACGAAGGTCTCGGCGTGACGCACCCACGAGTCGGAGAACGACGAGAAGTACGCGTAGTCGGTGAAGATGTCCTCGGCCGCCACGTAGGTGGGCAGCTGGACCAGGAGGCAGCGGTCGCACACCCGCACGTGCAAAGGGTAGAACGTCTCGGGCTCGTCCACGTGCTCCGGCGGGACGAAGCTCTGGACCGGCGGGCTCATCCCGAGGTCGACGAAGGTCGTGACGAGCTCGGCGTCGCAGAGGCGGCAGGTGCGCACGGTCATGACGTCACCGCGCCCTCGCCGTGCAGGCGCAGCGTGCTCAGGTCGAGCCGGCCCGACGCGGCGAGCGCCTCGATCCGGCGCAGGCGCACGAAGCGCTCACCCTCGAAGTCGGCGGCAATGAGGCCACGCTCGTTCGCATGCTCCCAGATCTCGTGGATCCCCGCGGGCACGGTCCACCGCGGCTCGAACGTGGGCAGCACCTCGCCGATCTTCGCGAAGTCGACCTGGTAGTCGCGCGTGTCCGGCCCGGCGCCGGGAGCGAACGACACCGGGGCACCCGTGATCTCGCTGACCTGCTCCGCGATCGTGCGGATCTGGACGACGTCCTCGTCCCGGCCGACGTTGAACGCCTGGTCGTGGACGGACTCCCGCGGCGCCTCGAGCACCGCGAGGAACGCGCGCGAGATGTCCTCGACGTGCACGAGGGGCCGCCAGGGCGACCCGTCGGACTGCAGCCGGACCTCGCCCCGGGTGAACGCGGTCCCCGTGAGGTTGTTGACGACGATGTCGGCCCGCAGCCGCGGGGACGAACCGTACGCGGTGGCGTTGCGCAGGTAGCTCGGCGAGAAGGTGTCGTCGGCGAGCGGTGAGATGCCGCGTTCCGCCATCACCTTCGACTCGCCGTAGGGCGTGACGGGGTGGAATGCGCCGTCCTCGGCGACCTTCCCGTCACCGCCGGCCCCGTACAGCGAGCACGACGACGAGAACAGAAACCGGGGCACTCCCGCCGCCTTGGCGGTCCGCGCCATGTGCACCGCGCCGTGGGCGTTGACGTCGTAGGTCGAGCCGGGGTTCAGATGGCCGAGCGGGTCGTTGGAGATCGCCGCGAGGTGCACGACGGCGTCGAAACCTTCCAGGTCCTGTGGGCGTACGTCCCGGATGTCGCCGGTTCGCTGCTCGTACCCGCTCACGGGCGGACCGAAGTCGCACCCGTCGTACCACCCGACGTCGAGGCCGACGACGTCGTGCCCGGCTGCCTGGAAGTACGGTACGAGAACCGCGCCGATGTAGCCACGGTCACCGTCGACGAGAACGCGCACGATACTCCCCCATTTCAGTCATGCCAGGACAGGACCGAACTTACTCGTCCGTCGCGGGAGCGGAACCCCGGGAGCGGGTGGATTCTGGCGCGGACCTCCTTCCGTACGCGCAGAGCGGGTGATTTCCTGGCCCGACGGTGGGCATCGCGTCGGATCGGGACGAGAATGACGACATGGACGTGCCGCCGCTCGGCGTCGGCGACCACCCACCTCCCGAGGTGGTCGTCGTGGCGTACGGTGCGCCCCAGCTGCTGCGTCGTGCGCTCGAACCCCTGGCGGGGCTCATGCCCCTCACGGTCGTCGACAACTCCTCGCTTGAGGAGATCGAGCGCATCGCCACGTCGGCGGGTGGCGTCTATCACGACCTCGGGCGCAACGGAGGTTTCGCGTTCGGCGTCAACCAGGCGCTCGCGCGCCGCCAGGCGCCCGAGCGTGACGTCCTCCTCCTCAATCCCGACGCCGTCGTCCGGCCACGCGACATCGCCGTGCTGCAGACGGCGCTGCGGGAGCACCCGGGGGCAGCGTGCGTCACCCCGAGCCAGTGCGACGCCGACGGCGTCCGGTCCCAGGTGTGCTGGCCGTTCCCGACGCCGGCTCGCTACGTCGCGGACGCCGCACGCTCGGCGCACCGCCTCCGAGAGCGTGGACGGTATGTCGTGGGTTCCGTCCTTCTCCTGCGGAGGCAGGCCCTGGACGAGGTCGGAGGGTTCGACGAGCGCTTCTTCCTGTACTTCGAGGAGACGGACTGGGAGTACCGCGCTCATCTGGCGGGTTGGACCAACGAGGTCGTCGAGGAGGCCACCGCGATGCACGTCGGCGGCGGGACCAGCACCGACGAGAGGCTCCGCGAGCTCGAGAAGAACGCGTCCCTCGAGGAGTACCTGCGCAAGCACTACGGCGCGGCCGGCTGGCAGCTGTCACGGGCCGCCGTCGTCGTCGAGGCCCTGGCCCGGGCCGCGCTGCACGCGGGAACCCCACGGCACGAGTGCCTCGAGCGCGCGGGGAACTTCGCCCGCGGGCCGGTTCGGGTCCGGCACGCTGCCGGTCCTCGCGAGGAGCACAGGCGGCACCGACGGCACGAGCGACGGCTGGTGGCCCACGGTCGGCAGCATCCGGGCGGGTGATCTTGGCGCGAACCGGCCGCCAGCGCCCGGAACTGAGGAAGAATCGGACCGTGAAGGTCCTGCGCATCTCCCACAGCGCCGTCGTGACGGCCTGGCGTGAGCGCGAACGCATGCTGCGGGACGCCGGCGCCGAGGTCCACCTGGTCTCCGCCCAGGAGTGGGACGAGGCGGGTTCCCGGGTCCGGCTCGACCCACGGCCGGGCGAGCCGGTCGTCGGCGCCGCCACGTTCGGCACCCACCCCGCGCTCTTCGTCTACGACCCTCGTCCCCTGTGGCGCGCGCTCGGCGAGGACCGGGACGTCCTCGACCTGCACGAGGAGCCGTTCGCCCTCGCCACCGCCGAGATCCTGGCGCTGCGGTCGCTGCGCCACGTGGTCGACCGGGTGCGCGGCCGACGGCGTCGGGGCATCGAGCCGTACGTCCTGTACTCCGCCCAGAACCTCGACAAGCGCTACCCCGTACCCTTCCGCTGGTTCGAGCGACGAGCCCTGCGCGGTGCCGCCGCCGTCTCGGTGTGCAACGACGAGGCGGGACGCATCGTGCGCCGCAAGGGCGCCCGCGGTGTGGTCGAGACCGTGCCCCTCGGTCTCGACCCGCGGGTCTTCCGCCCGGCGGCCGAAGCTCGCACGCCCGTGGCCTCGCACGTCGTCGTCGGCTACGCAGGCCGGCTGGCCCCGCACAAGGGCATCGACGTGCTGCTCGACGCCGTCGAGGCCGACGACCGCCTCGTCCTGCGGATCGCGGGCGCCGGACCGCAGGAGGCCGCCCTGCGTTTGCGGGCGCGCCGGTCCGGCGAGCGCGTGACGTTCGTGGGGTCGTTGGACGACGCCGCGCTGGCCGACTTCTACCGCGGTGTCGACGTCGTCGCGGTGCCGTCGCTCACGACCCCCGGCTGGGTCGAGCAGTTCGGTCGGGTCGCGATCGAGGCCATGGCCTGCGGCACCCCGGTCGTGGCGAGCGCGAGCGGAGCACTCCCGGACGTCGTCGCCGACGCCGGGCTGCTCGTCCCGCCGGGCGACCCGTCCGCACTGCGTGACGCCCTCCTTCGGATCGGTACGGAACCGGGGCTCGCGTCCACGCTACGGACGGCGGGAGCCGCGCGCGCCGCGGCCTGCACCTGGACCGAGGTCGCTCGGCGATACCTTGCCCTGTACGACGCGATCACCGGCCCGACGACCGGCAGGACCGGTCCAGGCACCGATCCCGGCACCGACCCCGAACCCCCGGAGGCCGTGCTCGTCGCCTACGGCGCCCCCGACCTCGTCCGGTCGGCCCTCGCCCCCCTGGTCGGCAAGCTCCCTCTCACCGTCGTGGACAACTCGTCGCTGCCCGAGATCCGCGAGATCACGGAGCTCGCGGGCGGTCGCTATCTCGACCCGGGGAGCAACGGCGGCTTCGCCGCCGGCGTCAACCACGCGCTCGCCCACCGGCAGGCGCCCGGCCGCGACGTCCTGCTGCTCAACCCCGACGCCGTGGTGAGCGCCGACGACGTCGCGCGGCTCCAGCGCACGCTGCACGCCGCGCCACGGACCGCGAGCGTGGGGCCGGCCCAGGTGGACGGCGACGGTCGCCCGGCGCGCGTCGTGTGGCCCTACCCGTCGCCCCTCGCGACCTGGGTCGAGGCCGTCGGGCTCGGGCGCCTGCGACGCATGCCCGCCGACCGCAGCTTCGTCGTGGGCTCCGTGCTCCTGCTCTCGGCCGCCGCCCTCGAGGACGTCGGGCCCTTCGACGAACGGTTCTTCCTCTACGCCGAGGAGACCGACTGGTCGTATCGCGCCAACCAGCGTGGGTGGCGCCACGCCGTGGACGACGACGTCGTCGCGGTGCACCTCGGTGGCGCGACCTCGACCGACTCCACGCGCCGCGACACGCACTTCCACGCCTCGCAGGAGCACTTCCAGCGCAAGCACCACGGGGCGCCCGGCTGGTGGGCCGCGCGCGCGGGCGCCGTCGCGGGTGCCGCCGTGCGCTCGGTCCTGGCACGCGGCGACGCACGAGTGGCCGCGCGCACCCGGCTGCGGCTCTACGTCGAGGGCCCCGCAGTCGCCGAGCGGCGCCTCCGCGCGCCGGGGACGCAGTGATACGGCGGTCGACGGGCTGGCTCGTCGGCACGCTGGCGGTCGTCGCCGTGCTGGTGGTGATCGGCTATCTCGTCCCCACCCAGTCGGCGGTCGCCGTCGCGCTCGCCGCTGCGGTGCTCGTCGTCGGCCTCACCGCGTACGAGCCGGTGGCGCTCCCGATCCTCGCGATGCCAGCGCTCGTCATCGTCCAGCGCGTCGGCGGCAGCGGGGTCGACCTGACGATGAGCGACTTCGCGGTCTTCGCCGCGATGTGGGCGGCCCTCGTCCTCGGCCCCCGACCCTTCTCGCCGCAGCTGCGCAGCCTGCTGTGGCTGACGGCCGTCTACCAGGTCGCGACGCTCTTCACCGTGATCGCGAACCCGTACCCGCAGAACACCGTCGAGTGGTTCCACGCGTGGCTGTCGACCGGCGGCGCTCTCGTCGTCGGCTGGGCCGTGGGACGCGCGGGGCGCGCGCGGATCGGCCTGACGCTCTTCATGGTCCCGTGCCTGATCATCGCCGTGCTGACGTGTGTCGCCGCTGTGCAGCAGCTCGCCGCCGGCATCACGGGACCCGTGTACCTCGTGTGGCCGTACGGCATGCACAAGAACTTCATCGGCTGCGTGCTCGGGATCGCGGCGCTCGTCGCCTACGCGCGACCCTGGTGGGTCGGCTGGCCCCGCTGGTTCGCCTACACGTCGTTCTGGCTGTGCGCGCTCGCCGTGTTCGCGTCCCAGGCACGGCAGGGGCTCGTCGGAATGGCGATCGGCATCATGATCATCACGCTGCGCGCCGACCCCGACCGCAAGCGGTCAAAGCTCATCCTGCTGGCCGCGATCCCGGCGATCTACTTCGTGGTGCTCGCCGTCCAGGAGCAGCTCTCGTCGGACAACGAGTTCAACTCCGCGAACCAGCGCCTCACGTGGTACGAGCAGGCCCTCGAGGTGTGGCGGACCAGCCCGTGGGTCGGCGTCGGACTGAGATGGTGGGTCGCCGAACGCACGCAGTACGTGTTCCAACCGCCGAACGCGGAGCTCGAGGTCCTCTCGTCCGCGGGGGTGATCGGACTGCTCGGCTTCCTCATCCTGTTCGGGGGGTGTGTCGTCGTCCTGTGGCGCATGAACCCCCGCTTCGGGACGCTCGCGCTCACCGTCATCCTGGCCCGCTTCGTCCAGGGGCAGTTCGACCTCTTCTGGTCGTCGATCGTCGTGACGCTGCCGTTCGTGATCGCCGGTGTCTGCGTCGGCGCCGAGGCCTACGCCCGCTCCCGAGAGGCCGTGCGGGACGGCCTCGTCGGCCTCGACCCCGACCGTGAGCTCACGTCCGTCGGTGAGATGGAGAGAACCCGTCGATGAAGATCCTCCAGATCGTCCCGACCATCGGACCGGGGACGGGGGTGGGCGCCGTCGCGCACCATCTCGAGGCCGAGTGGCAACGGCTCGGCGTGCCCACGGCGCGCTTCACCCTGGACGACGCCGCCGGGTCCTGGCTCCCCGAACCGGGGCCCGGCGCGCGCGGCAAGCTCGTCCTCGCGCTGCGCGTCGTCTGGTTCTCCACCGTGGGGACCGTGCTCGCACGGCGCGCGCTGAGGCGTGATCCGGCCGCGGTCGGCGTGTGTCACAACGACGCGCTCGCGGGCGACGTCTACGTCAACCACGGGATCCTGCAGGTCGCCATGCGGTCGCGGGGGCGCTTCGCGCTGCGCATGGCCCGCAACCCGATGCACCTGTTCATCGCCACGAGGGACACGCTGCGGTACTCCGGTCGCAGTCATCGCCTGGTCGTCAACCTCGTGCACGAGGAGGACGCAGCGCTCCGCGCGACCTACCCCCGGCTCCGCCCGCCGACGGTGGTGCTCGGCAACGGTGTCGACATCGAGCGGTACGCACCGCCGACCGCGGCGCAGCGGACGACGGCGCGCCAGGCGCTCGGCCTGCCCGAGCCCGCCACCGTGCTCGCGTTCGTCGGCCACGAGTTCGCCCGCAAGGGACTGCCGCTCGTGGTCGACGCGCTCGAGCGCCTCGACGAGCACACCCACCTCGTCGTCGCCGGTGGTACCCAGGACATGGTCCGGGGCCTGCGCAGCGACGTCCGCGCCCGCGGTCTCGCCGACCGCGTCCACCTCCTGGGCAGCACGCCCGACCCCCGCCCGGTCCTGCACGCCGCCGACGCCCTCGTCCTGCCCAGCGCGTACGAGTCGTACGGCCTCGTGGTCCTCGAAGCGCTCGCGTGCGGGGTTCCGGTCGTCGCCACGCCGGTCGGGTGCGTGCCCGATGTCGTGGTCGACGGCGCGTCGGGCTACGTGGTGGCGGCGGACGCCGAGGAGATCGCCACTGCCGTCCGCGATCTCGCCGCCCGCGACCGGACGCTGCTCGCCGCCGCGTCCCGCGCCGCAGCCGAGCAGCACTCCTGGGAGGCGGTCGCGCGTCGCTACGTCGAGGTGCTGCGCGACCTCGAGGAGTCGCCCACCGGCCGGCGGGTCACGCTGTGAGGGTCCTGCACGCCGTGCGGTCCGACGGGTTCGCGGGCGTCGAGCGGCACGTCGCGAGGCTCGCTCGCGCCCAGGCGGAGCAGGGTGACCAGGTCGTCGTCGTCGGCGGCGACGCCGCTCCGATGGCTAGGACGCTCGGTGCCGCGCCGGTGCGCCTCGTGCCGGGCGCGACGACGCGGGCCGTCGTGCTCGCGCTCCTGCGGTTCGGCCCCGAGGCGGACGTCGTGCACGTGCACATGACCGCCGCCGAGGTGGCGGCGACGGTCGCCGCGACCCTGCTGCCCCTCGTCGGGGCCGGTCGGCGACGGCTGGCTCCGGTCGTCGCCACGCGACACTTCGCGCGCCCCCGGGGGACCGGTCGGCTCGGCCCCGTGGTCGCGGCGGTCGCCCGGCGCCGGGTAAGTGCCCAGATCGCCATCAGCACGTACGTGGCGGACGCCGTGGACGGGCCGAGCGTCGTCGTGCGCCCCGGGTTCGAGTCCGCGAGCACCACGTTCCCCCGTTCCGACGAGCGCGATCCGGTCGTCCTCGTGGCGCAGCGGCTCGAGCCGGAGAAGCGGACGGACGCCGCGCTGTGCGCGTTCCACGCGTCCGGTCTCGCCGCACAGGGATGGCGGCTCGACGTCGCGGGCGACGGCTCCGAGCGTGGGGCCCTCGTGGACCTCGCCGAGGAGCTGGACGTCGGGACGAGCGTCCGCTTCCTCGGCCGGCTCGACGACGTGGACGCACTCATGGGCCGCGCGTCGGTCATGCTCGCGCCATGCCCTGTCGAAGGGCTGGGGCTGAGCGTGCTCGAGGCGATGGCGAACGGGCTGCCCGTCGTCGCCGCGGATGCCGGGGGGCACGTCGAGCTCCTCGGTGGGATCGACGACGTCCTGCTCAATCCCCCGCTCGACGCGGCAGCAGCAGGACGTGCCCTCGCCGTGCTCGCGCACGCCCCCGGGCGTCGAGATGCGATCGCTGCGGCGGCCAGGTCGCGCCAGGAGGACCGGTTCAGCCCCTCCGCCCAGGCGATCGCCACCGATCGGGTGTACCGCGCGGCGCTGGGGTCGACATGACCGACGTCGTCGTCGCCTCGCTCGAGGCATGGGACGCCGTGTGGAGGCGGAACCAGTACCTGATCACCGAGCTGCTCCGCGCGGACCCGGGGCTGCGGGTGCTGTTCGTGGAGCCCGCGGCCGACCCGCTCCATTCGCTCAGCAGAGGGTGGCGGCCGCGGCGCGGCCGGGGTCTGCGCCGCGCGCCGGAGGTGGCAGGGGTCGACCGCGACCGGCTGTGGCTGTACCAGCCGACGAAGCTCCTCCCCCGGCGTCTGGACCCTCGCGCCGACCGGCGCCTCTCCCGGGCGACCGTCGCCGCCGCGCGGCGCCTCGCCATGGCCGCGCCCGTGCTGTGGGTCAACGACCCGGCCGCGGCGAACCTGCTCCGCGCGACAGGGTGGCCCGCGCTGTACGACGTCACGGACGACTGGCTCGTCGCCGACCGCACCGACGACGAGCACCGACGCCTGGTGTCGGACGAGGCGATCCTCCTCGACCGGTGCGCGCAGGTCGTCGTGTGCTCGCCCGCGCTCGCCACGAGCAAGGGAGCGCACCGGGAAGTACGGCTCGTGACCAACGCCGTCGACGTCGACCGCTACCGCGCCCGCCACGACCGCCCTGCGGATCTCCCGACCGGGCCGGTGGCGCTGTACGTCGGCACGGTGCACCCCGACCGGTTCGACGTCCCTCTGCTCGCCGCGACCGCCCAGGCGGTCCATGGCACGGGGACGCTCGTCGTAGTCGGCCCCGTCGTGGACGTCGCGCGCGACGACCTCGCGGAGCTCGCGCGGCTCGGGGTGCGCTGCCTGGGGGCGCGCGACTGGGAGAGCGTCCCGGCATACCTGCAGCACTCCGACGTGCTGCTGGTGCCGCACCTGGTGAACGCCTTCACCGACAGCCTCGACCCGATCAAGCTCTACGAGTACCTCGCGGTCGGGCGACCCGTCGTCTCGACGCCGGTGGCGGGCTTCCGCGAACGGACCGACGCGCACGTCCGCGCCGTCGAGAGCGCCGACTTCCCGGACGCCGTGCGCGACGCGCTGCTCGGTTCCCGCCAGGACGTCCCGCCGGTCGCCGCCCTCGCGGACGTCCCCACCTGGTCGGGTCAGGCCGCGCTCATGGCCGAGGCGCTCGCCGCGACCGCCGCGTCACGTCCCACCAGACCGCGGTGACGGTCTGCGCCGTCCGGCGTGCCGTGAACCGCTCCGCGACCGTGACCCGGGCTCGCTCGGCCCGCTCCGCCGACCCCACCGGGTCGTCCAGGACGGCGACGATCGCCTCGCCGAGCGCCCGGACGTCACCGGGAGCGACCAGCTCCCCGAGTGCCTGCGCGCCGCGACCCACGATCTCCGGGACACCCCCCGCATCGGTCGCCACGACCGGCACCCCGCGCGCCATCCCCTCGACGACGACCTGACCGAACGGCTCCGGCACGGGCGAGGCGTGCACGAGCACGGCCAACCGGTCGAGCTCGTCCGACGGGTCCGTGACCGCGCCCACCCAGGTGATGCTCGGCGCGACACCCAGCCGTTCCGCCTCGGCCCGCACCACAGCCTCGTACTCGTGCTCCCCGAACGTGGGCGCGCCCACCATCCGGAACGTCGTACCCGGGTGCCGGCGCAGGACGAACGGCACGGCGCGCACCAGCTCGAGCTGGCCCTTCGTCGGGCTGATCCGGCCCAGCAACCCCACGACGGGCGGTCCCGACGGCGGGGTCCGCCGCCCGGGGCGCACCTGACCGGGGGCGAGCCCGGGGTAGGCGACCACCGCGGAGCGCCCGAGCGTGGACGCCGTCGCCCGCGAGTTCGCCACGAGCGCCGCGGGGACGAGCGCGGCGACCCGCACCAGCCGAACGAGCGCGCGCGGCAGGTAGTCGGACGCGATGCGGTCGTGGATGTGCCACACGAGCGGGCGCCGGGCGAGGACCGCGGGGAGCAGAGCGAGCAGGTCCGCCTTCAGGGAGGTCGTGTGCACGACGTCGGGGCCCGTCACCCGGATCAGGCGGAGCAGGTCGCGCTGGAACCGCACGAGCGCGAACGCGGAGCGCAGGTGCCCGAGCGCCGGGCGTGCGAGCGCCGTCCGCGACGCACCGCCCACGCGCCGGTCGAGCGGCAGCACCCGGGTGGGCACGCCGAGCGTGCGCAACCGGCCGACGAGCGGCCCGTCCGCGAACAGCACGCACCGGACCGACACGTCCGGGCCGAGGGCTTCGCAGAGGCGCAGGAGCGCCAGCTCGGCGCCGCTCGGCCGGGCGGTGTGGTCGAGGACCAGGACGCGTACGGGACCGGGTGGCGCCGTCACCATCGGAACGGACGACGCCGGATGCCGTCGTCGTCCACCGTGCGCTGGGGCTCGTCAGGTGCCGCCCCCCCCTGCGAGCCGGGGACCTTCGACCACTTCGGCTCGAGCCGTCGCGCCTGCGCCCGGGCACCTCGCCGGGAGCCCGGGTCGGGGGCGTCCGAGTCCTTCTTGCGCTCCGGAGAGCCCTGCCCGATCGCCTCCGCGGGGACCGGGTTCTCGTCCGCGGTCTCGTGCTCGGGCGCGGTCGCCTTCTCGGTCGCGTCCGCGGCCCGCTTCCCGGTCGCGTCGTCGCTCTCGGCCGCCGGGACGGTGCCGGTCGACCTACCCGGCTCGACCGGGTCGGAGGGCCTGCCGTCCGCGACCTCGGCTGACGGGGGCGACCCGGCCGCGGTCTCGTCCTCGGCAGGCTCCGCCGACGCGACGAGGGGGGCGTCCGCACCGTACGAGGACGCGTAGTGCATGCGTCGGTCGCCCTTGACCCCGGCGAGAGCGATGCCCGCGAGCGGGACGTTGTTGATGCGCAGGCGCTCGGCCGCCTCCTGGAGGACCACGCGGTCGGTCCGCTCGAGCGAGGCGACGAGTACGACGCCGTTGGCGTACCCGCCGAGGATCGTGGCGTCGGCGGCGGCGAGGACGGGGGGCGCGTCGACGACGACGATCGTCGCCTTGTCGCGCAGTCCGTCGACCAGGTTCCGCACGTCGGTCGTCGCGAGGAAGTCGGCCGGGTCCATCTCCTCGTCCTGGATCGACATGAGCTGGAGGTTCGGGATGCGCGTGGGGCGGATCTCACCGGGTTCGCCGGACCAGGACTCGGGTGCGGGCAGGAGGTCGGCCAGCTGCGGACGGCGCAGGTCCCCGCACAGGACGAGTGTCGAGCGACCGCTGAGCGCGAACGAGGCCGCGAGGTTCGCGGTGATGAACGCCCGGGGGGCGTGCGGGTCCGCGGCCGTCACGACGACGACGGCGTCCTGGACGTCTCCCAGCGAGACACGGACCGCGGTGCGCAGCTCACGGACCGACTCGGTGAAGGGCGAGGCGTGCCGGCTCGAGACGGGGAGGTTCCCACTGTGCCGGAACTCCTTGTCCGCGCTGCGGACGTCGAAGAGCTCCGCGAGCACGGGCGTGGCGGCGAGCCGGACGGCCTCCGCCGTCGTCCGCACCCGCAGGTCGAGGCCGCGCTTGGCGAACGCGAGGCCGACGCCCGCGACGAGCCCTGCGAGCAGGGCGATCGCCAGGACGAGCGGGGCGGGCAGCCCGAGCGGGACGGCCGACGTCGCCGGGTCGACGAGCACCGCCGGGCTGACGATCGAGTCGAAGGTGCTGCGTTGGGCCGAGACCGCCTGGTACTGGGAGACGATCGTGTCGCGCTCCGCCTGCGCCAAGGGGTCGTCGGGGTCGAGCACGAGCTGGCCCTGGAGCTTGTCGAGCTGCTCGCGCAGGGCGTCACGGCGTTCGTCGAGCGCGGCGACCTGCTCGTCGAGCACCGTGGGCAGGTAGGCGATGTACGCCTGAGCCACGGCGTTGGCGCGGTGCGCCGCCTGCACCCGAGAACCGCCACGGGCCACGACCGACATCGTCAGGTCCTCGGCGTTGTAGAAGCCCTCGACGTTCGCGGCCAGCACCCGCGGGTCGGTGCCGTCGTCCAGGGCCTCGGTCGCGGGTTCGACGACCGCGGGGAGCCGGACCATCTCCGGCTCGGTGTCGACGGTCACGGACGAGGCTTCCTGGTTCGCCCCCGGCACCGACTCCGCCGCCACGATCTGCACGTTCGCGGTCGCCTCGTAGACGGTGGTCTGGCGATCGAGGTACACGCCCGCCCCGACCAGGACGACGAGCACGGCGGCGAGGACGTAGTACTTGGCTGCCCAGACGGTCCGGATGAACTCCCTGAGAGTCATCTGCCTCCCTCTCCGCCCGCCCGTCCTGCCGGCACCGGGCCCCGCTGCTGGTCGACCACCGCGCGCAGCCGGGTGACGAACCGGTCCCGGCCGAACGTCGCCGCGTGCGCCACGACGGTGCCATCATCCCACGGGCGCGCGGCCGCGGCCTCCACGGCGGCCGCGACGAGCCCGGCCTCCGGCGCGTCGAAGAAGACGCCGTTCACGCCGTCCGCCACCGTGTCGAGGTAGCCGCCGTCACGCAGCACGACGCTCGGTCGTCCGAAGGCACCGGCCTCGAGCGGCGAGAGCCCGTAGTCCTCGTACGACGCCGCGACGAGCGCCGAGGCGTTGCGGTAGACCCAGCGCAGCGTGGGGTCGTCGACCCGGCCGAGCAGGTGCACGGAACCGGACCGCGCGGCCAACGCCCCCAGGCGCCCGCGGTCCGGCCCGTCGCCCACGACGACGAGCGTGCGCCCGGTGGCCTGCGCCGCCTCGATCACCACGTCGACGTTCTTGTACGGGAGCAGGCGGGCCACGCACAGGAGGAAGCCGGGCTCGACGCCGGGCACCGCCCGTTCCTCCCCGGCGGGCAGCAGCGCCGGGGGCGGGGGCAGGATCTCCGCGTCGATCCCGTACGCGGCACGGATCGCGCGCTGCGTGACGGTCGAGTTCGCGAGATAGACGTCGGCACGGCCTGCCGCCGCCGCGTCCCACCGGCACAGCCCCGGTGCGAGGAGCCCGAGGGCCGCCCCGACCGCGCGTCGTCGGGCGCGGTGGGCGAGGCCGCCCTCGTCGGGCCCGAGGTACCGGTCGCGCTGGTAGAGCCAGCGCGCCGGGGCGTGGCAGTAGACGACGGTCTTCGCCGCGCCCCGGTACCCGTGGGCCCAGCCGGTCGACGACGCCACCAGCACGTCCGCGCCGACGACGCGCTGGCGGTCGATCGCAGGAGCGAGCGCCGGGAGCGCGATCCGGTGGTGCCGCCGCAGCGCACCGACACGGTCGAGCGACGACGTGCGCAGGTCGAGCGCGGCGAACTCGGGGAACGTCCCGTCCCGGTCGTACAGCGTGGTGTACATCGGCGACCCGGGGAAGGCGTCGGCGAGCAGCAGCGCGACGCGCTCGGCGCCGCCGCGCTGGGTCGCGTAGTCGTGCGCGAGAGCGACACCCTCGGTCATGGCACCTCCCGGCTCGGCCGACTCTCGGCGCGAACCAGCCTAGGTCGGCCGCGGGAGGGCGGACCGGACGAACCGGACACTCACCCGGGTGAAACCCCGAGTCACACCTTGGTGTGGAACCGCCCCTGCGCGGTCGCGAGCCCCTCGGTCAGCACCAGCTCGACCGCGTCGGCGGCGTCGTCGAGCAGGAACGGCAGCTCCTTGGCCTCGGCGCCCTTGAAGTCCTTGAGGACGTGGTCGGCGGTGTCCGTCCGCCCGGGCGGGCGCCCCACCCCCGCGCGCACGCGCACGTAGTCCTTGGTCCCGAGCGCTTTGGTCACGTCGCGCAGCCCGTTGTGGCCGCCCTCTCCCCCACCGGTCTTCAGCTTGATCGTCCCGAACGGGATGTCCACCTCGTCGTGCACGACGAGCACGTGGTCCGGCTCGACGCCGTAGTACCTCGCGAGGCTCGAGACCGGTCCGCCGGAGACGTTCATGTAGGTGCTCGGCTTCGCGAGGATCACGCGCGGTCCCGGGCGACCACCCGGCAGCATGCCGATCCGCGCCTCGGCCACGGCGGCCTGCGCGCGCGGGTGCCGCGCGAACCGTGCACCGGCGCGGCCCGCGAGGACGTCCAGGACCATGTGGCCCACGTTGTGCCGGTTCCCGGCGTACCGGTCCCCGGGATTGCCGAGCCCGACGACGAGCCACAGCTGGTCGGTCATGTCACCTGGTCCTTCGTGAAGTGCGTCGGGGGCAGACGAACGCCCGGCACCGTCACGGTACCGGGCGTCGCGTCGTGCTGGGCGGAGGCACCTGCGTCGCGGTGCCCCGCAGAGGTCACTCGGACTCGGGGGTCTCCGCGGCGGCCTCGGACTCGGCGGCCTGCGCAGAGGCCTCAGCCTCGGCGGCCTCGATGTCGGCCGAGTTGTCCTGCGGCACGGAGATGTAGACGACGGCGAGGTCGTTCTCGGAGACGAGCGTGACGCCCTTCGGGAGCTTGACGTCGCGCGCGTAGACGGTCTCGCCCGCCTTGAGGCCCTCGATGGAGACCTCGACGGACTCGGGGATGCGCGTGGCCTCGGCCTCGACCGTGATCTCCTGGAGGTCCACGAGGTGGATCGTGCCGGGCGCGGACTCGCCGACGACGTGGACCCAGAGGTCGACCTCGACCTTCTCGCCCTTCTTCACGACGAGGAGGTCGACGTGCTCGATGACGCCCTTGACCGGGTCGCGCTGGACGTCCTTGGCGATCGCGAGCTGGCCCTTGCCGTCGAGCTCGATCGAGAAGAGGGCGTTGGAGTGCTTGAGCGCCATCATCGTCTGGTGACCCGGCAGGGTCACGTGGACGGGGTCGCCGCCGTGGCCGTACAGCACGGCGGGGATCTTGTCGGCACGGCGGATACGGCGTGCCGCACCCTTGCCGAACTCGGTGCGGGACTCGGCTGCGAGCTTGATCTCGGACACGTGGATCACTCCTGGAAGATGCGTTGCGGGCCGGCCACCAGGGGGGAGCGGTCGGCTGTCCGGGCGGTGAGAGGGCCGACCCCGGACGGGCGGTTGCGTCGGCGCGGGACACATGACGGACGCGCGGACGAGCGACCGCCCAGTCGATTACGGAGATCCAACAGGTCCTACCTGACCCTCCGGCTCTCACCGGCCGTCAGACGTCCCTCGCCGAGGCAACCTGACTACTGTACCCGGGCAGCGCGGGGTGGCGAAACCCGCAGCCCAGTGCCGTCAGCCGTTCATCGCCGTCAGCCGTTCATCGCCGTCAGCCGTTCATCGCCGCCGACGTCGCCGCGGTGGTCGCGACGGTCGTGCTGACGAGCACCGCGGCCGCGATCTCGTCGACGTAGGCCTTGAGCGCGGCACCGGCCCAGCTCTCGCGGGCGATCTCCCGGGCGCGCTCGTCCACGGCGTGCCGGTCCCGCAGCCCCCAGCGCCGCGACCCGCCCACCACCGCGGGAGCCCCGCGGTCGCCGCCCGACGCGAGGACCTGGCTCGCCAGCCCGCTGGCGGAGAGGATCGTGACGAGCGCTCCCGTGCGCGCGTCGGGGCGCCCACCGTCGACGAGGACGCGCCACAGCTCGGTCCGCAACCCGTCCTCGTGCCGCGAGTCGGCGGCCGGCCAGCGCGTCGTCGGGAAGATGCCGAGGATCCTGCCCTGCTCGCGGCGCAGCACTCCACGCTCCGCGAGCGACTCGATCGCGCGCGTGGCGGGCTTGAGCCTGACGATCGGCTCGATCAGCGCCCTGGGCGTGGCCCCTTCCTTGGACCGGACGACGTCGAGCGCCTCGTCGAGGAGCGCGTTCTGCGTCGAGGCGGTGTCGCGGACGACGATGCGGCCCACGCGACCGCCGTCGCCGTCGCCGGCGAGGTCCGCCCGACCCAGGAGAGCGAGCTCGACGAGGAGCGCGCCGGCCGCGGCCTGCTCGCGGTAGCTCACGTCGACGGCAGCCTTCCCCGTCTCGTCGTCGAGGGTCAGCAGCAGGTAGTCCTCCAGGATGAGCATGGCGTCCACGCTAGCTCTCCGGACGGGGGCCACCCCGTGCTCTTTGTCACTGAACAGGTCAGGGCGCGTCGTGGATGACGAGAACCGCCTGGTCCGCCGTGAGGTTCAGCGTCACCGGATCACAACCGGCCTGGTCGACGTGGACGGTCCAGGGTGGTTCCGCGACGGCCGAGACCAGCTCCCCGTCGACGGTCTCCGGGCAGTCGACGCCGAGCAGGCTCGTCGGGTCGGGCTCGACGGAGTCGAGGAAGGTCACGGTCACGGGACTGCCGGCGTACTGCACGCTCGCGCCCTCGCGCACCGATGCGACGAGGAGGACGAGGCTCGCCGAGGCGACGAGCACGGCAAGGGCGGCGTGGACGCGCAGTCGTCGAAAACGGCGCCATGTCAGTGCGTACAGCCCGGCGGACTCGACGCGGTACGCGACCCAGCCGAGGATGCTGAGGTCCCGCTCGATCTGCCGGAGCCGCTCGCGCAGAGCCTCGATCACCTCGGGTGCCAGTCCGCTTCCCGGGTCGCCGAGAAGCCCTCGCACGATCCTCTGGTCCTCGAAGACCTCGCTGCGACGGTCGACGAACCCGGCGACGTCGTCGGCCCACAGCCCGAGGAACAGGTAGGGCGCGCCATCGATCTGGGTGCGCAGACCGTCGAGCTCGGGCTCGGTGGCGACCGCGTCGACCGTCACGACCTGGGGCGCGAGGACCTGGGCCGCGAGTGCGACGACGTAGCCGAGCGCGACGAGGATCACCAGGCCCAGCACCACCCCCAGCCAGGTCACCGACCCGACGTCGGAGACGATGCCCGCGATCGGGAAGGCGGCGGCGAGGAACGCGACGAAGGCCACCGTCGACGTCGCGAACCACTTGGCGACGTCCCGCAGGCGCGCCGTCGACGCGTCGTAGGAGCTGATGCGCGCGACCGTCAGGCCGGTCTCCACCGACTGGGTGCCGGTGTCGGGCGCGGGCACCTGTCAGCCCTCGGACGGGGACGTGTAGTCGTCCACGGCCGGCTGCTGGTCCGGCCCGGCACCGGGTATCGGCACGGTCCAGCTCGTGCCGTCCCACCGCAGGAGGCGTTCGCCGTCCCAGTGGTACTCACCGACGTAGGTGCCCGGCTCCAGGGTCATCGCGTCTCCTGCGAGGTCGTCTTCCCGACGACTCCACGGTTCCGTCTTCCCGCACGCTGCGCAAGGATGAAATCGCGCCGCGCACCGGTGCTCAGCTGTTGCCGTCGAACAGCGAGGTGACCGACCCGTCGTCGAACACCTCGCGGATCGCACGCGCCAGGAGCGGCGCGATAGACAGCACGGTGAGCTGCGGGAACCGCTTGTCGGCGGCGATGGGCAGGGTGTCGGTGATGACGACCTCGCTCGCACCGGACTCGGAGAGGCGCTGCGCGGCCGGGTCGGACAGCACGCCGTGCGTCGCGGCGACGATGACCGACTTCGCACCGGCCTCCATGAGGACGCGGGCGGCCTCGGCGATGGTGCCGCCGGTGTCGATGAGGTCGTCGACGAGCACGCAGTCGCGGCCCTCGACGTCGCCGACGACGCGGTTCGCGACGGCCTGGTTCGGCCGCGTGACGTCGCGCGTCTTGTGGACGAACGCGAGCGGTCCCCCGCCGAGCTTCGCCGCCCACTGCTCGGCGACCCGGATCCGCCCCGCGTCCGGGGAGACGACGGTGACGTTCGTCGTGTCGACGCGCGTGCGGACGTAGTCGGTGAGGATCGGCATGGCCCACAGGTGGTCCACCGGCCCGTTGAAGAAGCCCTGCGTCTGTGCCGCGTGCAGGTCGACGCTCATGAGGCGGTCGGCACCGGCCTTGCTGAACAGGTCGGACATGAGGCGGGCCGAGATCGGCTCACGGCCGCGGTGCTTCTTGTCCTGGCGCGCGTAGCCGTAGAACGGCTGGACCACGGTGATGGTGCGCGCCGAGGCCCGCTTGGCGGCGTCGACCATGAGCAGCTGCTCCATGATCCACTGGTTGATCGGCGCGGTGTGGCTCTGCAGGATGAACACGTCCGCGCCGCGCACGGACTCGCCGAACCGGACGTAGATCTCCCCGTTGGCGAAGTCGTAGGCGGTCGTGGGCAGGAGGTCGATGCCCAGCTCCCGTGCGACCTCGATGGCGAGCTCGGGGTGCGCGCGTCCCGTGGCGAGGACGAGGGACTTGCCCCCGGTTCCGGCGATCGTGCTGCTCATACGAGTGGGTTTCCTTCGTCTCTCGGGTCCGGTGTCGGGGAGTCGTCGTGGGTTGCAGTCTCGCGCGTCACTCGCCCTGGCGCGCGTTGCGCAGCGCGTCCAGGGTGTGCTCGAGCTCGGGGCCGGGCGGCGGTGGGGACGGGCGCTCGGCGGTCGCCGCGGCGGAGTGGTCGGCGAGCTGGGCCTGGGCCTGCGTGCCGACCGCCGGGGCCTGCGGGTCCTTCGACCGGGCGTGCGCCGCGGCGTCGGCCGCAGCCGTGCCCGCCCGACGCCGCTCGACCCAGCCGTCGATGTTGCGCTGGGATCCCGCGCTGACGCCGAGCGCCCCGGCCGGCACGTCGCGGCGGATCACGGACCCCGCCGCGGTGTACGCGCCGTCGCCCACCGTCACGGGCGCGACGAACATGTTGTCCGCTCCCGTCCGCGCGTGCGAGCCGATCACTGTGCGGTGCTTGTGCACCCCGTCGTAGTTGACGGTGACCGACGCCGCGCCGACGTTCGTGTGCTCGCCGATCGTCGCGTCGCCCACGTAGGACAGGTGCGGGATCTTCGAGCCCTCGCCGATCTCGGCGTTCTTCGTCTCGACGAACGTGCCGATCTTGCCCTGGGCGCCCAGGACCGTGCCCGGACGCAGGTAGGCGAACGGGCCGACGCTCGTCCCGGCACCGAGGACGGCGAGCGTCCCGTGCGTGCGGGTCACCGTCGCGCCCGGGCCCACCTCGGTGTCCGTGAGCGTCGTGTCCGGACCGACGGTCGCACCCTCGCCGACGACGGTCGCGCCGTGGAGCTGGGTACCCGGCAGGAGCGTCACGTCCCGGGCCAGCTCGACGTCGACGTCGACCCACGTGGTCGACGGGTCGACGACCGTCACGCCCGCGCGCATCCAGTCCTCGACGATCCGACGGTTCATCTCGGCGCGCAGCACCGAGAGCTGGACGCGGTCGTTGACGCCCTCGACGATCGTCGGGTCGTCGGAGACCAGGGCGCGCACCGCGCCGCCCTCGGCACGGGCCGCGGCGACGACGTCCGTCAGGTAGACCTCGCCCTGCGCGTTGTCGCGCCCGAGCGTGCCCAGGCCGCGACGCAGCACCGCGGCGTCGAACACGTAGATCGACGCGTTGATCTCACGGATCTCGAGCTCGTCCGCCGAGGCGTCCTTGTGCTCGACGATCCGCTCGACGTCACCCGTGGCGTCGCGCACGACGCGCCCGTACCCCGTCGCGTCCTCGAGCGTCGTCGTCAGCATCGTGACCGCGTTGCCGTCAGCGACGTGTGCGGCGAGGAGCTGGGCCAGCGTGCCGCCGTCGAGCAGCGGGGTGTCGCCGGCCGTCACGACGACCGGGCCCTCGAGCCCGTCGCCGAGACCGCGGCCCTCCTCGCCGTCGGGCACGCCGTGGACCACGGCCCGGGCGTGCGCCTTCGCGTCGAGCGCGTCGACCGCGCACTGCACGGCGCGACCGGTCCCGGGGATCTCGTCCTGGTCGACGACGACGACCGCGGGGTCCGTGCCCTGCGCGTGCTCCGCGACCCGGTCGCGCTCGTGGCGCACGACGACGGCGAGCAGCGCCGGGTCGAGCGAGCGGGACGCGACGAGCACGTGCCCGAGGAGGCTGCGCCCGCCGATCGTGTGGAGCATCTTCGGGGTGGACGACTTCATCCGTGTGCCCTCGCCGGCGGCGAGCACGATCACGGCAGCGGGGGGGACGGCGGTTCCTGGGGTGTCGACGTCGCTGGTGCCCTGCTGCTCTTCCATGGAGGATCCCCTCGAGTTCGGTGGCACGGGCTCCGCCCCCAGGACTCGAACCTGGACCAAGGGCACCAAAAACCCTTGTGCTGCCGATTACACCAAGGCGGATCGGACCCACCCCCGCGCGGGCGACCCCACGCGTGCGGGATCGAGGCGGCCGGTGCGTCGGGGTCCAGTCTGCCAGGTGGAGACCCGTGCCCGATGACGCGCACGGCATGATGGACCCGTGGCCGAGTCGAGACGTACCCCCCGTTCCCGCATGACCGCGAGCCAGCGACGCGAGCAGCTGCTGGCCGTCAGCCGCGGCCTGTTCGCGGAGAAGGGGTTCGAGGGGACGAGCGTCGAGGAGATCGCCGCACGGGCCGAGGTGTCCAAGCCGGTCGTGTACGAGCACTTCGGGGGCAAGGAGGGGGTCTACGCCGTCGTCGTCGACCGCGAGGTGCAGTCCCTCACCGGCGCGCTGTCCGGCGCGCTCGACCAGGGCGGGCACCCCAAGGTCCTGCTCGAACGCACCGCGCTCGCCCTGCTGACCTACATCGAGACGAACGAGGACGGGTTCCGCATCCTCGTGCGGGACTCCCCCGTCGCGCAGGCGACCGGGACGTTCTCGAGCCTCATCGGCGACGTCGCGACCCAGGTCGAGCACCTGCTCGCCGACCAGTTCAAGACACGTGGTCTGGACCCCAAGGTCGCACCGATCTACGCGCAGATGCTCGTCGGGATGGTCGCGCTCACCGGCCAGTACTGGCTCGACGCGCGCAGCCCCAAGAAGACCGAGGTCGCCGCGCACCTGGTGAACCTGGCGTGGAACGGCCTGTCGAGCATGGAGCGCCGCCCGCGGCTCGTGACGCCCTGAGACCGACACGTGACGAATGTCCCGGGTCCGCTGCCCGATCCGGTGGTTGGCTGTGTGCATGCCTTCACTCGAGATCGACGGACTGACCAAGTCGTACGGCACGGTGCACGCGCTGCGCGGCACGTCGTTCGAGGTGCGCGCCGGGGAGATCTTCGGCTTCGTCGGCTCGAACGGGGCCGGCAAGACGACGACGATGCGCATCATCCTCGGCGTGCTCTCGTCCGACGGCGGCGAGGTCCGCTGGGACGGGAGCCGCATCGACCACGACGTGCGCCGGCGCATCGGGTACATGCCCGAGGAGCGCGGCCTGTACCCGCGCATGCGGGTCGGCGACCAGCTCACGTACCTCGCGCGCCTGCACGGGCTCTCCGCCCCGGACGCCCGGGCCGCGACGGAACGCTGGACCGAGACCCTGGGCGTCGCGTCCCGTCGCGACGACGAGGTGCAGAAGCTCTCGCTCGGCAACCAGCAGCGCGTCCAGCTCGCCGCGGCCCTCACGCACGACCCGGACCTCCTCGTGCTCGACGAGCCCTTCTCGGGCCTCGACCCCGTCGCGGTGGACGTCATGAGCGGCGTGCTGCGCGACCGCGCGGACGCGGGTGTGCCCGTCGTCTTCTCGTCCCACCAGCTCGAGCTGGTCGAGCGGCTGTGCGACCGCGTGGGCATCATCAAGGACGGCGCGATGGTCGAGGTCGGCACGATCGACGAGGTGCGGCGGACCGAGACCGAGCGCTGGGTCGTGGACGGACCACCGGGGTCGGAGTGGATCGGGTCCGTGCCCGGTGCGCGCGCGCTGAGCCTCGACGGGTCGCGCACCGTGGTGGAGCTGACCCCCGGCGAGGGGACCGGTGCCGAGAGCGGCCGCGAGCAGGACGTGCTGCGCGCGGCCCTCGCCGCCGGTCCGGTCCGCGAGTTCTCCCTCGTGCGACCGACGCTGACGGAGTTGTACCGCGACGTCGTGAGCTCGCCCGTCGACGACGGCGCGGACGACGCTGCGGCCGCAGGCAAGACCCCGGGCACGACCCGGACGACCACGGAGGTGTCGGCATGAGCGCGAACCGGACTCCCGCCGTCGGGCAGCCGACCACCGGGACCCTGACCTCCTGGGGGTCGATCCGCCTCGTCGCGGGACGCGAGATCATGACGCGGCTGCGGTCGAGGTCGTTCGTGTGGCTGACCGTGGTGCTGGTCGCCGTCGTGGTGGCCGGCGGCTTCGTCCTCAACCTGGCGACCGGGTCCGGGCCGAGCGCCGAACGCGTCGGCGTGACGCCGGCAGCCGAGGAGCTCTCCGACTCGATCTCCGCGACCGGGGACGCCCTGGGAGCACCGCTCGAGGTCGTCCCCGTCGCGGACGACGCGGCCGGGGAGGAGCAGGTGCGCGACGGCGACCTCGACGCGCTCGTCACCGGATCCGGGACGGACCTGACCGTGGTGGTGGACACCGAACTGTCGGCGACCCTGACACCGGTCTTCGCGACGGTCGCGCAGCAGGCCGCGCTGTCCGACGCCGTCACCGAGCTCGGCGGCGACCCCGGGCAGGTCGCGGGCGAGATCGCGGGCGCGGAGCCGACCGTACGGACGATCGGCGAGCCGACCGAGTTCGACCCGACCCGCTACGTGACCGGCCTCGTCACCGGGGTCCTGCTGTTCATGTCCATCATGATCAGCGGCCAGCTCATCGCGCAGGGCGTCGTCGAGGAGAAGACGAGCCGCGTCGTCGAGCTGCTGCTCGCCACGGTCCGGCCGTGGCACCTCATGGCGGGCAAGGTCCTGGGCATCGGGCTCGTCGGGCTCGGGCAGGTCGCGCTCGTCGTGGTCGCCGGGGTCGGGACCGCGCTCGGGCTGGGCCTCGTCGACACGTCGACGATCGACCTGGGCGCCGCGGCGGCGTGGGCCCTCGTGTGGTTCGTCGTCGGCTTCGTGAGCTACGCGCTGCTCATGGCCGGGCTGGGCGCGCTGGTCTCGCGCCAGGAGGACGTCGGCGCCGTGACGACGCCGGTCACGTTCCTCATGGTGGTGCCGTACGTCATCGGCATCTCGGTCGCCCCGTGGGCGCCGGACAACCCGCTCGTCGTGTGGTTGTCCTACATCCCGATGTTCTCGCCGCTGCTCATGCCGGTACGGATCGCGCTCGGCAGCGCCGAGACGTGGGAGGCGTTGCTCGCGCTGGGGCTCTCGCTGGTCGTCATCCCGCTGCTCGTGTGGCTCGCGGCGACGATCTACTCGAACGCGGTCCTCCGGACCGGCGCACGCGTCAAGCTCAAGGACGCGCTGCGCACGTCGTGACCGCGGGGAGGGCCCGGCGCCACCGGGCCCTCCCTCAGCCCGGGACCGGTCGCGCCCCGGGTCATCAAGAGTCTTGATGTCGAGAGATGTCGAGTAGTCTCGCGTCATGGAGCAGCACTGCGACGTCGGACCCGACGAGGTCGACCGGATCGTCGCGGCCTGGCACCGCGAGCGCCCCGACCTCGACGTCGAGCCGCTCACGGTCTTCTCCCGCGTCGACCGCCTCGCGCGCCACCTCGATCGCGCACGACGCACCGCGTTCGCCCGGGTCCACCTCGAGACGTGGGAGTTCGACGTCCTGTCCGCCTTGCGCCGCGCGGGCGACCCGTACCGGCTGTCGCCCGGCGCGCTCGTCACCCAGACGCTCGTCACGAGCGGCACCATGACCAACCGGATCGACCGGCTCGAGGCGCGCGGCCTCGTCGAGCGCCGCCGCTCCCCCGACGACCGTCGCGGTGTCCTCGTGGGTCTCACCGCCGAGGGGCTGGACCGCGTCGATGCCGCGATGACGGACCTGCTGGCGGTCGAGGCCCAGGTCCTCGACGTCCTCGCACCGGGCGAGCGCCCCGCGCTCGCCGCGCTCCTGCGCGCCGTCGTGGGACAGTTCGACTAGCACCTCGACGCGCCCGCTACCCGGCACACATCGGGAGATCGGCACCCATGACCCCGCCACGACGACGACCCGCCTTCCGGGGCGGGATCGACGGCGTCCTGCTCGTCGCCGTGCTGCTCGTGGCCGTCAACCTGCGTGCACCGATCACGTCGGTGCCGCCGGTCGTGACCGACGTCGCGGCCGACCTCCACCTCACCGCGGCCGCGGCCGGTCTCCTCACCGGCATCCCGGTGCTGTGCTTCGCGCTCGCCACGCCCGCGGTGGCCGGGCTCCTCGGACGATCGTCGCTGCGCACGGCGATCGCGATCGCGCTCGCGCTCATCCTCACCGGCACGCTGCTGCGCTCGGCGGACCTCAGCGGGTTCGGTCTCGGGTACGGCAGCACGTTCGCCGGGACCGTGCTGCTCGGCCTGGGCATCACGACCGCGAACCTCGCCGTCCCGATGATCGCGCAGCGCGACTTCCCCGGCCACGTGCGTACCGTGACCGGGCTCTACACGGCCGCGATCAACGTCGGCACCGTCGCGACGACGGCCCTGACCGCGCCGCTCGCCGGCCTCGTCGGATGGCGCTGGGCGCTCGCTTCGTGGGGTGTCCTCGCGGTCGTCGCGCTCGTGTGGTGGTGGCGAGTCGTCCCCCACGACGCGCCGGCACGACCCGGCGCGACGAAGGCCGCGGCGTCGGGCGTGGTCGGTCCGGGGGCGACGGCCCCCGGCGCGGAGCGGAGCGTCCTCGCGACGCCGTTCACGTGGGGGCTGTGCGCGATGTTCGCGCTGCAGTCGTCCAGCTTCTACGCGCTCACGGCGTGGCTGCCGCTCATCCTGGAGGGCCTCGCCGGCATCCCGCGCAGCGCGTCGGGCGGCGCCGCGTCGTTGTTCCAGGGCTTCGCGATCGTGGGCGGGCTCGCCGTCCCGCTCGCCGCCCGCCGGTTCTCAGGGCGTCAGTCGTTCGCGGCGGTCGCGGTCCTGTGGCTCGCCCTGCCCGCCGGCCTCCTCGTCGCACCCGAGGCCTGGGCGGTGTGGGCCTCGATGGCCGGGATCGCCCAGGCGGCGAACTTCGTCGTCATCTTCACGCTCGTCGCGCACCGGTTCCCGACGGCCGCCCGCGCGCGAGCGGCGTCGGCCACCGTCCAGACCGTCGGCTACTCCTTCGCGGCGCTCGCCCCCACGGCTGCGGGCGCGTTGCACACGCTGACGGGGACGTGGACGACGCCGGTCGCGATCGTGCTCGGCGCGCTGCTGGTCATGACGGGGATCGGGCTGGTGCTGACGGGCCGCCCGCGCGGGCAGCAGCCCACCGCACGGTAGCCGCCGCCCGACGTCGACCCCGAGAGCCCTTGCCATCGGTCAACGTACGTGTTTATGGTGTAAACATCGTTTATGGCATACACATCGTGTGCGCCGCACACAGACTGCACCGACCGACGAGAAGGAGAATGCGATGGACCAGCCGATGATCGCCGTCCAGGGGCTCGAGAAGTCCTACGGCGCCCACCACGTGCTGCGGGGCGTCGACCTCACGGTCCGCCACGGCGAGATCTACGCGCTGCTCGGGCAGAACGGCGCCGGCAAGACCACGGCGGTCAACATCCTCACGACCCTCGTCCGACCGGATGCGGGCACCGCGAGGATCGGGGGCGCCGACGTCACGACCGACGCCGGCCGGGTCCGCGAGCTCATCGCGCTCACCGGCCAGTACGCGGCGGTGGACGAGTTCCAGACCGGCGCGGAGAACCTCGTCATGATGGCGGACCTCGCCCACCTGCCCCGGCGCACCGTGCGCACCCGCGCGGCCGAGCTGCTCGAGCGGTTCGACCTGACCGCAGCCGCGGGCCG
Organism: Cellulosimicrobium arenosum; assembly: GCF_014837295.1. Classification (GTDB taxonomy): domain Bacteria; phylum Actinomycetota; class Actinomycetes; order Actinomycetales; family Cellulomonadaceae; genus Cellulosimicrobium; species Cellulosimicrobium arenosum. The sequence goes on from NZ_JACYHB010000005.1 coordinate 84,308, forward strand.
ACGCGTCGGGACCTACTCGGGCGGGATGCGTCGGCGCCTCGACCTGGCGATCAGCCTCGTCGCGGACCCGGCGCTCCTCGTGCTCGACGAGCCCACGACGGGCCTCGACCCCGCCTCGCGCTCCCAGCTCTGGGAGGTCGTCCGTGGCCTCGCGGCCGACGGGACGACCGTCCTGCTCACCACGCAGTACCTCGAGGAGGCCGACCGCCTGGCCGACACGATCGCCGTCCTGCACGACGGCCGCGTCGCCGCGCGCGGCACGGCGAGCGAGCTCAAGTCCCTCGTCGCGGGCGACCACGTGCGCGTCGCGTTCGAGGACCGCGCGAGCCTCGCCGCGGCGACCGACCTCGCGGCCGGGCTCGGCATGGTGTCGACCACGACCGACGACAAGGACCTGTCCCTGTCCGCACCCAGCGCCGACCCCGTGCGCACCATCCGCGACCTGCTCGCGGCGGCCGACACGCACCGGCTCGCCGTCAGCGGAGTCAGCGTCGTCAAGCCCACGCTCGACGACGTGTTCCTCGCCCTGACCTCGAAGGAGACCGCACGATGACCACCACGACCCTGCCGGCCCGCGCGACGCGCGGCGTGCCCGCGACCCGTCGCCCCCAGTCCGTCGGCACGGCCGTGCGCGACGTACGCACGATGGTCGCGCGCGAGACGCGGCGCCAGCTGCGCAGCGTCGACGGGCTGGTCACCGCCCTCGTCCTGCCGGTCGCGATCATGCTCGTGTTCGTGGTGATCTTCGGCGGTGCCATCTCGGGCGGCAGCGGCGACTACATCGACTACGTCGTGCCGGGCGTCCTGGTCATGTGCCTCGGGTTCGGCTCGGCGACCGCCGCCACCGCGGTCGCGCAGGACATGACGAGCGGCACGATCGACCGCTTCAAGACGCTGCCGATCTTCGGCCCGTCGGCGCTGTGGGGCCACGTCCTGGCGAGCGTCGCCCGCAACCTCGTCTCGGCGTGCACCGTCGTGCTCGTGGCGGTCGCCCTCGGCTTCCGGCCCGACGCCGGCCCGCTGGGCTGGGTGGGCGTCGTGGGCTTCGCGGTGCTCGCCGTCCTCGCCTTCACGTGGCTGAGCGCGGCTCTCGGCCTGGTGCTGAGCGTGGACGCGTCGCAGTCGGTGAACATGCTGTTCCTGTTCGTGCCCTATCTCAGCTCGGGCTTCGTCCCCGTCGACACCATGCCGACGTGGCTGCACGGCTTCGCCGAGCACCAGCCGTTCACGCCGATCATCGAGACGCTGCGCGGCCTGCTCTCCGGCTCGGGGGACGGCGCCACCGCGGCGGCGGCGACAGCCTGGCTAGCAGGAACCCTGATCGTGAGCACCACGGCCGGCTCGATCCTCTACCATCACCGCACGGCTCGCTGACCATGCCCCTACCTCCCGTCGAGCATGTGCCCGTGTCCCGTCCCGAGCCCGGAACAGGCCGCAGGCACATGCTCGGCGGGGACGGGTGGGTGTGGGTCGGGGATGATGGTTCGATGAGTGATGTGAGTGAGCTTCCGCACCGACTCGCGCTCGCGTGGGGGGTGGCCGAGCGGCCCGAGCGTGCGCCGAAGCGTGAGCTGAGCATCGAGCGGATCGTCGAGGCCGCCGTCGAGATCGCCGACACCGACGGCCTCGCGGCGGTCTCGATGGCGAAGGTCGCGCAGAGCCTCGGCTTCACGACGATGTCTCTCTACCGGTACGTGACGAGCAAGGACGACCTGCTGCTGCTCATGCAGGAGGCCGTGCTCGACGTCGAGTACCCCCCGGCGCACGACCCGGCCGACTGGCGCGCCGAGCTGCGGGAATGGGTGCAGTTCACGATGGAGCTCTTCCGGGCACACACCTGGTACCTCTCGATCCCGGTCACCGGCGCCCCGTTCACGCCGAACAACCTGCGCGCGGCGGACGCCGGTCTCCGCGCGCTGCGCTCCACCCCGCTCGACGAGGAGGAGAAGATGTCCGTCATCCTCCTGACCAGCGGGTACACGAAGAGCGCGGTACAGCTCGAGGCCGACCTGGCCCGAGCCGAGCACTCCCCCGACGGCGTACCGGACGAGGCGGCCGTCGTCGCGGCGCTGCGCACGCTCGTGGACGACGTGCGCTTCCCGAACCTGTACCCGCTGGTCGACTCCGGGGCGTACGGCGGAGAGGGCCAGATCGACGACACGGCGTGGGGGCTCGAACGCATCCTCGACGGGCTCGAGAGCTACGTCGGGGTGCGCGCCGCCGGCGCCCCCGGGGCAGGTCGCGACGTCCGCTCGGAGCAGGACCCGGGCGGGACGGAGCCCGACGAGGAGGCGGACGACGCCGGGCACGACCAGGTGTCCGCGCACGCGCGAGATCCCCGGGTGAAGCGAGCCGCGCTCCAGCGGCGCGACGCCGAACGGCGCCTGCGGGAGGCGCAGAAGTCGGTGCGCGAGCTCGAGAGGTCGCTGCGCGACGCGCGACGGGCAGAGCGCGACGCCGTGCGGGCGGCAGTGGAGAAGTCCCGGGACTGACGCAGGGACCGCGAGCCGACCGCCGTCAGCCGGCGATCTCCGCAGCCTCGAGCCACGCCGCCTCGAGCTCGTCCTTCTCCGCGGCGAGCGTGCGCAGCTCCGCGTCCAGGCCCGCGACCGCCTCGTAGTCGGTCGCCTGCGCGGCCAGCCGGTCGTGCAGCCGCGCCTCGGCCTCGGCGATCTTCGTCAGGCGCCGCTCGATGCGGTTGATCTCCTTCTTCGCGGCGCGGAGTTCGGCCGCGGACGGGCCCGGCGTCGCGGCGGGCACGCCGTCGGGATCCAGCGCACCGCCGGTCCCCGAGGTGCCGGCGTCCGACGGCGCCCCCGCGGTCGAGGCCGGCCCCGCCGCGGCGAGCGCGGCGTTGCGCAGCGCGAGGTACTGCTCGACGCCGCCGGGCAGGTCCCGGATGCGGCCGTCGCCGAGCAGGGCGACCTGACGGTCGGCGACGCGCTCGAGCAGGTACCGGTCGTGCGAGACGACGACCAGGGTGCCGGGCCAGCCGTCGAGCAGGTCCTCGAGCGCGGCGAGCGTGTCGGTGTCGAGGTCGTTGGTGGGCTCGTCGAGGAGGAGCACGTTCGGCTCGGCCACGAGGAGCCGCAGGAGCTGGAGGCGGCGGCGCTCGCCACCGGACAGGTCGCGCACGAGCGTCTGGGAGCGCTCGCGCGTGAAGCCGAGCCGCTCGACGAGCTGGGACGCCGTGAGCTCCTTGCCGTCGACGACGACCGAGCGCTTCTCGCTCTCGATCACCTGGACGACCCGCAGGCCCGCGATGTCGTCGAGCTCGTCGACGTCCTGGGTGAGCTCCGCGACCTGCACGGTCTTGCCACGCTTGACGCGCCCGGACTCGGGCTCGCGGCGCCCGGCGAGCAGTGCGAGGAGCGTCGTCTTGCCGGCGCCGTTCACGCCGACGACGCCGTACCGGTCGCCCGGGCCGAGGCGCCAGGTGACGTCGTCGAACAGCACGCGGCGGTCGCCGCCCGCACTCTCCGCCGTATGCCCGGCACCCGGAGCCACGGGCCGCGCGGGGACCGTCACGGTGACGTCCTCGAGGTCCAGCACGTCCTTGCCGAGCCGCTTGGTCGCGGTGCGCGTGAGCTCCGTCGTGTCGCGCGGCGCGGGGACGTCGGCGATGAGCGCGTTCGCGGCGTCGATCCGGAACTTCGGCTTGCTCGTGCGCGCAGGCGCGCCACGGCGCAGCCACGCGAGCTCCTTGCGCAGCAGGTTGTTGCGCTTCTCGGCGGTGACCGCCGCGGTCCGCGCCCGCTCGGCGCGCGCGAGCACGTACGCGGCGTACCCGCCCTCGTAGCCCTCGATCGCGCCCGACCCGTCGCCGCGCACCTCCCACATCCGCGAGCACACCGCGTCGAGGAACCAGCGGTCGTGCGTCACGACCACGAGCGCGCCCCGCGCACCCGGCCGCGCGAACCGCGAGCGCAGGTGCTCCGCGAGCCACGCGACGCCCTCGACGTCGAGGTGGTTGGTCGGCTCGTCCAGGAGCAGCACGTCGTGGTCGGCCACGAGCAGCGCCGCGAGCGCGACGCGGCGCCGCTGGCCGCCGGACAGCGTGTCCGCCGAGGCGTCGAGGTCGAGGTCGGCGAGCAGCCCGTCGTGGACCGCGCGGATGCTCGCGTCCGACGCCCACGCGTGCGTCTCGGAGTCGCCGTGCACGAGGTCGCGGATGGTCGCGCCCGTCCCGACGTCGTCGCGCTGGTCGAGCAGACCGGCCCGCAGGCCGCCCACCCAGGTGACCCGGCCGGCGTCGGGCTGCTGCGTCCCGGCGACCAGGCGCAGGAGCGTCGACTTCCCGGCGCCGTTGGGGCCGACGATGCCGACGCGGTCGCCGTCGTCGAGACCGAGCGAGACGTCGTCGAGCAGGGTGCGCGTGCCGACGGTCAGGGAGATGCCGTCGACGCCGAGAAGGTGTGCCACCCGACGAGCGTAGGCGCCCGGCACGTCGGACGAGGAATCCGTCGAGGCAGGTGGGAGCATCACGCCGACGCAGCGGTAGGGTCCGGGCATGCCGCTGTTCGACCTGCCGCTCGCCGATCTCGAGGCCTACTCCCCCACCATCGACGAACCGGCCGACCTCGACGCGTTCTGGACGACGACGCTCGCCGAGTCCCGGGAGGCGGGCGGGGAGCTCGCCGAGACGGTGCGGCTCGAGCGGGTGGACGCCGGGCTCCCCCTCGTCGTGGTCGACGACATGACGTTCCCCGGGTTCGGCGGTCACGCGATCAAGGCCTGGCTCGTGCGGCCGGCCGACGCGGCCCGCGCGGCGGTGACCGGGGACGGGCCGCCGCTGCCCGCTGTCGTCGAGTTCATCGGGTACGGCGGTGGGCGAGGGCTCGCGCACGAGCACCTGACCTGGGCGAACGCCGGGTACGCCCACCTCGTCGTCGACACGCGCGGCCAGGGCAGCCGCTGGGGCGCGGGCGGCGGGACGCCCGACCCGGTCGGGTCCGGACCGGCCGTGCCCGGCTTCCTCACGCGAGGCCTGGCCGATCCCCACGACCACTACTACCGGCGCGTCTTCACCGACGGCGTGCGCGCCGTCGACGCGATCCGCTCCCTGCCCGGGATCGACCCGGCGCGCGTCGCCGTGGCCGGGATCAGCCAGGGTGGCGGCATCGCGGTCGCGGTGGCGGGTCTCGCCGACGGCCTGGCCGCGGCGACGCCGGACGTACCGTTCCTCTCGCACTACCGCCGCGCCGTCGAGATCACCGACCGCGACCCGTACGGGGAGATCACGCGGTACCTCGCCGTCCACCGAGGTGCGGAGGAGGAGGTGTTCCGCACGCTCTCCTACGTGGACGTCGCTCTCCTCGCACGCCGCGCCACGGCCCCCGCGCTGTTCTCCGTCGGGCTGATGGACCTCACGTGCCCGCCGTCCACGGTGTACGCGGCGTACAACGGCTGGGGTGCCGCCTCGGCCGCGCCCCACGGCGCGGGCGACACGGGCGGCGTCACCGGCGGTGGCACGAGCGGCACGGTCGACCGGGCGATCGACGTCTACCGCTTCAACGACCACGAGGGCGGGCAGGGCTACCGGTTCGCACCCCAGCTCGCGTGGCTACGCACCCACCTGCCGCACGAGAACCCGCACCCCGCGGGATAGCACTGCGAGCCCGAGACGGGAACCTGGTCCCGGCCGGGATCCCGGCACGGCGACGCGCTACCTCAGGTTGCCGGGACGCTCTCTGGACGCGCGGGGGACGACGCGCGCTCCCGCCGCGGGCGCCGTCGTGCAGTAGACGGCGTCGCACGCGTCCTCGGCGGTCCAGTGCGCCCCGATGGCCAGAGCGTGCTGGCGGCTGCGCGCCAGCGCGGCGACCGTCGGGCCGGAGCCGGAGACGATCGCCCCGAGCGCGCCGGCGTCGAGCGCGAGGTCGATGGTCCGCCCGAGCGCCGGGCGCAACGAGATCGCGGCGTCCTGCAGCTCGTTGTGCAGGGTCTGCCCCAGCCCCACCGGGTCGCCGGCGCGCAGCGCCTGCATGAGCGCGGTGTCGTCGGCCAGCTCGAGCTCGGACGCCGCGGCAGCGGACTCGTCGAACGCCCGGAACACCGCAGGGGTCGACAAGCCCTCCCTGCTGGCGGCGAACACCCAGTGGAACTCGCCGCGGACCATCGCGGGCGTCAGCGCGTGCCCGCGCCCCGTACCCACCGCGGTGTGCCCGACGAGCCCGAACGCGACGTCGGACCCGAGGCCTGCCGCCAGCTCCAGCAGCTCGGAGCGGGGCACGTGCGTCTCCCACAGCGCGTCGCACGCGACGAGCGCCGCGGCGGCATCGGCGGAGCCCCCGGCCATGCCTCCCGCGACAGGCACCTCCTTGACGATCTCCAGCCGGACGTCCGGGTCGATGCCGACGTGGGCGGCCAGCGCCTCGGCCGCGCCCCACGCGAGGTTGGATCGGTCGGTCGGGACGAGCTCGGCCTGCAGACCGGTCACGCCGAGCGACACGCCCGCGCCCGCGGGCACCTGGTGGGCCACGACCTCCTCGCTCAGCCCGACCGCCTGGAAGATCGTCACGAGCGGGTGATACCCGTCGTCCTGCAGCGCGCCCACGCGGAGCGACAGGTTGACCTTCCCCGGCGCGCGCACGCGGACCGACGGCAGCGGCGCTGCCGTCAGGTGCGGACTCACGCGCCCACCATGGCGAGGCTCTCGGCGATCCGGGCGAAGTCCTGCACGTCCAAGGTCTCGCCGCGCGCCTGCGGGTCGACGCCCGCCGCCTCGAGCACGACCGTGGCGGCGGCCGACGACCCGGTGATCCCCGCGAGCGCGGAACGCAGCATCTTGCGCCGCTGGGCGAACGCGGCGTCGATCACGGTGAAGACCTCCTCGCGCGACGCGGTCGTGACGGGAGGCTCGCGCCGGTCGAGCGCGACGAGCGCGGAGTCGACGTTCGGGACGGGCCAGAAGACGGCACGCCCCACGGTCCCGGCACGCCGGGCCGACGCGTACCACGCGGCCTTGACCGACGGGACGCCGTAGGTCCGCGAGCCCGGGCCGGCAGCGAGCCGGTCCGCGACCTCGGACTGGACCATGACGAGCACCCGCTGGAGCGAGTCGAACCGTTCGAGGAACGTGAGCAGCACCGGCACGGCCACGTTGTAGGGCAGGTTCGCGACGAGCGCGGTGGGCGGTGGGCCGGGCAGCTCCACGACGTCCAGCGCGTCCGCGCCGACCACCTCGAGCCGGTCGCCCAGGTCGGGCACGTGCGCCGCCACCGTCGTCGGGAGCTGGCGCGCGAGCACCGGGTCGATCTCGACCGCGACGACGCGGGCCCCCACCTCGAGGAGGCCGAGCGTCAGCGAGCCCAGCCCCGGGCCGATCTCGACGACGCGCTCCCCCGCGGTCACGCCCGACGTCCGGACGATCTTGCGGACCGTGCCTCCGTCGTGCACGAAGTTCTGCCCGAGCGTCTTCGTCGGGCGCACGCCGAGGCGCCCCGCCAGGTCGCGGATCTCGGCCGGACCCAGCAGGGCGCCTCGCGTGTCGTTCATGATCGCCCAGCCTACCGACTGCCCGGACGCGCCGAGGGGCGGGGCGCAGTGCGCGCCCCGCCCCTCGGCGTCGTTCCTCGTGGTCGGCTCAGCGCAGCCCGAGCTTGGCCGAGCACGCGGGCCACTGGCCCCAGCCCGACTGTGCCTGGAGCTTCTTGGCGAGCCGCGTCTGCTCGGCGGCCGAGTTCTCCGACGGGAGACCGGAGCCGCCCATGGCGTGCCACGTCTGTGCCGAGAACTGGTACAGGCCGTAGTAGCCGTTGCCGGTGTTCGTCGCCGGGTTGCCGCCGGACTCGCACTGGGCGAGCTGCGCCCAGACGCCCGCGGGCGCGGACCCCGTGGCCTTGGGGGCGGGTGCCGGGGAGGACGAGCCCGACGACGACGAGCCGGACGAGTCGGACGACGAGTCGGACGAGCTCGACGAGGTGCTCGGCGCGGGCTCGGGCTCCGGCTCGGGCTCCGGCGCGGGACGCGCCTTCGTGCCCTCGACGACGATCTTGTCGACGGGCTTCGTGGTCACCTTCGCCGAGAGCTTCTCGCGGGACTCCTCCTCACCGTCCACCGTGGTGACCGAGTACACGGTCGTGTGGACGCCCTTCTTGCCCTCCTGGGTCACGACGGGCCCGAGGTCGGCGTAGCGGGAGTCGTCCTTCTTGGTGACGGTCTCGAAGTCGATCTTCTTGGTCTTCTTCTCGTCCTCGACCTTGACGCGCTGCACGACGAGCGACACGTCCGGCTCGTCGGCGGGTGCGTCGTCGTCGCGCACCACGTGCACGCGGTCGAGGTCGGCGAGGACGACGCCCTGCTGGTCGAGGATGCCGTCGATGCCGACGCTGCCGTCGGGCGCGACCTTCGTCTCGCCGTCGGCGACGACGTTCACGGGGCCGTCCGCCTCGAGGCGGATCGGCAGGGACGCGCGCTCGCCGGAGCGCGACGCCACGAGACGCACGTCGCTGCCGCGGGAGGACAGGGTGGTCAGGGCCTCGTCCGCGTCGAGCGCGGTCAGCCAGACGGAGTCGTCCTCGCCGTCGATCTGGACGGGCACCTCGCGCCCGTAGCGCACGACGACGTCGCTCCCGCCGCGCAGCGCGGCGCCGGACGCGGGGACCACGAGGTCGTGATCGTCCACGCTCACGCCCTGCTCCTCGAGGAGGCCGTCGACGGAGCCGGCAAAGGTGGAGACGGTGGTGATCTCGCCGTCGACGTCGAGCTCGACGGTCTTGTGGGCGCTGGCGTAGGCGACACCGCCGGTGGCAAGGAGGGCGACGGCGGTCGCGCCGGCGACGATCGGCCAGCGGCGACGGCGGGCCGTCGGGGTCGAGGCGGCTGCTGCCGGCGTCTCGACCGTGGGGTCGAAGAGGGTCTGGGTGGAGTCGGTGCTCTGTGGAGCTCCGGCCGCGTCCGCGGTCCGTCGGAAGGGATTGTTCACTCGGGTCCAGTCGTCGAGGGGCCCGGGCACGGATGCTCGACGGCGCGTGCGCACCACCCGTGGCCTCGGCGCGCGTGCGCACCGTGCCGCCCGCCTCCGCAGGGACGGGCACCACAAGGTCTCGAACAGCCGATCCGGCTACCGGCGACGCCTCGACACCCCTTCCCCAGGGTCCGACGGCGACGCATCGTCCGCGCGATCGTGCACCGTGCTCCACCGACCGGTCCGGTCCGTCGAAGGTGCGCTCACACATCGGGCGACGATCGACCGTAACCGATCCGTTATCGAAGTCCAACCCCTGGCGCGATATGTTCGGAGGTTCTGTCCGAGTATCTCCGTGAATGTCGGAGCAGTCTCCACGCACTCCTCACGAGCGGGTCGCACGACCCGACGGCCGTCACGCGCGCCCCGCCGCGCGAGCAGCTCGCTCGCCCGCGCGCTCGAGGACCACGCGCAGCTCCGGCGGGTCGATCACGGTCAGCCGACGGCGCGCAGGCTCGTCGACCCGTCGTGCGAGCGATACTCCACGCGCAGCCCGACACGATCGCGCACGGCGGTCGCGACGTCGGTCAGGACCTGCGGGTCGACCGTCGGCCCTCCCGCCGGAACGCTCACCAGGGCTGCGCGCAGCGCGTCGGCGCCCGTGGCCCCGGGCGTCGAGCGCACCTCGTACCCGAGCAGCCGCAGCCGCTCGACGTCGTTGCGCACCGTGCGCGTCGTCACACCCAGCCGGCCCGCCAGCTCGGGCCCCGTCCAGGTCGGGCGCGACGGCAGCAGCGCGAGCAGCCGCAGGAGGCGGACGGAGGTGTCGAGCACGGCTCCATCCTCCGGCACCGACGCGGAAAGAGGAACCGAAGGTTCCGCAAAGGCTCGTAGCGTCGCGCTCACGGCCGAGAAGCCGTGCACGGCGAGGGCGCAGACCCGCCCGCGCACGAGACCACGCGAGGGAGACGAGCATGCTGCGAGGGATGGCGACGCTGAACCTGTGGGCGGACGACCTGGAGGCCGCCTCGGCCTGGTACACGGCCGTCCTCGGCCGCGAGCCCTACTACGTGGTCCCGGGCGGCTACGTGGAGTTCCGCGTCGGGGACCACGAGCACGAGCTGGGGATCATCGCGCGCTCGTACTCGCCGCACCCCCAGCCCGACGCACCGGGGGGCGCTGTCGTCAACTGGCACGTCGGCGACGTGCGGTCGTCGTTCGCCCGTCTCCTCGAGCTGGGTGCGACCGAGTACGAGGGAGTCGTCGAGCGTGGGAACGGCGAGGGGTTCGTCACCGCAGCCGTCGTGGACCCGTTCGGCAACGTCCTCGGCATCATGGAGAACCCGCACTACGTGCGCATGCTCACGCGAGCCGACGACGTGAGGTGACGGAGGCTGCGACCCGTCAGTACCAGCCCACGGCCACCGAGTGCGACCAGGCGGAGCACGGTGTCCCGTAGCGGCCCTCGACGTAGCCGAGGCCCCACGTGATCTGGGTCGCCGGGTTGGTCCGCCAGTCGGAACCCGCGCTCGCCATCTTCGACCCGGGCAGCGCCTGCGGGATCCCGTACGCGCTCGAGGACGGGTTGTCGGCATCGACGCGCCAGCCGCTCTCCTTGGCCCAGAGCTTGTCGAGGCACGAGAACTGGTCGTCCCCCCAACCCCGTTGCGCTGCCAGCGACCGGGCGATCGCGCGAGACGAGCCGGGGTCGACCGAGACCGAGACGTCCATCGTGCCGATCTTGATGATCTCGTCGCGCGGCTCGACGGTCACGACCTGCGCGAGCACCGTGCGAGACACCTCCGCGCCGCCGAGGGTCTCGACGGAGTACGTCGTCGTGGCCTCGCCCACGTGGCCCGACTGCACCACGACCCGGTGGCCCTCCGGCAGGTTGGGGTCCTCCACCTCCTCGGTCTCGAACGGCAGGACCTCGGTCGAGGTGTCCGACGTCGCCGCGGCCCGGCTCACGAGGACGAGCATGCCGTCGACGGCGGCGGCGTCGAGCGGCGCGGACGTGCTGTCGCCCTCGGCCAGCGTGATCCCCGCCTGGGCGAGGGCACCCCGGACCGTGGCCTCGGGTGTCGTGATGGGCATGACCACACCGTCCACGGCGACGCGCACGGTCTTGAGGGTCGAGACGCGGATCGGCTCGCGGCCCAGCTCCTGGGAGCGCGAGACGTCGGTGACGGCGTTCTCCGCGCGCGGTCCGAGGTAGGTCAGGAGCTCTCCCACCGTCTGCGCGGTCGTGGTGATCGTCTGCTCGCGGCCGTCGATCTCGAGCGTGACGTCCTGGCTCGAGCGCACGAGGATCGTTCCGCCGTCCCGGGCCGGGTCGTCGAGCGCCGGCTCGACGAGATCCTCGGGCGCGACCGAGACGTCCTGGTAGTCGAGCACCTGGGCGACGGTCCGGCCGTACGCCGAGACCTGGTGGACGTCACCGTCGACGTCGAGGACCACGCTCTTGTGCATCGTCGCGAAGGCCCCGATGACCCCGAGGAGGGTGACGACGACCGCCCCCTGTGCCACGACGCGCTGCATGCGGCGGCGCACGGTCCCGTCAGGTGCGAGCACGCGGCGTTCCCTCCTGGGCGGGTCGGACTCCCTCTGCGGGCCCGACGCACGGGTGCGTGACGTCGAACGGTGCACGAGGCACCGTGTCGACCGTAGCGGACGCGGGCGCCCGGGTGAAACCTCCGGTTCACCCGGTCGCGGCTACCAGGAGCCGTAGACGCTCGTCGACGTCGCGGAGATCTGCCGGCACAGGTCGTCGACGTCGATGTCGCGCTCCGACGCGAGGGTACGCACGGTCACCGGCAGGACGTACGGAGCGTTCGGACGGCCGCGGTAGGGGTGCGGCGTGAGGTACGGGGCGTCGGTCTCCACGAGCACCTGGCCGAGGGGGACCTCGCGCAGAGCCGCGCGCAGCCCGTCGTTGGCGCGGAACGTGACCGGACCGGCGAACGAGAGGTACCAGCCCTGCCCGGCGCAGAACCGTGCCATCGCGGCGTCGCCCGAGAAGCAGTGGAAGACCGTGCGTTCCGGCGCGCCGTCGCGGGCGAGCACGTCGAGCACCTCTGCGTGCGCGTCCCGGTCGTGGATCTGCAGCGCGAGGCCCAGCTCCTTCGCGAGCGCGACGTGGGCCCGGAACGCCTGACGCTGTACATGCTCGCCCTGGGCGCCTGTACGGAACAGGTCCATGCCGGTCTCACCGATCGCCCGCACCCGCTCGTTCGCGCGCGCGATGGCCGCGACCTCGGCGATCGCCTCGTCGAGGGAGACCGCGTGGTGCGCCTGGGGGGCGGGCTCGAGCCCGTCCGGCCCGACCTCCCGCACCCCCCCGTGCAGCACGGCCTCGTTCGGATGGATGGCCACGGCCCCCACCACGGACGAGATCCCGCCACGCAGGAGGGCGTCGGTCCAGCGTGCCGACGGCAGGTCGCAGCCGACCTGGACGACCCGGTCCACACCTACCGCGGCTGCGCGCTCCAGGTGCGCTGCCGGGTCGGGGGCAGGGACGTCGTCGGGCAGGACGTCCGCGATCGAGTCCAGGTGCGTGTGGTTGTCGACCACGGGGACCCGGAGCGGCTCCGGGTCCGGCGGCCATCCGCGTTCGCGGTTCCTGGCCATGCCTCCTCCTTCGCCGAGGTAGGACGTCTCGTTCGGGGACCGAGCTCCTGCGTCGGGCTCAGGAGGACTCGCGCAACCGGTCCAGCTCGTCCTCGACGATCGAGTCGTCGAGCTTGGTGAACACCGGGGTCGGCTTGCCCACGGGCGTGCCGGGGGCCACCGGGCGCGGCTCCCACGCCGGGACCGTCCCACCCTCCCCCTGGCGGTAGTCGCCGGTGATGATCGGGTAGCGGCGCGAGTCGTCGTCGAGGTCCGTGACCTCGTCGATGCGCGGCTGCGGGGCGAACGTGCCGGTTCCGCCGAACGCCTCGTGCACCTGCTGGGCCGAGTGCGGCAGGAACGGCGACAGGATCGTGTTGAGGTCGCTCACGGCCTGCGTCACCGTGTGCAGCACGGTCCCGAGCCGCTCCGGGTCGGTCTTGAGCTTCCACGGCTCGGTGTCCGAGACGTACTTGTTCACCTCGCCGACCGTCTTCATCGCCTCGGCGACCGCGGCACGCTGGCGGTGCGTCGCGATGAGCTCGCCGACCCGGCCGAACGCCGTGGTCGTCGTGGCGAGCACGCCCTCGTCGACCGGGTGCCGCTCGCCCGGCGTCGGGATCGCGCCGAAGTTCTTGTGCACCATGCTCGCCGTGCGGTTCACGAGGTTGCCCCAGCCCGCGACGAGCTCGTCGTTGGTCCGGCGCTGGAAGTCCGCCCACGTGAAGTCGACGTCCTGCGTCTCGGGGCCCGCCGAGGCGACGTAGTAGCGGAACGCGTCCGGCTGGTAGCGCGCGAGCATGTCGCGCACGTAGATCACGACGCCGCGCGAGGACGAGAACTTCTGCCCCTCGACGTTGAGGAACTCGCTCGAGACGACCTCGGTCGGCAGCTGCAGGTTGCCGTACGGGCCGGGCGCACCGCCCTTGCTCCCCCGGCCGTCGTACGCCAGCAGCTCGGCCGGCCAGATCTGGGAGTGGAACGTGATGTTGTCCTTTCCCATGAAGTAGTACGACCGCGCCTCCGGGTCGTTCCAGAACGCGCGCCACGCGTCCGGGTCGCCCGAGCGGCGCGCCCACTCGATCGAGGCGGACAGGTACCCGATCACCGCGTCGAACCAGACGTAGAGGCGCTTGCTCGGGTTGTCCTCCCACCCGTCGAGCGGGACGGGGATCCCCCAGTCGATATCTCGCGTCATGGCGCGCGGGCGCACGTCGTCGAGCAGGTTGAGCGAGAACTTCAGGACGTTCGGACGCCACGCGGTGCGCGTGCGCAACCAGTCCCCCAGCGCGTCGACGAACGCCGGCAGGTCGAGGAAGAAGTGGTTCGACTCCACGAACTTCGGCGTCTCGCCGTTGATCTTGCTCTTCGGGTTGATCAGGTCGATCGCGTCGAGCTGGTTGCCGCAGTTGTCGCACTGGTCACCGCGCGCGCCGTCGTACCCGCAGATGGGGCACGTGCCCTCGATGTAGCGGTCCGGCAGCGTGCGGCCCGTGGACGGCGAGATCGCGCCCATGGTCTTCTGCTCGACCATGTAGCCGTTCTTGTGGACCGTGCGGAACATCTCCTGCACGACGGCGTAGTGGTTGCGCGTCGTGGTCCGCGTGAAGAGGTCGTACGTCAGGCCGAGCTGCTGCAGGTCCTCGGTGATGACGCGGTTGTAGCGGTCCGCGAGCTGCTGCGGGCTCACGCCCTCCTTGTCGGCCTGCACGAGGATCGGCGTGCCGTGCTCGTCCGTCCCGGAGACCATGAGGACGTCGTGACCCGCCATGCGCATGTGCCGGCTGAAGACGTCCGACGGAACACCGAAACCTGCGACGTGACCGATGTGGCGCGGGCCGTTCGCGTACGGCCACGCCACGGCCGAGAGGATGTGGGTCATGGGGCCCGATCCTAGTCGTCCGTCGCGGTCAGGCGCCCGGACGTCCGGGAGCGCACGGTCCGCTCAGTACCAGTTGACCGACTGCGAGTGGCTCCACGCTCCGCACGGCGAGCCGTACGAGCCGGCGATGTAGTCCAGGCCCCACGCGATCTGCGTCGCCGGGTTGGTCGCCCAGTCGGAGCCCTTGGAGGCCATCTTCGAGCCCGGCAGCGACTGCGGGATCCCGTAGGCGCTCGACGTCGGGTTGTCCGCCGTCGTGCTCCAGCCCGACTCCTTGGTCCACAGGTTGTCGAGGCACTGCCACTGGGCACCGGTCCAGCCGCGCTCGGCCGCCATCAGCTTCCCGATCGTCTTGGGGTCCTTCGGGCGCTCCTTGGTCCCTCGCACCACGACCTTGTCCACGGGCTTCGTGGTGACCTCGTCGGACACGACGTCGCTGGACTCCTCCGAGCCGTCGACGAGCGTGACGTCGGCGACGGTGGTCCGCGTGCCCTTCTTGCCCTCGCGCTTCACGACGGCGGGGTCGTCGGTGTAGCGCGACGAGTCGGACTTCTCGACGGTCTCGAACGGCAGCGCCTTCGTGGTCTTCTCGCGCTTCACCTCGACCCGCTGCACCACCAGGGCGACGGCGGCGTCCGCCTCGTCGTCCTCGGTCGGGCGCACGCTCACCCGGTCGAGCTCACCGAGCTCGACGTCGGCCTCGGCGAGCACCGCGTCGGCACCGGCGCTGCCGTCGGGGACGGTCACCGTCTCGTCGTCGGCGACGACCTCGACCGGACCGTCGGTGTCGAGCCTGATCCCGAGCGACGCACGCTCGCCGGAGCGCGACGCGACGAGGCTGACGTCGTCACCGCGCGCTGCGAGCGTGTCGAGGGCCTCGTTCGCGTCGAGAGCGGTGAGCCAGACGTCCGAGGGCTTCCCGTCCGTCTCGACGGTGACCTTCTTGCCCAGGCGAACGACGACGTCGGAGCCCTCGTGCAGCGGCTGGGCCGGGTCCGGGGCGACCGCGTCGCGATCGTCGACCTCGACCCCTGCCGCGTCGAGGGCACCGGCGACCGTCCCTGCGGTGGTGGTCACGGTCCGGGTCGACCCGTCGACGTCGACCGTGACGGTCTTGCTCGCGTGGCTGTAGGTCACCGCACCGGTCCCGACGAACGCGAGCGCGGTCGCGGCAGCGACGACGGTGAGCCGCCGACGACGGGACGAGCGGTTCAGGGCGCGCCGGTTCGCGCGCGTGGTCGGCGTCGTGGTGTCGGACGCCGTGCCGCCGTCGGGAGTCTGGTGGACGTCCTCGGGCGCGACCGCGGGCGCGGTCGTACGGAAGGGGTTGCGCATGGTGGTCCAAGTCTTCGGGAGGTATCCGGGCCCGGCCGGATGTCCGCACGCCTCGTGGAGACGCGGGAGTCCGTTCCGGTTCAGCCCGTCCGGCCGTGAGTCGGCGTCACGCCTGGTGCGCGTCCGACGCCGCGAGCTCGCGTGGCCGATACACCTTCCAGGTGCATCCTGCAGCACGAGACAATCGACCGTAACCGATCCGTTATGAACGACCAAACCACGCGGGGACGCTCCCAGACTCTTCACGAACGCTCACCGGGGCGTGCACCCGGTGGTCGCGAGCGCGCGGCGATATCGGACGATCAGGACGCAGGGCTGATCGCGACGCGCACGAGCCGGTCGTCCCCGCTGCGCGGCTCGCCGCGTCCGTCGGTGTTGTTCGTCAGGACGTAGAGGGCCGACGACCCGTCCTCGCCCTGCTCGACCGCGGGATCGACGAGCACGGCGCGCAACCGGCCCAGGTCCTCGACCACCACCTGGGGCTCACCGAACGCGTCGGCGGACGACCCGCCGTCGGGCGACGCGAACGGGACGCGCCACAGCCGCTCGCCTCCCAGCCCTGCGAGGTACGCGCCCTCGCGCGTGGCGGCGAGACCGCTGGGCGAGGCGTCGTCGGTCCCCCAGATCGCGACCGGGTCCACGAACCCGTCGGCCTGCCCGCCCGATCCCTCGACGTCGGGCCAGCCGTAGTTGCCACCGGGTTCGACGACGTTGAGCTCGTCCCACGTGTTCTGCCCGAACTCGCTCGCGAGCATCCGCCCCGTCGGGTCCCAGGCGATCCCCTGGACGTTGCGGTGCCCGAGGCTCCACACCGGCGACCCGGGCTCCGGATTGTCGGGGGCGGGCTCGCCGTCGACCGTGATGCGCAGGATCTTCCCACCGAGCGACCCGGGATCCTGCGACGTGCCGTCCTGCGTCGCGTCCCCGGTCGCGACGTAGAGGAACCCGTCGGGACCGAAGGCGAGCCGTCCCCCGTCGTGGAACTGCGCGGCGGGGATCCCGTCGAGCACGACGTCGAGCTCGGACAGCCCGGTACCGTCCAGCGTCCCGCGCAGCACCTCGTTCCCGTCCGCGGCCGTGCGGTACACGAACACCTCGCCCGCGCCGTCGCCCCCCTCGGGACCCACCGCGACCCCGAGCAGTCCCGACTCGCCGCCCGTCACCGTCTCGTCCCGCAGCTCGTCGGCACCGGGCCCGCCCACGTCCTGGATCTCGCCCGAGTCGGGGTCGACGACCACGAGACCGCGCTCGTCGCGCAGCGAGACGAGCAGCGTCCCGTCCGGCAGGCCCGCGAGCCCCCACGGCGCGTCGAGGCCGGTCGCGACGTCGGCCACCTCGACCTCCACGTCGGGGACGACGACGAGCCCCGTCTCACCGGACGGCGTCGGGTCGGTCTCGGCCGGCTCCTCCGGGGGCTCCGAGGAGGCGTCGGACGTCGCGGGCGGACCGCCCGAGCCGGAGCCGGTGGGCGAAGGCCCCTGCCCGGACGAGCAGGCCGCGAGCGCCGCGGCGAGCACACCGATGACGACGGCGGCTCCGCGCCGACAGCAATTTCGCATCACCCCATCGTCGCGGTTCAGGCGCCCGCCCGCGAGGTCGACCCGTACGTCCGAGATCGACCCTCGGTGGGTCGACGTCACGACGTACAGGTCGATCTCGCGGGTCAGAGGCGCGTGAGGCCGCGCTTCAGGCCGCGGATCGCCTGGGCGATGCGGTGCTCGTTCTCGATGAGCGCGAAGCGGACGAACTCGTCGCCGCCCGGGCCGAAGCCGACGCCCGGCGAGACCGCGACGTCGCACTCGGAGACGATGTGGGTCGCGAACTCGATCGAGCCCATGTCGCGGTACGGCTCGGGGATGCGCGCCCACGCGAACATCGTGCCGCCCGGCTTGTGGATGTCCCAGCCGATGCGCTGCAGGCCGTCGTGGAGGGCGTCGCGCCGGGACTCGTACACGCCCGAGACCTCCTGCGGGTACTCGGTCGCCTCGTTGAGCGTCACGGTCGCTGCGATCTGGATGGGCTGGAACGTGCCGTAGTCGAGGTAGCTCTTGAGCTTCGCGAGCGCGCCCACGACGTCGCGGCGGCCCACGAGGAACGCCACGCGCCAGCCCGCCATGGAGAACGACTTCGTCATGGAGTACAGCTCGACGGCGACCTCGCGCGCGCCGTCGCACTCCATGATCGACGGCGGGCGGAACCCGTCGAACGTCATGTCGGCGTAGGCGAGGTCGTGCACGAGCACGACGTCCTTGTCGCGCGCCCAGTCGACGAGGCGCTGCAGGTCCTCCTTGGTCGCGACGGTCGTCGTCGGGTTGTGCGGGAACGACAGCACGACCACGCGCGGCTTGGGCCAGCCCAGCTCCCACGCCTCGATGATGCGATCGATGTACCCCGCGGCGTCCGTCCCGTCGCCGATGGGGACCTGCCGGGCGTCGGCACCCGCGAAGTAGGGACCCCAGATGTGGATGGGGTAGCTCGGGGTCGGGACGAGCGCGACGTCGCCCGGCTGCAGCAGCACCCACATGAGGTGGCTGAAGCCCTCCTTGGCGCCGATCGTCGAGATGATCTCCGTCTCCGGGTCGAGGCTCACACCGAACCTGCGCTGGTACAGGCCCGCGACGGCCTCGCGCAGCTTGGGGATCCCCCGCGACGCCGAGTAGCGGTGGTTGCGCGTGTTGTGCGCGGCCTCCGCGAGCTTCTCGACCGCGATCTCCGGGCTCGGCAGGTCCGGGTTGCCGAACCCCAGGTCCACGACGTCGCGACCTGCTCGGCGTGCCTCGATCTTCAGCCCGTCGATGATCGTGAAGACGTAGGGCGGCAGACCGGGGATCCGGCGGAACTCCATCGCAGTGCTCCAGCTCTGTGCAGGTGCCCGCGCGGGGCTCGCGCGGGACTCGGGTCCCGGAAGCGTACGCCCGCGCCTGCGGGCCCGCCGTCGCGTCTCGCCCAGGCCCTTGCACCTCACGTGGCGTGAGGGCCTACGGTCGTCGGGAGCGGCGGCGACGTACCGCCGCCCGGCGAGGGAGACGGACATGACACGCTTGGTCCCGTACCTGACGGTGCACGACGGCGCGGCGGCCGTCGCGTTCTACGCCGCGGCGTTCGGAGCGCGCGAGACGGGAGAGCGCTACGACGACGGCACGAAGATCGGGTTCGTCGCCCTCGGCATCGGTACGGACGTCTTCTACCTGTCGGACGAGTACCACGACCACGGCGCGTACGCCCCGGCGACCGTCGGGCACAGCACGAGCGCCGTCGTGCTCGAGGTCGACGACGTCGACGCGACCTACGCCGCGGCGGTCGCGGCCGGCGCGACGCCCGACCGCGAGCCCACCGAGCAGGACGGCGAGCGGCGCGGCTGGCTCGTCGACCCGTTCGGGCACCGGTGGGCCCTGAGCACCCCCACGCGGTGAACCGTGAGCAGCGAGGGGTCGAGCACCTGGCGCGTCGGTGAGCTCGCCGCCACCTCGGGGCTGACCGTGCGCACCCTGCACCACTACGACGACGTCGGCCTGCTGCGTCCAGACCGGACGCCGGCCGGGCACCGCGTCTACCGTCGCGAGCACGTCGAGCGGCTCTACCGGATCAGCGTCCTGCGGCGGTTCGGCACACCGCTCGACGAGATCTCGCGTGCTCTCGACGATCCCTCGTGGCGGCTCGACGGCGCGCTGCGCAACCACCTCGCCGCGCTCGAGCACGAGGTGCTGCGCACCGAGCGGCTGCTCCACCGGCTCACCGACGCGAGCACGTCGCTCCCCGGCGGAAGCGGCCCGGCGTCGTCGAGCGACGACGAGCCCGACACCGACGTCTGCCGCCGGCTGCTCGCGGTGCTCGAGGACACCGGGCTCGCGGCGACCGAACCGCTGCGCAGGATCGCGGTCCTCGTCTACGCGGACCTCGGGCGCGCCCACGAGCACCTCGTGCGCGTCTTCGGTCTGGAGCCCGGCCCGGTGCACCGTGACGACCAGGGTGAGGTCGTGCACGCCGAGGTGCGCACGGTGGACGGACTCGTGCTGCTGCACCGGGTCGCGCCGCGGTGGCGGCTCGCCTCGCCCGCGGCGCTCGGCGCGGCGACCGGGATGCTGGTCGTCACCGTGCAGGACGTCGACGCGCACCACGCCGCCGTCGTGGCGCGCGGGGGGACGATCACGTTCGGCCCGACGGACCAGCCCTACGGGGTGCGCGAGTACGGCGCGCTCGGGCCGGAGGACGAGCCGTGGTCGTTCTGGACCCCGCGCCGGGCCTGACTCCTGCCGACCGCACCGGCACGGTGGCAGAGTGGGACCATGACCGAGCTGACCCCGGACCGCCGCGCCCTGATCGTCGTCGACGTCCAGCCCACGTTCTGCGAGGGCGGCGAGCTCGCCGTCGAGGGTGGGAACGACGTCGCGCAGCGCATCGCGGACTTCGCGCGCGACCACCGCGGCGACTACGACCTCGTCGTGACGACCCAGGACTGGCACGTCGACCCCGGTGACCACTGGAGCGCGTCCCCCGACTTCGTCGACACCTGGCCGCCGCACGGGGTGGCGGGGACGCCGAACGCCGAGCTGCACCCCGCGCTCGCAGGGCTCGACGCGGACGTGGCCGTGAAGAAGGGCGAGTACCGGGCGGCCTACTCGGGCTTCGAGGGAGTCGACCCGCAGGGACGCGAGCTCGCGGACCTGCTGCGGGCCGCGGGCGTCGGGACGGTCGACGTCGTCGGCATCGCGGAGTCGCACTGCGTGCGGGCGACGGCCCTGGACGCCCACGCGCTCGGGCTCGCGACGCGGGTGCTCACCGACCTCACGGTGCCGGTGACGCCGGAGCTGGGCGCCGCGGCGCGCGAGGAGCTCCGGGCGGCAGGCGTCGAGCTGGACGTGAGCACCGTCGTCGGGCACTGATCCCCGACCTGTCAGCACTCCGTGAGTCCCCAGCCTCACCCCCGCTGACAGCTCGTCGGCGCAGGCCGTCGTCAGCGGGCTCGCGACTCCAGCGCTGCCGCGTACAGGTCGCGCTTGTGCACGCCCGCGGCCTCCGCGACCTCGGCCACGACCGACTTGAGCCGCTCGCCGCCGTCGACGCGCGCGAGCACCTCCGGCACCAGGTCCGCGAGCGGCACCGGGCCGCGCGCCGGAGCTCCGGAGACCACGACGCAGATCTCCCCTCGCAGCGCCTCGTCGGCCGCACGGGCCGCGAGCTCGCCCAGCCCGCCCCGCAGCACCTGCTCGTACGTCTTCGTCAGCTCGCGCGCGACGGCGGCCGGCCGGTCCGCGCCGAACGCGTCCGCCATCGCCGCGAGCGCCTCCGCGACCCGGTGCGGCGCCTCGAAGAAGACCATCGTCCGACGCTCGTCCGCGAGCGCGGCGAGCGCCCGTGACCGGTCCCCGGCCTTGCGCGGGAGGAACCCCTCGAAGCAGAACCGGTCCGTCGGCAGCCCGGACAGCGCGAGCGCGGTCAGCACGGCGCTCGGCCCCGGCGCCGACGTCACGGGGACGTCCCGCTCCACCGCCCGCGCCACGACCCGGAACCCGGGGTCGGACACGGCGGGCATCCCGGCGTCGGACACCACGAGGACGGTCCCCCCGCCCGCCACGACGTCGAGCAGGTCGTCCGCCCGCTCGCTCTCGTTGTGCTCGTGCAGGCTCACGACGCGCCCGCCGACCTGGACGCCGAGCCGCGACGCGAGCGCGTGCAGCCGACGCGTGTCCTCGGCCGCGACCACGTCGGCCTCGGCGATCAGGCGGCGCAGGCGCGGGCTCGCGTCCTCGACGTCGCCGATCGGCGTACCGGCGAGCACGAGGTGGCCCGCCTCGCGCGAGGCGGCCGCGGTGCCGGGCAGCACGTCGGAGCCGGTGCCGGACGTCGGCGCGCGGCGCGGGCGGTCGGGGGTCGGGGCGGGCATGGGGCCAGGGTGCCACAGCGGCGAGCGCCTACCATGTCCTGCGTGTCCCAGCCGCCGGCCGATCGCCATCCCGACGTGTCCGACCGACCCGCGGCCACGCCCGAGCGCGACCTGACGTCGAGCGTCGACGAGCCCCACCGCGACGTCGGCCCGACCGACCCGCCGAACCACCGTGAGCGGTTGCTCGTCGCGCTGCTGGGAGCGCGACGGCTGGCGCTGGGCGCCACGCGCCACGACCGGCTGTGGGGCTGGCTGGGCGTCGCGATCGTGGCCGTCGTCGCCGCGGTGCTCCGGCTGTGGAACCTCGGCAAGCCCGGCTCCCTCGTGTTCGACGAGACCTACTACGTCAAGCAGGCCTACACCCTGCTGCGCGTCGGCTACGAGGCGGACTGGCCCGAGGAGCCGAACCCCGCGTTCGAGGCGGGAGACGTCGACACGTACCTCCCGAGCGCCGACTACGTCGTCCACCCGCCGCTCGGCAAGTGGATGATCGCGAGCGGGATGCGACTGTTCGGCGGTGCCGAGAACCCGTGGTCCTGGCGCATCGCGTCCGCGGTCGTGGGCATCGTCGCGGTGGTCCTGGTCGCGCGCATCGCGCGACGGCTGTTCGCGTCGACCGCGATGGGGATCGTCGCCGGGGCGCTCATGGCCGTGGACGGCGAGGCGATCGTCCACTCGCGCATCGCGCTGCTCGACAACATGCTCATGTTCTGGGTGCTGGTCGCGTTCGGGTGCCTGCTGCTGGACCGCGAGCAGGCCCGACGGCGCCTCGCGGACCGCTGCGCCGCGATCCTCGACGCCGGGGGCGTGATCGGGAGGTACGGGCCGCGCCTCGGCTGGCGCTGGTGGCGGTTCGCCGCCGCCGTCTCGCTCGGCCTCGCGTGCGGGGTGAAGTGGTCCGGCATCTACTTCCTCGCGGTGTTCGCCGTGCTCTCGGTCCTGTGGGACGCGACGGCCCGCCGCACGGCCGGGGTCGGTCGCTGGTGGGAGGACGCGCTGATCGTCGACGCGATCCCCGCGGCGCTCGTCATGGTCCCGACGGCGCTGGTGTCCTACCTCGCCGCGTGGACGTCGTGGTTCGCCTCCTCCGGGGCCTACCTGCGCCAGTGGGCCGTGGAGAGCCCCGGGGAGGGCGTGCCGTGGCTCCCGCCGGCCCTGCGCTCCCTGTGGGAGTACCACCGCAGGATGTGGGAGTTCCACAACGGGCTCGAGTCGGACCACCCGTACGCCGCGCACCCCCTCGGGTGGATCGTGCAGTGGCACCCGACGTCGTTCTACTGGCGCAAGGACGCCGTCGGCGCGAGCGGGTGCGGCGTCGACACCTGCGCGCGCGCGATCACGTCGCTCGGCAACCCGATCCTGTGGTGGTCCGCGGCGCTCGCGGTCGTGGCGGCGCTCGTCCTGCTGCTCCTGCGGCGCGACTGGCGGGCCCTCGCGGTCCTCAGCGGCATCGCGGCCGGGTGGCTGCCGTGGTTCGGGTACGCGCACCGGACGATCTTCACGTTCTACTCGATCGCGTTCACGCCGTGGGTCGTGCTCACGCTCGTGTACGTCCTGACGGTCGCGCTGGAGGACACCGAGCACTCCCGGGTCCGGCGGTCCCACGTCCGCGCCGGGATCGTCGCGCTCCTGACGGTGATCGGCGTCGTGAGCGTGTTCTTCTACCCGGTCTGGACGGGCTGGCAGGTGCCGTACTGGTTCTGGAACGCGCACATGTGGCTGCCGAGCTGGGTGTGACCGGCGGACGCGTCGCTCACTGGTAGCTGATGAAGTCCGGGGTGGGCTCGACCCGCATGGTCTGCTCCGGGGTGAGCATCGGCGCGTCCTCGTCGTAGAAGTTCTTCCAGCCCCAGTACACGCCGTCGGGGGCGCCGTGGTGCAGGGTGCGCCACGTCGCCTGCTTGGCCTCCTGGCCGCCCTGCCCGTCGGCGTGGATGACGACGGCGAGCTCCGGGTGACCGGTGTCGAGCCGTTCGCGACCGGCGATCATCGACGTACGGAACTGGTGCAGCAGGAACGTCTTCTGCGGCAGGTCGTTGTCCCGGACCAGCCCCGCGAGGTAGTCGCCGACCGCGTTCACCTCGTCGACGTCCACGTGCCCGATCTGCTCGAGGTGCTTCTCGTCCTTGCCGAGCCGCCACTCCGGGTCGAGCGCGACACCCACGTTCGGCTCGAGGACGAGGTCCTCGTACTGCTTCACCTGGGTGGGGAAGTCGGTCCGGCCGGGCTGGAAGTCCAGCACGACGTACACGCCGGCCTCGCGTGCGGCGTCGACGTAGGGCCGGGCGAGGTCGGCGGGGCGCTCGTTCGAGTAGTTGCCGTCGTCGCCGGCCGCCCCGGCGGCGACCGTCGTGATGATCTCGAGCGTCGGCACGACGGGTTCGTCCGACAGGTCCTCGTACTGGGCGGCGAGCTTCTTCGCCCGCGCGATGGTCGCGTCGACGTCCTGCTCGCCCAGGACTCCGAGAGATGCGACTCCCGGCGCTCCGTAGAGCGCGACGTACCGCTTGCCGGGCAGGGTGAGCTGACCGCCCGCGGGCAGCTCGACGCCGGTGGCCGCGGTCGCGACCCGCCACGACAGGTCGTCGTCGGTGCCGAAGGTCGACCCGATGCCCACGGTCGCGCGGTAGCCGTCGGCCGTCTGGGCGTCGTGCACGCCCTGGACCGTCTCCGCGGACGCCCGCGGATCGCCGCCGGGGACGGCGAGCAGCGACGCGCCCGACGCGCGGGCGGTCGCCTCCGCGGCCGCGCTCGCCGGTGCGGCGGCGGGGTCCGTCAGTGCGAGGACCCCCGTCGACCGTCGTGGCTCGCCCGTCTCCGGGAGGTCGGCCAGCGCGTCGGCGAGCGCGTCGTCGTCCACCGCCGCGTCGTCGCTCATGACGTCCGTCGGATCGACACGTACCGTCTCGAGATCTCCCAGCAGCTCCTCGACGGGGTCCTCGGGCGTGGTGGTGCCCGACGTCGCGGGGTCCTCGGGCGTGGCGGTGCCCGACGCCGCGGGATCAGCTGTCGCGGTGTCCGACGCGTCCGGCCGGACGACGACAGCCGCGGTCGTCCCGAGCCGCTCGAGCTCTGCCGCGAGGTCGTCGTGCGTGACGGTCCCGTCGACCACGAGCACGGGCCCGGCGACGACGTCGGCGGCCGCCGACGCGACGGCGACGCTCGGGGCGGGGTCGCTGCCCTCCTCGCCGTCGTCCTCAGCGTCGCCCGTGGTCGACCCGTCCGCGACGACGACCACGACCGGCGACGACGCGAACAGGGCGCGGCTCGCGTCGAGCGCGAGCGTCCCCGCGTCCGACCCGGGCAGGACACGCACGCCGTCCACGTCCGCCGCGGCAGCCGCCGGGGGCTCGGACGACTCTGACTCCTGGTCGGTCGTGGGCCCGGGACCCGAGCCGCCGCCCGTGCACCCCGCGAGGGCGAGGACGAGACCCAGCGCGAGCGCGACGAGGGACGGCCTGGACGGGGAAAGACGAGAGGGCATCACTCGATGCTTGCAAGGTCCTGACGGCTGCGCCAGCCGGTCGGGAGCCGAGCGGCTGTGAGTCCCCTCACCAGTCGACCTGAGGCGTCGGGTGGAACGGCAGACCCTCGCGCCGCCACGCCGCGCCCTGGACCGCGACCCGCCGACGGTAGTCGTCCCAGTCCTTGCGCGCCGGCGCCGACCAGGCCACCTCGGCCACGGCGGACAGTCGCGGCAGGAGCATCGTGAACAGGTCGGTGGGCGTCCGGAGGGTCTCGGTCCACACGGCGGCCTCCACCCCCTCGATCGCGCTCGGCGGGAGGCCGGGGACGGCGTCGTCCGGCTCCCAGTCGTAGGAGTCGCGGAGCTCGACGTGGCCTGCCCACTCCAGCCCGAGCGGGAAGTCCGCGGTGTACTTCATGTCGAGGTAGACCCGGTTCGCCGGCGACATGATCACGCGCGTGCCCGCACGAGCCGCGTCGACGAGGTAGGTCAGGTCGCCCGGGTGGGTGTCCCAGTACTGCACGAGGGTGCCGGGACGCAGCGGCGACTTGGCCGCCTCCTGCCAGGCCACCGGGGTCTTGCCGGACTCGAGGACGACCCGCTCGCAGAGCTCGACGAACCGGGCGTACTCGTCGGCCTCCATCCTCAGCACCTCGTCCCCGCCGAAGTGCACGTACGGTCCGTCGGTGACCCGCGCGAGGTCGCCGAGCACGTCGCGCAGGAAGGGCTCGGTCGCGGGCAGGTCGTACGTGAGACGGGAGAACCCGACCTCGATCCCCTGGTAGGTGTCGGTCGCGACCCCGTCCGGGCGCAGCTCGCCGTACGCGTGGGTGGCCGCGTTGGTGTGACCGGGGACGTCGATCTCGGGCACGACGGTCACGCCCCGCTCGGCGGCGTGGTCCTGGAGTGCCTCGAGGTCCGCGAGCGAGAGGTGCCCGCCCGGTCCGCCGGACACGTCGCTGCCGGCCGACAGCTCGACCAGCTCCGGTCTGGATGGGGACTCGACGCGCCACCCCTGGTCGTCGGTGAGGTGCAGGTGGAGCACGTTGAGCTTGTAGGACGCGATGACGTCGACCACGCGGCACAGCGCGTCGAGGTCGAAGAAGTGGCGCGCGACGTCGACCGACAGTCCGCGCCAGGAGTATCGCGGCGCGTCGTGCACGACGACGCAGGGCACGCGCGCGGCCTGCTCCCCCTCGCCGGGAGCCTCCACGAGCTGGGCGAGCGTCCGCGAGGCGTGCAGGAGCCCGCGCGGCTCGGGGGCGGTGAGCGTGACGCCGTCGGCCGTCACGACGAGGGTGTACCGCTCGGGGTCCGTGGAACCGGCGGGCCCGGCCACCGGGTCGATGCGCAGCCGCAGCGGCGCCTGGCGTGGTCGGTCGGCCCGGTGAGCATCGCCCTCCCCGGGACCGTGGTCCCTGCCGGCGGTCCGTGCCGAGAGGATCGCGGACAGCTCGTCGAGGACGACGCGCACGAGCGGCTCGGGCACGGAACCGGGCGGCGAGGCCTCAGGTGCGAGACCGCCCAGGGCGAGGTGCCCGTCAGCGGTCCGCACGTCCAGCGGCTGGGGGATGAGCGCGACCATCAGGCTCCTCGTGACGTCGGCGTCCGATCTGCCCGCACGGTGCGATCGAATCGTTCCGTAATTTGCAAGGACTCCACCTTAACTGGCGGAGCACCGGTGGGCCAGCCGTTCGCACCGCCTCCTCCGCCGAAGGACGCCTAGCGGCCCGCGACGTACTGCGGCACCGGGTCGAGCGCGAGCACGCCGGCGACGTCGAGCGCGGGGTCCGAGGACCCCGTCGTCCAGGCGGCCCGGACGCCGTCGGGCGACACGTCGTCGAGCAGCGCGTCCAGCTCCGCCCACGCCTGCGCCCGTGCGCCGTACCCCCCGGCCCCGACGGGCTGGACGACCAGCGCGACCTCGCCGTCGCCGGTATCGCGCCCGGCGCCGGCGGGGGGGGGCCCCCCGGCCGGCCGCACGCCCCGGCGCGCGACCGCCGGGTCGGACGTCTGCAGCACGACGAGCTTCTGCGGCAGCCCGTGCTCGCGCACCGTCGCGGCCACCGCGTCGAGCGCGGCCTGCACCTCGGCGGGTTCGACGACCCCGGAGCGCCTGCCGTCGACGTACCGCCCACGGGCGTCGAGCACCACCCCGACGTCGGGGCGCGCGAGCAGGTCCGCGTACTCGGCGACCTGCTCGTCGAACGTCCCGGTTCCCGGCTCGAGCCGCAGCAGCACGGGTACGTCGGCGCCCGAGGCCGCCTCGAGGACGGGCAGCAGCGCGTCCGGCACCGTCTCGGCCGAGTAGTCGCCGTCCTCGCCGGCCAGCGAGGAGACCCGGGTCGCCCCGACCTCCAGCACCGGGACCGTGACCGCGTCGGCGTCCTGCGCCGCGAACCGTTCCGCCGCCGCGACCGCACGGTCGGCCGCGGCCGCGCCGCCGTCCACGAGGCCCGCGGCTCCCGTGACGTCGTCCGCGCCGACGACGACGTAGCGCGTGCCCTGCGCGAACGCGAGCTGGGTCCCGTTCGCCAGGACCGTGCCGGTCTCCGCGGCAGCGATGCGCCATCCGAGCTGTTCCGAGGTGCCGAAGCCGGCACCGATCCCGACGACGGCGAGCGCCTTCGCCGAGCTGATCGCCTCGACGACCTCGCTCGTCGCACGGGGATCTCCGGTCGGGACCTCGAGCGGGACGGCACCGGCGGCCCTGGCCGTCGCGACCGCCGCGGGCTCGTCGCCCTCCGCCTCCGTGAGCACGAGCACCTCGGTCAGCACGTCGGGCTCGCCGCGCGCGGGGAGCGCGTCGAGGACACGGCCGAGGTCGCGCTGGTCGAGCTCGCCCGACGGGGTGAGCGCATCCGGGTCCAGGCGCACGTGCTCGACGTCGTCCGGCACGTCCAGCGGGGACGACGCGTCCGGGAGCGGCGCGTCGTCCGCGCCGGCAGCGGGCCCGGTGGCGTCCGCGCCCGAGTCGGCACGCTGCCCCGGCGGCAGCGCGTCCTCGCGGACGTCGACGACGGCGACGGTCCCGAGCCGTGCGAGCTCCCTGCGCAGCCCGTCGCCGGAGATCGACCCGCCGACGAGCAGCACCGGGCCGGCGAGCTGGACCGCGGCGACCTCCGCCACCCCCTGCGCCACGGCGTCCTCGGCGGGTGCGAGGACGACGACCGGGGCCGAGGAGAAGAACGTCTGGCTCGCCGTGAGCGCGAGCTCCGCAGGGTCGCCGGACCCGAGGACGGTCACCCGGCTCGACGGCTCTGCGGCCCGAGCGACCAGCGTGCCCTGTCCGGTCGTCCTGTTCGCCTCCGCACGCTCCACCGTGCAGCCGGCGAGCCCCGCAGCGGCCCCGACGGCGAGAGCCATCGTCGACGCAAACGAGACGAAGCGGATGTTTGGTGGGTTCACGACACCATCATCCCGCAGGTTTCGTTCCCCTCGAAACCCCAGATGTGAGAGAGTCGTGACGGCATTTTCCGTGACCGACGAGGAGACAACGAATGTCCACCCCGCAGCAGCCCGGCCAGCCTGAGGATCCGCAGGGACAGAACCCCTACGGCCAGTCCCAGCCGGGCCCCGCCGGCCAGCCCCCGCAGGGCGGCGCCCCCCAGTACGGCGCGCCCGGATCGTACGACGCCGGCCAGGCGCCCCAGGCTCCGCAGGCGCCTCAGTACAGCTCGACGCCGGGCTACTCGGCGCCCCAGCAGGACCCGGGCCGGACGATGGGGATCGTCGGCCTCGTCCTGTCCTTCCTCGGCTGCCTGTCCATCGTGGGCCTCATCCTCAGCATCGTGGCCCTCCGGAAGTCCAAGAAGGCCGGCTACAAGAACAACCTCGCGCTCGCGGGCATCATCGTCGGCTCCGTGGTCCTCGTGATCTGCATCATCGTCGCCATCGTGATCGGGATCGGGACCAGCGCGGTGCTCGAGAAGTGCGCGGAGCTCGGCCCGGGCACGCACTTCGAGGACGGCGTGACCTACACCTGCAGCTGACCCTTCGTCAGCGTCACGGAGCAGGCCCGCTCCTCACCTCTGGTGAGGAGCGGGCCTGTTGCGTATCTGCCGGTTCCGGTACCGCCGCAGCAGTCCGTGGGTGCACGCGCAGAAGGCCGGAACTCGAGAGTTCCGGCCTTCTGGTCGGTGGAGCTAGGGGGATTCGAACCCCCGACCTTCTCATTGCGAACGAGACGCGCTACCAACTGCGCCATAGCCCCGTGAAGCGGGTACAGATTAGCACTCCCGGGGGAGGATCCTGCAAACCGGTCGAGCCGACCGTCACTCCCCCGCGACCCGGCGGCGAGCCAGGATCTCGTTGAGGTCCAGCCCGAGCGTCTCTGTCGTGGGCTTCTTGGCGTCCTCGGCCACGGACCCCTCGTCGACCCTGCCCGCCGGGACCGACGACGCCGCGACCGACCGGTCGGACGGTGCCGGCTGGGCCGTCTCCTCCGGCGGCAGCGGAGCGGGCTCGCGACGGGGCGCCGCGGGCTTCATCGTGTACGTCGGCGCCGGGACGGGCACGGGGTCCCAGGCCCGTCCGCTCGGCGTCGTCGGCCCTGCGACCTCGGGCTCGCCGGCACCGCCGGACGGGTCGGCGACGTTCGCTGCGCGCGTCTCGTCCGGCACCTGCGCATCGCGACGCGCCACCTGATGCTCGCGCGCACCGGATCGCTCCGACGTCTCACGCGCCTCCGGTACCGCCTGGCGAGCGCCATCGGCCGACGTCGACCCGTCGGCCGTCCTCGCCGCCGCTGCGGCGGCGAGGTCGGCCGCCGTCACGCGCGGGATCATCTGGGTGCTGGTCTGCGAACCGCGGACGGCGTGCCCGGTGACACGGGGTCGCGCGCCGCGCGGGGCCGGGGGGCTGCCCAACGCGGTCCCGCGCGCCGCCCGGGCCGCGGCACGGCGCTCGGCCGCCCACGCGGCGTCGGACCGCTGTGCGGACAGGACCGCGCGCCGACCCAGGACGAGGACGACCGCGAGGAGCGCCGTCGGCAGCACGGCGACCCACCACACGACGAGGGAGGTTCCGAACGCAGTCCACGCGGCCACGGAGGCGAGCAGCAGGACGGCGGTCAGCGCGAGCCGGCGGCGCGCCGCGGCGGCACGCCGCTCGAGCACGGCGAGCCGGGACGACGACGGCCGCTCCGGGGCTCCGGTCCGGGGACGGACCCGGCCGGCCGGGTCCGCGATGGTGCTGGTGCTCATGTCGCGCTGTCCCTCCTCGTGCGTACCCCGCTGGTCCTGGTCGTGCGGTGCTGCCGCGAGGCTCGGGCGAGAGGTGCCGGGCAGGTCGCCTGCGTCCGCGGTCGGTCCGGCCATCGCGAGGCCCCACCGGACCGGGGCTCCAGCGCTGCCCGGTCCGGCCACGGCCAGGACGCGCAGCGACCCGGAGAACCGGTCCTCCGTCCGTGCGTCCACCAGCTGCTGACGGTGCCGCACGCGATGAGGGACGTAGAAGCCGATCCACATGACGAACAGCGCGAGTGCTACGAGTCCGGCGGTCGATTCCACACCACGACGGTAGGTGAGGCACCACCCCGATCCACGGACGCGCGCCCGGCGTGTCCCGGCGTGCGGGGACCGGTCGTGCCTCGGGCGGCGGTCAGATCTCGTGGCGCGAGGCCTGCCAGCGCCGGAGCAGCCCGTCCGGGACCTCTTCGCTCGTGATCGCGAACGTGCGGTGGTCGCACCACCGGCCCTGGATGTGCAGGAACCGCTCACGCACTCCCTCGTCGCGCAGCCCCAGCTTCTCGACCACGCGCAGGCTCGGTCCGTTCTCGGGCCGGATGTTGATCTCGATCCGGTGCAGCCCGAGCACGGCGAAGCAGTAGTCGGTCGCCATCGCGACCGCCGTCGGGATGATCCCGCGCCCCGCGACGTGCTCGCCCACCCAGTAGCCGATGCTCGCGCCGCACAGCGACCCGTAGGTGATGGACGACACGGTCAGCTGGCCGACGAGCTCGCCGTCCAGCTCGACGCCGAACGGCAGCGCCGACCCGCTGCGGGCCTGGGCGGACAGCCCGCGGACGTACTCCGCGAACGTGGGCGACCCGCCCCGCACCTGCGCCGCCGGACCGGGTGACGTCGCCTCCCACCGCTCGAGCCACTGGGCGTTGCGCGCCCGCAGCCGCATCCAGTCCTGCGCGTCGCGCCGTCGCAGGGGGCGGAGCACGACGGCTCCGCCGAGCGTGTCCTCGCGCAGCGTCACCGGCCACGAGCGCGTCACGCTCCACGCCCGCACAGCCCTGCTCGTCATCGCTGCGCCCTCTCGTGCGGTCACCCGTGCCCGGGCACTGAGATGTACCACGGAGACCGGTACCGCGCCACCGACGAGCAGGCCGGGTCTCCGCCCGCCGAGATGCTACCGCGGGTGGCGAGCGCCGCGTGCGGGTCGTGCGGGACGCCTGGGGCGCGCAAAGGGCACAATGGGTTCATGAGCGGCCTCGTCCAGCCCTACCCGTTGCACGGCAGCATCGAGAGCGAGGACGCGAAGGACATCCTCCGCAAGGCGATCCGGAGCAACCGGCAGTCACGTTCGGAGCGGCTCCGCCACGAGGCGGACGCCGCGATCGCGGACGTCGTCGAGACCATCGGCGAGGTCGCGAGCGCGACGTGCGTCGCCACCTACGCGGCTCGGCCGGCCGAGCCGCGCACCACCGCGCTGCTCGAACGCCTCGCCGCACGCGGTACCCGGATCCTGCTGCCCGTGCTCGGCGCGGGACTCAGCCGCGACTGGGCCGAGTACGCCGGACCGCAGGACCTGCAGGTCCGGGCGCCCGGTCGACCGCCCGAGCCCGGCACCGACCCCCTGGGCGCCGAGTCGATCGCCCACGCCGACGTCATCGTCGCGCCGGCCCTCGCGGTGGACTCCCGCGGCGTCCGGCTCGGGCAGGGCGGCGGCTGGTACGACCGCGCGCTCGAGCACGCGCGCCCCGACGTGAAGGTCGTCGCCATCGTCTTCCCCGAGGAGGTCTACGACGCGACCGACCGGCCGCTGCCCGTCGAGCCGCACGACCGGCCGGTCCACGCCGTCGCCACCCCGCTGGGCTGGCGCTGGCTCCCCTGAGCGGCGGCCCGCACGACCCGCTCGTAGCGTGAGGGCATGGACGCCTCCCCCGTCGACGAGCTCATGACGATCGAACGGCGCCTCGCGCAGGGCAAGGGCACGGACTACGAGCAGGTGCTGCGCGACGACGCGCTCGTCGTCGTGCCCGGTGCCGTCCTGGACAAGGCGGCGTGCGTCGCGGCGATGGACGACTCCCCCGGCTGGGACGAGGTCGACCTCGGCCCGCCCCGGCTCGTGCTCAGCCAGGACACCGCGACCGTCGTCTACGCGTTCCGGGGACGCCGGGGCGAGAGCCGGTACCGCGCGACGCTCGCCAGCACCTACGTGCACGACGGCGACCGGTGGCGCCTCCTCGTCCACCAGCACACGGTCGACTGACACGCCGCCCACGAGGTGGACCGTGGCGGCCGGTGCGAGTGGTCAGGGCTCGAGCGTCAGCTCGTCCTGCCCGGACTCGGTGACGGCCGCCCGGCTGAACGGCCACGCGAACGTCTCGCCGGCAGCCCACTCGTCGAGCTGGTCGGTGTAGTGGGGCGATGCCGGGTGCCCGGAGGAGCCGGTCACGGTGACCCAGGTGGAGCCGTCGAGGTCGCCCAGGTCGACGACCATGCGCATGGACGGCCCCGCCGTCACGTCGAACGATCCCGACGCCGCGTCCCAGGCGGTCGCGTCCACGACGGAGGACCCGCCCGCCACGCCGATCGGGTCGGGGTTGACGTAGTCGCGGACGAGCCCGGGGACGGACTCGCCGCCGAGGACCGGGTGCTCGAGCGCGAGCCGGTGCACGTCACCCCAGGCCCAGTCGTCGGGACGCTTGCCCACCGCGACCGTCAGGTCCCGACGCGCGGACACGAGCGCCCGGGACAGCACCTCGTCACGGGTCTCGACGATGCTCACCGTCTGGCGGTCGTCCCAGAACGGGTCGGTCGGGTCGTCGACGAGTCCCTGCACGACGGCGAGCCACCGGCTGCCCCCGGACGGACGCGCCTCGACGGGCAGGTCGTCCCAGAACGTCAGCTCGAGGAGGTTGCGCCAGACCGCGTTGAAGTAGGCCGCCGCCGCCGAGTCCGTGTCCGTGCGGTAGTCCCAGTCCGCGAGCAGGTCCTGACCCTCGGCGTCGAACGGGTCGTCGATCTCCTGGTCGAGGAGGATCGGCACGAGCACCTCGGCGTACGGGCTGCGGTCGTCGAGCTGGACGGCGCTCATGTCGTCCACGTCGAGCGCGCTCCCCGCCGCGATCTTCTCCTCGAGCATCGTCCGGATGCGCTGGGAGCGGTACCCGTAGTCCCAGTCGGTCGTCAGGAACGGCGACACCCCGGCCGGGAGCACGGCCTGGTTGGCCGCGACGACGAAACCCTCCGCCGGGTCGAGGACCTGCGGCATCTGCTCGCTCGGCACGTAGCCGTCCCAGTCGAAGCGCGCGTCGGACCCGTCGCGGGGCCAGGTGCCGTCCGTCGGGACCGGGCTGTCGGCCACGTTGTGCCGCCGGGGCACCCGGCCGGGTGCCTGGTAGCCGATGTGGCCGTCGACCGTCGCGAACACGATGTTCTGCGCGGGGACCTCGAACAGCGCGGCAGCGGTGCTGATGTCCTCGGCGTCGGCCGCGAGGTTGAAGGCGAAGACGGCGTCGGCCGTGCGGCCCGGTTCGAGCGCCGTCCACTGCAGCGAGACCGCGTACTCGCCGAGCCGGGTGCCCGGTGAGGGCGTCCCCGTCGCGGCGTCCGTCTGCGGGAGGACGGACGAGATGATCGGACCGTGGACCGTGGAACGGACCTCGAGCGTGACGTCCTGCCCCCCGTTCACGCGCAAGGTCTCGGTCCGGGTCTCGAGCGGCTCCCACGAGTCGCCGCGCAGGTACGTGTCGTCACGGACCCGCTCGACGAAGAAGTCGGTCACGTCGGCGCCCATGTTCGTCAGTCCCCACGCGAGCTGCGCGTTGTGACCGATGACGACCCCGGGAAACCCGGCGAAGGAGAACCCCGCGACGTCGAAGCCGCACAGGGGCCCGACGTCGTTGCAGTGCAGCCCCACCTGCGCCCAGACGCTCGGGGCGCCGAGCGCGAGGTGGGGGTCGTTGGCGAGCAGCGGCTTGCCGCTCGCGGTGTGCTCCCCGGCCACGACCCACGAGTTGGAGCCCGTGCCCTCGCCGCGCCCCACCGTGACGGGCACCGCGGACAGCGCCCGGTCCGCGGCGGCGAGCGCCGCCTGGAGGTGGTCGTCCTCGTAGGGCAGCGCGTCCCGCGCGGCGACGTCCTGCGACGTCCGCTGCGGGTTCTCCAGCTCGCCCGTCCCCACGATCGGCAGGTTCACGTCGCTCGGGTACGGCGGGAAGAGCCCGGTGACCCGCGCGGTGTCCTGGAGCGTGCCGTACGCGAGCGCCCGGTCGAGCTCGTCGTCGTAGTTGCCGCGCAGGTCCCAGGCCATCGCCTTGAGCCAGGCGAGCGAGTCGATCGGGTCCCACGGCTCGGGGTCGGCGACCTGCACCTGCGCCCCGAGCACGGTGTACTCGAGCGCGACGTCGGCGGGCGCGCGCGCGTCGAGGTAGGCGTTGACGCCCTCCGCGTAGGACCGCAGGTACGTGCGGGTGTCCTCGTCGACGAGGTCCCACTCCTCCTCGGCCACCTCGCGCCACCCGAACGTCCGGGTGACCTTGTCGGCCGCGATCGCGTCGGGATCGTCACCCACGAGCTCGGCCAGCCGGCCGGCGGTGACGTGCCGCCGGTAGTCCATCTCGAAGAAGCGGTCCTGCGCCTGGACGTAGCCCTGCGCCCGGAACAGGTCCTGCGGCGTGTCGGCGTAGATCTGCGGCACGCCCTGGTCGTCGCGCACGACGGTCACCGACGCGTCGAGCACGGGCAGGTCGACCCGGCCGGACGTCTGGGGCAGCGGTCGTCGCACGGTGACGACCCCGAACACGGTCACCGCGACGATGGCCGTGACGAGCACCACCGCCACCGCGAGCAGCACGCGGCGGCCCGTCGAACGACGGCGCGGCGCGGCGGGCGCCGAGGTCTCGGCTCCCTCGCCGGCGGGGAGGTCGGGTTCGTGCTCAGACACGGGTGCGAGACTACCCC
Source organism: Cellulosimicrobium arenosum (assembly GCF_014837295.1). Lineage (GTDB taxonomy): Bacteria > Actinomycetota > Actinomycetes > Actinomycetales > Cellulomonadaceae > Cellulosimicrobium > Cellulosimicrobium arenosum. The sequence continues at coordinate 119,528 of NZ_JACYHB010000005.1, forward strand.
GGACCACCACCGTCGACGGCGCGTATGATTGGCACTCGATATTCGCGAGTGCCAGCCTGAACCAGGAGAATCCGTGCCCACCTATGCGTACACCTGCACCGAGTGCGGCCACGCCTTCGACATCCACCAGGCATTCACCGACGACGCCCTGACCGTCTGCCCGCAGTGCTCCGGGCGGCTGCGCAAGGTCTTCTCGTCCGTCGGCGTGACCTTCAAGGGTTCGGGCTTCTACCGCAACGACTCGCGCGCGGGCCGTTCGGGGGCGGGCTCGTCCGGTGGCTCGAAGGACTCGTCCGGCTCGCAGTCCTCCGGATCGCGCTCGTCCGACACGTCGGGCTCCACGGGGTCCTCGGACTCGTCGACGTCCACCGGCTCGGCCGCGTCCACCGGCTCGTCCACCTCGACAGGCTCGTCCGGCCCGTCGAGGTCCAGCAGCTCGGCACCCGCCGCCTCGTCCTGACGCGACGGCCGCGTCCCGCGACACCCGCGCAGGGACGACACCCGACCACAGGCGGCCCCGGCAGGCCGTGACCGTCGTCGCAGAAGGCGTCGTCCACAGGCCGACGAGCCGCCGACGGAGGTCGACCCCCGCTCACGCCTAGCCTGCGGGCATGCGTGCCTCCCGGTCGTCCTCCCCCGCGTCCTCCCCCGTCCCCGTGCGGCGGGGGCCGGGAAGGACGCGGCCCCGGGTGCCGAGATCGCTGCGCGCGCTGTGGTGGCGGGGCCGCTTCGTCGTCGCCGCCGCGTGCTGCGCGCTCGCCGCGGGCGCCGTGGTCCAGGCTGCCCGCCCGGCCCCACCACCGACCGTCACCGCCGTCGTGACGGCGCACGAGGTCTCGGGCGGCACCCGGCTCGCCGCAGGGGACCTGCGCGTCGTCGAGACCTCGCCCGACCTCGTCCCGGCGGACGCGCCGACCGGTGTCGACGCGGCCGTCGGCCGGACCACGTCGGTCCGTCTCGCAGCGGGCACCGTGCTCCAGGACTCGCTCGTCGGGGCGGGCGACCTGGTCGCGGGCGCACCGCAGGGCACCGTGGTCGTCCCGGTCCACCTCGAGCCGACGGTCTCGACGCTGCTCGTCCCCGGCGACCGCGTCGACCTCGTCCTGGCCGCGGGCCGGACCGTCGCGGACCCGCTGCCCGACGACGGCACCGACACGACCGCGGACGGTGCGGTGGGCGGGGCCTCGGACCCGTACCTCGCGCGGCGCGCGCTCGTCGTCCCGGGCCGCGCGACGTCCGGCGCGGGCGGCCTGCTCGGTGCCGCCGGACCGTCGGCCGAGGGCGGTGTCACCCTCGTGGCGGTCTCGGCACAGGAAGCGGCCCGGCTCGCCGGAGCCACCGGCTGGGAGGAGGTGCGGGCGGTCCTCGTGCCCTGAGTGCCGGTGCGCGCGTCCGGGAGTCCCGTGGCAGGATGCGGCGTCGTGGTACCAAGAGCCTTGGTACCGGACGCCACGACGACGACCGTGCGTCGGGCCAGCAGCGGAAGGGACGTGGACATGAAGGGCGTGCTCGCCGGCTTCAAGGGGTTCGTGCTACGAGGGAACGCGGTCGACCTCGCTGTCGGCGTCGTCATCGGCGCGGCGTTCGGCGCCGTCGTCTCGGCGATCGTCGAGGACGTCCTCAACCCGATCATCGGGGCGATCTTCGGCAAGCCGGACCTGACCGACCTCTGGAACATCACGCTCCGCCCGGCGCACGGGGACGTCGACGCCGCCGTGATCTCCGTGGGCGGGGTGCTCGACGCGGTGCTGCAGCTCCTGCTCGTCGCCGCCGCGCTCTACTTCTTCGTCGTGCTGCCGATGAACCGGCTCGCAGAGCGGCGTCGGCGCGACGTCGAGCCCGAGCCTCCCGCCCCGGCCGAGGACGTCCTCGTGCTCCACGAGATCCGCGACCTGCTCGCCGCGCAGGCGGGCGGAGGAACGTCTCAGTCCCGACCGTAGTGCGGCGGCACGTCGCGCAGGAGCCTGTCGTCGTTCGGGGTCCGACCCCGCCGGCCCGGACCGGCCCCGCGCGCGTCGTCGGGCTCGTCGCCCCAGCCGTCGGGGCGCTCGTCGGCGCTCGTCCCCGGCACGGCCGTGCGCTCGGTCCCGAGGCGTACGGCGCGCCGTGGACGCCGGGCACCGCCGCGCGGGCGGGGTTCGCTGCTGCTCACGCCACCATGGTCCCACCGGACCGGCTCAGCCCCGCACGCGGCTCGACCCGCGCCCGGCTCAGTCGCTCTCGGGCCGGTCGTCGGCGGCCGCGGGGTCGTCGGGGAGCGGTGCGTCGCCCAGGTCCGGGACGTCGTCGTGGTGCTCCGCGTCGTCGTCCAGCACGGGGACCACGACGATCCGGTCCCCTCCCCCGGTCTGCGCGACCCCACCCTGCTCGGGCAGACGGTCGTCGCGCACCGCCTGCACGATCCGGCGGATGCGCTCCGCCTCCTTCGCCGGGTCGAGGAAGGCCGCGGCGGACCACACCTGTGCCACGGTCCAGCCCAGGCGCTCGAGGCGCTCGCCGACCTGCCGGTCGCGCACGCGCACGCTGCGCTCGGCGACGTAGGCCGCGTCGTCGGTGAGCACCGCCACGAGCAGCTCGCCCGGGAGGTCGGGGTGCCCGACGACGAGCGGTACCCGCGCGCCGTCGTCGATGCCGTAGTCCGTCTCGACCACGAGGCCGGCGCGCCACAGCCGCTCGGCCAGGTCCAGCACGAGACGGTCGGGGCTTCCTCCGACGTCGACGCCGTTCCCGAGCGAGACCTGGTCGGCAGCACCGCTGCGCTGCTCCGCGAGGTCGAGCACCTCGGCGAGCAGCTTCGCCCCTGCGCCGCGCAGGCGTTCCGGGTCGAGGTCGGACGCCGTGAAGCACGAGACGACGTGCAGCCGACGCCGGGAGGCCCCCAGCGTGTCGAGGAGCATCGCCTCGCTGCCCGGGGTGTTGAGGATGCCGAACCGGTGCAGCACGCGCCCGTGCGGTGTGCGACCGAAGCCGACCGACAGGACGATCGTGTCGCGCTCCAGCCCCGCGACCCCCGAGACGTCCGCCATCACGACCGGCTCCTCCCGTGCCGAGGAGAAGAACTCCGAGAGCGCCGGGTTCTGGCGGACCTCGACGAGGAGCGCGTCGCGGATCCGGTCGGCGTGGCGCGGTGTGATCGTGACGATCGCGAGCGTCTCGTCCGGACGGGTGAGTGCGTGCTCGATCGCGACCTCGACGACGCGGTCGACCTCCGCCTGCGTGCTCTCGACCGCGCCCGAGGCCTGGTCCGGCATCCCCGAGCCGTCGACGACGTCGAGCTGGACGAGCGCCTCCGCCCGCGGGAGCGGCGACGGGCGCAGGACGCCCTCGTAGCCGTGCTCGGCGAGGAACGTCGTGACGAAGGGATCGCGCCGCGAACCGTCGGCGAGCAGCGCGACGGAGGGCAGCAGCTCGGCGAGGTCGCGGACGGTCGCGGCGGACGCGGCGCGGGGGTCGCCCACGACGACCACCTGGCGGCCGCGCGCGATCGCGGCGAGGACGAGCTCGACGGGCGCGTGCTCGACCGCGTCGAGCACGACGAGGTCGACCGTGCGCGTCGGGGGCAGGAGGTGCGGCACGAGCGTCGGCGTCGCGACGACCACGGGCCGCAGCCGACGCAGCACCGCGGGGTGGTTCTCGGTGGTCTCGCGCAGGCTGACCAGCCGTCCCTCGAGCAGCTCGGTGAACAGGTGCTCGGCCTCGTCCCGGTGCTCGCGCATCGCGGTCGCCAGGTGCTCGCGGACGGCGGTGCGCACCGGCACCGACAACGCCTCGACGTGCTCGCGGTCGACCGCGCGGAATCGGCGGGCCAACGCGTCCAGGCCGGCACCGTCCTGCCCGGCGAGCGCCTGGTCCTGTGCCAGGACCTGCTCGAACACCGAGCTCCACCACGCGAGCTCGAGCTCCGCCGCCACGAGCTCGGGTGCCACGCGGCGCTCGGAGAGGTCCTGCAGGAGATCTGCGAGACCGGCGGTCTCCAGCGTGCGCAGGAGCCCTGTGCGCGTCGGCAGGACATCGAGCGCGGCCGAGCCCTCCGCGAGCGCGTCGAGCCGGTCGGCGAGATCGGCGAGCGACGCGTCGAGCAGCCCCGCACCCTGGGCCGTCCCGGCCAGCACGGGCTCGAGCTCCTCGACGTCGATGCGCACCGCCTCGTACGTGTCCTCGATCGCCGCGAGACCCTCGGGCAGCGTCGGCCAGCCACCGCCGGGGCACTGCGCCTGCCAGACCCTGCGCTGGGCCTGGACCTCGACGAGCGACGCGTGCAGGTCGTCCACCCGCACGCCTGGCCGGACCATGTCCCGGGCCTGGCGGCGCAGGCGCCTGCGCGCGAACCAGCCCATGTCGATCGCGCGCTCCTCGCGCCACTGCTTCGTCGCGGTCGCCTCGACCATGTCCTGGGCGGTGCGCTCGAAGATCATCGGGCGGAACACGTCCAGCGTGCCGCGCATCCCGCCGAGCATGGTGAGCTGGTCACCCCACTGCCGCAGGGTGGTCGGGGCGTCCAGCCCCGTGCTGCGCGCGACCTCGTCGGCCTGACGTCGGAGCTGGGGCAGCGTCTGGCTCCGCAGGCGTTCGACATGGACGAGGACCCGCTGGGCGTCCTCCGCCGTCGTGAGGTCCGCGCCCGCCCACGGGTTCGACGTCGCGCGTGCGGTGAACGCGCCGAGGTCGGCCGCGTCGCGCAGCAGCTTGCCGTAGTGCCCGCGCGCGGTGGCGACACCCAGCACGACGTCGGGATCGAGCCGGACGCGCGTGTCGGGCGCGGGTCGCTCCGCGGTGAGGCGCGCGAGCGCCTGCAGGGCGTCGTAGGCGGAGACGTTCCAGGGCTCGCGCACGAGGTGCAGCGCCTCGATGTACCCGGCGAGGCGCGCCCGCGAGCCGAGGAGCGCGTCCCGGGTCCGTTCGAGCGCGTCCTGGTCCACCTCCTCGGCCTCGCTGGCCATCGCGGCCAGGAGCCGGTGCGAGACGTCGGTGCGCCAGGTGGACGTCGGGGCGACGTCGAGGGCGAGCCCGCCCAGACCGAGCGCGTCGAGCCGTGCCAGGAGCGCGTCCGCGGCGCGCCGGTGCCCCGGGACGTACAGGACGTGGCGCCCGCTCGCAGCGGCCTCGGCGACGACGGCCGCGAGGGTGCCGGTGACGTCGGCGCCGGCCGGCGCGTCGACGAACAGGTGCGCGCCGGTGGTGAGGATGTCGACGACGTGCCGCTGGGACGGGTCGAGGTCGCCGACCCCGCGCTCGTGCACCGGGTCGGCGTCCCCGACGCGGGGGGCGGGGAGCTCGGTCCTCAGCGCGGCGGCGCTCCGCTCGTCGCCCGCGAGCGCGGCGACGACCTCGTGCCGCTCGAGAGCGGGAGCGAGCTCGTCCAGGTCGTCGACGAGGATCTGGCCCGGGTGCACGAACGTGCCGACGAGCACCCGCTGCGTCAGGTCGAAGCCGTCGAGGACGGCGCGTCCGAGGGCCGCGATGCGCGCCGTCGCGTCGCCGGGGTCGAAGCCGTTGCCCGTGAACGCGCTGCGTGCGACGGCGGCCGGGTCGAGGAGCGCACCGTGGGACCGCAGCGTGCGGGCCAGGAGCGGGTTGATCTCCGCCGTCGGCTCGAGGGTGAGCTCGTAGTCCGTCTCACCCTCGCCGTAGGGGGTGATGGTCAGCGGACGCAGCAGGACCGGTGCGCGCACCGTGCGGGGTGCCGGTTCGACGTCCTCGGCGGGGGCGTCCTCCCCGGCCGCCTCCGCCACCACGTCCGCGTCGGCGGCGTCGTCGGCTCCCGATCCTGCGGCGGGAGCCGCCGTGGGCTCCGTCGTGGCGGCGGGCGACCGGCCCGCGACCCGTACGAGGGCGGCGACGTCGTCCCCGTCGACCTCGGACGGGCTCGTCCTCGTCCAGGTCGCGACACCGATGGCGAGATAGGCCGGCGCGACGCCGTAGCGCTGCGCGTGCTCGGCGGCGCGGACCACGACCGCGCGCGCCCGGCGCCGCGCGGCCGCCCGGGAACCGCCTTCGCGGAACAGATTGGACAACCGCGTGGGTCGGCCGGCGAGGAACTGCGCGAGGCCCGAGGGATGGGCGGCCGTGAGGTCGACGACCGCGTCCCCGAGGAGAGAGACGTCCGCGAGCGTCGATCCGCCTGCGAGCTCGACGAGAGCCGCACGCCAGGAGGCGACCGACGCCTCGATCAGCTCGGCGGTCGTCGGTTCGGGAACGAGGACGGGGCCACCCGGAGCGGCCGCGTCCGTGCCACCCGCCGCGTCCTCGTCGGGGCGGGCCTGCACAGGGCCGTCCGCGTCCGCGGTGGAGCTGGTACGGGCTGCGAGGTTCACACCCCGACGCTAGCGGCAGGCGACCCCGCGACGGTGCGTGGCACGCCGGGTTGCGCCGGGTCCGCGGTTCCGGCAGACGGCCGGACCGCGCGGCCGACTGCCGCGGACGGCTCCGGTTCCCACAACAGGTCGACCGTCCAACGACGACGACCACGCTGCGCGGAGGCAATGTGCGCAAAGATGCTCCGGACTGCCACGACGCACCCCACAAATGCGTACAGCCCCGCGCCGTGAGGCCCGGGGCTGCACGCCTTCCGGGCGTTCGGACCCGGGACGCTGAAGACGGCGCACACCGCGCAGGGGGCAGGCGATGTGCGCCGTCGTGGACTAGTTTGCACGCTGGCGGGACACGCGTCAACTCGCGTGCGGGTGAGTTCTGACGACCCTTCTCGCACGCTCAGAAGCCTGCCGTTGTGCGGCCCGGGATGCTTGGACGGGTGTCCAACTTTCTCTGTCGTTTTGCGGCCATGGTGCGTCTCCACACGATCTCCCCGCCTCCACACCGGCCGGTCACCACCGCCGTCGTGGTCGGTCACACGTCCCTCCTAGGCTGGGACCACGCCCGCGCCGACGCCGGTCCGTGGCGCAACCCGTCGCGTCGACCGGTGCTCGTACCCGCGGGCAGGACCACCCACCCGACGTCGAGCCTTCGACGACACCGACGAGATCGACGTGCAGCCGTGACCAGTTCCCCCTCCCCCCGTCCCGCTACCGAGGAACCCGCCGACACCGCCGTCGATCCGAAGCAGAGCCCCCCCGAGAAGCCACAGCTCTCCCTCACGCAGGTCCTCGCGAGCGCCCTCGCCGCGATCACCACCACGGTGCTGCTGTCCTCCTTCGGCATCGCGGGGACGATCATCGGTGCAGCGGTCGCGAGCGTCGCCACCGTCGTCGGCAACTACGCCTACACCCGCTCGATCGACCGGACCCGCGCACAGCTGCTCCCTGCTGTCGTCCAGATCGCCAAGCCGAACGGGGTGGTGACCCGGCCTCGTGGAGCGGCCGCAGGTCCCGGCTCGGTCACGAGCGTGGCGCGCGGATCGGCGGACGACGCCACCCGCCAGGTGTCCCGCGGGTCCGTGGACACGATCGAGACCGCCACGATGGAGACCGGCACGGCGTCCCCCGCCGTCGGCGGCGCCGAGGACGCCGCGGGCGTCCCGGCACGTCGCCCGTGGCTCCGCCTCATCGACCGCTACGGCAAGGGCCGCGTGCTCGCGGTCACCGCCCTCGCGCTGTTCGTCGTCGTCATGGGCGTCGTGCTCGTGGTCGAGCTCGTGATCGGCAAGCCCCTCTCGGACGCCGTGCGGGGCCAGGAAGGATCCGGGACCTCCATCAGCCGCAGCGCCTGGACGTCCGACGACGGCACGACGGACCCCGCCCAGCAGCAGTCGGGCGACGAGCAGCCGGCCCCCGCCGACGACCCGTCGGACGTTCCGTCGGACGTTCCGTCGGACGACGCGACCGACGGGACCGACGCACCGACGCCGGAGCCGAGCGACAGCCCGACAGGCGACCCCACCGAGCAGCCGACCGACGTGCCGACCGAGCAGCCGACCGACGGGGGCACCGTCGATCCCGGCGACGGGACCGACGGGGACGGCGCCGAAGACCCGGAGGGCGGGACCGACGAGGACGGCGCCACGGGTGCCGCACCTGGCGGGTCCGCGAACGAGGACGCCGGGGCGTCCGGTCCGGGGACGGCACCCGGTGGTACGACGAGCGGCGGGACCGCCGTCGAGCCGACGCCTGCGCCGACGGGGAGCTCCCGCGAGCGGTAGCGCCGGTTCGCCCGGGCACGGGCAGCGTGAAGACTGGACACCACGTGTCATCGATGGTGCGCCTGGCCAGATTCGAACTGGCGACACCCGCTTTAGGAGAGCGGTGCTCTATCCCCTGAGCTACAGGCGCTCGACCCCGGGGCAGGGCCGCAGCACAGCCTAGCCGCCCCCGGCGGTCCGGGTCGAAGGCGACGACGTCGAGCCGACGACGACCGCCGGACGACCAGGTGGTCCCGGGCCGGTCCGGAGACCGGCCCGAGCCACGACCCCTTGGTCGCACGCGCGAGCGCGCAGGGCGCTCAGTGGGCCAGGACCGCCTTGAGGAACTCCTTGGTCCGCTCGTGCGTCGGGTTCGTGAACATCGTCTCGGGGTCCGCCTCCTCGACGATCTGCCCGTGGTCGAACATGAGCACCCGGTTGGAGACCTCCCGCGCGAACTGCATCTCGTGCGTGACGAGCAGCATCGTGATGTCGGTCGTCTCGGCGATCTCGCGCAGGACGCCGAGCACGTCCGCGACGATCTCCGGGTCGAGCGCCGAGGTGACCTCGTCCAGCAGCAGGATCTCCGGGTCCATGGCCAGGGCACGCGCGATCGCGACGCGCTGCTGCTGCCCACCGGAGAGCTGGTTCGTCTTGAAGTCGCGCTTCTCCGACATCCCGACCTGCTCGAGAAGCTCCTCGGCCCGCGTGATCGCCTCCGCCTTGGACTTCTTGAGGACGTGCACGGGCGCCTCGATGATGTTCTCCAGCACCGTCATGTTCGGGAACAGGTTGAACTGCTGGAAGACCATCCCGACCCGGTTGCGCACCACGCGGCGACGCTTCTCGGGGATCTCCACCCACTTCTCGCCCCGGTACTCGTGGGTGTACGGCACGCCGTCGATGAGGATGAGGCCGCCGTTCGACTCCTCGAGCGTCATGAGCAGGCGCAGGATCGTCGTCTTGCCGGAGCCGGACGGGCCGATGAGCGTCACCCGGTCGCCCTGGGCGACGGAGAAGTTCAGGCCGTCGAGGACGACGTTGTCGCCGAAGCGCTTCACGACGTCGCGGAACTCGATCGCCGGGACGGCGCCCTCGGTCTTGTCTGTGGTCACGATGTCCTCCGTGCCGGTCTGCGTGCCGGTCTGCTTGCCGGTGTCTGTGTGACGGTCGTCCTGGTCAGGCAAGGCGCTTCTCCATCCTGCGCACCAGGAGCGACGTCGGGTAGCTCACGGCCAGGAAGAGCAGCCCGACCATCGTCAGCGGCTCGATGTACGAGAAGCTGTTGGCGCCGTACCTCTGGGCGGCCGCGAACATCTCGACGACGAAGATCGCGAACAGGAACGGGGTCTCCTTGAACATCGAGATCGCGTAGTTCCCCAGGCCGGGCAAGGTGTTGCGGATCGCCTGCGGCAGGACCACGGCGACCCAGGTCCGACCACGGGGGAGGTTGAGCGCTGTCGCCGCCTCCCACTGGCCCTTCGGCACCGCGTCGATCCCGGCGCGGTAGACCTCCGACATGTACGTCGCGTAGTGAATCCCCAGGACCCCGCAGCCCACGGCGAGCGGGGGCAGCGCGGGCACGAGCAGGAGCGCCGCGAACACGAGCTGGACCAGGAGCGGCGTCATCCGGATGAAGTCGACCACGAAGCGTACGGGGACGGTGATAAACCTGCTCCCCGAACGTCGCACGAGCGCGATGATCAGACCGAGGATCGCGGCGATCACCATGCCCACCACCGTCGCGATCACGGTGATCTTGAGGCCCTCGAGCAGGTCGGGCAGGACGTCCCAGGCGGTGTCCCAGTCCCAGATGCTGTCGTTCACGCGGCACCTGCCTTCTCCGTCGTGGGTACGGGCGCGACGCGCAGCACCTCACGCAGGGTCGGGCCAGCTCCGAGCCGGCTCTTGAAGTGCACCTCGAGCGCGTTCATCCCCAGCGTGAGGAGGTAGGCGATCACGAAGTACACGATCAGGCCGACCGAGTAGCTGAAGATCGTGTCGCTCGTCGCCTTGCGCAGCTGGGAGATGAAGAAGTTCAGGTCGTGCAGCTGGATGTAGTACGCCAGCGCGGAGCCCTTGAGAAGCTGGATCAGCAGGTTGGCGAGCATGGGGATCATGAGCGCCCAGGCCTGCGGCAGGATGACTCGACGGATCCGGTGGAACTGGCCGAGGTTGAGCGCCGTCGAGGCCTCCCACTGACCGCGCGGCACGGAGTTCACCGACCCGCGGACCACCTCGGCACCGTAGGCGCCGTAGTTCAGGCCGAGCGCGACGATGCCCACCGCCATCGCCTGGAGCTCGTAGCCGAACACCGGCAGCACGTAGAACAGCCAGAACAGCTGGACCACGAGCGAGGTGCCGCGGAAGAACTCGACGATCACGCGGGACGGCCCGCGCACCCACAGGGTGCGGGTGCGCGAGCCGAACCCGAGCGCCAGCGCGACGACCATCGCGAGGATCGCCCCGCCGATCGTCATCTCGAGCGTGACGAGGACTCCTTCACCGAGGCGCGGAAGCCTGTCGAGGAGTGTCTGAATGTCGTCTGACATCAGGTCAGGATTCCAGCCCCAGCTCGTCGGCGATCGCCTCGAGGTCACCCTCGCAGAGCATCTTGGCGGTCAGACCCTCGATCGGGCGCTCGGCCTCGGTGAAGCCGAACGGGCCGAGGATCTCCAGGTACTTGTCGGGGTCGGACGTGATCGCCTCGAGCTTCTCGTTGTACGCGTCGAGCAGGTCGGTGTCCTCCTGGCGGAAGACGGTCGACCCGGCGCCGACCTGCGGCACACCGTCGATCACGGCGACGAACGAGTCCGTCGCCTCGACCGGCTGGTCGGTGTCGTCCGCGAGCGCGTGCACCGAGATGCCGGTAAGCGCGAAGGCGTCCGCACGCCCGGTGGTCACGGCGTCGAGGCCGTCCTGCGGGCTCCCGACCTCGAGCGACTCCAGCCCGGTCTCCTCGGCGTAGCCGGCCTCGATCGCGCCGGACATCGTGGCCAGCTTGACGCCCGCGTCCACCGCGGAGTCCCAGTCGCTGAGCCCGTCCGGGTTGCCCTCGGGGACGAGGAACGCCGTCGTGTACATGATCTCCGGCTCGGAGAATGCGGCCTGCTCGCAGCGCTCCGGCAGGATCGACATGCCGGCGCTGATCGAGTCGACGCGACCGGCGGTCAGGCTCGGGATGAGCGAGCCCCACTCGGTGAGCGTGCCCTCGACGTCGTCGATGCCGAGCTCGCCGTAGATCTCCTTGTTCAGCGCGACGGCCGCCCCGGTGAGCTCACCGGCGTCGTCCTCGTAGCTGTAGGGCTTCTCGCCGGCGAAGGCGACCTTGATGCTGCCGGCGTCCTGGAGCCCGGCGAGCGTCCCGCCGTCGCCGTCGCCGCCGCCGTCACCACCGGAATCGGTGCTGGAGCACGCCGTGAGGGCGGTCAGCGCGAGGACTGCGCCGGCACCGACGAGCGCTCGGCGACGCGTGGAGGTGTTTCGCGTGGAAGACATGGTTCCCTTCGTGGCCCATCGACGCGGGTGGTCGCGGACGGTTCATGGGGTACGCGGACGATTCAACACGCTAACGCTTCGTCGAGCGTTCGACAATTGGACTGTCCTACTGTCTGATTGTCTACAATCAGGACCACGGACCGCTTCGCACGTCCCGGCGGTGCCCTCCTCGACCGGAACGCATGCATCTGTGACCTGCACGGACACGACGCAGAGGTCACCCGGTGGGGGCCGTGCCGCGCGGGACGGTCGGCGCGACCTGCTCTGCGCCGACCGCGAAACCCGGGGCGCGAGCGATACGCGATCGTGACCTCCGCAACCCTCAGAAGGAGACCCGATGCCCTCCGCATCACGGGCACCGCTCGGCGTGGCGCCGTTCCTCTCGCCGGTGACGCGGCCGTCGACGGTCGACCTCATCGTCCGCGAGCTGCGCGACGCGATCTACTCCGGGACCCTGCGCGTCGGTACGCCGATCCGCGAGGTCATCATCGCCGGCCAGCTCGGGGTGAGCCGCGGTCCGTTCCGCGAGGCCGCCCAGCGGCTCGTGCAGGAGGGCCTGCTGGTCTCGACGCCCGGCCGCGGCCTGAGCGTCGTGATGATCGGGCGGGACCGGATCCCCGCGCTCTACGAGGCGCGCGCGAGCGTCGAGACGGCCGCCGCCCGGCTCGCGGTCGTCCGTGCGACCGAGGCCGACATCGCGCGGGTCCGCGACGCGTACGACGCCCTGGTCGACTCCGGCCGGGCCGAGGACCCCCGCCGCATCGGCGACGCGGACCTCACCGTGCACTGGACGATGGTCGCGGCGAGCCGCAACCCCTGGCTGCTGCGGTGGATGAGCACCCTGATCGTCGAGGTGCGGGCCGCGAGCTTCACGGTGAGCGAGGAGTACGCCGTGCGCCGCGACTCCCCCGAGTCCCACGCCGAGATCGTGGAACGCCTCGAGGCGCGGGACGGCGACGGGCTCGTCGCCGCGATCACCGCGAACCTCACGGCAGCGGTGGAGCGGCTCACGGCCCCGCAGGACTCCCACGTCGAGACGTTCGAGGAGCCGCAGCCCGTCGCACCAGCGCGCCTCGCCCCCATCGGTCCCCCGCACCCCTGAACCCCTGCTGAACCCCACGCCACCACGCGGCGTCCACCCGGCGCCCCCGGACCTGCGAACGGTCCGGTCAGTCGCGGTCGGCCGTGACGATCCGGTAGCGGAGCCCGGTCGACGACGACCGCCACTCGCCCACGCTGGTCCGCCACCCCGCGGGCAGGACCGGCGCGAAGGTGTCGCCCTCGACCACGGCGTCGATCTCGGTGACGACGCAGCGGTCCGCGAGCCCGATCGTCGCGGCGTAGAGCTGCGCGCCCCCGATCACCCACACCTCGCCGTCCGACGCCGGCGACCCGTCCGTCTCCGTGGCGACGGCGGCCCCGGCACCGGCCCGCGCGATCTCCAGCCCGGTGTCGACCGAGCCCGCGACGAGCACGGGCGCGCCGGCACGCCCCTCGCGCGGGCCGCCGTCCGGCAGCCAGCCGTCCTGGCGCGTGACCACGACGTTCGTCCGGCCCGGCAGCGGGCGGAACCGGGGCGGGAGCGACTCCCACGTGCGCCGGCCCATGACGACCGGGTGCCCCGACGTGACCCGCTTGAAGTGCGCGAGGTCCTCGGGCAGGTGCCAGGGCATCGCGCCGCCCGCACCGATGACGGGACGCCCGGCGCCGTCGCGCGCCTGCGCCCAGATCAGCCCCAGCACCGGTGCGCTCCTCTCGCGGGTCATACCGCGATCGGAGCCTTGATCGTCGGGTGGTGCTGGTACCCGACGACCTCGATGTCCTCGTACTCGTAGGCGTCGATCGAGTCGCGCGGCGCGAGGCGCAGCGTCGGGTACGGGTACGGTGCGCGCGTGAGCTGCTCGCGCACCTGCTCGACGTGGTTGTCGTAGATGTGCACGTCACCGCCGGTCCAGACGAAGTCGCCGACCTCGAGGCCGGTCTGCGCCGCGACCAGGTGGACGAGCAGCGCGTACGACGCGATGTTGAACGGCACCCCCAGGAACAGGTCGGCCGATCGCTGGTAGAGCTGGCACGAGAGGCGTCCGTCGGCGACGTAGAACTGGAAGAGCGCGTGGCACGGGGGCAGTGCCATGTTCTCGATCTCGGCGACGTTCCACGCCGAGACGATGTGGCGTCGCGAGTCGGGGTTCGACCGGATCTGCTCGATCACCGCGGCGATCTGGTCGACGTGGCGCCCGTCCGGCGTCGGCCACGAGCGCCACTGCACGCCGTAGACCGGGCCGAGCCCGCCGTCGTCGTCCGCCCACTCGTCCCAGATCGTCACGCCGCGGTCCTGGAGCCAGCGCACGTTCGAGTCCCCGCGCAGGAACCACAGCAGCTCGTACGCGATCGACCTCAGGTGGACCCGCTTGGTCGTGACGAGCGGGAAGCCCTGCGACAGGTCGAACCGGACCTGGCGGCCGAACACGCTGCGCGTCCCCGTCCCCGTCCGGTCGCCCTTGGGGGTCCCGTGCTCCAGGACGTCACGGAGGAGGTCCTCGTACGGTGTCGGGATGCCGGTCGGTGCGTCGATGGCCACGGCGCCAGTCTAGGCACGCGGCCGCGCGCGAGGGCCGACGACGCCGGGACCCGCCCGGCGCCGTCGGCCCTCGCGCGGGTGGTCAGGCTGCGGCCCTGCTCACCGCCTGCACGGCGTCGAGGACGACCTTCGCGACGGCGTCGGGCCGGGAGACCGAGAGCGCGTGCGACGCCCCGGGGATCTCGGTCGTGCCGCGCGACCCGGCCCGCTCGGCCAGGAACCGCACGGTCTCGGCGGGGATGTTCTGATCGAGCTCACCGTAGACGAACCACGACGGGACGCTCCGCCACGCCGGGTCGGCGGTCGTGAGCGGCTCGCCGAGCGCCGCCGCGGTCACCGGGCGCTGGGCGACCGCCATGAGGGCCGCGGTCGGGGCGTCGACGTCCGCGACGAACTGGCCGTGGAACAGGTCGTGCCGGATGGCGAGATCCTGCCCCCCGTCGGACAGCGGGGTGGGCACGAGGGCGTCGCCGAGCGTGCTGCCCGGGAAGCGACCCGACAGGTCGATCGCGCTCTCCCCCGTGTCCGGGGCGAACGCGGCCACGTAGACGATCCCGACGACGCCCGGCACGCCGGCCGCGGCCTGCGTCGCGACCATGCCGCCGTAGGAGTGCGCGACGACGACGACCGGCCCGTCGATCGCGGCCAGGGTGTCGTGCAGGTAGGTCGCGTCACCCGAGAGGGAGCGCAGCGGGACGGCGTTCGCGAGCGTGGGGACGCCTGCGGCGCTCAGTCGTTCGACGACGCCGTCCCAGCTCGTGGAGTCGGCGAACGCCCCGTGGACGAGGACGACGGTGGGTGTGGACATGATGGTTCTCCTGGTGTGTGCGGACGTGCTGGGCTGACGGGTGAGGTGCCGGCCGGTGGCCGGTCAGAGCGTGCCGAGCGCGGTGCGCAGCACGTGGACGGCCTGCTCGACCGCGGCGGTGCTCGCCGCGGTGGGGCGCAGGGGGTCGAGCATCATGAAGTCGTGGTGGATGTGGTTGTAGCGCACGCTCGTGACGCGCACGCCGGCCTGCAGGAGGCGACGGGCGTAGGCCTCGCCCTCGTCCCGCAGGACGTCGTTCTCGTCGACGACCACGAAGGCGGGCGGGAGCCCCGTCAGGTCGTCGAGCGTCGCCCGCAGGGGTGAGGCGGTGATCTCGCCGCGGCGCTCGTGGTCCGGCAGGTAGCAGTCCCAGAACCAGGCCATCCCCCGCGCGGAGAGGAACGGTCCGTCGGCGAACTCGCGGTAGGAGTCGGTGTCCTGGCCCGCGTCCGTGACCGGGTAGTACAGGGACTGGTGGACGAAGGTCACGTCGCCCCGCTGCTTGGCGAGGATCGCGAGCGCCGCGGTCATGTTCCCGCCCACGGAGTCGCCCGCGACGGCGAGCCGGGACGCGTCGAGGCCGTGCGACGAGCCTTCCGCCGTGATCCACCGCGCCGTCGCGTACGCCTGCTCGATCGCGACGGGGTACCGCGCCTCGGGCGACCGGTCGTACTCGACGAAGACCACGGCCGCCCGTGCGCCGACCGCGAGCTCGCGGACCAGGCGGTCGTGCGTGCCGGCGTCGCCGAGCACCCACCCGCCGCCGTGCACGTAGAGGACGACCGGCAGCGTGCCGGTCGACCCGGCAGGGCGCACGACCCGGATCCGGACGTCGCCGACGTCCGCGGGGACGGTCAGCCACTCGTCGTCGACGTCGGGCTTCTCGACGGGTGCGGCCTGGAGGTCGTCGAGGACCGCGCGGGCCTTCTCCGGGCCCAGCTCGTAGAGGAACGGCGGCTTCGAGGTCGCCTCGGCGAACTCCTGCGCCTGCGGTTCGAGGACGTGATCGCTCATGGTCGTGCTCCTTGCCGTGGGAGGGGCGGTCCGGTGCGGGCCGGGCGGCGGGAGCCCGACCCGCCGTCGATCACCCGACCGGGCGGAGCGGCGGAGCGTGACACCCGGACCTTCCCCACGACCGTGTGACGAACGACGTGCGCCCGCCGGACCAGGGCCTGTCACGCCCTGCCGGGCCGCGCGGTCGAGAGGGTGAGAGCGCGCAGCGGGCGCGCAGCACTGGAGGCGGTCATGGAACGCATCGTCATCGTCGGCGGCGGCTACGCCGGGTTCACGGCGGCTCGTGAGCTCGAGAAGCACCTGCGGCACGAGCTGCGCCGGGGCGAGGTGGAGCTCGTCCTCGTCGACCCGCGGCCCTACATGACGTACCAGCCCTTCCTTCCCGAGGTCCTCGCGGGCTCCGTCGAGGCGCGGCACGCGGCCGTCGCCCATCGCAGCCACCTGCGCCGCACCCGGCTCGTCGCCGGGTCGGCGACGCGCATCGACCACGCGCACCACGTCGTCCTCGTCCGGTCCGAGCACGGTGACGAGCCCGGTGACGAGCCCGGTGACGAGCACCCGCTGCCGTACGACACGGTCGTCGTCACGGCGGGTGCGGTGACGCGCGTCTTCCCGGTGCCCGGCGTGGCCGAGCACGCGATCGGCATGAAGCACGTCGAGGAGGCCGTCGCGATCCGCGACCGGCTCCTCACGTCGTTCGACCGGGCGGCGAGCCTGCCCGCCGGCCCCGAGCGCGCATGCCTGCTCACGGCGACGTTCGTCGGCGGCGGGTTCTCCGGCGTCGAGGGGTTCGCCGAGCTGCTCTCGTTCGCGCACGACCTGCTCCGCCTCTACCCGGAGATCGAGGCGTCGGAGCTGCAGCTCCACCTGGTCGAGCGCAACCCGCGCATCCTCCCCGAGGTCACCGAACGGCCCGGACGGTGGGTGGTCGACCAGCTCGAGCGGCGCGGCGCGCACATCCACCTCGACAGCGGTCTGGAGTCGGCCGAGAACGGTGTCGTCACGCTCTCGACCGGCGAGTCGTTCGCGTCCGACCTGCTGGTGTGGACCGCCGGCAACGCGGCGAACCCCGTCGTCGCGACGCACACCGACCTGCCGGTCGACGCGCGCGGCTACGTCGTCGTGCGGCCGGACCTGCGGATCGGGACCGACGACGCCCCGGTCGACGACGCGTGGGCGGCGGGCGACGGCGCGGCGGTCCCCGACCTCGCCGTGCCGCGACCGGGGGCTCTCGCCGTGCCCAACGCGCAGCACGCGGTGCGGCAGGGACGGCGGCTCGCGGCCAACCTCGTCGCAGCCCGCCGCGGCCGTCCGACGCGCCCGTACGTGCACGGCAGCCTCGGTGTCGTGGCGACCCTCGGCCTCGGGTCCGGCGTGTTCGAGTACCGCCGCCTCGTCGTGCGCGGACGGCTCGCGTGGCTCATGCACCGCGGCTACCACGTCCTCGCGATCCCGACGTGGGAGCGCAAGGTCCGGGTCCTCGCCGTGTGGCTCACCGCCGGCGTGTTCGGTCGCGACGTCGTCTCGCTCGCCTCGGTGCAGCAGCCTCGTGCGGCCTTCGCTGCCGCGGCCCCGGCGGCGACCGTCCGCCCGACGCCCGCCGCCACGGCGGCGGAGCCCCGTCAGTCCGCCGAGGCGTAGGCGCGGAGCTTGTCCGGGTTGACCTGGACGAAGACGTGCTCGACACCGGCGGGCGACACGTCGAGCGAGACGAGCGCGACGCGCCCCGACGCGTAGGCGATGACGAGGGCGGGCAGCCCGTTCGCCTCGACGACGCGCACGTCCGCCCGGGCCCACTGCTTGCGCCACAGGTTGTCGAAGAACAGGGAGACGCGCGCGACGCCGACCAGCTCCTGGCGCGAGGCGTGGACCTTGCCGCCGCCGTCGGCGCTCGCGACGACGTCGGCGGAGAGGAAGCGCTCGAAGCGCGCGAGGTCGCCGTCGTGCGCGGCGGCGACGAACTCGTCGAGCAGGCGCCGGTGCTCGCCCGGGTCGACGGGGACGGGCTCACGATCGCCCAGGCGCTCGCGCGCACGCCGCGCGAGCTGGCGTGCGTTCGCCTCGCTCAGGTCGAGGATCTCGGCGACGCGGCGGTACGGGTAGCCGAAGGCCTCGCGCAGGACGTAGACCGCGCGCTCGGTCGGCGTGAGCCGCTCGAGGAGCACCAGGGTCGCGATCTGGATCGCCTCGGCTCGCTCGGCGCCCAGGGCCGGGTCCTGCGACGTGTCCACCGGCTCCGGGAGCCACGGCCCGACATAGGTCTCCCGGCGCGCCCGCGCCGAGGTGAGGACGTTGATGGCCAGGCGCGTCACGACCGTGGTGAGGAAGGCTGCCGCGTTGACGACGCGCGTCCGGTCCGTCCCGTGCCACCGCACCCAGGCGTCCTGCACGACGTCCTCCGCCTCGTCCACGCTGCCGAGCATGCGGTAGGCGATCCCGAACAGCTGAGGGCGCACCGAGAGGAACGGCTCGAGGGCGTCTCGTCCCTCGTCGGCACCGGCATACGCCGACGCGTCCGACGACGAGGCGGCGGGGGACGACGTGCCGGAGGACGTGCCGTCGCGGCCGTCGCCTGAGCTCATGCGGCCACGCTACGCGTCGTGCGCCGGTGCGTCCCGGGAGAACCGGGACGCACCGGTCCGGGTCACGCGGCGGAACCGACGAACTGCTCGAACGAGACGCGCCCGATCGCCGAGTCGCCCTCCGGCACGAGCGCGCCGTCCGCGAGGAGGGCCCCGAAGTAGCGGGCGGACGGGTCGGCGACCACCTCGCGCGTGTCGCCGCGGGCAGCGAGCGCCTCGCGGACGAACGCGTCGAAGCGCACCCGCTCGGGACCGGCGATCTCGCTGATCCCGTCCTGCGGCGCGGCGACCGCGATCTCCGCGAGCCGACGCGCGACGTCCGCCGACGCGACGGGCTGGAACGCCACCGGCGGGATCCGGACGACCCCGTCGACCTCCGACGTGTCCGCGATCTGCTTCGCGAACTCCATGAACTGCGTCGCGCGCAGCACGCTCCACCCACGACCCGACGCGCGCACGAGCTTCTCCTGGGCGACCTTCGCGCGCATGTAGCCCGCGTCGCTCCGGTCCGTCCCGACGATGGACAGGATGATGTGGTGCCCGACGCCGGCGCGCTCCTCCGCGTCGAGCAGGGTCCCGGTGGACGTCGTGAAGAAGTGCAGCACGTCGTCGTCCGCGAACGACGGCGAGTTCGACACGTCCACGACGACGTCGGCGCCCGCGAGCGCCTCGTCCACCCCGGCACCGGTCAAGGTGTCCACCCCTGTGCTGGGCGCGGCGACGACCGCCTCGTGCCCGGCCTCCTGCAGGTCCGTCACGACCTGGCTCCCGATCAGCCCGGTCCCTCCGACGACGACGATCTTCATGACGAGTCCTCTCCTGGCGCGTGCGGCCCGCGGCCGCCTGACGAGAGGTCGACCGGGCAGGGCGCCCGGTTGTGACACCCGGGCGCCCGGACCGGGAATCGCCCACCCCGCTCGCGCGTTCTGACGGACGACCGACCGGTGGTCCGCACGGACGCCGGATGACCAGGAGTGCGAGGATCACCGCATGACGACCGAGCGACCCGCTGACACCTCGACCGAATCCACGGACGCCGGCACGCACGCCGGCACCGGCACCGGCACCGAGATCGCGCCGTCGTCGCCGTCCCCGAGCGACGCGCTGTGGGTCGAGCGGACGGGCGTGCGCACGTACACCGGCTACTCCGAGCGCGGCGCCCAGGTGCAGATCGGCCCGGCGAGCGAGGGCGCGGTGTTCACCCCGGGCGAGCTGCTGAAGATCGCGCTCGCAGGGTGCGCGGGCATGAGCTCGGACCGGGGGTTCGCCCGCCGGCTGGGTGACGACTACCGCGTCGTGATCCACGTCGAGGGCGCCAAGGACATGGCGGAGGACCGCTACCCCGAGATCACCGAGCGGTTCGAGATCGACCTGTCGGAGCTCGACGACGATGCGCGCGAGCGCCTGCTCACCGTCGCCGAGCGTGCGATCGAGAAGACCTGCACAGTGGGACGCACCATCAAGGCCGGCGCGAGCGTGCAGACGCTGTTCGACCAGCCGGGTGGCAGCATCGAGTGATCGGCCGGAGATCGGGAGACAGCGTGGCGAAGAAGCAGCGTCGCAGCGAGATGACACCGCTCCCGGGCGCGCCCGGCACACCCGAGTACGGGACGCCGCCCCCCGACGCGGCCGTCGACCTGTCCACGGCGGACGCCGAGGACTGGTCGAGCTACCGCGCCACGCCGCTGCTCGATGCCCTGATGGAGCGCGCGGTGACGATCCCGTCCCACGTGGTGCGCGCGCACGTCGACTCGGTCCGGCGTCGCAACCCCGAGGCGGGGCCCGCCCAGATCGTCCGCATCCTGGAGCGCGAGTACCTGCTCGTCATCCAGGCCGCCGGCGGTGCGGTGGGGGCCGCGGCGGCGTTCCCCGCGGTCGGTACCGGCGTCGGCATCGCGCTCACCACGAGCGACGTGGCGACGTTCTTCGCGTCCTCCGCCGCGTTCGCGCTCGCCGTCGCGGACGTGCACGGGATCGCGGTGGAGGACGCCGCGCGACGTCGCGCCCTGCTGCTCGCGACGGTCCTGGGCGAGCGGGGCGCGCGCGACGTCGAGCGGGCCGCGCAGGGCTCGGGCCTCGCGTGGGGCAAGGTGCTGCTGACGACCATGCCTGCGGGCACGCTCGTCAAGGTCAACAAGGCGCTGGGCAACAGGTTCCTGCGGACACAGCTCGCGAAGCAGTCCGGTCTCGCCCTCGGTCGCCTGGTGCCGTTCGGCGTCGGCGCCGTGGTCGGCGTCGCCGGAGCACGCGCGCTCGGGCACGGTGTCGTCGGCCAGTCGCGGCGGGCCTTCGGGCCCCCGCCGACGACGTTCCGGCACCTGATCGAGGTCGTGGAGTCCCCGGTCGAGGACGCACGGCCCGCCCTCGTGCCCGTGCCCGACGACGACTCGTCCACCGCGCGCCGACGCGGAGCCCGGCGCCTGCTGCCGCGGCGTCGGCGGTCCACCACCGAGAGCACCACCGTCGAGGACGCGGTCGACGACGGCCGGGTCGACGCGTCGTGAGCGCGACGCGGCCACGACCGTCGGACGACGCGGAGCCGTCCGTCCCGCGCCGTCCCGTTCCCGGGCGCGGCGTCGTGGTCGCGCGCGACGTCCCGGTGGACGCGAGCGTCGCGTTCGCGTGGGTCGCCGACCTGCGTACCCACCCGCGCTTCATCCCGCTGACCCGCATGGCGACCCCGGCGACGCGTGGCCCGGAGGTCGGCGACCGCGTGACGATGGTGAGCGGCCCGCTCGTCGACCGCACGGGCCGCGGCTTCCGGGACCGGATGGTCGTGGAGTCGCTCGTCCGCCCGTCCACGACGACCGGTCGCCGCGGGTCCACCCGCGTGCGCAAGGAGGGGCCGGTGCTGCTCGGCGACGCCGGGTTCGTCGTCGTACCGCAGAGCGCCGACCGGTGCCGGGTCGTGTGGTGGGAGGACGCGTACCTCGCGGGTCCGTTGCCGCGCCGGGTGAGCGCGCCGCTCGTCGGCATCGCGCTGCGCTGGATGATGCGCGTGTCCCTGCGCCGGCTGGGGCTGCTCCTGACGCGCTGAGAGAGCCGAACGATCGCCACGCACGACGGAGCCCGGGTCGGCCCTGATCAGGATCAGGGGCCGACCCGGGCTCGGTGTCGGCGGGGCTACCCGGCCGTCGGAGCGTCCTCGACCGGAGCGTCCTCGACCGGGGCGTCCTCGGTCGTGGCCGTCGCGGGGCCGGCGAGGATCAGGTAGAGCTCGCGGCGCGTCGTCTCGAGCAGCTCCGCCGCGGCCTTCGCCTGCGCGTCGCTGCCCGTGCGGGCGACCTGCTGCACGGCGGCCGCGACCGCGCCGACGGCGTCGCGCAGCTCGTGCCGGGAGCGACCGCCGCGGCCGGCGGCGTCCGCGAACGGGTCGCCGATCTCGTCCGCGTGCTCGGTGACGTAGGTGGTCCCTGCCTCGGTGAGCGACGCGAGGCGCCGGCCACCCTCCTCGGCGAGCTCGACGAGCCCCTCGTCCTGGAGGAGGTTGAGCGCCGGGTAGACCGCGCCGGGGCTCGGGCGCCAGAGGCCGCCGCTGCGCTCGGCGATCTCCTGGATGAGCTGGTACCCGTGCTTGGGCTGCTCGACCAGGAGCAGCAGGATCGCGGCGCGGACGTCGCCGCGGCCCGCGCGGCCCGGTCCTCGGCCGCGACCGCCCGGCCGACGTCCGCCCGGACCGAAGCCCGGACCGAAGCCCGGGCCGAAGCCGGGGCCGGGTCCACGGCCGTCGAAGCCGGGGCCGCCGGCGGGCGGGCCGCCGAAGCCGCCACGACCGCCTCCGCGGCGGGCGCCGCCCCGACCACGGCCGGAGGGCACGTCGCCGCGGAACCAGTCCGCGTCGTCGGGCAGGGGTGGGAAGCCGTCGCGACGGCGCATGCCGGGACGGGGACCGCGGCGGTCGCCGGGGTGCTGGGACATGTTCTCGGGGTTCGGGCCCCGGTGCTGGTGTGCGTGGTTCATGGGAGTGCTCCTGATGAGGTGATGTGGTGTGAAGGGTGGTGGGGCGGGCCGCAGGGCCCTGCCTCGAGCCGGCCCGCCGGGCCGGTGTCGTCGCGAGCTGACGCTCAGCGATGTAGTAACGCTATATCGCTAGACTATCGTCGTCAACCCCTCGATCGTTCGTGTGCCGCCGCAGGACGCGACTGCCGCCCGGACGTACGCTGGCAACCCAGCGCGTCACCGGGCACCACCCGCGCCCGGGCCACCCGCCGCGTCGCACACCCCGCGGAGCGGCACGCCACGAGGAGGCGACGATGCCCGCAGGCCACCGGCACTACCTCATGTGCCCACCGACCCACTTCACGGTGAGCTACGAGATCAACCCGTGGATGGACCGCAGCACGCCCGTCGACACCGCGCTCGCGACGGCCCAGTGGGAGCGCCTGCGCGACACGTACCTCGACCTCGGCCACACGGTCGAGACGATCGAGCCGGTCCCCGGTCTGCCCGACATGGTCTACGCCGCGAACGGCGCGACGGTCGTCGACGGGCTCGTCTACTCGGCTCGCTTCACCCACCCCGAGCGCGCGGCCGAGGGGCCCGCCTATCTCAAGTGGTTCGCCGACCACGGGTACGTCACGCACCTCGCCGAGCACGTCAACGAGGGCGAGGGCGACCTCCTCACCGTGGGCGGCAGGGTCCTGGCCGGCACCGGGTTCCGCACGGACCGCGCTGCGCACGCCGAGGCCGCCGCCCTGTGGGGGCGCGAGGTCGTGACGCTCGACCTGGTGGATCCTCGCTTCTACCACCTGGACACCGCGCTCGTCGTCCTCCGCGGCACCGACGGGGCACCGGACACGGACGTCGCCTACTACCCGCCCGCGTTCTCCCCCGCCGCGCAGGAGCGGCTGCGCGACCTCTACCCCGACGCACTCCTCGCGGGCGAGGAGGACGCCGTCGTGCTGGGGCTCAACGCCGTGAGCGACGGGACCCACGTGGTGCTCAACCCCCGGGCCACGCACCTCGCCGGCGCGCTCCGCGAGCGCGGCTACGAGACGCTCGGGGTCGACACGTCCGAGCTGCTGCGCGGCGGTGGCGGCGCCAAGTGCTGCACGCTCACGATCCGGCACGCGCCCGACCCCGACGGCGCCCCGTGACCACCCCCGGCGCACCGCCGGCTGCGGGCTCGCTGGTCCACAACTACGACCCGCTCCGCGTGACGATCGCGACCGCGCAGGGCCCGTGGGTCACGGACGTCGCCGGGCACCGCTACCTCGACCTGCTGTCCGCGTACTCGGCACTGACCTTCGGCCATCGCCACCCCCTGCTGGTCGACGCCGCGACGCGGCAGCTCGGGCGGCTCACCCTCACCTCGCGCGCGTTCGGGCACGACCTCCTGCACCCGTTCGCCGACGCGCTCGCCGAGCTCGTCGGACCGCTCACCACGGGCGGGCGCGACGCGCTCGTGCTGCCGATGAACACCGGCGCCGAGGCGGTCGAGACCGCGGTCAAGGCGGCCCGGAAGTGGGGTTACGAGGTCAAGGGCGTCCCGCCCGACGAGGCCACGATCGTCGTCGGGTCGGGCAACTTCCACGGGCGCACGACGACGATCGTCTCGTTCTCCGACGACGCCGACGCGCGCCGCGGGTTCGGTCCGTACACGCCCGGCTTCCGCGTGGTCCCCTTCGGCGACGCCGCGGCCGTCGCCGCGGCGATCGACGGCACCACGGTCGCGGTGCTCCTGGAACCGGTCCAGGGCGAGTCCGGGGTCGTCGTCCCGCCGGACGACTACTGGCCGACGCTGCGCGCGACCACGGCCGAGCGCGACGTGCTGCTCGTCGCGGACGAGATCCAGTCGGGCCTCGCGCGCACCGGGACGACCCTCGCGTGCGAGCTGTGGGGCGTGCAGCCGGACCTCGTCACGCTCGGCAAGGCGCTCGGCGGCGGGATCGTGCCCGTCTCCGCCGTCGTCGGGCGGCGCGACGTGCTCGAGGTCCTCACCCCCGGCACCCACGGGAGCACGTTCGGCGGCAACCCCCTCGCGTGCGCCGTCGGGCTCGCGGTCGTCGAGCTGCTCGCCTCGGGCGAGCCGCAGGCACGGGCGCGCGAGCTGGGCGCGGTCCTGCACCCACGGCTGGCCCGGATGGTCGCGGACGACCTGCTCGACGACGCACGCGGCGTCGGGCTGTGGGCCGGGCTCGACCTCGACCCGGCGCGCGGCACGGGGCGCGACCTGTGCGAGGCGCTGCTCGCACGCGGCGTGCTCGCGAAGGACACGCACGGGTCCACGATCCGGCTCGCGCCCCCTGCGGTGATCTCCGTGAACGAGCTCGAGACCGCGCTGTCCGCCCTGGAGGATGCCCTGTCAGCCCTCGCCGAGGCTCGGTAGAGTCGCGAGGGTGACGACGCAGCCCGTTCCCCCAGAGCCCACCGCACCCACGACCGCGCCGGAGGACCTCGTGGCCCGGCTCGCGGACCTGCAGCAGGACTACGCCGCGCTCCAGGCGCGCGGTCTCACCCTCGACCTCACGCGCGGCAAGCCGTCGGCGGAACAGCTCGACCTGTCCGACGCCCTCCTCGCCCTCCCGGGCGAGGGTGTGCACACCGACGCCGACGGCACCGACGTCCGCAACTACGGCGGTCTGCAGGGGCTCCCGCAGCTGCGCCGCATCTTCGCCGAGCTGCTCGGCCTGCCCATCGAGCAGCTCCTCGCCGCGGGCAACGCGAGCCTGACGCTCATGTACGACACGCTGACGTACGCGACGCTGTTCGGCGTACCGGGCTCCGAGCGCCCCTGGGGCCAGGAGGAGCGCGTCCGCTTCATCTGCCCCGTCCCGGGCTACGACCGCCACTTCACGGTGTGCGAGGCGCTGGGGATCGAGATGATCACCGTCCCCATGACGCCGGACGGGCCCGACGCCGAGGCGGTCGCGGCGCTCGTCGCCGACGACCCGAGCATCAAGGGCATGTGGGTCGTGCCGACCTACGCGAACCCCGACGGCTCGGTCGTGAGCGAGGACGTCGCGCGCCGGCTCGTGTCGATGCCGACCGCCGCCCCCGACTTCCGCATCCTGTGGGACAACGCGTACGCGCTGCACCACCTCACCGAGGACGAGGCGACGAGCGCCGACGCGGTCGGCCTCGCCGCCGAGGCAGGACACCCGGACCGCGTGGTCCTGTTCGCGTCGACCTCGAAGATCACCTTCGCGGGCGCTGGTGTCGCCTTCCTCGGGTCGTCCCCGGCGAACGTCGCGTGGTTCTCGAAGCACCTGTCCGCGCAGTCGATCGGCCCGGACAAGGTCAACCAGCTGCGGCACGCGCTGTTCTTCGGCGACGCCGAGGGCGTGCGCGTCCACATGCGCAAGCACCGTGACATCCTCGCCCCGAAGTTCGACGCGGTGATCGGCGTCCTCGCCGAGCGGCTGGGCGAGGTCGCGACGTGGAGCGTCCCGCGCGGCGGGTACTTCGTCACGCTCGCGGTGCAGCCGGGCACGGCGTCACGCGTCGTCGAGCTCGCCCGGGCGGCGGGCATCGCGCTCACACCCGCCGGCGCGGCGTTCCCCTACGGGGACGACCCGCAGGACTCCATCCTGCGTCTCGCCCCGACCCTGCCCCCGCTCGACGAGGTGCGGGTCGCGATGGACGGCGTCGCGACGTGCGTGCTGCTGGCCGGGGCCGAGCGCGCCGCGGACTAGCGGGTCGTGGACGGGCCAGGCTGCTGACGAATATCACTGGTCGCCGGCAGCCCGCTCCGGGCACGATGGTGTCCACCACCGATGAGTTCGCCCGGCGGTGCGCGTCGGAACGGTGGTGGGCGCCAGCGGGCGCCGCCGGACCCGCGACCTGAGGAGTGGACATGAGCCCGTCGTCGACGGACGACCTCGCGATCGAGGCACGTGGCCTCGTCAAGCACTTCACGAGCGGCAAGTCGGTGACGAAGGCGGTCGACGGCATCGACCTGACCGTCCCCGAGGGCACCGTGCTCGGGGTCCTCGGCCCCAACGGCGCCGGCAAGACGACGGCCGTCCGCATGCTCGCCACCCTCCTTCGACCCGACGCAGGCACGGCCACGGTCCTCGGGCACGACGTGGTGCGCGACGCCGACAAGGTGCGGTCCGTCGTCGGGCTCACGGGGCAGTACGCGTCCGTCGACGAGGACCTCACGGGTACGGAGAACCTCGTCATGCTCGCCCGTCTCTACGGCTTCCTGGGCGGGAGCGCACGCGCACGCTCCACCGAGCTCCTCGACGCGTTCGGGCTCGGGGACGCCGGCGACCGCCAGGTCAAGACGTACTCCGGCGGCATGCGCCGCCGCATCGACCTCGCCGCGAGCCTCGTGATGAGCCCCCGCGTGCTGTTCCTCGACGAGCCGACGACGGGGCTGGACCCACGCAGCCGCAACCAGGTGTGGGACATCATCCGGGTCCTCGTCGCCGACGGCGCGACGGTCCTCCTCACGACGCAGTACCTCGAGGAGGCGGACCAGCTCGCGGACAAGATCGCGGTGATCGACCACGGCCGCGTCATCGCCGAGGGCACCGCGACCGAGCTCAAGCGGTCCGTGGGGCAGGGCGCGGTCCATCTGCGGCTCGCCGACTCGGCCCAGCGGGCCCGAGCGGCCGAGCTCGTCGCCACCGTCCTGGGTGCCGAGGTCTCCCTCGCCAACGACCCGTACGCGTTCTCGGCACGCGTGCCCGACGACGGCGGTCCCGCCGTCGCACGCCTGCTGCCCGCGCTGGACGACGAAGGCATCGCCGTGCCCGAGTTCTCGCTCGGCCAGCCCAGCCTCGACGAGGTGTTCCTCGCCCTGACCGGGCAGCCGCTCGACGAGGATCCCGGCGCGAGCGACGACGAGACGATCGAGGAGGTGGCCTGATGGCGACCGAGCAGACCACGGCAGCAGAGCTGCGGGCACCCGAGGCGAGCGCGCTGCGCGAGGCCGTCGCGCTCGAGCACCGACCGGGCCGGCCGTCTCCCGTGTCCGCGACCCTGACCTACACGTGGCGCGCGCTGCTGAAGATCAAGCACGTGCCGGAGCAGCTGTTCGACGTCACGGTGTCGCCGATCATCTTCACGCTCATGTTCACGTACCTGTTCGGCGGCGCGCTGGCCGGCGACGTGACGACGTACCTGCAGTTCCTGCTGCCGGGCATCCTCGTCCAGGCGGTGCTGTTCACGACGATCTACACCGGCTACACGATGAACAACGACATCACCAAGGGTGTCTTCGACCGGTTCCGCTCCCTCCCGGTGTGGCGGCCCGCGCCGATCGTGGGCGCCCTGCTCGGGGACACCGTGCGCTACACGATCGCGTCGATCGTCACGCTCACCCTCGGGCTCGTGCTCGGGTTCCGCCCGTCGGGCGGGGTGGTCGGCGTCGTGCTCGGCGTGCTCATGCTCCTGGTCTTCGCGTTCGCGCTGAGCTGGGTCTTCACGATCCTCGGCCTGCTCATGCGGTCCCCGAACGCCGTCATGGGCACGTCGATGATGGTCCTGATGCCGCTGACGTTCGCGTCCAACATCTTCGTGGACCCGTCCACGATGCCGGCCGTGCTGCAGGGCTTCGTCGACGTCAACCCCGTCTCGCACCTGGTGACCGCGGTCCGCGGCCTCATGGCCGGTGAGCCCGACCTCACCGCCGTGACGTGGGTCCTCGTCGCATCGGTGGTCCTCACCGCCGCGCTCGCCCCGATCACCATGCGCCTCTACCGCAACCGCAGCTGACGCCCGGCCGCTGGCGCCACCCCGGGGCCACGGCCCACGGGGCGGGACTCAGTCCTCGCTCGCCTCGTCGTCGCACTTCTTCGTCACGACCATCACCGGGCACTGCGAGTGGTGCAGCACCGCCTGGCTCGTCGAGCCGAGCAGCAGGCCGCGGAACCCGCCGCGCCCGCGCGAACCGACGACGATGAGATCGGTCGCCGCGGAGAACTCGGTCAGCAGCTCCGCTCCGGAGCCGTCGAGCACGACCCGCTTGATCGTCAGCCCGCTGTCGGCCTCGTAGCGGTCGACGATGACGTTCAGGCCCTCGGTCATGTCCGCGAGGATCTGCTCGTGGTCGATCGAGGCGGGGAGCCACGCGAGCAGCCCGGCACCGCTCCCGAGCGGGACTCCGGCGACCGCGACGAGCTCGGCGTCCCACGCGCGCGCCTGGCGCACGGCGTGGCGCAGCGCGATCTCGGCAGAGGGTGACCCGTCCACACCGACGACGATCCGCCGGACGGGTTTGACCGGGGGGAGCTCGTCCTGCGCTTCGCCACCGTCGGGCTGCCGGAACGGCACCACGACGGTCGGGCAGTGTGCATGGGCAGGCAGAGCCGAGGAGACGGTGCCGAGCAGTCGTTCCGTGAAGCCGCCGCGGCCGCGGGTCCCGACGACGACCATGGAGTGCTCGCCGGACATCTCCACGAGCATCCCGGCAGCGTCTCCGGTCGTCACGGTCGCGGTGGTCGGGACGCCGGTCGCCTGGGCGCGTGCCTGCGCCTCCTCGAGGACTGCGCGTGCGCCCTCCTGGATCGCCGTGTCGTCGAGCGCGGCGTAGCCCCCGTCGAGCGACGACGCGGTGAACGACGGGAGCGAGTAGGTGCACACGACGTGCAGCGACCGACCCAGGCGCAGCGCGTACGCGGCGGCCCAGTCGACGGCGTGCAGGCTGGGTGCGGAACCGTCGACACCGACGAGGACGCTGTCGGTTCGGGTCATCGGCGACTCCATCTCGTCGGCATTCCCAGAGCGGGTAACGAACGAGTCAAGAATGCCACAGACCCCGCCCTCACGCGAGGATCTCGCGGAGGACGGGGTCCGGGTGGTTCAGCGTGCGTGCCGAGCGGTCAGGCGACGCGGATGAACGTGGGGTTCGACTGCCAGATCTGGCGGAACTGGATGGTCTTGCCGGGGCGCGGGGCGTCGATCTGCGAGTTGCCACCGGCGTAGATCGCGATGTGGCCGGGAGTCCAGATCAGGTCGCCGGGCTGAGCCTGCGAGCGCGGGATCTTGGTGCCGACGGAGCCCTGTGCACCGGAGGTGCGGGGAAGGCTGATGCCTGCCTGGGCGTAGACGTAGCTGGTGAAGCCGGAGCAGTCGAACCCGTTGGGGGTCGTGCCGCCGTAGACGTACGGGACGCCGACGTACCGGCTCGCGATCGAGATGATCGTGCTGCCCTTGGCCGAGTCCGGGACGGAGACGGACTGCTCCTCGGCGGGCGCCTCGGCCTGCTGAGTGGTCGCCGCGGCCTGCTCCGTGGTGGCGGTGCGCTCCTGCGAGCGGCTCGTGCTCTCCACGCGGACGGGCTCCGGCTCAGGCTCCGGCTCGGGCGCAGGCGTCACCGAGACGGTGGCCTTCTCGACCGCGAACGACGCGTCCGCGTCGACGACCACCGCGGGGGCGGCCTCGAGCGCCTGGTGTGCCTGTGCGGTCAGGGCGCTGAGATCGACGGCGTTGAGCTTGCCGGATTCGCTGTCCACGGGGGCGGCGGTCGCGGGGGCCGCAGCACCGATCATCGAGACGATCAGACCCGACGACGCCGCGACGACCGCGGTACGGCGGCCCACGGTCGACATCTGGTCGGACGCGACCTGCGCGAAGGAATTGAGTGGCGTCAAGGGACGCCGCGCCGCGCGGTGGCGGGCGCGAGTCGAGCTCACAGTCACAGTTGCCTCTCCTGTACGCCTACGAAGTCAGCTGTCGGGTTCGGGTGGGAGAAATCACCCGGCCCTGCGAACCGAGGTTCGCCGGGCTTCACCCCGAGGACGCTGTTGCCAGCGCCCGGAAGTGGGTCCCCCGCCCCTGTCGTCGGGTCGTCGTGAACCTCGCGCGGTGACAGGGTTCGGCGTCCGCTCAAGGGCTCCGTCGGATGGGTTTTCCGGTGGAGCACGATGAACCTACAGGACGCGTCTCCAAAAGTCACGTTCGGATCACGACGCGGGTCGCGCAATCGTGTCCATGCAGGTCAGAGCACCTAATTCATCCACCGCGGGCGGGCCGCCGACCCGTGGAGCGGTCACGGAGGACGTGACGTCGCCCGCGCGCGTATCGTGACGTCGTGCCCGAGCCGACCTTGCCCGCACCCCCGCCCGCACCGCACGCGCGCGTTCCCTCGTCCGGGATCACGATCCCGGCAGGCCTCCTCCCCGCGGACGGACGCTTCGGGTCCGGCCCGAGCAAGGTCCGCGCCGCCCAGGTCGACGCCCTGGTGGCGGCCGGCCCGCACGTGCTCGGGACGTCGCACCGGCAGGCGCCGGTCCGC
This sequence comes from Cellulosimicrobium arenosum, assembly GCF_014837295.1. Taxonomy (GTDB): domain Bacteria; phylum Actinomycetota; class Actinomycetes; order Actinomycetales; family Cellulomonadaceae; genus Cellulosimicrobium; species Cellulosimicrobium arenosum. The sequence continues at coordinate 150,269 of NZ_JACYHB010000005.1, forward strand.
TCGCTCGTGCGGCGCGTGCGCGAGGGGATGGCAGAGCTCTTCGCGCTCCCGGACGGCTACGAGGTGGTCCTCGGCAACGGCGGGTCGACGTCGTTCTGGGACGTCGCGACGGCGTGCCTCGTGCGCGAGCGTGCCCAGCACGCCGCGTTCGGCGAGTTCGGCTCGAAGTTCGCGGCGGCGACGACCGCGGCGCCGTTCCTCGAGCCGTCCCACGTGATCACGGCCGCGCCCGGCTCGATCGCGGTCCCGGAGCCCGCAGCCGACGTCGACGTCTACGCCTGGCCGCACAACGAGACGTCGACCGGCGCGATGGCGCCGGTCCGCCGCGTCCCCGGCTCGCGCGAGCAGGGCGCGCTCACGCTCGTCGACGCGACGTCGGGCGCAGGCGCGCTCCCGGTCGACGTGTCGGAGACCGACGTCTACTACTTCGCGCCCCAGAAGGTGTTCGGGTCCGACGGCGGCCTGTGGCTCGCGCTCTGCTCACCCGACGCCCTCGCGCGCGCCGAGCAGGTCGAGTCCAGCGGGACGCGCTGGGTGCCGGAGTCCCTGTCCCTGCGGACGGCCGCGGCGAGCTCGCGCCAGGACCAGACGCTCAACACCCCCGCGATCGCGACGCTCGTCATGCTCGCGGAGCAGGTCGAGTGGATCCTCGGCAACGGTGGGCTCGGCTGGGCCGCCGCACGGTCGGGCGAGTCGGCCACCCACCTGTACGGCTGGGCCGGGTCGCGACCGTGGGCGACACCGTTCGTCTCGGACCCCGCCCATCGCTCGACCGTCGTCGGGACGATCGACCTGGACGACGCCGTGGACGCGAAGGCCGTCGTCGCGGCACTGCGTGACCACGGTGTGCTCGATGTCTTCCCCTACCGCAAGCTGGGCCGCAACCAGCTGCGCGTCGCCATGTTCCCGGCGATCGAGCCCGACGACGTCCGCGCTCTCACCGCGTGCGTCGATCACGTCGTCGAGCAGCTCGCGAGTTCCTGACGTTCCTCGCGGCGCTCCCGCCAGGCCCGGCACGCCCCGGCACAGCCCGTCCCCGCCGTCCGGCGTGGGTCCGTCAGGCGGCGGTCCGTCAGGCGGAGCGGACCGCGTGCTCGGCGTCGTCCACCGCGATCCGGTCCCGAGCCTTCGCTCGGGCCGGCGCCTCGACGGCCGGCGCGGCGTCCAGGTAGCGCACCTGGAGGTGGGGGCGCTGCAGCACGCGGTAGCGGACCTTGAGGTTCCAGCTGCGCGAGGCCCACAGTGCCGCGGCGACGGTGACGAGCACGCCCGTGATCGCACCGATGCCGATCGACCAGCGGGGACCCCACGCCTCGCCGATCCAGCCGACGATCGGTGCGCCGACCGGCGTCGAACCGAGGAAGACGACCATGTAGAGGGACATGACCCGCCCGCGCATCGCGGGGTCGACCGAGACCTGGATGGTCGAGTTCGCGGCGGTCATCATCGTGAGGGAGGCCAGGCCGACCGGGACGCACATGAGCGCGTAGAGCTCGTACGTCGGCATGACCGCCATGACGCCCAGCGCCACGGAGAACGCGAACGCCGCCCCGATGACGAGGCGCACGCGCGGACGCTCGCGCCGCGCTGCGAGGAGCGCGCCCGTGAGCGAGCCGACGGCGAGGATCGAACCGAGGACGCCGTACTCCCCCGCGCCCTTGCCGAACTCGACGCGCGCCATCATCGCGGAGGTGAGCTGGAAGTTGACCCCGAACGCGGACACCACGCCCATCACGACCATGGTGACGACGACGTCCGTGCGGGTGCGCACGTACCGCAGACCTTCGCGGATCTGCCCCTTCGCGCGGCCGGCGCTCGCCATCCCCTGCAGCTCGGCGGTGCGCATGAGCGCGAGCGCGCCGATGGTCGCGGCGAACGTCACCCCGTTGAGCACGAAGCTCCAGCCCGGCCCGACCGCGGCGATGAGCAGACCCGACACCCCCGGGCCGACGAGGCGCGCCGCGTTGAACGACGCGCTGTTGAGCCCGACGGCGTTGGGCAGCTTCTCGGCCGGGACCATCTCCGCGACGAACGTCTGGCGGACCGGGTTGTCGAACGCCGTGACGACCCCGAGCAGCGTGGCGAAGACGTACACGTGCCACAGCTCCACCGCACCGCTGAGCACGAGCGCCCCGAGCCCCAGCGCGAGCACGCCCATCGCCCCCTGCGTGACCATGAGGAGCCGGCGCCGGGGCAACCTGTCCGCGAGCACCCCCGCCCACGGAGACAGCGCGATGACGGGGAGGAACTGCAGGGCCGTCACGAGGCCCACCGCGATCCCGGAGTCGTCGCTCAGGACGGTCAGCACGAGCCAGTCCTGCGCGATGCGCTGCATCCACGTCCCGACGTTGGCGACGAGGGCGGCGGCGAACCAGACGCGGTAGTTGTAGTAGCGGAGCGAGGCGAACGTCCTGCTCATCGAGCGGCGATCCTCCTCAGGAGCTCGTTGGCGCGGGCCAAGGTCTCTCTCTCGTCGGCGGTGAGTGCGGACAGCTGCTGCGTGAGCCAGGCGTCGCGGCGCCGGCGCGTCTCGGCGACCTCCCGGGTCCCGGCTTCCGTCAGCCGCACGACCACCTGACGACCGTCGGTCGCGTGCTCGGCCTTCTCCACCAGGCCCAGCTCGACGAGGCGGTTCACGGCCCGGGTCATGGACGGGGGCCGGACGCGCTCGTGCTCGGCGAGGGCGCTCGGGGACAGGGCCCCGTGCTTGTGCAGCACGGTCAGGACGCCGAACTGGCCCTCGGGGAGGTCGGCCTCGCCGCGCTGGGCGCGCAGGCGGCGCGAGACACGGGTCAGGGCGACGCGCAGCTCCCCACCCAGCGATGCCGGTCGGCACTGCTCGCGCGTGGGCGCACCGGACTCCGCAGCAGACATGGTCGTTAGCCTACGTCATTACCTTGCGTAACTACATGGAGCGAGAGCGACATCACTCGCGCAGCCCGCCGCGACGCCGCGGGCTCTGCACCAGGACGGCGGGCCGCGGCGGAGCGTCAGGGCACGTACGCGACGACGAGCCTGCCCGGACCGCGCGCTGTCAGCGCCCCGGCCGCGTGCGGGACGAACACGGACCCGCCGCGCCGCATCGGCTGCAGCGCCTGGCCCGCCGACGGTGCGGCCGCGGCCAGCACCGGCTCGCCCTCGAGGCACAGCACGAGGCGCGGGCCGGCGTCGGGCAGCGTGACGGTCTCGCCCGCGCCCACGACCGACGTCTGCAGCGCGAACTCCGCCACGGGCGGGCGGTAGGTGACCGTCCCCGACGCGGCGTCCGTCACCACGCGCGGGCGCGCGGCCGGGCCGGGTGCGCACGTCGCGCACTCGAGCAGGGCGTCCACGTCCACGAGCTTGCTCGTGAGTCCGGCGCGCAGCACGTTGTCCGAGCTCGCCATGACCTCGACCGCGCACCCCGACAGGTAGGCGTGCACGTGACCGGACGGGACGAACATCGACTCACCCGGGGCGAGCGACACGCGATTGAGCATGAGCGAGACCAGCGCGCCGGGATCGCCCGGGTGCTGCTCGGCGAGCACGAGCACGGTCACGTCCCCGCGCACCGAGGGCGAGAGCCCGGCCTCGTGCCGCGCCCGCACGGACGCGACGGACCGCGCGAGGTCGGCGGCGACGTCGGGCGACGTCCGTGCGTGGAGCGCGAGCGCGAACGCCTCGCGCAGGCCGGCCTCCGTGGGCCGGGCCGCGACCGCCGCACGCATCCTCGCCGCGAGGTCGCCGTCGAGCCCCTCGAGCAGACGCAGGAGCCGCACCGGGCGGCGGAACCCCGAGAGGCCTTCGAAGGGCGTCAGGGCGACCACCATCTCGGGCTTGTGCTGGTCGTCGTGGAAGCTGCGCGCCGGCGAGTCGCGGGGCACGCCCGAGCGGTTCTCCCGGTTGAAGCCGGCCCGCGCCCGGTGGGGGTGCGGGTGGACCTGCAGCGACAGCGCGCGCTCGGCCGCGAGGACCTTGAAGAGGTACGGCAGGCGCGGACCGTACTCGTCGAGCACGCGCCGCCCCAGCACCGCGAGGGGGTCCGCGCGGATCAGGTCCACGAGCGTCGTGCCCCGCGCACCGTCCTGAGGGCGGCCCGACCCTGCGGCCTCGCCCGGCGCGCACACCCGGGACGGCGCGAGCGGGTGCGCACCCATCCACAGCTCGGCCGCCGGGCGACCGTCGGCATCGAGACCGAGCAGCTCCTGGATCGCGGCGCGCGAACCCCAGTCGTACCGCTGGATCGTGTTGTGCAGGAGCGAGAACGGTGCGGTCCCGGCTCCGGGGGCGTCCTCTGCGGTGTTCGGCATCCGGCGCACCCTAGACGCCGAGGGCGTCCTGGATCGGTCCGAGAAGGAAATAGACGACGAACATCACGGACGCGACCCACATGAGCGGGTGGATCGCCCGCACCTTGCCGAGCGCGAGCTTGATGAGCACGAACGCGAGGAAGCCGACGCCGATGCCGTCGGCGATCGAGTAGGTGAAGGGCATGACGACGATCGTGAGGAACGCCGGGATCGAGATCTCCACGTCCTTCCACGAGATGCCCGCGACCTGGGTCATCATGAGGAACCCGACGAAGACGAGGGCCGGCGCCGCTGCCTCGTAGGGGACCAGCGCGACGAGCGGCGAGAGGAACGTCGCGAGCAGGAACGCCACACCGGTGACGACCGAGGCCAGGCCGGTCCGGGCCCCCTCCCCCACGCCGGTCGTCGACTCGACGAAGCTCGTGTTGGAGGACACGGAGCCCGCCCCGCCGGCCGCGGCCGCGATCGAGTCGACGACGAGGATCGCGCGCGTCCGCGGCGGGTTGCCGTCCGCGTCGAGCAGACGCGCCTCGGCACCCACCGCGACCATCGTGCCCATGGTGTCGAAGAAGTCGGCGAGCAGGAGCGAGAAGATCAGGAGCACCACGGTGACCGTGGCGATGTTCTCGAACGAGCCGAGGAGCGAGAACTGACCGATGAGCCCGAAGTCCGGGACGTCGACGACACCCGTGTAGGTCGGGGCGTTGAGGTTGAACCCGTTGGGGTTGGACCCGTCCGGGGCCTTGGCGCCGATGTGCAGCGTGTTCTCCAGCACGACGGCGAGCGCGGTCGCGGTCAGGATCGCGACGAGCAGCGCACCGCGCACCTTGCGGACCCACAGCACGATCGTCAGGACCAGGCCGACGACGAACACGAGGATCGGCCACGTGCCGAGGTTCCCGAGCGCGAGCAGCGTCCCCTCGCCCGCCGTGACGAACCCGGCGTTCACGAGGCCGATGAGGGCGATGAAGAGTCCGATGCCCACGCTGATGGCGGTCTTGAGGCCCACCGGGACGGCCTTGAAGACCGCCTCCCGGAAGCCGGTGAGGACCAGGACCAGGATGATCACGCCCTCGATGACCACGAGGCCCATCGCGTCGGCCCAGGTGACGCCGGGGAGCGACGCGATGGAGTAGGCGACGACGGCGTTGAGCCCCAGCCCCGTGGCGAGGCCCAGCGGGAAGTTGGCGAACACGCCCATCGCGATGGTCATGACCCCGGCGACGAGCGCCGTCGCCGCGGCCACCTTGCCGAAGTCCGGCTCGGCGCCACCGCCGAGGAACGCGCCCGTCCCGTCGGGGACCGTACCGATGATCAGGGGGTTCAGCACGATGATGTACGCCATCGCGAAGAAGGTGACGAGGCCGCCGCGGAGCTCGGTGGCGATCGTGGAGCCGCGCTCGGTGACCTTGAAGAACCGGTCGACGGCGCTGGGCGCGGGCGGACGCTCGGGAGGTGCGTCCTGGACGGGTGTGCTCGACATGAGGCAAATGCTGCCAGACGCTCGTCACCGCGGTGTAACGGCCGCGCGGGTCGACGGTCCGGTCAGTAGGCCCCGGCGCCGCCGACGACTGCTCGAGCGGTGCGGGCGAGGATCAGGAAGTCGCCGAACACGGTCCAGTTCTCGACGTAGTACACGTCGAGCCGCACGCTCTCGTCCCAGGACAGGTCGGAGCGACCGCCCACCTGCCACAGACCGGTCAGACCGGGCTTGACCAGCAGCCGGCGCCGCACGTTCGACTCGTAGCGGCTGACCTCGCTGGGCAGCGGCGGGCGCGGCCCGACCAGGCTCATGTGGCCGCGGAGCACGTTGAACAGCTGCGGCAGCTCGTCGAGCGAGTAGCGCCGCAGGACCCGTCCGACACGCGTGACGCGAGGGTCCTCGCGGACCTTGAACAGCAGCCCGGAGCCGTCGTTCCGTTCTCCCAGCACGTCTACCTCGCGGTCGGCGCCGACTCGCATGGAACGGAACTTGTACATCGGGAAGACGCGCCCGTTGCGGCCCACCCGCTCCTGGCGGAAGAGGACGGGACCGCGGCTGGTGAGACGGACCGCGAGCGCGACCCCCACGAGCACCGGCAGGAGGACGAACGTGAGCAGCGCGGCACCGATCCAGTCCGTGGCCGTCTTCACGGCGAACTTGGGCCCGGTGAACCGCGGCGCGTCGACGTGGAGCAGCGCGACGCTCTCGGCCGGCGTGATGGTGATGCGCGGCCCTGCCACGTCGGCGAGCTCGGCCGTGAGCATGAGGTCGACGCCGGACGGCTCGAGCTCCCACCCGAGGCGGCGCACGACGTCGGCCGTGATCGCGTCGGACCCGGACACCGCGACGATGTCGGCGCCGACGCGCGCGGCGACGTCGCCGGCATGGCGCAGCTCGCCGAGCACGGGGACCCCGCGGATCTCCTCCCCGGCGTCCACGGCACCGCTGGAGACGCAGACACCGACGACGCGGTACCCGGACTCCTGGCGGTCGTTGAGGTCCCGGATGAGACGCTCGGCCTGCTCGCGGTGCCCGATCGCCAGGACGGCGGAGCGGGCACGCCCGCGGCCGCGCTCACGGTGCAACCACTGGCGCCAGGTGTACCTGCTCACGAGCAGACCGGCGAGCCCCACGGGGAACGCGAACGCGAGATAGCCGCGCGCCTCCGGGAACCGCAGGAGGAACGCCAGGACCGCGAGCAGCGCGAACAGCCGCCAGGTGGCGTCGAACACGCGGTGGTACTCGGTCGGGCCGCTGCCCATGACCCGTGCGTCGCGGGTCCGGGTCGCGGCGAGAGACAGCAGCCAGGCGCCCCCGACGAGCAGGCTCAGCACCGTGTACGGGACGGCGAGGTTCGACCGGACCGGCTCGGTCGCGTACGGCTCCCACCGCAAGAAGTAGGCCACGGTCACGGCGACGGCCACGGCGGCGGTGTCGGTGACCACCAGGCCACGCCGGTACGCGACGTCCCAACCCTGTGCCGCGAACGCCTCGCGTGCCGCACGCACCCGCGCCGCGGGCGACATGGGCCACCCGCTCCGGCGGCGGGGCCTCACGTCCTGCACGACAGTGTGGGACACGCGTCCACCTCCGACCGGCTGCTCGTCTTGATCCATTCCCTGCATGGCCACTCATCCTAGGGTTGCCGTCCTCGCCGGAACGGGGATTCCGAGGGTTTCACCCGGGTGAGATGAAACCTTCACCAGCACGTCGCCCTGGGGACAGAAACCCTTGTGCTGCCAACGCTTTCCGCGGTAACGGAGCGATGTCGACAAAACACCTGGACGGATGTCCATCTTTTGACGTCTGATTGCCTGAAGTGCCCTCTCGGAACACTGCACACCATCAGAGACGGGGCAGGGTCCTCGACATGACGCGACCACCGGGTGAAAACACCGGCGCTACGATGCCGGGGTGGCCTCGATCGTCTCGCTCCTGCTGCACCCCGAACGTCGTCGGGCGGCCCCGCCGCTGCGCGTCGACCTCCGGCGCGTGATCCTCGGGGGCATCGCGGCCTGGGTGTCCGGCCTCGTCGTGGCCGCGGTCCTGCTCGCCACCGGCATGACCACCTCGCGGGGGGTCGCGACGTGCGCGGTCGGGATCGTGCTCGGCGGCGTCGGCCTCCTCTGGGAGCGCACGCACCGTGACGACTACCTCGCCCCCGTGCCCGGTGAGCCCGGGGAGCCCTCGGAGACCGGCCGGGGCTGAACCTCCCACGCGGTCGCCGCGAGCAGCGTCTCGGCGTCGTCCGGACTGCGCAGCACGGCGGCGACCAGGTGCCGGCGTCCGTAGCGTCCCGCCGCCGCGGCCAGCGCCTCCGCCAGACCGTCCTGGTCCGTGGCGTGCACGCGCGCGTCCGCGCCCGACCGCTCGACCCACCACGGCACACGCACACCGTCGACGCGCAGTGCCTCGTGGCGGAACCACACGGCAGCGACCGGTCCGACGACCCGCCCCGCGGCGTCCGGCACCGGGATCGCCTCACCGACGCTCTCCGGGGCGGGCGCGTCAGCGGGCACCACGTCCAGGTCGAGGAGGTCGGCGACGTCGTCCAGCAGGGCGGCTGGAGCAGGGACCACCGGGCGCAGGGGGGTCCACATCGGGTCGGGCGCGACGACCGCGTCCTGCGCCGCGACGACACGGACGCCGTTCTCGGTCAGAGCGGGCAACCGGTCGGGCGGCGGGTCGAGCACCTCCCCCGCGGCGGCGAGCGTCACGAGCGCGTGCCACAGCTCCAGGGCGTCCTCGGCGCCGACCGGAGCGCCCACGTCCGCGACGGCGTCGAGCACGCCCGGCCAGGCGCCCGGCGCGACGCCCCCCAGGCTCGCGACCCCGCCGACCGCAGCGAGCACCCGGTCGTCGACGCCCCGGGCGTCGGCCACGGCACGCGGCGCCGCCGGGAGCCAGGGCACCTGACCGAGGGCGAACGGTGCGCCGAGCTCGGTCCGCAACCACCACGAGGTGTACGACGTCGCGACGATGCCCCGGCCCTCCGCCCGCACGGGGTCGAGCAACGCCGAGCGGAGGTCCGGCCGGCCGGCGATGCGCTCGAGCGCGGCCGGCCACGCGTCGTCGTGCACCGCGTCGAGGTCCGCGACCGCCGGCACGTCACCGACGTGCACGCCGGGGCCCAGCACGTCCGCGAGGTGCTCCAGGTAGCCCGCCCAGTCGGAGAGCCAGCCCTCCGCGGCGTGGGGGTCCAGGTCCTCGTCGACTCCCGTCAGCGGGGTGACGACGTCGCGCACCACGTGCACGACCGGCTCGGTCACGACCCCGAGCGCGCGCAGCGTCGCGACGCCCCAGCGGTCCACGACCTCGGGTGCGACGACGTCCAGCCCGTCCAGCACCTCGTCCGCCCACGTACCGGCCAGCACGCACCCGCGCGCCGCGACGAGGTCGCCGCCCGTCGTCCGCAGCGGGATCTCTCCCCACCAGAACGGAAGTCGCAGGTCACCCTGCGCGTCCTCGCCGGCGACGACGTCGGACACGAACCCGACCAGGGCGTCGGTGTCCGGCTGCTCGCCGTCGTCCGCGGCGCGCGCGGCGGCGAGGGCCCGCTCCCGCAGGGCGGGCTCGCCCACGAGCCCGCGCAGCGCCACCGGGCGGGCACCGAGCCGCTCCAGCACGGGGTGCGCCGCCCGCGGGTCGACGACGCGCAGCCCCAGGTCCGCGAGCCTCCGGGCCGCGGCGACCGCCCGGTCGTCGTCGCCCGGGTCCGCGAGGACGACCAGGCCACGTGGACCCCGGACGGTGCGCCCGTCGACGAGCAGCACGGGCAGGGCGCCCAGCGCGTCGCGCACGTCGGCGTCGTGCACGTGCGGCGCGAGCGCCCCGTACAGCTCCAGGAGGCGGGCGACGCCCGTGTCCGTCCCTGCGCCCGGGAGCTGCTCGACGACGTCGGCCAGGTCGAGGACCTCGACGCCCAGCGAGCGCGCCACGGAGAGCAGGTCGGCGGGCACGTCCACGAGGTCCGCGACGCCGAGCGTGCGCCGTACCGCCGGGTCGGCCCCCACCGGCCCGGGCACCACGCACGCCTGCTGCGGCGTGACGAGCCCGGTCGTCCCCCGGCCCGGGGACCCGGGACCGAGGGCCTCGTCCGTGTCGTGGAGCCCGCCGTCGCTCTCGGGAGGCGGCACGAGCGCACCGGGTCCGTCGACGAGCGGGACGATCGCGGTGCGCGAGAGCGCGGACAGCGCCGCGTCGCGGACCGCCGCGTCGACCACGCCGGCGGGCAGGCCGGTCGGTACGAGTCCGAGCGTGCGCGGCCCGAGCGCGGGCGCACGGGCAGCGACCAGCCGCGCGTACGCACGTCCCGCCTCGCGCGCGACCAGATCGGTCGTCGGGCCGGGCGGCACGTGTCGCCGTGACGGGTCGAGCGGGAAGGACGCGAGGAGGAGCGCGGGGAACGTGAGCGGCTCGTCGGTGGGCGTCGGGGCGTGCAGCACGCCGGCGGCGGGCGGGCGGGAACCGTCGCGAGGCGTCGCCCACGCGACGGACCACCGGTCGCGACGGCGGTCCTCGACCGGCAGGCTCGCGCGGGTCCCCGCAGGCACCTCGCCGGCCGCGCGGACCACGACCCAGCGCTCCTCGACGTCGGCGAGCCGACGCTCGTCGCCGTCGACGACCGTGATCTCCTGCAGGCCGGGCAGCGCGAGCAGGAGCACGTCGTCGACGCCGGCGAGCTGGGCCCGCACGGCCGCGAGCGCCACGTCGTCGCGCAGCTCGAGCTCGACGACCGTGGCCCAGCCGGCCCCGCCGCCGGCAGGGGCCTCGGGGACGGGGACGCGGACCGACGCCGGGAAGGGCAGGCGCAGCACCGGCAGCCGGTCACCGCGCGAGGCGACCGTGCGCGCGAGACCGGGCCGGTCCGCGGTGATCGTCGCGAGCTCGGCGCGCGTGCGTTCGAGCGACATCTCGACGGCACGCTCTCGCGCCCCGATACGGATCACGTCCGCCACCGAGCGCAGCGCCGCGAACCCGGTGCCGAACCTGCCCACGGCGCCGTCGCCCACGGCGCCCCCGGGCTCGTCGTCGCCACCGGGGCGCGCGCCGTCGAGAGGGCGGGACGACGCGGAGGCGCGCATGGCCGCGAGCGAGGCGACGCCGGCCGCGTCCAGCGGTGCGCCGGTGTTGGCCGCGCGCAGCACCCAGGGCCGATCGGGCGCCGAGGGCGCGTCGAGGCTCAGGCGCAGGCGTCCCGGGCCGCCCGCCCGCAGTGCCGCGTCGGCCGCGTTCTGCGCGATCTCGACGACCACCCGGTCACGGTAGGAACCGTGCGCGTGGTCCTCCTCGGTGTTGGAGTCCTCGCGCAGCCGGGTCGGCGACGAGCTCCACGCCTCCAGGGCCGAGCGCCGCAACGCCGCCGTCCCGAAGACGTCGTGCGTCACGCCTCGGGCTCGGCGGCGGGGTCGGTCGTGGTGTCGCGCGCCGCGTCCTGCAGCATCGAGACGATCTCGAGGTGGAGGTCGTCGACCAGCGGATCGGGTTCGGGCCAGTCGGTGCGCGCGGCCGCGACATCGGTCTCGGAGTGCGCGCCGCACCCGTGGTCGAGGCTCACGACCTTGCCGTCGTCGGGCGACCACTCGTTCGTGCAGACGCCGAAGACCTGGCCGAGGGCTCCCTGCAACGGGACGAGGAAGCCGCACGAGCTGCACTCCGAGTCGGCCGCGACCGCGCCGCGCGCCGTCGGGCCGTGGGAGCCGCGGTACCAGCGCTCCGCCGCCTCGTCGCGGCCCTGCGGCGACAGCACCCGGGTACGCGCGAGCGCGAGCTCGTCGATCGCGACCGCGTCCTGCTCCTCGTCACCGGTCGGCACGTAGCCGGGCTCGAGGCGCGGGTCGTCGGACCGGAACGGCAGGACGTCGCCGGGCCCGACGTCGCCCGGCCGCAGCCGGTCGGACCACGGGAGCCACTGCGGGGCGAGCAGCGCGCCCTCGCCGGGCAGCAGCTCGACCTCGCACACCGTCGCGGTGCGGCCGCGCGGCACGCGTGCCACGGTCACGGTCCAGTGCCAGTCGCGGTAGCCGCGCATCGTGCACGCGAACCGGTGCGAGATGAGGCGGTCCGCCTCCGCGACGGTGCCCAGGTGCTCGCCCACGTCCTGCGGGTTCTCGGCGACCTCCTCGGCGGCCGCACGAGCGAGGTCGACCGCCTTCGTCAGGACGGCGTCGCGGGCGGCTCGGGCGGACACGCCGCGAGCGCGGTCGGTGGCGGCGACGGTGGGCATGCTCAGACCTCGATCTCGTCCGCGACGGCGCGCAGGACCAGGGCGACCTTCGTCGCCCTGGCCTTCTCCGGGTAGCGCCCGCGCCGCAGGCCGTTGCCCACGTCGTCGAGCTCCTTGATGAGGTCCTCGACGATGACGGCCATCTCGTCGGCGGAGCGGCGCTTGGCGCGCACGACCGACGGGGCCGGGTCGAGGAGCGTGACGGCGAGCGCCTGCGGGCCGCGCCGGCCGTCGGCGACGCCGAAGTCGACGCGGGCACCCGGCTTGGGTGCGGGCGCGTCGGCGGGCAGCGACGACGCGTGGAGGAAGACCTCTCCGCCGTCGTCGTTCGCGATGAAGCCGAAACCGCGTTCGGCGTCGAACCACTTGACCTTGCCGGTGGGCACGTGGACCTCGTTCGTGCTCGTAGGAACCAGAACCCACAGGTTACCGGCCCGACGGGCCGCACGTCGCATCCGCCCGTCACCGACGCCGTCACCACGGCCCGAGCGGCCAGGCGCCTACCGCGCGACCACGCCGAGGTCGGCCCCGACCCGCAGGGCGACGGCGTCGAACCACCGCGGACCGTCCGCGACCGTCTGCTCGAGGTGCCCGAAGAGCTCGAACGAGACGGTGCCGAAGAGAGCGGTCCAGGCGGCGAGCGTCCGCACGACGCCCTCGGTCGGGGCGTCGGGAGCGACGAGACCACGGGCGGCGGCGTAGGTGCGTGCCGGGACGACCAGGTCGGCGGCGTCGGCGGCACCCGGGGGCCCAGGGACGGGGGTCGCACCGCGCGACCAGGCGTCGCCGGCGAGGCCGACGAGCACCCGGACGACCCGGGTCGCGGGCTCGACGGTGTCACGCGGGGCGGCGTAGCCGGGGATCGGGGTGCCGTAGAGCAGCGCGAACTCGCCAGGACGTCCGACGCACCAGGTCCGGAGCGCGCGGCACGCGGCGAGCCAGCGGCCCTCGAGGTCGTCGCGCGGCACGGCCGCCTCGGCGCGCTCCACGGCGCTGCCGAGCTCGTCGTAGCACGCGACGAGCAGCGCCGTCAGGAGCGCTTCGCGGCTCGGGAAGTAGCGGTAGACGGCCGACGACACCATGCCGACGTCGCGCGCGACCGCGCGCAGCGACAGCGCCCCCGGGCCGTCGGTGGAGAGCCGCACCCGGGCGGCGTCGAGGATCTCGCGCGTCACGGTCTCCCGTGCCAGGGCGCGCGCCGAACGAGGGGCGGTCATGCACCCAGCGTGCCATGTGAGATCGCTGCACTCAACACAGAGCAGTGCTCTTGTCTCGGCGCCGGGAGCGTGCGAGGCTGTCCCGAGTGAGAGCACCGCTCTCGGAACAGGAGTCCTCATGACCGGCAGCATCCCCACCGACCGCCACCTCGTCGTCGGCGCAGGCCCCGTCGGCCGGCACGTCGCGGCGCTGCTCGCCGAGCGCGGGTCGGACGTCACCGTCGTCACGCGCAGCGGGCGCGACACCGGCATCCCGGGCGTCCAGCACGTCGCGCTCGACGCGTCCGACGCGGACGCGCTCAGCCACGCCGCCGACGGCGCCGCGGTCCTCTACAACTGCGCCAACCCGACCGACTACACGCAGTGGGAGAAGGTCTGGCCGCCCCTGGCCGCCGCCCTGCTCACCGCCGCCGAGCGCAGCGGGGCGGTCTACGCGATCACCGGCAACCTCTACCCCTACGGTCCGGTCGACGGCCCCATGACCGAGGACCTGCCCGACGCCGCGACCGACCACAAGGGCGTGCTGCGCGCCCGGCTCTGGGCCGACGCGCTCGCGGCGCACCGCGCCGGTCGGCTGCGAGCCGTCGAGGTGCGCAGCTCCGACTTCGTCGGCCCGGGCGTCGGGGCCAACGGCCACGTGTCCCGGGTCGTCCCGGCCGCGTCCCGCGGGCGGAGCGTGACGATGATCGGCCGCACCGACCAGCCGCACACCTTCACCGACGTGCGAGACACCGCGCGCACGCTCGTCGCCGCCGCCCAGGACCCGGGTGCGCACGGACGGACCTGGCACACGCCGAGCAACCCCGCGCGCACGCAGGAGGAGGCGCTCACCGACGTGCTGGCGAGCGTGGGCCTCGCACCGGTCAGGGTGCGGTCGCTGCGCGGGGCGGCGCTCGCCACCGCAGCCGTCGTGTCGCCGCTGCTGCGCGAGCTCCGCGACCTGGCCTACCAGTGGGAACGCCCCTACGTCCTGGCCGACGCCGCGGCGCGCGCACGGTTCGGGATCGGCCCGACCCCGTGGGACGAGGTCTGCCGCCGGACGGCACGCGGCTGACCGCTCGGACCGACCGCCCCGCCCACCGCGGGAGGCCCCGCCCGACCGCGACCGAGGAGCACGCTCCCGGGGCCGGCGGCCCGGGGCGCGTAGCATCGGACGGATGTCCACCTCCGCACCGCGCCGCACCGCGTCGTTCAGCGAGACGCTGCTCTCGGGCGACGACGAGCGGCTGGTCACGCTGCTGGCGCGCCGACCGGACCTGGCGACCCCGGCGCCGTCGAGCCTGCTGTCGCTCGTGGCCCGCGCGTCGAGCCGGACGAGCCTCGAGCGCGCGCTGGCCGGGCGCGACGCGCTCGAGCTCCAGGTCCTCGAGACCGTCCTGGTCCTCGACCCGGTCTCCGGCCCCGTGCCGGTCGACGCCGTCGCGGGCGCGCTGGGGACGGACGACGACCCGCAGCCCGCGGCCCGCGCGCTCTCCGTCCTCGAGGAGCACGCGCTCGTCTGGACCCCCGGCGGCCCGCCGGGCACGGCCTTCCGCCCCGCTCCTGGGCTGGCCGAGATCCTCGGACCCTATCCGGCCGGCCTCGGACCGACGGGTGGCCCCGACGACCTCGCCCTCCCCTTCTCCCTCCCGGCGGACGCGCCACCCGGCGCGGCCGCGGTCCTCGACGCCCTGGCCTGGGGACCGCCCGTCGGCGTCGCACCCCGCTCGGACCCGGCGGCGCGACGCGCGGTGAGCTGGCTCGTCGAGCACGGGCTGCTGCACGCGACCGACGACCGGCACGTCGTCCTTCCGCGCGAGGTGGGCCTCGCGCTGCGCGGCGGGCGCACGCACCGCGACGTGCGGACCGCGCCGCCCGTCCCGGACGGCCCGGTGCTCGGCGCCGCGACGGTCGACGCCGAGTCGGCGACCGCAGGGCTCGAGGTCGTGCGCCTGGTGGCGAGGCTCGTCACGACGTGGCCGGAGGCGCCACCCGGCATCCTGCGCTCCGGCGGCCTGGGGGTGCGCGACCTGCGACGCGCCGCCGCCACCCTGGAGGTCGACGACACCACCGCGGTGGCCGTGGTCGAGCTGGCCGCCGCCGCAGGGCTCGTCGCCGACGACCGGGACGACCCGCCGTCGTTCACGGCCACGGACGCCGCCGAGGACTGGCTGGGCGACGGGCTCGGCGAACGGTGGGCCGCGCTCGCGCGGGGCTGGTCGCGCTCGCGACGCACACCGTGGCTCGTCGGCAGCCGCGACGAGAAGGGGGCGCTGCGCTCCGCGCTCGACCCCGAGCTGTGGCGGCCCTGGGTGCCACGGCTGCGCACCGCGGTGCTCGACGTGCTCGCCGACGCACCGGGTCGCGGTCTGCGGCCAGACGACGTCGTCGCCGCGCTGCGGTGGCGCACGCCGCGCGCGGTCCCGCCCGAGCAGGCGGTGGTCGGGCTGCTGCGCGAGGCCGAGCTGCTGGGCGTCACCGGTGCCGGCGCGATCTCCACGCCAGGCCGCGCACTGCTCGCCGAGCACGACACCGACCCGGCCGCGGGGCCGAGCGCGCCCCGGGAGTCCCCGGCCGGGCCCGCCGAGGCCTTCGCGTCCGTGCTGCCCGCGGCGGTCGACGAGCTCCTGCTCCAGGGCGACCTCACCGGGATCGTCCCCGGCCGGCCGTCGGCGGCGCTCGAACGTCTCGTCGAGGTCGCGGCGGACGTGGAGTCGCGCGGAGCGGCGACGACCGTGCGGTTCGGCGCCGCGTCGGTCGTCCGTGCGCTCGACCACGGACGCACGGCCGACGACCTGCTGACCGAGCTCGCCGCACACTCGCGCACGCCGGTCCCCCAGCCGCTCGAGTACCTCGTGCGCGACACCGCGAGGCGGCACGGGCGGGTGCGGGTCGGCGCGGCCTCGAGCTACGTGCGCGCCGAGGACCCGGCCCTCCTCGCCGGCCTCGTCGAGGCGGCCGCGCTGCGTCACCTGGGTCTCGTGCAGATCGCACCGACCGTGCTCGTCGCGGCCGTCCCGGCGGGCGAGCTGCAGGCCGCCCTGCGCGAGCGCGGCGTCGTCTCCGCGGTCGAGGGACCGGACGGGCGGGTCCTCGTCGCGGACGGCACCCGGCGCCGACGGGCGCCGGACGGGCCGGGACGCACCGTCGTCGGGCGACGACGCCGGCCGGGGCAGCCCGACGGGCGGGCCGCCGGAGCGGGTCCGGGCACCGACGGTGCGGGGCGTCCCGCGCGGAGCGCCGAGCTCGTCGCGCGCCTGCGCGCGGCGGACCGTGCGGACCGCGACCCCACGCCCGCGACGGCCGACGACGACGGGCCCGCCGCGCCGGGCGCACCGCGCGCGGGGCTCGCCGCACGGACCGGCCCCCCAGGTGCCCCCACGGCCGACGGGGCGCCGGGCCCCGCGGCGTCGGGCCCGGAGGACGACGTCCCGGCCCCGGCGGGCACGCGTGGAACAACCGACCCGGTCGGGGCGTTGGGGCTGCTGCGCGAGTCGATCGCGGACGGCACGATGGTCTGGTTGGAGGTCGTCGGCACGGGCGGCTTCCCCACCCGGCGGCGCGTCCGTCCCCTCACGCTCGACGCCGGTCGCCTGCGGGCGCAGGACCCGGCCCGCGACGCCGAGCTCACGGTCGCCGTGCACCGCATCGCCTCGGTCACCCCTGACCAGCCGTGACCAGTCCCGTCCAGCCCTGACCAGCCCTGCACCCAAGGAGCCCCATGACCGACGGCCCTCTCATCGTGCAGAGCGACAAGTCGCTCCTGCTCGAGGTCGACCACCCGCGCGGCGGCGACGCCCGGCGCGCCATCGCCCCGTTCGCCGAGCTCGAGCGCGCACCCGAGCACGTCCACACCTACCGGCTCACGCCGCTCGGGCTGTGGAACGCGCGCGCCGCGGGCCACGACGCGGAGCAGGTCGTCGACACCCTCATCGAGTACTCGCGCTACCCGGTGCCGCACGCCCTGCTCGTGGACATCGCCGAGACCATGTCGCGCTACGGGCGGCTCACGCTCGCGCAGCACCCCACGCACGGTCTCGTCCTCGAGGCGACCGACCGGGCCGTGCTCGCCGAGGTGCTCAAGTCCAAGCGGACCGCGGGCCTGGTGGGTGAGCGGGTCGACGACCTCATGGTCGTCGTGCACCCCTCCGAGCGCGGCCACCTCAAGCAGGTGCTCGTCAAGCTCGGCTGGCCCGCGGAGGACCTCGCCGGCTACGTCGACGGCGAGAAGCACGAGATCTCGCTCAGCCCGACGACGCCGCCGCGCGTCGAGGGCGGGGAGCCGAAGCCGTGGGAGATGCGGCCGTACCAGGCGCAGGCCGTGGACGGTTTCTGGCACGGCGGGAGCGGTGTCGTCGTGCTGCCGTGCGGGGCCGGGAAGACGATCGTCGGTGCCGGGGCGATGGCGAAGAGCGGCACCACGACGCTCATCCTCGTGACGAACACCGTCAGCGCGCGCCAGTGGCGCGACGAGCTCGTGCGTCGCACGAGCCTCACCGACGACGAGATCGGCGAGTACTCGGGCGCGCGCAAGGAGGTCAAGCCGGTCACGATCGCGACGTACCAGGTGCTCACGACCAAGCGGAAGGGCGTCTACACGCACCTCGAGCTGCTCGACGCGCGCGACTGGGGCCTCGTCGTGTACGACGAGGTGCACCTGCTGCCCGCACCGATCTTCCGCATGACCGCGGACCTGCAGGCGCGGCGCCGGCTGGGCCTGACCGCGACGCTCGTGCGCGAGGACGGTCGCGAGGACGAGGTGTTCTCGCTCATCGGTCCCAAGCGCTACGACGCGCCGTGGAAGGACATCGAGGCGCAGGGCTACATCGCCCCGGCGGACTGCGTCGAGGTGCGGCTCACGCTCCCCGAGTCGGAGCGCATGACCTACGCGGTGGCCGAGCCGGAGGACAAGTACCGGCTCGCGGCGACGGCGGCGGGCAAGAACCGGGTCGTCGAGCGGATCGTCGCCCAGCACCCGGACGACCAGGTGCTCGTCATCGGTCAGTACCTCGACCAGCTCGAGGAGCTGTCGAACCACCTGGACGCGCCGCTCATCACGGGCGCGACGACGGTGCGCGAGCGCCAGCGCCTGTTCGAGGCGTTCCGCTCGGGCGAGATCTCGCGTCTCGTGGTCTCCAAGGTCGCGAACTTCTCGATCGACCTGCCCGAGGCGTCCGTGGCGATCCAGGTCTCCGGCTCGTTCGGGTCGCGCCAGGAGGAGGCGCAGCGGCTCGGCCGCGTCATGCGACCCAAGGCGGACGGGCGCACGGCGCACTTCTACGCGGTCGTCTCCCGCGACACGGTGGACCAGGACTTCGCCGCGCACCGGCAGCGGTTCCTCGCCGAGCAGGGCTACGCGTATCGCATCGTGGACGCCGAGGACCTGGGCGTCGAGGCCTGACCGCCGGTGGGGCCGGCGCGTGCCGTCGGCCCCACGGATCGTTGCCAGCACAGGGCGGCACCGCTTTCCGACAGCGGTCGTGACTACCCGTCCGCGTGGGAACGCTCTCACGCGCGATGCGAGAGCGCTCCCAGAACTGCTGACAAGGTGGTCAGTGATCGCCTATGCTCCCCGCACCGACGCGATGTCGCGCCGGTGCCGTCGCGCCATGGGCGCCGGCAACACTGTTCGAAGGAGAGCACCCCTGTGACCCTCTCGACCCGAGACACGCCCCGCGCCCTCGCGGTGGCTCCCGACGCCCGCGGGCACGGCGTGCGCGCCGTCGTCGCCGCGGCCGGCGCCGCCGCGGTCGCCCTGACAGGCATCGCCCTGGCAGCTCCCGCGACCGCCGCGACCGACCCCGACCTCGGACCCAACGTCACCTTCATCGACGAGTCCTGGTCGGTCGACGAGATCAACACCTACCTCGCGTCGATCAACGACGAGGCGGAGTTCAGCCAGGACCGCCACGCCGTGTTCTTCGAGCCAGGCGTCTACGGCTCGGCGGCCGGGCAGGACGACCCCACCACCGCGACCGGCATCGTCAACCAGGAGATCGGCTACTACACCGCGATCGCGGGCCTGGGCGCCCAGCCCGGCGACGTGCTGATCAACGGTGCGCTGAGCGTCCAGCCCGTCGTCTCGTGCCCGAACAGCCCGTGGGCCTGCCAGGACCCGGGCTCCCTCACGCGCTTCTGGCGCTCACTGAGCAACGTCGCGATCAACCCGATCCAGCGTCCCGTCGACGAGGACGTCACCCGGCCCTTCCCCGCCGGCTCGACGGCCCCGCACCAGATGCGCTTCGCCGTCTCGCAGGCCGCGCCCATGCGCCGCGTCGACATCCGCGGAGACCTGACGGTCTTCGGCGCGTACGGCGAGTACGCGTCCGGCGGCTACCTGGCGAACTCGCGCGTCGGCGGGACGCTCGTCACCGGCTCGCAGCAGCAGTGGTTCACGCGCAACTCCGAGGTCGGCACCTGGGACGGCGGCGTGTGGAACATGGTCTTCGCGGGCGTCGAGGGCGCCCCGGCCACCGACTTCGGCCCCAAGACCGACGGCACGGTCGGCGTCAAGACGACGCTCGACGAGACCCCGGTCAGCCGCGAGGCGCCGTTCCTGTTCCGTGACGGCGAGGACCTCGCGGTGTTCGTGCCGAACGCGCACACCGACACCCGCGGCGTGGACTGGTCCACGGATGCCGGGTCCGGCACCACGCACGGCCTCGACGAGTTCTACGTCGCCCACGAGGGCGACACCGCGGCCGAGATCAACGCCGCGCTCGCGGGCGGCAAGAACCTGCTGCTGACCCCCGGCGTGTACGCGCTCGACGAGGCCATCCACGTCGACAACCCCGACACCGTCGTGCTCGGCCTCGGCTACGCGTCGCTCGCACCCCAGACCGGCGACGCAGCGCTCGAGGTCGGCGACGTCGCCGGCGTCAAGATCGCGGGCATCACCGTCGACGCCGGCCCGGTCAGCTCCGACGTCCTCGTGCGCGTCGGTCCGGCGGACTCGCACGAGTCCGACGCGTCCGACCCCACCACGCTCACCGACGTGTTCGTCCGTATCGGCGGCCCGTGGGTCGGCAAGGCCGGGACCAGCATCGAGGTCAACAGCGACGACGTCCTGCTCGACCACATCTGGGCCTGGCGCGCGGACCACGGCAACGGCGTCGGGTGGGACGTCAACACCGGCGCGCGGGGCGTCGTCGTCAACGGCGACGACGTGACCGCGACGGGTCTGTTCGTCGAGCACTACCAGGAGAACCAGACCGTCTGGAACGGCGAGCGCGGCCAGACCGTGTTCTACCAGTCCGAGATCCCCTACGACCCGCCGAGCCAGGCCGCCTTCATGGACGGCGACCGGAACGGGTGGGCGTCCTACCGCGTGGGTGACGACGTCCAGGAGCACCAGGCCACCGGCCTCGGCGTCTACTCGTTCTTCAACCAGGGCGTCGACGTGCGCGTCGACAGCGCCATCCAGACCCCCGTCCGTGCGGGGGTGCAGTTCCGGTCGATGACGAGCGTCTTCCTCAACGGCTCCGGTGGCGTCAACCACGTCGTCAACGAGACCGGCGAGCCGGCCGTCGGGTCCTTCGCGTCGCCGCAGGTCGTCGCGTTCCCGACCGACCTGCCCGACGACCGCCCCACCGTCGACGCCCAGGCCACGACCCGGTGCCTGGCGGGCAAGGCGTACGTCGCCGTGCGCGCGCAGAACACGTCGGACGTGCCGGTGGACATCACGCTCAGCACGCCCTTCGGCTCGCGCACCGTCGCGGCCGTCGCCCCGGGCGGCAACGCCTACCAGTCGTTCGCGGCACGCACGACCGCCGTGGACGCGGGGACCGCGGGCGTGAGCGCCACCGGCGACCTCGGCTCGGGTCCGGTCACCGCCGACGTCGACGCGGAGTTCGCCGCCACCAGCTGCGGCTGACCAGCCGTCCGACGACCGGTCGACGAACAGGACGGGGCCCGTCCTCCCGCGGGAGGGCGGGTCCCGTCGCGTCGTGCCCCGCATTGCGGGCCGCGTGACCGTGCGGAAGTATTCCGCGCGTGCGCCCGGCCGAGCGATCCCGTGTCGTCTCCGGGTCCGCGCGCGCCCTGACGTGCGGGCTGCTCGCGTTCCTCAGCGCGGTCGGGGTGGCGCTCACCCCCGGCGTGGCGCACGCCTCGCCTCCGCCGGACGTCGTCGCTCGGGTCACGGACCCGGACGACGCGCTCGGCGACCGCGCCCCCGAGGTCGAGGACGCGCTCGAGCGCCTCGCGCGCGACACCGACGTGCGCCTGTACGTCGTCCTCGTCCCCACGTTCGACGGCATGGACGGCGTGGACTGGGCGAACGGGAGCGCGTCGGCGTCGGGGCTCGGCGTGGACGACCTCCTGCTCGCGATCGCGACCGACGAAGAACGGCACGGCCTGTCCGCCGACACCAGCGGCGTGCTGGGGGCGGCCGACGTCGAGCGCATCCGAGCCGCCGTGAGCGACCCGCTGCGCGAGCACGACTGGCCCGGGGCGGTGCTCGGTGCCGTGGACGCGACGCGCGCCTCCGTGGCCGGCGGCCCCTCGACGGTGACCCCTCGGCTCGTCACCGGCGGTGCCCTCGTCCTGGCCGCGGGAGCCGTGGCGCTGCTGGCGACGCTCCTGGCCCGACGCCGGACGCGCCGCGCCGGGTCGTCCCGCGCGGGCCGGTCCGAGTCCTCCGACCTGCCCCTCGCGGACCTGGAGCGCCGCGCGGACGCGGCACTCGTCGCGGCCGACGACGCCGTCCGTGCCCGGCGCGCGACCGCGGACGAGCTCGTCGCGGCACGGCACGCGATCGAGCAGGCGTGCGCACTGCGGCTGCGCCTCGAACGCCTCGAACGCCTCGAACGCCTCGAGCAGGAGCCGGGCCGTCCGACGGACCCGCGCGACCTGCTCGACCAGATCCTGGGCCTGTGCGCCACCGCGGCCGCCGCGGTGCCCGCCCCGCAGCCGCTCCCCCGCCGCGACGCGCGCACCCGTGGCCCCGCACTGCTCGACGCGGTCGACGTCGCGGCCCAGGACGTCCTCGACCGGGCGGGAGCGGCGCGGGACACGGACGCCACGCTCGGGGACACCTGGCCGAGCGACGCGCTCGCCGCCGTCGCCGAGAACCCCCTGCGGGCCGCCGACCTGGCCGACACGGCGCAGCAGGACGTCGACCGGGCCCGTGCGGAGATCGCCGGGAAGGGCCCCGCAGACATCGGGCGGCTGCTGCTGGCCGCGCAGGACGCGGTGACGCAGGCGCAGGTCCTGCTCGACGCCGTCGCGGACGCCGGCCCCGACCTCGCCGCCGCCCGCGCGGGGGTCGAGCGCGGGGTCCGGGCCCTGTCGACGGACGCCGCCCACGCCGCCCGCCTCGACGGCGGCGACCCCGCGGTGGCACGGGCCGTCGCGGCGGCCGAGGCCACTCTTGCCGACGTGGCGGCCGCCTCCGGGACCGGGCCGTTCGACGAGCTCACGCGCCTGGTCGACGCCGAGGCGGACCTGGACGCGGCGCTGTCGTCACGCCGCGATCCCCCGGAGCGCTCGGCCCGCGCCAACGCGCTGCTGCGCGAGGTGGTCGCGCACGTGCACCGTCGGCTGCGGGCGGCCGACGCCGTCGTCGCCGCCGGGCCCGCGACCGGTGTGGCAGCGCGGACCCGGCTGCGCGAGGCGTCCCGACTGCTCGACGACGTCCAGGAGGCGCGTTCGGGCGACCCGGCGACCGCGCTCTTGGTCGCGCGACGCGCGGACGGGCTCGCCGCGGAGGGGACCCGGCTCGCGGTGCAGGACGTGCTCACGCCTCCCGACGTCCGGCAGCAGGCCGACGGGAGCCCGGTGCCCTGACCGACGCGATCCCTCGGACCGAGTTAGCACTCGGGCCAGGGTGGCACTCGGGCCGGGGTGGCACTCGGGCCGAGGCGAACCTTCAGGCCGGGACGGCCCGCTGCGCGACGACGGCCTGGACCTGCGCGACGAACGCCTCGGCCAGACGACGGTTGCCCTCGGCGATACCGTCCGCGTGCGCGTCGTGCGCGGCGAGCACGTCGGCGGCGTCCACGTCGTCCGCTCGCTCGCACCACCGGGTGAGCAGCTCGCGGGACGCCTCGGGGTGGAACTGCACCCCGAGCGCCGATCCCACGCGGAACGCCTGGTAGGGGTACTGGTTCGAGGACGCGAGCCACACCGCTCCGTCCGGCAGGTCGACGACGGCGTCGGCGTGCGCGCTGGTCACGCGCTCCACCGGCGTCGCGGGCCCGTCGCTCGCAGCGAGCGCACCGAGCACCGGGTCCGCCGCCGCCTCGCGCCGCCAGAAGATCCGCGTCGTGCCGAGCTCGCGTCCCGGCGGCGGGGCGACGGCGACGGCGCCGCCCGCGGCCACGGCCAGGAGCTGGGCACCGAGGCAGACGGCGAGGGTCGGGACACCGGACAGGGCGGCGTCGTGCAGGAGCGCACGCACAGCGGGCAGCCAGGGTGCGCGTGCGTCGTCGTAGGCGGACGTGCCCCCGCCGAGGACGACGAGCCCGTCGCCGACCTCGCGGGCCGCAGGGACGGGTTCGCCGTCGTACGCACGCACGACCCGGAGGTCGGCGGCGAGCAGCTCCTGGAACCGGCCGATCGGCGCCTCGGGGTCGTTCTGGACCACCGTCAGGCGGACCGCGCTCTCGTCGTTCATGGTCACGACCGAGGACCGTAGGACTCCCCCCACCCCCCGCGCAAGTCCCCAGGTCGTTTCCTGACGGCGGACGACTTTCAGATTCCCACCCATCCGTTCTCCGCACCGCACCGAACCCCTGTCATGGTCGCGAGGCTCGCGGCCACGTCGAAGGGAGCATGACCCATGAGAAAGCGCACACGCACCGCCCTCGCGGTACCCGCCCTCTCGCTCGCCGCGGCTCTCGCCGTCGCGGGCCCGGCAGCGGCCGCGGACACCACCCAGGGCGAGCTGTCGCCCGTCCCCCTCAACGGCGCGGACGCGAGCGGGACCGCGATGGTGTGGGTCGACGGCACCACGCTCACCGTCGAGTTCGAGGCGGAGGGCCTGCTCGCGGACAGCCCGCACGCGGCCCACATCCACTACGCGGGCGCTGCCCGCCACGAGTGCCCGGCAGCGAGCGACGACGCGGACGGCGACGGCACCATCACGACCACCGAGGGTGGGCCGGCGTACGGCTCGGTCCAGGTCTCGCTCACCACCGAGGGCGACACCTCCCCCGACTCGGCCCTCGCGGTCGACCGGTTCGACGCTGCCTCCGGTGGCGACATCACCTACCAGCGCGGCTCCATCGAGGTGACGCAGGAGGTGGCCGACGCGCTCGCCGACGGTGAGGCGGCCGTCGTCGTGCACGGTGTCGACTACGACGGTGACGGCATGTACGGGGGCGACAAGATGTCCGACCTCGACCCGTCGCTGCCCGCCGAGGCGACCGACCCCGCGCTGTGCGGGATCATGACCGTCTCGCAGATGGCCGAGATGCCCGAGGGCGGCGTCCAGACCGGTAGCGGTTCCACCGCCGGTGTCGAGAACGTCGGGCTGATCGCCGGTGGCGCTGCCGCGCTCATCGCCGGTGGCGCGCTGCTGGTCCGCACCCGCCGTTCCGCTCGCGCGGAGCGCTGATGTCCGGCGACGCCCGGGTGCGCCGCGGCGTCGTCTCCGCCGCCGTCGTCCTCCTTCTCGGAGGGGGGACGGCGGTGGCCTGCGGGGTGGCCGAGCAGGAGCCCGGCCCGCCCGCGGTCCAGGAGTCGGCCGCCACGCCCGACAGCACCCCGGCACCCGAGCCGAGCGCGACGAGCTCGGCGACCGAGAGCCCGGAGCCCACCGAGGAGCCCGCCGAGGAGCCGGAGGAGGAGCAGCCGCTCCCCACCGCGGTACGCATCCCCGCGATCGACGTGGAGTCCGACCTGATCACGCTGGGGCGCGCGGACGACGGCACGATCGCCGTCCCCGAGGGCCCCGACGCCGACATGGCGGCGTGGTACGACGGGTCGCCCCGCCCCGGGGCGACAGGACCCTCCGTGATCGAGGGCCACGTCGACACCCAGAACGGGCCGTCGGTCTTCCACCAGCTCGCAGCCGTCGCTCCCGGCGACGAGGTCGAGGTGGACCGGGAGGACGGCTCGACCGTGACGTTCGTCGTCGAGGACGTGCAGGCCTTCCCCAAGGACGAGTTCCCGACGCTCGCGGTGTACCGCAACACGGACGACCCCGAGCTGCGCCTCATCACGTGCGGCGGGAGCATCGACCCCGCGACCGGGCACTACACGGACAACACGGTCGTCTCCGCCCGCCTCGCCGACGGGTGAGACGGGCCGCGGCTAGGCTGGCCGGCATGTCCGACCACGGCGCCGTCGAGCGCACCGCCGACCTGCAGGCCGCCACCGCGCCGCCGCGCCGCACCTACCTCGTCGTCGACGGGGAGAACATCGACGCGACGCTCGGCATGAACGTCCTGGGACACCGCCCCAACCCCGAGGAGCGGCCCCGCTGGGACCGGATCGTCGACTTCGCGCGCCAGGCGTGGGGGCAGGAGGTCACGCCGCTGTTCTTCCTGAACGCGACGTCGGGCCAGATGCCGATGTCGTTCGTGCAGGCGCTGCTCGCGATGGGGTACCGCCCCATCCCGCTCGCGGGGTCCGGCAACGAGAAGGTCGTGGACATCGGTATCCAGCGCACGCTGGACGCGATCGCGGACCGGCCCGGCGACGTCATGCTCGCCAGCCACGACGGCGACTTCCTCCCCCAGGTGGAGACGCTCCTCGGTGATGCCGACCGGCGGGTCGGGGTGCTCGCGTTCCGCGAGTTCGTCAACATCCGGCTCACGGAGCTGACGGCCCGCGGCCTCGAGGTGTTCGACCTCGAGGACCACGTCGGCGCGTTCACGACCGTCCTGCCGCGCGTGCGGATCATCCCGCTCGAGGAGTTCGACCCGGTCCGCTACCTCTGACCGGCGTACAGCTCGCGGTACAACGGCGTCGGGAACGACGCGGTCACGCCGTCGCCGCCGAGCAGGTGGGCGATCCGCTCACCCTCGGCGGCGACGCGTGCACGCGCGTCGGCGCCGACGTCCTCGAGCAGCCGGTACACGGGCTCCCCGCCCGGCCGCACGACCCAGGCGCCGACGATCCGCCCCTGCCACCAGATCGTCGCGCCCGCGTTGCCCGCGCGGTCGAACAGGGGCGCCCGGTGCGGGCCGAGGTACCAGTCGCGCTGCGTCCAGCCCATCGTCGTCGGGTCCAGGGTGGGTAGCAGCGCGACGTGACCCTCGACCGTGGCGGACGCCGCGGCGTCGGACATCAGGTCGAGCGTCACCTCCCCCGCCTCGCCCGCGAGCATGACCCCCGGCGCGACGGCGCTCTCCCCCTCCCCGTCCGGCGCGCCGACCTCCAGGTCCACCTCGCGCAGGTCGAGCGCGGCGAGCGCCGCGCGGGTCTGGCCGAGGTTCCAGCCCGTCCACCACTGCAGGTCGCGCTCGGTCGCGGGGCCGAACGCGGCGAGCCAGGCGCGGGCGAGCTCCACCCGCGCCGCGGCCTCGTCCAGCTCGGGGATGCCGCCGGGGAACCAGTCGGTCATGGGCGACCACAGGTGGCGGTTGGACGACCACGAGCCGCGCGGCTCGCCCCGGACCACCGACCCCTCCGCGGACAGCAGCGCCATGAGCTGGGACGTCATCGTCCGGCGCACGTCCCACGACTTGTCCGTCGTGGGCAGGAACGCGGTGCGCAGCGCGGGGACGGCGCGCGACAGGCTCGCGCCGTCGAGCGGGCCGTGGTCGGTGAGGGCGGTGTGCACCTGCTGCTCGGTCGCGGCGAGGAAGGCCGCGGCGTCGGGCACGGGCGGGTCCGTGGAGAGGGTGGCGAGCTCCTTGAGCAGCCGGGTCCGCAACCGGCGCGCGACGGCCGCGGCCGCCGCCGCGTGGACCACGGGGACCACGTCGCGTCGCACGACGAACATGGTGCGGCGCATGGCGAGCACCTTGACGACGGTGCGGCGGTCGTAGAGGGCGGCGCGGACGTCGTCGAGCGTCAGGCCGGGCACGCGCGCCAGGACGGACAGGTACACGCTCGGGGCGTCGGTCGCGTGCAGCGCGACGAGCCGGTCGACGACGTCCTCCACGTCCCGTGCGGCCGGGAGCCCCTGCTGGGCACTGCCGAGAGCGAGCTGCCGCGAGACGAGCACGAGACGCCGCTGCCCCACCGAGATCCGCACGCTCTCATCCTGCCGCCCAGAACCCACGCCCGCGAGAAGTGAGCTTCTCGGCCACGGGTGACCACCAGGGGATGGAGGTGGTTCCCAGGCGGTTCTCAGTGTTCGTGCGCAAGATAGGGGGATGAGTGCACCCGAGGCCCGCCTCGTCGTCGTCGACGACGAGCCGAACATCCGCGAGCTCCTCGCCACGTCCCTGCGGTTCGCCGGGTTCGAGGTGCACGCGGCCGAGAACGGCCAGGCGGCGCTCCGGCTCGTGCGCGACCTCGACCCCGACCTCGTGGTGCTCGACGTGATGCTCCCCGACATGGACGGCTTCACCGTCACCCGCCGGATGCGGGAGCGGGGCCAGCACACGCCCGTCGTCTTCCTCACCGCCAAGGACGACACGCGTGACAAGGTGACCGGGCTGACGGTCGGCGGCGACGACTACGTGACCAAGCCGTTCAGCCTCGAGGAGGTCGTCGCGCGGATCCGCGCCGTGCTGCGCCGCACCCACGCCGAGCCCGTCGAGGACGCGGTGCTGCGCTTCGCCGACCTCGAGATGGACGAGGACTCGCACGAGGTGCGCCGCGCCGGCATCGACGTCGACCTGTCCCCCACCGAGTTCAAGCTGCTGCGCTACCTCATGCTCAACGCCGGCCGCGTGCTCTCCAAGTCGCAGATCCTCGACCACGTCTGGCAGTACGACTGGGGCGGCGACGCCAACATCGTCGAGTCCTACATCTCCTACCTGCGCCGCAAGATCGACACGCTCACCGTGCCCGGCCCGGACGGTGAGCCGGTCGCGCTGCCGCCGCTCATCCACACCAAGCGCGGCGTGGGCTACCTGCTGCGCCAGCCGCCCGGGGCCTCGTCGGCATGACGGCGGGACCCGACCACGCGACGTCGGGCGCGACGTCGGTCCCCCTGCCGCCCGCCGGGCCCGTGGGCGAGCCCACCCCGGGCCCGACGGCGGCCCGCCCCCACGGCCGCCCGGTGCCCACCGCGGGCTGGAGCTGGTTCGCGAGGATCCCGCTGCGGACCCGGCTCGTCGCGATCACGGTCCTGCTGCTCGCCGGCGGGCTCGGGATCGCCGCGGTCGTCACGTCGACGGTCGTGTCGAGCTTTCTCGTGCAGCAGGTGGACGACCAGCTCCGGCGCACCGCCCAGGACCTTGCCAACCAACCGTTCCGCGACGTCCCGGGTGCGACCGCGAGCATGCCGTCCGACTACTACGTGCTGTACCGGTTCGCCGACGGCAGCGAGGCCGAGCGCCGCACGGACGTGACCGTGGTCCGCTACGGGACACCCGACATCCCGGCGATGTCCGAGCCCGAGGTCGAGGCGCTCGGCGGCGAGCCGTTCACGGTCGACGCCGCGACCTCGACCATGGCGGAGCCCGTCGACCCCACGCAGTGGCGGGTCATCCCGCTGACCCGCGCGTCGGCGTCGGGTGCCACCGAGAGCGCGTTCGTCGCCCTGCCCCTCACCGGTATCCACGACACCGTGAACTTCCTCGCCCGCGCGCTGGCGCTGGCCGCGCTCGGGATCGCGCTCGTCGGGGGCGCCGTGGCGTACCTGCTCGTGCACCGCGCGCTACGGCCGCTGCGCGAGATCGAGGAGACTGCTGCCGGCATCGCCGGGGGCGACCTCGCCCGGCGCGTGCGGCCCGCCCCGCCGACGACCGAGGTCGGTTCGCTCGCGGGCTCGCTCAACGCGATGCTCACCCAGATCGAGCACGCCTTCGCCGTCCAGGAGGCGTCCGAGGCACGCATGCGGCGCTTCGTGTCCGACGCGAGCCACGAGCTGCGCACCCCGCTCGCCGCCATCCGCGGCTACGGCGAGCTGTACCGCATGGGCGCGCTCGACACGCCCGACAAGGTCGACGACACGATGGTCCGCATCGAGGACTCCGCGCGGCGCATGGGCGGTCTGGTCAACGACCTGCTCGCGCTCGCGCGGCTCGACGAGGGCAGGCCGCTGCGCCACGACCCGGTCGACGTGGCGGCGCTGGCCCGCGACTCGGCGCAGGACCTGCACGCCCTGGACCCGTCGCGCGACGTCCGGATCGTCGGTCTGGCCCCCGGTGCGATCGCGCCCGACTCGTTGCGCGTCGTCGGCGACGAGGACCGCCTGCGCCAGGTGCTCGCGAACCTCGTCGGCAACGTCGCGCGCCACACGCCCGCAGGCACCGCGACGGAGATCGTGCTCGGGTCGGTCGAGGCACCGCCGCCGCCCGGGGATCGGCCCACCACGACGCCCGCCGCCGCGACCGCGGTCGTCGAGGTCCGTGACCACGGCCCCGGGGTCCCCGCCGGCCAGGAGGGGCGCGTGTTCGAGCGGTTCTACCGCGCGGACTCCTCCCGCAACCGCGAGTCCGGCGGATCGGGGCTCGGCCTCGCCATCGTCGCCGCCATCGTCGCCGCGCACCACGGGCACGTCGCGGTCCAGCCGACCGACGGCGGCGGACTCACCGTGCGGATCGAGCTCCCGCTCGACGGCTGAGGCCGGCGCACCGTCGCCTCGGCAGTCCGCGGGTCGTCGCGCCCCGTCAGAACTCGTGACCCAACCGTGACAGCGTTCCCGCTACGATGGCGCGCGTCGTGCGTGGACCGACCTACGCTGGGGAGAGATCCCGTCAGCGGATCCGCGGACGACGTAGGGAACCACCGGGCAGCCCAGCCCGAACCGGACCCACGTCCCGCACACCGTCTGTCGAAGAAGGCTGAGTTCATGGGCGTCAACAGTGTCGACGCACCGCAGTGGTTCTGCTCCTCGTTCGTCCGCAGCGCCAGAGGCGCCGGGGCGACGGCTCCCGACGAGGACCTCCGGGCCGTCGGGCAGAGTCTTCTCGACCGGTGGGACAAGCCCGGCCGGCACTTCCACAACCTGCGACACCTCGCGGACGTCCTCGGGCGGGTCGACGAGCTCTCGCAGGAGACGCACGACCCGGACCTCGTCCGGCTCGCGGCGTGGTACCACGGCGTCGTGTTCGACGCGGAGGACCGGGCTGCGTACGCGCGCAAGGGCGGGGAGGACGAGACGGCCAGCGCCGCGCTCGCGCTCACGGAGCTCGAGGGCCTCGGGGTCCCGGACAAGGCGGCGGAGCGCGTGGCGCACCTCGTCAACGCCCTCGTCCGGCACGCACCGGACCCGACCGACTTCGACTGCGCCGTGCTGTGCGATGCGGACCTCGCGATGCTCGCCTCGGAGCCGCAGCGGTACAAGGAGTACCTGAACGACGTCCGCGACGAGTACGCGCACATCCCGCCCGCCGACTACGTGCGGGCGCGCATCGCGATCCTCACCAAGCTGCTCGAACGGCGCTCGCTGTTCTCCTCGCCGCTCGGCGCCGCGTGGGAGAACCCGGCCCGCCAGAACGTCGACGCCGAGCTCCAGCGGCTGCGCAAGGAACAGTCGAAGCTCGCCGCGGCCGAGGCGAGCCAAGGATCCTCGGCTTCCACAGGCGCGACGCGCTGACCGGCTCTCCACAGGAGACGGACGGAACCGTGCGTCCCCGTCGTGCGGTGACCTAGCGTCCTGCCCACACGCCGGCACGTCGCCGGTGTGCGGCGGCCCACGAGGGGCCCGGGAGCACGGAGGACGACATGAGCAGGTACGCGGTCGACAGCATGCGGGTGTCCCAGGCGAGCACGGCGGTGAGCACGTCGGTGGCCACGATCCGCACCGACGTGGCGACGATGATGCGACAGCTCGACGACCTGAAGGACTGCTGGACCGGGTCGGCGGCGATCGCCTTCGCGGGCGTCATGGCGCAGTGGCAGACGACGCAGACCCAGATGGAGTCGTCGCTCGACGCCATCACCGCCGCACTCGGCTCCACCGCGACCATCTACGACGACGCCGAGGCCCAGGCGGCGCGCCTGTTCACGACGCGCTGACGGCCCGCGTCGGGCCGTTATCGCAACCTGCGCAGAGGCGTGGCGGCGAGCGCCTGCCGCGACAGCGCGCGGCCTGCCCGCTCCCCCACACCGGCGAGCGACTCCCCCAGGTGGGCGCGCAGCCGCGACCGGGCCTCGGGGAGCCGCTCGTCGAGCACGAGCTCCAGGATCTCGACGTGCTCGGCGATCGTGGCGACCAGCCGGGCGGCGTCGACGACGTCGTGCCGGCGCACCGCCCGGATCTTCTCGTGGACCTCGACGAGCGCCGCGGTGGTCCGGGCGTTGCCGGCAGCCCGCGAGAGGACCGCGTGGAAGTGCTCGTCCAGCAGGACGAGGTCGGGCTCCGGCTCGGGCGGGTCCTGACCCAGCGCGACCCAGTGCGACAGCTCGGCCGCCAGCGCCTGGGTGTCGTACCGCACGTCCCGGTTCTCGAGCACGCGGTCCACGCCCGCGAGCTCGAGCCTCAGGCGCAGCTCGTACAGGTCGCTGAGCTCGACGAGGGTCGGCACGACGACGGCGTACCCGAAGTCGGTCCGCACGACGAGGCCGTCGGACAGCAACCGGGACAGTGCCTCGCGTACCGGGGTGCGCGAGACCTCGAACTCCCGGCTGAGCCGGGGCTCGGTGAGCCTCTCGCGCGCGTCGACGCGACCGTCGAGGATGTCGGCGCGCAACCGGGTGTAGACCGACTCCCGGAGCGACGGCGCGTCGTCGGGCAACGTCACACCGCCATCGCGGCCCGGACGCTCTCCTCGGCGCTCTCCCCGCCCGACCCGGCGCTCGCGACGCGCCCGGCCTGCAGGACGACGTAGTCGCGCGCCGCACCGAGGGCGAAGCCCACGTGCTGCTCGACGAGCAGCACGGACATCCCGCCGGTGTCCGTGAGCGAGAGGATCGCGTCCTCGATCTCGGTGACGACGGACGGCTGGATGCCCTCGGTGGGCTCGTCCAGGACGAGCACGCGCGGACCGGTGATCAGCGCGCGGGCGATCGCGAGCTGCTGCCGCTGCCCGCCGGACAGGAGACCCGCCCGACGTGTGAGCAGCCCGCGCAGCGCCGGGAACAGGTCGAGCGCCTCGTCCAGGCGTCGCATGCCGTCCTTGGCGGCGTCGGCGACGAGCTGCAGGTTCTCGCGCGCCGTGAGGTCGCCGAACGACTGCTGGCCCTGCGGCACGTACGCGAGGCCGCGCCGCACGCGCTGGTACGTGGGCAGCCGCGTCACGTCCTCGCCGTCGAGCACGACGCTCCCCGAGCGGGGCTTGAGCAGCCCCAGCGCGGTGCGCAGGAGCGTCGTCTTGCCGGCGCCGTTGTGCCCCAGCACGGCGGCCACGCCGCCCGCGGGGACCGTGAGGTCCACGCCGTGCAGCACCATGGTCCGGCCGTAGCCGGAGTGCAGTCCCGTGAGCTCGAGCATCACGCCTCCTTCTCGTCGCCGGCCGTGCTGTCGTCCGTCCCCGTCGTCCCTCGGCCACCACGGCGCGCACCGCGGGTGGCACCCGCGCTGCCGAGGTAGACCTCCTGGACGCGGGGGTCCGCCTGGACCTGTGCGTACGTGCCCTCGGCGAGGACGCGGCCCATGTGCAGGACCGTCACGGACGAGGCGAAGGAGCGCAGGAACTCCATGTCGTGCTCCACTACGACGACGGTCCGCTGGGCACCGATCCGCTGCAGCAGGTCACCCGTCTGCTCGCGCTCGGCCTGGCTCATGCCGGCCACGGGCTCGTCGAGCAGGAGGAGCCGGGCGTCCTGCACGAGCAGCATGCCGATCTCGAGCCACTGCTTCTGCCCGTGCGCGAGGATCCCGGCCTGGGTGTCGCGCAGGTGCGCGAGGCCGATGGTCTCGAGCGCCTGCTCGACGGACTCGGGCACCCGGCCGCGGCGGCGCAGAAGTGCCGCAGGTCCGCGCCGCGCTCCCGCGGCGATGTCGAGGTTCTGCAGGACGCTGAGCTCCTCGAAGACGCTCGCGGTCTGGAACGTGCGTCCGACCCCGGCCCGAGCGATCCGGTGCGTCTTCCTCCCGAGCAGCTCGACGCCCCCGAACTTCACGGATCCCGTCGCCCGGGCGAGCCCCGTGATCGCGTCGACGATCGTCGTCTTGCCCGCCCCGTTCGGTCCGATGAGGAAGCGCAGGTCGCCCGCCGTGACGGTGAGGTCGACGCCCTGGACGGCGACGAAGCCGTCGAACTCGACCCGCAGGCCGCGCACCTCGAGGTAGTCGTGGCGGAACCGCGAGCCGTCGACGCCGAGGAGGGAGTCGGCGGAGGAGACGTCGATGCCGACGCCCGCCACGCCCTCCTCGAGGCCCGCGGCAGGTTCGGGTGCGGTGTGCTGCTCGGTCATGAGGTCCTCCCCGAGTAGGCCGGTCCGGTGATGTCGGCGGACTCGTCGGGGCCGGGCCCGTCGCCAGGGTCCCCGCCGTCCCCCGTCGCGGTGCCGTCGTCGGGCACGGGCGTGCGGCGGGAGCGCCGCCACCGCGTGAACAGCTCGGCGAGCCCGCCGGGCAGGAACGCGACGACGAGGATGAACAGCGCACCCTGGGCGTAGATCCACCCGGACGGGAACTGCTCCGACAGGCTGGTCTGCGCCCAGCTCACGGCGATCGACCCGAGGACGGGTCCGAGCAGGGTCGCGCGGCCGCCGATCGCGACACCGATGAGGAACCCGATGGACGGGACGACGCCCACGTCCGCGGGCGAGACGATCCCGACGATGGGGACGAACAGCGCGCCGCCGACCGATGCCATGAGCGCCGCCACCGCGTACGCGACGACCTTGATCTTCGCCGGGTCGTACCCGAGGAACCGCACCCGGTCCTCCTGGTCGCGCGTCGCGACGAGGAGCTCGCCGAACCGCGAGACCATGAGCTGGCGCGCGATCGCGACCATGACGAGCAGGGCCCCGGCGGCGATGAAGAACAGCATGCGCTTGTTCACGGGGTCGGCGAGGTCGTAGCCGAAGAAGGACCGGAACCCGTTGAGCCCGTTGGTCCCGCCGGTCGTGGCCTGCTGGCCGATGAGCAGGATCGCGAACGCGGCCGCGAGCGCCTGCGACAGGATCGCGAAGTACGCGCCGCGCACGCGCCGCGTGAACACGGCGAACCCGAGGAGCGCGGCGACCCCGGCCGGGACGACCAGGATCGCCAGGACCGTCACGACGGGTGAGCGGAACGGCTCCCACCAGCCCGGCACGACGCCCGAGCCGTAGAGGAGCATGAAGTCGGGCACGCCTCCCGAGCCCTCGACCTGCGCGGCGTCGGCGAGCTTGAGGTGCATCGCCATCATGTAGGCGCCGAGACCGAAGAACACGCCCTGGCCCAGCGTGAGCATCCCGCCCCGGCCCCACGCGAGGCCGATGCCGACCGCGACCATCGCGAGGCACAGGAACTTGCCGAGCAGGCCGAGGCGGAACGTGCTCATGGTCGCGGGCGCGACGCCGAACAGCAGGACCGCGGCGACCGCGAACCCGATGATCACGCGGGCGCGCGACGAGCGGTAGAGGCTATCGAGGGCGCTCATGCGAGGCTCCTCGTCCGGACCGACACGAGGCCCTGGGGTCGCACCTGCAGGAACGCGACGATCGCGACGAAGACGAGGACCTTGGCGACGCTCGCCGTGGTCGAGTACTCGAACGTCGCCTGCAGGAGGCCGAGCGCGAACGCCGCGATCACGGTCCCCTTGATCTGCCCGATGCCACCCGCGACGACGACGAGGAACGCGTCGACGATGTAGCTCGTGCCGAGCGTGGGACCGACCGATCCGAGGAGGGTCAGCGCGACGCCCGCGATGCCGGCGAGGCCGGACCCGATGAAGAACGTCAGCCGGTCGGTGGCCCGCGTGGACACGCCGCTCGCCTCGGCGAGGTCACGGTTCTGCACGACGGCGCGGATCCGCCGTCCCAGCGGCGTCGCCTTGAGCACGACGGCGAGAGCGACGACCGCGACGACGGCCAGTGCGAGGATGAACACCCGCGTCTTGGGGATGCCGATGCCGAACAGGTCGATTGCACCGCTCAACCAGGACGGCGAGCGGACGTCGACGTTGGGTGCACCGAACACGTCGCGTGCGACCTGCTGCAGCACGAGCGCGACGCCCCACGTCACGAGCAACGTGTCGAGCGGCCGCTTGTACATCCGGTGGATGAGCGTCGCCTCGAGCAGCAGCCCGAGCAGCCCGCCGACGAGGAACCCGAGCGGCAGCGACACGAGCAGCGAGACGCCGGCGCTGCCGACGACCCCCTGCACGACGAACGCCGTGTAGGCGCCGGCCATCATGAACTCGCCGTGCGCCATGTTGATGACGCCCATCTGGCCGAACGTGAGAGCCAGCCCGAGGGCGGCGAGGAGCAGGACGGAGCCGAGGCTCAGTCCCGCGAACAGCTGGGAGAACAGCACATCCATGGGCGTCGCGCCTTCCGGTGTTCGTGCGGTGGACGGGTTTGCTCTTCGGGTGCGTGGTGTCGGCGGCTGGCTCGGTGGCCGTGGCCGTGGTCGGGTCCGGCGGTGGGGGGGGGGGGGGGGGGGGGGGGGGGCGCCCCCCCCCCCCCCCCCCCCGGCCCCCCCCCCCCCCCCCCCCCCCCCCCCCCCCCGCGCGCCCCCTCGGGGGGTCGGGGGAGAGGGGGGGGGGGGACTCCCACCCGCCCGCTGGTACCTCGCGGGCTCCCGCCAGGCCCGCCACGACCCGCCGTCCCTTCTCCGCCGACCACCTCACGCGTCACGTGCGGTCTCGGCACCGGCCGGGACCGACACCACACTCCACGCCACGTCACGTGACGGACCAGAGCGGCCGGACAGGACCAGCAGTGCCGGGCGACGGGGATGGCCACGTGCGGACGAGGTGGGGGCCGGGGGTGTGCGCGCCGGGTCGTGGCGGGCCTGGCGGGAGCCCGCGAGGAACGAGCGGGCGGATGGAGACCCGGCGCGCAGACCCCCGGCCCCCACCGGGCTCAGCCCCGAAGGACCGGGCTCAGCCCAGCGGGAAGACACGTCAGGACAAGCCCTCGGCCCAGTCGTAGCCCTCGAGGAACGGGTCGGGCTCGATCGGTTCACCCGAGCTCCACTCGGTGTGGATCAGACCGTCGGAGCCGATCTTGCCGACGAGCGCGGTCTTGGCGATGTGGTGGTTGTCGCCGTTGACCGTGACGGAACCCTCGGGCGCGTCGAACGTGACGCCGTCGGCCGCCTCCTGGACGTCGGCGACGTCGAACGACTCGCCCTTCTCGACCATGCCCTTCCACAGGTACAGCGACGTGTACGCGGCCTCCATCGGGTCCGACGTGACGCGGTCGTCGCCGTACTTGGCCTTGAACGCCTCGACGAACGTGTCGTTCTCGGGGCTGTCGATCGTCTGGTAATAGTTCCAGGCGGTGAGCTGGCCCTCGACGTTGTCGACGCCGATGCCGCCGACCTCCTCCTCCGCGATAGACACGGACACGACGGGCATGTCGTCCGGGCCGAGGCCGGCGTTCTTGTACTCCTTGAAGAACGCGACGTTGGAGTCGCCGTTGAGGGTGTTGAAGACGGCGTCCGCGTCGGCGGCCTTGACCTTGTTGACGATGGTGGAGAAGTCGGTGTGCCCGAGCGGCGCGTACTCCTCGCCGAGGACCTCCATGCCGTTGGCCTCGGCGTAGGCGTTGATGATCTTGTTCGCGGTGCGTGGGAACACGTAGTCGGAGCCGACGAGGAAGATCGACTCGGTGCCCTGCTCCTTGAGGTAGTCGAGCGCGGGGACGATCTGCTGGTTGGTCGTCGCGCCGGTGTAGAAGATGTTGGGCGACGCCTCCAGGCCCTCGTACTGGACCGGGTAGAACAGCAGCGAGTCCTGAGCCTCGAAGACGGGGAGCATGGCCTTGCGCGACGCGGAGGTCCAGCCGCCGAACACGGCCGCGGTGCAGTCGCTCGTGATGAGCTTCTCGGCCTTCTCGGCGAAGACGGTGGGCTCCGACTGGCCGTCCTCGGAGACGATCTCGAGCTGCTTGCCGAGGACGCCGCCGTCGGCGTTGATCTCCTCGGCGGCGAGCTCGAGGGAGTCGTGGACGGTCTGCTCGGAGATCGCCATGGTGCCGGACAACGAGTTGAGGAACCCGATCTTGACGGTGTCCCCGGAGGTGTCGACGCAGCTCTCGGCTGCACCGGAGGCACCTGCCTCCTCACCCGACTCGGTCTTCGCACCGCACGCCGTGAGCGTGAGCGCGAGGACGACGAGTGCGGCGGCGGGGGCCAGGCGGTTCGTGGCGCGTGAAGGTGTCACCGAAGGTCCTTTCAGCGTGTCGGCGCGACCGCGGAGACGAGGGCGGTCGCGTGCTGCGCGCACCGGGACCGAGGCGGTATACAACCGTGTGCCCGGTTCGGTGCCCACTGGTGTCGACGCTAGAGAGGTCGTGTTTCGGGGGATTTCACCGTTCTGTTAACGGGACGTCACCGAGGGTCACGATCCGGTCACGCCGTCTCACTCCGCGAGCGAAGCACTGCCCACCAGCTGGCGCGGAGCAGTCATGACAAGCCGACGGCCGAACATGGGGCTGCTGCCCGTCCCGGTTTCGCTACGGGCGGTAGCCGCATGTTCGGGTGGGAGCAGGTGCATGCTCGCCCCGGGGCCGCGCTGGGCGCGGCGAGGTCTGGGGCAGAGGTCGACGGCGCGCTCGTCGGGTTCTCGGTCAGGAGAACGGCACGAGAGGTCGGCGGATTCACGCCTGTGCGAGACGCCGAGCTCTACGCCCTGAACGACGTTCCGGAGCACCACGGGACGGGCGTGGGGTCAGGCGCTGCTCGACGCGGTCGTCCCGGCGGGCCCCGCGCCGCCGTGGGCCGTGGAGTGAACCCGTCGGGCGCGACGGTTCCACGAGCGCAACGGCTACGCCCCCTCTCTCCCCCTCCCCCCCCACGACGTAGACAACCACTTCGCCAACATCGTCGAGATCCGCAAGATCCGCCGCCCCCGCCTCGCCGAACATGGGGTTGTCGCCCGTCGTGACCTCGGGACGGGCGACAACCTCATGTTCGACCGGCAACAGTCACATGATCGACAGCAGTCAGGCAGCGGACTCCGCCTCGACGGCACGGTGACCGACGAGCGCCGTCCGGACCGCCGTGAGCAGCGCCCAGGTCACCGCGACCGCGAGCACGACGCCGACGAACCCGGCGACGCCCACGAAGATCCCGCCGACCTCGCCGTAGTCGGCGAGCGGCATCCCGGCGAACGCGTGGTCGCGCGCCGCGTCCGCGAACCCGACCGAGGCCGCCGTGGCCTCGAGACCGTCGGGGGTCGAGGCCGCGAACGACGACAGCACGACCGCACCGAGCATCGCCACCGCACCGAGTGCGACGACGGTGCGACGCACGGCGCCGGTCGCGGCGTGCGACGTGGCCGCACCTGCGCCGTCGGGCAGCGGGGACGGTGAGGACACCGCGGCACCGGACGCGCCGGCGGCGGCACGCTCGACCGCGGCGGCGCCGGGCGCGACGGCGAGGACCAGGCCGACGACGCCCGCCGTGATGGCCGCCTCACCGAGCCCGACGAGCAGGTGCACCGACAGCATCTGCGACGCGAGCTCGCCGAGCGGGACCGCGACGGTCCCGCCGACGGCGAACAGGCCGGTGAACACCGCGGCGGCGACGGGCACGCTCGCGAGCGCCCCCGCCCCGGCCGCCGCCGGCGCCCAGCGACCGCGCGTCAGCCGCAGCACGCCGCGCGTGGCCGTCCACCCGACGAGCGTGCCGACGACGGCCATGAGCAGCACGTTCGTCCCGAGAGCACTCAGGCCGCCGTCGGCGAACACGAGCGCCTGCACCGCGAGGACGAGCGTCACCGACAGCATGCCGAGCCACGGCCCGACGAGCGCCGCCGCGAGCGCCGCGCCGATGAGGTGCCCGCTCGTGCCCGCTGCGACGGGGTAGTTGATCATCTGCGCGGCGAAGACGAGTCCGGTGGTCGCGGCGGTCAGCGCGACCCTGCCGGGCGTGAGGTCCTCGCGCGCGCGGTACGCGGCGTACCCGACGGCGGCGAGGGAGACGACGGCGGTCGCCGCCGACGTGGGGTCGTTCAGGTAGTGGTCGGGGACGTGCATGTCAGGCTCCTGTCGTCTGGAGGATCGGTCGGTCAGCTCGGACGGCGCCGGTGGTTTCACCGGTGCGGGCGTCTGGGCGGGTGGTGCGCACGTGCGGCACCCAGGCGGCGACGACGCGGTCGAGGCCGGCGTCGTGCGTGCTGGCGCCGAGGTGTCGGGCGACGGCGCCGGGCCCGGCGAGGTCGAGACGTAGGTATGACGGCGTGCGGGCACCCGGCTCATCGGCGCCCCCCGCAGCGGGCGGGCGTGCGCCGGCGAGGAGCACCGAGTCGACGACGCGCCCGTCGCCGAGGATCCCCGGCAGCGTGCGGTCGTCGCGCAGGTCGAGGTCCTCGACGAACAGCTCCCGCGACCCGTCAGCAGTACGTGGCCCCAGAGGCTCACGTGGCACTGACAACTCATCCTGCTGCGAGTCGTCCGCGGCACGTGAGTCTCTAGGGTGACGAGGTGCTGACAGGTCGACAATCGTGCGGGAGCGCAGCCGGCCGCCCGTCTCCCCTGTCCGGCCCAGGACGAGCGTCTCGCGCAGCAGGGCGACCGCACCCTCGCCGAGACGGACGTCGGTCCGGCGCTCGACGTCGGCACCCTGCGCCACGACGAACGGCAGCGCGTCCCACACGAGGAGGCCGCCGTCGTCGACCCGTACGTCGACAGCCCACGACGACGACCGGCCGCGACCGTTGTACGCGACCGTGCCCGACACCTCGACCAGCTCGAGCTCGACCCCGTCGCCCACGACGACCTCGATCCGCACGTCGTCGCCACCGAGGAGCAGCGCGCGCGTCGCGACGAGCGCGACCCGCGCCACTCCTGGACCCGTCGACAGCACGCGCGGGCTCAGCGCGCCCGGGCGCAGGTCGAGCCGCACGCGCCCCGAGGACGCGTGCACCTCGACCCGGGTCGTGTCGGTCGTCATCTGCTCGTCGGTCGCAGTTCTCGTCGGGGCCGTCAGGCCCGGACGGCGGGGACGGGGGCGGTGTCGACGTGGTCCTCGGCGTGGTCGTGCGCGGCGCCGTGGTCGTGGTCGCCGTGGTCCTGGTCACCGTGCGCGTGGTCGTGGTCACCGTCGTCGTGCGAGTGGAGGACGCCGTCGCCGTCCTCGTCGGCGTGGAAGTGCGGCGCCATCGGGCCCGGGTCCTGGGGGACGTGGCTGCCCGCGCGGTGCTCGGCGAGCAGGCCGTGCAGCCACGCGGTGAGCGCGTCGATCGACTCGCGGTCGAGCCGCGACAACGCCAGGACCGGCCCGCCGTCGCGCGCGGCGGTCGCGTCCGCGACCATCTGCGGCACGTCCACCCCGACGTACGGCGCGAGGTCCGTCTTGTTCACGACGAGCAGGTCGGCACGCGAGATCCCCGGACCGCCCTTGCGGGCCACGTCGCCGCCGCCCGCGACGTCGAGCACGAAGATCTGCGCGTCCACCAGCGCCGGCGAGAACGTCGCCGTGAGGTTGTCCCCCCCGGACTCGACCAGCACGACGTCGAGCGGCGCGAAGTCCTCCTCGAGGTCCTCGACGGCGAGCAGGTTCGCGGTGACGTCGTCGCGGATCGCCGTGTGCGGGCACGCGCCCGTCTCGACGGCGCGGATGCGCTCGGGGTCGAGCACGCCGGCGGAGCGCAGGAAGCGCGCGTCCTCGTCGGTGTAGATGTCGTTGGTGATGACGCCGAGCTGCAGCGTGCCGGACAGCTCGCGGCACAGCAGCGCGATGAGCGAGCTCTTGCCCGTGCCGACGGGGCCGGCGACGCCGAGTCGCAGGGAACGGGTGGGTGCGTGGTCGTGCTGGGTGTCAGGCACTGAACAGCCTCTCGGTGGTGCGGGCGTGGATCTCGGCCCACTGCTCGACGAGCGGTGCGCCGTGCGCGGGGATCGCGCGGGGGTCGGTCAGGGGGGCGACGTCGTACGCGAGCGCGTCGATCGCGGGCTGCGCGGCGACGACCCAGCCCGTCGCATCGACCGGGTCGATCGGGGCGAGCTTGAGCGTGGCCGCCGCGACGGTCTGGGTGTCCTCGTACCCGACGAGGCGCGCGACCTGCAGCGCGGACAACCCGGCGCACGCGGCGGTCACGCCCAGCACGAGCGGGCGCGGCGGCTGCGCCCCGCGGTTCCTCGTGCCCGACGCCGCACGCCCCCTCCCGTCGGCGGTCGCGGACTCGTCGTCGGAACCCTCGACACCGCGGGCCTGGTCGCGGCCGAGGTCTGATGCGCGATCAGCAGCGTGGTCGGCGGTGACCAGCCGGGCCGCCTCGTCGAGCGCGAGGACACGGGGGTCGCCCGCCCACAGTCGTCGCAGGAGCCGCAGGTACCCGCGGCCCAGCCGCTGCGAAGTATCGCGCAGCGCGGCCGAGGGCGTCCGCGCCGCCCACGCGTGCCACGTCTCGGCGAGCGCCATCGCAGCCGCGCCCGACGACGGGCCGCAGCCCGTGGCGTCGGGCATCACCACGTGCCGCGCGACGACGGCCGTCGCCGCCTCGACGCGCGTGACGGTCGCGAGCCGCGCGCGCAGGTAGTCCGGCACGCGCGCTGGATCCATGCCGGCGCGCAGTGCGGGCTCGAGCCCCGCGGACTGCGTGTGACCCCCTGTGGGCAGCCGCGCGTCAGCAAGCAGAGCGAGCATCAGCTCACCCCGCCCGTC
This sequence comes from Cellulosimicrobium arenosum, assembly GCF_014837295.1. Classification (GTDB taxonomy): domain Bacteria; phylum Actinomycetota; class Actinomycetes; order Actinomycetales; family Cellulomonadaceae; genus Cellulosimicrobium; species Cellulosimicrobium arenosum. The sequence continues at coordinate 192,180 of NZ_JACYHB010000005.1, forward strand.
CGGCCCTGCACCCTCGCCCATCTCCCGCCGAGAAGTGAGCTCCCGCCCGTGATCCGATCCGATCAGTGGCGGCAGCTCACGTCTCGGCGCGGGTCGGGCCGGGTTGTGTGCGGGCATCTCAGAAGAGGGAGTAGAGCTGGGCGAGCGGGAGGCGCTCGGCCGGGGCGGGCACGACGAGCTCGCCGTCGACCTCGATCGCGAACGACTCGGGGTCGATGTCGATCTGCGGCAGGTAGTCGTTGAGGCGCATCTGCGCCTTGCCCACTCCACGGGTGTCCGCGACCGGGACGAGGCGGCGCGCGAGGCCGAGACGCTCGGTCAGGCCGTCGTCGAGCGCAGCGGGCGAGACGAACGACAGCGACACGTCCGCGCCGATCGCGTCGGTCAGTGCGGGACGCATGAGCACGGGCTGCGGGGACGGGATGGAGGCGTTCGGGTCCCCGAGCGCGCCCCACACGAGCGCTCCGCCCTTCATGACCACGCTGGGCCGGACGCCGAAGAGCTTGGGCTCCCACAGCACGAGGTCCGCGACCTTCCCCGGCTCGACGGAGCCGATGTACGCGTCGACGCCGTGCGCCACCGCCGGGTTGATCGTGTACTTCGCGACGTAGCGCCGGGCGCGCAGGTTGTCGGCGGGCAGCTCCCCGCCCAGCGACCCGCGCCGCGCCTTCATGACGTGCGCGACCTGCCACGTGCGCGTGATCACCTCGCCGATGCGGCCCATGGCCTGCGCGTCGGACGACGTGATCGACATGGCCCCCATGTCGTGCAGCACGTCCTCGGCGGCAATCGTCGTGCCACGGATGCGCGACTCGGCGAACGCGAGGTCCTCCGGCACCGCCGGGTTGAGGTGGTGGCACACCATGAGCATGTCGAGGTGCTCGGCGACCGTGTTGACCGTGTGGGGCAGGGTCGGGTTGGTCGAGCCGGGGATGACGTTCGGGTGGCTCGCGACCGTGAGGATGTCCGGCGCGTGCCCGCCGCCGGCGCCCTCGGCGTGGAACGCGTGGATCGAGCGCCCCCCGATCGCGCGCAGTGTCGAGTCGACGAACCCGGCCTCGTTGAGCGAGTCGGAGTGCAGCGCGACCTGCAGGCCCCAGTCCTCCGCGCCGCGCAGCGCCGCGTCGATCGCGGCGGGCGTCGAGCCCCAGTCCTCGTGCACCTTGTACCCGCCCGCGCCCGCCATCGCCTGCTCGCGCAGCGCCTGCGCGCTGACCGTGTTGCCCTTGCCGAGCAGCAGGACGTTGACCGGCAGCCGGTCGAGCGAGCGGTGGATCGTCTCGAGGTGCCACGCGCCGGGGGTGACGGTCGTCGCCTTGGTCCCCTCGCTCGGACCGGTGCCACCACCGGCGACGGTCGTGATGCCGGTCGCGAGCGCCTCCACGACCTGCGACGGGGAGATCAGGTGCACGTGCGAGTCGAACCCGCCCGCGGTGAGGATCTTGCCCTCCCCCGACACGACGTCGGTCGACGGTCCGATGTGCAGGTCCGGGTGGACGCCGTCCGCGACGTCGGGGTTCCCGGCGCGGCCGAGCGCGACGATCCGCCCGTCGCGGATCCCGACGTCCGCCTTGACGATCCCCCACCAGTCGAGCACGACGGCGTTCGTGATCACCGTGTCGAGGGCGCCCTCGGCACGCGTCGTCGAGCCCTGCGCCATCGACTCGCGGATCGACTTGCCGCCGCCGAAGACGACCTCCTCGCCCCCGAACGTCCGGTCCTCCTCCACCTCGATCCACAGGTCGGTGTCGCCCAGGCGGACCTGGTCGCCCGTCGTCGGTCCGTACAGGGCGGCGTACCGCTCGCGCGAGATCGCGACCATCGGTCAGTCCTTCCCGTCGATCGCCGTGGTGGCCGTCCCGGAGCCGTGCGGGTCGAGCCGACCGCCGTCGGGCTTGTCGCGCTGGATGCCCGGCACCCGGCGGCGGCCGCGGAGAGCGACCGCGTCGACCTCGGCGGACGCGCCGGGCTCGAACCGGCGCGACGTCCCCGACGGGACGTCCAGGCGGAACCCGTGCGCCGCGGTGCGGTCGAAGGAGAGCGCCGCGTTGGCGTCCGGCAGGTGCAGGTGCGAGCCGACCTGCACCGGACGATCGCCCGTGTTGGTCACGACGAGGGTCAGCCGCTCGTCGTCGGTCCGGTCCGCGTTGAGGACCACCGCCACGTCCTGTGCATCGGCCGCGACCCGGATCGCTCCCGGCCCGCTCGTGCTGATTCCCGCCATGATCGGCTCCGTCCTGCGCTGCTCGTGCGTGGGGTGTCGCCGGTCAGGCGATGGGCTGGTGGATGGTGACGAGCTTGCGCCCGTCGGGGAAGGTCGCCTCGACCTGGACGTCGGGCAGCATCTCCGCGACGCCCTCCATCACGTCGTCGCGACCCAGCACCTCGCGCCCCGAGACCATGAGCTCCTGGACGCTCACCCCGTCGCGTGCGCGCTCGATGACCCAGGTGGTCAGCAGCGCGATCGCCTCCGGGTAGTTGAGGAGGACGCCGCGCTCGCGACGGTCGCGCGCGACCATGCCGGCGACGGCGAGCAGCAGCTTCTCGGTGTCGGCTGGCGTCAGGTGCATGGAGGTGATCCTGCCTGTCACGTGTGTCCGGAATGTATACAGGGCGTTATACGCCTGTATACCGGCTCCCACCACACGGGTCCTGGCCAGGGCCAGGACGCACGAAGGCCGCCGACCGGGCGAACCCGGCCGACGGCCTCCGAGGTGCTGCGCGTCCGGTCAGACCGGACGGTTCGCGGCGTGGATCAGAAGTCCATGCCGCCCATGCCACCGTCGCCGGCGGGCATGGCCGGAGACTTCTCCGGCTTGTCGGCCACGACGGCCTCGGTGGTGAGGAAGAGCGCCGCGATGGAGGCGGCGTTCTGCAGCGCGGAGCGCGTGACCTTGACCGGGTCGTTCACGCCGGCGGCGAGGAGGTCCTCGTACTCACCGGTCGCGGCGTTCAGGCCCTGGCCGGAGGGGAGGTTGCGCACCTTCTCCGCCACGACGCCGCCCTCGAGGCCGGCGTTGATCGCGATCTGCTTGAGCGGGGCGTCGATCGCGGCGCTCACGATCTTCGCACCGGTCGCCTCGTCGCCCTCGAGCTCGAGCTTGGCGAACGCCACGGCACCGGCCTGGATGAGCGCGACACCACCACCGGCGACGATGCCCTCCTCGACGGCTGCCTTCGCGTTGCGCACGGCGTCCTCGATGCGGTGCTTGCGCTCCTTGAGCTCGACCTCGGTCGCGGCACCGGCCTTGATGACCGCCACGCCGCCGGCGAGCTTCGCGAGACGCTCCTGGAGCTTCTCGCGGTCGTAGTCGGAGTCCGACTTCTCGATCTCGGAGCGGATCTGGCTGACGCGACCCGCGATGAGGTCGGCGTCGCCGGAGCCCTCGACGATGGTCGTCTCGTCCTTGGTGACGACGACCTTGCGCGCCTGGCCGAGCAGGTCGAGCGTGGCGGTCTCGAGCTTGAGGCCGACCGTCTCGGAGATGACCTGACCGCCGGTGAGGATCGCGATGTCCTGCAGCATGGCCTTGCGGCGGTCGCCGAAGCCCGGAGCCTTGACCGCGACCGACTTGAACGTGCCACGGATCTTGTTCAGCACGAGCGTGGCGAGCGCCTCGCCCTCGACGTCCTCGGCGATGATGAGGAGCGAGCGCCCCTGCTTCATGACCTGGTCGAGCAGCGGGAGCAGGTCCTTGACGTTCGAGATCTTGGACTCGACGATCAGGACGTACGGGTCCTCGAGCACGGCCTCCTGGCGCTCGGGGTCCGTCTCGAAGTAGCGCGCGAGGAAGCCCTTGTCGAAGCGCATGCCCTCGGTGAGCTCGAGCTCGAGGCCGAACGTGTTCGACTCCTCGACCGTGATGACGCCTTCCTTGCCCACCTTGTCGAGGGCCTCGGCGATGAGCTCGCCGATGGCGGGGTCGCCGGCGGAGATCGCGGCCGTGGCGGCGATCTGCTCCTTGGTCTCGACCTCGACGGCGGCGTTGAGCAGCTGCTCGGTCACGGCGTCGACGGCCTTCTCGATGCCGCGCTTGACGGCGATCGGGTTGGCGCCGGCGGCGACGACGCGCAGGCCCTCGCGCACGAGCGCCTGGGCGAGCACGGTCGCCGTGGTGGTTCCGTCACCCGCGACGTCGTCCGTCTTCTTGGCGACCTCCTTGACGAGCTCCGCACCGATCTTCTCGTACGGGTCCTCGAGCTCGATCTCCTTGGCGATGGAGACGCCGTCGTTCGTGATGGTCGGCGCGCCCCACTTCTTGTCGAGCACGACGTTGCGACCCTTGGGGCCGAGCGTGACCTTCACGGTGTCCGCGAGCTGGTTGAGCCCGCGCTCCATGCTCCGACGAGCTTCCTCGTCGAACGCGATGATCTTGGCCATGGGGAATGATCCTCCGCTGGTGGCGTGTGGCGGTCGGCCGGCGCCCGCGACGGACGGCCCACGACCGACGGCGTTCATGTCACGTCGCCGGGGCGGGCCTCACCTGTCGACCTGGTGTGGGTGCCCCGCAGCCGCGCGAACGGCTGCTGGTGCTGTCACTGTCTGTCACTCTCATGGCGAGAGTGCTAACGCCATTATTGGCACTCGCACCCGACGAGTGCAAGACAGCAGGGCTCGGCGGGCCCGGCATCGCTCAGGGCAGAACGTGGAGCCCGCTCTCCACCTCCCCTAAGATGCGCGGTGTGACACACGCAACACCGTCGTGGCGCCCCGCGGCCGTGGCGTCCTTCGTGCTGGTGCCGGCACTCGCCCTGTCGGCTGCCACGGCGGTCGCGGCGCCGCCGGCCGGGGAGCACATCGACCTGTACCAGGACGGTGTCGCGGTCACGACCGTGCCTGGCGGGGACGGCACCGCTGTCGTGCTCCGCCTGGCCCCGGGCACCGACGCGTCGTACCTCGAGGGCAGCCGCGTGCTCGACCCGGCGACGCTCGACCCGGCCGCCCTCGCCGAGGGCGTCGACCCCGCCGACGGCGAGGCCGACCGCCTCGCGCAGGTCGCGGGCGACCCGCTCGACGTCGAGCTCCTCCTCGACCCGGTGGCCGCCGAGGCCGCCGCCGCGTCGTCGCGCGCGTGGCTCGCGGACGGCGTCGTCCCTGGCGCCGACGGACCCTACGCGGACCTGGGCGAGTCCGCCCTCCTCGACCTGCGTGCGCTCACGCTCGAGAACGGCGCGACGCTCGCCGCCGCGTCTCCGAAGTGGCGGTACGTGTGGCCGCGCGACGCCTCGTTCGTCGCCGCGGCGTTCGCGCGCACGGGGCACGTCGGCGACGCGCTGGACGTCCTGGCGTTCCTCGCGGAGATCCAGGAGGACGACGGCTCGTTCCACGCCCGGTACCTGCCCGACGGGTCCGGGGCCCCTGACGACCGTGGCCTGCAGTCGGACGGGGTCGGCTGGACCCTGTGGGCCGCGGGCATCACCCTCGAGGAGACCCCCGAGCCGCGTCGCGCGGCGGTCGCCGCCACCCTGCGCCCGCTCGTCGACGCCTCGACCGACCGGGCGCTCGGGCTCGTCGCGGGCGAGACCGCGCTGCCGCCGGCGTCGAGCGACTACTGGGAGGTCGCGCCGACGTCGCTCACGCTCGGCACGGCGGGTCCGCTCCTCGCCGGGCTGGAGTCCGCCGCCGCCTTCTACGACGGCGCGGTTCGCCTCGGGGCGCGCGGCGCCGGCGGGACCTGGGTGACCCGGCAGCGCGCGACGTCGACCGCCGCGGCCGCCGCGCGACTGCGGACCGCGATCGAGGAGGAGTTCGGTGCGCAGGGCTACCCACGCCACATCACCGGCGGGCCGCGCGACGCGTCCACAGCGTTCGCGCTCCCCCCGTTCCAGCCCGCGCCGCTCGACGGCGCCGACGATGCGTGGCACGCGTCGATCACCGAGATGCTGCGCCCGGCCGGGGGGCTCGCGCCCGGCGCAGCGTGGCGCACCGACGGCATCTCCTGGACGCCGCAGACCACCCTGTACGCCCTCACCGCGGCATCCTCGCCGCGGCCCGCGGACCGCGCGTCGGCGCTCGAGTGGCTGCGCTGGGTCGACGAGCACCGCACGGCCTCCGGCGCCATCCCGGAGAAGGTCCTCGCGGACGGTTCCCCGGCCGCCGTCGCACCGCTCGCGTGGAGCTCCGCGCTCGTCGTGCTCGCGCTCGCCGAGCTCGACACCGTCCCGCAGGACGACGACCTCGGCAGGCCGCGGTAGGACGTCGGCTTCTCCCGGCGCCCCGCGGTCGGGCCGAGCTCACCTCGGGGCGAGGCTCGGGGGCTCCCGCACGTCGAACTCGCGCCGCAGGACACGCCGGGCGGCGTACCAGCCGCCGAGGCCGTGCACCCCCGGTCCGGGCGGGGTCGACGCCGAGCACAGGTAGACGCCCTCGAGCCCGACGGCGTAGGGGTCGGGTCGCGGCGTCGGGCGGGCGACCATCTGCCACATCGTCACCGCACCGCCCGCGATGTCTCCACCGACGTAGCTCTCGTCGTGCCGGGACATCTGGGCGGCGGGTACGCACCGCGAGCCGACGACGACGTCGCGGAACCCGGGCGCGAACCGCTCGATCTGCGCGACGACGTCCTCGGTGACGTCGCGCGTCGAGCCGGCCGGGACGTGGGCGTACGTCCACAGCGGGCGCAGCCCGCCGACCGCACGTGCCGGGTCGACGACGCTCGGGTCGCTCGCCAGGACCATCGGTCGCTCGGCGTGCCGCCCGGCAGCGACCTCGCTCTCCGCCCGGCTCATCTCGGCTCGCGTCCCGCCGACGTGCACGGTCCCGGCACGTCCCACCTCGGGCTCCGCCCAGGGCACCGGTCCCGAGAGCACGAGGTCGACCTTCGCCGCCGCGTCCCCGTGGCGGAACCGTCCGAGCGCCCGGGCGGCCCCGGTCGCGAGCCGGTCCGCGTACACGTCGGCGACGACGCCCGGTGCGGTGTCGAAGACGTGCGCCCGGGCCGGGGGCAGGTCTGCGCGTGTGCGCACCGGGTGCCCCGTCACGACCTCGCCGCCGTGGGCGCGCAGGTCCTCGACGAGAGCCGCCACGATGCTGCCCGAGCCCCCGCGGGGGAGCGGCCACCCGCCCGGCGCGTGCGCGAGCGACGCGAGCAGCAGCGCCGTCCCCGCGCCGGCGAGCGAGGGCAGCGGGGTGATCGCGTGGGCCGCGACACCGGTGAGCAGCGCGCTCGCCTCGTCGGACGCGAACCGGCGGCCCCAGGCCGCCGCACTGCCCTGCTCGAGGACCGCTGCGGCGAACCGTGCCACGGTCGCGGCACCGGCCGGCCGCAGCAGACGGTGCGGGACCGTGCGCTTGTCGCCCAGCGCGAGCGCGACGACGTCCTGCCATCCCGCGGAGAGCGGCCCGAGCAGCGAACGCCAGGCCGCGCCGTCGGCACCGGGCAGCCGATCGACCGTCCGGTCCAGGTCGTGGTAGGCGATGCCGGCCCGCCCGCCGTCGAGCGGCTGGGCGTAGGAGACGTCCGGGGCGAGGAGCTCCACGCCCCGGGACCCGAGGTCGAACGCCTCGAAGAACGGGGACGCCCAGGCCATCGGGTGCACCGCGGAGCACAGGTCGTGCACGACGCCCTCGGCGGAACCCGCCAGGTCGAGACCGAGAGTCCGCGCTCCCCCGCCGATCGTCTCCTGCGCCTCCAGGACCTGGACGGCGAGCCCTGCTCGCGCGAGCGTGACCGCGGCGGCGAGACCGTTCGGCCCCGAACCGACGACGACCGCGTCCAGCTCCCGGTTCACGCGGACCGCACCCGCTCCGGCTCAGGAGGGGTCAGAGCGGCCGCACCTGCTCGGCCTGCGGCCCCTTGGCGCCCTGCCCCTGCTCGTACTCGACCTGCTGCCCCTCCTCGAGGGACCGGTAGCCGTCGCTCTGGATCGCGCTGAAGTGGACGAACAGATCCTGTCCGCCGGACACGGGCGTGATGAACCCGTAGCCCTTCTCGGAGTTGAACCACTTCACGGTGCCCTGCGCCATCGCTGTCTCCTCGTGCGTCGTCGCCCGCGAGGCGCTCGCCGCCGCGGTGAGGCGAGCCTAGCCGGAGCGCGTGGCCTGCGGAAGACCTGTGTGCCGAGGTCAGCCCTGTGCGTCGACGCCCGTGGTGAGCACGACCATGAGGTCGCCCGAGCGCAGCGCCTCCTGGCTCACCCGCTCGGCGGGGATGCCGAGGATCGCGGCGACGGCGGCCGCCGTCTCCGCCCGGTTCTCGGCGTACCAGATCGTGTTGCCGCCGACGCCCGAGTCGCCGGGGAAGTCCTCGGCCGTGACGTTGGTGAACCCTTCCGCGTCGAGCGCGTCCTTGCCGGCACCCGCCTCGCCCGAGGGTCCGCCGTCGTTCATCACCCGGACGAACGCACCGGTGTCGGCGAGGGCGAGCAGCTCGTCGACGTCGCCGGCGGCGTCGGTCTCCTCGTCGGTGGCCTCGTCCGTCGGCTCCTCGGACGTGTCGTCCTCGGCCGGGGTCGACTCCTCGTCGGCAGGGTCCTCGGTCCCGTCCGCGGGCGCCTCGGTCGTCGGCTCCGACGACTGGGCCTGCGGCGGAGCCTGGGGCGAGTCGCCGCCCAGGAGCGCGACACCGCCGTACGCGACCCCGGCGAACACGACGGCGACCAGCAGGAACGGCCACGTCTTGCTCCACCCGCTCCGCGGCGTGCGGTGCACCCCGACGGGCGCACCCTGCGGCGCGGGCGCGTCGAACTCGTCGGGCGCGTAGGGGTAGCGGCTCTTCGTCACGGCGACAGGGTAGCCCGGGAGACCCGGAAGACCGAAAGCCCCGTCCGCCGGGCGGTCACAGTCCTTCGAGTCGCCGGGCGGTGCGCGCGCGCTGGCGCGTCGAGCGCAACCGACGCAGCCGCTTGACGAGCATCGGGTCCTGCGCGAGCGCCTCCGGGGAGTCGATCAGGGCGTTGAGCACCTGGTAGTAGCGCGTCGCGGACATGTCGAACAGGTCCCGGACGGCCTGTTCCTTCGCGCCCGCGTACTTCCACCACTGACGCTCGAAGGCGAGGATCTCACGGTCCCGCTCGCTCAGCCCGGACTCCGCGCCCTGCGGCTCGTCGCCGGCCTCGCCGGACGCGCCACCGGCGTCGGGCAGGGCGTACGCCTCGCTCATCCGCTTCCTCCTTGTCGGTGGTCCCCTGCGCACAGGGTACGCAGCGAACCACACCGGTGTCATTCCTCCTCGCCGCACGCGGACTACGCTCGTGCACCGTGGAGAGCGCACCCGGAACGACCCGTCCCCCGCTCGCGAGCATCATGGCGCCCGACTGGGCTGCGGCGCTCTCGTCCGTCGAGCCGCAGATCCACGCGATGGGCGACTTCCTGCGCGCCGAGGTCGCGGGCGGCCGGGAGTACCTGCCGGCGCCGTCGGACATCCTCGCCGCGTTCTCCCGGCCGCTGGCCCAGGTGCGGGTGCTCGTCGTGGGGCAGGACCCCTACCCCACGCCCGGCCACCCGATGGGCCTGTCGTTCTCGGTGCAGCCGCACGTACGGCCGGTACCGCGATCGCTGCAGAACATCTTCGCCGAGCTGCACGACGACGTCGGGTCCCCCCGCCCGGCGACCGGCGACCTCTCGGCGTGGAGCGACCAGGGAGTCCTGCTGCTCAACAGGGTCCTCACGGTGCGTCCGGGCGAGCCGGGATCGCACCGCGGGAAGGGCTGGGAGGCGGTCACCGAGGCCGCGATCCGCGCGCTCGTGGACCGTGGCACGCCGCTCGTCGCGATCCTGTGGGGGCGCGACGCCGGGACGCTGCGGCCGATGCTCGAAGACACCCCCGTCGTCGCGAGCGCCCACCCCAGCCCGCTGTCGGCGCGGCGCGGGTTCTTCGGGTCGCGGCCCTTCTCGCGCGTGAACGAGCTGCTCGCCGCCCAGGGCGCGCGCCCGGTCGACTGGACCCTCCCCGTCCCACCGCGGGAGTAGGTGGTCGCGCGGGTAGGTCGTGGCCGGTGGGTGGACCGGGGAACGTGAGCCTGGGCACGAGCTCGTCGACACGACCCGGTCGGCGGCCTCTCAGTGGCCGAGGTTGACCTGTTCCCTGTGGTGGTCGCCCTTCTCGATCAGGTCCACGAACCCGAGGGCGTAGTCCGCGGCGGAGATCGCACCACCGTCGGGCTGGACTGCGACGTCGTCGCCGAGTCGATAGCGCCCGAGCCGTTCGGCGGGCATGCGTGCGCCGAACCGGAGCGCCGGGCTCACGAAGACCCAGTCGAGCGTCGCGGGAGTCGCCGGGAGGTCCTCGATGATGAACGCCGCCCCCGAGCGGATCTCGTCGTGGAGCTCTGCGGGGATCTCGCTGAGGTCGGCGACGAAACGGTCCGCCCCGGGCGCGGGGCGCAGCGACGACGCGCCGCCGACGATGAACAGGCGTACGCCTGCGGCGTCGGCAAGACGCGCGATGGTGCGGTGGGCGCTGCGCCAGGTGGTGGCCGCTGCGCCGCGTGGGGCGAGTGCGTCCGCGACGACGTCGGACCCCTCGATGACCGAGGACAGCATCGCCTCGTCGGTGGCATCACCTTGGACATAGGTCACGTTCGGGATGGGTGCGTCGGGGAGCGAGCGGCTGAGGGCGGTGACCTGGTGACCGCGAGCAGCGGCGTCGGCGGCGATGGCCGAACCGGCATAGCCGGTGCCGCCGATGACGGTGATGCGAAGCATGAGATGCCTTTCCACGGAACGCGCGGCGTCGGACGACGCCTCGGTTACCGTAGGACGGCAGCTCTCCCACCGGAAGAAGGCACCTTGTGGTAACCACTCCTGCTGAATCGGTGCTCCGCGGCAGCCCGTACCGCGCGGACTGCCCGAGCCGTCGCATCCTGGATCGCATCGGCGACCGTTGGACGGTACTCGTCGTGGGCGCCCTCGGGGACGGCAGCGTCCGCTTCTCAGAGCTGCGCCGACGGGTCGAGGGCGTGTCGCAGAAGATGCTCACCCAGACGCTGCGCGGACTCGAGCGGGACGGACTCGTGCGCCGCACCGTCTATCCCGAAGTTCCGGTCCGTGTCGAGTACACGCTCACCGACGCGGGACGCACCCTGCGCGAGCCGCTGCGCGCGCTGGAGGAATGGTCGATCGCGCACCTCGGCGACGTGTCAGCGTCGCAGGAAGACTACGACCGCCCGGATCGGGCCTCCTCCTGACCCCGGATCATCCGCGCTCGATCCGGTCCACCCGCCGGCCATGGCCCACCCGCGAGACCGCCAAGGGTTGCAGAATGGTCCGGTGAGCACGCAGAACCCCTCGACCTCTCCCACCGCCGGCAACGCCCCTGACGAGGCACCGCCGCCCCGATGGTCCAGCTACCTCGCGATCGGCGACTCGTTCAGCGAAGGCCTGTGGGACCCCTACCCCGGCGAGGACGACCACCAGCGTGGGTGGGCGGACCTGCTCTCGCAGCACCTGTCCGAACGCCGGGTCGCCGCGGGCGACGAGCCCCTGCAGTACGCCAACCTCGCCATCCGTGGGCGCAAGCTCCGTTCGATCCTGACGGAGCAGGTGCCCGCCGCGCTCGACCTGCGTCCCGATCTCGTCAGCCTCGTCGGCGGCGGCAACGACATCCTGCGCCCGCGCGCGGACGTCGACCTGCTCGCCCGCCACCTCGAGCACGCCGTCGCCCGGCTGCGCGGCGCCGGGATCGACGTGCTCATGGCCACCGGGTTCGACGCGTCGCACTCGCCGCTCGTCGGTATGACGCGCTCGCGGTCGGCCGTGTTCAACGCGCACGTCTGGTCGATCGCGCGCCGGCAGGGCGCCTACGTCGTCGACCTGTGGGGCATGCGCGCGCTGCAGGACTGGCGCATGTGGTCCGCGGACCGCATCCACCTCACCCCGGACGGGCACCGTCGCGTCGCGCAGGCTGCGCTGGTGGGTCTCGGACAGGCGCCCGACGACGCGGCCTGGGACGACCCGCTCGCGCCCCTTCCCCCGGCCCCGGCCCTCGACCGTGCGCGGCAGAACGCGCAGTGGGTGCGGGCGCACGTCGTGCCGTGGGCGCAGCGGCGCCTGCGCGGGACGTCGTCGGGCGACGGGCGGGTGCCCAAGGCGCCCGAGCTGCAACCGGTCCCGCTCGCTGCGGGCTGAGCACGGCGCCACGGTCGGGCCGACCGGTCCAGCGACCTGTCGACCCGACCGTCAGGAACCCGACTCAGCAGGTCTTCGCGGAGTACGTCACCTCCTGCGTGACGCGCTGGCCACCGCCGGCCGGGACCGCCGACACCGTCACGCTGCCCGCCTCGACACCGCTCGCACGCACCGCGAACGACTGGTAGCCGTTCTTGCCGCCCGCCACCGCGGCGAAGGACTTCTCGCCGAACGGCGTCGTGACCGCGACGTCGAGCGGCTCGGCTCCGGCGTTCGTCGCGCGGACCGCGACGTAGCCCTTGCCGGCGAGGCAGCGCGCCTGCACGTCCACGCGGACCTGCGGCGCCTGCGGCGTCGCGGCGAGCAGCGCGCTCAGCGCGCTGGCCTGGGTCCGCCAGTCGAACACGTTCGGGTGCTGCGCGGACTCCCCGCCCGCCCAGCGCACGCCGAGCCGGTCGCCCGCCGTCCGGTCCTGCGACCAGATCGTCGCGGCCTGGCGGTCCACGAACTCCTGGTACTCGTCGGAGCCCGTGGTGTCGTTGAGGTCCATGAAGTACCGCATGAAGACGCCCTTGAACTGCTTGCCGTTGTCGTCGCAGGTCGCATCGAGCGCGTCACAGCTCTCGGTGAGCACCCCGTCGGAGACGAGCACGTCCGAGGCCAGGGCCGCGTCCGCGAGCCGTTCGGCGGTCTCGAGGGGCTCCGCGTCACCGGTCGCCCGGTGGAGCTCCAGGCCGGCGCCGATCGCGAGGCCCTGGTTGTAGCTCCAGACCGTGCCGCCGTTGTTGCGGCAGTCGCCCGTGAGGCCGTCGTTGACCAGGCCGTCGGCGTTGATCATGCCGCTCTCGGTGAGCCAGTCCCACCCGGTCTGCGAGCGCTCGAGCCACGTCGTGTCCCCGTCGATGCGGTTGTGCAGCTCGGCCGTGAGCCGGACGTACAGGCCGTTGGTGACGGCGTTCTTGTAGGTCCGCTCACCGTCCCACCACACGCCGCCGCCGCACGTCGACTCGTCCCAGTAGCCGTGCACGTAGTCGCCGATCGTGACGGCCATGTCGAGGTACTTCTGGTCGCCCGTCAGGTCGTACGCGGAGACCCAGGCGAGCCCCCACCACGCGGAGTCGTCGATCGCGCGGCTCGTGAAGTTGCCGAGCAGCTCGTCGCCCGACATCTCGCCCGCGGGGAACGGTGCCTTGTTCCGCTCGAACGTGCGGTCCACCTGCTCGAGGTAGCTCAGGTCGCCCGTGCGGCTCATGTAGTCGATGACGGTGTGCGTCGCGACGGCGGAGTTCCACCAGCTCGACGGCCACCACGCCTTCTCGGGGTCGTAGTCGCCCATGAGGGTGCTCGCCGCGCTCGCGGCGCGCTGCACCGCGGGTGGGTTCTCGACGAGCGCGTCCACGAGCGGCAGCAGGACCTCGCGGGCATGATCGCTCACCTGTCCCTCCGTGGCGTCCGCGACCGTGCGGCGCAGGGTCGCGAGCGTCTCGGCCAGCGCGTCGGCGTGCGCGCCGTCGAGCTGCTCCTGGGCGGTCTCGACCAGGTCGAGGAGAGTCTGCGCCGTCGCGTCGGCGACGTCGCCGCTGCGCTGCAGGGCACCGACCTGGGCGCGGATCTCGTCCAGGCCCGTGCTCGCGGTGAGCCACTGCGACACGAGCAGCGTCAGCTCGGCACGCGTCTCGTCGTCGAGCTGCGAGGCGACCGTGGTGTCGACCGCCACGCGCAGCGCGCGGACCTGCGCGACCACGCCCGCGGCGTCGTGCGCGTCCTCGGCGTCCTGCGCCGCGTCGACGATCGCCCCGAGCCGCTCCGCGGTGCCGGCCGGGATGCGACCGGCGTCGAGCGCGTCGGCGAGCTCGCCCACCTTCGGGGTGTGCGCGAGGAGCTCGACCTCCGAGAGCGTCGCCGCCCCGCCCGTCGACCCGGTGACGTGCAGCCGGTAGTACCGGTACACCTGCGGGTCGGCGATCGAGAACGCGCGCGTCTCGCGACGGTTCGCGAACGACTGGCCCGTGCGCTCGTCGAGCGTCGTCCAGGTCTCGCCGTCCGTCGAGCCCTCGAGCGTCCACGCCGTGGGGTCCGCGCCGTCGGCCGCGGCCGACGTGAGCGTGTACATCCGCGCCCGCGCCGTGGTGCCCGTCAGCTCGTACGCGACCGACGCGGAGCCGACCGCGAGCTCGGTCGACGACGTGTCGTCGAACAGCGCGGCCCCGTCGGCGCCGTCCTTGTCCACGGTCACCGTCCCCGAGCCCGTCACGTCCGCGAGCGGGTCGGGCAGGTCGGCGCCCTGCGTGATCGACGGCGGCGCGTCGTCCTCGCCGGTGCCCCAGTCGGACGGCGTCGGCCCCATGTCGAGCTCGATCGTGCCGCCGTCGGCGAGCTGGTCGTGCGTCAGGTAGGTGGCCGACTGCTCGACGCCGTTCACCGTCACGCCCTGGACGTAGATGTTCTCGGCGCTGTTGTCCGGCGCGTCGATCACCAGGTCCTCGCCGTTCTCCAGGTGGATCGTCGCGTGCGTGAACAGCGGCGAGCCGATCACGTACGTCGGGCTGCCCATCTGCAGCGGGTAGAAGCCGAGCGCGCTGAACAGCCACCACGCCGACATCTCGCCATTGTCCTCGTCGCCCGGGTAGCCCTGCCCGATGTCGTTGCCCGTGAACGAGCGGGCCATCGCGGTCCGCACGGCCTCGGCCGTCTTCGCGGGCTCGCCCGCGAACGCGTACATGTACGGGATGTGGTGCGAGACCTGGTTGCTCAGGCCCCACTGCCCCTGGCGGATCGCCTTGGCCTCGCGCATCTCGTGGATCACGCCGCCGTACGAGCCCGGCTTCGAGGCCGTCTCCGGCGTGGCGAAGAACTCGTCGAGCTTCGCGCCGAGCGCGTCCGTGCCGCCATACAGGTTCGCCAGGCCCTGGCCGTCCTGGACCGCGTGGAACGCGAAGTTCCAGCCGTCGGTCTCGGTGAACTCGTTGCCCCAGACCTCGGGGTCGAAGTCCGCCGCGGACTGGCTCCACGAGCCGTCCTCCTCGCGGCCCCGCAGGAAGCCCGCGGTCGGGTCGAACAGCGTCGAGTAGTTCAGCGCGCGGTTCAGGTAGTACTCGTAGTTGTCCGCGTACTCCTGGTGACGTGGGTCGTCCTCGGCGCTCGTGTCGAGGAGCTTCTTCGACATCGTCGCGATGCCGTAGTCGTTGAGGTAGTCCTCGAGCGACCACGACGCGCTCTCGTGCGTCGACGTCGGCGTGTAGCCGAGGAACGTCGCGGGGTCGAGGCCCTTGCGCCCCACGCTCGCGTTCGGCGGCGCGGTCGACGCGTTCTTGAGCGCGGCGTCGTAGGCCGCCTGCACGTCGATGCCGGGGACGTCCTTGAGGTAGGCGTCGGCGAACGCGACGTCGGAGCTCGTGCCCGTCATGGAGTCCGCGTAGCCCGGGGCGGACCAGCGCGAGACCCAGCCGCCGTCGTCGTACTGCTGGACGAACCCGTTCACCATCTCGCCGGCCTCGGTCGGGTACAGCAGCGAGTACGCGGGCCATGCCGTGCGGTAGGTGTCCCAGAAGCCGTTGTTGACGAAGACCTTGCCGTCCTCGACCCGGGCACCCGTCTCGGTGGCCGTCGTGCCCTGCGGCGCGGGGTCGCCCGACGCCGAGGACTGCACGACGTGCCGGTACTCGGGGTCCGCCGCCGTGCCCGTGTTCTCGTAGCCCGAGTTCGGGTAGAGGTTCAGGCGGTACAGGTTCGAGTAGAGCGAGACGAGCGTGTCGTGGTCCGCACCCTCGACCTCGATGACGTCGAGCGCGTCGTCCCACAGGTCCTGCGCGCGGTCCTCGACCGTGTCGAACGTGTCGTCCGCGGAGATCTCGAGGTCGAGGTTGTGCTGCGCCTGCTCCACGCTCATCAGCGACGTCGCGAGGCGCAGCGTCACCACCTTGTCCTCGGACGTGTCGAACTTCAGGTAGCCCGTGACGCCGTCACCACCACCACCGGTGAGGCTGCCGCTGCCGGTCACCGGCCGGTCGACCGTGCCGTAGACGAACATGCGCGTCATGCCCGCCGAGCTCCCCGGCGTGCTGACGTCCGTGTAGCCCGAGACGACGCCCGTCTCCGCGTCGAGGCTCAGCCCGCCGGCGTCGTTCACGTTGTCGAAGACCAGGTTGGACTCGTCGCCCGTGAACGTGAACCGGAACATCGCCGCGTGGTCGGTCGGCGCGATCTCGGTCTGCATGCCGTTGTCGAACGTCACGCCGTAGTAGTGCGCTCGGGCGACCTCTGCGCCGTGGGAGAACGTGAGCGCGCGCCGCGACCGGTTCGCGTCCGGCGTCCCGGTCGCCGCCGACGGCATCACCTGGAACGTCTGGCGGTCCCCCATCCACGGGCTCGGCTCGTGGCTGAGCGAGAACGCCTGGATCGACGGGCGGTTCTGCTCGTCGTTGCCCTTCTGGTACTGGTACAGCCAGCGGTTGGTCCCGGCGTCGGTGACCGGGGTCCAGAAGTTGAAGCCGTGCGGGACCGCGGTCGCGGGGATGTTGTTCCCGCGCGAGAAGTCGCCGCTGGAGTTGGTGCCGCGCGTCGTGACGACGTAGTCCGAGGGGTGCTCGGCGGTCGGCCGCTCGGGCTCACCGGTCACGGCGACGTCGTCGATCCAGCCGCTGAAGTCTCCCGGGCCGTCGGGGTTGTCGTAGCCGACGAGGACGCGGTCGATCGTCTTGCCCGCCGCGACCTCGCCGATGTGCGAGGCCACCGAGTTCCACTGGTTGGTGAAGAGCGTCTTCGCCTCGCCCTGGCCCTGCGGGCTCACGATCGCGCCGTGCTCGTCGACCGCGGCCAGGTCGCTCAGGTAGGTGCCGTCCGTGAACGCGAGGTCGACGGCGGCGAACGTGCTCGCGTACTCGAGGTCGTTCTCCGACGCCTCGGGGAAGATCACGTACGACAGCTCGGTGTCGGCGCCGACGGGCACGTCGACGTCGAGCACCTTCGCGTACGCGAACCCGCGCCCGTCGGTCGTCTGGCTCCCTGCGTAGTGCAGGGCACCGACGCCGGTCCAGCCGACCTGCGACGGCGCGTTGTAGGCCGCGCTCGGCCCGGACCCGACCTCGGCGGTCATGCTCGTGCTCGCGAGCGGCTCCGTCGCGAGCTGCAGCTCGGCGAGCTGGGTACCGTCGCTCCCGCTGTTGGACGTGATGTCGAGCCGGTAGAACCGGTACTCCCCCGGCTCCGCGACGGTGTAGCCACGCGTCTGGAACCGCTCCGAGAAGGTCTGGTTGCCGCGCGGGTCCAGCGTGGTCCAGGACGTCCCGTCCGCCGACCCCTGGAGCTCCCACGCGCGCGGGTCGCGGCCGGGCGAGTCGTTGGCGGACGACAGCGCGTAGGCCTTCACGGTGGTCGGCTCGTCGAGCTCGTACGTGATCTGCGCGGTCCGTGCCCCGGCCAGCCACTTGGTCGTGACGTCGCCGTCGGCGAGCTTGTCGGCGGTCTCGTCGGGCGCGTTCTCCTTGCTCGCGGTGACCTTCGTGACGTGGTCCGCCACGTCGCCCGGGAAGTCGACCGTGCCCGGTTCGAGCCGGCGGACCGACGTCCCCGAGATCGTGACGTCCACGGCCGCGGCGTCGTGCGTGCGGATCTGGAACTGGGGCGTGCCGCCCCCCGACGCGGGACGCGCGAGGTCGACCGTGACGGTCTGCGGCTCGTCCGAGAGCGTCACGTACGTGCCACCGACGTCGGAGCCGCCGCTGTAGACGTTGAGGAAGACCTTGCCGGTGCCCGTCAGGGTCGCCTCGGCGCGCATCGTGACCCCGCGCTCGAGGTCCGGCACGGGCACCTGCACCCAGGTCTCGCCCCGGGCGGCCATCGCCCAGCGCTGCGCCGGGTCGCCGTCGGGGGTCGTCGCGTCCTCCAGGGTGCCGTCCACCTTGCCGACACCGTTCTGGAACGGCCCCTCCCACGCGAGCTCGTCGGTCGCGGCGCCCAGCACGTCGTCGCCCGTGGTCGTGCTCGGGCTGCGCTCGAGGACGGACGTGCCGACGACCCCGTCGACCCGGGGCCCGCCGGCAGTCTCCTCGGGCGTGCTGGTCCAGTCGAGCGGGCCGTCGTCGGCCTCGAAGGACGTCGAGAGGTCGCCCGGGTCGTCTGCGGGTGCGGCGTGCGCAGCGACGGAGCCCGTCGCGAGGGTCGTCCCGCTGAGCAGGAGGCTCAGCGCGACGGTCGCGGCGACGCCACGGCCCGCCGTCGGACGGGGCAGAGGTGCGTGCGTTCGGTGGGGCGACATCGATGTCCTTCGAGCAGGGCGGGCGTCGATGCCCGCGGCTGACAGCGCTAGCACCGCTGACTGTGCCAAAGTCCGTTGCTGGGGTCAACCCCCAGGGGGTGAGTCGCCGCCGACGCACCGGCCGTGCGACAGACGTGACGTGCGTGGAGCCGCCTGTCGGGTTCGAACCGACGACCTTTCGCTTACAAGGCGAATGCTCTACCAGCTGAGCTAAGGCGGCGTGCCCGGCGCGGCCGGGCGAGCGAACAGACTACCCGCTCGCCCGGCCCGCAGGGATCGGGGCAGATCGCTGCGGATCAGTCCTGCGACTGCTCCTCGACCTTGCCCTCGGTGTCCTCGTCGGTCGTGCCCTCCGGGTCGGAGGCGGCACCGTCACCCGAGGCGGCGTCCGCCACGGCCTGCGGCAGCGCGCTGGGGTCGCTCCAGTTGCCGTCCCAGCGCACCCCGCCGATCGTGATCGTCGGCGTCCCGAAACCGCCGGACTGCGGGTTCATGAGGTCCGGGTTCTGGGTGGTGGCCGTCGTGGCCGCGCCGGCCCACGCGCCGAACTCGTCGCGGGCGGTGCCGTCGGCGATCTGGCCCGCGACGTCGCTCGGCACCCCGGCCTGCTCGGCGAGGTCCGCGATCTGCTCGTCCGTCAGCGTGGCCGTGCCCTCCTCGGGCTGGTTCGCGAACAGGATCGCGTTGAAGTCGCTCAGCGCCTCCGGGGCTCGGTCGGCGACGAAGCCGGCCGCGGAGGCCGCTCGGGTCGAGTACTCCTTCGACTGGGCAGCCCGGTCCAGGATCGCCACCGGGTGCAGCACCACGGTCACGTCCCCCGACTCGCGCAGCTGGTCCAGCGTGGCCCCGTTCGACTCCTCGAAGTCGCCGCAGATCGGGCACATGTAGTCGAGGTAGACGCCGACCTCGACCGCGTCCGCGCCGTTGTCGGTACCGGCGACGCCGTCGGCACCCATCGGGATGCCGCCGTCGTCGCCCGCGGTCGAGGGCGAGTCGACGGCGGTCAGGTCGCCGCTGGCCGTGGCGTCCGCGGCGTCGTTCTGGTCGTTCAGCGCAGGGATGAAGAACCACAGGAACACGCCGATGAGCACGGCGAGACCGACGACGAGCGCGCCGATCGTGATGAAGCGGTTGCGCCGGTCGCGCTTGAGCTGCGCCTCGCGCAGCGCGAGGGCCTCCGCGCGGGCGGCGTCGCGCCGCTGGGCCTTGGTCTGGGGTTCGTTGGCAGGCATGGTCGTCCTTCGAGTTCAGGGGGAGTCGTGCGGTCGGTGCGCGCGTGCCCGGGGCGCCGGCCGGCGCGTTCAGGCGAGGGCGGGCACCGGCGGCCCGCGCAGCGACCGCACCGCCGCGTCGGCGAGACGGTGCAGCGTGGCGGGCACCACGTCGGGCACGGGCCGCACGGCCTGCCGGACGCCGAGCGTCCCCGGGACGACCGCGGTGACGAGGCGGCGCGCGAGGTCGCGCGCACCGCGCACACCGTGCACGGCCCGGGCCACGACGCGCCGGGCGCGCTCGTGCGCACGCCGCACGGACGCGGTCACGCCCCACGCGACGAGCGCCACGAGCGCGTGCGCCACGAGCACCGGCACGGCGAGGGCTCCGAGCACCGTGGCCATCGCCGCCGGGTCACCACCGAGCGCCATCTCGGACGGGCAGTCCGGCGCCGCGTGCACGAGCGCCAGCCGCATGCCCGCCATCCCCCAGCCGCCCGGGACGGGGACGCACTGGTGCACGACGGCGAACCCGCGGTCGGCCAGGTAGGTCCCCGTGGTCGCGACGACGGCGACCAGGAGGAGCAGCGGTGCGACGATCCGGGGCGGGTTCGCGCCACGGGTCCGGGCGCGCGCGACGGGGCGGGCGCGCGCGAACGCGCTCGCCGTCCGCGCCATGGCGCGCGGGACCGTCGGGAGAGCCACGTCGGTCAGCCTACACAGCGCGGCCGGACGGAACCTGGGAGCCACCTGGGGCTACGAGCCCGCCGACCGGGACCTCAGCGCACCGAAGGCGGGCCGGGGAACGGCCACCACGACGTCTGAGCGCCGTCGACCAGCAGCAGCACGCACACGACGGTGAGCGCGACCCCCAGCCCGACGAGCACGAGCGCTCCCGCCCGGCCGGGCGCGACGCGTGCCAGCGCGGTCCGCGTCCCGTACCGCGTCAGGTGGGTGAGCGGTCCCGCCCACACGAGCGCGACCGCCGCGAGCGCCGCGACGCCCAGCAGCACGGTGAGCACGACGGGCGGGTTGCCTCCGTCGGGGCCCGCGACGAGGACCCACCGGTCGGCGTCGAGCAGCCACCAGCCGGCGACGACGACGAGCACGCCCGCGCACGCGGCCACCAGCAGGGACGGCAGCGCGCCGAGCAGCGCACGGGCGAGGTACCAGGGGGAGGCGGCGACCGAGCGCAGCGTGTCGCGGGACGAGATGCCACGCCGTTCACGACGCGTGTGGAGGGACTCGGTGGTCACCCCGACCATGCGCGCGAGCACGACGAACAGCGCGAGCACGACGAACCCGACACCCGGGTACAGCACGCCCAGCAGGACGACCGGGATCCCGAGCGCGAGCAGCGCGGTGGCTCGGCGAGCGGGCTCGGGCCGGACGTAGCCCGTCCCGGTCCCACCCTCGGGCGCGGGCGCGCCGAGCTCGTCGAGCAGGCCCTCGTCCGCACCGTCGACGGGCACGGCGACTGTGCGCCCGTCGTTCACCTGGCTCTGCGACGTCGGCAGGGGCGGGCCGACGACGGGCGCGACCACCTGCGTCGGGCCCGTCGGCGCGGCGACCGCGACGGTCGGGGCGTCTCCCGTGTCCGCGGCCTGGCGCAGCGCGGCGACCACGTCCGTGGGCCCGA
Source organism: Cellulosimicrobium arenosum (assembly GCF_014837295.1). Lineage (GTDB taxonomy): Bacteria > Actinomycetota > Actinomycetes > Actinomycetales > Cellulomonadaceae > Cellulosimicrobium > Cellulosimicrobium arenosum. Next base: position 213,353 of record NZ_JACYHB010000005.1, read on the forward strand.
GCCGCCGGGTCGGGTCGGCGTGGAGCGCCCCGCTGAGCGCCCGCGCCGTCACGGGGCCCAGGCCCGCGACGTCGGGCCGGCCCGTCCTCGCGCGGGCGAGCACGACGTCCGTGGGACGCACCCCGAACGGAGCCCGCCCGGTCGCGGCGTAGGTGAGCAGCGCCGCCCAGCCCCACCAGTCGGTCTCGACGCTGGGCGACGCGCCCTCGAGGAGCTCGGGCGCGAGGTAGCCGGGCGTCCCCATGACCAGGCCCGTGGAGGTCACGCGGGCGTCCTCGAGGCCCTGGGCGATGCCGAAGTCGATCAGCACGGGACCGCGCGAGGCGACGAGCACGTTGCTGGGCTTCAGGTCGCGGTGGACGACCCCCGCCTCGTGCACCGCCTCGAGGGCCGCGGCGAGCTGGTCGGCGAGCTCGTACAGGTCCCACGGGTCGAGCGGCCCGCCGTCGGCGACCTCGTCCTCCAGCGTGGGTCCGTCCACGAGCTCGGTGACGATGAACGCGTCCGGCCCGTCGATCTCGAGGTCGAGGATCTGCGCGACGGCGGGGTGGCGCAGCCGTTGCAGCGCGAGCGCCTCGCGCTGCAGCCGCTCACGACCGCGCGCGGTCGCGTCGAGGTCCACGTGCGCATGGAGGAACTTGATCGCGACGAGGCTCCCGCCGCCGTCGTGCGCGCTGTGGACGATGCCCATGGCGCCCGACCCGAGCCGCGGTCCCACGAGGTAGCCGCCGACCTCGGTGCCCGGCGTCGGTCCCCGACGACCGGTGTCGGAAGCCGGGACGCGCTGCGTGAGCTCCTCCATGGCCCTACGGTAGCGGCCAGACGGCTCCCGGGCCGGTCGGACGGGCCGGACCCACCGGCGCCGCGGCGTGCCCGGGGACTACCCTGAGACCGCCCGGACCATGACACACCGACGCTCGAGGAGTCTCCATTGGCAGGCAAGGAAGGGTTCGACCTCGTCGTGGTGGCCAACCGGCTGCCGGTGGACTTCACGGTCTCCGACGACGGCGACGTGAGCTGGAACCGTTCGCCCGGGGGCCTGGTCACGGCCCTGGAGCCGGTCATGCAGGCCGCCGACGGCGCGTGGGTGGGCTGGTCCGGCGCCCCCGACCTCGAGGTCGAGCCGCTCGACGCGGACGACATGCGACTCGTGCCGGTCACCCTGAGCGCGGAGGAGATCGAGCGCTACTACGAGGGCTTCTCCAACGACACGCTGTGGCCGCTCTACCACGACGTGATCGCCCCACCGACCTACCACCGCACCTGGTGGGACTCCTACCACCGCGTCAACCAGCGGTTCGCCGACGCGGCCGTCGAGCAGGCAGCGCACGGGGCGACCGTGTGGATCCACGACTACCAGCTCCAGCTCGTGCCGAAGATGATCCGCGAGCAGCGGCCGGACCTGCGGATCGGGTTCTTCAACCACATCCCGTTCCCCCCGCTCGAGCTCTTCCAGCAGCTCCCGTGGCGCCGTCGCGTGATCGACGGGCTGCTCGGGGCGGACCTCGTCGGCTTCCAGCGCGCCGGGGACGCCGCGAACTTCATCCGCGCGGTGCGCCGCCTGCGTGCGTACACGACGCGCGGTCCCATGATCACCGTCCCGGACGAGGACGGCCGCGAGCGCCACGTGCGCGCGGCCGCGTTCCCCATCTCGATCGACTCGCGCCGGTTCGACGAGCTCGCCCGCCAGCCCGAGATCCAGCACCGGGCGCGCGAGATCCGCTCGGACCTCGGCGACCCCGAGATCATGATGCTCGGCGTGGACCGCCTCGACTACACCAAGGGCATCCGGCACCGCATCAAGGCGTACGGCGAGCTGCTGCAGGACGGACGGCTCGACGTCGAGCACGCCACGCTCGTCCAGGTCGCGAGCCCGAGCCGCGAGAACGTCGGCGCGTACCAGGACCTGCGGGAGCACGTCGAGGGTGCCGTGGGGCGCATCAACGGCGAGTACGCGGAGATCGGGCACGCCGCGATCCACTACCTGCACCACTCCTACCCGCCGGAGGAGATGGCCGCGATGTACCTCGCGGCGGACGTCATGCTCGTCACGTCGCTGCGGGACGGCATGAACCTGGTCGCGAAGGAGTACGTCGCGGCGCGCTCCGACGACCGGGGCGTGCTCGTGCTCTCGGAGTTCACGGGAGCGGCGGACGAGATGGCCGCCGGCGCGCTCCTCGTCAACCCGCACGACATCGACGGCATGAAGGACATGATCGTCGCCGCCGCGCACATGGACACGCGCGAGCAGCGCAAGCGCATGCGGCGCCTGCGCCGGCGCGTGCTGGCCGACGACGTCGCCCGGTGGTCCGAGTCCTTCCTGGGTGTGCTCACGGCCATGCCCTCGCGGGTACCCCGGTCGACCGGCCCTGCCCGGTCCGCGTCGAGCGAGGAGCGTGACACGTGACCACGGCACCGTCGTCCCGCACGTCGGGGACCTCTGCGGCGCTGGTCGGGGCGCTGCGCGAGTTCTCGGCCGACCCGGGCGCCCCGCGCATCGTCGCGCTCGACTTCGACGGGACGCTCGCGCCGTTCGTCGACGACCCCACGTCCGCGGCGATGGCTCCGGCCGCTCGCGCGGCCGTCGACCGGCTCGCCGCGGCGTCCCGGGGCACGACGACGCACCTCGGCCTCGTGTCCGGGCGCAACCTCTCGGACCTGGCCGGACGGGCCGGGCTGCCGCCGGGCACGTTCCTCGTCGGCAGCCACGGGGCGGAGACGGCGCACGTGACGCCGCAGGGGCTCGACGCGGAACCGCTCGAGCTCACGGCGGACCAGGAACGCGCACTGGGCGAGCTCCGCGCGGGGCTGGCCGACGCGGTCGACGGGCGCGACGGGACCTGGGTGCAGCACAAGCCGAGCGCCGCGGTGCTGCACACGCGTCAGGCGTCGGCGTCGGACGCCCGCGCGGCGGAGGCCGCCGCCGACGAGGTCGCCGAGCGCCTCGGCCTGCACGCCATGCACGGCAAGGACGTCGTCGAGATCGCTGTCCTGCGCACGTCCAAGGGTGAGGCGATCGCGCACCTGCGGGACGTCGTCGGCCGCGATGCCGCATCGTCCGGCCGGACGGTCCGGGTCCTGTACGCGGGCGACGACACCACCGACGAGACGGCGTTCGCGGTGCTCCACGACGGTGACGTCGGCATCAAGGTCGGGGACGGCCCGACCTCGGCCGGGTACCGCGTCGCGGACGCCGACGGGCTCGCCGCGGCGCTCGACCTGATCTCGGCGGACCTCGAGGAGATCGAGGAGATCGAGACCTGATCGTTGCCCCACGACCCCTCCGGGTGTGACGAGGCACTCATTCGCCGGGAGTAGTATCGGCAGCACGATGACGTCGGAGACCCTCGGGGATCCGACTTCTTCTGTGTCGTCGAAGACACGCTCGTCCGCCATCGAGGCCTGAGCACCGTCGACAGCGCACTCAACTGCACGTCACTGCACAACGGATCGTCCGGCACGTACCTGCCGGTGGAGGGATGTACCAGTCATGGCTACGGTCACCTACGACCACGCGAGCCGGCTCTACCCCGGGACCGAGCGCCCCGCGGTGGACCAGCTCAACCTGCACATCGAGGACGGCGAGTTCCTCGTCCTCGTCGGCCCGTCGGGCTGCGGCAAGTCGACCTCGCTCCGCATGCTCGCGGGTCTCGAGGACGTCAACGGCGGCAGCATCTACATCGGCGACCGCGACGTCACGGACGTCCAGCCGAAGGACCGCGACATCGCGATGGTCTTCCAGAACTATGCGCTGTACCCGCACATGTCCGTCGCGGACAACATGGGCTTCGCGCTGAAGATCGCCGGCAAGCCGAAGGCGGAGATCCGCCAGCGCGTCGAGGAGGCTGCCAAGATCCTCGACCTGACCGAGTACCTCGACCGCAAGCCGAAGGCGCTCTCCGGTGGTCAGCGCCAGCGCGTCGCCATGGGCCGCGCGATCGTGCGCCAGCCGCAGGTGTTCCTCATGGACGAGCCGCTGTCGAACCTCGACGCCAAGCTCCGCGTCCAGACCCGTACGCAAATCGCGTCGCTCCAGCGTCGCCTCGGCGTCACGACCGTCTACGTCACGCACGACCAGACCGAGGCCCTCACCATGGGTGACCGCATCGCGGTCCTCAAGGACGGTCTGCTCCAGCAGGTCGGGACGCCGCGCGACATGTACGACACCCCCGCCAACGTCTTCGTCGCCGGCTTCATCGGCTCCCCCGCGATGAACCTCGGCACGTTCACCGTCACCGGCGGCGTCGCCGAGATCGGCCCGGCGCGCCTGCCGCTCGAGCGTGACGTCGCGTCGCGGATCACGGAGGCGGACAACGGCCGCGTCACGGTCGGCTTCCGTCCCGAGTCGCTCGACATCGTGACCCAGGCGGACGAGTCGGCCTTCCCGGTCGAGGTCAACCTCGTCGAGGAGCTCGGCTCCGACGCGTTCGTCTACGGCACGCTCAAGGGCGACCTCGCCGCGCAGGCAGAGGTCCACTCGGGAGCCGGCGACGACCAGGTCATCGTGCGCGTCGACCCGCGCAGCGTCCCGGCGAAGGGCGAGCGGATCTACGTCACGATCCGTCCGGGCCACTCGCACGTGTTCTCGTCCGCCTCGGGTGAGCGCATCAGCTGACCTGAGCACCACGTTGCACCGCCGACAGGGCGGGTCCGACCTCCGGGTCGGGCCCGCCCTGTCGCGTCCTGCGGGACCCGGCGCCACGTGTCGGCGTCGACGCCGGTGCGGGGTGGGGCGGGTCGTGGGCGGGTCTGGCGGGAGCTGCGAGGAACGAGCAGCGGATGGTGGACCCGCACCGTCCCGCACCGGCGTCGACAACCGCATCGCCCGACCGTGGACAATGGTCCCGTGACGGTGCACAACCTGCAGATCACGGCGTCGGCCCCCGACCCGGCTCTCCTCGACCTCCCGTGGGACATCCCGCTCGTCGACTGGCCCGAGGAGACCCTCGCCGCGCTCCCCCGCGGCATCTCCCGGCACATCGTGCGGTTCGTCCGCCTCTCCGGGCGCGTGATCGCGATCAAGGAGATCGGGGAGTCGGTCGCCTACCGCGAGTACGAGCTGCTGCGTCAGCTCCGCCGTCTGGAGGTGCCGAGCGTCGTCCCCGTGGGTGTGATCACGGGCCGCAAGGCACCGGACGGCGAGCCGCTGGAGGCGGTGCTCGTCACGGAGCACCTGCAGTTCTCCCTGCCCTACCGCGCGCTGTACAGCCAGGCGCTCCGGCCGGACACGGCGGCGCGGCTGATCGACGCCCTCGCGGTCCTGCTCGTGCGCCTGCACCTGGTCGGCTTCTACTGGGGTGACGTGTCGCTGTCGAACACGCTGTTCCGGCGCGACGCGGAGACCTTCGCCGCCTACCTGGTGGACGCGGAGACGGGCGACCTGCACCGCCAGCTCTCCCCCGGCCAGCGCGCCTACGACGTCGATCTCGCCCGGACCAACATCATCGGCGAGCTCATGGACCTGGCCGCCGGGGAGCTGCTCGACGAGGACGTGGACGAGGTCTCGATCGGAGACGCCCTCGTCGCCCGGTACGAGGAGCTCTGGGAGACCTTGACCGAGTCGGAGTCGTTCGAGTCCAACGAGCGGTGGCGCGTCGCCGCCCGCATCGAGCGGCTGAACGAGCTGGGGTTCGACGTCGGCGAGCTCGCGATCACCACGGACATCGACGGGACCTCGGTACAGATCCAGCCCAAGGTCGTCGACGCGGGACACCACTCGCGTCGTCTGCTCCGGCTCACGGGGCTGGACGTGCAGGAGAACCAGGCACGCCGCCTGCTCAACGACCTGGACTCGTTCCGCGCCGCGACGGACCGGCAGAACGACGACGAGGAGTTCGTGGCGCACGACTGGCTGCGCGGGGTCTTCGAAGCCACGATCCGGGCGGTCCCGCGCGACCTGCGTCGCAAGCTCGAGCCGGCCCAGCTCTTCCACGAGATCCTCGACCACCGGTGGTTCGTCTCGGAGCGTGCCGGCCGTGACGTCCCGATGGCCGAGGCGACGCGCTCGTACGTCGACGACGTCCTGCGCCACCGCCCGGACGAGAAGTCGGTCCTGGGCCTGGCCCCGGGCGAGAAGGACCCCGAGCTCGACGCCTGATCCACGACCTGTCGGCCCGGCATGCCCCCCTGGGCTCGCCAGGTGCTGACAGGTCGCGGGTCAGGGCTGTGCCGAGCGGAGGCGGGCCACCTCGTAGAGGGAGATTCCCGTGGCGACCGCCGCGTTCAGCGACTCCGTCTCCGAGCTGATCGGCACGGACGCGACGACGTCGCACGTCTCACGGACGAGACGCGACAGCCCCTTGCCCTCCGCCCCGGCGACGAGCACGAGCGGCTCCGTCGCGAGCGCGAGGTCGCCGATCGCCGTCGAACCCCCGGCGTCGAGCCCGACGACGAAGCAGCCGGCCTTCTTCAGCTCGCCCAGGGCACGCACGAGGTTCGTCGCACGCGCCACGGGCACGCGTGCCGCGGCACCGGCCGAGACCTTCCACGCGGACGCCGTGACGCCTGCGGACCGCCGCTCGGGGACGAGCACACCGTGCGCCCCGAACGCGCCCGCCGAGCGCAGCACGGCGCCGAGGTTGCGGGGGTCGGTGACCCCGTCGAGCGCGACGATCAGCGGCGGCCGGCCGGTCGCCTCGGCAGCGTCCAGGAGGTCGTCCGCGTCGGCGTAGTCGTACGGCGGGACCTTGATCGCGACGCCCTGGTGGACGGAGCCGTCGGTCAGGCGGTCGAGCTCCGACTTGCCCGCCTCGAGGAGGTCGTAGCCTCGCCCGGACACGATCTCGAGGATCTCGGTGATGCGGACGTCCGAGTCGATCCGCGGGGAGATGTAGACGGCCTCCACGGGAAGACGCGCGCGCAGCGCCTCCAGGACGGCGTTGCGCCCGGCGACGACCTCCTCCGCGGCCCCCCGGCCCTTCGGCCCTCGGGCACCGCCGCCGCGCGAGTCGTCCCGCCGGGTCGCGGTCGCGGCCCGCTTCTCGGCGGCGACCTTGCGCTGGTGCGCCGGGTGGTAGGTACGGTCCTCAGCCTTCGGCGTCGGCCCGCGCCCCTCGAGCGCCTTGCGACGCTGTCCGCCGGATCCGACGGTCGCGCCCTTCTTGTTCGCGGCGTTGCGCGTCGCGCCGCGCCGTTGTGAGTTGCCAGCCATGAGGTACCCGTCGTGTCGTGGTGTTCGTGAAGTTCGTGGCGTCGTCGGTCGATGGACGACGCCGGTCGCCCGACCGGGCGGTGCCCGTCAGGCCAGTGTGGTTCAGGCCAACGTCCACCGCGCGCCGTCGGCGGAGTCCTCGACGACGACGCCGGCCGCGGTCAACCGGTCCCGGATCGCGTCGGCGGTGGCGAAGTCGCGGTCGGCGCGCGCCCGGGCCCGCGCGGCGATCTCCGCCCCGACGAGGGCGTCGAGCGCCCCGCCGTAGCGCGAGTCGTCGGACCGGGCCCACTGCGGGTCGCCCGGGTCCAGGCCCAGCACGTCGAGCATGGCCCGCAGCGCCACCAGGTGGTGACGCGCGACCGCGTCCGCTGCGGCGCTGCGGTCTGCGAGCGCGGAGTTCCCGGCCCGCAGGTGCTCGTGCACGACCGCGAGCGCGGCCGGGACGTTGAGATCGTCGTCCATCGCCGCGGTGAAGGCGGCCGGGAGCTCGACGTCCTGGACGTCCCCGACGTCTCCCCCGCGTTCGGTGGCGCGCTCGACGAAGCCCGCGAGCCGCTCCCACGTGGTCGCGGCCTCGGTGATCGTGTCCGGGGTCCACTCGAGCATCGAGCGGTACTGCACGGACGCGAGCGCGTACCGCACGACGGCGGGGTTCGTCGTCGCGAGCACCTCGCGCACGAGCAGCCCGTTGCCGAGCGACTTGCTCATCTTGGTGCCGCTCTGCGTCACCCACGCGCTGTGCAGCCAGTAGCGGGCGAACCCGTAGCCGGCGGCGTGGGACTGCGCCTGCTCGTTCTCGTGGTGCGGGAACCGCAGGTCGAGACCGCCGCCGTGGATGTCGAAGGTGTCGCCGAGGTAGCGACGCGCCATCGCCGAGCACTCGAGGTGCCAACCCGGGCGTCCCCGGCCGAACGGCGTGGCCCACGACGCGGTCTCGGGCTCGCCCGGTTTCGGTGCCTTCCACAGCGCGAAGTCGCGGGGGTCGCGCTTGACCGTCGTCGCAGGGTCGGCGGGCGCGTCGTCGGGCACCGGGGCGAGATCCTCGAGCCGCTGGTTGGTCAGCGCCCCGTAGTCGGCCCAGGAACGCACGTCGAACCACACGTCACCGGGGCCGCTCGCGTACGCGTGGCCCCGGTCGACCAGGCGCTCGACGAGATCGACCATGTCCGTGACGTGACCGGTCGCGCGCGGCTCGTACGTGGGGGGCAGGACGCCGAGCGCGTCGTACGCGGCGGTGAAGGCGCGCTCGTACGTGGCGGCCCAGGCCCACCACGGCTCGCCGGCGGCCGCGGACTTGGCGAGGATCTTGTCGTCGATGTCCGTGACGTTGCGGATGAACGTCACGCGTTCGCCCGAGCGCCGCAGCCAGCGCGCCAGCACGTCGAACGCGACGGCGGAGCGCATGTGGCCCACGTGGGGCGCCGACTGGACGGTCGCGCCGCACAGGTACAGCCCGACCTCGCCCGGGGTGCGCGGCACGAAGTCGCGTACGTCCCGCGTGGCGGTGTCGAACAGGCGAAGGGTCACGCCCGCCAGGGTACCGGGGCGAGGCCTCGTGGTCCGAACGGGCGGTGCGGCGATCGTCGGGTGCCGGCTGCGGTCAGCCGAACGTACGACCCTCGCCGCGGTACGTGGGCACGACGTCGACCACCCGGTCCCCGCGGACGAGGTGCACCGAGTCGAACCGTTCCATGAGCTCACCGGCCTTCGCGTGCCGGAACCACACCCGGTCCCCGACCTCGAGATCCCGCGCCCCGCGGCCGGTGCGGCGCAAGGGGGTCTGCACCTCGCCGGCCCCCTCGCGCGCGGTCAGCGCCCAGCCCGGAAGGACGACCTGCGGCAGCCGCGTCCGCGACGCCTTCCCCGACGCCACGTACCCACCCCCGAACGCGGCCGCCCACCCGGGCGCGGGGACACGCACGACGTCGAGCCCGAAGAAGGCGGCGGGCCGTGGCCGAAAAGCGCGGTAGCCGTCGAACAGCGTGGGCACGAAGAGCCCGGAGCCCGCAGTCACCTCGGTGACCACGGGGTCGGCCGACGACGTCTCGAGCGACCCCGTCCCCCCGGAGTTGACGAGCTCGAGGTCGGCGCCCACGACGTCGCGCACGGCCGCGACCACCTCGCCCCGCCGCGTGGCCAGCTCGGCCGTCGAGGCGCGCTTGACGAGACGCACGGCAAGGCTGGAGTCGGGCAGCCCGGCGATCTGCGCCTCGTAGAACATCACTCCCCGCAGGTGCAGACCGGGCGCGGTCGCGACGCGAGCGGCCAGCGTCGCGGCGTCGTGGGGAGTGCGCACCGGCGAGCGCCGCGTGCCCAGGTGAGCGGTGAGCGGACCGACACCGACCCGGAGCGACGCGTCGACGTCCAGGCACACCCGCACCGGCGGAGCCGCATCCCCGTCACCGGCGCCGGCGAGCGCGTGGCGCACCAGGTCGAGGTGCTCGGCGCAGTCCACCATCAGCGTGATCCCGCGCCGGGCGTCGATGTCCCGCGCGAGCAGGGACAGGGCGTGCCGGTCGACCGTCGGGTAGGCCACGAGCACGTCGCCGACGCCCTGCTCCACGAGCCACAACGCCTCCCGGAGCGAGTACGCCATGACCCCGCGCAGCCCGTGGCCGAGAGCGCGCGCGGCGAGCGCCCGCACCCGCACCGACTTCGAGGCGAGCCGGACGGGGACGCCACCGGCCCGGGCGAGGAGCTCGGCGGCGTTCGCGTCGAAGCGGTCGAGGTCGACGACGGCGAGCGGCCCGTCGAGGTCACGCGTAGCCCGGGTGAGCTGCTCCACGAGCGGTGACAGCGACTCGGGTCCGGATCGTGACCCGTCGGTGCCAGCACCTGCATCCATGGGAGAAACGTACGCCACCACTGACCTCGGACCTCACCGCCGACCTGCGTCTGCGCCTACAGTGCGTGCTGTGACTCGTGCGGCGAACGGTGACGGTGTCCCGGGCTGGACCAACTGGGCCGGGACGGCCTCGGCGACACCACGTCGTCGGGCCGTACCGCGGGACGAGGCCGACCTGGCGGCCCACGTCGCACGCGCGGCGGCGGACGGCCTGCACGTGCGCGCGGTCGGCGCCGGGCACTCGTTCACCCCCGCGGCCGTGACGGACGGTCTCCTCCTCGACCTGGACCGGGTCAGCCTCGTCGAGGCCGTCTCCCGGTCGGGCGACGCCATCCACGTCACGGTCGGGGCCGGCATCCGGCTGCACCGGCTCAACGCCGCCCTCGCCGCGGCCGGCCTGGCGATGGCCAACCTCGGGGACATCGACCGGCAGTCGATCGCGGGCGCGATCTCGACCGGCACGCACGGCACCGGAGCCCGGCTCGGCGGCCTCGCGACCCAGGTGCGCGGCGTGCGGGTCGTCGGCGCGGACGGGACGGTGCGCGCGGTGTCGGCGGACCGGGAGCCCGGGCTGTTCGCGGCGAGCAGGCTGGGTCTCGGCGCCACCGGCGTGCTGTCCGCCGTGACGCTCGAGGTGGTCCCGGCGTTCCTGCTGCGTGCCCAGGAGGAACCCTGGCCGCTCGATCGCGTGCTCGACGGGCTGGCTGCCGCGGACGACGACCCGGACGGCCTCGTGGGCGGCAACGACCACGTCGAGTTCTACTGGTTCCCCCACACCCGTCGCGCCCTGACGAAGCGCAACAACCGGCTCGCGCCCGACGAGGAGGACGCGGCGCTCGAGCGCCTGCGCACGTCCGGCCCGGGGCCGGTCGCCCGGGCACGGACCTGGCTCGACGAGGAGCTGCTGTCCAACGGCGCGTTCGGGCTCGTCAACCGGGTCGCGACCGCGGTCCCCCGCGTCACCCCGCGCCTCAACGCGGTCTCGGCCAGGGCGCTCGCGCCACGCACCTACGTCGCGCCGTCGCACGAGGTGTTCGTCACCTCGCGGCGCGTGCGGTTCCGCGAGATGGAGTACGCCGTGCCGCGCGAGAGCCTCGTCGACGTGCTCACCGCCATCGACGCCTGGCTCGAGCGCTCGGGCGAGCACGTCCCGTTCCCCGTCGAGGTGAGGTTCGCGGCGCCCGACGACGTGTGGCTGTCCACGGCCTACCGACGCCCCACCGCCTACGTCGCGGTGCACCAGTACGCGCGCCTGTCCCACGAGCGGTACTTCGAGGCGGTCGAGCGCATCGTCGCCGAGGTGGACGGGCGCCCCCACTGGGGCAAGCTGCACGGGCTCGACGCCGCCCGGCTCGCCGAGCTCTACCCGCGCCTGGGCGACTTCACCGCGGTGCGCGACGCGGCCGACCCGCAGGGCGTGTTCGCCAACGCCTACACCGACAGGGTGCTCGGCCCGGCCGGATCCTGACGGCGGTCACTCCAGCGGGACGCGCGCCGGGCCTCCCTCGCGCACGGGCGAGCCGTCGGCACGCACCATGACGGAGAGCACGTACTCCGCGAGGGCGTGGAAGCTGCGGATCGCGGTCGCGTCGTCCTGCTCGACGAGCCAGGCGATCTCGATGCCGTCGATGTACCCGGCGACGATGCGCGACAGGAACTCGATGTCGGTCGTGTACGTGACCTCGCCCCGCCGGGCGACCTCCTCGAGGAAGCCCCGCGTCATCGTCCACGTCTGCTCGAGGTGCGTGTGCGCGACGGATCGCAGCGCCCGGCTGCGCACCCCGGCCGTCGCGAACTCGAACGTGAGCAGACGCATGTGCCGACGGGGCGTGAGACCGGTCCACAGCCCGTGCGCCGCGGCGTGCGCGAGCTCGACCACGTCGCCCTCGGTGTCCAGGGCGGCCCGGACCGGCTCCGAGGCGACGAGCGCGAGGCTGTTGCCCATGGCCTGGAGGAGCTCGTCCTTGTCCTCGAAGCAGTAGTGCACCACGCCGAGCGAGACGCCGGCCTCGGCCGCGACACCACGGATGGTCACCGCCTCCACCCCCTCGCGGACGGCGACGGTCATCGCAGCGTCGACGAGCTGAGCCCGGCGATCCTCGACGGACATTCGGTTCATGTGCAGTACGTCCCGTGTGTGGTCTGGGGCAGTCAAGCACGGCCGCGAGACTCCTCCGATCGTACCGGCGCGGGATGCACCCGGCACATCCGGCGAGGTGGAGGGGGCAGAATCGGAGCCGTGCCCCTCGTCCGCGTCGCCCGCAGGCCCACCCGCTCGACCGTCACCCGCACGGCCCTCGCCCTGGCCGTCGTCACCGGTGTCGGTGCCGCCTGCGCAGGCTGTGGCAGCACGGGTACGGACGAACCGCCCGACGGCGCGTCGACCGCGACGAGCGCGGCGTCGCCGGTGCAGGTGCCGGGGGTCCCCGTGACGGTGACCCTCCCGCCCGGCTGGGACGACCAGGCGCGCGAGGGCGCGTTCGTCCTCGTGGCGCCCGCCCCGCAGGACCCCGGTGCCGTCCGCACGAACGTCGTGGTGACGGGCGAGCAGACCACCGAGGCCGTCGAGGAGGCTGCGGCGGAGTCGGCGAGCTATGCCGAGAGCCTCCCCGGCTGGACGCTCGACGACGCGGGGCCCCAGGAGGTGACGGTCGCCGAGGTGCCGGCGCTCGGAGTGGTCGGGACCTATGAGGCGGACGGGGTGCGCGTGGCGCAGGAGGTGTACGTCCTCGAGGCGGGCACGGGCGGCGACCGCCAGGTCGTGCGGCTGACCGTGACGACCGGAGCGGGCGACGAGACGGCCGCCGCGCAGGTCCGCGAGGTCCTCGACGGGGTCGAGATCTCGGCGGCGGTCACCGGCTGACGGGTACGACGAGCGCGGTCGCGATCGCGGCCACCCCGTCCCCCCGACCGGTGAGTCCCAGGGCGTCGGTCGTCGTCGCCGTGAGGGTGACGGTCGCACCCGCCGCGTCGCCCAGGACCGTCTCGGCCTCCGCCCGGCGCGTTCCCACCCGGGGCCGGTTCCCGACCACCTGGACGGCGACGTTCCCGATCTCGAACCCCGCTCCCCGCACGCGCCGTGCGGCCTCGGCCAGGAGCACGGCACCGCTCGCGCCGGACCAGCGGGGCTCGCTCGTCCCGAAGTTCGACCCCAGGTCCCCCAGACCGGTCGCGGAGAACAGCGCGTCGGCCGCGGCGTGCGCGACGACGTCGCCGTCGGAGTGCCCGGCGAGCCCACGCTCCCCGGGCCAGTGCAGACCTGCGAGCCACAAGGGTCGCTCGACGTCGTCCGCGGCGTAGGCGTGCACGTCCACGCCGATCCCGGTCCGTGGGAGCGGCGTCGCAGGGTCGGTCATGCTGTCTCCTCCAGGGTCAGTGCGGCGACGCGCAGGTCGTGGCCGGTCGTGATCTTTGCCGCCGCCGACGACCCCGCGACCACGTGGACCGTCTCGCCGAGCGCCTCGACGAGGCCCGCGTCGTCGGTCGCGGCCGAGGACTCGTCCGCGCCGCCCGCCGCCGCAGCCGCGTGCGCGCGCTCCAGCAGGTCGCGATCGAACCCCTGTGGCGTCTGCACCGCCCGCAGGGACGCCCGGTCGACGGTCTCGGCCACCTCGTCGATCCCGCCGCCCGGTGCGGGGACGACGCGCTTGACCGTGTCCGTGACCACCAGACCGGGGACGACGGCGCGGTAGCCGGCCCGTACGGCCTGCTCGACCCGCCGGACCAGGTCGGTCGGGGCCAACGGCCGCGCCGCGTCGTGGACCAGCACGACGTCGATCTCCCCCGCCGCGGGCGGGACGAGACCGCGGTCGTCGAGACCTGCTCGCAGACCCGCCGCGACCGACGCCTGGCGAGTGGGCCCGCCGTCGACGACGTGCACGGGGAGGTCGATGCCCGGGGCCGCCCGCACGAGGCGGGCGACCTCGTCGACATGCCCCGGGGGCGCCGTCACCACGAGGGCGTCGACCACGCCGGAGGCGCACAACCGCTGCGCCGCGTGGACCAGGAGGGGCACCCCGCCGAGCTCCACGAGGGCCTTGGGCACGGCGTGCCCGAGGCGTGCGCCGGAACCGGCGGCGGTCAGGACGGCGAGCGTGGACACCCGCACACGGTAGCGGCTCGCTCACGGCCCCGGGCACGCCACAGGGGCGCTGCCCTATCGGCAACGCCCCTGTGGACCGGGCTGTGGATCGAGATCGTGCTGGTTCGCGCTCTCGCTCAGGAGGCGAGGACCTCGTCGAGGATGGCCTCGGCGCGCTCCTCCTCGGTGTGCTCGGCGAGTGCGAGCTCGGAGACGAGGATCTGCCGCGCCTTCGCGAGCATGCGCTTCTCCCCGGCAGACAGTCCGCGGTCGGCGTCGCGGCGGGAGAGGTCACGCACGACCTCGGCCACCTTGATCACGTCGCCCGAGGCGAGCTTCTCGAGGTTCGCCTTGTACCGGCGCGACCAGTTGGTCGGCTCCTCCGTGTACGGTGCCCGGAGCACCTCGAAGACACGGTCGAGGCCTTCCTGTCCGACGACATCTCGCACGCCGACGAGGTCGACGTTCTCGGCGGGGACTTCGATGGTCAGGTCGCCCTGGGCGACCTTGAGCTTGAGGTAGGTCTTGTCCTCTCCACGGATGGTGCGCGTCTTGATCTCCTCGATCAGAGCGGCGCCGTGGTGCGGGTAGACAACGGTCTCGCCTACTGTGAACGTCATCTGCAGATGTCCCCTTTCGCGGAGGTCCACCTTATCACGCGGAAGCCGTGCGAATTCGCGGATCCTCGCCGTCCGAGGCCGCCGGACGCGGCGTCTCCCGCGGTCTTCGCGCAGGTCAGCCCCGGGCGGACGCTCCTGCACGACGGCTCGTGCGACGTCCTGCGCACCTCGTCGACCCGTTCCCGAGAGGTTCCCGAGACATGCCGGACGGGACGCCTGATCCCAGGAGCCCTTCACGCCTTCCGCACAACTGTCCGCTCCCGCCGGGGACCGCACCGCCGTCCGCCCGAACACGGCGCGACCGACTAGGCTGGGCCCCGCAACCCCGCCCCACCGACGCACCCAGGAGCGCACGTGACCCGCACCTCGACCAGCCGAGCAGCCCGGACCTCACGGTTCTGGGCCGTCCCCGTCGTCGTCGCGAGCGTCGCCGCCGTCGCCGCGTGCTCTCCCGTGCTGACGACCAAGGAGTACTCCCCCTCCGACGGCGTCCGCGTCGACCTGACCGCCGACGTCCGCGGGCTCAACCTCATGCTCGTCTCCGAGGGCGACGGTGCGGCCGGGACGCTGATCGGTGCGTTCGCCAACGACAGCACGCAGGACGTGACGGTCGGCGTCGCGCCCCTGGGCGGTGCCGCGCTCGAGGTACCGGTGGCCGGTGGCGAGACCGTGTACCTCGGCACCGAGGAGGGTTTCGAGGCCGTGCTCGGGACGGTCGACGCGACCCCCGGTGGCGTGCTTCCCGTCACGGTGACCTCCAGCACGGGCGAGACCGCGGACGTCGAGCTCCCGGTCCTGGACGGCACGCTCCCGGAGTACGAAGACTTCCTGCCGACCGCGGGATGAGCTAGGCCGGCAGGGCCGGTCGCGGCGTCGTGATCACCCGAAGCGGCCCGAGATGTAGTCCTCGGTCGCCTGCTGCGACGGCGACGAGAACATGGTCGCGGTGTCGTCCATCTCGACGAGCCGGCCGGGCTTGCCCGTGCCCGCGATGTTGAAGAACGCCGTCCGGTCGCTCACGCGCGCTGCCTGCTGCATGTTGTGCGTGACGATCACGATCGTGTACTCGTCCTTGAGCTCCGCGACGAGGTCCTCGATCGCGAGCGTCGAGATGGGGTCGAGCGCCGAGCAGGGCTCGTCCATGAGGAGCACCTGCGGCTTGACGGCGATCGCCCGCGCGATGCACAGCCGCTGCTGCTGACCGCCGGAGAGGCCGGAGCCGGGGCGGTCGAGCCGGTCCTTGACCTCGTTCCACAGGTTCGCCCCGTGCAGCGAGGACTCCACCAGCTCGTCGGCGGCCGACTTGGAGATGCGCTTGTTGTTGAGCTTGACGCCCGCGAGCACGTTCTCCCTGATCGACATCGTCGGGAACGGGTTCGGCCGCTGGAAGACCATCCCGACCTGCCGACGCACCGCGACCGGGTCGACGTCGGCCCCGTACAGGTCGACGCCCTCCATCTCCACGGTCCCGTCCACGCGAGCGCCCGGTATCACCTCGTGCATCCGGTTGAGGGTGCGCAGGAAGGTCGACTTGCCGCACCCGGACGGCCCGATGAAGGCGGTCACGGACTTGGGCTCGATCAACATGCTCACGCCCTGCACGGCGAGGAAGTCGCTGTAGTAGATGTCGAGGTCCTTGACATCGATGCGCTGTGCCATCGGATCGTTCCTGTTCTCTAGCGGAGGGTCTTGGGCGCGAACCAACGGGTCACGAGGCGCCCGACGAGGTTGAGCAGCATGACGATGAGGATCAGCGCCAGCGCGGCGGCCCAGGCCCGGTCGTAGTTGATGGAGGGGATGCACACGGCGTCGAGCGCGTCGTTGCACGGGACGAGGCCCTGGCTGTACTGCCGGTACACGTACACCGGCAGGGTCATCATCCGGCCCTCGAAGAGGTTGAAGTTGATCGAGTCGACGACGCCGACGGTGATGAGCAGCGGCGCGGTCTCGCCGATCACACGGGCGACGGAGAGCATGACCCCCGTCGTGATCCCGGCGACGGACGTGCGCAGGACGACCTTGATCACGGTGAGCCACTTCGGCACGCCGAGGGCGTACGCGGCCTCGCGCAGCTCGTTGGGCACGAGCCGCAGCATCTCCTCGCACGAGCGCACGACCACCGGGATCATGAGGACCGACAGGGCCACCGAGCCGACGACTCCCATCCGCACGCCCGGCCCGAAGAAGACCGCGAACAGCGCGTAGGCGAACAGGCCGGCGACGATCGAGGGGATGCCCGTCATGACGTCGACGAAGAAGGTCACCCAGCGGGCGAGCGCCCCGCGCCCGTACTCCACGAGGTAGATCGCGGTGAGCAGACCGATCGGCACCGAGATGGCCGCGGCGCCCAACGTGATGAGCAGCGTGCCGATGATCGCGTGGTAGATCCCACCCGCGTCCATCCCGCCGAACACGCCGCGCATGGAGTGCGTGAGGAAGTAGCCGTCGAACTGGTGCATGCCGTTCGCCACGACGGTCCACGCGACGGAGGCGAGCGGGACCATCGCGAGGACGAACGCGCCCCACATCAGTGCGGTCATCGTCTTGTCGGTCCGCCGGCGACGGGCGTCGGCGCCCCGGAGCAGCGCGCGCACCGCTGCGGTGCGCTCCGGGTCGGGGGCCCGGCCGGGCCCGGCCTGCGTGGTCACGGTGGTCATCAGTTGGCTCCCGAGAAGTCCTTGCGGCGCGCGACGATCGCACGAGCCGCCATGTTCACGAGCAGGGTGATGACGAACAGCGCGAGGCCGGTCGCGATGAGCGTGCTGACGCCCATCGGGTTGGCCTCGGGAAAGTTCGCCGCGATGTTCGCGGCGATGGTCTGCTGCTGCCCCGCCTGCAGGATCTTGAAGCTGTACAGGAGCCCGGGCGAGAGGATCATCAGGACGGCCATCGTCTCGCCCAGCGCACGTCCGAGGCCGAGCATCGCGGCGGAGATCACGCCCGAGCGGCCGAAGGGCAGCACCGCCGTGCGGATCATCTCCCAGCGGGTCGCCCCGAGCGCGAGCGCGGCCTCCTCGTGCAGGCCCGGGGTCTGGAGGAACACCTCGCGGCTCACGGCCGTGATGATCGGCAGGATCATCACGGCGAGCACGAGCCCGACCGTCAGGAGGACGCGCCCCGTCGGGGAGGCCGGTCCGGCGAAGAGCGGGAACCAGCCGAACGTGTCCGCCAGCCAGCCCCACACCGGGATCACCACGGGGGGCAGCACGAGCGAGCCCCACAGGCCGTAGACCACGCTGGGGATGGCTGCGAGCAGGTCGACGACGTAGCCGAGACCGGACGCGAGACGGCGCGGCGCGTAGTGCGAGATGAAGAGCGCGATCCCGATCGCGACGGGCGTCGCGAGCAGCAGTGCGAGCGCTGCGGCCAGGAGGGTGCCGAAGATCAGCGGCCCGACGAAGGAGAGGATCGACGCGTCCTCGGGGAACCACGAGATGGTCTCCCCGAGCTCGGCGCCGCCGGCGGTGAGCGCCGGCCAGGCCCGGATGACGAGGAACAGGGCGACCGCGGCCAGCACGGCGAGGATCAGCGCCCCGGCGCCGGTCGCGGTCCAGCGGAACGCGCGGTTGGCACCGCGGTCGCCGACTCCTGCGCGGCGGCGCGCGCCCGTCCCGCGCGATGGGCGCGGCTCGTCCGCGACCGGGCCACCAGGCGGCGTCGGGTCCGGTGCGGTGGAAGCTGTGCTGGTCACTCCTGCTCCTGAGGGATAGCGGTTCGTCCTGCGTGAACGGGGCGGTGGGACCGGTGCTCCCGGCCCCACCGCCCCCACGGTGTCGCTGCGCTCAGCCGGTCAGCCGGCCGCGCCGACCGTGATCGCCTCGATCGCGGCGTGCACGTCCGTGCGCAGGTCCTCGGAGATCGGGGCGCTGCCCGCGGCCGACGCGGACGCCTGCTGGCCCTCGTCGCTCGAGATGTAGGTCAGGAAGGCCTTGACCAGCTCGCCGGTCGCCTCGTCCTCGTAGTTCGAGCAGGCGATGGCGTACGACACGAGCACGAGCGGGTAGGCACCCGACTCGACGGTCTTGCGGTCCAGCTCGACCGCGATGTCGTGCTCGCCACGGCCCTCGACCCGTGGCGACGCGTCCACGACCTCGGCCGCGGCCTCGGGCGAGTAGGCCACCCACTCCTCACCGACCTTGATGCTCGCGGTGCCCAGCTCGCCGGCCTTCGAGGCGTCGGCGTAGCCGATCGTGCCCTCGCCCGCCTGGACGGTCTGCACGACGCCGGAGGTGCCCTGCGCGGACTCACCGCCCTGGGTCGGCCAGTCGCCGCTCGCCTCGTGCCCCCACGCGTCGCCCGCCGTGGCGGCGAGGTAGTCCGTGAAGTTCTCGGTCGTACCGGACTCGTCCGAGCGGTGCACCGGCGTGATCGCCGTGCTCGGCAGGTCGGCGTCGGGGTTGTCGGCCGCGATCTCGTCCGCGTCCCACGTGGTGATGTCGCCGTTGAAGATGCCCGCGAGCGTCTCGGGAGCCAGGTTGACCTCGGGCAGGTCGGGCAGGTTGTAGATGATCGCGATCGGGCTCACGTAGACGGGCAGGTCGATCGCGCCGTCAGGGCCGCAGACCTCCTGCGACTTCGTGAGCTCCTCGTCGTCGAGCGCGGCGTCCGAGCCCGCCCAGCCCGTGCCTCCCGCGAGGAACTGGGTCCGGCCACCGCCGGAACCGACCGGGTCGTAGTTGACGGTGACGTCAGGGTTGGTGCTCTGGAACCCGGCGCGCCAAGCCTCCATCGCAGACTCCTGCGAGCTCGCGCCGGCGCCGCTGAGCTCACCGCTCAGGTCGGTCGCGGCGTCGGTCGAGCTCTCGGTGCCCGAGTCACCGCCGGCGTCGCCGACCGGATCGTCGGACCCGCACGCGGCGAGAGTCAGGGCGAGCGCACCGATGACGACGGTGGATCCAGCACGTGAGAATCGGCTGAGCTTCACTCTTCGTTCCATCCTGTTCAAGCGTCGAGTCGCACCAGCGAGCGCCGGTGACAACTCCGACGCTAAGAGCGCCGGGTGACGCGTGCGCCGAGTACGGATGAACGACGGATGAACAGTGCACAGACCTTCTGTGGCGCCGTGGACGGTGGCCGACCGGCCGCCGGGCCTACGGAGAGCCGTCGGCGATCTTGTAGCCCAGGCCCCGGACCGTCAGGAGGTAGCGCGGGCTCGCGGGCTCCGGCTCGATCTTGGACCGGATGCGCTTGACGTGGACGTCGAGCGTCTTCGTGTCCCCCACGTAGTCCGCGCCCCACACGCGGTCGATGAGCTGCCCGCGGGTCAGGACGCGCCCCTCGTTGCGCAGCAGCAGCTCGAGCAGCTCGAACTCCTTGAGCGGGAACGGCACGACGTCGCCGCCGACGGACACGGTGTGCCGCTCGACGTCCATGCGCACGGGACCGACCTCGAGCGTCGGGTCCTCGACCGGATCGCCACCGCTCTCCGCGCCCTTGCGCCGCAGCACGGCGCGCACGCGTGCCAGCAGCTCGCGGAACGAGTACGGCTTCGTGACGTAGTCGTCCGCACCGAGCTCGAGCCCCACCACCTTGTCGATCTCGGAGTCCTTGGCGGTGAGCATGATGACGGGTACGTCACCGCGTTGCCGCAGCTCGCGGCACACCTCGGTGCCGCTGAGCCCGGGCAGCATGAGGTCCAGCAGCACGAGGTCCGCACCGCCGCCGTCGTACGCCGTGAGGGCCTCCGTGCCCGTCGCCGCCTCCACCACGTCGAAGCCCTCGCGCCGCAGCTGGTACGCCAGCGGGTCGCGGTACGACTCCTCGTCCTCGACCACCAGGATGCGCGTCACGCGCCCACCTCCTCGTCCCGGGCCCGTGGCCCCTCGTGCGGGGCGCGCCCGGTCGGGCCGCCCTCGTCGTCCGTGCCGTGCCGGCCGTTCGCGTCGTGCGTCTGCCCCGGCGACGCGGGACCCGCGCCGCCGGGGTCCGGCCTCGCCGTCGGGCCCGCCGCCGGGATGCGCAGCGTGAAGGTCGAGCCCCGGCCCGGCTCCGACCACATGGTGACGTCGCCGCCGTGGTCGGCAGCGACGTGCTTGACGATGCTCAGGCCCAGCCCGGTCCCGCCGGTGTCGCGCGAGCGTGCCGGGTCGACCCGGTAGAACCGCTCGAAGACCCGCTCCTGCGCGTCGACGGCGATGCCGATCCCCTGGTCGACCACCGCGATCTCCACGAGCTCGTCCGTCCGGGTCACGCCCAGGCCGACGCGCGTGTTCTCGCCCGAGTAGGCCACGGCGTTGTCGACGAGGTTGCGCACCGCGGTGACGAGCAGGTTGTGGTCGCCGTACACCGTGGCGTCGAGGTCGCCCCCCGTGGTGAGCGTCACGCCCTTGCCCTGCGCGCGCGTGCGGGCGCGGTCGACGGCCTCCTCCACGACCTCGCGGACCGGGACGACCGTGACCTTCTTCAGCGCGCCGGCGACCTGCAGGCGGGAGAGCTCGATGATCTCCTGCACGAGCGCGGACAGGCGGGTCGCCTCGGACTGCATGCGAGCGGCGAAGCGTCGGACCGCGACCGGGTCGTCCGCGGCGTCCTGCACCGTCTCCGCGAGGAGCGCGAGCGCACCGACCGGGGTCTTGAGCTCGTGCGAGACGTTGACGACGAAGTCCCGTCGGATGGCCTCGACGCGGCGCGCCTCGGTCCGGTCCTCGGCGAGGACGAGCAGGTGGCCGGGTCCGACCTGGGCGACCCGGACCTGCAGCATGACCCGCCCCCGACCGACGGGCCCACGGGGGAGGTCGAGCTCCTCGTCGCGGATGACACCGTCGCGACGGACGTCCTCGATCATCTCCCGGACGGCGGCGTGGGCGATCGTGTCGCCCCGGACGACCCCCAGCGCGTACGCCGGCGGGCTCGCGCGCACGACGTCGCCGTCGTCGTCCAGCACGACCGCCGCCGACCGCAGGACGGCGAGGACGCGGACGAGCCCCTCGTCGAGGACGGGCGGTGGCGTCGGGGGCGCGGACCGGCGTTGCCGCTCGCTCACACGGAACGCGACCGCGGCGACGACACCGACGACGACGCCGGCGATACCCGCGACCAGCACGGCGAAGCCCCCGGTCAGACCTTCGAGATCCACAGCACCAGCGTACGGTCGCCGACGGGCGCTCCCCGCCGTTCGGCGCCGATCGCGGTCCGCTCGCCCAAGTGTTCACCTGACGGCGCCCTCGTGTTCACCGTGCCGTCGGTCGACGGTGCGACGCTGGCGCGAGCCGCATGACGTGCCGGGAAGAGGGCCGTCCGGCCACGACGAGAGGGAAGCGATGCGGGAGATCTTCGAGGCCGAGCTCAAGCAGGTCGGTGACGACCTCGCCGAGATGAGCCGGCTGGTGGAAACGGCAGTGGGCAAGGCCGGGCAGGCCCTGCTGACCGCAGACCTGCAGCTCGCGCAGCAGGTCATCGCGGCGGACCACACCATCGACGCGCTCGAGAACGAGCTCGACGAGCGCTGCGTGTACCTGCTGGCGCAGCAGGCGCCGGTGGCCACGGACCTGCGGGTGGTGGTGAGCGCGCTGCGCATGAGTGCGACGCTCGAACGGATGGGCGACCTGGCGCGGCACATCGCGCAGGTCGCACGAGGTCGCTACCCGTCGCACGCGATCGAGCCGTCGCTGCACCGGACGTTCGAGCAGATGAGCGATGCCGCGGTGCGCGTGGCGCGGCGCACGACGACGCTCCTGACGACGCGCGACCTCACGGTCGCGTCGAACATCGAGCGCGACGACGACCTGCTCGACCACCTGCACCAGGACACGTTCGTGGCGATGCTCGACGGCACGTGGTCGGCGACGACGCAGGAGACGGTCGACGTGACGCTGGTGGCGCGCTACTACGAGCGGTTCGGTGACCACGGCGTCTCGATCGCCAAGCGCGTGACCTACCTCGTCACGGGCGACTTCGCCGACGACCGTGCCGTCCCCTCGGGTACGGCCGGCGCGACCGCGTAGCCTGCCGGGCGCAGACAGCGGAACGGCCCGCCGGGAGGACCCGGCGGGCCGTTCGTGCGCCCGGGGACGGGCGCGGGTGTGGTCAGCGCCCCTGGTTCGCGACCGCGGCGACGGCCTCGGCAGCGGCCTCGGGGTCGAGGTAGCACCCACCCGGGGTGAGGGGCCTGAGGTCCTCGTCGAGCTCGTAGAGCAGCGGGATGCCCGTGGGGATGTTGAGCCCGGCGATGTCCGCGTCGGAGATCCCGTCGAGGTGCTTGACGAGCGCGCGCAGCGAGTTGCCGTGCGCCGCGACGAGGACGGTCTTGTCCGCCTTCAGGTCCGGGACGATCTCCCCGTCCCAGTACGGCAGCGCGCGCTCGAGCACGTCCTTGAGGCACTCGGTCCGCACCACGGGCGCGTCCGCGTAACGCGGGTCCGTGTCCTGGGAGAACTCGGAGCCGAGCTCGATCTCCGGCGGCGGCGTGTCGTACGAGCGGCGCCAGAGCATGAACTGCTCCTCGCCGAACTCCGCGAGCGTCTGCTTCTTGTCCTTGCCCTGCAGCGCGCCGTAGTGGCGCTCGTTCAGGCGCCACGACCGCTTGACGGGGATCCAGTGCCGGTCGGCGGCGTCGAGGGCGAGGTTCGCCGTCGTGATGGCGCGCCGCAGGAGCGAGGTGTGCACGACGTCGGGGGCGATCCCCGCGTCGGTCAGCAGCGTCCCGCCGCGCTTCGCCTCGGCGGTGCCCTTCTCCGAGAGGTACACGTCCACCCAGCCGGTGAAGAGGTTCTTGGCGTTCCATTCGCTCTCGCCGTGGCGGAGCAGCACGAGGGTGTAGGTCATGGGTCCATCCTGCCGTACCGGGCCGGGACGGGGCACGTGCGTCCCACCTCCTGGCCGTCGTGCGCGCGACGTCGGAATCATCGCTGCCCGGCGCGCGTTGGCACGCGTATGCCGATCACCGGAGAGTACGTCCCCAGCCCGAGCGAGCGCGCCGCCACCCAGGTGGAGCAGTACGAGTCGTCGGGAGGCACGCGCGGCACGACGCTGAACGGGCGCCCCGTCGTCGTCCTCACGACGATCGGGGCGCGCAGCGGCAAGGTCCGCAAGACGCCCCTCATGCGCGTCGAGCACGAGGGCACCTACGCCGTCGTGGCGTCGCTGGGCGGAGCCCCGAAGCATCCCGTCTGGTACCACAACGTCGTCGCGAACCCGCGTGTCGAGCTCCAGGACGGGCCGGAGGTGCGGGAGTACACCGCGCGCGAGGTCACCGGTGCGGAGAAGGACGTCTGGTGGGAGCGCTCCGTCGCCGCCTACCCGCCGTACACGGACTATCAGGAGCGCACGTCGCGCGAGATCCCGCTGTTCGTCCTCGAACCCGTGCGCGCCTGACCGCAGCTCCTGATCGCCGGCGTCAGCGCGCGGCGCGCACCTTCGCCGCGGCGGCGTACACGTCGAGCATCCTGGTCGCCGCGTCGTCCCACCCGTAGCGCTCGCCGGCGCGCCGTGCCCCGGCGCCGAGGCGGGCGCGCCGCGCGTCGTCGGCCAGCAGGTCCCCGAGCGCGCGCGCCCACGTCGCCGGGTCGTGGTCCGGGACGAGGACGCCGGAGACGTCGTCGGTCACGACCGTCCGCAGGCCCCCGACGGCGGCGGCCACGACGGGAGTCCCGGATGCCTGCGCCTCCGCCGCGACGAGGCCGAACGTCTCGTTGTGCGAAGGGACGGCGACGACGTCCGCAGCGCGGTAGTAGCGCGCGAGCTCGTCCCGACGGACGGGCGGTCGCACGATCACCCGGTCGCTCACGCCCTCCTGGTGCGCGAGCGCCTCGAGCTCGCGCACCGTCGTCGGGCGTCCGCTGGGACCACCGAGCACCACGAGCGTGGGGACCTGGGAGCCGCGGCCCGCGAGGACGCCCAGCGCACGGACGAGGACGTCGGGAGCCTTGAGCAGCTGGACCCTGCCCGCGAAGAGGACGAGCCGACCCTCGACGGGCAGCCCCAGCTCCGCGCGCAGCGCCCGCCGGGCCGCGTCGGTTCCGGACGGGTCCGTGGCGGCCGAGCCCGGCGGGGGCGAGAACAGCTCGAGATCGACGCCCGGCGGCACGACGTGCACCCGCGCGGGGTCCGCCGCGTAGTCGCGCACGAGGTCGTCGGCCTCGTCGGGCGTGCTCGCGACGAGCGCGTCGGACTCGGCGACGACCTGCTCCTCGCCGATGATCCGGCCCAGCGGCTCGGGGGCGTCGCCCGGTGCGAGGGAGGCGTTCTTGACGTGCGCGAGCGTGTGCATGGTGTGCACGAGCGGCACGTCCCACCGGTCCGCGGCGAGCCACCCCACCTGCCCGGACAGCCAGTAGTGCGTGTGCACGACGTCGTACCACCCGGCCGCGCGGTGCGCCTCCGCCCGCAGGACACCCGCGGTGAACGCGCACAGCTGCCCGGGCAGGTCGTTCTTGTCCAGGCCCTCGAACGGTCCCGCGGTCACGTGCCGGACCGTCACCCCGGGCGCCACCTCGACGCACGGCGGCTGCGCGGACGACGTCGCGCGCGTGAAGATCTCGACGCGCGCGCCCTGCCGGGCGAGCGCGCGCGACAGCTCCGTGACGTAGACGTTCATGCCCCCCGCGTCACCGGTGCCCGGCTGGTCGAGCGGCGAGGTGTGGACGGAGAGCATGGCGACCCGCGGCGCGCGCTCGTGCGCGGTGGTCACCGGGTCAGGCTTCCACGACGCAGGCCGGCGCCGGGATCGTCACGGTGTCCGCGAGCTCGCCCGCGCCGGTCTCGAGGTCGACCCGCAGCAGGGCGAGGGTCGACGTCGGGCCCTGGGCGTCCGCGACGGGCAGGTCCCCCGCGACGTCGTTCTGGTTCGCGACGACGACGAGGTCGTGACCGGGCGCGGTGGCGTCGGGCCCCGTCGACGGTCCGGGGCGGAGGACCGCGAAGTGGCGCGGCCAGGCTCCGCCGGTCGGCGTGTCGGCGAGGTGGCGCAGGGTGGGCACGCCGTCGGGTCCGGGCTCCACCGCGTGCACGGCGAGCACGTCCGCCCCGCGCACCGCCACGACCACGCGTGAGCCCGACCCGGCGAGCGCGACGTGCGACGGGAGGCTGCGCCCGCCGTCGACCGCCACCGCGGAGGTGACGTCGTACCGCGCGCGGACGTCGTACGTGCCGCCGCCCGTCGGCGCGAGCACGAAGAGCGCGGGGTCGAGCTCGGCGACGACGACCAGGTGGCCGTCGCCGAGCTCGACGACGTGCCGGGGGCCGGTCCCGGGCGGGAAGGTCGCGGCGACGCTCGGCGCCGCGCCGTCGGGTGCTGCCGGGTCGTGGCGGAGCAGCGCGTCCGCACCGAGGTCGGCGACGAGCACGTGCCCCCGGTCGCGCTCCGGTGTCGCGACGAAGTGGGCGTGCGGACCCTCCTGCCGGTCCGGGTCGGGGCCCGAGCCGACGTGGGGCTGGACGCGCACCGGACCGGAGAACGTGCCGTCCTCGCCGGTGGTGACGACGGACAGCGATCCGGACCCGTAGTTGGCGACGAGGACGCTCCCCGGGGTCGCGACGACGTGGCACGGGAACGAGCCGCCGGTCGCGACCGCAGGGCCGAGCGGGCGCACGGCCCCGTCCGCGTCGGTGCCGAACACGCCGACCGTGCCCTCCTCCGCCTCGCCCACGGCGTACAGCACGTGGTCGGCGAGCGCGAGGAAGGACGGGGCCGGCGACGGCGCGACGAGCTCTGTGCCGCGGAACGACGCGCCGGCGGCGTCGACCGCGACGCGCCAGATCCCCTCCGGCCCCGGCACCCCGGCGTGCGGGTACGTGCCGATCCAGAGGGTGCGTGTCGCTGTGGTCATGCCCCGAGCCTAGTTCGCCGGGGCACCGCTCCCCCGTCGAGCACGACGAGGGGCGCCGCCGACCGTCGTGACGGTCCGCGGCGCCCCTCGTGGACGGTGCGCTCAGTGCGCGGCGTCGTATGCCGCCTGGATCTCCTGCGAGATGCGGCCGCGGTCGTTGACCGTGTGGCCGTTCGCGCGAGCCCACTCGCGCACCTCGGTCGCACGCCCGCTACCGCCGGAGCGGCCACGACGCGCGGGCCGAGCCGAGCCGCGCGAGGAGACCTTGCGGCCGGAACCGACCCAGGGCGCGAACGCGTCGCGCAGTGCCTGGGCATTCTTCGTGCTGAGATCGACCTCGTACGAGATGCCGTCGAGGGCGAAAGTCACCGTCTCGTCCGCGGCGCCGCCATCGACGTCGTCGACAAGAAGTACCTGCACTTTCTGGGCCACGTGTGCTACCTCACGCTTCACTAGGAAACCGTTGAAGAAACCAGCATCGCACCACAGAACGCCCAGGTCAATTGACGCACCGCACCTTTCACAGAATCATCGTCCAGTTCACAGAATGCCGACGGCTAATTCGCCCCTGTCAGGCGTGCCCGGAGGTGGTCGGGCCGGAATTCTCCGCGATGCCGCTCGCGGCGGCCTCCTGGGCGTCGAGCCGCGCGAGCGCGGCGCGCTCGTTGCGGTCGGCACGGACGATGGCGCGCATCGCCAACCAGAACAACAGCCCCACCCCGATCGACGGGACGAGCGCACCCAGTGCAGCTCCGAGATTGTCCATGTCTCCTCTTCCTCCGCCTGTCAGCCCTGCTGCGGCTTCACGAGCGGGAACAGGATCGTCTCCCGGATCCCGAGCCCGGTCAGCGCCATGAGCAACCTGTCGATCCCCATGCCCATTCCCCCCGACGGCGGCATCGCATACTCCATCGCCGTGAGGAAGTCGTCGTCGATGCGCATCGCCTCGTCGTCGCCCGCCGCCGCGAGCAGCGCCTGCGCCTCGAAGCGCCGGCGCTGGACCACCGGGTCGACGAGCTCCGAGTATGCCGTCGCGAGCTCCACGCCGCGCACGTAGAGGTCCCACTTCTCGACCTGCCCGCGCACCGTGCGGTGGTCGCGCGTGAGCGGCGAGGTCTCGACCGGGAAGTCCCGCACGAACGTCGGCGCCACGAGGTGGTCACCGACGAGGTGCTCCCACAATCCCTCGACGAGCTTTCCGTGGTTGACGTTCTTCGGGTCGAGGCCGAGCTCGAGACGGTCGGCGACGGAGGAGAGCTGCTCGACCGTCGTGTCGGGAGTGATCTCCGCACCGAGAGCGTGCGACAACGAGTCGTACATCCTCAGCTGCGTCCATTCACCGCCGAGGTCGTACTCGGTACCGTCGGCGAGCGTGACGAGCGTGGTGCCGAGCGCGTCCTGCGCGGCGCGCTGCACGAGGTCCTGCGTGAGCGCCGCCATCGTGTCGTAATCGCCGTACGCCTCGTACGCCTCGAGCATCGCGAATTCCGGCGAGTGCGTGGAGTCCACGCCTTCATTGCGGAAGTTGCGGTTGATCTCGAAGACCTTCTCGACGCCGCCGACCGCCGCACGCTTGAGGAACAGCTCGGGTGCGATGCGCAGGAACAGGTCGATGTCGAACGCATTCATGTGCGTCTCGAACTGACGCGCGGCCGCACCTTCCGGCCGCGTCTGCAGCATCGGTGTCTCGATCTCGACGAAGTCGCGTGCCCAGAAGTTCTCCCGGATCGAGCGCACCACGGCCGCGCGCAAGCGCGCCGTGTCCCGGGCCGCCGGGCGCGCGATCAGGTCGACGTACCGCTGCCGGACGCGCGACTCCTCCGACAGCTCCTTGTGCAGCACGGGCAGCGGCCGCAGCGCCTTGGCGGCGATCTGCCACGAGTCGGCGAAGATGCTGAGCTCACCCCGTCGCGAGCTGATCACCCTGCCGTGCGCGAAGAGGTGGTCACCGAGGTCGACGTCGGCCTTGAAGTCGGTGAGCGAGTCCGCCCCGACGGCGGCCTGGCTCAGCATGACCTGGAGCCGGTTGCCCTCGCCGTCCTGCAGCGTGACGAAGCAGAGCCTGCCGGTGTTGCGGAGGTAGACGACACGACCGGCGACCCCGACCTCGTCCTGCGTCTCCTCGCCCGCCTCGAGGTGCCCGTAGGCGGCGCGGACAGCAGCGATCGTATGGGTGCGGGGCACCGAGACCGGGTACGCCTGCTCACCGCGCGCGAGGATGCGCTCGCGCTTCTCCTTGCGGACCTGGATCTGCTCCGGCAGGTCGTCCACGGGCTCCGGCTCGGCAGGTGCGAAGTTCTCGGCGGGGGATGTCACCCGAGGATTCTACCGATGCGCCGGTGCCCGGTCGGCCGGGTCGGCGGGCTGCAGGTCGAGCGCGAGGTCGAGGATCGGGGCCGAGTGCGTGAGCGCCCCCACGGACAGGTAGTCCACACCGGTGCCGGCGACCTCGCGCGCGCGGTCGAGCGTGAGGTTGCCCGTCGCCTCGATCTCGACCTTCGCGGGCACACCGTCCCGACCCTCCCGAGCCCGGACCGCGGCGACGGTGGCGGCGAGGACCGGGGTCGGCATGTTGTCGAGCAGCAGGAAGTCGGCACCCGCGGTCAACGCCTCGAGCGCCTGGTCGGTCGTGTCGGCCTCGACCTGGACGAGCACGTCGGGAAAGGTGCTGCGGATCGCACCGATCGCGGCGCTCACGGAACCGGCCGCGACCACGTGGTTGTCCTTGACCATCGCGACGTCGTACAGGCCCATGCGCTTGTTCGTGCCACCGCCCGCCCGGACGGCGTACTTCTCGAGCGCGCGCAGGCCGGGTGTCGTCTTGCGGGTGTCCAGGACGAGCGCGCCGGTGCCATCGAGCTCGCGCGCCCACGCCCGCGTCGCCGTCGCGACGCCGGACGCCCGGCTCGCGAGGTTGAGCAGCGTGCGTTCGGCCACGAGCAGGACCTGGACCGGCCCGGTCAGCTCGGCCAGGACGCGACCGGGCCCGACGTCGTCCCCGTCGGCCGCGACGAACCGCACGTGCGCGGCCGGGAGGTCGAGCCGCTCGGCGACCTGACGCGTCACCTCCTCGACCACGACGAGACCCGCGACGACCCCGACCGCGCGGGCCACGAGGTGCGCGGTCCCCGTGCCCGACGGCGGGACCGTCGCCTGGGTGGTCACGTCGCGACCCGGCGCGGCGCCGAGGTCCTCGTCGAGCGCGCGCGCGACGGTCTCGGCGACCCAGGCGGGGTCCAGGCCGGGGACCACGCGCGAGGGCGCGGGGTGGGAGAAGGACGGCGGGACGGCGTCGGGCCCGGGGTTCGTACCAGGGCGGGCGGGGGTGCTCACGGTCCACACCGTAGCCGCTGCCGCCCAGCGGATCAGCGCGTCGACAGCACGCCGTCGTCGTCGAGGGAGACGACCACGCGACGCTCCCACGCGGGGTCGCGGACCGGGAAGTCGGTGCGGAAGTGGCCCCCACGGCTCTCGGTCCGCTCGGTGGCTGCGGCGGTCAGGACCGTCGCCACCTGGTGGATGCTGGTCGTCTCCCACTCCGCGGCCTGCGGCTGCGCGACGACGTCGCTGGCCTCGTGCGCGTCGGTGCGGGTCGCCGCCAGACGACGGGTCGCGCGGGCCAGGCCCTCGGCGTCGCGGATCACCCCCGGCCCCTCGGACGCGATCGACTGCACGCGGGACCGGGCGGCGGCGGCCACGAGCGCGGACCTCCCCGCCCGGTCGACGGGTTCACCGACGACGAGGTCGCCGGCCGCCACGCGCTCGGTGATCTCGCGCGCCGCGCGGTGCGCGAACACGAGGCCCTCCAGCAGGGAGTTCGACGCGAGCCGGTTCGCGCCGTGCACGCCCGTGCAGGCCACCTCTCCGACCGCGTACAGGCCGTCGAGCGACGACCGCCCGTGCAGGTCGGTCACCACGCCGCCCGAGTGGTAGTGCTGGGCCGGTGCGACGGGCACGGGCTCCTCGGTCCAGTCGATCCCCGCGGTGGCCAGGCGCTCCGTGATGGTCGGGAACCGTCGGCGCAGGAAGTCCGCGCCGAGGTGACGCGCGTCCAGCAGCACGTTCTCGGCTCCTGTCGCCGCCATCTGCCGCACGATCGCGTGCGCGACGACGTCGCGCGGGGCGAGCTCGGCCATCGCGTGCTGCGCGGGCATGAACCGGTAGCCGTCCGTGTCGAGCAGGACCGCGCCCTCGCCGCGCACCGCCTCCGAGATCAGCGGGAGCTGGCCCTTTGCGCCGCCACCCAGCCACAGCACCGTGGGGTGGAACTGGACGAACTCCAGGTCGCCGAGCGCTGCACCCGCGCGCAGGGCGGCCGCGATCCCGTCGCCGGTCGCCTGCGGGGGGTTCGTGGTCGAGCGGAAGACCTGACCCACGCCCCCGGTCGCGAGCACGACCGCGCGCCCGAGCGCCGCCCCGACGCCGTCGCGCGTGCCCTCACCGCGCACGTGCAGCGTGACGCCGCACGCGCGAGGGGCGCCGCGGGCGCCGTCCGTGGTGAGGACGTCGAGCACGAGCGCGTTCTCGATCACCTCGATGCCCGGGTCGTCCCGCACGGCCTCGAGCTGCGCGACCAGCGCGCGCGAGATCTCCGCCCCGGTCGCGTCGCCGCCTGCGTGCACGATCCTGTCGGCGTGGTGCCCGCCCTCGCGCGTGAGCGCGATGTCGCCGTTCGCGGCGAGGTCGAAGTGGGCGCCACGCGAGACCAGCTCGTGCACGCGCGCGGGCCCCTCGGTCACGAGGACCTCGACCGCCGTGGGGTCGCACACGCCGCCGCCCGCGACGAGCGTGTCCGCGAGGTGCGCGGCGGGCGAGTCCTCCGGGTCGAGCGCGGCCGCGATGCCGCCCTGCGCCCAGACGGTGGAGCCCGACGAGAGCTCGCCCTTGGTGACGAGCAGCACGCGCGGTACGCGGGTGCGCAGCTCGAGCGCCGCGGTCAGTCCCGCGATCCCGGTCCCCACGACGACGACGTCGGCGGTCGCCGTCCAGCCCGCAGCAGGGGCGGCGAGGCGACGCGCGAGCCTCGGGCCGGTCGTGCTCACCCGACGTGCGCCGCGGGCTCGCGGCGCTCGTCGCGGAAGGCTGCGAACGGGATCCCGCTCGCCTCCAGCCCGTGGCCCTCGGGTGCCAGCCCGGGTTCGTCGGACAGCTCGACGACGCGGTTCTGCTCGTCCACGAAGACGACGTTCGGCAGGTAGGACCGCGCGTCGGCGTCGGACAGCATGCCGTAGGCGATGAGGATGACGACGTCCCCGGGGTTCACCAGGTGGGCCGCGGCGCCGTTGATGCACACCTGCCCGGCCCCGCGCTCGCCCGGGATGACGTACGTCGACAGGCGGGCTCCGTTGGTCACGTCGACGACGTCGACCTGCTGACCGGGGTAGAGGTCGGCGGCGTCGAGAAGGTCCGCGTCGACGGTGATGGAACCGACGTAGTGCAGGTCGGCCTGCGTCACGGTCGCCCGGTGGATCTTGCCGATCATCATGGGGCGCTGCAACGAGGCGGGCCGACGCGGCGCATCGGCCGTGCTGTGCACGTTCACGCTGTACCTCCTGGTGCCGTCGCGGTCCCTCCCGCCCGGGTCGCGGGCGCGAGCTGCACGGTCACGTTGTCGATCAGTCGGGTGGTGCCCACGCGCGCGGCCACGAGGAGGAGGCCCGGACCGACGGCGCCGGGCGCCAGGTCCACCACGGTAGCCGGATCGACGAGCACCAGGTAATCGACGTCAACGTCGCGCGCCCCCTCGAGGATTCCCCGCGCGGCCGCGAGGACGCCGTCCGCCCCCGCACCCGCGAGCGCCGCGTCGGCGCCGGCGCTCAGGCCGCGGTGCAGCGCGAGCGCCTGCTCGCGCTCCGCGGGCGTCAGGTACGCGTTGCGCGAGGAGCGCGCCAGCCCGTCCTGCTCGCGGACGGTCGGCACGGCGACGATCTCGACCGGCACGTCGAGGTCGGCCACCATGCGCCGGACCGCGAGGAGCTGCTGGGCGTCCTTCGCGCCGAACACCGCGGCGTCGGGGGCGGTGAGGTGCACGAGCTTGAGGACGACGGTGAGGACGCCGTCGAAGTGCCCGGGCCGCGACGCGCCCTCGAGCACCGTGCCGGTCCGCCCGGACGTGACCCGCACGATCGGTCCCTCGCCGGCCGGGTCGCGTCCCAGGTCCGGATACATCTCCTCGGTGCTCGGGGCGAAGACCAGGTCGACGCGCGCGTCGGCACCTCCCACGGAGAGCAGCGCGAGATCCCCCTCGAGGTCGCGCGGGTACCTCGCAAGGTCCTCGCCCGGTCCGAACTGCAGCGGGTTGACGAAGATCGTCACCACGACCTGGCCGTCCTCGCCCGCCTCCGTCCGCGCGCGGCGCACGAGCTCGAGGTGCCCGGCGTGCAGAGCGCCCATGGTCATCACGACGACGCGCCGGGTCCTGCGGGTCGCGCCCAACGCCGCCCGCAGCTGGTCCCGCGTCGTGACGACGCGCGGTTCGTCGGGCCGTCCGGACCCGCTCGCGTGGTCAGTGCTGGGCGTGCTGGCCGTGCTGGCCGTGCTGGCCGTGCTGGCCGTGCTGGCCGTGCTGTCCGTGCTGTCCGTGCTCATGCCGTGCCGCCCTCCTCGTCGCGCGCGTCGAGCGCCGCGCGGACACGGCGCTCGGCGACCTCGTCGATCCGCCCGGCCGAGCGGGCGCGACGCGCGGCCCCGCGCGCGAGGGAGCGGTACGACGGCGGGGTGTCCGCCGCGTCGGCGTCCGTGGCCGCGAGCGCTCCCAGCGCCGTCAGGTGCTCGACGACGGTCCCGACGTCGCCCCGGGAGACCGGCCCGGTGAGCGCGCTGATCGCGCCGGGGCCGCCCTCGGCGCCCTTGTCCGCCGCACGCGTCGCTCCGTCGAGGGCGGCACCGAGCAACGGGGCGAGGACGCGACCCGGTCGCTCGACGCCCGCCGCCTCGAGCGCCTGCGCCGCCTGCGCGACGAGCACGACGAGGTGGTTCGCGCCGTGCGCGAGCGCCGCGTGGTAGAGCCCGCGCGACTCCTCCGCGACCACGACGGGCTCTCCGCCCACCTCGACGACCAGAGCCTGACCGATCGGCAGGACCGGCGCCGGGCCCGTCACCGCGAACGTGGTCCCCTCGAGCCGGGACAGGTCGAGCGACGTCCC
This sequence comes from Cellulosimicrobium arenosum, assembly GCF_014837295.1. Taxonomy (GTDB): domain Bacteria; phylum Actinomycetota; class Actinomycetes; order Actinomycetales; family Cellulomonadaceae; genus Cellulosimicrobium; species Cellulosimicrobium arenosum. The sequence goes on from NZ_JACYHB010000005.1 coordinate 246,962, forward strand.
CGTGAAGGTCATCGCCGGGTGGATCGCGAGCGGTATGGCCCCGGCCGCGCGGGCCGGGTCGAGGACCCCCGCCCCGTACCGGCCCGAGGTGTGCACGACGATCTGGCCAGGCTGCCACGCCCCGACGTCGGCGAGCCCGCGGACCAGGCCGGGCAGCACGTCGTCGGGCACGGCGAGGAGCGCGAGCTCGGAGCGCTCCACCACGTCCGGCACCTCGAGCACCGGGACGCCCGGCAGCAGCGCGGCGGCGCGATCGCGCGACGCCTCCGAGATGCCGCTCGCGCCCACCACGGCGTGACCCGTGGCGCGCAGCGCGCTCCCGAGGACCGCGCCGACCCGGCCGGACCCCACGACGCCCACCCCGAGTCGTCCCGGGCGGGTGCCCGGGCCCCCTGCGGCCGTCACGTCGCGTCCTCGACGACCGGTACGCCGCGCGGAACCTCGTCGCGCCGCATCCACAGCTCGGGACCTGCGTGGGCGCGGGCGTCGTGGGCCCGCGCGGCCTGCGTGGCGAGGAGGTCTGCGACGACGGCGTCGTCCAGGTGGGCGGCCTTCGGCGTGACGGGTCCCGGGGTCGAGTGGACCGCGAAGGTCGCGACCCGGAGCCGACGCTGGAGCGGGCCCTGCTCGAGACCGAGCGACTGCGTGCGCTCGTGGGGGACGACGACGAGCGTCCGGTACAGGCGACCGCTGCGCAGGAGCAGCGCGCGCGGGCTCACGACGAACCCGTTGCGCCGCCACGCGAGCGGGTCGAGGACCCGCACCCGGCGCGGGCTGGTGACGAAGTGCGCGCCCTCGCCGGCACCGGACAGCGCCTCGTCGAGGACCGCACGTGCGTCCGGGACACCGAGGTCCGGCAGGACGAGCCAGAGCGCGGCGAGCGCCTCGTCGCGCGTGCCGACGGGCAGCAGCACGCTCGTCGACTCGGCCCCGCTCGACAGGCCGTATCCGGCGACGTTGACGTCGACGCGCCACCAGCCGGCGCGCCGCCAGAACGGGCTCTGGCGCAGCCGCACCGCCTGCACGCGTCCGGGCGGGATCGTCTGGGACCGGGTCTCGAGCAGACCGTGACGCAACCGGATGCCGTCGGGAGAGATGGCCGACCGGAACCCGTACGAGCTCGCGAACCGCTGGAACAGGAAGCCGCCGAACCCGAGGACCGCGGGCAGCGCGCTGAACAGCACGCCGACCTGGCGGGTCCCGATGATGACGCCGGCGATGGCGAGGACACCCAGCACGAGCCCGACGGTCGCCCCCGACAGCACGAGCGACCCGATCAGCCGGCCCGGCAGCACCTGGGTGACCGGCTGTTCCGGAGCCTCCACCGCGACACCGAGATCTGTCGCGACCCGCCGGTCCGCCGTGTCGGTCCCGACGGGCGACGCGTCGCCGGGCTCGACCTGCTCGGCGTCCGCGACGCCGGCCGCACCCCGGGCCGCGTTCTTCAGGCCCGCGGCCCGGGCGAGCAGCTCGGCGCGCAGCGAGGCGGCCTCGGACTCCTTGAGGAAGCCCAGCTTCACCCCGGAGTCCGCGCCGCCGGCCACCTCGAGCCGCAGCTCGGCGAGGCCGAAGAAGCGGGCGAGCAGCGGCTGGACGACGTCCACGGCCTGCAGCCGGTCGAGGCGGGCGCGACGCTGCTGGCGGAACAGCACACCCGAGCGCAGGTGCACCGTCTCGTCGTCGATCGCATAGGTCGTCATGCGCCATGCGAGCGCCGAGAAGCCCAGACCGACGAGGCCCACCGCCAGGATGCCGAGGAGGATCTGCCACCAGCGGTCCCCCTCGAGCAGGTTCTGTCCCGCGGGCAGACCGTCGAGCGTGCGCTGGCCCACGACCACCAGCAGGACCGCGATCACGGTCCAGCCGCGCACCAGCGGGGTCACCGGGTGGACGCGCCGCCACTCGAGGGTCGCGTCGTCGGCGTCGCTCACAGGCCCGCCAGCCGTGCCTCGCCGCGCGACGCGAGCCGGTCGCGCAGCCGTTCGGCCTCGGCCGGCTCGAGCCCGTCGATCGTCGCGTCGGTCGAGGCCGACGCCGTGTGCAGCTGGATCTGCGCGATGCGCATCCGGCGCGCCAGCGGCCCGGCCTGGACGTCGACGTACTGCATCCGCCCGTAGGGCACGACGACCAGGGTCCGGAACAGGATCCCCTTGCGGATGAGGAGGTCGTCGTCGCGCTCGGCGTACCCGATCGCGCGGACCTGTCGCGGCACGACGACCGCGGTCCAGACGGCGTCGATCACGACGAGAGCGACCAGGACCCACGGCCACCAGTGGTCGACGACCACGAGCAGGACTCCCGCCACGACGACGACGACGGCCAGGGCGATGCCCGCCGACAGCAGTCGCGCCGTCGCGAGCCGTGGGGACACGCGCGACCAGACGATCCCTGCCGGGTCGAAGGGTCCCGAGGGCATGGCGGACGACGCCGGGTGCTCGCTCATGGCCCGATTGTTCCATTCATGCCGGGGTGCCCGCCTCGGGGGACCCTGGTTCCTCTCCGCCGCGGGCGCCGTCCCGGGTCCGCCCACCCTCCCCGTCGCTCGGCGGGAGCTGACAGAAGCGTTCCGCGACCAGCCCGGCGACGCTGAGCACGACCGCGCACAGGACGGCGATGCCCGCCGCCACCGCACGGTCACGACGGGGCTCGATCGCGAGATCGGGCAGGACGACGAGCACCTGGGCCCCGTACCACCCGACGAGCAGCGCGCCCGTCAGCGAGGCGGCCTTGGCCAGCACGAACGTCCGTGCCGCCCGGATCGCGTCGAGCGAGGGCCGTTTGCCCTGCTGGTACGAGCGCACCGTCCAGCCGGACCAGAGCACGACGCCGGCGAGCGCCAGGAGCGCGACGTCCACGATCCACGGGACCTGCGGCAGGTGGACGCCTCGTCCCTCGAGGCCGCGGACGACGAGCCACGCCGCTGTCGCGGTCGCGACGACGACGAGCAGCAGGTTCCAGCCGGACGTCCTTCTCATCAGCGTTGCTGGTCACCCGGGTGGGAGGACACCGGGTCGAAGACGGGGCGCGACACGGTCTGGGCGGGGCGCTGGATCTCGGGGTCCGCCAGCGGACCGGGTGCCGACGGGCCCGTGCGGACGGGCGCGAACGGCACGCCGCGGATCAGACCCTCCAGGGCCTCGGGCGCCTCGGGCGCCTCCGGTGCTGGGGGTGCTGGGGGTGACTGGGGTGACTGGGCTGCTCGAGGCGCTCGGGGTGCTGGGGCCGCCTCCGGTGCCGACGTGGGCGGAGGAGCGAAGACCGGCGTCGTGAGGCGCGGCGCGGGTCCCGACACCGCGTCCGGTGGCGGCACCGGACCGGGTGCGGGTGCGGGCGCGGGTGCCGGCCCGGGCGCAGGCGTCGAGCCGGTAGCGGCGTAGGCGTCCGGTCCACCGCTCGGGTCGGAGGAGTCCGCCACCGCAGGGACCGCGCCCGTGGGGTACGGGGTCGGCTCGGTCAACCAGTCGAGCGCCAGCCAGCGGATGCCGCCACGGTCGGGAGCGGTCGCCGCGAGCGCCGCCACCGGACCTCCCCCGAGGCCCGGGAGCATCGCGTCCGGGTCGATCTGCGACCAGGGCTCGAGCACGAACGCGCGGGCGTGGGCGCGCGGGTGCGGCAGCTCCAGGTCGTCGGCGACGTCGGTGAGCGTCCCGTAGACGATCAGGTCCACGTCGAGCGTGCGCGGGTTCCACCGTGCCGTGCGCTCGCGGCCGTGCGCGTGCTCGACGGCCTGGCACGCGTGCAGCAGGTCGCGCGCGGACAGCCGCGTGCGCGCGAGCAGGACGGCGTTGAGGAAGTCAGGTTGCTCCGGGCCACCGACGGCCTCGGTGCGCGCGAGCGGCGACACCTCGGTGATCTCGAGGCCGGAGATCCGGTCCAGGTCGGTGACGGCCTGCCGCAGCGTCTGCTGCGGCTCGCCCAGGTTCGCGCCCAGCGCGAGCACGACGTCGACGAAACCGGCGGGAACGTCGTCCATGCGGTCCGTGGGCCGCGCCGGCTCCGCGGCACCCGGGGCACCCGGGGCGGCCGAGGTCGGAGGTGTCGGGACGCCCGGCTCCCCGGTCGGGTCGACGACGACCACGGGCTCCCCGTCCGCCGGGCCGGTGGCGAGGTCCTGGTCCACCTCCGACGCCGTGGGCGCCCCGGTGGGTTCGGGCGTGACCGCCGGTCCGGCAGCCTCGCCGGCGTAGGGAGCCTCCGCCGGGACGTGTGCGTCGGCCGGGTGGAGCGGCTCCGGGTCGCGCTCCTCGTGGGCCGTCGGCGGTTCGTCGTCCTCCGCCTGGACGACGTCGCCCTCGGCCGTCGACGCGAACGCCGCCGGGTACGTCGGCTCCGTGACCGGTGCGCGGGTCTCGTGGTCGTCGACGGGCGGGACAGGAGGCGCCGGGACGGGAGGAGCCGGTGGCGCGGTGGTCCCGGCGTCCTGTGCGGCGTGCCCGTGCGGACCGGGCGCGCCGACGTCGTGCACCGGACGGGCGTCCGCAGCGAGCGGGTCGGGGTGGGCCCTCGGCGCGTCGTGCGTCGGCCGCGCGTCGGTCGCGTGCGGATCGGGTGCGGCGCCGGTCGAGGGCGGGATGCTCGGAGGCATCACGGCAGGACTGGGTGCGAGCGCCGGCTCGGGCTCCGGCGTTGCCGGGGGCGTCGTGCGCTCCACGCCGTGGATGAGCGCGGGCGCGACCGAGCCCACCGGGATCGGGGCCACGGGTGCCGCCGCCACGGGCGCCGCGACGACCGGTACGACGACGCGGTCGCGGCGGATCACCACCTCGACGTCGTCGAAGGGCACGGTCAACGGCGCCTGCGGCTTGTGGACCGCGACGTCGACGGCCACGACCGCGTCGTGGGTGAGGATGGCCGCGGCGATCCGCTCCGCCACCGTCTCCACGAGATCGGCGGGCGACCCGCCGAGCACGGCCACCACGTCGTCCGCGACACCCGCGTAGCTGACCGTGTCCGCGAGATCGTCGCCGCGCGCGGCGGCGCGCGTGTCCAGGTGCAGCACGACGTCGGCGCTGAAGAGCTGACCGTCGACCTTCTCCTGTGCGTACACGCCGTGGTGCCCCGTCGCCCGGAGACCGGTGAGGCGGATCCGGTCGAACGGCCGCCCCTCGGCGTCGAGTACCGCCCCTGCGAACGCTGTGGTCACGTCCAACTCCGTCCTGCTGCGCTGTCGGTCGTCGTGCCGGGGCGAGCCCGGACCGACATGTTCACCCCATCCTGCTAGGTCGCGACGCGTCGCGTCGAGTCCCCCGTCGGACCCGGTCGAGTCCCCTCCGCAGATCACCCCGACGACCCGGCCCAGGCAGCGGCGACACGGACCGCGTCGGCGGACGCGCGCGCGCTGTGCACACGCACGCCCCACGCCCCGGCGGCAGCCGCCAGGGCGCTCACCGCGGCCGTCGCGTCGTCGCGCTCGCGCGGCGGGACGGGTGCGCCGTCGGCACCTGCGAGCAGGTGCCCGAGGAATCGCTTGCGCGAGGCGCCGACGAGCACCGGGAGCCCCAGCGCCTCCAGCTCCCCCAGCCGGGCGAGCAACGGCCAGTTCGCCGTCCCGGCCTTCGCGAACCCCAGGCCCGGGTCGAGCACGATCTGCTCGCGCCGCACGCCCGCCGACCGGAGCGCCGTGACCCGGTCCGCCAGCTCGGCGCGGACGTCGGTCACGACGTCGTCGTAGTCCTCGAGGGAGTCCATCACGTCGGCGTGCCCCCGCCAGTGCATGCACACGTAGGCGACGCCGGTGCCCGCGACGACGCCGGCCATGTCCGGGTCGGCGAGCCCCCCCGACACGTCGTTGACCAGCCGGGCCCCGGCCGCGACGGCGCGTTCGGCGACGACGGCCCGGGTCGTGTCGACGCTCACGACGGCGCCCTCCTCGGCGAGCGCCCACACGAGGGGCAGGACACGGTCGAGCTCGACCTCGACGGGTACGCGCCCCGCACCAGGACGGGTCGACTCACCGCCGACGTCGAGGATGTCGGCTCCCTGGGCGAGCAGGTCGTGGGCGTGCTGGTGCGCGGCCCGGGGCTCGTACCACTCCCCGCCGTCGGAGAACGAGTCGGGCGTGACGTTCACCACGCCCATGACGAGCGTGCGACCGGCATCGGCGAGGTCCTCGAGGCCGGCGACGACGGGGGCACCCACCGGGCTACCTCCCGAGGATGAGGCTCATCGCCTCGGCGCGGGTCGCGCCGTCGCGCATCTGCCCCCGGACCGCGGACGTCACGGTCCGGGAACCGGGCTTGCGGACCCCGCGCATCGACATGCACAGGTGCTCGCACTCCACGACGACGATCGCGCCCCGCGGCTGCAGGTGCTCGACGAGCGCGTCGGCGACCTGGGACGTGAGCCGCTCCTGCACCTGAGGGCGGCGGGCGAAGACGTCGACCAGGCGCGCGAGCTTCGACAGACCGGTGATGCGGCCGTCGGCGTTCGGGATGTACCCGACGTGAGCCACGCCGTGGAAGGGGACGAGGTGGTGCTCGCACGTCGAGTACACCTCGATGTCCTTGACGAGCACCATCTCCTCGTGGCCGATGTCGAACGTCGTGGTCAGCACGTCGTCCGGCTCCTGCCGCAGGCCCGCGAAGACCTCGCGGTAGGCCCGGGCGACGCGCGCGGGCGTGTCGCGCAGGCCCTCGCGGTCCGGGTCCTCGCCGACGGCGAGCAGCAGCTCGCGCACCGCGGCCTCGGCGCGCGGAGCGTCGTAGGGCGGGACGTCGGCGGGTGCCGGCAGGTCCTGGGCCGACGTCGCCCGCTGCAGGCCCGCGGTCCGGCCGTCCGGGGTGTCGCCCACGTCAGTCCCGGTCCGCGTCGGTCACGTCACCGTCGTCGCGCCCGAGCGCGCGGTCCACGGGGCTCCCGGGCGGCACCTCGCCGACGCGCTCCGGGGGCAGCTCGTCGGTCGCGGCGGCGGCCTCGTCCTGCGGGATGACCGGAGAGCCGTTGCTCGCCGCCCTCTCCGCGTCGGTCTGCACCGGGGGGCGCTGCGAGACGGCACGCTGCTCGCTCGAGAGCCACACGTCGCGCGGCGGCCGCTTCTCCACCGGGCCGAAGACCCGGGCCAGCTCCGCCTGGTTGAGCGTCTCCTTGTCGAGGAGCTCGAGGACGAGCGCGTCGAGCACGTCGCGGTAGCGCGTGAGGACCTCCCACGCCTCGTCGTGCGCGGCCTCGACGAGCTTGCGCACCTCGTGGTCGACCGTGCCGGCGACGGACTCGGAGTAGTCGCGCGTGTGGCCCATGTCGCGGCCCATGAACGGCTCGCCGGAGCCCGTGCCGAGCTTGATCGCCCCGACCCGCTCGCTCATGCCGTACTCGGTGACCATCTTCTTCGCGATCGACGTCGCCTTCTCGATGTCGTTCGACGCACCGGTCGTGGGGTCGTGGAACACGAGCTCCTCGGCGACGCGCCCACCCATCGCGTACGCGAGCTGGTCGAGCAGCTCGTTGCGCGTCGTGGAGTACTTGTCCTCGGTCGGCATGACCATCGTGTACCCGAGCGCACGACCGCGCGGCAGGATCGTCACCTTGGTGACCGGGTCCGTGTACCGCATCGCCGCCGCCACGAGCGCGTGCCCGCCCTCGTGGTAGGCCGTGATCTTCTGCTCCTTGACGTTCATCACCCGCGTGCGCTTCTGCGGGCCCGCGATCACGCGGTCGATGGCCTCGTCGAGCGCACGGTCGTCGATGAGCTGGGCGCCGCTGCGGGCCGTCAGCAGCGCCGCCTCGTTGAGCACGTTCGCGAGGTCCGCACCGGTGAACCCCGGGGTCCGGCGCGCGACGGCGAGCAGGTCGATCTCCTCGACGATCGGCTTGCCCATGGCGTGCACGCGCAGGATCGCCTCGCGGCCCTTGAGGTCGGGGGCCTCGACGGCGATCTGGCGGTCGAACCGGCCCGGGCGCAGCAGCGCCGGGTCGAGGATGTCCGGACGGTTGGTCGCGGCGATGAGGATGACGTTCGTCTTGACGTCGAACCCGTCCATCTCGACGAGGAGCTGGTTGAGCGTCTGCTCGCGCTCGTCGTGACCGCCACCCATGCCGGCGCCTCGGTGCCGCCCGACCGCGTCGATCTCGTCGACGAAGATGATCGCGGGCGAGTTCTCCTTGGCCTGCGTGAACAGGTCGCGCACGCGGCTCGCGCCCACGCCGACGAACATCTCGACGAAGTCGGACCCGGAGATGGAGTAGAACGGCACGCCCGCCTCGCCGGCGACGGCCCGCGCCAGGAGCGTCTTCCCGGTGCCCGGGGGGCCGTAGAGCAGCACGCCCTTGGGGATCTTCGCGCCGACCGCCTGGAACTTGTCCGGCTCGGCGAGGAACTCCTTGATCTCGTGGAGCTCCTCGACGGCCTCGTCGGCGCCGGCGACGTCGGTGAACGTGACCTGGGGGGTGTCCTTCGAGACCAGCTTCGCCTTGGACTTGCCGAAGCCCATGACGCGCGACCCGCCACCCTGCATGCGCGACAGCAGGAACCAGAACACGACGCCGATGAGCAGGAACGGGATGAGGAACCCGAGCAACGACGACCAGAACGACGGCTGGGCGACCTCGGAGTTGTACCCCTTCGCCGGCTCGGCGGACACGACGGCGTCGACGACGTCCTCACCCTGCGGTGCGACGTAGTAGAACTCGACGTTCTTGCCCTTGTTCTCCTCGGTGTCCTCGCCCTCGTCCACGACGTAGTCCTCGGACAGCGTCAGCCGCACGCGTTGGTCGCCGTCGACGATGAGGGCCTGGTCGACCGTGTCGCCGGTGAGGAGCTCGAGACCCTGGGAGGTGTCGATGCGCTGCACCGACGGTCCGGACAGCGTCGCGAACGCGATCCAGAGGATCAGGAGGCCGACCACGATCCAGACGATCGGGCCACTGAGAATCTTCTTGATGTTCATCGGCGACGGGGCGGGCGCCCCGGATCCCTCCGCTCGGGCAAGTGTTCGGGCTCGAAACTACACGCTCTGCCTGACCGAGCGCTGCCGAATCCGCACCTGTTCGCCCAGGGCGTGGTGGTCGGCGGTCACGAGGGTCTGCGCACGGGGCCGCCGCGGACCCGCCGCGGCGGCTCAGACCGAGTAGACGTGCGCGGCGAGCGTCGCGACGAACGGCAGGTTGCGGTACTTCTCCGCGTAGTCGAGCCCGTAGCCGACCACGAACTCGTTCGGGATGTCGAACCCGACGTAGCGCACGTCCACGTCGGTCTTCGCCGCGTCCGGCTTGCGCAGCATGGCCGCGATCTCGACCGAGGCCGGGCCGCGCGAGCGCAGGTTGGAGAGCAGCCACGAGAGCGTGAGGCCCGAGTCGATGATGTCCTCGACGATGAGCACGTTGCGGCCCGTGAGGTCGGCGTCGAGGTCCTTGAGGATGCGCACCACGCCCGAGGACTTGGTGCCCGACCCGTAGGACGAGACCGCCATCCAGTCCATCTCGACCGGGTGGCCGAGCCGGCGTGCGAGGTCCGCCATCACCATGACGGCGCCCTTGAGCACGCCCACGAGCAGGAGGTCCTGGCCCGCGTAGTCGCGGTCGATCTGCTCGGCGATCTCGTCGAGCCTGCGGCCGAGCTGTTCCTCGGAGAGCAGCACGCTCTCGAGGTCGCCTGCGACGTCCGATTCGTCCACGGGGTGTCACTCCTGCGTTCGACGGGTCCCGGAAGGGACGATGGGTGGAGGGTGCGGGCCCGCCGAGGAGCCCAGGCAAAGCCTGCCACACGTGCGGCTCGCCCGACGGTCGGCCGGCAGGTGCACCGGTCCCTGGCCGTGCCAGTCGACCACGAGCGCGTCCACCGCCTCGACGTGCACGGCGAACAGGTCGCCGGCCGGGCACCCCACGAGCAGCGCCGCACGACGCAGCGCACGGCGCCGCAGCGCCGGGTGCGCGCGGGCGAGCGCCGCGACGTCGAGCACGACCGCCGGTGGCGCGACCTGCGCGCCGTCGGCGGGGACGTCGTCGGGCGCGAGCCTCGCCGCGGCCAGGAGGTCGGCGGCGAGCGTGTCGAGGAGGTCCGCGTCGTCGCGCAGCAGGTCGGCGGTGCGGGCCAGTCCGGGCACCGCGCCCGGGCCGAGGACGTCGACGAGCGCGGGCACCACGCGGCCGCGCACGCGCGACCGCGTCGGCAGGGTCTGCGTCGGCGCCTCCCCGGGCCCGGCAGCCGTGACCACACGAGGCCCGTTGGTGGGATCGTCCCAGTACGCGAGGCCGAGGGCGTCGCAGACGCCCTCCGTCTGCTGCCGGCGCAGGCCCAGGAACGGGCGCCGGTACGGCCCGCGGCGCGGCGCCATGCCCGCGAGGGAGCGCGCGCCGGAGCCGCGCGCGAGGCCGAGCAGCACCGTCTCCGCCTGGTCGTCGAGCGTGTGCCCGAGCAGGACGGCGTCCGCGCCCAGCCGCCGCGCCGCCTCGTCGAGCGCGGCGTAGCGCGCCGTCCGGGCCCGGGCCTCCGGACCGTCGCCCGCACCGTGCACGACGACGCGGCGGACCTCGACCGGGTCGAGCCCGAGCACCCGGCAGCGACCCGCGGCGTCGGCCGCCACCCGGTCGCTCCCGCCCTGCAGGTCGTGGTCGACGACGACCGCGCCCGCGCGCAGGCCCGACCGGGGCGCGACGAACGCGGTCGCCGCGGCGAGCGCCGTGGAGTCCGCGCCGCCCGAGCACGCGACGAGCACCAGGGCGTCGGCCGGCAGGTCGGCGACCGCGGCACGGACGGCGCGCCGCGCGCGTGCCACGACGGGCGCGGGTCCGGTCACCGGTCAGCCGTGCACGCGCCGCACCCAGGCGCGCGCGTCGGCGATCTCGCGGGCGGTGGGCAGGTTCTCGGACCCGGCCCACACGGCGTTGAACCCGTCGCGTCCCACCTGCCGCTCGACGGCCCGGACGAACGCGGCGCCGTCGCGGTACTGCGCGATCTTGGCGTCCATCCCGAGGACGCGCCGCAGCACCGTGTCGAAGCGCCCTCCGCCGTCGCGCCGCGCCTCGAACTTCCTGCGGATGGTCCGCACGGTCCGCACGGTCCGAGGCCCGACGGCGTCCATCGCGACGTCGGCGTGGCCCTCGAGGAGCGCCATGACGGCGGTCACGTCCTCGAGCCGGCGCTTCTCGTCGGGTCCGAGCAGCCCGTCGACGAAGCCGTCCTCCCCTCGCACGGCCCGCAGGACGGCCCCGCCGACGGTGCGCAGCTTCTCGCGCAGCCGTGCCTCGGAGAGGCGGTGCGACGAGGCCGAGAGCTCGCCCAGGAGCTCGCGCGCACCGGTCCGCAGGTGCTCGGCGAGCCAGGGTGCCGTCGCGAACTGCAGCGCGTGCGTCTGCTCGTGCAGGCAGACCCACAGCCGGAAGTCCCCGGGGACGAGGTCGAGAGCCCGCTCGACGTGCAGCACGTTGGGCGCCACGAGCACGAGCCGACCCGGTCCCGTCGAGCCGGACGCGCTGTACGGGTCGAACTGCCCGAGGACCCGGCTCGCGAGGACGGCGAGCACGGCGCCGACCTCCGCGGCACCGGCGAGGGCCGCCGCCCGGGTGACGCGCCCGCCCGGCAGCTCGAGACCGGTCGCGACGTCCTGCGTGAGGGAGGCCATGATCTCGGTGTTCGCCTGTGCCCACCGCGCACGGTCCACGACGTACACGTCGCCCAGGGTCGTCCCGCCCGCGCTCGGCGCCATGCGCGTCACGTCGAGCACGTGCCCGACGGCGCGCGCCGCCGCGTCCCGCAGCCCGCCCACGAGGTCGGTCAGCTCGTCGCGGGACACCGGCGGCCCGGCCGGGGCCAGGCGCGCCGCGATCTGCGCGGCCGCGGACCAGTCCACCACCTGCGCGACGGCGTGCGGACGCGCCCCGTCACCCAGCGCCCCACCGTCCTCGGGGGCGGGTGGTCCGGGCGGTTCGGTTCCGGACTGGTCGGACGGGTCCCAGGGCGTCACCGCCCCACGGTATCCCGGTCAGCCGCCCGTGCAGCCGCAGGCCGCGAGACCACCGACGAACTCGTCGAAGATGACGCGCGCGCCGTAGGTGCCGCCCGCGGGCACCTCGTCGGCCATCAGGGTGTACACGAGCAGCCGGTCGTCGGCGGTGACGACCGTGCCGGCGAGCGACGTCACGTCGGGAAGGCTGCCGGTCTTGGCGCGGGCGACACCGCGCGCGGCGCTGTCGAGGAAGCGGTCGCCGAGCGTCCCGCGCAGCCCGGCGATCGGCAGCCCGACGGCGCCGGAGCGCAGCTCGGGGTGGGCCGGGTCGACGAGGAGCCCGACGACGGCCGCGAGCTGTCCCGGCGTGAGGACGGAGCCGTCGCCGAGCCCCGAGCAGTCGGCGAGCACCGCGCCGTCGAGGTCCACACCGAGCGCTCCCACGGTCGCCAGCACGGCCCGGGTCGCGGCGTCGGCCGAACCGGGCAGGCCGGCATCGATCGCCACGAGCCTGCCGACGACCTCGGTGATCGTGTTGTCCGAGTGCTGGAGGAGGTAGTCGACGACCTCGCCGAGCGGGGCGGAACGGACCTCGCCGACGGCCGTCGCGGCCGACGGCGCCCGCGCCCGGGTCACGTCGCCCTCCACCGTGACGCGCTCGGCGTCCAGGGCCTCGACGAACGCCTGGGCCGCCGCCAGCGCCGGGTCCGCCTCGCGCCGGGCGTACTCGTCGTCGTCGAGGCGCGCGACGTCGACCGCGAGCGCCGCCACGGGGGCGATGTACCCCGCGGTGACGTTCCCCGGGAAGACGGACGGGCTGACGGCGTCGCCCGTGAAGACGGTGTCGTCGAGGCGCAGCGTGACCGTCGTGCGACCGGTCAGCCGCAGCTCGTCGGCGACCTGTCCCGCGAGGTCGGCCAGGCCGGCGCGACCGTTGACCAGCGTGGGGTCCCCCGCGCCGGCGGCGAGCATCATGTCGCCGCCGCCGACGAGGTACAGGTCGTCCTGGCCGTCGAGCAGCACGGTCGTCGGGATCGTGGTCGCGGCTCCCGGCGACGTCAGCGCGGCGGCCGCGGTGAGGAGCTTCTGGGTGGAGGCCGGCACGTGGCCGGCGTCCGTGGCCGCGGCGCCCAGCCTCTCGCCCGTCGCGGCGTCCGTGACGACCGCCCCGACACGTGGCCCGAGCCGGTCGTCGTCCACGAGGTCGTCGACCTTCGCCTGGACGGCGTCGGCGACCGGCTCCGTCGCCGCGTCGTCGAGCGGAGGGAGCGCGACGGCCAGCGGTGGCGCGGCGACCGCGCCGGGGGCGTCGGGGAAGGGCGCCGGCTCCGGTGGCGGGGGCGCCGTCGTGAGCATGCCGGGCACGACGTCCGTCGCGTCCGCGACGAGGTAGCCGCCCACGAGTGCGAGCACCACGCCGACCGTCGCCCCGGCGCGCGTGCCCCAACCCATGACCCGATCCCTCTCGCCACGTGCCACCCCGTCCGAGCGACGTGCGCATTATCACCCATCGGATGCGGCGCCCGCCGACCTGGCCGCCGTCCGGACGGGCGCTGCGCGTGTCACACTTGATCTCGCGCGAGGGCGTGGCTCGATCCGCCCCCACGACGCACACGACGTAGGCACGACGCAGACGGTCAACGCAGCACCCGACCAGCCACCGCCCGATCCCGCGGTGCCGGTACGACTGGAGGAGAACAGTGGAGTTCGACGTCACGATCGAGATCCCGAAGGGCCAGCGCAACAAGTACGAGGTCGACCACGTGAGCGGTCGCATCCGCCTCGACCGCATGCTCTTCACGTCGACCCGCTACCCGGACGACTACGGGTTCATCGAGGGCACGCTCGGCGAGGACGGCGACCCGCTCGACGCGCTCGTCCTGCTCGAGGAGCCCACGTTCCCCGGCTGCCTGATCCGCTGCCGCGCTCTCGGCATGTTCCGCATGCGCGACGAGGCGGGCGGTGACGACAAGGTGCTGTGCGTCCCCACGGGTGACCAGCGGGCCGCGTGGCGCCAGGACATCGACGACGTGTCGGACTTCCACCGCCTGGAGATCCAGCACTTCTTCGAGGTCTACAAGGACCTCGAGCCCGGCAAGTCTGTCGAAGGCGCCCACTGGGTGGGTCGTACGGAGGCCGAGGCCGAGATCGAGCGCTCGCGGCAGCGTGCGATCGACACGGGGTACTACGCCGGGCACTGACCGGCGCCGGCGCACGCGTCAGGGGCGGCCCGCGTAGGGCATCGCGTCGGTCCAGCGCACCGGCACCTCGCGCACGTCGACCCCGGGCTGCGGCGCCTCGACCATCCGGCCGCCGCCCACGTAGATCGCGACGTGCCGGATCGTCGTCGGGTCGGACGTGTCGTTCGCGTAGAAGACGAGGTCCCCCGGGCGCAGACGGTCGTAGGCGATCTTCTGCACGCGCCGGTACTGGGTCCGGGACGTGCGCGTGACGTCGACGCCCGCGGACGCCCAGGCGCGCGACGTCAGGCCCGAGCAGTCGTAGCCGGGCCCCGTCCCGCCGAACACGTACGGCGCGCCGATCTTCGTACGTGCCCACGCCGCGGCGGCCTGCCCCTGTGCGGCGCTCCCGACCGAGGTCCCCGGCGGCGCCTCGGGCACGGGCTCCTTGACGACCGGCTCGGGCTCCGGCTCCGGGTCGGGCGCCGGAGCCGGCTCAGGGGCGGGTGCAGGCTCCGGGCGCGGGGTCGGCCGTGGGGCAGGAGCGGCGGACCCGTTCGAGTCCGCGGCGTCGGCGGCACGGGGTGCCGCGCTCCCGCGGCCCGACGGCGCGCCGTCCGGCTCGTCGTCCGCCGCGGCCCCGACGCGCGCGCGGGCCCGTTCCTCCGCGTCGCGGTCCGCCTGCGCGTCGAGCGCGTCCTGGCGCTCGCGCTCGACCGCGACCGACGTCTCGCGCGCGCGGGCGAGCTCGGCGAGCAGGGACTCGCGCTCCGCCGCGGAGGCGTCGACCGCGGCGTCGAGCCCGGCCTGCGCGTCCTGCGCGTCGGCGAGCGCGGTGCGGGCTGCGCCCTCGACGGCCGTCCGGTGGTCGAGCGCGGCGGCGGCACGGGCGCGGGCGGTGTCCGCGACCGCGCGCGCCGTCGTGTGCTCGGCGACGGCGGTGCTCACCGTGCGCCCTGCCGCCCGCTCGACGGTCTCCCGCTCGACGACGTCGGCGACCTCGGTGGCGTCCAGCAGCGCCTCCGCGGCCTCCAGTCCTGTCGGCTCCTGGCGCGTCGCACGGTAGAGCGCACCGAGCGCACCGCGCGAACCGGCCTCGTCCGCCTCGGCCTCGGCGACGGCGGCGTGCGCGTCGTCGACCTCGACGTCCGCGGCGTCGACGGCCGAGCGGGCGGCCGCATACTCCTCCGCCGCGAGCTGGACCGCGGACCTCGCCGACGCCTGGCGAGCGCGCAGCCCGGCAAGATCGGCCTCCACGGTCGCGACGCCGCGCTCCGCCCGCTGCTCCTCGCGCTGGGCGCCGCGGACGTCGTCGCCCGACGGCGGCGCGGACTGCGCAGGCGCAGCGAGCAGGACACCTGCGCCTCCAAGTGCCAGCAACGTCCCGAGCACCGGAGCGAGCACCGACCCGACGGCCCGTCGCCCACGGCGCACGCCAGGACGGGCTGACGACCCGACCAACCTCATGCAACCTCCTCGGCGTGTCCCGTTGACAGCACCCGCAACACTCTGCCTGTCATGTCGCGCACGCGCGATCCGACGGGCGGACGAGTTCTCAGCATGTGGTCTCACATCACGAGACGTCGTGCCCGTCAGCCCGGCGCACGCCTACTGTCGGTGCATGAACCGACGAATGTGTTGCTGACCCCAGCGCACGTTCGCCTGCCTGTGTCGCGGTCCGTCGTCAGCCGAGGAAGCCGGCGCGAGAGCACCGACAACCGGTCCACAGCCGATCGACAGGGCATTCCGACCCCGTGCGCCGAATCCGCCGCGGCTGGTCGACGACAACGTCGTCCCCTCCCCCGGCACCGCCCGTCCCGGCGCGCCGCGCGCCGTCGTCCCCCGAACCCGCAGGAGCCACGATGAGCACCCCCGAGCCGTCCGCCACCTGGTCCTTCGAGACCCGCCAGGTCCACGCCGGGCAGTCCCCGGACCCCACCACCGGTGCACGCGCGCTGCCGATCTACCAGACCACCTCCTTCGTCTTCCCCGACGCCTCGGTGGCCGCCGACCGGTTCGCGCTGCAGGACCTCGGTCCGATCTACACGCGCATCGGCAACCCGACGCAGGAGGTGGTCGAGAACCGCATCGCCTCGCTCGAGGGCGGCGTCGGCGCCCTCCTCCTCGCGTCCGGGCAGGCGGCCGAGACGTTCGCGATCCTCAACGTCGCCAGCGCCGGCGACCACGTGGTCGCCTCGCCGAGCCTGTACGGCGGCACCTACAACCTGTTGCAGCACACGCTGCCGAGGCTCGGCATCGAGACGACGTTCGTCACCGACCCGCACGACCCGCAGTCCTGGCGCGACGCCGTCCGGCCGAACACCAGGCTCCTCTTCGCGGAGACGATCCCCAACCCCCGCGCGGACGTCCTCGACATCGAGGCGGTCGCGGGGGTGGCGCACGAGAACGGCGTCCCGCTGGTCGTCGACAACACCGTCGCGACGCCCTATCTCGTGCGCCCGCTCGAGCACGGTGCCGACATCGTGGTCCACTCGGCGACGAAGTACCTCGGCGGCCACGGGACCGCCATCGGCGGAGTGATCGTCGACGGCGGGTCGTTCGACTTCGCGGCGGACCCGGAGAAGTTCCCCGGCTTCAACACGCCCGACCCGTCGTACAACGGGCTCGTCTACGCGCGCGACCTCGGGGTGGACGGCATCCTGGGCGCGAACCTCGCGTACGTCCTCAAGGCCCGGGTCCAGCTCCTGCGCGACCTCGGCTCGGCGATCTCTCCGTTCAACGCGTTCCTCATCGCCCAGGGCATCGAGACCCTCTCGCTGCGCATGGAGCGGCACGTGGCGAACGCGCAGCGGGTCGCCGAGTGGCTCGAGGCGCGTGACGAGGTGCGGACCGTCCACTACGCGGGACTGTCCTCGAGCCCGTGGCACGCGAACGCCCAGAAGTACCTGCCGCGCGGGGCGGGCGCGGTGCTCGCGTTCGAGATCGACGGCGGTACGCAGGCCGGTCAGGCCTTCGTCTCGGCCCTGGAGCTGCACTCGAACGTGGCGAACATCGGCGACGTCCGCTCGTTGGTGATCCACCCGGCGTCGACCACGCACAGCCAGCTCACGCCCGAGCAGCAGGCGCTGTCCGGCGTGACCCCGGGGCTCGTGCGCCTCGCGGTGGGCATCGAGCACGTCGACGACCTCCTCGCCGACCTCGAGCTGGGATTCGCCGCTGCGGCCTCTGCCCCGGACGCCTGACCTGACGGCGACAGCCTGATGACGCACCTGGACAGACCGCACGGCGCGGACGACGCCGCCGTAGAGTGGCGTGCGGTGAGCCCAGCGAACGACGACCTTCCACACGGCGGGACCGCCCCGGACGCGGGCGCGCCCGGCGTGAGGTCGCCCCGCGCCCCGACGACGGCGCCGATCCCCGCGACCGGGGCGTGGCGCGTCGGGGACGCGGTGGGAGCACGCCGGTTCGCCGACGTCGGCACGTTCGACCTCGAGGGCGGCGGCCGTCTGCCCGGCGTCCGGATGGCCTACGAGACGTGGGGCACCCTGGACCCGGACGGGTCGAACGCCGTGCTGGTCCTGCACGCGCTCACCGGCGACGCGCACGTCTCCGGTCCGGCCGGTGCGGGGCACCCGACAGCCGGCTGGTGGCAGGAGATGGTCGGTCCGGGGGCACCGATCGACACGGACCGGTGGTTCGTGGTCGCACCGAACGTGCTCGGCGGGTGCCAGGGGACGACCGGGCCCGCCTCGGAGGCTCCCGACGGCGCACCCTGGGGGAGCCGGTTCCCCCGGGTCACCGCCCGTGACCAGGTCGCGGTCGAGATCGAGCTGACCCGGGCGCTCGGGATCACGTCCTGGGCGCTCGTCGTCGGCGCCTCCATGGGTGGGCACCGCGTGCTCGAGTGGGCGCTGCTCGGCCCGGAGGCAGGTGTCGGCGTGCGGTCGATCGCCGCGATCGCGACCAACGCGCAGGCGACGGGCGACCAGATCGCCTGGGCCCACCCGCAGCTCGGCGCGATCCACGCCGACTCCCGCTTCCGCGGAGGCGACTACTACGATGCCGACGACGGCGACGGACCGCACGCCGGGCTCGGGATCGCCCGGCAGATCGCGCACACCACGTACCGTTCGGCACGCGAGCTCGACCGGCGGTTCGGGCGGATCCCGCAGGGCGGTGAGGACCCGTTCACCGACGGCCGCTACGCCGTGCAGTCCTACCTGGACCACCACGCGGACAAGCTCTGCCGCAGGTTCGACGCCAACTCGTACGTGGTCCTGACCCTGTCGATGCTCACGCACGACCTCGGTCGCGACCGTGGTGGTGTCGCGGCCGCGCTCGCCGCGATCACGGCGCGCACCCTCGTCGTCGCGGTCGACACGGACAGGCTGTTCCTTCCTGCCGACTGCGCACGGATCGCCGACGGCGTCCCGGGAGCGGCACTTCGGACGCTGCGCAGCGACTACGGCCATGACGGGTTCCTCGTGGAGGACGACCAGCTCGGCCCGATCATCTCCGACTTCCTCGGCGAGCGCAGCAGCGTCCCGGACTGACGGCGGGCACCCGTCGGGCTCAGAGCTCGCGGGCACCGTCCGGGAGCGCGCGCAGCTTGTCAGGGTTGGCGACGTTGTGCACGGCGTCGACCCGCCCGGCCGTGTCGACGAGATCACACGACGCGTGCAGGCGGCCGATCCGTGACATCGACGCGGCACGGACGGCACCATGGGGCCATGGCACCCGACCCCGCGGCGACGATCCATGAACTGCGGGCGCAGTGGGATCGGCTCGACCGGTGGCTCCACGGGCTCGGCGACGCGCTCGTCCTGTCCGTCGACCGGCCCAGCGTGCTCGACGGCTGGACCGTGGGCGAGCTGCTCTCCCACCTCGGGCGGAACTGGGTCGCCGTCACGCGGTGCGGACCGGTTCCCGCCGGCACGGTACCGCTCACGCTCGCGGAGTACCTCGGCACCTACCCGGAGCGCGCGACCGAGATCGCCGACGCAGCACGTGTGCTCGACCGCGAGCTGGCACCGGACCGTCTCGCCGGCATCGAACGACTGGCGACGACGGGCCTGGCCCGGCTCGACGAGCTCGAGAGCCTGAGGGTCGTCCAGGCGCCACGCGGCCCTGTCGCGCTGGGGGACATGGTCCTGACCCGGACGCTCGAGCTCGTCGTGCACGCCGACGACCTGGCCCGGTCCTTCCCCGGGGCCTCGACCGACCCCGTGCACCCGGCCGCGCTGGACGCGGTCTCCGACGCCCTCCTGCAGATCGTCGTGACGCGCGGGGGATGGAGCCTCGAGGTGGACGACGCGCGACTGTGGCTACGGCTCGCGTGCGGCCGCACGCCCTACGACGTCGATCTGCTCGCGCGCGCACTGCGTCCGGTGCACGTCTCCGACGCGGTCCCCGACCTCGGCCGCATCCTGCCCGTGCTCTGACCTGACCGGCTCCGACGATCCGCCCCGAGATGAACGAACGCGTCCGAAGGATGACGGGTGCGGAGATGCCGAAGGCCCACCCCGTGTGGGGTGGGCCTTCGGTGAAGGGTGTCCGGCGGCGTCCTACTCTCCCACCCCGTCTCCAGGGCAGTACCATCGGCGCTGAAGGGCTTAGCTTCCGGGTTCGGTATGGGACCGGGCGTTTCCCCTTCGCTGTGACCGCCGTAACTCGTTCGAACTCGTCCAACCGGGGTGCCGCCCCCTCGTGGTGGAGGGGTGGTGGGGGTTGGTGGTTCGGGAACCGCACAGTGGACGCGTAGCACAAAGGTTGTTGGGGTGTTGAAGTTGTCGGCTGATTAGTACCGGTCAGCTGCACGGGTCTTTCGTCCCCGTTTCCACGTCCGGCCTATCGACCCAGTGTTCTGCTGGGTGCCTTCCACCCGCGAGGGGTGTGGAAACCTCATCTTGAAGCAGGCTTCCCGCTTAGATGCTTTCAGCGGTTATCCCTTCCGAACGTAGCCAACCAGCCGTGCTCCTGGCGGAACAACTGGCACACCAGAGGTTCGTCCGTCCCGGTCCTCTCGTACTAGGGACAGCCCTTCTCAAGTTTCCTGCGCGCGCAGCGGATAGGGACCGAACTGTCTCACGACGTTCTAAACCCAGCTCGCGTACCGCTTTAATGGGCGAACAGCCCAACCCTTGGGACCTACTCCAGCCCCAGGATGCGACGAGCCGACATCGAGGTGCCAAACCATGCCGTCGATATGGACTCTTGGGCAAGATCAGCCTGTTATCCCCGGGGTACCTTTTATCCGTTGAGCGACCACGCTTCCACTAGCCATGGCCGGATCACTAGTTCCGACTTTCGTCCCTGCTCGACCTGTCAGTCTCACAGTCAAGCTCCCTTGTGCACTTGCACTCGACACCTGATTGCCAACCAGGCTGAGGGAACCTTTGAGCGCCTCCGTTACTCTTTGGGAGGCAACCGCCCCAGTTAAACTACCCACCAGGCACTGTCCCTGGTCCGGATCACGGACCGAAGTTAGGTATACGAAGCGGCCAGAGTGGTATTTCAACGTTGACTCCACCCGCACTGGCGTGCTGGTTTCATAGTCTCCCACCTATCCTACACAAGCCGCACCGAACACCAATACCAAGCTATAGTAAAGGTCCCGGGGTCTTTCCGTCCTGCTGCGCGTAACGAGCATCTTTACTCGTAGTGCAATTTCGCCGAGTTCGCGGTTGAGACAGCGGAGAAGTCGTTACGCCATTCGTGCAGGTCGGAACTTACCCGACAAGGAATTTCGCTACCTTAGGATGGTTATAGTTACCACCGCCGTTTACTGGGGCTTAAATTCTGAGCTTCACCCCGAAGGGTTGACCCGTCCTCTTAACCTTCCAGCACCGGGCAGGCGTCAGTCCGTATACATCGTCTTGCGACTTCGCACGGACCTGTGTTTTTAGTAAACAGTCGCTTCTCCCTGGTCTCTGCGGCCGTCCACGCTCCCCGAGCAAGTCGGTTCACGTTTCGGGCCCCCCTTCTCCCGAAGTTACGGGGGCATTTTGCCGAGTTCCTTAACCACGATTCGCTCGATCGCCTTGGTATTCTCTACCTGACCACCTGAGTCGGTTTGGGGTACGGGCGGCTAGAACCTCGCGTCGAGGCTTTTCTTGGCAGCATAGGATCACCCGATTCGCGCTTGTGCGCTCACTGTCAGCTCTCAGCCTGTTGCCGGGCGGATTTGCCTACCCGACGGCCTACAGCCTTGGACGTGGTCTACCATCGCCACGCCGGGCTACCTTCCTGCGTCACCCCTGTTAATACGCTTACCTACTACCGGATTGGGTCCCACGACGCCCCACCGGTGCTACCCGAAGGTAGCGGTGGTGGTTGGTGGTGGTCAGCATCACCGGGCTCGGTACGGGCGGTTCTTCGCCGGTAGGAGAATATCAACTCCTTGTCCATCGACTACGCCTGTCGGCCTCGCCTTAGGTCCCGACTTACCCAGGGCGGATTAACCTGGCCCTGGAACCCTTGGTCATTCGGCGGACGGGTTTCTCACCCGTCATTCGCTACTCATGCCTGCATTCTCACTCGTGTGGCCTCCACCGCTGGGTTCCCCCGCGGCTTCACCGGCCACACGACGCTCCCCTACCCACCTGCGCCTCTGGACCACGAAGGCCTGAGTTACTGCGCAGATGCCACGGCTTCGGCGGTGTACTTGAGCCCCGCTACATTGTCGGCGCGGAATCACTTGACCAGTGAGCTATTACGCACTCTTTCAAGGGTGGCTGCTTCTAAGCCAACCTCCTGGTTGTCTGTGCAACTCCACATCCTTTCCCACTTAGCACACGCTTAGGGGCCTTAGCCGGTGGTCTGGGCTGTTTCCCTCTCGACTACGAAGCTTATCCCCCGCAGTCTCACTGCCACGCTCTCACTTACCGGCATTCGGAGTTTGGTTGACGTCAGTAACCTTGTAGGGCCCATTAGCCATCCAGTGCTCTACCTCCGGCAAGAAACACGTGACGCTGCACCTAAATGCATTTCGGGGAGAACCAGCTATCACGAAGTTTGATTGGCCTTTCACCCCTAACCACAGGTCATCCCCCAGGTTTTCAACCCTGGTGGGTTCGGTCCTCCACGCGGTCTTACCCACGCTTCAACCTGCCCATGGCTAGATCACTTCGCTTCGGGTCTAGACCCAGCGACTCATACGCCCTGTTCGGACTCGCTTTCGCTACGGCTTCCCCGCACGGGTTAACCTCGCCACTGAGCACTAACTCGCAGGCTCATTCTTCAAAAGGCACGCTGTCACCCCAACCAAGGAGGCTCCAACGGATTGTAGGCACACGGTTTCAGGTACTATTTCACTCCCCTCCCGGGGTACTTTTCACCTTTCCCTCACGGTACTGGTCCGCTATCGGTCACTAGGTAGTATTTAGGCTTAGCAAGTGGTCTTGCCGGATTCACACGGGATTTCACGGGCCCCGTGCTACTTGGGATCCCTCTCAGGAGGCCGCGCCATTTCGTCTACCGGACTCGCACCGTCTGTGGTCCGCCTTTCAATGCGGTTCGACTATGACACAACTTTCTTACTCCCTGGCGGACTGTCAGATCCACCCAAGAGGTCCCACAACCCCGAACACGCAACGCCTGACAGCTTGAACACGTGCCCGGTTTGGCCTCATCCGCTTTCGCTCGCCACTACTCACGGAATATCTCTTCCTGCCGGTACTGAGATGTTTCACTTCCCGGCGTTCCCTCCACACACCCTATATATTCAGGTGCAGGTCGCACGACATGACTCGTACGGGGTTCCCCCATTCGGAAACCCTCGGATCACAGCTCGTTTGCCAGCTCCCCGAGGCTTATCGCAGGCTACAACGTCCTTCTTCGGCTCCTAGTGCCAAGGCATCCACCCTGTGCCCTTAAAAACTTCAACAACAACAACTACTACAGAAACCAAGAATTCAAGAAGAATCCTTGATGATTCAAAGATGCTCGCGTCCACTGTGCAGTTCTCAAACAACCAACGACCCCGACCCGCAACCAGACCCGCCTACCCACCGACCCCGAAAGGACCAGTGAGCGGTTCGCGATCCACGGACCGACCCGTACCAGGCAACCCCACCCGAAGATGGCCGGTGACCTGAGGACCCAACAGTGTGCTCGACGAACCCCCACCCCACGCACCACACGTTCCACCACCAGCAACCACCACCACCACCCCCGAAGGGACAGCAACGACACCCACCAGCAGGTACTAGCACGACCCGCGAGGACAAGAGCTCTCCGTCAGTGTTCCACCCATGAGCAACCACCCCCGCACACGAACGGCACGGGCGGTGGCACCTGGACCCCACCGCACCCCGAAGGGCACCAGCAGAGCCGGCAAGCTCCTTAGAAAGGAGGTGATCCAGCCGCACCTTCCGGTACGGCTACCTTGTTACGACTTAGTCCCAATCGCCAGTCCCACCTTCGACCACTCCCTCCCACAAGGGGTTGGGCCATGAGCTTCGGGTGTTACCGACTTTCGTGACTTGACGGGCGGTGTGTACAAGGCCCGGGAACGTATTCACCGCAGCGTTGCTGATCTGCGATTACTAGCGACTCCGACTTCATGGGGTCGAGTTGCAGACCCCAATCCGAACTGAGACCGGCTTTTTGGGATTCGCTCCGCCTTGCGGCATCGCAGCCCTTTGTACCGGCCATTGTAGCATGCGTGAAGCCCAAGACATAAGGGGCATGATGATTTGACGTCATCCCCACCTTCCTCCGAGTTGACCCCGGCAGTCTCCCATGAGTCCCCGGCATAACCCGCTGGCAACATGGGACGAGGGTTGCGCTCGTTGCGGGACTTAACCCAACATCTCACGACACGAGCTGACGACAACCATGCACCACCTGTACACCGACCTAAAAGGGGCACCCATCTCTGAGTGTTACCGGTGCATGTCAAGCCTTGGTAAGGTTCTTCGCGTTGCATCGAATTAATCCGCATGCTCCGCCGCTTGTGCGGGCCCCCGTCAATTCCTTTGAGTTTTAGCCTTGCGGCCGTACTCCCCAGGCGGGGCACTTAATGCGTTTGCTGCGGCACGGAACTCGTGGAATGAGCCCCACACCTAGTGCCCAACGTTTACGGCATGGACTACCAGGGTATCTAATCCTGTTCGCTCCCCATGCTTTCGCTCCTCAGCGTCAGTTGCGGCCCAGAGACCTGCCTTCGCCATCGGTGTTCCTCCTGATATCTGCGCATTCCACCGCTACACCAGGAATTCCAGTCTCCCCTACCGCACTCTAGTCTGCCCGTACCCGATGCAAGCTCGAAGTTGAGCCTCGAGTTTTCACACCAGACGCGACAAACCGCCTACGAGCTCTTTACGCCCAATAATTCCGGACAACGCTTGCGCCCTACGTATTACCGCGGCTGCTGGCACGTAGTTAGCCGGCGCTTCTTCTGCAGGTACCGTCACTTTCGCTTCTTCCCTACTGAAAGAGGTTTACAACCCGAAGGCCGTCATCCCTCACGCGGCGTCGCTGCATCAGGCTTTCGCCCATTGTGCAATATTCCCCACTGCTGCCTCCCGTAGGAGTCTGGGCCGTGTCTCAGTCCCAGTGTGGCCGGTCGCCCTCTCAGGCCGGCTACCCGTCGTCGCCTTGGTAGGCCATCACCCCACCAACAAGCTGATAGGCCGCGAGCCCATCCCTGACCGAAAAACTTTCCAACCACCCCCATGCGAGGACAGTTCATATCCAGTATTAGCACCGGTTTCCCGGAGTTATCCCGAAGTCAGGGGCAGGTTACTCACGTGTTACTCACCCGTTCGCCACTAATCCACCCAGCAAGCTGGGCATCATCGTTCGACTTGCATGTGTAAAGCACGCCGCCAGCGTTCGTCCTGAGCCAGGATCAAACTCTCCGTAAATGATTCACGCCAACCACCAAGAAAAACCCGGCAGCCAACAATCCATACGAAGCGAACCCTCAACAGGTTCACAAAACTGGCCAAACGAAACATGATGCTGACATCATCTTCCGAAATCAACCAAACAAAACCCTCCAGCACAACCAACCAGACCACCCGACGGGCAACCCAGCCAACCACGCCACAAGGCAAAACTTGGCACTGACTTACAAGCACACTGTTGAGTTCTCAAACAACCGACACACACC
>NZ_JACYHB010000006.1 GCF_014837295.1 Cellulosimicrobium arenosum
CAGGTTCACAAAACTGGCCAAACGAAACATGATGCTGACATCATCTTCCGAAATCAACCAAACAAAACCCTCCAGCACAACCAACCAGACCACCCGACGGGCAACCCAGCCAACCACGCCACAAGGCAAAACTTGGCACTGACTTACAAGCACACTGTTGAGTTCTCAAACAACCGACACACACCAACTCAGCCCCACCCAACCGGGCAGAACCTCACTTGGGGCAACTTCTCAACCCTACCAGAGCCGGCGCCCGCTCTCCAACCTCGGATCCTGGGATCGAGAGGACTCGCTGCTGCCGGTCCAGCTCCCCCGGTGGCAGGTACGGCGCGACTGCGCCAAGACCTTCACAGAGGGGAATCGTCCGGGGGATCCAGCCACATCGCGCCTGCTCCGAGGAGCTACACCGTGGTGTCTGTTCCTCCCTGCCGGGCGAACATCGAGAACAGTACACGCCACCGGTCTCGATGCCAACTCCGCTGATCCTCGGCCTGTCGGCGTCCCCCTCGACGCGCCCGCAGGCACCCGACCGCTCAGACCTGCGCGCCGGCGTCCGCGAGCCCCAAGGTCTTCTTGCCACGACGGAGCACCGCGAATCGCCCGTGCAGCAGGTCCGTCGGTTCGAGGCGCGCGTCCTCGGCCTCGACCTTGACGTTGTTCACGTAGGCGCCCCCTTCGGTGATCGCGCGTCGCGCGGCACCCTTCGACGTCACCAGGCCGGAGTCGGCGAGCAGGTCGACGACGGCGTCGCCGACCTGTGCCGACGTCCTGGGGAGCTCGGCCACGGCCGCGGCCAGCGTGCGCGCGTCCAGGCCGTCGAGGTCCCCTCGACCGAACAGGGCACCGCTGGCGGCGACGACCGCGGCCGTGGCGTCGCCGCCGTGCACCAGCGTCGTCACGTCGGCGGCCAACGCCCGTTGCGCCTCACGTGCTCCCGGGCGCTCGCGCACCGCCGACTCGAGCGTGTCGATCTCCGCGCGCGAGCGGAACGTGAAGATCTTCAGGAAGCGCACGACGTCGTCGTCGGCCGCGTTGAGCCAGAACTGGTAAAACGCGTACGGGCTCATCATGTCGGGGTCGAGCCATACGGCCCCACCCTCGCTCTTGCCGAACTTCGTCCCGTCCGCCTTGGTGATGAGCGGCGTCGTGAGCACGTGCACGCCGGCGCCCTCGCTGCGGCGGACGAGGTCCACGCCGGACAGCAGGTTGCCCCACTGGTCGTTCCCGCCCGTCTGCAGCGTCACGCCGTGCCGGCGGTACAGCTCGAGGAAGTCGATCCCCTGCAGGATCTGGTAGCTGAACTCCGTGAAGCTGATGCCTTCGTCGGAGCGCAGCCGACGAGCGACCGTGTCCTTGGCGAGCATCGTGCCGAGCCGGTAGTGCTTGCCGACGTCGCGCAGGAGATCGATGGCGGACAGGCCGGAGATCCAGTCGAGGTTGTTCACCAGCCGGGCCGGGTTGTCGCCGTCGAAGTCGAGGAACCGCGACACCTGGTCCTGGAGCCGGACCGTCCACTCGGCGACCGTCTCCTTGGTGTTCAGGACCCTCTCGCCGGACTGACGCGGATCACCGATCAAGCCGGTCGCCCCTCCGACGAGAGCGACCGCGCGGTGACCGGCGAGCTGCAGGTGTCGCAGCACGACGAGCTGGACCAGGTGACCGTGGTGCAGGCTCGGCGCGGTGGGGTCGAAGCCGCAGTAGTACGTGATCGGGCCCTCGGCCAGTGCGGTGCGCAGCGCGGCCTCGTCGGTGGACTGGGCCACCAGACCCCGCCATTGCAGCTCGTCGAGAACGTCGCTCACTACTTCTCCTTCGTCGGGCACCCGTCGGCGGGCACGTGGTGGGCGGCCACGGGCCGCGACCCTAGTGTGCCGTGTCAGCGCGCGCGGGTGCTCACCCGACGGTAGGCGGACACCGTGCGGTCTCCCGCGAGCCAGTAGCGCCACGGGTACAGCGTCCCGTCTCCCCCGGTGCCCGAGACCCCCACCCGAGGGCCGGCGGCGACCGCCGGTCGGCCGGGCGTCGGCGCCCGGTGCAGCACGAGCTCGCCGTCCGGGTCGGTCAACACGGCACCGTAGTGGCGCAGGTCGAGGTCGAGCGAGACGGCCAGGCGTGCCGGCCCGCGTGCGATCTGCTGGTCGGAGTCGCACCGACCCACGGCCGACCGCCTGGCACGAGCGGTGTCCGCACCGCGCACGACCTCCCCGGCACGGATCAGGACCGCCGACGGCCGACCGACCGGACCGGTCACAACGTTGACGCAGTGGTGCAGGCCGAGGTGGCGGTACACGTACAGGCGTCCGGGCTCGCCGTACATGGCGCGGTTGCGCTCGGTCCGTCCGCGGTAGGCGTGCGAGCCGGGGTCGCGCTCGCCGTCGTACGCCTCGACCTCGCTGATGCGCAGCGTCACGTCGCCCGCCTCGCTGCGCCGCGTGAGCAGAGAGCCCAGCAGGTCGCGCGCGACGTCGTGGACGTCGCGCGCGAACCAGCCGCGCCCGGGTACGTCCCAAGGCACGACGAACTCGGGTGCTGCCGCGCCAGGGGCGCTGCGCGTCGTCGGCTCCGGCATCCGTCCTCCCGCACGATCTCGCTGCCGAGCTGCTTCGAGCCGCTCGCGCGGACTCGTGGGGACAGGTTACGCCGCGGGCGGGGTACGGGCGGCCCGACGGCTCACGTGACGCGGCGGCCGAAGCCGTCGAGACGCACGTCCGCCCGCTCGCGGGTGCGGTTGCGCGCGTAGTGCTCGACCTCGGTCTCCATCCAGGCGAGCCAGTGCTCACGCATCGCCTCGCCGTCACGGTCGAGGCCACGCGCGAGGCGAAGGCCGTCGGGAGCCTCGACCCAGACCCGCAGGGAGGCGACCGTGCCCGCCTCGAGCCGGCCCGCACCGCATCCCTCGACGACCAGGAACGGGGCGACCGGTACCTCGTGCCACTCCGCGAACGCGTCCTGCACCCAGTCGAACCGGCGGTACCGGCCGCTGCGACCTGTGGCGAGCGGGCGCAGCACCCACTCGTCGAGTCGCTCCCAGGCCGGCTCGAGACCGCGCCAGCCCTCGTAGAGGTCGTCCATGTGCAGCACCTGCGCCGGGAGCGACTCGCCGAGCTGCGCGGCCAGGCTCGTCTTGCCCGAGCCGGCCGGCCCGTCGATCACGACGAGCCGAGTCCCGGACGAGGGCCCGGCATCGGGCGGGACCGACCCGAGGCGAGGCGCGCGGTCACGCACCTGACGAACGAGGTCGGCCAGGACGTCAGACCCCACACTCATCCGGCTCCTCCCTCGCCGCCGACACGATCGACTCTGCGGAGCAGCCGGTCGGGGCTCGTCCCGTGGTCAGCACGGATCCCGATCGGCTGGTCGGCGAGTGCGGTCGTCAGCCTTCGGCCCAGTAGCGGAACTCCGCCGAGCGTTCCTCGGCGGCCTCCAGCTGTTCGGCGACGCGCGTCGGGGCGGTACCGCCCTGCGCGTCGCGCGACGCGAGCGATCCCTCGACGCTCAGGACGTCCCGGACCCCAGGGGTCAGGTGCTCGGAGATGTCGGCGAGGTCGTCGTCGGACAGGTCCCACAGCTCGATCCCGCGCTCCTCGCACGCACGCACGCACGCTCCTGCGACCTCGTGCGCGACACGGAAGGGCACGCCCTCGCGCACGAGCCACTCGGCCACGTCGGTCGCCAGCGAGAATCCCTGCGGCGCGAGCGAGGCCATGCGCCCGGTGTCGAAGGTGAGCGTCGAGACCATGCCGGAGAACGCGGGCAGGAGCACCTCGAGCGTGTCGACCTGGTCGAACACCGGCTCCTTGTCCTCCTGCAGATCGCGGTTGTACGCGAGCGGCAGGCCCTTGAGGGTCGCGAGCAGCCCGGTCAGGTCGCCGATCATGCGACCTGCCTTGCCACGCGCGAGCTCCGCGACGTCGGGGTTCTTCTTCTGCGGCATGATGCTCGACCCGGTGGAGTACGCGTCGTGCAGGCGCACGAAGCCGAACTCCTTCGTCGCCCACGCGATGACCTCCTCCGCGAAGCGCGACAGGTCGACGCCGATCATCGCGGCGACGAACGCGAACTCCGCCACCACGTCGCGCGCCGCCGTGCCGTCGATCGAGTTCTCCACCGGGCCGTCGAACCCGAGCTCCGCCGCGACCGCCGCCGGGTCGAGACCCAACGACGATCCCGCCAGCGCGCCCGACCCGTACGGAGAGCGCGCGGCGCGCACGTCCCAGTCGATGAGGCGGTCGACGTCGCGCAGCAGCGGCCACGCGTGCGCGAGCAGGTGGTGCGCGAGCAGCACGGGCTGCGCGTGCTGCAGGTGCGTGCGACCCGGCATGGCGGCGCCCGGGTGCGCCGCGGCCTGCGCGACGAGCGCGTCGACGACGTCGAGCACCAGGCCGGCGATCGTCCGCGCCTCGGCGCGCAGGTACATGCGCACGAGCGTGGCGATCTGGTCGTTGCGCGAGCGCCCGGCACGCAGCTTGCCGCCGAGGTCCGCACCGGCACGTTCGATCAGCCCGCGCTCGAGCGCGGTGTGCACGTCCTCGTCGTCGTCCGCCGCGACGAACGCACCCGACGCGACGTCCTCGCGCAGGCGCTCGAGCGCGGCGAGCATGCCGTCGAGCTCGTCGTCGTCCAGGAGCCGGGCCGCGTGCAGGACCTTCGCATGAGCCTTCGACCCGGCGATGTCCTGACCCGCGAGGCGCCAGTCGAAGTGCGTCGACTTGCTGAGGGCGGCGAGCGCGTCGGCCGGACCGCCGGCGAACCGCCCGCCCCACAGGCTCACGCGCTCGGGCCCGGCGGGCTCGTCGGGGGCCAGGGAGTCGCTCATGCTCCGAGCTTCCCCGTCCCGAAGTCCACGCCGAACCCGAACTTCTCGTCGCGCGCGGCCGCGAGCTTCGCGGTGAGACCGTAGATCTCGATGAACCCCTTGGCCTGCGACTGGTCGAACGAGTCGCCCTCGTCGTAGGTCGCGAGGTTGAAGTCGTACAGGCTCGCCTCCGACCGACGGCCGGTCACGGTCGCGCGCCCGCCGTGCAGCACGAGCCGGATCTCTCCCGACACGTACCGCTGGGTGTCGTCGATGAAGACGTCGAGCGACTTCTTCAGCGGGCTGAACCACATGCCGTCGTAGACCAGCTCGGTCCAGCGCTGCTCGACCTGGCGCTTGAACCGCGCCTGCTCGCGCTCGAGCGTGACGTTCTCGAGCTCCTGGTGCGCGGCGATGAGGGCGATCGCACCCGGCGCCTCGTAGATCTCGCGCGACTTGATGCCCACGAGCCGGTCCTCGACGATGTCGATGCGGCCCACGCCCTGGGCGCCGGCTCGCCGGTTCATCTCCTGGATCGCCTGGAGCGGCGTCACGGGCACGCCGTCGAGCGCGACGGGCACGCCCTGGTCGAACGTGATGACGACCTCGTCCGCGACCGGGGGGAACGTCGGGTCGTCCGTGTAGTTGTAGACGTCCTTGGTCGGAGCGTTCCAGATGTCCTCGAGGAAGCCGGTCTCGACCGCACGGCCCCACACGTTCTGGTCGATCGAGAACGGGTTGTGCTTCGTGGTCGCGATCGGCAGCTCGTGCTTCTCGGCGTAGGCGATGGCCTTCTCGCGCGTGAGCGCGAGGTCGCGGACCGGGGCGATGGTCTTGAGCTCGGGGGCGAGCGACGTCGTCGCGACCTCGAACCGGACCTGGTCGTTGCCCTTGCCCGTGCACCCGTGCGCGACCGTGGTCGCGCCGAACTGGCGGGCCGCGCGGACCATGTGCTTGACGATGACCGGGCGGGAGATGGCGGACACGAGCGGGTAGCGGTCGAGGTACATGCCGTTCGCACGCAGCGCCGGCATGCAGTACTCGGCCGCGAACTCGTCGCGGGCGTCGGCCACGTAGGCCTCGACGGCCCCGCAGTCGAGCGCGCGGCGGCGGATGACCTCGAGGTCCTCACCGCCCTGGCCGACGTCGACGGCGACGGCGACGACCTCGGCACCGGTGGCCTCGGCGATCCAGCCGATGGCGACGGAGGTGTCCAGGCCGCCCGAGTAGGCGAGCACGACGCGTTCAGTCATGGCGATCTCTTTCTGTGACGTGAGAGGTGGTCTGTGTTCAGTGTGACAGGGGGCGACGCCGGGCCGGTCCCCGTCGCGTCCGGGTCAGCCGCCCGGGCCGGACAGGTCGAGGAAGCGCCGCGCGAGCTCCGCACCGCCCGTCGGATCCCGCGAGATGACGAGGATCGTGTCGTCCCCCGCGACGCAGCCCAGCACGCCCGGCAGCACCGAGTGGTCGATCGCGGAGGCGAGGTAGTTCGCCGCGCCGGGCGGGGTGCGCAGGACGACGAGGTTGGCCGAGGGCTCGGCGCTGACGAGCATCTCCGAGCACAGCCGTGCGAGCCGTGCCGCGAGGTACTCGGGGGCGTCGGCGTCGGGCGCAGCACGGTCGCCGCCCTCCCCCGGCAGGACATACACGAGCGCCTCCGACGTGCCGCGCACCTTCTCCGCGCGCAGCTCGATGAGGTCGCGCGAGAGCGTCGCCTGCGTGACCGAGACCCCGTCGGCCGCGAGCGCCCGCGCGAGCTCGGCCTGGGAGTGGATGCGCTCGCGTCGCACGATGTCGACGATGCGCGCGTGCCGGGCCGCCTTCGTGGCGGGCGCGGAACGCGAGGTCTCGCTCACGCGTGCTCCAGGAGCCAGGTGAGCAACGCCTTCTGGGCGTGCAGACGGTTCTCGGCCTCGTCCCACACGGCCGACCGCGGCCCGTCGATGACGTCGGCGCTGATCTCCTTGCCGCGGTAGGCGGGCAGGCAGTGCAGCACGATGGCGTCGTCCTTCGCGTGGGCGAGGAGCTCGTCGTCGACCTGGTAGGGCACGAAGGGCAGGGCGCGGCGGTCCGCCTCGTCCTCGTCGCCCATGGAGATCCACGTGTCGGTCGCCACGACGTCCGCGCCAGCGACGGCGTCGGCCGGGTCGGACGTGACGTGGACCGACCCGCCGGTGCCCGCGGCGATGCGGCGGGCGTCCGCGAGGACGGCCGGCGCGGGTGGGAAGCCCTCGGGCGTCCCGATGCGCACGTGCATCCCGGCGGTCGCGCCGCCGAGGAGGTAGGAGTGCGACATGTTGTTCGCGCCGTCGCCCACGTAGGCGAGCGTCTGCCCGGCGAGGGCGGCGGTCCCGCCGCGGTGCTGGGCGATCGTGAGCAGGTCCGCGAGGATCTGGCACGGGTGGAAGTCGTCGGTGAGCGCGTTGACGACGGGCACGGTGCTGATCGCCGCCATCTCCTCGATGCGGTCCTGGCCGTGGGTGCGCCAGACGATCGCGGACACCTGGCGCTCGAGCACGCGCGTCGTGTCCGCGATCGACTCGCGCACGCCGATCTGCGCGAGCCTGCCGTCGACGACGACGGGGAACCCGCCGAGCTCGGCGATACCGGTCGCGAAGGACAGCTGGGTGCGCAGCGTCGGCTTGTCGAAGAGCACCGCCACGCCCTGCGGGCCGCGCAGGGGCTGGCGGAACGTGCGGTCGTCGCGGAACGCGAGCGCGAGCTCGAGGACGTGCCGCTGCTCGGTCGGCGTGAGGTCGTCGTCGCGCAGGAGGTGGCGCAGGGCCATGGGTTCAGTCCCTCGTCTCGGTGGTGGGGGCGTCGTCCGACGACACGCGCAGGTCGGCGAAGAAGTCGACGACGTCGCGCGCCTGGTCGGTGGTCAGGATCAGCGGCGGGGCGAGCCGGATCGCGTCGGGGGCGACCGCGTTGACGATCAGACCGGCGTCGAGCGCGGCGCGCGCGACGTCCGCCGCGACGGGACGGGCGAGCCGGACGGCGAGGAGCAGCCCTCTGCCGCGCACGCCGGCGACGAGGGGGTTCCCCGCCCCCTCGATGCCGGCACGCAGGCTCTCCCCGACCGTCCGGACGCTCGCGAGCAGGCCGTCGCGCTCGATGACGCCGAGCGTGGCGAGGGCTGCCGCAGCGGCGACCGGGTTCCCGCCGAACGTCGTGCCGTGCTGCCCGCGGCCCAGCAGGGTCGCGGCGCGCTCGCCGTACGCGACGACCGCTCCCACGGGGAAGCCACCACCGAGTCCCTTGGCGAGGGTCACGACGTCGGGCGTGATCCCGCCCCCGAGGTCGGGCTGCTGGTAGGCGAACCACGAACCGGTCCGGCCGATGCCCGTCTGCACCTCGTCGAGGACGAGCAGCGCGCCGTGCCGCGCCGTGAGGTCGCGGGCCGCGGCGAGGTAGCCCGGCGAGAGCGCGCGGACCCCGGCCTCGCCCTGGACGGGCTCGACGACCAGCCCCGCGACCCGGCCGCGCGCGGCGACGGCCTGCTCGGAGAAGGCCTCCTCGAGCGCGGCCAGGTCGTCGAACGGGACGAACTCGACACCGCCGGGAAGCGGCTCGAAGGGTTCGCGGTACGCGGCCTTGCTCGTCAGGGCGAGCGCACCCATGGTGCGCCCGTGGAAGCCGCCCTCGAGCGCGAGCACCCGGGTCCGGTCACCGGTGTCGTTCGCGCGGCGCGTCATCTTGAACGCGGCCTCGTTCGCCTCGGTCCCGGAGTTCGTGAAGAACACGCGCGAGCCGGTGGGAGCGTCCGCGAGCGCGAGGAGCCGTTCGGCGAGAGCGATCTGGGTCGGGGTGCCGAAGAAGTTCGACACGTGACCGAGCGTGCCGAGCTGGGCGGAGATCGCCGCCGTGAGCGTCGGGTGCGCGTGCCCGAGCGCGTTGACCGCGATCCCGGCGAGCAGGTCGAGGTAGCGCGTGCCGTCGGCGTCCCACACGTAGGCGCCCTCCCCGCGCACCAGGACGCGCTGGGGCGGTCCGAACGTGTCCATGACGGCCGTGCCGTACCGCTGCGTCCACTGCGCGCCGGACCCGGCGGCGGCGACGTCGGGCACGCCCGGGGCCGCGCCGAGCTCGTCGCGCCGGGTGAGGTGCTCGCTCATGACTCTCCTCCGACCGGGTCGGGCACGACCATGGTCCCGTTGCCGCGGGTCGTGAAGACCTCGAGCAGCAGCGAGTGCGGGACACGGCCGTCGATCACGGTCGCGGCGGGGACGCCGCCCGCGACCGCGCGCAGGCACGCCTCCATCTTGGGCACCATGCCGGACTGCAGCGAGGGCAGCAGCGCCGCGAGCTCGGACCGCGTGATCTGCGCGACCAGCGAGTCCTTGTCGGGCCACGACGTGTACAGCCCCTCGACGTCGGTCAGCACGATCAGCTTCTTCGCGCCGAGCGCGACGGCGAGCGCCGCGGCAGCCGTGTCGGCGTTGACGTTGAGCACCTGGGTCGGGTCCTCGAGGTCGGGCGCGATCGTCGAGACCACGGGGATGCGGCCCGCGTCGAGCAGGTCCTGGACCGCGGCCGGGTGCACCTCCACGACGTCGCCCACGAGGCCGACGTCGACCGGCTCGCCGTCGACGGTCGCGTGCCGCCGCTGGGCCTGGAGCAGACCGCCGTCCTCCCCGGAGAGCCCGACGGCGTGGGGGCCGTGCGCGTTGATGAGCCCGACGAGCTCGCGCGAGACCTGGCCCGTCAGGACCATCCGGACCACGTCCATGGCCTCCGGGGTCGTGACGCGCAGCCCGCCGCGGAACTCGGACTCGATGCCGAGGCGCGCGAGCATGGTCGAGATCTGCGGACCGCCGCCGTGCACGACGACGGGGCGCAGGCCGACCTGGCGCAGGAACACCATGTCCTGCGCGAACGCTGCCTTGAGCGTGTCGTCGACCATGGCGTTGCCGCCGTACTTCACGACGACGAGCGCCCCCGCGAACTCCTGCAGCCACGGCAGCGCCTCGATCAGCACCTCCGCCTTCTGCTCGGGGCGCAGGTCGGTGCGGGTGTCGAAGACGAAGTCGTCCGGCGCGGGCGCGGTCGGCCGCCCGGGCATCGTGTCGCTCATGAGGAGTACGCGCTGTTCTCGTGGACGTAGTCGTGCGTGAGGTCGTTGGTCCAGACCGTCGCGGTCGCCGACCCGGCGTGCAGGTCGATCTCGACGAGCACCTCGCGCGCCGCGGCGAGGTCGACGAGCTCGCGCGGCTCGCCCACTCCTCCGGCGCGGCACACCTGGACGCCGTTGACCGTGACGTCCAGCGCGAGCGCGTCGTAGGGAGCGACGTCCTCGGGCACGGTGCCCACCGCGGAGACGATGCGACCCCAGTTCGGGTCGTTGCCGAAGATCGCGGCCTTGAACAGGTTGGACCGGGTCACGGCGCGGGCGACCGCGACGGCTGCGTCCTCGCTCGACGCACCGACGACGGTGACGGCCACGTCGTGGCTCGCACCCTCCGCGTCGGCGACGAGCTGGCGCGCGAGGGAGCCGCACGCCTCGGTGAGCACGCCGGTGAGCTCCTCCGTGCCGACCGCCACCCCGGAGGCGCCCGAGGCGAGCAGGATCACGGTGTCGTTCGTCGACATGCACCCGTCGGAGTCGACACGGTCGAGCGTCGTGCGCGTCGCCGCGCGCAGCGCCGCACCGGCGGCGGTGGCGTCGACGACCGCGTCGGTCGTCAACACGCACAGCATGGTCGCGAGCCCCGGCGCCAGCATGCCCGCACCCTTGGCCATGCCGCCCACGGACCAGGTCGTGGCGCCGTCCGGCGACGCCGGGTCGCTCGCCTCGCGCTCGACGTGCACGGTCTTGGCGACGGTGTCCGTGGTCATGATCGCGAGGGCCGCGTCCTCACCGCCGCGCGTGGCGGACGACGGGTCGTCGAGCGCGCTCGCGGCGGCGTCGACGCCCGCCAGCAGCTCCGTCATCGGCAGCCGGAGGCCGATGAGGCCCGTGGAGCAGACGAGGACGTCGCCTGCCGACGTGGACAGCGTGTCCGCGACGTGCTCGGCCGTGCGGTGCGTGTCGGCGAAGCCCTCGGTGCCCGTGCAGGCGTTCGCGCCGCCCGAGTTGAGCACGACCGCGCTCGCGCGCCCGTCGCTCACCGCCTGCCGGCTCCACGCGACGGGCGCGGCGAAGACACGGTTGCTGGTGAAGACGGCTGCGGCGACGTCGAGCGGGCCGTCGTTGACGACGAGCGCGACGTCCTTGGCGCCGGTGGACTTCAGGCCGGCGGCGACGCCGCTGGCCCGGAAGCCCCGGGGCGAGGTGACGGTCACGGGGCGACCCCTTCGGTGGTCAGGCCGGCCGCCTGCGGCAGGCCGAGCGCGATGTTCATGGACTGCACCGCGGCGCCCGCGGTGCCCTTGACGAGGTTGTCGAGGGCGGTGACCGTCACGACACGACCGGCCGCGTGGTCGACCGCCACCTGGACGAGCGCCGTGTTGGCGCCGAGCGTCATCGCCGTGCCGGGCCACTGCCCCTCGGGCAGGAGCTGGACGAACGGCTCGCCCCCGTAGGCGTCGTCCCACGCGCGGCGCACCTGCGTCGCCACCTCCGGCGCCGGCAGGTCGCGCACCGCCGCCGCGAGCGGCGCGGTGACGGTCGCCAGGATGCCGCGCGCCATCGGCACCAGCACCGGGGTGAACGAGATCCGCACCTCGGGTGCTCCCGCGGCACGCAGGTTCTGCGTGATCTCGGGGATGTGCCGGTGGGTGCCGCCGACGGCGTACGGCTGGGCCGACCCCAGCCCCTCCGACGCGAGCAGGTGCGGCTTCAGCGCCTTGCCGGCGCCGGAGTACCCGTTGGCGAGGACGGCGACGACGTCGGTCGCGTCCACCACCCCCGATGCCACCCCGGGCTGGATGCCCAGCGTCACCGCGGTGACGTTGCAGCCGGGGACGGCGATCCGACGCGCTCCCGCGAGCTTCTCGCGCTGCTTGGTCTCGCTCGCGCCCGCACCGGGGTGCTCGGTCAGCAGCAGCTCGGGCAGACCGTAGGGCCACGTCCCGGCGTGCGCGCTGCCGTAGAACCGCTCCCAGTCGTGGGCCGACGACAGCCGGTGGTCGGCCCCCAGGTCGAGGACGAGGACGTCGTCGGGCAGCTGCGCGGCGATCTCTCCCGACGCGCCGTGCGGAAGTGCGAGCACGACGACGTCGTGCCCTACGAGGTTCTCCACGGTCGTGGGGAGCAGCACGCGGTCCGCCAGGGATCGCAGGTGCGGCTGGTGCGCGCCGAGCGGCGAGCCCGCGTTGCTGTGCGCCGTGAGGGCGCCGACCTCTACCTCGGGGTGCCCGGCGAGCAGCCGGAGCGTCTCTCCGCCCGCGTACCCGGACGCACCCGCGACCGCGACTCTGATCGTCATATGCAGCACTATACATACTTATGCAGCCCGCCGGTTCGTGCGCGACCCTAAGGTGGGTCCATGCACGCGATCGTGGCCCGCGAGGCGGGCGGCCCTGACGTCCTGGAGCTCCGCGAGGTCCCCGACCCGACGCCGGGACCGGGCGAGCTGCTCGTCCGCGTCGAGGTCGCGGGCGTGAACTTCATCGACACGTACCAGCGCTCGGGCGTCTACCCGATGGACTTCCCGCACGTCGTGGGCAGCGAGGGCGCCGGTGTCGTCGTGGCGGCCGGCACGACGGGCACGGCCGGCTCCGGCGACGAGACCCCGGCGTTCGCCGTCGGCGACCGCGTCGTGTGGACCGACGCGCCGGGCTCGTACGCCGGGCTGGTGGTCGTCCCCGCCCGCTCGGCCGTGCACGTACCCGCCGCGGTCGCGCTCGCGGATGCGACCGCCGTCGCCCTGCAGGGCCTCACCGCGCACTACCTGTGCACGTCGTCATACCCGGTCCGGCCCGGCGACCAGGTCCTCGTGCACGCGGGCGCGGGTGGCGTCGGACTGCTGCTCACGCAGATGGTCACGGCGCGGGGCGGGCACGTCATCTCGACCGTCTCGACGCCGGCGAAGGCCGAGCTCTCGCGGGGCGCGGGCGCCGAGCACGTGATCGAGTACACCGCGCTGGGCGACCTCACGCACGACCTGCCCGAGATCGTGCGCGGCCTCACCGGCGGCGAGGGCGTGGCCGCGGTCTACGACTCGGTCGGCCGCGACACGTTCGACGCGTCGCTCGCGTCGCTGCGCCGCCGCGGGACGCTCGTGCTGTTCGGCGGGTCGTCGGGCCAGGTGCCCGCGTTCGACCCGCAGCGCCTCAATGCGGGCGGCTCGCTCACCCTCACGCGGCCCACGCTCAAGGACTTCACCGCCACGCGCGCCGAGCTGGACGAGCGCGCGGCCGAGGTGCTCGGCGCCGTCGCGGGCGGGACGCTGCACGTGCGGGTCGGCGCCACGTTCCCGCTCGCCGAGGCGGCCGACGCGCACCGCGCGCTCGAGGGGCGCGCCACGACGGGCAAGGTGCTGCTGGTGCCCGACGCCGCGTCGTCGGGCAGCGTGGGCGAGGGCCGGTGAGCTGGGACTGGGTCCCGGCGCGCCCCGGGGAGGACCCGAGGGACGGCCCCTCTCCCGCGCTCCGCCGCGTGGTGACGGTGCTGGTCGTCCTCGTGACCGCGGTATTCGTCGTCTACTACGCGACGATCGGCCTGGGGCAGGGCGAGGACCGGTGCGTCGCCGAGCGCCCGCAGGGCGTGAGCGCGGGCCAGGTCGAGGCGCGATGGCGCTGGTGGCCGCCCGGCACCGCGTGCGTCTACCCCACCGGCGACGTGACGCGCGCCTGAGCCGCGGGCGCCACGGCGTGCAGGTGGTCGACCGGCCCGCGACCGCTCCCGACCCGCAGCGCGGCACCCGCCCGCAGCGCGCCCGTGAGCCAGCCCTTGGCGTCGCGCGCCGCCTCCGGCCAGCCCGGACGCTGCGGGCGCAGCGCCGCGAGCGCCGCCGACAGCGAGCACCCCGTCCCGTGCGTGTGGGGCGTGTCGACCCGCTCGGCGTCGAACAGCGTCACGCGCCCGCCGTCACCGGGCACGTCGCCGGGCACCGGAGCCGGCTCTACGAGCGCGTCCGGGGAGGTCGGGCCGTCCAGGTGCCCGCCCTTGAGAAGTACCGCGGTCCCGCTCGCGGCCACGAAGGACCGAGCCTGGTCGAGGGCCGCGTCCCACGTGGTCGCGCGCTCCGTGCCCGCCAGCACGGCGAGCTCGGGGAGGTTCGGCGTGACGACGTCGGCGCGGCACGCCAGCTCGCGCACCGCCTGCTCCGCGCCCGCGTCGAGCAGTCGGTGGCCCGACGTCGCGACCATGACCGGATCGAGCACGACCCACGGGACGGGCGCGCCCGCCGCGCGACGCGACGCCGCCAGGTCGTCCAGCCACGACACGATCTCGTGCGCGTTCGGCTCGTCGGCGACCATCCCGATCTTCACGGCGTCGATCTCGACGTCGTCGGACACGGCGTCGAGCTGGGCGCGCAGGAACTCGCGCCCCGGCACGTGGACGGACCGCACGCCGTGGGTGTTCTGCGCGACCAGCGCGGTGGTCACCGCCATCCCGTAGGCGCCGTGGGCGCAGAACGACTTGAGGTCGGCCTGGATCCCGGCGCCGCCGGTCGGGTCGGTCCCCGCGATCGAGAGCACGCGCGGGCGTGACGGCGGGGCGGTCGGTGCAGGATCGAGCAGCATCGATGGACATCCCTTCGCTGGTGCGAGCCAGAGCAGGTTCGGCGGGTGTGATCTCAGCCCCAGCGGCGGGGCACCCCGTGTCTTCGCGGTCATCCTAGACTGCGCGCGCAACCCCGCGCCCACCCTGCGACGGGCATGGCGTCGGGCTCAACCCTCGTGGATCGCCTCGCCCGCGATCTCGATCTGGACCTTCTTCCCG
The DNA here is from genome assembly GCF_014837295.1 of Cellulosimicrobium arenosum. Lineage (GTDB taxonomy): Bacteria > Actinomycetota > Actinomycetes > Actinomycetales > Cellulomonadaceae > Cellulosimicrobium > Cellulosimicrobium arenosum. The sequence continues at coordinate 14,625 of NZ_JACYHB010000006.1, forward strand.
ACGAGGAAGCCGCCCGTCTCGAGCAGGACGTTCCACACGAGGCCGTAGTCCTCGCGGTCGAACGAGCCGGTCGCGTGGAAGCCGAAGATGTCGCGCTCGTAGGGGTCCCGGCGCGCACCGCCGTAGCGCATCGTCAGGTCGATGGGGCGCGTGACGCCGCGGATCGTCAGCAGTCCGCTGACGACGAAGCTGCCGGCCTCGGCGGGCGAGACGCGGTCGGCGGCGATCGTCGCGCGCTCGGGCGAGCGGTTGCGCAGCCGCGCCCACGCGAGGATCGCGTCGTCCTGCGCACCCTGCCACCGCACGCCGGTGCTGCGGAACTCGATCGTCGGGTAGTTCTCGACGTCGAGGAAGTCGCCACTGTGCAGGTGCACGTCCCGGTCCGGGTTGTGGGTCGTGAGGCTCGCGGCGTCGATCGACGCGGCCACGACGGACCGCAGCGGGTCCTGCGCCACGACGATCGTGGCGTCGGCGCGCGTGAACTCGCCCCGGATCGGGGAGACCATCATGTGCTGACCTACGAAGCCGACGCGCTTGTGCGCCGCGTCGAGAGTGTAGGTCCCCGCGTCGGGGACGCTCATCTCGTTCCACTGCCGCACGGGCCGTGTCGGGGTCGTCATGGGTCGCCTCCGGCGCTCTTCGTCGAGTGACGACGCCGTCGTGCGACTCGGGTGGTCGGTTGTCCGTCCGAGCATCCCCGATCAGTCGGTGAAACTTCAACTACCGGACCGTGACGTTCCATACAGCGTCTCTGCCTGCCCCGCTGTCAGAACCTCGTCTGCCGCCGCCTCCCCGCGGTCTCAGCGGCGGGGCAGCTCTCCCGGCATCGGGTCGTGGTCGCCCCACCGCGTCACGCGCAGGCGGCGTCCGTCCGGCCCCGGCACGTCGAGGCCGTGCCCCGCCGCGCGATCGATCGCGCGGCGCAACGACTCGGGCGAGTCGTGCGTGACCCGGACGAACGCGCCCGAGTACGCGTCGAGCTCGCCGCGCGCGATCGCGACCACCATCTCGACGGTGCGTTCGACCGGCGTCCACTCGGTCCGGCCCCGGTGCATCGCCATCGACGCGGTCATGTCCGTCTGCACGACGCCCGGCGCGACCTCGAAGGTGCGCAGCCCGCGGGCGTGACCCGAGCGGTGCAGGTTCGCGCCCATCCGCAGGAGCGCCGTCTTGCTCGCGTTGTACGCGCTCGCGCCGTCCATGTCGTGCGAGCCCGCGCCCGAGCTGAGGTCGACGACGCGACCGCCGCCCCGAGCGAGCATCCCCGGCACGACGGCACGCGCCAGGAGGAAGGGTCCGCGCACGTTCGTCTCCACGACGCCCCACCACTGGTCCGGGTCCGCCTCCCAGAGCGGGACCTCGGCGTCGACGAGACCCGCGGCGTTGACCAGCAGGTCGATGTCCCCGAGCACGCCGGCCACGTGCCGCACGGCGCGGTCGACCGCGTCCGCGTCGACCACGTCCGCCGGCACGACGACGGCGCGACCGGCGCCCGGCCGCAGCGCGATCTCCGCCGCGACCTCCGCCAACCGCGTCGCGTCCCGCGCGAGCAGCGCGACGTCCAGGCCCGCCGCGGCGAGCCCGACGGCGAGCGCCCGGCCGATCCCCCGCGAGGAACCCGTGACCAGCGCGGTGCGAGCAGCGGGCACGACCGTGTCGTCCCCGCCGCGCTCGGGGCTCGTCGGGCTCACGCCCGCAGCTCCGCGCCCACCTGGTCGCGAGCCGCAGCCACGGCGCCCTCGCGCACCCGCACGACGTCGTCCGCCGTCAGGGTCCGGTCCGGGGCCCGCAGGCGCAGCGAGAACGCCAGGGACTTGCGGCCCTCCCCCACCTGGTCGCCGGCGAAGACGTCGAAGAGGGCGATCTCCTCGAGCAGCTCGCCCGCGCCGTCGACGACCGCGGCCTGCAGCGCAGCGGCGGGGACGGCGTCGGGCACGACGAACGCGAGGTCCTCCTTCGCGGCCGGGAAGGCCGAGACGGGCGTCGCGGTGAGCGGTGCGCCGTCCGTCGCGGCGACGAGCGCGGTCAGGTCGACCTCGAACGCCGAGGCCCGCGCGGGCAGGCCGAGGTCCTCGACGACCTTCGGGTGCAGCTCGCCCGCGTGCCCGACGACGGTCGCGTCCTCGAGCTCGAGGCGCGCGCACCGCCCGGGGTGCCACGGTGCGCGGTCGGGATCGGCGACGACGCGCACGTCCACGCCCGCCCGGCGCGCCACGAGGAGCGCGGCGTCGAGCGCGTCGGACCAGTCCGCGGCGCGCCCCTCGCCCCACCAGCCCGCGCGCTCGCGCCTGCCCACGAGGACGCCCGCGACGTGGCGGGGCTGTTCGGGCGTCGCCGCGGCGAGCGCCGCGAGCGCCTCGTCCGACGGCCGGACCCCGGGCGGCAACGACGGGGCGGACGGGGCTCCGACCCGCGGGTGCGTGACGAGGCCCACCTCGAACAGGGCCACGTCCCCGAGACCACGACCGACGTTGCGACGTGCCGTGTCCAGGAGCGTGCTGAGCAGGTCCGTGCGCAGGAGCGGGCGGTCTGCCGCGAGCGGGTTGCGGAGCCGGAGGGCGCGGCGACGCGCGTCGTCCGCCCCGAGGCGGAGCACGTCGAGGTCCGCCTCGCCGACGAACGGGTAGCTGAGGGTCTCCACGAACCCGTCCTCGGCGAGCGCTCGCGCCACGGAGCGGCGGACGGCCTGCTCGTGGGTCAGACCGCGACCACCGGGCGCCGCCGGCAGCACCGACGGGATCGCGTCGTACCCCTCGAGGCGCGCGACCTCCTCGACCAGCTCCGCCGAGCCGGTCAGGTCGGGCCGCCACGACGGCGGCGTCACGACGAGCACGCCGGTCTGCGCGTCCTCGGCGACGTCGCAACCGATCGCCTCGAGCGCTCCGCGCACCTGCTCGGGCGTGTACGCCACGCCGACGAGCCGCTCGGCCTCGGCCGCGCGGAAGTGCACGGGACCCGGCGGGACCGTCCGGTCCAGGTCGCTGACGGCCGGGTCGGCGGTCCCCCCGCCGAGCTCGACGAGCAGGTCCACGACGCGCTGCGCGGCGACCGCGGGCAGGCGCGGGTCCACGCCGCGCTCGAACCGCTTGGCCGCCTCGCTCGAGAGCTTGTGGTGGCGCGCGGTGCGCGCCACCGACACCGCGTCGAAGTGCGCGGCCTCGACGAGGACGTCCCGCGTCGACGGGCCGACCTCGGACGAGGCACCACCCATGACCCCGGCGATCCCGAGCACCCGGGAGCCGGGGCCCACCTGCCCGTCTGGGCTGTCGGTGATCAGCAGGTCCTGCGGGTCGAGCGCGCGCTCCACGTCGTCGAGCGTCACGAGGCGCTCGCCGGGCCGCGCCCGGCGGACCACGATCGGAGCGGCGACCTGGTCGAGGTCGTAGGCGTGCAGCGGCTGACCGAGGTCGAGCATGACGTAGTTGGTCACGTCGACGGCGAGGGAGATCGGGCGCATGCCCGCACCCGTGAGCCGGCGCTGCAGCCAGGCGGGCGAAGGCGCGGCCGCGTCCACGCCGCGCACCACCCGCGTCACGAAGCGGTCGCAACCGGGTGTGCCGTCGCCGGGCGCGGCGTCGTCCACCTCGACGGGAAACCCGTCCGGGGTCGCCGCCGGCAGCGGTGCGCTCAGCGCCTCGGGCAGGCCCCGGTCCGTGAACCGTGCGCCGGTGGAGTGCGCGTACTCGCGGGCCACGCCCCGGTAGGAGAACGCGTAGCCACGGTCGGGCGTGACGTTGATCTCGAGCACCTCGTCGCCGAGACCCAGCAGCGCGACCGCGTCCTGGCCGGGCGTCAGGTCGGCCTCGGCGTGGCCGAGTCGCGGGAGCACGATGATGCCGTCGTGGTCCTCGCCCAGCCCCAGCTCCTTCGCCGAGCAGATCATGCCGTCCGAGACGTGCCCGTACGTCTTGCGGCTCGCGATCGCGAACGGTCCGGGCAGCACGGCGCCGGGCAGCGCGACCACGACGAGGTCGCCCTCGCCGAAGTTGTGCGCGCCGCACACGATCCCGCGCGCCACGGTGGGCTCGCCCGCGTCGTCGGTGGTGTTGTGCACCCCGACGTCCACCTGGCACCAGTTGATGGTCTTGCCGTTCTTCTGCGGCTCGGGCACCAGCCCGAGGACGCGGCCCACGACGAGCGGCCCCGTGACCGCGGCCCCGTGGATCTCCTCCTCCTCGAGCCCGACCCGCACGAGGTCGGCCGCGAGCTGCTCCGCGGTCAGGTCCGCAGGAAGCTCGACGTGGTCTCCGAGCCAGTCGATGACGATGTTCGGCATCAGATCCCCATTCCGAACTGGGTCGAGAAGCGCACGTCGCCCTCGACCATGTCGTGCATGTCGGCGATCCCGTGGCGGAGCATGAGGGTGCGCTCGACGCCCATGCCGAACGCGAACCCGGAGTAGACGTCCGGGTCCACCCCCGTCGCGCGCAGCACGTTCGGGTTCACCATCCCGCACCCGCCCCACTCGATCCAGCCCGGTCCGCCCCTCTTCTGCGGGAACCACAGGTCCATCTCGGCGCTCGGCTCCGTGAACGGGAAGTAGCTCGGCCGCAGGCGGGTGCGCGCGTCGGGCCCGAACATCGCCCGCGCGAACGCGTCGAGCGTGCCGAGCAGGTTCGCCATCGTCAGGCCCTTGTCGACCGCGAGACCCTCGACCTGGTGGAACACCGGCGTGTGCGTCGCGTCGAGGGCGTCGGTGCGGAACACCTTGCCCGGGCACGCCACATAGAGAGGGACGCCGCGTGCGAGCAGAGAGTGCGCCTGGACCGGCGACGTGTGCGTGCGCAGCACCAGGTTCGTCGGCTCCGTCTCAGCACCGACGGGCCCACCCGCCACGTAGAACGTGTCCTGCATCTGCCGGGCCGGGTGGTCCGGTCCGAAGTTCAGGGCGTCGAAGTTGAACCACTCCGTCTCGACCTCGGGGCCGTCGGCGATCTCCCACCCGAGCCCGACGAAGAAGTCTGCGATGCGCTCCTGCAGCGTCTCGAGCGGGTGGCGCGCGCCGTCCGGCGTACGACGGACGGGGAGCGTCACGTCGACCGCCTCGGTGACCAGCACGCGTTCGTCCCGCTCGGCCTCGAGCTCGACCTGCCGCGCGGCGATCGCCTGGTTCAGCCGCGCGCGCAACGGACCGAGGAGCCGCCCGGCAGTCTTCTTGTCCGCCGGGTCGAGCGCGCCGATCGCGCGGTTGGCGAGCGCGAGCGGACTGCGGTCGCCGGCGTGCTCGATCCGCGCGGCCTTGAGCGACGTGAGGTCCGTCGCGTCCGCGACGGCGGCGAGCGCGGCGTCGAGCGCGCGCTGGAGGGCGTCGGCGTCGAGCGGGGACGGAGCGGTGGGCTGTTCCGCGGCGCCCTCGGGGGCGACAGCGGCGTCAGGGGTGGACATACGTGCCTTCCGGGCGGAGGTGGGACGGTGGGGACGACGGCCCCGCGCCATTCTAGGGCGCTCGTCCGGGCCGGTCCCCCGCACCCGGCCCACACCTGCACGCACCCGGCATGATGGGGACGTGACGAGGGGCGCGCGGGACCGCTCCGGGTCCTCGGACGAGGGCCCGGAGCGCAGCGACGGACGGTTCGGTCCGGGCGCGCACCACGGCGACCCCGCGTGGCCCACGTACCCGTCCCGTGGCGGCACGGCACCGCGCGACCCGTTGCGATCGACCCTGGACGCCGAGCTGCGCGGGCGGTCGGCGCCGAGCTCGGCGACGTCCGCGCGCCCCGCGGCGCCCGTGGATCCCGAGGCGCGGCCGGGGCCCGCGTCCGGATCCGCCCGGGCGCGTCCCCTCGGGTTCTGGTCGGGGCTGCGCACCGGGTTCGTCCCGGGGGCCGGTGGGACGCTGCTGGTCCTGCTCCTCGCCGGCTGGTTCGGCCTGGGCCCGCAGAGCCCTGTCGTCACGACCTCGTACAGCGTGGCGATCGTCGTCGGGTTCGTCCTCACGGTCGTGTGCGTCGTCGGCTGGGTCACCGCACTGGTCCGGCGCCCGACCGCCGACGACGGCAGCACGGCGGGCCGGCCCCGCACCGGGGCCTTCGTGCGCGCCGTGACCCGGGTGCTCGGCCTCGTGATCGCCGTGCTGGTCGTCACCCCGCTGTGGGTGGGGTTCCGGTCGTGAAGGCGAGCCGCTCCAACCGGTGGTGCACCACCCGGCCCGAGGCGTGGTCCACGTCGGACGCGACGAGCACGAGCTCCGTCGCGTCCCACCGCGGTCCCTCGTAGACGGCCAGCGCGGACGCCGCGGCGACGAGGGTGTCCGTGGCGGTAGAGGCCGTGCCCGCGCCACGGTCGGGACCACGACGAGCCGCTCGACGTGCGGCACCTCGCTCACGACCCCCGACCCGCCCGACCGTGAGGTGCGCACGACGGCGCGGGCGGCGGTCGGGGCGCAGCCCGACGTCCTCGGCAGCGTCCGCGACGTCGCGGCTCAGGTCGCGCAGCCCGCCGACCGGCTCGCGGTCACCGCCCACACCGACCCAGAGCACCCTGGCGTCGAACACCCCTGCACCGTGCAGCGCGAGCTGTGGTCCGCACACCCCGCCGGCCACCCGGGCGAGCACGTCCGTGAGGTCCGGCACCGCGCCGTCGGGCACCTCGCCGAAGAACGAGACGGTGACGTGCCACAGCTCGCGGGGCACCCACCGGACCGGTGGCGACCCACCCGCGAGGCGCGTCTCGTGGGCACCGACGGACGAGAGGGCGAGCTCGAGATGGTCGCCCGCCGCCGCGCCGGGGTACAGCGCCGCGAAGAGCCTCACGGACCCACCCCACGGTGCGCGCGGCTCGAGGCGTACAGGCACACCGTGGCTGCCGTGGCGAGGTTGAGCGACTCGGCACGTCCACGGATCGGCACACGCACGACCGCGTCGGCCAGCGCGCGGTCCGCAGCGGGCAGACCCCAGGCCTCGTTCCCGAACACCCACGCGGTCGGCCGAGCGAGGTCGACCACCGCGTCGGAGCCGGCGACGTCGAGCAGGTCGTCGAGGTCGTGGCGGCCGTCACCGTCCGCGGCGAGCACGAGCAGTCCCGCGGCGCGCAGCGCGTCGACCGTCTCGGCGAGGGTCGCTCCCGTGACCACCGGGACGTGGAAGAGCGACCCCGCGGTCGACCGCACCACCTTGGGGTTGTGGACGTCGACGCTCTCGCCCGACAGGACCACGGCGTCTGCGCCCGCCGCGTCGGCGGCGCGGATCACCGTGCCGGCGTTGCCCGGGTCACGCACCGTCGCCAGGACCGCGACGAGCGCGGGACGGGAGACCGGGAGGTGCGCGACGAGCTCGGCGAGCTGCTCCGCCGGGCTCCGACCGTCGGTGCGCGCGACGGCGAGCACGCCCTGCGCGTCCGGGCTCATCGCCTCGAGCACCTCGGGCGTCGCGAGGTGCACGTGCAGGCCTGCGGTCCTCGCCGCGCCGACGATCTCGTCGTACCGCGTCGCGGCGGTCGACGTGACGTACAGGTCCAGCACGCGGGACGTCGCGTGGCGCACGATCTCACGCACCCCCTGCGGTCCCTCGACGAGGAACTGACCGTGGCGCGAACGTGCCGAACGCCCGGACAGCGACCGGACCGCCTTGACCCGGTCGCTGCGAGGGTTCGTCAGCGTCGGGTCCGGCAGGTCGGGCACCGTCCGGGCGTCCGTGTCGTCGTGGGGCGGCGTCAGGCCGCGGCCTTCGGCGCGTTGACGTCCTCCGGGAGGGCGTCCTTCGCGACCTGGACGAGCGCGTTGAACGCGGCCACGTCGTTGACCGCGAGCTCGGCGAGCAGGCGACGGTCGACCTCGACACCCGCGGCCTTGAGGCCCTGGATGAGGCGGTTGTACGTCAGGCCCTGGGCTCGCGACGCCGCGTTGATGCGCTGGATCCACAGCTTGCGGAAGTCTCCCTTGCGCGCCTTGCGGTCACGGTAGGAGTAGACGAGGGAGTGGGTGACCTGCTCCTTCGCCTTTCGGTAGAGACGCGAGCGCTGGCCGCGGTAGCCCGCAGCGCGCTCGAGGGTCGTACGACGCTTCTTGTGGGCGTTGACCGCCCGCTTCACGCGTGCCACGTGATGCTCCTTGCAGTTCGGGGTTCGGCAGATGGGTGGGCGTCGCGGCCGTCAGAGGGGCCACGCCGCCGTCGGCTCACTTGCCGAGCATCTTCTTGATGGTCTTGACGTCGGCGGACGAGACGGCCTGGTCCTGGGACAGGCGGCGCGTGCGCTTGGACGACTTGTGCTCGAGCAGGTGGCGCTTGTTGGCCTGCTCGCGCATGACCTTGCCGCTGCCGGTCACGCGGAAGCGCTTCTTGGCGCCGGAGTGGGTCTTGTTCTTCGGCATGGCTGCCGTGTCTCCTTGTGGTCGGTCGTCCACCTCGCGGTGGTCGACGTGTGCGAGGCCGGGCCGGTGGGCCCGCCTCCGAGTCAGGTCGGGTGGTGCCGCTCAGCCGGCCTTCCCGCGCGGGGCGGGCCGCGGCGCCGGCCGGGGGGCCCCCGGCTTCGGCGCGGCCGGACGCGGCGCGGCCGGTGCCGTCGTGGTCGACGCCGCAGGCTTCGACGCAGGGTCAGCAGGCTTCGACGCCTCCGACGACCTCGGTGCCGCGGCGGACCGCGGAGCGGCCGCGGAGCGCGGCGCGGCGGACCTCGAGCTTGCCGGCTTGCGCTCCTGGGGCGCCGCGGTCGGTGCGGGCGTCGACCTCGGCTTCGACGCCACCGGTGCTGCCGCGGCGGCCGGAGCCTCGTCCTTCGGGGCGGCCGGAGACTCGGCCTTCGGGGCTGCGGGAGCCTCGGCCTTCGGTGCGGCGGGGGTCTCGACAGCCTCAGGGGCGGACGAGTCCACCGACCGGGAGGTCTCCGGCGCGGCCTGCGGCGCCTCGGGTGCCTGCTCCTCTGCGGCCGGCGACGGCGCCTCGGGCGCCTTCTCGGCCGCCCGCTGTGCCGACTTGGTCAGCCGCGGCTCGGCCTCCTGCGCGCGCTTGCGCTGCTCGCTCTTGGCGTCCGCCTTCTTCTTGACCGGACCGAGGACCATCGTCATGTTGCGCCCGTCCTGCTTGGGCATCGACTCGACGAAGCCGAGGTCCGACACGTCGTCCGCGAGGCGCTGCAGCAGGCGCACGCCCATCTCGGGGCGCGACTGCTCGCGGCCACGGAACATGATCATGACCTTGACCTTGTCGCCGGCCGAGAGGAAGCGCACGACGTGGCCCTTCTTGGTCCCGTAGTCGTGCGGGTCGATCTTCAGACGGAAGCGGATCTCCTTGAGAACCGTGTTCGCCTGGTTCCGACGCGCCTCTCGGGCCTTCATGTCCGACTCGTACTTGAACTTGCCGAAGTCCATGAGCTTGCAGACGGGCGGGCGGGCGTCCGGCGCGACCTCGACGAGGTCGAGGTCCGCGTCCTGGGCAAGGCTCAGGGCAACCTCGGTGCGGACGACGCCGACCTGCTCCCCGCCGGGACCGATGAGTCGGACCTCGGGGACGCGGATCCGATCGTTGATGCGAGGCTCGCTGATGTGATGCTCCTAGGAAGTCGTCGGTAGACCGCCTGGAACGGAGGAAGGCCTCCGTCCCTGAGCACAGAGCGGAGGCCATCATGATCCGAGAGGCACGATCCTGCACCGCGCCTGCCGGCCCCGGGCAGGTGGACGCCGCGGCGTGCCACCGACCGGAGAGAACCCGGCCTCTGTCGCGGCAGCTGCCGACGGTCGAGACCCGGGTGGGATGGAATCCACTTGCGCACCTGGTCGAGCCTGCCCACCACGCTGTGGACGACGTCACGAACAGCATGGACGTCCAGCACTTCGGCGGATCGGATCGAACAGGTCGGTCAGCCATCAATGCTAGCAGACCCTCGGCGGGTCGCTGTTCGCCCTTCGCGAGCCGTCCCCATGCCGTCCGCGTCGCTCCCTCCGCGACCGCCGCACGCGCCGCGCGTTCGATGGGATCGGTCCATCATTGGAACGATTCCACTCTAGTGGCTAGGGTGGAACCATGACCGCAGCCACCCCGACCTCGGCCGCACCGGCGCGCCGTGCCCGGCACGAGGCAGAGCTGCGCGCTCACGGCCTGCGGGTCACGGCCGCGCGGCTCGCCGCGCTCGACGCGGTGGACGACCACCAGCACGCCGACGCCGACACCGTGCTTCGTACGGTCCGCGGCGCCCTGGGCTCCGTCTCCGTCCAGGCCGTCTACGACGTGCTGAACACGCTGACCGACAAGGGCATCGTGCGACGCATCGAGCCGGCCGGCCATCCCGCCCGCTACGAACGACGGGTCGGCGACAACCACCACCACGTCGTGTGCCGCGAGTGTGGCGCGGTGGCCGACGTCGACTGCGCCGTCGGGCACTCCCCCTGCCTCACGCCCGCGGACACCGCCGGGTTCCGGATCGACACCGCCGAGGTGACGTTCTGGGGCCTGTGCCCCGACTGCGCGCGCTGATCCTCGACCGTCCGCCCACGCCTCCGACGCCCACCGACGCCTCCCGACATCCACCGACACCCAGCGACCCGGCACTGCCCGTGCCGTCGACCCGGAATCTTGCGAAGAACATCACCTCTGCGCGGGTCGGAACACGACCCGTGCACCGCCCCGACGAAGGAGCACCCATGACCGAACCGTTCACCACCACGACCTCCGGCGCCCCGGTCGCCTCGGACGCCCACGCACTGACCGTCGGTGCGGACGGCCCCGTCGTCCTGCACGACCACTACCTCGTCGAGAAGCTCGCGCAGTTCAACCGCGAGCGGGTCCCCGAGCGTGTCGTCCACGCGAAGGGCGGTGGCGCGTTCGGCACGTTCACCGTGACGGGCGACGTGTCCGCGTACACCCGCGCCGCGGTCTTCCAGCCCGGCGCCGAGACCGGCATGCTCGCCCGGTTCTCGACCGTCGCGGGCGAGCACGGGTCGCCCGACACGTGGCGCGACCCGCGCGGCTTCGCGCTGAAGTTCTACACGTCCGAGGGCAACTACGACCTCGTCGGGAACAACACCCCCGTCTTCTTCATCCGCGACGGCATCAAGTTCCCCGACTTCATCCACTCCCAGAAGCGCCTGCCGGGCTCGAACCTGCGCGACAACGACATGCAGTGGGACTTCTGGTCGCTCTCCCCCGAGTCGGCGCACCAGGTGACGTGGCTGATGGGCTCGCGCGGGCTGCCCCGCTCGTGGCGCGAGATGAACGGCTACGGCTCGCACACCTACCAGTGGATCAATGCGGCCGGCGAACGGTTCTGGGTCAAGTACCACTTCGTCTCGGCGCAGGGCGTGCACGCGCTCTCGGACGACGAGGCGGCCCAGCTCGCCGGCTCCGACGCCGACCACCACATCCGCGACCTGCACGAGCACATCGAGGCCGGCGAGCACCCCCGCTGGACGCTCAAGGTCCAGGTCATGCCGTACGAGGACGCGAAGAGCTACCGGTTCAACCCGTTCGACCTCACGAAGGTCTGGCCGCACGACGACTACCCGCTCGTCGAGGTCGGGGTGATGGAGCTGAACCGCAACCCGGAGAACTACTTCGCCGAGATCGAGCAGGCGACGTTCGCCCCGTCCAACTTCGTGCCCGGCATCGCGGCCAGCCCCGACAAGATGCTGCTCGCGCGGATCTTCTCCTACGCCGACGCCCACCGGTACCGCGTGGGCACCAACCACGCACAGCTGCCCGTGAATGCGCCGCAGACTCACGACGCAGGGCACTCGTACGCCAAGGACGGGAACATGCGGTTCGAGTTCGCCGGCGCCACCACGCCGGTCTACGCACCGAACTCGCGCGGCGGTGCGCACGCCGAACCCGCGCGCGCGGGCGAGTCGTCGGGCTGGGAGTCCGACGGCGAGCTCACCCGCAGCGCGGCGACGCTGCACGCGCAGGACGACGACTTCGGCCAGGCCGGCACGCTCTACCGCGAGGTGTTCGACGACGCGGAGCGGTCCCGCTTCCTCGACACGATCACCGGCCACGTGGGCGGCGTGCGCGACGACGAGATCCGCGAACGGGCGATCGGGTACTGGACGAACGTCGACGCCGACCTCGGCGCGGCGCTGCGGGCCGCGCTGCGCGCCGACGGCGCCCCGGTGGAGGTCGGCGAGCCGGGCACCGCGAGCGAGCCGGTGCGCGTCTGACCGCTGCCCAGCAGCCGGGTCCCGGGTGCAGGTGGCGTCAGGTCACGCCACCTGCACCCGGGCGACTGCGAGCGGTCCTGCGCGGATGGGATGATGGAACGCATGAGCACCGAGGAGTCATCCGCGTACGGCGCGACCGACCAGGCCGTGCGGGACATCGCCGACGTGGCAGCGGTCGAGGTCATCACCTCGGCCGCCGTGCACCTCATGAGCGCGGCAGCGGTCAAGTGCGGGCTCGCGGAGGACGCGGACGCGCACGAGCACCTCGACCTCGACGAGGCCCGCAAGCTCATCACAGCGCTCGCGGCGCTCGTCACCGCGAGCGCCCCCGACATCGGCAACCAGCACGCCCGCTCGCTGCGCGACGGGCTGCGCTCGCTCCAGCTCGCGTTCCGCGAGGCCTCCGTCTACCCGGACCCCCCGGGCGACGGTCCCGGCGAGAAGTTCACGGGCCCCGTGAGTTGAGCACACCCTCCACGTCGTCGTCCCCGGACGGGGCCGACGACGCTCCGCCGCCGGCTCGTCGCACTCCTGCCGGCTCCACGGGGGTGTTCGAGCCCGTGGCCCCGCCCCCGAGGCACGCCCACCCCGACGCGGTGCCGTCCGGTACCGACCCTGCCAGCCCGCCGTCCGACCTGGCCGAGTCGTCCGAGCCGTCCGAGCGGACGTCGACGCCGGCCGAAGGGACGTCGACGCGCGGCACCGCGCGACGACGCAGGGCACGACGGAGCACCGTCGTGATCGTCCTGCTGTCCCTCGCACTGCTCGCGATGCTCGGCCTGGCGGCCTACCTGTGGGTCACGACGACCCGGTGGCAGGAGTCCAGCGCCGACTGGGAGGACGAGGCGCGATCGCTCGGCGCCGACGTCGCGTCGCTGCAGTCCGAGCTCGACGGCGCGAACGCCGAGCTGGACTCGGCGCGGACCCAGCTCGGCACGGCGCAGGACCGCATCGCCGACCTCGCGAACGAGAAGGCACAGCTCGGCGACGAGAACGAGGCCTCGCAGCAGTATCTCGACTACCAGAGCCGCGTCTCCGACGCTGCCGGGACCGTCGCCGCCGCGCTCACCCAGTGCACGACGGCGCAGTCCGAGCTCATCGGCTACCTGGACGACCCCGACGCGTACGACCAGGAGGACCTCGACCGGTTCGCCGAGCAGGTCGACGACCTGTGTCAGGCGGCCACCGACGCGAACGACCAGCTCCAGCTGGAGCTCGCGGAGTGAGCGGCCCTCGCACCGCGCACCGCACCCGTGCCGCGCTCGCCCTCGTCGTCACCGCGACCCTCGGCGCCGGGTGCGGGATCCTCCCCGAGCTCCCGCCCGACCTCCCGGACAGCGTCGTGCCCTCGGTCCCCCCGGCTCAGGACCCGGCGGGCGCCGACACCCTCTCCCCCGACGGCTCGGACGCGGTGGAGCGCATGGCCGTGCGGATCCGCAACGTAGGGTGCGACGGCCTGTCGACGGGTTCCGGCTTCGCGATCGACGCACGCACGCTCATCACCAACAAGCACGTCGTGGACTCCTCGCGCTCGCTGCAGCTGCTCTCCTACGACGGACGGGACATCCCCGTCGACACCGCGAGCACGGCAGAGCTGGCGGACCTCGCCGTCGTGCGCACGAGCGAGGACCTGCCCTCCTACCCGGACCTCGCGACGTCCGATCCCGTACGGGGCGACCCCGTGACCGTCGTCGGGTATCCCGAGGGGGGACGGCTCACGATCACGGCGGGCAGCGTCATCGGCACCACCACCGACCCCCTCCACGAGAACCTCGGAGAGGTCCTGCTGACCGACGCACCCGTCGAGCCGGGCAGCTCGGGCTCTGCCGCGCTCGACGACGACGGCCGGGTGATCGGTGTCGTCTACGCCAAGACCTCGACCGACAAGTCGCTCCTGGTCCCGGTCAGCACGCTGCAGGACATGCTCGCCGACGAGGCCATGTTCGTCCCGCTCACCGAGTGCTAGGCACGCCCGGGCGCACGGCTCCGGGACGCGCCCGGCGGTTCGCGAGCGGTGCCGCGCCACGCGGTCTAGTCTCGGGAGCCATGGGCACACAGGAGAACACGGGCGCCGACGTCGACCCGGCGTACATCACCAACGCAGCACGGGACACCTTCTCGGTCCGCCGGGTGTTTGGCGAGGCCTACGAACGCGAGGGCACGCTCGTCATCCCGGTCGCGACCGTCTGGGGCGGAACCGGTTCCGGGTGGGGGGCGGGCTCCGGCGAGCTGTCCGGCAAGGGTGCCGCGGGCCTGCCCGCGATCGGACGCCGGCCACGCGCGGACGACGGGCCCGCGGGCGACCCGGGGTCCGGCAACGCCGACGGCGAGGCCGGCGGCGAGGGCTCGGGCGGCGGCGGCGGGTTCGGCGTGCGGGTCAAGGCCACCGGCGTGTACGTGGTCGACGCGGACGGCGTGCGCTGGCAGCCGAGCCTGGACGTCAATCGCATCATCCTCGGTGGCCAGGCCGTGGCCGCGGCCGTCGGCGTGGCCGCGGCGATCGCGTGGGGTGTCTCCCGGCTGCGTCGCTGACGACGTCGGAGGATCGCCGTGGGCCGGGCGGGCCGTCCGTCCGTCAGGCCGCGCGACCGATCCTGAGCTCGAGACCGTCCACCCGCTCCGAGACGACCTCGGCGCGGGCGAGCGCGGCGTTCACCTGCGCGAGCACCACGTCCAGCCCGGCGCGGTCGAGGCCCGGCTCGATCCGCAGGACGACAGCCACCTCCGCGCGCCGGCCCGGCTCGGCCCATGCGCGGGCGAGGTGCGTGATGCCTGCCAGCGCGGTGCGGATCGCGCTGTCGACCTCCGGTGCGACGACGCCGTCGGTCACCGCCGGGAGCCACGGCCTGCCCTGGGCGAGAGCCCACACGGCAGGACGCGGGACGAGCGCGGTGATCGGTCCGGCGGGGTCGACCACGAGCAACGACCAGTCCTCGTTCACTGCCGAGAGCGCGGCCCGGCGCGCCTCCACCGGGACGGGCCGAGCGTCGGCGCGCCACGCGGCCATCGCTGCGACGGAGGTGAACACGGGCAGCGCTCGGCGCCCGTCGGGAGACTCGAGCGCGACCACCCCGGCGCTCGCCTCCTTGTCCACCTCGTATCCGTGCTCCCCCGCGCCCGACTCGCCGAGCTCGGCGAGGATCGGCACGAGCACGCGCGTCCCGGCCAGGAGGGCGACGACGTCGGGCAGCGCGGCCTCGCCGTCCCGGTAGCGCGTGAGCGCCGTGGCGAGCCCGGGGTCCGCGGACCCGTCGTCGCCCGCGAAGCCCGACGACGGCGGGAGCGGCTTGCCCGCGGACTCGGGGCCGGGTGTCACGCTCTGCCCGCGACGTCGAGCGCCTGCGGCAGGGTGAACGCTCCCGCGTACAGCGCCTTGCCCACGATCGCGCCCTCGACGCCGGCCGAGACGAGGGAGCGCAGCGCCTCGAGGTCCGCGAGGCTCGAGATGCCGCCGGAGGCGACGACGGGAGCCTCGGTGCGCGACGCGACGTCGCGCAAGAGGTCCAGGTTCGGCCCGCGCAGCGTCCCGTCCTTGGTCACGTCGGTGACGACGTAGCGGGCGCAGCCCGCGACCTCGAGCCGGTCGAGCACCTCCCACAGGTCGCCGCCCTCCTGGGTCCACCCGCGCGCGGCCAGCGTCGTCCCGCGCACGTCGAGGCCGACGGCGATCGCGTCGCCGTGCTCCGCGATCACCTTCGCGGTCCACTCCGGGTTCTCCAGCGCCGCGGTACCCAGGTTGACCCGGCGGGCGCCGGTGGCCAGCGCGCTCGCGAGCGACGCGTCGTCACGGATACCGCCCGAGAGCTCGACCTGGACGTCGAGCCGGCGCACGACGTCCGCCAGGAGGTCGGCGTTCGAGCCGCGCCCGAACGCCGCGTCGAGGTCCACGAGGTGGATCCACTCGGCGCCCCCGGACTGCCAGTCGAGAGCGGCGGCGAGCGGGTCGCCGTAGGATGTCCCGGAGCCCGCCTCCCCCTGGACGAGGCGGACGGCCTGGCCGTCGGCGACGTCGACGGCGGGCAGCAGGACGAGGCGGTCGGTCACGTGGGTCTCCTGGTTCGGGGCGTGCGGTGTCGTGGGGCGCTCAGAGCGAGCGCACCCAGTTCTCGAGCAGGGTCGCTCCGGCGTCGCCGGACTTCTCGGGGTGGAACTGCGTCGCGGACAACGGCCCGTTCTCGACGGCGGCGACGAAGCGACCGCCGTGGTCGGACCACGTCACGAGCGGCTTGCGGATCGGAGAGTCGGGCGGCAGGTCGGCACCGACGGTGAACGAGCGCGCCGCGTACGAGTGCACGAAGTAGAACCGTTCCGCCTCGACGCCGCGGAACAGCACGCTGCCGTCCGGGACGTCGACGGTGTCCCACCCCATGTGCGGGACGATCTCGGCCTCGAGCCGGTCCACGACGCCCGTCCACTCGCCGAGACCCTCCGCCTCGGTGCCGTGCTCGTCACCGCGCTCGAACATGACCTGCATGCCGACGCAGATGCCGAGCACCGGACGTCCCCCGGCCAGCCGGCGTCCGACGACCTCGTGGCCCCGCACCTCCCGGAGGCCGGCCATGACCGCGGCGAACGCCCCCACGCCGGGGACGACGAGACCGTCGGCGCCCTCGGCGCGGGCACGGTCCGCCGTCAGCTCGACGTCGGCACCGACCCGCTCGAGCGCTCGGACCGCCGAACGCACGTTGCCGAACCCGTAGTCCAGCACGACGACCGAGGGGCGGCGCGGGCCGCCGGGCGTCCCGGCGCTCACTTCTTGCGCGCCTTGCGTGCCGCGGAGGTCAGCATCCGCATGGCCTTGAACCGCGAGATCGACCCGGAGGGGACGATGCCGTCGAGCGCGCCGATCGTCGTCGTGCCCGTGAGCAGGTCCTCCAGCGACTCGGGCGCGCCGCCGAGGACCAGGCCGGGGGCGAGCGT
This sequence comes from Cellulosimicrobium arenosum, assembly GCF_014837295.1. GTDB lineage: Bacteria > Actinomycetota > Actinomycetes > Actinomycetales > Cellulomonadaceae > Cellulosimicrobium > Cellulosimicrobium arenosum. Next base: position 31,630 of record NZ_JACYHB010000006.1, read on the forward strand.
GTCGCCCGCCGCGCCGTCGGTCCACCGGGTCATCGTCAGCTGCTCGCCACGACGCTCGACGAGGATGAGCGGGACGCCCTTGACGAGCGTCGTCAGGGCTGCCGCGGCGTGCGCCGGGGCGTCGCCCGCGGCGTCGCGCAGCACCGCGACGGCTCCGACGTCCGTCGCGACGACGTCCGCCTCCACCTGACCGAGCGAGCACGCGGCCGCGAGCGGCTCGGCCCCGGCGATCTGGGTCACGAGCGCGGCGAACGGCGGTTCGTCGGACGCCGCCAGGCCGGACAGGTCGTCGGGGATCTCGAACCCCTCGAACGAGCCGTCGTCGGAGGTGTCGGCGACCGGGTCGCGGTCCTCGGCGGGGTCACCGGTACGGTCCTGCGAGCTCACAGCGTTCCCTTCGTGGACGGCACGCCGTCGACGCGCTCGTCGGGCGCGACAGCAGCACGCAGCGCCCGCGCGAGCGCCTTGAACTGGGCCTCGACGACGTGGTGGGGGTCGCGGCCGGCCAGGACGCGCACGTGCAGGCAGATGCCCGCGTGGTGCGCGATGGACTCGAGCACGTGCCGCGTGAGCGACCCGGTGAAGTGTCCGCCGATGAGGTGGTACTCCTGCCCCTCGGGCTCGCCGGAGTGGACGAGGTAGGGGCGTCCGGACACGTCGACGACGGCGAGCGCGAGCGCCTCGTCGAGCGGCACCGTGGCGTCGCCGAACCGCGAGATGCCGCTCTTGTCGCCGAGCGCGACGCGCAGCGCCTCACCGATCGCGATCGCGACGTCCTCGACCGTGTGGTGGGCGTCGATGTGGGTGTCGCCGCTCGCGGTGACCGTCAGGTCGATGAGCGAGTGCTTGCCCAGCGCGGTGAGCATGTGGTCGTAGAACGGGACGGTCGTCGAGATCTCGGTCCGACCGGTCCCGTCGAGGTCGAGCTCGACGAGGACGCTCGACTCGCTCGTCGTGCGCTCGATACGCCCGGTGCGCCCGGTTCGCTGCGTGCGGCTCACAGTCCTGCCACCTCCACCAGGGCGTCCTTGAACGCCGTCATCTCCTTGCCGGTGCCGATCGACACCCGCAGCCAGCCGTCGGGACCAGTCTCCCGGATGAGCACGCCGCGATCCAGCAGGCCCTGCCAGAGCGCGTGGCGCTCGTCGAACCTTCCGAAGAGCACGAAGTTCGCGTCCGACGCCGCGACCTCCAACGGCCGACCGTCGGGCAGGTGGCGCCCGCGCAGCCACGCGACGGTCGCATCGCGCTCGGCGCGCAAGGTGTCGACCTGCGCGAGCAGCTCGGTCGAGTGCGCGAGCGCGGCACGCGCGACCGCCTGGGTCACGGCCGACAGGTGGTACGGCAGCCGCACGACGCGCAGCGCGTCGACCAGCTCGCGCGACGCCGCGAGGTACCCGACCCGGGCGCCCGCGAGCGCGAACGCCTTGGACATCGTGCGGCTCACGGCGAGGTTCGGGTAGCGGTCCAGCAGCTCGAGTGCCGAGGGCGTCCCGGCCCGGCGGAACTCGCCGTACGCCTCGTCGACCACGACGACGGCCGGTGCTCCCGTGCCGTCGACGTCGGCGCCCAGCGCGGCCTCGCAGACGGCCTCGACCGTCGCCGCGGGCAGCGCCGTCCCCGTCGGGTTGTTGGGGCTCGCGAGCAGCACCACCGACGGCCGTTCACGCGCGATCACGGCGCGCGCGTGGTCGGGGTCGAGCGTGAAGTCGTCCGCGCGCCGCCCCACGACCCACCGCGTGTGCGTGTCGCGCGCGTACTCGGGGTACATCGAGTACGTCGGGGCGAACGACACCGCGGTGCGACCCGGTCCGCCGAACGCCTGCAGCAGGTGCAGCATCACCTCGTTGGACCCGTTCGCCGCCCACACCTGCTCGGGGGCGAGCGACACCCCCGACTCCGTCCCGAGGTACGCGGCGAGGTCCGAGCGCAGCGCCAGGAAGTCACGGTCCGGGTACCGGTTGAGCCCCGTGGCCGCGGAGCGCACCGCCTCGGTGATCGTGTCGACCACGCCGGGAGCGGGCGGGTACGGGTTCTCGTTCACGTTGAGCAGGACGGGCACGTCGAGCTGCGGTGCGCCGTAGGGCGCGGTGCCGGAGAGCTCGGGACGCAGCGGCAGACGCCCGGAGACGAGGGGTGGGGTCACCGGGACAGTCTACGGAAGCCCTCGACGTCGTGGCCCGTGACGTCCGGCACGCGGGCGTCAGGCGGTCGTGACCTCGTCGCCGTCGACCGTGACCGCCACCTCCGGCAGCGGCTCGGGTGCCGGACCGCCCAGCACCGCGCCGGTCGCGAGGTCGAACCTCGACGCGTGGCACGGGCAGCGGAGCTCGTCCTCACCGGGTGCCACCGTGCACCCCTGGTGGGTGCAGATCGCGCTGAAGGCGGCGAAGGTGCCCTCCTCGGGCTGGGTGACCAGGAGCTGCACCCCGTCGAGGGACACGCTCAGTGCACCACCGACCGGGACGTCCTCGACCGCCGCGAGTCCCTGTCCGGGTTCGAGGGCCGACGGCGCGGCGTCGGGGCCGCTCGTGGACGTGCTCTCCTGGGCGCCGCCGTCCCCTCCGCACGCCGCGAGCGTCACCATCGCCGCGCCCGCACCGGTCGCGGCGAGCAGTGTCCGTCGGGTCGGCCCGGGGACGTGTGCCGCCGCCCGCTGGTCGGAGGTATGAGGCATGCTGGTCATTGAAGCACCGCTCCCGGCCCGGTGCATGACCGGGACCACACCTGAAGATGCCGGACGACACCAGGAGGGCCACCGTGACGACCCGCCCCACCCCGCCCGTGCGCGAGGGCCACTTCTTGGGTGCGTGGGTGCTGCGCGCCCTCGCGGCCGCGGGGGTGCTGCTGTCCGCGGACATCCACCTCGTCCTGTGGTCGGAGGGCTATCGGGACATCGAGGTCGTGGGCCCGGCCTTCCTCCTGAACGCCGTCGCCGGTCTGGTGCTCGGCGTCCTGCTCGTCGCGTGGCGGCACTGGCTCCCGCTCGTCGGCACGATGGGTTTCGCGGTGCTGACGCTCGTCGCGTTCTACCTCTCGATCACCGTGGGGTTCTTCGGCGTGCACGAGACCGTCGCCGGCACCCAGGAGGTGCTCGCTGCGGTCGGCGAGTGGGTCGCCCTGCTCGCGGCCGCGGCAGCGCTCGTGGTCGAGCACCGGTGGTCGCGGGACGCCAGGTCCTGATCCGTACGCCGTCGGGATTCCGGCGGCGAGGGCCTGCCGGGCGCGAGGTCGCCTGGGGACGACCGCACACAGGCCCGTGCGGGCGCCTACGATCGGACGGGTGAGCTTCACCGACCCGTATGCCGATCTGCCCGTCCGCCCGGCCGACGAGCCGCCCCCGGAAGACCCCTACGACGACCCCTGGGACGCGCCGGAGGGATCGACCGGCACGGCCGCGGGCAGCGGCCCCGCCGGGTCGGCATCGGAGCGCCGCGACGCGCCGGACGCCGGCGGCCCGCGCGACGACGCCCAGGTCGTGGCGCGCAGCGCCGACGCGACGAAGCGCGCGAAGCTCGCGATGCTGCGCGGGCTGCTCGACGGCGAGTCGTTGCGCGAGGACGCCGAGTCCGCCCTGCGGGCCCTCGTCGGCCGCGACGACGCACAGCTGCGCGACGACCAGTGGCGTGCCATCGAGGCGCTGGTGGCGTTCCGGCGCCGCGCGCTCGTGGTCCAGCGGACCGGGTGGGGCAAGTCCGCCGTCTACTTCGTCGCCACCAAGCTCCTGCGCGACCGCGGCGCCGGGCCCACCGTGATCGTCTCGCCGCTGCTCGCGCTCATGCGCGACCAGATCGCCGCCGCGGCACGCGCCGGCATCCGTGCGGTGACGATCAACTCGGCGAACATGACCGAGTGGGACGAGGTCCACGCAGCGATCGCCGCGGGTGAGGTCGACGTGCTGCTGTGCTCGCCGGAACGGCTCAACAACCCTGGCTTCCGCGACGAGGTGCTCCCCCGGCTCGCGGCCGACGCCGGGCTCGTGGTCGTCGACGAGGCGCACTGCATCTCGGACTGGGGCCACGACTTCCGCCCGGACTACCGCCGCATCCGCACCCTGCTCGCAGACCTTCCGCCCGGCATCCCGGTCCTGGCGACGACGGCGACCGCGAACGAGCGCGTGACCGCCGACGTCGCGGAGCAGCTGGGTGTGCGTGCCGAGGTCGCCTCGGGCGCCACCGGCTCCGACGACGTGCTCGTGCTGCGCGGAGGGCTCGACCGCGAGTCCCTGCACCTCGCCGTGCTCCCCCTCGCCGACCAGCCGACCCGGGTGGCGTGGCTCGTCGAGACCCTCCAGGACGTCGACGGCTCGGGGATCGTGTACTGCCTCACGGTCTCCGCCGCCGAGCAGGTCGCGAGCCAGCTGCGGGCGTCCGGGCTCGCGGTCGCCGCCTACACCGGGAAGACCGACCCCGCCGAGCGTGAGCGTCTCGAGGGCGACCTCAAGGAGAACCGCGTCAAGGCTCTCGTCGCGACGTCCGCGCTGGGGATGGGCTTCGACAAGCCCGACCTGGCGTTCGTCGTGCACCTGGGTGCTCCGAGCTCGCCGATCGCGTACTACCAGCAGGTGGGGCGCGCGGGCCGCGGCGTCGACGACGCCGTCGTCGTGCTGCTCCCCGGCGAGGAGGACCGGCGCATCTGGGAGTGGTTCGCCTCGACCGCGTTCCCTCCGCAGGCGCAGGTGCGCGACACGCTCGCCGCCCTCGAGGCGGGCGGCACGCAGTCGGTGGCGCAGCTCGAGACGCAGGTGGACCTCAAGAGGTCCCGGCTCGAGGGCATGCTCAAGGTGCTCGACGTCGACGGCGCCGTACGCCGCGTCAAGGGCGGCTGGGTGTCCACGGGCGAGCCCTGGACCTACGACGCCGAACGCTACGCACGTGTCGAGGAGAACCGGGCCGCCGAGCAGCGCGCCATGCTCGACTACGAGTCCACGACGGGCTGCCGCATGGCGTTCCTTCGTGCGGTGCTGGACGACCCCGAGCTCGGGCAGGACTGGGAGTGCGGCCGGTGCGACCGCTGCGGCGGGGTCGACCTCCCCCCGGCCCCCGACGCGGAGGCCGTCTCGGCAGCACGCGCCGACATGGACCGTCCCGGCGTCGACGTCGTCGCACGGCGGCAGTGGCCGAGCGGGATGGACCGGCTCGGGCTGGACCTGCGCGGACGCCTCGCCGCGGACGAGCTCGCCGAGACCGGCCGCGCCGTGGCCCGCCTGGACGGACTGGGGTGGTCGGGACCGCTGCGCGAGCTGTTCGCACCCACGGCGCCCGACGCCGAGACGCCCGTGCCCCTGCGCAGCGCGGCCGCACGCGTGCTCGACGACTGGCCCGGGCTGCTCGTCGACGGGGTGGTGGCCGTGCGCTCCGTGACCCGACCGCGCCTCACGTTCCACCTCGCGAACGGCCTGGCGGCCTATCTGGAGCGCCCGCTCGTGGGGGCGGTCGGGCCCACCGAGGGACGTGAGGAGCCGGGGCGCCACGACGTGAACTCCGCGACCCGGCTCGCGGGTGCGGCCGCTCGCCTGCGTCTGGAGCTGCCCGAGGCCGCTCTGGCCGGGCTCGCGGGCAGACGCATCCTGCTCGTGGACGACTACACCGAGTCCGGGTGGACCCTGACCGTCGCGGCACGGCTGCTCCGGCAGGCCGGCGCCGCCGCGGTGCACCCGTTCGTCCTCGGGGTGCGCTGAGCGCTGTCGTCACCAGCGCAGCCGCAGCTCGGTGTACGTCGTGTCCGCGAATCCGAGCGACCGGTAGAGCGCCTCGCCCTCCGGCGTCGCGTGCAGCGAGACCGAGTCGACGTCCGCGTCGCGCGCCCAGGCGATCGCGGCCTCGACGCACGCTCGCGCCAGACCCCTGCCCCGTGCTCGTGGCAGCGTGCAGACGTTCGACAGGTGCGCCGTCGTGCCGTGCGGGTTGCGCGCCGACGGCGCGCCCCGGCCGATCGTCATGAGGGCGCCCGCCACGACCTGGTCGCCGTCGTCCACGAGGAACGCGGCGGCGACGTCCCCGTCGAGCGCCGAGTCGAACCACGCCAGCGCGCGCTCCTGCCACGCGGGGTCGTGGACGTCCTCCTCGCCCATCGCGCGCATGAGCTCGACTCGCAGGAGGACGAGCGCCGGCGCGTCCTGGCGACGCGCGCGGCGCACGACGACCGCACCGGTACCGGTCACAGGAGGTCCGCTCAGAGGAACCGGGCGCGGACGGCCTCGCCGTGGGCCGGCAGGTCCTCGTCGTCGGCCACCGCGACGATCTTGTCCGCGAGCTCTTCGAGAGCGTCCCTGTCGTACTCGATCACCTGGACCGCCTTGACGTAACTGTGGACCCCCAGGCCGCTCGAGAAGTGCGCGCACCCCCCGGTGGGCAGGACGTGGTTCGAGCCGGCCATGTAGTCGCCGAGCGACACCGGCGACCACGGACCGACGAAGATCGCCCCCGCGCTGCGCACACGGTCGGCGAGCGCGGCGGCGTCCTGCGCTTGGATCTCGAGGTGCTCCGCACCGTAGGCGTCCACGACGCGCAACCCGTGCTCGAGGTCGTCGACGAGGACCACCGCGGACTGCGGACCCGCGAGCGCCTGCGCGACGCGCTGCGCGTGCTTGGTCGACGGGACGAGGTCCACGAGCCGCGACTCCACGGCTGCGGCGAGCTCGACGGACGGCGTGACGAGCACCGCCGCCGCCGACGGGTCGTGCTCCGCCTGGCTGATCAGGTCAACCGCGACGTGCCCCGGGTCGGCGGACCCGTCGGCCAGGATCGCGATCTCCGTCGGCCCGGCCTCGGAGTCGATACCCACCACACCCCGCACGAGCCGCTTGGCCGCCGCGACGTACACGTTGCCCGGGCCCGTCACGACGTCCACCGGCTCGCACAGCACCGCACCGTCCTGCGGCTCGGTGCCCGCAGCACCGTAGGCGAACATCGCGACCGCCTGCGCACCACCGGCGGCGTAGACCTCGTCGACGCCGAGCAGCGCGCACGCGGCGAGGATCGTCGGGTGCGGCAGGCCCTGGTTCTCCCGCTGCGGCGGCGAGGCGAGCGCGAGACCGGGCACACCGGCCTCCTGGGCGGCGACGACGTTCATCACGACCGACGACGGGTAGACGGCGAGGCCACCCGGTGCGTACAGCCCGACCCTGCCGACCGGCACCCAGCGCTGGCGGACCTGGGCGCCAGGGGCGACCTGGACGGTGAAGTCCTGCGGTCGCTGCGCAGCGTGGACGAGTCGCACCCGGCGGATCGCCTCCTCGAGCCCGGCGCGCACACGCGGGTCCAGGGTGCGCAGCGCCTCGTCGATCGCGGCTGCCGGCACACGGAGGTGCTCGGGCCGCACCCCGTCGAACCTCTCGGCGTACTCGCGCAGCGCATCGGCGCCGCGCGAACGGACCGCCTCGATGATCGGTGCGACCCGGTGCGTCGCGTCCTCGACGCCGGACTCCGCCCGCGGCAGGGCCTCGACGAGCTCGCGCGCGGACAGGGAGCGGCCTCGGAGATCGATGCGGGTGATCATGCCCCGATTCTAGGGCCGTCCCGCGGGCCGGGCCTGAGACACTGGCGTCCATGGACACGAACGACGCGCCCCGGCCGGTCGAGATCTCCGACGAGGTCATCCGGCTCGGCCAGTTCCTCAAGCTTTCCGGCCTCGTCGACTCGGGCGCCCAGGCGCGCGAGCTGGTCGCCGAGGGCGAGGTCCGGGTCAACGGGGAGGTCGAGACACGCCGTGGACGGCAGCTCCAGCGCGGCGACGTGGTCGCGCTGGACCACCCGCAGGGGTCCGAGCAGGCCGTCGTCGCCTGAGTCTCGGCGGTCGGACCGGCGCCCGGTCAGGCCATGTAGGTCGAGGCCATGACCTTGTCCGGGGTCAGGCGCAGCACCACGCGCTCCGGGTTCGGCTCGAGCCGGCGGTACCGGCGGCCGTAGCGGGCCACGGCCTCCGCGATCTCGGACGCGTCGTCGACGACCTCGACAGTCCCCTCCAAGGTCATCCAGCGCCCGCCGTCGACCTGGCAGACAGCCGCTCGCGAGGGGCCGCCGTCCGGGCCCGGACGACCTGCGTTCCGCGTCTTGACCGAGGTACGGTTCGCCGTGATCCGCACGACGCACTCCTCCGGGTCCCAGGTGAACGCGACCGGGACCACGTGCGGAGTACCGTCCGCCCGCAGCGTCGTGAGGGTGGCCAGGTGACGTTCCGTGACGAAGACCCGTTGCTCGGGGTTGAGGTGGATCACGTGTCCGAGCCTACGGTCTCCGGTCGCCCCCGACGCCCGGTGCCGGCCTACGCGGTGCTCAGCCCACGAGGCACGACGGTCCCAGCAAGGCCTTGAGGTCGCCGAAGAGTGCAGGTGACTTCTCGACCCGCAGCGCGTCGCCGGCCCGCACGACCGTCGTCTTGCCCGGTTCGAGCACCTGGACGTGCACCTCGGCCGAGCCGGGGTGCGTCGCGAGGACCTCGCGCAACCGCGCGACGACCGGCTCGACGCACCGCGTGTGCGGCACACGGACCGCGACGGGCGACTCCGGACCGACCGTGACGTCCGGTAGCGAGACCTCCATGGCCTGCAGCTGCATCGTGTCGTCACGCCGACGCACCCGGCCGCGCAGCACGACGACCTGGTCCTCCGCGAGGGTCGTGGAGTACGCGAGATAGGTCTCGCCGAAGAACATCACCTCGACCGCGCCCTCGAGGTCCTCGATGGTCACGGCCGCCCACGGGTTGCCGTTCTTGCTCATCTTGCGCTGGAGCGAGGTCACCAGGCCGGCGACCGTGACCGTGGACCCGTCCGGTCGGCCTTCGTCGGCGAGGAGGGCCGCGATCCCCGTGTCGGCGGCCCGGGTCAGGACGTGCTCGAGCCCCGAGAGCGGGTGGTCCGAGACGTACAGCCCGAGCATCTCGCGCTCGAACGCGAGACGCTGCTTCTTGTCCCAGTCCGGCAGGTCCGGGATGTCGACGCTGAACGTCATCGAGGGGTCGTCCTGCGCGCCGAGGTCCGCGAACAGGTCGAACTGGCCCTCGGCTTCCTTGCGCTTGACGCTGATCACCGAGTCCACGGCCTGCTCATGGATCACCACGAGCGCCCGCCGCGGATGCCCGAGGGAGTCGAAGGCCCCCGCCTTGACGAGCGACTCGATCGTGCGCTTGTTGCACACGACCGCGGGGACCTTGTCGAGGAAGTCCTGGAACGACGTGAAGGCGCCCTGCTCGTCGCGCGCGGCGATGATCGCGGCGACGACGTTCGCGCCCACGTTGCGCACCGCGGTCAGACCGAAGCGGATGTCCGTGCCCACGGCCGTGAACTTCGCGGCCGAGTCGTTCACGTCCGGCGGCAGGACCGTGATGTGCATGCGGCGGCACTCGTTGAGGTAGAGCGCCATCTTGTCCTTGTCGTCGCGCACGCTCTGGAGCACGGCGGCCATGTACTCGGTGGCGTAGTTCGCCTTGAGGTACGCGGTCCAGTACGCGACGAGGCCGTACCCCGCCGAGTGCGCCTTGTTGAACGCATACCCCGCGAAGGGCACCAGGACGTCCCACACGGCCTTGATCGCCGCGTCGGAGTACCCGCGCTCCTTGCACCCCGCCTCGAAGTTCACGAACTCCTTGGCCAGCACCTCGGGCTTCTTCTTGCCCATCGCGCGACGCAGCAGGTCGGCCTGGCCGAGCGTGTACCCGGCGAGGACCTGCGCTGCACGCTGTACCTGCTCCTGATAGACGATGAGGCCGTGGGTCTCGCCCAGGACCTCGGCCAGCGGCTCCTCGAGCTCGGGGTGGATCGGCTCGACCTTCTGCAGGCCGTTCTTGCGCAAGGCGTAGTTGGTGTGCGAGTTCATGCCCATCGGCCCCGGGCGGTAGAGGGCGATGACTGCCGAGACGTCCTCGAAGTTGTCCGGTCGCATCTGCCGCAGGAGCGCGCGCATAGGGCCGCCGTCGAGCTGGAAGACCCCGAGCGTCTCGCCGCGGGCGAGCAGCTGGTAGGTGGCGACGTCGTCGAGCTGGATCTCCTCGATCGAGACGGCGTCCTTGCCGTTCATCTCGATGTTCTCGAGCGCGTCGTCGAGGATCGTGAGGTTCCGCAGCCCGAGGAAGTCCATCTTGATCAGGCCGAGGCCCTCGGACGTCGGGTAGTCGAACTGCGTGATGACCGCGCCGTCCTGGGGGCGGCGCATGATCGGGATGATGTCGATCAGCGGTTCGCTCGACATGATGACGCCGGCGGCGTGCACGCCCCACTGGCGCTTCAGCCCCTCGATCCCGCGCGCGAGCTCGACGACGCGCTGGGCCTCCGGGTCCGCGTCGTGCTGCTGACGAAACTCTCCCGCCTCCGCGTACCGCTCGTGCTTCGGGTCGAAGATCCCCGACAACGGGATGTCCTTGCCCATGACGGCGGGGGGCATGGCCTTCGTCAGCTTCTCCCCCATCGCGAACGGGAAGCCCAGGAGGCGTGCGGAGTCCTTGAGCGCCTGCTTCGCCTTGATGGTGCCGTACGTGACGATCTGGGCGACGCGGTCGTCACCGTACTTGTCGGTGACGTACCGGATCACCTCGCTGCGCCGACGCTCGTCGAAGTCGACGTCGACGTCGGGCATCGACACGCGCTCGGGGTTGAGGAACCGCTCGAAGATCAACCCGTGCTCGATGGGGTCCAGCTCCGTGATCCCCATGAGGTAGGACGCCATGGACCCGGCGGCCGACCCGCGGCCCGGCCCGACGCGGATCCCCTGCTCCTTGGCCCAGTTGATGAAGTCGGCCACCACCAGGAAGTATCCCGGGAAGCCCATCTGGACGATGACCTCGGTCTCGTACTCCGCCTGCTTGCGCGACGCGTCCGGCACGCCGCCCGGATAGCGCCGGTGCAGCCCCCGCTCGACCTCCTTGACGAACCAGCTCGTCTCGTCCTCGCCGTCGGGGACCGGGAAGCGCGGCATGTAGTTCGCCGCCGTGTTGAACGACACGTCGCACTGCTCGGCGATGAGCAACGTGTTGTCGCACGCCTCGGGCAGCTCGGCGAACAGCCGGCGCATCTCGGCGGCAGACTTCACGTAGTACCCCGTGCCACCGAACTTGAAGCGGTCCGGGTCGTCGAGCGTCGAGCCCGAGTTGATGGCGAGCAGAGCCTCCTGGCTCGAGGCGTCCTCCTCGCGCACGTAGTGCAGGTCGTTCGTGGCGACGGTCCGTGCCCCGATGGTCTCCGCGAGACGCAGCAGGTCCTTGGTGACACGCGTCTCGATGTCGAGGCCGTGGTCCATGAGCTCGACGAAGTACGAGTCCTTGCCGAAGAGGTCCTGCAGCTCGCCCGCGGCGCGCACCGCCTCGTCCCACTGACCGAGCCGCAGCCGCGTCTGGATCTCGCCCGACGGGCATCCCGTCGTCGCGATGAGTCCCTTGCCGTACCGCTGCAGCAGGTCGCGGTCCATGCGCGGCCACTTGCCCATCTGGCCTTCGAGCGACGCGAGCGACGACGCACGGAAGAGGTTGTGCAGGCCCTCGTTGTCCTTCGCGAGCAACGTCATGTGCGTGTAGGCGCCGCGGGCCGAGACGTCGTCGGACTCCTGGCCCTTCTCGCCGAACCGCACGCGCGTCTGGTCGGTCCTGCTCGTGCCCGGCGTGACGTACGCCTCGACACCGATGATGGGCTTGATCCCCTTGGCCTGAGCCTTGGACCAGAAGTCGAACGCCCCGAAGACGTACCCGTGGTCCGTCGTCGCGATCGCCTTCTGCCCGAGGCGGTCCACCTCGTCGAAGAGGTCCCCGATCCGCGCCGCCCCGTCGAGCATCGAGTACTCGGTGTGCACGTGCAGGTGGACGAAGTCGTCGCTCGTCGACGGGCTCGAGGTCGGCATGCGTCGATCCTAGGCCGTGGCGCAGACATCCCCCGAGCGCCGCGGCGGCTCAGCGGGCGACGACGACCTTCACGGCGTCGCGATGGTCGATCCCGGCGTCGAGGTAGACCGCGCCCTGGATCTCGTACCCGAGCCGTGCGTAGAACCCCGCGGCACGGACCTGTGCGGAGAGCTCGACCCGGACCGTCCGTCGACCGCCCCCGCCCCGTACCGCGTGCTCGGCCAGCGCGACGTCCTCCAGTGCGGTCATGACCGCGGCGCCCGCCCCGGTCCCCCGCGCCACCGCGGCGACGGCGACCCGACCGACGTGCACGACGCCCGGGTGACCGGGATCGGTCAGCAGGCGCCCCGTCCCCACGACGGCACCACCGGCCGTCGTGTCCCGCACGAGCACGTGCGTCGTCGTGGTCGCGGTGTCGAGGTCGTCCACCTCCTCCTCCACCGGGACGCCCTGCTCGGCGACGAAGACCTCGAGCCGCAGCGCGTGGGCGGCGGCGAGCCCGGCGTCGTCGCGCACGCGCTCGACGGCGAACCGTCCCGAGGACTGCGCGGCGGCCGCACCGTCCCCGCTCACGTGTATGCCCCGCGCACGACCTCCAGCGCGTGCTGGAGGTCCTCCGGGTACTCGGACCCGACCTCGAACCAGCGGCCGGTCCCCGGATGCTCGAACCCGAGCCGCACGGCGTGCAGCCACTGGCGGGTGAGCCCGACACGCGAGGCCAGGACCGGGTCCGCGCCGTAGGTCAGGTCTCCGACGCACGGGTGGTGCAGCGCGGAGAAGTGCACCCGGATCTGGTGGGTGCGCCCGGTCTCCAGGTGCACCTCGACGAGGGACGCGGCGGGCAGCATCTCGAGCAGCTCGTAGTGCGTCACGGACGGTTTGCCCTCCGCCGTGACGGCGAACTTCCAGGCGTTGCTCGGGTGACGTCCGATCGGGGCGTCGATCGTGCCGGTGGTGGGCTCGGGATGCCCCTGGACGAGCGCGTGGTAGACCTTGTCGACCGTCCGCTCCTTGAACGCCCGCTTGAGGGCGGTGTAGGCGGTCTCGCTCTTGGCCACCACCATGAGACCGGAGGTCCCGACGTCGAGTCGGTGCACCACGCCCTGGCGCTCCGCGGCGCCCGACGTGGAGATGCGGTAGCCGGCCGCCGCGAGCGCGCCGACGACGGTCGGCCCGGTCCAGCCGGGAGACGGGTGCGCGGCCACGCCGACCGGCTTGTCGACCACGACGAGGTCGTCGTCGTCGTGCACGATGCGCATCCCCGGGACGGGCTCGGCGACGACCGGCGGGCCGGGAGGCGCGACGTCCGGTACGTCGACCTCGAGCCACGCCCCGGCGGGCAGCCGGTCCGACTTCCCGACCTCGCGACCGTCGAGCCGGACCCGGCCGTCGGCGGAGAGCTCGGCCGCGCGCGTGCGTGAGAGCCCCAGGAGCCGCGCGATCGCCGCGTCGACGCGCTCGCCGGCCAGCCCGTCGGGAACGGGGAGCGACCGCAGGCTCATCGGTGGCCCTGCGCCTCTCCCGCGGCGTCACCCGTGGCCGGGTCCGAGAGCTCCGACGGCTCCCCGGCACCGAGCGGCCCCTCGACCGGTCCCGTGGCCACGTCGACGTCGTCGTCCGAGCCCTCGGCAGGCTCGGACGGGGTGCCGTGACCGGGCCGCGAGCCGTCGAGACCGACGCCGAGCACGGAGAGGATCGCGATCATGACGGCGGCGGCGACGATCGCGATGTCCGCCACGTTGCCGACGAAGAAGTCCGCGTAGGCGATGAAGTCCACGACCTCACCGCGGGCGAATCCCGGCTCGCGGAACAACCGGTCCACGAGGTTGCCGACCGCTCCGCCGAGCAGGAGGCCGAGCGCCAGCGCCCACCCACGCGACCGGATCCTGCCCATCATGCGCACGATCACGACCACGACCGCGACCACCACGATCGTCAGGAGCCAGGTCATGCCGCTCGCGATCGACAGCGCCGCGCCGTCGTTGTAGACGAGGCGCAGCGAGATCAGGTCGCCGAGGACCGGGACCGGGGCCTCGCCCTGTTCGAGGTCGGACTCCGCCCACCACTTGGTGAGTTGGTCCGCGGCGAGGACGAGGAGCGCGATCGAGGCGGTCAGGCCGACGAGCCGACGACGCGCGGTCGTCGCGGCAGGCTCCGACGGCTCGGGCGCGGCAGGGGGTTCGGTGTGGGACATCGGCGGCAAGTCTGCCATGCCCGGCCCCCGACGGCGGAAGCCGGTCACCGACCGTCCGGTCAGCGACGCTCCTGGCGCTGCTTCGCCTCGACCGACAGCGTGGCGCGCGGGAACGCCTGCAGCCGAGCCTTGCCGATCGGCAGCCCGGTCGCCTCGCACGTGGCGTACGTGCCGTCGGCGATGCGTGCGAGCGCGTGGGTCGTCTGAGCGAGCAGGTCGCGCACGTTGTTGACGAGGGTGAGCTCCTGCTCACGCTCGAGCGCGCTCGACCCGTAGTCGGCCTGGTCGTCGCCGGCGCCGTCGCCCGAGTTGCGCAGGAGGTTGGACAGCTCGGCGTCGGCGGCCTCGAGCTCTTCCTCGAGGCGCTGCTTCTCGTCGAGCAGCCCTGAGGCGAGCGCCTCGATCTCACGCAGCGTCCACGGGTCCTCCCCGTCGCGCACGGGGAAGGACCTCACGTCCTTCGCAAGGTTGGGAAAGGTCTCGCGCACGGCCGACCTGGCCGCGGTGGTGAGCTTGGTCATGGCGCCCCTCCTGGATCAAGTTCCGCGACAGTAGACGCTGGCGGCCGGTGCGCACAACACACCACGCCGACCGCCGCGGGGCGGAAGATCGCAGGTGGGGCGCACCGGCCGTGGCCGACTGCACGCAGGAGTCAGATGCCGGAGGCGAGGTCGCCGGAACGACCGCCGGCGCCACCGACGTTGCTGCGAGGCGGCAGCGCGCTCCCCCGGTTGTCGATGTCGCCCAGGAGGTTCTGCAGGTAGCTCTTGAGGCGCGTGCGATAGTCGCGCTCGAACAGCCGGAGCTCGTCGATCTTGCGCTCGAGGAGCGACCGCTCCTGCTCGAGCTGCGACAGCGTCCGGTGGGAGGTCTCCTCCGCCTCCGTCACGATGCGCTCGCCCTCGGACTTCGCCTCGGCGATCAGGCGGTCACCCTCCTCCTGGCCGGAGCGCACGTAGTCGTCGTGCAGCTTCTGGGCCAGCTGGAGCATTCCCGTCGCGGACTCCGGCTCGGCGCCGCCCTTCTGGACGACGGCCTGGGAGATCGGTGCCGGAGCAGGCGTGGGCGCCGGCTGCGGCTCTGGCTCCGCCGGCGCGTCGTGGACGACCGGAGGCGCCTCGGAGGACGCGTCCTGACGGCTGAGCTCGGCGATCCGGCGCTCGGCCGTGGCGAGCTTCGACTTGAGCCCCTCGTTCTCCTCCTGCACGGAGTTGAGCGTCCTGACGACCTCGTCCAAGAAGTCGTCGACCTCTTCGACGTCGTAGCCCTCGCGGAACTTCGTCGCTGAGAACTTCTTGTTCAGGATGTCCTCTGCAGTCAGCAGTGCCATCGGTTCACCTCGTTGCGTTTGCGTGTCGGTCCGGAAGACCTCGCGGTCACCACGGTCCAAAGTAGCGGAGATTACGGCGTTCGGTCGGGCGTACCCACCGTGCTGCGCGGCGTGGCGCACGGACCGTCGACGGGCGAACCGGACGTAGCGGCCACTCGGACGCGGTTGCGGCGGTCCGACGGTGAGATACGCCTCACAGTGCCGACACGACCTGCGCCGCGATCGTCACCGCGAAGAACAGGATGAGGAACGCCAGGTCGAGCCGTACCTGCCCGAGCGTCAGAGGCGGGATCACGCGGCGGATCGCGCGCAGGGGCGGATCGGTCGGGGTGTAGATCACCTCCGCCAGCACGAGCATCGCACCGCGAGGTCGCCACTCCCGCGCGAAGAACTGCACCCAGTCGAGCACGAGCCGACCGATGAGCAGCAGGAGGTACAGCCAGAGCAGCAGGCCGAGGATGTCGGTGACGAGGTCCCAGATCACGGGACAACTGTGCCAGACGTCGTCAGGCATCCCGAACGCACGACACGCGCCGCGAGCACCCGGCGACGGGTGCTCAGGACGCGTGCGTGCATGTCACCGAGGTCGGCGACGCGTGCGCGGTCAGGACTGGTTGTAGAACGCCGAGGTGCTCTGCGGGGGCGGCGCCTGCTCCTCGCCCGTGATCTCGACGTGCTCGGGCGAGAGGAGGAACACCTTGTTGGTCACCCGCTCGATCGCGCCGTGCAGCCCGAAGATCAGGCCGGCGGAGAAGTCCACGAGCCGCTTCGCGTCGGCGTCGTCCATGTCGGAGAGGTTCATGATGACCGGCGTCCCTCCCCGGAACGCCTCGCCGATCACCCGGGCGTCGTTGTACGACCGCGGGTGCACGGTCGTGATGCGGCGCAGCTCCGAGGCCGACATCGAGGTCTGCGGGACCTCGCGCGGACCGAGTCCGCGATGCAGCGGAGTCACCTGGGCCTGGTAGTCGTTCGGCACGTCAGCCCCCGTCTCGTCGTACTCCTCGACGTACTCGTCCTGCTCGTCCTCGCCTCGATCATCTGCGAGGCCCAGATACAGCATGGTCTTGCGCAGTGCTCCAGCCATGGGCCTAGCTCCGTCCTCACTCGCCACCTCGGACCTCCGACCTGCGGCCGGTCCCGCCACGCTAGCCGAGCCGCGACGTCAGGTCCGGGACGACACGCCCGGCACGGGCGAACCGTGCAGCTCGGTGCGGAGGTCGGTGCACGTCAGTCCGTGAGCGCGACGACACCTGCGAAGCGTCCGCTGCGCAGCCCGCCCCGGGTCGCACGGCGGTGGGAGTAGAACCGATCGTCCTCGATCGTGCACGCCCGCACGCGCGTGACGTGCTGCACGCCGCCGGACACCAGGTCCGCCTCCACGCCGGCCGGCAGATCGAGCGCCGCGGTCCCCCACGTCGTCGTCGAGCGCGTGGTGGGCCGACCGGCCGCGACGTCGTCCCGCATGGTGGCCGGCACCTCGTAGCAGGTTCCGCACGCGCACGGTCCGACGACGGCGCGCACCCGGTCCAGGCGCGCACCGGCCAGGGCCATCGCGCGCAGCGCCGTCCCCACCACACCATGAACCAGCCCGCGCCGACCCGCGTGGACCGCGGCGACCACGCGCGACGTGGGGTCGGCCAGGAGGACGGGCACGCAGTCGGCGACGAGCACGCCCACCGCGCCGGTCGCTGCCGCGACCAGGGCGTCCGCCTCGCCGACGCTGTCCGGTGGCAGACGCGCCCCGGTCCCGGCCGCGCCGGGGACGCCCTGCCCGACCCCGGCGGACGGCTCCCCTGGGCCGGACACCGTGAGCGCGTGCGTGCCGTGCACCTGGGTGCCGAAGAGCACCGGTACGCCCACGAGGTCCGCGACGCGGGCACGGTTCGACCGCACCCGCGCCGGGTCGTCGCCGACCCCGAGCCCGAGGTTGAGCGACTCCCACGGGCTCGGCGAGATGCCGCCGTGGCGCGTCGTGAAGCCGGCACGGATGCCCGGCCCGAGGTCGACCTCGAGCAGCGAGGTCGTCGCCGAGCCGGCTCCGTGCTCCACCGGCACGGAGCCGACCTGCCGTGCCGTCGGGGTCCCCGGGGACACGGTCTACTTCAGGAAGTCCGGGACGTCGAGGTCCTCGACCTTGCGCCGCACGGGCTCCTCGTCGTAGATCCGCGGCGGGACGTCGACCCCGGGGTTCTGCCCGCCGGGGCTCCGCTCCGTGTTCTGGTTCGGGTCCTCGGTCGCGCCGACCACCCGGAACTGCTCGCCAGGACCGACCGGGACCGGACGCCCACCCCCGTCGAGCGAGACGGGGACGTCGTCGGCGTCACCCTGGATCGGCACGAGCGGGCGCGGGAGCGTGTGCGCCCCGGTGGTCGGCGCAGGCGGCGGGACGTCCTGCCCCGTCTGCCGGGGACCCGGCACCGCAGGGATCGCGCTCGTCGCGGGCCGGCTCGCGCCGGACGCGACCTGACCGAGCGCGCGCGAGTCCCCCCGGACCTGCGGAGCGCCCCCGTCGAACCCGGCGGCGATGACGGTGACCCGCACCTCGTCGCCCAGGGCGTCGTCGATGACCGCGCCGAAGATGATGTTCGCCTCGGTGTGGGCGGCCTCGTGGACGAGGCGCGCCGCCTCGTTGATCTCGAACAGGCCGAGGTCCGAGCCACCCTGGATCGACAGGAGCACACCGTGCGCGCCGTCGATGCTGGCCTCGAGCAGCGGTGACGAGATCGCGAGCTCGGCCGCCTGGACCGCCCGGTCCTCGCCGCGCGCGGACCCGATGCCCATGAGGGCGCTCCCGGCGCCCTGCATGACCGACTTCACGTCCGCGAAGTCGAGGTTGATCAGACCGGGTGTCGTGATGAGGTCCGTGATGCCCTGGACCCCGGAGAGCAGCACCTGGTCGGCCTGGTGGAAGGCCTGCAGCGCGCTCACGCTGCGGTCGGACATCGACAGCAGACGGTCGTTGGGGATGACGATCAGGGTGTCGACCTCGTTGCGCAGGGCCTCGATCCCCTGGTCCGCCTGCACACCGCGGCGCCGCCCCTCGAACGTGAAGGGCCGGGTCACGACGCCGACCGTCAGCGCGCCGAGCGACCGGGCGATCCGTGCGACGACCGGCGCACCGCCCGTGCCGGTGCCGCCGCCCTCGCCCGCGGTCACGAAGACCATGTCGGCGCCCCGCAGGACGTCCTCGATCTCCTCCTCGTGGTCCTCGGCGGCCTTCTTGCCGACCTCCGGGTCGGCGCCGGCCCCGAGCCCGCGCGTCAGCTCGCGGCCGACGTCGAGCTTCACGTCGGCGTCGGACATCAGGAGCGCCTGGGCGTCGGTGTTGATGGCGATGAACTCGACACCCTTGAGGCCGACCTCGATCATCCGGTTGACGGCGTTCACGCCCCCGCCGCCGATGCCGACCACCTTGATCACCGCTAGGTAGTTCTGCGGAGTTGCCACGTCAATGCCTCTCGATCTGTCAGCCTGAACCTTCACCCTCAACTAGAGGGTTATAGTTATGTCAGGTGGTGCCATGAGTTGACCGTAGGGGTCCGCACCACCTTCATCAACGACCCGCGCGCGCGTGTCGTCGATCATTCCTGCAGCCTCCGGCGTCCCCGCGTGCCCACCTCACCGGGTGACCGGCGTGGTCGGGACCGACACGTCGAACACCGTCACGTCCGCGTTCTCCGGGAGGGCGCGCAGGGTCTGCAGGACCCGGACCTTGAGCGCCACGTCGCCGCCCCCTCCCCAGACCACCAGTGCACCGTCGCGCAGCCGCATCTCGACGGTGTCGCGCGTGCGCGCCGAGACTTCCGCGACCTCGGCGTGCAGGTCCGCCGGCAGAGCGTTGAGCACGACGAGCGCCGCCGCCAGCGCCACGGCGCCCTCGTCGTCGAGCGGTACGTCCACGACGGGCAGCCCCTCGGGCTCGGCATCGTCCGTCCGCACCCGGACCCCCTCGGCGTCGAGCAGCGCGAAGCCGTCGTCGACGGGCACCGCCGCCACCGGCTCGCGCGAGGTGAGCCGCAGGACGAGACCGTGCGGCCAGGCACGTCGGATCGTGACGTCACGCACACCGTTCAGCCCGAGCACCTCGTCGCGCATCGCCACCGTGTCGAGGCGCGGCAGCGGCACGCCCTGCGACCGTGCGGCCACGGCCGTGACCTCGGCCGGGTCCACCACGGTCCCCTCACCGCTGACCCGCACGTCGTCCGGGTCGAGCCCGAGCAGCGGGGAGAAGAGCGCGGCCCAGACGATCCCCGCGGTCGCGACGGCCGCGACCGTCCACAGGACGACCCGTCGCAGCACACGGTGCCGGCGCATCGCCTCGCGCTCCGCGAGGCGGTCGGCCATCCCGTGCGACACCACGCCGACCGGCCCGGTCGGGGGCCGCGGGACCGGGCCGGCGCCACGCGGGGGCGGACCCGGGACCCGCGGCGGGGCCGGCACGACCTCCTCCCGGGAGGCACGACGGCGCACCGGCGGCGCCGACGCCGAGCCACGCCGTGACGTATCCCGCTCGCCAGTCCGCGGTGCCGCCGGCGCCCGCGGCGCGGGCTCCGCGCGAGGCTCGGCCGGCGGCGCCGACGGACGAGCGCTCGGAGGCGTGCGGGGGCGAGGGGGCGGGCGCATCAGTCGTCACGCTCCGTGCGGGCAGCCAGTCTCTCGAGCACGAGGGGACCGAGCTCGGTCACGTCGCCCGCACCGACGGTGAGCACGACGTCGCCGGGCCGGGCGGCGTCGGCCACCCGGTGCGCGGCCTGGACGCGATCCTCGACCGCGATGCCCGCGCCCGGTGCCATGAGGTCGACGATCGTACGTGCACCCACCCCGGGCTCGGGGTCCTCGCGTGCCGCGTAGACCCCGGTGACCACGACCGTCTCCGCCGCGCCCAGCGCGTCGGCGAACTCGGTCGCGAACGTCCGCGTCCGCGAGTAGAGGTGCGGCTGGAACAGCACGACGAGGCGACCGGCGCCCACGACCGTACGGGCCGCCGCGAGCAACGCCCGGATCTCGGTGGGGTGGTGGGCGTAGTCGTCGATCACCCGTACGCCACCCGCCTCCCCGCGGGCCTCGAACCGGCGGCCGGTGCCGCAGAACGTCGCCGCGCCGGCGACCGCGCGCTCGGGCGCCACCCCGAGCAGGACCGCCGTCACGACCGCCGCCGTCGCGTTGAGCGCGTTGTGATGACCCGGCACGCGCAGCCGGAGCTCGAGCGGTCCGACGTCGAGCCCGTCGACCCGACCGACGAGCGTCGCGCGCACGCCCCCGAGTGCGTCGACGGGTGCGGGGTCGACGTCGCGCAGGACCAGGTCCGCGTCGTCCGCCGTCCCGTACGTCACGACGTGCGCCCCGGCGGCACGGCGCGCTGCCGCGAGCTCGCGGGACCCCGGGTCGTCCGCGCACGCCACGAGGGCACCGCCGGGGACGACGCGCTCGGCGAAGTCGACGAACGCCTGCTCGAACGCCGCGCGGGTCCCGTAGTGGTCCAGGTGGTCCGGCTCGATGTTCGTCACGACGGCGACGTCGGGCGCGTAGGCGAGGAACGAGCCGTCGGACTCGTCCGCCTCCGCGACCAGGACGTCCCCGGCCCCGAGATGCCCGCCGGGGACGACACCGTCCTCGGTCACGACGGTCCCTCCGATCGCGAAGGACGGGTCGACGCCCGCGGAGCGGAGCACCGTGGCGACCATCGCGGACGTCGTCGTCTTGCCGTGCGCCCCCGCCACGGCGACCGACCGGCCGGCGGCCATGAGGGCCGCGAGCGCCTGCGAGCGGTGCAGCACCCGCAGTCCCGCGGACCTGGCGGCGGCGAGCTCCGGGTTGGTCTCGCGCACCGCGCTGGAGACCACCACGGTGTCCGCGCCCGCGACGTGCGCGGCGTCGTGCCCCACCCACGTGCGCACGCCGCTCGCGGCGAGCTCGTCGAGCGTCGTCGAGCCCGTCGCGTCGGAGCCCTGGACGACGACGCCGTGCGCGACGAGGAGGCGTGCGACGACGGACATCCCGGCCCCACCGACGCCGACGAGGTGGACGACACCGAGCTCGGCGAGTCCCGGTACCTCTCCCGTGCGCTCCGGCGTCATCGCCGCTCCTCGACCGCGCGGACGACGAGGTCCGCGACGCGGGCCGCTCCGTCGCGCACGCCTGCACCTGCGGCCGCTCCCGCCATCGCGGCGAGCCGGTCGCTGTCGGCGAGCAGCGCGGGCACGCGCTGCGCCACCCACGCCACGGAGAGCTCGGCGTCGTCCACGAGGAGCCCGCCCCCTGCCTCGACCACGGGTGCCGCGTTGAGTCGCTGCTCTCCGTTGCCGATCGGCAGCGGCACGTACACCGCGGGGATGCCGAGCGCCGCCAGCTCGCTCACCGTGCCGGCCCCCGCACGGCAGACGACGAGGTCCGCGACGGCGAGCGCGAGCTGCATCTCGGCAAGGTACTCGCGCACGTCGTACCCCTCCACCCCGGCTGCGGCGACGGCCGCACGGACCGTGTCGGCCTTGCCCTTGCCCGTCAGGTGCAGCACCTGGGCGCCCGCTGCGGCCAGGTCTCCCGCCGCCCCGGACACGGCCTGGTTGAGGGACAGCGCACCCAGCGAACCGCCCGTCACGAGCAGCGTGGCGCGTTCGGGGTCGAGGCCGAGGGCTCCGGCGGCGTCCGCGCGAGTGGTCGGGGCGTCGACCTCGCGCGCACGCACGAGGTCCGCGATCTCGCGTCGCAGCGGCAGCCCGGTGACGACCCCGCCCTTGAGGGGGGTGCCGGGGAACGTCACGCCCACGGCCGCGGCCCAGCGCGCTCCGGCGCGGTTCGCGAGACCGGGGCGCGCGTTCTGCTCGTGGACGACGACGGGGACGCCGCGCCGCTTCGCCGCGACGTAGGCGGGGGTGGACACGTAGCCGCCGAAACCCACGACCACGCGCGCGCCCGTCTCGTCGATCGCCGCACCGGCGGCGTCGACCGCGGCCTTGAACCGGCCGGGCAGGTTGACCCACTCGGTGCTCGGCCGGCGCGGCAACGGGACGCGGGGGACGTGGCGCAACGGGTAGCCTCTCGCCGGCACGAGGTCGTCCTCGAGCCCTCCCTGCACACCCAGCGCCGTGATCACCACACCGGGCTCGCGCCCGCGCAGCTCGTCCGCCACGGCAAGCAGCGGGTTGACGTGCCCTGCCGTCCCGCCTCCGGCGAGTACCACCGATCCGATCGTCGTCACGTGTGCTGTCGTCCTCTCCTCGCGGCCGGGCCGCGCTCGTGCGGCCGACCGGTCGGCCGTCGCTGGGGTTCCGTCCTGGGTCGACACCCTGGTCAGGGGGCACGCCGCGAGCGTCGCGCCGAGCGCCCGACCACCGCGAGCGATCGTCGCACGACGCTTCCGCGGGCGGCGAACGCCTCCGCAGCGCCCGGCTCGCTGCGGGCGAAGGAGATGACGACGCCGAGTGCCGCCATCGTCGTGATGAGCGCGGTCCCACCGGCCGACACCAACGGGAGCGGGACCCCGATCACGGGCAGGAGACCGGCGACGACGCCGATGTTGACGAGCGCCTGCCCGACGATCCAGCACGCGATCGCCGCCGTCGCGATCTTGACGAACGGGTCGTCGTGGCGGCGCACGACGCGGCTCATCGCGAGGCCGAGCAGGACGAACAGCCCGAGCACCAGCAGCGTGCCGAGCAGCCCGAGCTCCTCGCCGATCACGGCGAAGATGAAGTCGTTGTGCGCCTCCGGCAGATAGCTCCACTTCTCCCGGCTGGCACCGAGACCGACGCCCGTCACGCCGCCCGTGCCGAGCGCCCGCAACCCGTGGGTGAACTGGTAGCACTCGTCCGCCAGGTCGGTGCACTCCCCGTACACCGCCGCGATGCGGTTCAGCCGGTCGCTGCCGTGCTGGAGGTAGATGAAGACGTAGGCGACGACGAACGCGGCGACCGCCGCACCGCCGAACAGGAGCCGGGCGTCGGCGCCGGAGACGAAGAACGCGCCGGCGACGAGGAGCATGATGACGAGCGCCGTCCCGAGGTCGTTCCCGCCCAGCACGAGCCCGACGACCGCGAGCGCTCCCGGAACCGCGGGGAGCAGCACGTGGCGCCACTGCCCGAGCAGTCGCTGCTTGCGGCCGAGCACCATCGCGAGCCAGAGCGCGAGGGCCAGCTTCGCGAGCTCGGACGGCTGGAAGCGGAACGAACCGAGAGGGATCCAGTTCGTGTTCCCGCCCACCGACGTGCCGACCAGCACGACCGCGACGAGAAGTCCCAGCGCGATCAGGAGCCCCGGCCACGCGAGGCGCTTGTACCAGCGCACGGGCAGGCGCGCGCACACGAGCAGCAGCGGGAGGCCGATGAGGGCGAACCGCGCCTGGTTCAGGAACGCGACGTACGGCGAACGGCCCGCCGCGATCTCGGTCACGGCCGAGCTCGAGAACACCATGACCACGCCGATCACGGTGAGCAGGGTGGTCGCACCGACCAGGAGGTAGAAGCTCGTCACCGCGCTGTTCCACTGCCCGAGCCACGGCCGCTCGGGCTCCGCGGCGGGCCGTGCGGTCGCCGTGCCACGGCTCGCCGTCTGCGTCATGGGCTACCGGTGCTCGGACGCCAGCGCACGAGCGGCGGCGGCGAAGGCCTCGCCGCGTGCGGCGTACGAGCGGAACTGGTCCATCGAGGCGCCCGCCGGCGCGAGCAGGACCGTGTCCCCGGATCGGGCCAGCGCGCGGGCGGAGTCGACGGCGCGGATCATCACGGTCCCAGTGTCACCAGGATCGACCCGGACGACGGGGATATCGGGCGCGTGTCGAGACAGTGCCGTCGCGAACGGCTCGGCGTCGGCCCCGACGAGCACGACGGCGCGCAGCCGGTCGCGCTGCGTGGCCACGAGCTCGTCGAACGACGCGCCCTTCGCGAGACCACCGGCGATCCAGACCACGGTGCCCGCCGCGAACGACGCGAGGGACGCCGCCGCGGCGTGCGCGTTCGTCGCCTTCGAGTCGTCGACGTACGCGGCACCGTCGACGGTCGCGACGACCTCGATCCGGTGCGCCCCGGACCGGAAGGCCCGCATTCCGTCGCGCACCGCCGTCGCGTCCACGCCGTGCGCGCGTGCGAGGGCGGCGGCGGCGAGCGCGTCCGCGAGCACGTGCCCCGGGACGACGCCGTCCGGCCCGCCGAGGTGGGCCAGGTCGGCGAGCGTGGCGAGCTCGGCGGCGTACGTGTGCCGGTCGCGCGCGTCGGACGGCGCGTGGAACGCACGGTCCACCAGGACGCCGTCGACCACGCCGAGCTGTCCCCGGGCCGGCGCCCCGAGCGTGAACCCGACCGCGCGAGCCCCCTCGAGCACGTCGGCCTCCTCGACGAGAGCCAGGGTGCGGGGGTCGGCGACGTTGTAGACGCAGGCGACGCGGACGTCGGTGTAGACGCGTCCCTTGTCCGCCGCGTAGGCGTCGAGGCCACCGTGCCAGTCGAGGTGGTCGGGCGCGACGTTGAGCACGACGGACGCCTCGGGGGACGTCGTCCAGGTGTGGTGGAGCTGGAAGCTCGAGAGCTCGACGGCCAGCACGTCGACGGTCGGGTCGAGGGCGGCCTCCACGACGGGCGTGCCCACGTTCCCCACGGCGCGCGCGCGACGGCCCGACGCGACGAGGACCGACTGGAGCATCTCCACCGTCGTGGTCTTCCCGTTCGTCCCCGTGACGGCGAGCCACGGTGCCGGGGCCCCGGACGGACCGGGGACGCGCAACCGCCACGCGAGCTCGACCTCGCTCCACACGGGCACGGCGTGCCGACGCGCCGCGACGAGCAGAGGGTGGTCCGGCGCCCAGCCCGGCGAGACGACGACGAGGTCGGTGGTGGCCAGGTCCACCGCGGCCACGTCGTGCAGGTCCGCGTCGGTCGCCCGTGCGTCGACGGTGCGGACGCTCCCCGCTCGCGGTGCGAGCGCCGCGGCCGCCGCGCGACCGGACACCCCGAGGCCGGCGACGACGACGCGTGCCCGCTCGAGGGGGACCGCCGGCTCGTGCCCGTCCTGCCTGTCGTGGGAGGCGCGCGGCACTACCCGACCACCCACTCCGCGTAGAAGATCCCGATGCCCAGCGCGGCGAACAGCCCTGCGATGAGCCAGAAGCGGATGACGATCGTGACCTCGCCCCAGCCGGAGAGCTCGAAGTGGTGGTGGAGCGGCGCCATCTTGAACACGCGTCGGCCGGTCATCTTGAAGAACCCGATCTGGATGATGTCCGAGAGCACGATGATGACGAACAGCCCGCCGAGGATGGCCGCGAGCACCTCGGTGCGCGACAAGATCGACAGGCCCGCCAGCGCGCCGCCGAGCGCGAGCGAGCCGGTGTCGCCCATGAAGATCCTGGCCGGGCTCGCGTTCCACCACAGGAAGCCGAAGCACGCACCGACGATCGCGGCCGCCACGATCGCCAGGTCCTGCGGGTCCCGGACCTCGTAGCAGCTCGGACCGGCCGACGCGAGGCGCTGGCACGTCTGGTTGAGCTGCCAGATGCCGACCAGCACGTACGAGCCGAAGACGATGAGCGAGACCCCGGTCGCCAGGCCGTCGAGCCCGTCCGTCAGGTTCACGGCGTTCGACCACGCGGTGATGAGGAAGTTGGCCCAGACGACGAACAGGATCAGCCCGACGGTCACGCCGGCGAACGCGAGGTCCAGGTTCGTGTCGCGCAGGAACGAGATCCGCGTCGAGGCGGGCGTGCGGCCGTTCGCGTTCGGGAACTGCAGCGCGAGCACCGCGAACGTGATCCCGACCGCGCCCTGGCCGACGATCTTCGCACGCGCCGTCAGTCCGAGGCTGCGCTGCTTCTTGATCTTGGTGAAGTCGTCCAGGAACCCGACCAGGCCGAGGCCGGTCATGAGGAACAGGACCAGGAGCGCGGACACGCTGGGCCACCGGCCGGAGACCACGTAGGACATCGCCCAGCCGACGAGCGTGGCGCCGATGATCACGACACCGCCCATCGTGGGTGTGCCGCGCTTGGTGAAGTGGGCGGTCGGCCCGTCCTGGCGGACGAACTGGCCGTAGTTGCGGCGCACGAGGAACCGGATGAACAACGGTGTGCCCAGCAGCGCGACGACCAGCGCCACGCCGGCCGCGACGAGGACGGCGATCATGCGTCGCCACCCGCCCGTCCGGTCGCGTCCGGGGCGGCGAGCTCGTCACCGAGCCGCCACAGCCCGGACCCGTTGGACGCCTTCACGAGCACGACGTCCCCTTCCCTCAGCTCGTCCCGCAGCAGGGCCGTCGCCGCCTCGACGTCCGGCGCGAACCGGACCTCGTCGCCCCACGAGCCCTCCTGCGTGGCGCCGTCGTGGAACCCGCCGGCGCCCTCACCGACCACGACGAGGAGCTTGATGTTCAACCGGACCACGAGCCGGCCGATCTCGTCGTGCGCCGCGCGCGAGCCCTCTCCGAGCTCGAGCATCTCGCCCAGGACGGCGACCGAGCGTCGCTCCCGCCCGGCCATGACCGCGAGCGCCCGCAGGGCCGCACGCATCGAGTCCGGGTTGGCGTTGTAGGAGTCGTCGATGACGGTGATGCCGTCGGGGCGGTCCGTGACCTGCATGCGGTGCGGGCTCAGCGCGCTCGCGCCCGCCAGCCCTGCCGCGACGTCCGCGGGGCGCAGGCCGAGCTGCAGCGCGGCGGTCGCGGCGGCGAGCGCGTTCGTGACGTGGTGCTCGCCGACGAGGGCGAGCGTCACGGGGGTGCGCTCCTCGCCGCCGTCGTGGCGTACCCGCAGGGTGAACGACGCGCGACCGGCGCGGTCGATGGCGAGGTCCTCGGCGCGGACGTCTGCGGACGGGATGGTCCCGAACGTGACGACGGCGCCGGGCGCGACCTCGGCCATCGCGACCACGCGCCGGTCGTCGGCGTTGAGGACCGCCGTCCCGCCCGCCGCCAGACCGGTGACGATCTCGGCCTTCGCGCGCGCGACCCCCTCGATGCCGCCGAACCCCCCGAGGTGCGCGCTGCCCACGGTCAGCACGACCGCGACGTCGGGCGGGGCGATGCGCGTCAGGTACGTCAGGTGCCCGACGCCGCTCGCCCCCATCTCCAGGACGAGGAAGCGGGTCTCGCGCGTCGCCTCGAGCACGGTCAGGGGCAGGCCGATCTCGTTGTTGAAGGACCCGCGCGGGACGACGGTCGACCCGTGCGGGCCGAGCAGCTGTCCGAGCAGGTCCTTGGTCGTCGTCTTGCCGACCGACCCCGTGATGCCGACGAGGCGCAGGTCGCCCTCGGCGCGCAGGGTCGCCAGCACGTGCCGGGCGAGCTCGCCGAGAGCCGCCTGCACGTCGTCGACCACGACGCACGGCACGTCCAGCTCGCGCCCTGCCAGGACGAGCGTCGCACCGGCGGCGACGGCCGCGACGGCGTAGTCGTGCCCGTCGACGTGCTCGCCGGGCAGGGCGACGAAGAGCGAACCGGCCTGCACGCGACGTGAGTCGACGACGACCGGGCCGCGCACCAGCACCTCGGCGTCCGCTGCGAGGCGCCCGCCGGTCGCTGCGGCGACCTGTGCCGCAGTGAGCTCGATCATGCGTGGGGCTCCTTCGGGTCGTGCTGCTGAACGGTCTGCGGCCGGTCGTGCCGGGAGGGTGGGGCTGCTGGGGCGGACGGTCCCGACCGAGCGGCCCGGGCCGCGAGCGCGGCGCGCGCCTCGACCCGGTCGTCGAGCGCCAGGTCGACGCCCGCGACCTCCTGCCACACCTCGTGACCGCGACCGGCGACCAGCACCGTGTCCTCGGGCGCCGCCGCGAGGATCGAGTCGTGGATCGCCCGGGCGCGGGGCGCGACCTCGGACACCACGACGTGACGTGGTTCCGGAGCGGCGGCGGCGACGTCGCGCGCGGCGTGCGCACCCGGCAGCACCTCCGCGCGGACGGCAGCCGGGTCCTCGCCGTGGGGGTCGTCGTCGGTCACCACGACGACGTCCGCGCCGTCGACCGCGACCGCGCCCATCGTCGGCCGCTTGCCCCGGTCACGGTCTCCCGTGGCACCGAAGACGACGACGAGCCGGCCCGTCGTCGTCGGGCGCAGCGCCTCGATCGCGAGGGCGAGAGCGTCCGGGTTGTGCGCGAAGTCCACGACGACGCGCGGCGCGTGCGGCGGCTCGGACACGACCTCCATCCGCCCCGGCACGGCGGCGGTGAGTCCTCCCGCGGCGTCCAGCGCCGCCTCGAGGTCACGCGGGTCGGTGCCGGCCTCGAGCACCATCGTCAGGGCGAGCGCCGCGTTGGCGACGTTGAAGTGCCCGGGCAGGGACGTCGTCGTGCGGACCTGCACCCCGTCGCGGTGACGCAGCGTGAAGGCCGTCCCGCCGGGCGCCGGGACGACGTCGGCGACGCTCCAGTCGGCCGTCGCGGCCCCGGTCGTCCCCGCGTCCGCGGCCGGGCCGACGCGCAGCGTCGTGACCGGCACCTGCGCGGCGCCGACCATGCGCTCTCCCCAGGCGTCGTCGACCACCACGACACCACGGCGCGCGTGCTGCTGCGTGAACAGCGTCGCCTTGGCCTCGAAGTAGGACTGCAGGTCGCCGTGGAAGTCCAGGTGGTCCTGGCTGAGGTTCGTGAACCCGACGACGTCGAACACGAGGCCGTCGACCCGGTGCAGCGCGAGGGCGTGCGACGACACCTCCATCGCGAGCGTCCGGACCTCGTCCTCGACCATCGTCGCGAGGACCGCCTGCAGGTCCGCGGCCTCCGGGGTCGTCAGCCGGCTCGCGAGGACGCGGTCCCCCGAGCGCGTCTCGACGGTACCGACCAGGCCGGTCTTCCACCCGAGGGCACGCAGGACGTGGTCGACGAGGTAGGTGGTCGTGGTCTTGCCGTTCGTCCCGGTGACGCCGAACGTGGTGAGCCGCTCCGCCGGCTCCCCGTAGACCCAGGCCGCCACCGGTCCGAGCAGCTCGCGGGGGTCGGCCGCGACCAGGACGGGCACGGCGACCGCGGCGTCCGCCAGCAGGGCCGCGCCCGCGGGATCGGTCAGCACGGCCCGTGCGCCGCGGGCCACCGCCGCGCCCGCGAACGCCGCACCGTGCGCCCGCGCGCCGGGCAGCGCGACGAAGAGCTCGCCCTCGCCGACCGTGCGGTCGTCGGAGGCGACGGACCCGATCTCGACATGGCCGGTCCTGTCCGCTCCGGCGCCGCGGACCTCCAGGTCGAACCTCGCGGCCAGCTCCTGCAGCGTGCGGTGCGCGCTCGCGACGGGACGGAAGCGGTCGATCGGGGATGTCACGAGCGCAAACCTACCGTGCCACCGGGAGCGGCCCCGCAGGCACGGCGGCCCCGCGTGCGCCCGATGAGGATGCTTCACGGGACCTTCACGGAGCGACGGGGCGACCCGTGGCCCGGTCACCAGGTCGTGGGGAGCGGGACGTACGGCTCCGAGCTGGGCGGCACACCCTCGTGCTCGAGCGTGAACCCCATGATGTCGCTGAACACCGGCGCAGCGACCACGCCACCGTAGATCGACGTGCGGGGGTTCTTGAGGAACACGGAGACCGTGTACTGCGGGTCGTCGGCAGGTGCCACGCCGATGAACGAGGCCATGATCCCCGAGAGCTTCCCGTCCGCACCGGCGGCCTCGGCCGTGCCGGTCTTGCCTGCCACGCGGTACCCGGGCACCTCGGCGGCGGCCCCGGTGCCCTCCTCCACGACCGACTCCATCATGTGCAGCACGGTGTCGGCCGTCTCCTGGGAGACCACGCGCTGCGGCTCGTCCGCCGGCAGGGGTGCGAGGTCGCCCGAGACGTCGGTGGTGCCCGCGACGACGCGAGGCGTCATCCGCAGGCCGCCGTTCGCGACGGTGGCGAACACGCTCGTGGCCTGGACCGCGTTCACCGACACGCTCTGCCCGAAGAGCACCGCGTACTCGGTGCGCCCGTCCCACGAGTCGGCGGGGTGCAGGATCCCGGCCGACTCGCCGGGCAGGCCGAGACCGGTGTACTGCCCGAACCCGAACTTGTGGAGGTAGTCGTACCGCACCTGCCGCGGGATCTTCTCGCCGACCTGCACCGTGCCCGTGTTGGACGACTCCGCGAGCACGCCGGCCAGCGTCAGCCGCTCGACCCCGTGCTCGTGCGAGTCGCGGAACGTCTGACCGTTCTCCGTCGTGTACATGAAGGGCACCTCGAACTGCGAGTCGACCTTCGCGTAGCCGCCCTCGAGCGCCGCGGCCATCGTGACCACCTTGCCCGTCGACCCGGGGTCGAACACGTTCGACACGGCCCGGCTGGGACGAGACACCGCGTCCGTCTCCCTGTTGTTCGGGTTGACCGTGCCCGAGTCCGCGAGCGCGAGGATCTCCCCCGTGCCGACCTTCTCCACGACGGCGATCCCGTAGTCCGAGCCGCTCTCGCGCACCGCCCGGTCGACCGAGTCCTGCGCCTTCCACTGCACGTCGCGCGAGAGGGTCAGCCGCACGTCCTCGCCCGGGACGGGATCGACCGCCGTGCACTCACCGGTGGGGATGAGCTGTCCCCCCAGCCCCACCTCGCAGTCGCGCGATCCCGCGGTCCCTGCCAGGACGTCGTCGTAGGCCGACTCGATGCCGCCCATGCCCTCCTGGCTCGAGTTGACGTACCCGACGAGGTTGCCCGCGACGGTGTCGGCCGGGTAGGTCCGTTCGCTCGTGGGCTCCGTGATGACGTAGGCGCCGAGACCGAGGTCGGCGATCGCCCGCTGGACCTCCGGCACGACGTCGTGCTGGAGGACCTTGTACCGGGACTCGCCGTTGAGGTCCGCCGCGAGCTCCGGCGCGGAGCGGCCCAGCACCGGCGCGAGGAGCTTCGCGACGCCGACGGCACCGCCCTCGGTGAGCGGCTCGCCGTCGACGACGTCGCCGTCCCGCGGGGTGAAGTCGGCGATCGCCTGCTGGTCCGCCACGATCGTGTAGCGGTCGACCGAGGTCGCGAGCACGACCCCGTCGGCGTCGGTGATGTCGCCCCGGTGCGCGAGAACCGTCGTGCTCCGCATCCGCTCGTCCCGCGCAGCCTGCGCGAGCGCCGGCCCCTCGAACACCTGGACCTGCACGAGGCGCCCGACGAACAGCACCACGATCAGGGTCGTGATCGCCATGAGCCAGCGCTGACGGCGCTCCGGTCGACCGGGCTCGCGCGGCGGACGGCCGGGGCGTGCGGGCCGTGGCGGACGCGTCGGCGGCTGTGCCCGACCGGGACGTGCCGGCGTCGCGGTGCCGCGCGACGTGCCTGCGGAGCGACCGGTGCCCGACGCGCGCGCGGTCGCCGGCGCGCGGGTCCGGCCCGACGAGCGCGTGGGCCGGCGCGCCGCCGAGGTGGGACGGGCCGTGCTCGTGGCGCGCGAGCCGCCCGCACGACGGGTCGCCGTCTGGTTCGAGCGGCCCTGCGTCATGGCCGGTCCTCGTCCTTCCCGCCGGCACCCACCACGGCACCGTCCGAGAGCCGGACCATCGCGGGGTCCTCGGCCTCGACCATGCCGAGCGCACGGGCGCGATCGGGCAGCGCCGCCTCGGCCTCGCGGACCGCTGACTGGAGGGACTGCGTGTCCTCGGCCACCCGCCCCATCTCCCGCCGCAGGTCCGACATCTCGTACGAGCCGCGGGCCATCGAGGTGTTGAGCACGAGCGCGAGCAGCAGCGCGGTGCCCAGCACCGACATGCAGACCACGAGGAACGGCACGCGCGAGCGCGCCTGCAGCGGTGCGCGCACGAGCTCCAGGCGCGAGCGGGTGCCGCGGTCGACCGCGCCACCGGGCAGCGCCGTGAGCGCGGGACGGCCGCTGACCGTCGGGCGCGTCGCAGGTCGTGCGCTGCGCGCGGGCGGACGGCTCGTGGCCGCGGACGTCGAAGCGCTCATGTGGCACTCTCCCCGTGTCGTTCCTGACGCCGTCGAGGTCGTCGACGGTCTGGTGTCGCCCGGACCCGCTCGGCCGCCCGCAGGCGGACCGACCCGGACCGTGGGTTGCGTTCGCGCTCGGCGTCGTCGGCCTCCTCGGCTCCACGCGTCAGCAGCCGCAGGTAGGGCTCGTCGTCCGCCGGCACCACCGGCAGCCCTGGCGGAGCGCTGACCGTCGCTCCGGCGGCGAGCTCGCGCTTGACGATCCGGTCCTCCAGCGAGTGGTAGGACTCGACGACGATGCGGCCGCCGACGGCGAGCGCGTCCACCGCGGCGGGCACTGCCCGGGCGAGCACCTCGAGCTCCTGGTTGACCTCGATCCGCAGCGCCTGGAACGTCCGCTTCGCAGGGTTGCCGCCGGTGCGACGGGTCGCCGCGGGGATCGACGCACGCACGAGGTCGACCAGGTCGGCGCTGCGGTCCCAGGGCCGCTCGGCGCGGTGCCGGACGACGCCCCGCGCGATGCGGGACGCGAAGCGCTCTTCGCCGTACTCGCGCAGCACCCTCGCGAGCGCGCGCTCGTCGTACGTGTTGAGCACGTCGGCGGCCGTGCGGCCGACGCTCGGGTCCATGCGCATGTCCAGCGGCGCGTCCTGGGCGTAGGAGAAGCCGCGCTCCCCCTCGTCGATCTGCAGGGACGAGACCCCGAGGTCCATGAGCACGCCCTGCACGCTGCCGGGCTCCACGACGTCCGCGATCTCGTCGTAGACCGCGTGGACCGCGCGGAACCGCGGGCCGAAGCGAGCGAGCCGCGCCCCGGCCCGCTCGATCGCCTCGGGATCACGATCGATCCCCACGACGCTCGCCGTGGGGATCTGGTCCAGCACCGCCTCGCTGTGCCCACCCATGCCGAGGGTGCAGTCGACGAGCACGGAGCCGGGCTCGACGAGCGCCGGGGCGAGCAGGTCGACGCAGCGCTGCAGCAGCACGGGGACGTGCCGCGCGGCGGCGTCGTCGGGTGTCGTCGGCACGTCTCCTCCTTCGGTCGTCGCAGGTCCTCGGGGAAGTCCGAGGTGGCGTGGCCATCCGGTCAGGTCTCCCTCCGCGTCCTTCTGGCGCCGGGGAAGTGCGTCAGAACGGGCGGGAGGAGACCTCACCGGACGGGCAGCTCGTGCTGAGCAGGTTCAGAAGCGCAGCTCCGGGAACACCTCCTCCGCCGTGTCGGCGTAGGAGGACTCCTGCTCCGCGAGATAGGTCTCCCAGGACTGCACGTCCCAGATCTCCACGCGGGTCCCGGCACCGATCACCGCGACCTCCCGGTCGAGCCCGGCGTACGTGCGCAGCGTCGCCGGGATGGAGACACGGCCCTGCTTGTCCGGTATCTCGTCGCTCGCCCCGGAGAGGAACACGCGCAGGTAGTCGCGCGCCTGCTTGCTCGTGACAGGCGCCTGACGCACCTGGTCGTACATGCGCCGGAACTCGTCCATCGGCAGGAGGAACAGGCACCTCTCCTGCCCTCGGGTCATGACGAGACCGGACGCGAGCCGCGGGCGGAACTTCGCAGGCAGGATCAGCCGGCCCTTGTCGTCCAGGCGCGGGGTGAAGGTGCCCAGGAGCAGGCCGGAGGACCCACCGAGGACGTCGTCCATGACGGCTGACATGCACCCGGCACCTCCTCTCCCTCTCCATGGCTCTCCACGCTACTCCACTTCCCTCCACCGGTCGCGCCGAATCGCACGAGTTTCACCCACGACTCCCCTGTCGTCGCAGGTCACGCCCCTCCCCGGAGGGTGGAGGGGACTTCTCCCCCGTGCACCCGACGGCGTGTCGCACGACGGAGAGCGCCGTACCACGCCGTGGTCCACCGTCCGGCCCGCACTCCTGGTGGTCACACGCCGGTCGGCAGGTGAGCGCACGTCAACTAGGCTCGTACTCCCCGGTTCGACAGCTCCCGCGACCGGCCCCCGACGACGGAGGTCCACGTGCTCCCCGACATCGCGCCCGCCACCGCGACGGCCGACGACCTCACCGGCCTGGACGAGCTCGTCGAGACGACGAGCAGGATCCGCGCCGGGATCGAGTCCGTCGTCACCGGTCGCCCGGACCTGATCACCGTCACCCTCGCCGTCCTCCTCGCGCAGGGGCACCTGCTCCTCGAGGACGTCCCGGGAGTGGGCAAGACGACGCTGGCGAAGGCGCTCGCGCGGACCATCGACTGCCAGGCGGGTCGCGTGCAGTTCACCCCCGACCTGCTCCCGAGCGACCTGACGGGCGTGAACATCTACCGGGCGGCCGATCACGAGTTCGAGTTCCGGCGCGGCCCGGTGTTCGCCAACATCGTCATCGGCGACGAGATCAACCGCGCGTCGCCCAAGACCCAGTCGGCGCTGCTCGAGTGCATGGAGGAGGGCCAGGTCACCGTCGACGGGACCACGCATCCGCTCCCCCATCCCTTCCTCGTGGTGGCGACGCAGAACCCGGTCGAGATGGAGGGCACGTACCCGCTCCCGGAGGCCCAGCGCGACCGCTTCATGGCACGGCTGAGCGTCGGCTATCCCGACCGGGAGGCCGAGCTGCGCATGCTGGACCTCCAGGAGTCGCAGGACCCGCTCGACCGGCTCGGCCCCGTCACGGACGGGGCGAGCATCCTGCGGTACGCGCGGGTCGTGCGCGCCGTCCACGCGTCCCAGGCCGTCAAGAGGTACGTCCTCGCCCTCGTCGACGCGACCCGGCAGCACCCGGGCCTGCGCCTCGGCGCGTCACCGCGCACGTCGCTGCAGCTGCTGCGCGCGGCGAAGGCGATCGCCGCGCTGGCAGGGCGGGAGCACGTGCTCCCCGACGACGTGCAGTTCCTCGCGGTCCCCGTCCTCGCACACCGGCTCGTGGTCACCACCGAGACCCGGCTCTCCGGCCAGGACGCCGCAGCGGTCGTCGCCTCGATCGTGGCGCAGACCGCGGTCCCCGTGCTGGAAGCAGCCGAGCGGCGCTGACGTGCACGCCCGGTCCGTGATCGAGACGCTGCGCCGTCGCCGCCGCCCGCTCGCCCGCGCCCGCCTCACGCGGCGCGGGCTCGGGCTGCTCGCGGCCGGGACGGTGCTCGTCGTCGTCGGGGTCGTCCTGGGGCTGCCCGACGTCGTCGGGCTGGGCGGGGCCGGCGTCGGCGCCGTCGCGCTCGCGTGGGCCTGGATGACGGTCCGACGCGTCGACCGGGGTCGCAGCGCGTTGCGTGCGACCCGACGGGTGTCCCCGAGCCCGACGGTGCGGGACCAGCTGACGACGGCGCGACTCACGGTGCGCGCCGCCCGGCCGTCGGCGTCGGCGGTCGGCGCTCTCTCCCGCCTGCGCATCAGCGAGCAGGCCGCCCACGAGCTGTGCGACCAGGGTGCGCTGCGCGCCCGGGTCACGAGTCACGACGACCACGTGAGCGTGCAGTACCGCCTGCGGCCGTCGCGGCGCGGGCGCTGGCCCCTCGGCCCGCTCCTGACCACCCAGGTCGACGCGCTCGGCCTCGTCAGCGCGACGCAGGAGCTGGGCGGCACGAACCTCGTGGCGGTGTGGCCACGCACCGTCGAGCTGTCGGTGCGCGGCAGCCGAGCGTTCGGTGAGCAGGAGCGGTCCGTGGCGGGTGCCCGGCTGGCCTCGAGCGACGACTCCGTCCTGCGGGAGTACGTCGCCGGTGACGACCCGCGCCGGGTGCACTGGGCGAGCGCCGCGCGCCAGGGGCACCTGATGGTCCGGACCGACGAGAGCGCGGGTCTGCCCCCGGTCACGGTGCTGCTCGACCGGGGCCTGCTGCCTGCTGCCGACGCTGCCGGGCCGGCGGGCCCGGGTAGCGCGGGAGGACCGGGCGGTCGGCAGCAGGCGGACGGGGAGTGGGCCGTCGAGGCGGCCGCGTCGATCGGGGTCGCGCTCCTGCAGGCCGGGCACCCGGTGCGCCTGGTGCCGACGAGCGCCGTACCGGTGGTCGAGGACTCGTCGTTCGGGGTCCACCGTGCGGGCGAGGGGGTCGCCGACCTGCTGGACGCCACGGTCGACCTGCAGGGCCATCCGGGCGTCGCGGCCGCCGACCGGGCCGCGCGGGCCACCGCCGAGGCGCTGCGCACCGCGCACCGGCCCGGGGAACGGACCGTTGCCGTGCTCGGCCCGCTCGGCCCGTTGGCCCGCCACGCCGTGTCGGAGATGGCGACCGACGCGGTGCACCGGGCACTCGTCGTCTCCCCGCGGTCCCGGACGGCCTCGCACGAGGACGCGCTCGCGACGGCCTCGGCGCTGCGCGCGACGGGTTGGCACGTCGCCGTGGTCGAGCCCGGTCACCCGATCGAGCACGCCTGGTCCCGACTCGTGGAGGAGAATCGATGACCGCGCCCCCCGGGTCGACCGCGCGCGTCGCCGGACGCGTGCTGGGCACGAGCGCGTGCGTCGCGGTGGCCGTGATCGCGTCCGCGTACGCGCTCGGCGCGGTCGTGGGACCCGGCACCTGGTCCGAGACCATCGTGCGGACCGTCCTCGTCCTCACCGCGGTGACCGGGCTCGCGCGCCTCGCGCTCGAGCGCGCGCACGCCGCCCGCGACGAGGAGCTGAGCCCGCCCGTCGCGCTGCTGCCCACCCTCGCGGGCGCCGTCACCGGCGCGTGGGCGCTCCTGGGCCTCTACGGCGGCCCCACCGACAGGTTCTCGCTGCTGATCGGGCTGAGCAACGTCGACCGGCTCTTCTCGCGGCTCCAGACGGCACGAGAGCTCACGCTCGCCGAGGTCGCGCCGATCGATCCCAGCCTCCCGATCGAGCTGCTCGTCGTCGGGGGCGCCGTCGTGGTGTTCCTCGTCACGGACCTCGTCGCGGGCGGGCTCCGCCTCGGCCCGGTCGCCGGGCTGCCGCTGATCGCGCTGTGGGTGCCCGGACTGGTCATCGAGGGCGACGTCTCCACGGCCGCCTTCCTCCTCACCGTCACCGCCCTCGTGGTGCTGCTCGCTCTCGACAACCCGCACCGTACGGTCCGACGGCTGCCGGGTGCCCCCCGTCACCGCGCCGTCACGGGCCTGCGTGCGACGGCGGTCGTCGCCGTCGCCCTCGTCGTCTCCCTCGTCGGTCTCGGTGTGGGGTCGGCGAGCACCGTCCTGCCACAGGTGGCGTCGTCGTCGTGGTCGCGGCTGTTCTCCTCGACGGGTCAGACGGTCCGGCTCTCCGACGACCTGGACATGCGGCGCGACCTCGAGGCACGCTCCGAGCAGGTCGTGCTGCGCTACACCACCGACGGGGAGACCGACGCCGGCCCGCTGCGCATGTTCACGCTGACCGGGTTCGACGGCACGAACTGGCGTCGCGGCGAGGACCGGCTGGGCGAACCCGTCGAGTCGGACGACCAGATCCTGTGGCCGCAGCAGGTCGACCCGGTCGACCCCGTGGGACTTCGGGTCACGCTGGAGTCCTTGCGCGACACGAAGCTCCCTCTCCCGACCGAGCCGCGGTCCCTGGACGCGGAGGACGACTGGACGTACGACGACGTGCGGGACGAGGTGCTGGGCCAGGAACCGACCCGTGCGGGCACCACGTACGCGATGCGCACCTATCCACGGGACCTGACTGCCGACGCGCTCCGGGACACGAGCGGCGACGACCCGGACGACCCCAACTACCTCGACGTCCCGCCCTCCGAGCACGACCAGGACATCCGGGACCTCGCCGCGCAGGTCACCGACTCCGCCGGCACCCGGTACGACCAGGCGCTGGCCCTCCAGGAGTTCTTCCGCGACCCCGCCCGCTTCACCTACTCGACGCAGGTGCCCCCGGGCGACTCCGGCGACGCCGTGTGGGACTTCCTGCAGAGCCGGACCGGCTACTGCGTGCAGTACGCGACGGCGATGACGATGATGGCGCGAGGCCTCGGGATCCCCGCGCGCCTGGGGGTGGGCTTCCTCCCCGGGTCCTCGGCCGGGGAATCGACGTACGAGGTCACCGGTCGCGACTCCCACGCCTGGCCGGAGCTGTACTTCCCTGGCCAGGGCTGGGTCCGCTTCGAGCCGACGCCGGCACAGCAGACCGGTGCTGCGCCGAGCTGGGCGCTGCCGACCGCACAGGACACGGGCTCGTCCGCGGAGATCCCGCAGGAGGTCCCGACGGCGTCCGACTCACCGACGGCGACGGACGTCCCCTCGCCGTCAGCCACCCAGGGTGCGGACGTCGGGTCCGGCAGCGGCGCCGAGCGCGGCGCACCGGCCGTGCTCGTGGCCGTGACCGTGCTCGTCGTCCTGCTGCTCGCCGGGGGCGTCCTCTGGCTCGTCGCGCGACGCCGCGTGACGACGGAAGAGGTCCGCGACCCCGAGGGGGCCTGGGCGGAGCTCGACGCACGTCTGGAGGCGCTCGGCGTGTCGGTGCCGTCGTCGACGACCCCACGTGACATCCCCGACGCCGTGGTGAACGCGGTCCGCGTCGCCACCGGCGGCGAGGGGCCCGACGCCGACGCCGTCGAGGCGCTCGTCGAGCTCACCTCCGCCCTGGAGGACCAGCGCTACGCGCCGCGGCCCTCGCGTCCGACCGCCGACAGGCTCGTGGAGCTCGTCGGCATCGCCGAGCGCGGGGTTGACTCAGCCCTCAGCGCCCGCCCTGCTCTCGACGACGCTCCCACCGCTCCTCGAGCCGGTTGAGGAACGTCGTCCGCGACGCCTTCGCCGGCGCGGCGGGGCGCACGGACCCGTCGGTCTGCACCGTGCCCACCGGGCCGCCACCGGACCGGCGCGGCCTCTGGAAGACGAGGACGACGCCACCGAACATCAGCGCGAAGCCGGCCACGCCCAGCCAGGTCTGCGACAGCGCAGCTCCCAGCACCAGCAGCAGCAGTCCGACGACGACTCCCAGACCGGCCAGGACGTAGCGCCAGGCGGATCGCCGTCGGGGCGACTGGAGGGTGTTGGCGAGGCGCGGATCGTCCGAGGTGAGCGCGCGCTCCATCTGCTCCAGTACTTTTTGCTCGTACTCAGACAGAGGCATGAGCACCTCGTTTCTCCGCGGTCGTCGAGTGTCCCCCTCAGGATAGATCGACATGGGCCGCGGTGGTAGTCGAGTGCACAGGAGAGGGCCCCAGACCGATGGATCGCGACCCGAATCGCCCCCGGACCGCGTCGACGGCCTCCTCGGCCCGGCGTCGCGTGGCGCCCGCTCCCGAGACGGCCTCCTCCAGGGTCGGCTGCACCACCACCTCTGCGCGGCGGCCCAGCCCCTCCGCTCTGACACCGACGAGGCGGACGGCGAGGCCGCGCAGGTCCACCCCGGCGAGGAGCTCGCGGGCGACGAGGTAGATCTCGCGCGCGACGTCCGTGGGCGCGGCCAGGGTTCGAGCGCGTCCGACCGTCCGAAAGTCGCTCGTACGAACCTTCACGCTCACGGTCCGCGCGACGAGACCCTGAGCTCGCAGACGTCCTGCGC
Organism: Cellulosimicrobium arenosum; assembly: GCF_014837295.1. Taxonomy (GTDB): domain Bacteria; phylum Actinomycetota; class Actinomycetes; order Actinomycetales; family Cellulomonadaceae; genus Cellulosimicrobium; species Cellulosimicrobium arenosum. The sequence goes on from NZ_JACYHB010000006.1 coordinate 71,209, forward strand.
ACCGGTCCGACAGGGCGAGGAGCCGGGTGTCGACGTCCGCGGGGTCGCGGACGTCGTGCTCGAACGTCGACTCGGCACCGATCGACCGCTCGGTCCGCTCCGGGACGACGGGGCGAGGGTCGCGACCCCAGGCGAGGTCGTGCAGGTGTGCTCCGTTGACCCGGCCGACGGCCCCCTGAAGCTCCACGACGTCGCTGTCGGCCAGCTCGGCGACCGTGTGGATACCCCGGCCGGCAAGTCGACGTTCCGTGCTCGCTCCCACGCCCCACAGGGCACCGACGGGGAGCTCGCGCAGGAACGGCACGGTCGCCGCCGCGGGGATCAGCATCATCCCGTCCGGCTTGGCGTGCGTCGAGGCGAGCTTGGCCACGAACTTCGTGGTCGCGATCCCGACCGAGCAGGTGATGCCGTGCTCCGCGTGCACCCGTCGTCGCAGCGCCGCCCCGATGGCCGTCGGGGGCCCGAGCCGCCGACGTGCGCCCCGTACGTCGAGGAAGGCCTCGTCGACGCTCACCTGCTCGACGATGGCCGTCACGTCGTGCAACGCCCGCATCACCGAGCGCGACACCTCGAGGTACCGGCGATGGTCCGGCGGCACGACCACGGCTCCCGGACACAGCCGACGTGCCGTGACCATCGGCATCGCCGAGTGGATGCCGAACGCGCGCGCCTCGTAGGTCGCGGCGAGCACCACACCGCGCTGTGCGCCACCCACGACGACCGGCCGCCCGACGAGCTCGGGGCGACGTGCGAGCTCGACCGCCGCGAAGAACGCGTCCATGTCGACGTGCAGGATCGAGCAGCCGTCCTCGTCGTCGCCCCAGTCCCGCCGGACGACCGCGCGCGGACCGCGGCTCACGACACCCTGCCGGTGCAGCACTCGCTCACGACGCCGCCGTCCGCACCCCGGGGAGCCTCGCGAACCCGGTGTCGGGGTCGACGAGCATCGCCGCCTCGTCGCGGAAGTCCTCCGCACACGCCAGGAGCTCGTCCGCGCGGCGGGCGTCGACGACGTCGAAGCGGCCCGCGTCGACCGCGGCCCGCACCCGCGCACCGCTGGCGAAGTACACCGACCACGGCGCGAGCTCGGGCTCGACGTCGGCGAGCAGGTCCCACACCGAGCGCGAACGGGCACGCGCCGGTCGTCCGCGCAGCACCACGACGGCGGCCGCGGCGCGCAGGGCGCCCAGGTGGGCGTGGACGAAACGCTCGGCCGGGTCGTCGGCGACCGCGGCCGCCGCCAGCTCGGCGTCCGCCCTCGCGATCGCGCGCCGCGCATCAACGGGCACCCGAGCCGGCTCCACCGCCGAGATCGTCCGCCTCGGCCTCGTCGCTCCCACCTGACCCACCATGGTGCACCTCCCGTGCTCACTATCGAACACCTGTTCGATCCTGTCAATCCCGCGGTGTGCCCCGCGTGCGGCTGCAGACCGCCTGACGCATACGGTGGGCACATGCCCCGACGCACCGACCGTCCGCGTCGGTCTCCAGAGTCCACCGAGCCACCCACAGCGGGTCGCCGTCGGGCGTCCCGCGGGGCCGGTGGTGTCACGGTCCGCGAGCTGCCGACGCAGGACGTGACGACGACCACCGGGACCGCGCGCGTGGAGCGGGACCGGGACCGCCCGGAGTCGGTCACTCTCTACGTGAACGGCGTGCCGAGCTCACACCTCGACCTCACCGATCCCGGGTTCCTGGCCTTCGAGTACATGCAGCAGATGGCCGCGGTGATCGACCAGCTGCCGCCCGGGCCGTTGCGGGTGCTGCACCTCGGGGCCGGCGGCTGCACGCTCGCCCGGTGGGTGGAGCACACCCGCCCGGGCTCGCGCCAGGTGGGTGTCGACGTCGACGAGCAGCTGCTCGTGCTCGTGCGCGGATGGTTCGACCTGCCGCGCTCGCCGCGGCTGCGGCTGCGTTCCGGCGAGGCCGGCGAGGTCCTCGGCACGCTCGCGCCCGCGGCGTTCGACGTCGTCGTGCGCGACGTGTTCGCGGGCGACACCACCCCGGACCACCTCGTCTCGCAGGACGCGGGACGATCCGTGCGGCGTGTGCTGCGGCCGGGTGGCACGTACCTGGTGAACTGCGCCGATCGCCCACCGCTGCACAGGGCACGCGGCGAGGTCGCGACGCTCCGCGCGACCGTGGCGGCCACGGAGACGACCGACGGTCCCGACGTCGAGGACCCGCGTGACGCGGCGGACCGCGTCGCCCTGGTCGCCGAGCCCGCGCAGCTCAAGGGCCGGCGCTACGGCAACGTGGTGCTCGTCGCCGTCCGTCCGGGCGGGGCGACGGGCGACGACGCGGTTCCCGACCTCGGCGCGCCGTCGCTCGCCCGTGCGCTGCGCTCGCTCCCCCTACCGGCCCGCATCCTCACCGGGAGCGAGCTCTCGAGCTTCGTCGGGTCGACCGGTCCCTTCGGCCTGCCGCACGACGCCGACCGATGACACGAATGCCAGGAGCCGCGCCCCCGAGGGGGACGCGGCTCCTGGGCGGACCGTCACGGACGGCCCTGCGCGGCGCGCCAGCCCGTCAGAGCGGGCGGACCTGCTCCGCCTGCGGACCCTTGGGGCCCTGGGTGATCTCGAACTCGACCCGCTGCGCCTCTTCGAGCGTGCGGTATCCCTGCGTCTCGATCGCCGAGTAGTGCACGAAGACGTCGGCACCGCCGCCCTCCTGCGCGATGAAGCCGTAGCCCTTCTCGGAGTTGAACCACTTCACAGAACCCTGAGCCATGCTCTTCCTCTTCTGTCCGTCCGGGGACATCAGCGGGTGGACCCTTCGTCCACCCCGTCCGTCGCAGCGAGCACGCTGCGCGCGCCGGGCCCTCGATCACGACCCGGCTCCGTCGCGCAGCACATCCGTGCAACGGGCCACAGTGTGGCACGGACGACGGCCTCGCACCACGGGCCGACGGCGACGTCCTGCCGGCGAGATGTCCGGAACGGGTGCTCCCGGAAGGGAACCGTCCCGGACGTGGCGGCCCCGTGCGGACCGTCCGTCAGTCGCCGGACTGCTGGGCCAGGAATCGTTCGAACTCGTCGCCGAGCTCGTCGGCGGTCGGGATCGGTGCGGACTCCGCGAGCAGGCTGGTCCGCCCCACGGAACGGGTGAACGAGTCGTACTGCTCCTCGAGCGCACGGACGACCGCCGCGACCTCGTCCGACTCCGCCACCTGGCGCTCCACCTCCGCGACGGCCTCCGACGACGCCGCAGCCAGCCCACCGGTCCGCAGGTCGAGGCCCGTCACGCGTTGCACGGACTCGAGCGCCACGACCGCGGCGGGCGGGAACGAGGACTGGGCCAGGTAGTGCGGGACGTGGACGGAGTAGCCGACCGCGTCGTGCCCGGCCCGACCGAGCCGCAGCTCGAGCAGCGCACCCAGGCTCGCGGGGACCTTCACCGTGCCGAACCACGACGCGTGCTCCCCGAGGAGCTCCGGCCGGGTCGCGTGCGCCGTGACCGACAGCGGACGGGTGTGCGGGATGCCCATGGGGATCCCGTGGAAGCCGACGGTCAGCGAGACGCCGAGCCGCTGCACGATGTCTCGCACCGCAGCGACCATGCGCTCCCACTGCACGTCCGGCTCGCTGCCGTGCAGCAGGAGGAACCCGGCGCCCTCTGCGTCGCGCACGTGGTCGATCACCAGGCGTGGCTCGTCGTAGTCCGACCAGTGGTCCGAGCTGAACGTCATCGTGGCGCGCTTCGCGCGGTAGTCGACGAGCTGGTCGGCGTCGAAGGTCACGACCCTGGTCACGTCGTCCGCCTCGAGCAGGTGCGTCACCGCTACCTCGCCGGCGCTGCCGGCGTCCACGAACCCTCCGATCGCGTGGATCAGCACGGGTCCCGTGCCCTCGTCCACGGACGAGGGCAGCAGGCGCGCGACTGCCTCCTCGTCGACCTCGTAGAGTCCCTGCGGGTCCAGCATCCTGTCCTCCTCGTCGCGTCGCCCATCCCCCACGGTCCCGTCAACGCCGCGGGCCGCGAGATCCTTCCCGGGACGAGCCGGTGGTCAGTGACCCGGCAGCCGCACCACCGAGACGAAGAAGTCGTCGATCTGACGCACGACGTCGATGAAGCGGTCGAAGTCGACGGGCTTCGTGACGTAGGCGTTGGCGTGCAGCGAGTAGCTGCGGACCACGTCCTCCTCGGCCTCCGACGTCGTGAGCACCACGACCGGGATCTTGCGCAAGGCCTCGTCCGCCTTGAGCGCCGCGAGGACCTCACGACCGTCCATGCGCGGCAGGTTGAGGTCGAGGAGGATCAGGTCCGGCGTGGGTGCGTCCCGGTGCTCTCCCTCCTTGCGCAGGAACTCCATCGCGCTGACCCCGTCGGACACCACGGACAGGCGGTTGGTGACCTTGTGGTCCTCGAACGCCTCTCGCGTCATGAGCACGTCGCCCGGGTCGTCCTCCACCAGGAGCACGTCGATCGCACGGGGGCCGTTGTTCATGCTGTCCTCTCCTCATGCTCGCGAGCACCGTCGCGGGCGCCGTCGCTCTCCGCGCCGTCCGGCCGGGAGTGCCCGGCCTGAGCCCGCACGTAGGCGTGGGCCAGGGTGAAGCGTACCGTCGTCCCGTCCGCGCGAGGGTCGATCCAGATCCGCCCGCCGTGGTACTCGACGATGCGCTTGCACAGCGCGAGGCCGATGCCCGTGCCCTCGTAGACGTCCTTCGCGTGGAGCCGCTGGAAGATCACGAACACGCGGTCGGCGTACTGCGCGTCGATCCCGATCCCGTTGTCCTCGACCGCGAGCTCCCAGTGCGTCGCACGGGCGAGAACACCCACGTGCACGACCGGTTCGCGATCGGGGCTGCGGAACTTGAGCGCGTTGCCGACGAGGTTCGCGAGGAGCTGTCGCAGCAGCGCACGCTCCCCGAAGACGACGGGCAGCGGGTCGTGCGTGACCCGCGCCCCGCACTCCTCGACGAGGTCCGAGAGGTCGGCGAGCACCGACTCGAGCTCCACCCCCAGGTCGACGTCGACCTGCTCGTTCCCGGTCCGTCCGACCCTGGAGAAGCCGAGCAGGTCCTGGATGAGGCGCTGCATCCGTTTGGCACCGTCGACGGCGAACTCGATGTACTGGTCCGCCCGCTCGTCGAGCTGACCCCCGTAGCGCTTGCGCAGGAGCTGCGTGAAGCTCGCCACCTTGCGCAGCGGCTCCTGGAGGTCGTGCGAGGCCACGTAGGCGAACTGCTCGAGGTCCCGGTTCGAGCGCTCCAGCTCCTCGGAGCGCTCTGCCAGGAGCTCGCGCGAGCGCTCCGCGTCCTCGTGCGCGGCGGAGATCTCCGCGACCTGGCGCACGAGCTCGACCCGCATCTGCTCGACGTCCTGTGCCAGGTCGGCGATCTCCGCCGGCCCGGACGTGACGACGGCCTTGTCGAGATTGCCGGAGCTCACCCGGCGTACCCGGTGCGAGAGCTTCGCGAGCGGATCCGTGACCCAGCGCTCGAGGAAGATCCACAGGACGAAGCCGACACCGAGCGCGGCCACCACGAGCACCAGCACGCTCCCGAAGAGGACTCGGTTCCAGCGGTCCAGGGCGTCGACGGCGGAGAGCCGCACCTCGTGCAGGAGGTCGACGTAGCGCGCGGTGTCCGACCGGGCCTGCTCGAACAGCACCCGGCCGGTGAGCTGGTCGTCGGACGACACGGCGTCCGGACCCTCGCGCTGCGTCGTCGCGATGGTCGGCTCGGCATAGCCCACCAGCCACGCCTGCGCGGAGTCCTCGGCGGCCCCGGCGGCGTCGGTGAGCTCGTGCCGGGGGTCGATCCTCGCGAGGAGGTCCGCGTCGACGGCCACGATCGGGGACTGGGGTCCGACGACGCGGTTGAAGGCCTCGAGAGAGGTGGTGTCCCCGGTCGCCGCGTAGGAGCGCACGGCGACGTCGGCGTCCAGCAGCGCGACGTAGGCCGTGTCGGCCTCCGTGACCGCGTCGAAGTAGGAGCCGGTGACCTCCTCCTGCAGCGTCAGGACCCGGGAGAGCGCGACGACCGACGTCGCGAGCACCCCGAGCACGAGGATCCCGGCGACGACGAGGGACCACCCGAGACGCCGGCGGAGCGTCGCCGTGCGGCGGGCGCGGCTCACCGGTCCCACTCCGCGGAGTCGGCGAGGCTCGCGGACCGGCCCGCGGGCCGGGCGTCGTCCGGCCCGCCCCATCCGACGACCAGGATCGCGGCGTCGTCGACCAGGGGCCCGCCGTGCAACGAGCGCACGCGACGGATCACCCGTTCGACGATCCCTTCGGTGCCGTCCGCCAGCGCGACGTCGACCACCTCGCGCAGCCCTTCCAGCCCGACGCGCTCGAGCCGGCCTGCGCGCCCGCCGTCCGGCACCGCGTGCTCGGACCCGGCCAGCGTCGCCTCCACCAGGCCGTCGGTGTAGAGCATGATCGTCCAGCGTCCGCCGAGCTCGACCCGCTGGGCCCTCCAGCCGCCGGGGACGGGGATTCCCAGGGCACGACCGCGCGCCGACGTGTCGAGCAGGGTCGCGCCCGCGCCCAGCACGATCGGGGCGGGGTGACCGGCGAGGTAGACGTCGGCGTGGGTCCGTTCGGGAGCGACGAGGATCTGGCACAGCGTGACGAAGACCTCGGGCCGGGCCCGCTCCGGGACGAGCACGCGCTCCAGGAGCGGCAGCAGGTCCTCGGGCGCCGTGTCGGCGAGCACGAGGGTCCGCCAGGCGGTACGCAACGTGGCGCCCAGGGCGGCCTCGTCCGGCCCGTGCCCGGCGACGTCGCCCACGATGCACAGCACGGAGCCGTCGGGGCGTTCCACGGCGTCGTAGAAGTCACCGCCGAGCAGCCCGTTGCCGCCCGGGACGTACCCGACCATGACCGCGACCGCGTCGTCACGCACCAGCGGGGTCGGGAGCAGCGCGCGTTCGAGCCGCGTCGTCTCGTCGGCCCGGACCTGGCTGCGGTAGAGCGCGCGCTGCTGCTCGGCCCAGAGGCTGCGTTGCACGGCGTAGTGCACCGAGCGGGACAGGAGGTCCGGCTCCACCTCGCCCTTGACGAGGTAGTCGTCGGCCCCGGCGGCGACCGCCTGGACACCGAGATCGACGCCCGCGTGCCCTGTGAGGACCACGAGGGCGGGCGGGTCCTGGCCCGAGCGCAACCGTTCGACGCCCGACATGCCGACGGCGTCGGGCAGCCCGAGATCCAGCAGCACGCAGTCCACGGGGTACGCGTCGAGCGCATCCAACGCGTCGTCGAGGTTCCGCGCCCGGTGGAGCTCGAACCGCAGGTCCGTCTCCTCGAGCAGCGCCTCGACGAGCACGGCGTCGCCGTCGTCGTCCTCCACCAGCAGGAGGTGCAGCCGGTCGGTGCGCGCGAGCAGGGGATCGGGCTGTCGGTGCTGCTCGGTCACCACGCCGCGTCCCCTCTGGTTGCCATGGCCCCCGATCCTAGTCCGACGCCGGGGCCGACCGCCGCCCACCACCCGCCGTGGCCGGGCCGTGGTCCTGCGCCCTCGCCCCGGTGCGTCATAATGGACGGCCGCTCCGCGCGGACGGCCGGACGACGGAAGGTGCACGTGGGACGTTCTGAGGAGATCCAGCTCGAGCAGACGGTCGTGGACCGCCTGTACGCACGGCTCGACGAGCTCAGGTCCGCCACCCGCGACCGGCTGGCGCGCACGCGCCGCTCCGGCCCGTCGGGGTCACCGCAGAACCGGAGCGAGCGCGACGCCTTCGCGACGCTGTACGAGGACCGGGTCGCCCAGCTCGACGGCGTGGAGGACCGGCTCGTCTTCGGCCGCCTCGACCTGGTCGACGGCGAGACCCGGTACGTCGGCCGCGTCGGGCTCGCCGACGCCGAGCACACCAGCATGCTCACGGACTGGCGCGCGCCTGCCGCACAGACGTTCTACCGGGCGACGTCCGCCCGGCCGGACGGCGCGGCACGCCGCCGCCACCTCGTGACGCACGCGCGGCGCGTCACCGGCCTCGAGGACGAGCTCCTCGACCTCGACGCGGCGGGCGACGTCAACGCCTCGACCCTGTCCGGCGAGGGTGCGCTCCTCGCCGCCATGACCGCCGGCCGCACCGGCAGGATGGGCGACATCGTCGCGACGATCCAGGCCGAGCAGGACGCGATCATCCGGTCGGCCCTCTCCGGCGCGCTCGTGGTGCAGGGCGGGCCCGGCACCGGAAAGACGGCCGTCGCGCTGCACCGCGCGGCCTACCTGCTCTACGCGCACCGCCGCGTGCTCGAGCGCTCGGGCGTCCTCCTCGTCGGGCCGAGCCGGTCGTTCCTGCACTACATCGACCAGGTCCTGCCGTCTCTCGGCGAGACCGGCGTGGTCAGCACGACCCTCGCCGACATCCTGCCCGGCGTGCGTGCCCGCGCGGTCGAGCCCCCGGACGTCGCCCTCGTCAAGGGACGCGCCGGCATGGCCGACGTCGTGCGGCGCGCGGTGCGCGCCCGCGAGCGTGTCCCGGCGCGCGACGTCCCGGTGCGCGTCGACGGCACGGACCTGGTGATCCGCCGGCGCGACGTGCGCGACGCGATCGCGCACGCGCGCCGCACGCACAAGCCGCACAACCTCGCACGCGTGACGTTCGTCCGCGAGATGCTCGCACGCCTCGCCGAGCAGTACGCGAGCGCGCAGGGCGAGCCGCTGTCGCCGGAGGACCGGTCCGTGCTGCTCGAGGACCTGCGTGCCGACCGCGACGTACGGGTCGCGCTCAACGTCGCGTGGTTCCCGATCACCCCCCAGCGCCTCGTCGAGGACCTGTGGACGAAGCCCCACCGGCTCGTCGAGGCCGCCCCCGCGCTGTCCGCCGCGGACCGTCGCCTCCTGGTGCGCGCGCAGGGCGCGCCGTGGACCGAGGACGACGTCCCCCTGCTCGACGAGGCGGCCGAGCTGCTCGGCGAGGACGACCAGGCGGAGCGTGCCCAGGCAGCAGCAGAGGCGGCCCAGCGCACGGCCGACGTCGAGTACGCGCGTCAGGTGCTCGAGTCGTCCGAGGCGGGCGGGCTCGTCGGGGCGGACGAGCTCGCCGACCGCTTCGCGGCGTCCGGTCCCCGGCTGACGACGGCGGAGCGGGCGACCCAGGACCGGTCCTGGACCTACGGGCACGTCGTGGTCGACGAGGCGCAGGAGCTGTCGGCGATGGCGTGGCGCATGCTCGTCCGGCGCTGCCCGACCCGGTCGTTCACGATCGTCGGCGACGTCGCCCAGACGTCGTCGCCGGCGGGCGCGCGGTCGTGGGCGCAGATGCTCGAGCCGGTCCTCGGCGACGGGTGGCGGCTCGCGGAGCTGACCGTGAACTACCGCACGCCGACGACGGTGGCCGACGCCGCGCGGCGTGCTGCCCTGGCCGCCGGTCTCCCGGTCTCGCCCCAGACCTCCGCCCGCGACGTCGCGGGCTCGCTGCGCGTGGTGCCCACGACCGACCTGCTCACCACGGTGGAGCGCGAGGTCCGCGACGCGCGTGCCGAGTTCGTCCGCGACGAGTCGGGCCGGGTCGCGGTCATCGCGACCGACTCCGACGTGTCGGCCCTGCGCGAGCGGCTCGGCGTCGTGGGCGCCGGGCCCGACACGCCCGTCGTCGTCCTCGGACCGGTCGAGGCGAAGGGCCTGGAGTTCGACTGCGTCGTCCTCGTCGAGCCGGCTCGCATCGCCACCCGCGGCGGCGGTCCGGGCGACCTCTACGTCGCCGCGACCCGTCCGACGCAGCGCCTCGTCGTCGTGCACGCGCAACCGTTGCCCGCAGGACTGCAGGAGTCGCCCGCGTCCCCCTGATCAGCGCGGGGACCGGGCACCGGCCCGTTCACGTCGTCTTGCGGGTCAAGACCCGTTTGGTCCGCAGGACGGACGAGGCGCACCATGAGAGCGTGCTACGCGCCCTCCTCCTCGAAAACCTGCACCCCCTCGCCGTCTCGAACCTCGAGGCTGCTGGGATCGACGTCACCGTCCGTACCGGCGCGCTCGACGAGCCCGAGCTGATCGACGCGCTCGACGGTGTCCACCTCCTCGGCATCCGGTCCAAGACCACGGTGACCGCGAACGTGCTCGAGAACGCCCCGGACCTGGTCGCGCTCGGCGCCTTCTGCATCGGCACCAACCAGATCGACCTGCCGTCCGCGGCGGCCCAGGGCGTCGCCGTGTTCAACGCCCCGTTCCAGAACACCCGCTCCGTCGTCGAGCTCGCGCTGTCCGAGATCATCGCGCTCACCCGTCGCCTGACCGAGCGCGACCGCGCGCTGCACGACGGCACGTGGGACAAGTCGGCCGAGGGTGCGCACGAGGTGCGGGGCCGCACGCTCGGCATCGTCGGGTACGGCAACATCGGCACCCAGCTGTCCGTCGTCGCCGAGAACCTCGGCATGTCCGTGGTCTTCTACGACACGGCCGAGAAGCTCGCGCTCGGCAACGCACGCCGCATGGACTCGCTCGACGACCTCCTCGCGCACGCCGACGTCGTGACGCTGCACGTCGACGGCCGCCAGGGGAACGCCGGCCTGTTCGGCGCGGCACAGTTCGCGCGCATGCGCCCGGGCTCGATCTTCCTCAACCTGTCGCGCGGGTTCGTCGTGGACTACGGCGCGCTGCGCGAGTCGATCGAGTCGGGCCTCGTCGCCGGCGCAGCCGTGGACGTCTTCCCCGAGGAGCCCAAGCGCAAGGGGGACCCGTTCGACTCCGAGCTGCGCGGGCTGCCGAACGTCATCCTCACACCGCACATCGGCGGCTCCACGCAGGAGGCGCAGGAGGCGATCGGCCAGTTCGTCTCGGCAAAGCTCCGCGACTACCTGACGACGGGATCGACCACGCTCAGCGTGAACCTGCCGAACCTCGCGCTCGAGCACACCACCGGGATCACGCGCATCGCCCACCTGCACCGCAACACTCCAGGTGTGCTCGCGACGGTGAACGCCACGCTCGCCGAGCACGGTGCGAACATCGACGCGCAGCTCCTCGCGACCCACGGCGACCTCGGCTACGTCGTCACCGACGTCGGCTCCCGCGTCACGACCGGCGTGATCGACGCCCTCGCCGCCATGGAGCAGACGATCGGGCTGCGCGTGCTCGACTGAGACGGTGCGACGCGCAACGGCCGAAGGCCCCGACAGGACGGGACCTTCGGCCGTTGTGCGTCACGCGGACTGCGGGCGAACCTGAGTCATGACCGGATTCACGCCAGACACGACCGAGGTGCTCGCGCCAGACGACTGCTGGCAGCTGATCCGCGGGACGCACGTCGCGCGCCTGGCCGTCAGCGTTCGTGGAGAACCTGACATCTTTCCCGTGACCGTGTGGTCCGGCGACGCCGTCGCGGCGTTCCGGACCGTGCCCGGCACCAAGCTCGCGACACTCGTGACCAACGAGCACGTCGCGCTCGAGTGGGACGCGCTGCACGAGGACCATGCCTGGAGCGTCGTCCTGCACGGTACGGCACGCCGTCTCGACACGGCGTCCGAGGTCGCCGCCGTCCAGGACGCGGTGGGACCGGTCGTCCCGCTCGTCGACGTACCGACGGACGAATGGGTGGAGGTCACCGCCACCGCCGTCACCGGCCGCCGGTTCGCGCGTCCCGCGGGCTGACCGCGACCGCTCAGCCGGACTTGCGACGGAACGTCTTCTGCACCGGCCCGACGGTCTCCGAACCGTGCACGGAGCCCGTGTTCCGGTCGCCCTCCGCGGTGCGGTGCTGTGCCGCGTTCTTGCGGTCGAGAGCCTCACGGAACTTCGCCTTGGCGTCCTCGGTGGGGGCGTTCTCGGACGGTTCGTTCTGGTCGGACGCCATCACAGGGCTCCTCGTCGTCGGGATGGGACCGCCGGACCGACGGTCGCGACCCGCCGAGCGGGCCCACGGCCAGCCTCCCGCACCGCGTGACGGAGCGCCAGCGCATTTGTGGTCGCGACCACGTGCAGTGGCCGACGCGCGCGCATCGACTACCGTCGGTCCGTGCACCGTCCAGATTCCGGCACCGGCCGCCCCACGCCGTCCCCGCTCCCCCTCCGGCCTGCGGGGCAGAGCGGACTTGCCCTGCCCGTCGTCGCCCTGGGGCTCTGGCAGAACTTCGCGCACCGCGACGCGTTCGCACGCCAGCGCGAGATCGTGCTCGGCGCCGTCGACCGGGGCGTCACCCACCTCGACCTCGCGAACAACTACGGACCGCCGGGTGGCGCCGCCGAGGAGTCGCTCGGAACGCTCCTCGCACGCGACCTGAACGGCCTGCGCGACGAGCTCGTCGTGACCACCAAGGCCGGGTACCGCATGACACCTGGCCCGTACGGCGAAGGGGGCTCGCGCAAGTACCTGCTCTCCTCGCTCGACGCGTCCCTGCGGCGGCTCGGCCTGGACCACGTGGACATCTTCTACAGCCACAGGTTCGACCCGACGACTCCCCTGACCGAGACGATCGGCGCGCTGGCGACCGCGGTGCGCTCGGGGCGCGCACGGTACGTCGGCATCTCGTCCTACTCCGCCGACCGGACGCGCGAGGCGCTGGCGGTCGCCGCCGACGTCGGCGTCGACCTGACGGTCACCCAGGTGTCCTACTCGATGCTCAACCGATGGATCGAGGAGCCGACGGCCGGCGGCAGCTCGCTGCTCGACGTCGCGGGGGACGCCGGGCTGGGTGTCGTCGCCTTCTCACCGCTCGCCCAGGGCATGCTGACCGACCGCTACCTCGCCGACGTGCCTCCCGCGTCTCGTGCGGCGCGCGGCGGCCCGCTACGACCCGAGCTCCTGACCACGGAGAACCTGGAACGCGTCCGTCGCCTCGATGCGCTGGCGCGTGCCCAGGGCAGGACGCTGGCCCGCACCGCGGTCGCGTGGGCCATGCGCGACCCCCGGGTCACGTCGGTCGTGGTCGGGGCCAGCTCGCTCGACCAGCTCGACGAGACGCTCCGCGCGGTGGACACGCCGCGCCTGTCCGAGGACGAGCTCGCGGCGGTCGCGCAGCTGCCGTCGGACACGGGGATCAACATCTGGGCATCACGGTCGAGCGACCTCTGACGGTCCGGTCGCCGTGGCCCCGCTCCCCCTGCTCTCGCCGTCATCGTGGTCGCCGTCATCGTGGTCGCCGTCATCGTGGTCGCCGTCGTCGTGGTCGCCGCCGTCGTGCGACGGGAGCGCGGCATCGGCGCCCTTGCGCGCCGCACCGGACGATCGGGTCACCGCCGAACCGGAACCACCTGACCTCCCCTGCACGGCGCGACGCTCGTCGCGCTCGACGCGCAACGAGGTGATCGCGCTCTCGAAGTCCTCGAGGGAGTCGAACGACTGATAGACGCTCGCGAATCTCAGGTATGCGACCTCGTCCAGCTCGCGCAGCGGACCGAGGATAGCGAGCCCGATCTCGTTGGCGTCGATCTCCGCGCTCCCGCTCGACCGGACCGTCTCTTCCACGCGCTGCGCGAGCAGCGCCAGGTCGTCCTCGTCGACCGGACGCCCCTGACATGCCTTGCGCACGCCGTTGGCGATCTTCTCCCGCGAGAACGGCTCGGTCACGCCGGAGCGCTTCGTCACCGAGAGGCTCGCCGTCTCGATCGTGGTGAAGCGTCGGTTGCACGCAGGGCACTGCCGTCGCCTGCGGATCGAGCCGCCGTCGTCCGCGGTCCGGGAATCGACGACGCGAGAGTCCTCGTGGCGGCAGAACGGACAGTACATGGCGATCTCCTCGTGGCGGGCGGACGAGCGAGCCCACGACGGGGCACCCGGACTGAATCTAGCTGTCCGTAGGACCCGTGCGGATCCGATCCGCCACGATCGTGCCATGCCTGCCGGGGTGCGCGGTGTCACACCTCCGGATCGCGAGCGCTCATCCGCGCTCGACGGGCAGCAGGATGCGTTGACCGACCTGCAGATCAGAGCTGCTCGCGCCGTTGAGCGAGTGCAACACGTCCACGACGTCCCGCAGGTCCTGCCCCGGAGCCGCGAGATCGCTCGCGAAGCCCCAGAATGTCTCCCCGGCCTGCACGACGTGCACCCGCACCTCCTGCGGCGCCTCGCCCGTGCCGGCCACCGCCCCACCCACCCTGGCCGCCAGGAGGAACAGCACCGCCACCAGGAGTGCGATGACCACCCGACCGCGGCGGGTGAGCACGAGGTCGTGCTGCCCGGACGCAGGCCTCGCGCCGATGCGGTCGGAGCCGAGCTGGTCCGTGGTCGTCACCGTGCTCATGAGTCCTCCCTCTGGTCGACGGGACCGGACCGCCTTCCCCGGTCGGTCCGATCCCGTCGATCGCTGTCGAACACCTGTACGTCGAACGTCTGTACGACAGGTCTACCACGGACGGGCGCGCCACGTCGAGCGTTTCTCGAACAGATGTTTGATTCGCGCCGCGCTGTCCCCTACGCTGAGGTCAGGTCGGTTCGCCGGACATGTCCCGGCGGTGTCCGGCCGGCAGGGCCGCATGCGGACCGCGACGGCCCACGGAGCTGACGAAGGCGGAGACGACGATGACGGGACGCGGCGACGATTCAGGTGCCGGGCTGGCGCAGGTGCGCGAGCTCCCGGACGGCTCGGCGGGAGGCGACGGGCTCACGCCTCGCCAGCGCCTCGTGCTGGAGACGATCCGTGCGTCCGTCGAGCAGCGCGGCTACCCACCGAGCATGCGGGAGATCGGCGGCGCGGTCGGCCTGACCAGCCCGTCCTCGGTCAAGCACCAGCTCACCACGCTCGAGCGCAAGGGCTACCTGCGCCGCGACCCGAACCGTCCGCGCGCCATCGAGGTCGTCCAGCCGGACGACGCGCGGCGCGCCGTGCCCTTTGCCGACGGCCCGGCGCCCGTCCTCGAGCACGACGACGCCCACCCCGCACCGTCGTACGTGCCAGTGGTGGGCCGGATCGCCGCAGGCGGCCCCATCCTCGCGGAGCAGGTCGTCGAGGACGTCTTCCCGCTGCCGCGCCAGCTCGTCGGTGACGGCGAGCTGTTCCTCCTCCGCGTCCACGGCGACTCGATGGTCGACGCCGCGATCTGCGACGGCGACTGGGTCGTGGTGCGTCGCCAGAACGTCGCGGAGAACGGGGAGATCGTCGCCGCGATGCTCGACGGCGAGGCGACGGTCAAGACGTTCAAGCACGTCGACGGCCACGTCTGGCTCATGCCGCACAACCCCGCGTACACCCCGATCGTCGGGGACGAGGCCCAGGTGCTCGGCCGCGTCGTCTCGGTCCTGCGCAGCCTCTGAGGTTCGCGGCGCCGGCCGGGCGGCGGAGTCAGAGCCCGAAGCGACGAGCGATCGAGCGCAACGAGTCCGCGGACGCGCGCAGTCCGGCGAGCTCTTCCTCGTCGAGCGGAACCTCGACCCGCTCGCTGCAGCCGCGACGGTCTACCAGCGAGGGCAACGACAGGCACACGTCGTCGATGCCGTACGCACCCTGGATCAGCGACGACACGGGGAGCACGCGGTGCTCGTCGCCGAGCACCGCCTCGATGATGCGGGTTCCCGCAAGTCCGACGGCATAGTTGGTCGCACCCTTCCCCGCGATGATCCGGTACGCGGACTGCACCACCTCGCGGGCGATGTCCGCACGCACCTGTGCCGTCAGCGGCGGCTGCCCGGCGAGCCCCGACCAGTCGAGCAGCGGTGCGCCCCCGACGGTCGCCGAGCTCCACAGCGGGATCTCGCTGTCCCCGTGCTCGCCCGCGATGTACGCGTGCACGTTCTGCACCGCCACGCCGCAGTGCTGGGCGACGAGGAAGCGCAGCCGCGACGAGTCGAGCACCGTCCCGCTGCCGAACAGCTGGTTCGACGGGAGCCCGGAGACCTTGAGCGCCGCGTAGGTCACGATGTCCACCGGGTTCGTCACCATGACGTAGATCGCGTCCGGTGCGACCTCGACGAGACCCGGCAGGATCGAACGGACGAGGCCGATGGTGCCCTCGGCGAGGTCGAGCCGTGTCTGGCCCGGCTTCTGCTTGGCACCGGCTGTCACGACGACGACGTCCGCGTCCGCGCAGACGGCGACGTCGTCGGACCCCACGACGCGCGCCATCGGCATGAACTGGATGCCGTGCTGCAGGTCGAGCACCTCGGCCTCGACCTTGGAGCGGTTCACGTCCAGCATCGCGACCGTGTGCGCAGCACCGCGCATCAGCGCGGCGTACGCCAAGGTCGAGCCGACCGCACCGGCGCCGACGATCGCGAGCTTCGTCGTCCGGCGGCCGCCGAACCGACCCTGCCCGGCCGCCGTGTCGTCGAGCTCCGCGCGGTTGCCCGTCGCGACGGTCGTGCCCGCTTCCGTCATGTCGCCTCCGTGTGCCTCGTCTCGTGCCCTCAGCCTAGGGTCGCGAGCCGTCGCAGCGCAGCCTCAGCGACGCCGCGGTCCGTCGTCCGCCAGAACGCAGGCATCGACCGGACCAGGAACCCGGCGTACCGGGCGGTCGCGAGACGCGGGTCGAGGACCGCGACGACACCCCGGTCCGCCGTCGTGCGCACGAGGCGACCGGCGCCCTGGGCCAGCAGGAGTGCGGCGTGCGTCGCCGACACCTGCATGAATCCGTTGCCGCCAGCCTGCTCGACGGCGCGTGCGCGCGCCGAGCGCACGGGGTCGTCCGGACGGGGGAACGGGATCCGGTCGATGAGGACGAGCTGGCACGACGGACCGGGCACGTCCACGCCCTGCCACAGCGAGAGCGTGCCGAACAGGCACGTCGCCGGGTCCGCGGCGAACTCGCGCACGAGTGTCGGGAGCTGGTCGTCACCCTGGCAGAGCACGGGGACGTCGAGCCGCTCGCGCATGGCCTCGGCCGCCGCGACCGCCGCGCGGCGCGACGAGAAGAGCCCGAGCGTGCGGCCACCTGCGGCCTCGACGAGCGCGGCGATCTCGTCGAGCTGGTGCTCCGTCGAGGCGTCACGACCCGGGGTCGGCAGGTGCTTGGCGACGTACAGGATGCCCTGGCGCCCGTAGTCGAACGGACTGCCGACGTCCAGGCCCGTCCACGCCGAGGCCGACTCGCCCTCGGCGGGCCCACCGAGGAGTCCGAACGTGCGCGCGACCGGGTCGAACGTGCCACCGAGCGCGAGCGTCGCCGACGTGAACACGCCGGTCCGGTCCGTGAGCAGGTGCGTGCGGATCAGGCCGGCCACGCCCAGGGGCGCCGCGTGCAGGCGGCTCGATCCCTCACCGAAGCGGTCGGCGGTCCAGCCCCCCTCCCCCGGCCGCGAGCACCACAGCACGTCGTGCCCCGTCGGGTCCGCGGCCATGCGCTCGGCGACCTCGAAGAGCTGGAGCATCGCGGACTGGGCCATCTTCAGGCCGGTGTCCGGCGTCGCGGGCTTGGTCGCCCCCGTCTCCGGCTTGAGGCGCGACAGGATCTCGCGCGCGGCGTCGCGCACGCCCGCGACCGCCCCGCGTGCTCCCTCGGGCAGCCCGGCGGGGAAGCGCTCGGCGGGGAGCGCGCCGACCATCGTCCCGAACGCCTGCGACGCGACGTCGAGCACGTCCGTCTGCGCGCCGCCGTGCCGTCGCGCGAGGCGCGCGGCACCTTCGATCGCCGGGACCGACAGGTCGACGGTCGCCGCGGCGGTGACCCGGTCCGCGAGCTCGTGCGCCTCGTCGACCACGAGCACGTCGTGCTCGGGTAGCACGCCGGGCGAGCCCATCGCCGCGATGCCGAGCATCGCGTGGTTGGTGACGACGACGTCGGCCTCGCGCGCGGCCGAACGTGCGCGGTCGGGGAAGCACTCCGCCAGCAGCGGGCACTTCTGGCCCAGGCACTCGAGCGCCGTGACGGAGACCTGGCGCCACGCGCGTTCGCTCACGCCGGGCACGAGGTCGTCACGGTCCCCCGTCGTCGTCTCGTCCGCCCACTCGCGAAGGCGCACGACCTGCTCCCCCAGCGAGGCGGCGCTCGTCCCCGGCCCGCTCGCCGCCGCACCCACGCCAGGGTGCTCCGCGGCGCCCGCGGTCTCGCCCGGCAGGTCGAAGAGCGTCGGCTCGTCCGTCGGGTAGCCGCCCGTGAGCTTGTGCACGCAGAGATAGTTGTGCCAGCCCTTGAGGAGCGCGATCCGCGCGGGGCGCGGCAGCTCGTCGCCGATCGCCTCCGCGACGAGCGGCAGGTCCCGGGTAATCACCTGACGCTGCAGCGCGAGGGTCGCCGTGGACACCACGACGCGCTCGTCGCTCACGACGGCGTGCCGCACGGCCGGCACCAGGTACCCGAGCGACTTGCCCGTCCCGGTCCCCGCCTGGACGACGAGGTGCTCGCCGCCGTCGATCGCGCCACCGACCGCGCGCGCCATCGCGTGCTGACCGTCGCGTCGCGCTCCGCCGAGCCGCTCGACCGCACGGTCCAGGAGCGACTCGACGTCGGGGACCCCGGCAGCTCGCGCGGCGTCGGGGACGTCGCCTCGGTGCACGCCGTCCTCGGCAGGGTCGGCGGGAGGGGTCGAGACACGAGGCACGCGCCGAGTCTACGGCCGGTGCCGCACCGCCCGACCCGACGCGCGCACGATGGTGGAGAACCGCGGTCTAGGCCGAGCCGGCCACGCCCGTCAGCTCTTGCGCGAGCGCCTCCGCGACCCGTCCGCGCAGCAGGGTGCCGTCCGCCGTGTGCTCCTCGTGGTCGATCTCGCCCTCGGTGTGCACGCGGTGCACGAGGTCGCCGCGGGTGTACGGCACGACGACGTCGATCGCCACGTCGGGCCGCGGCAGCTCGTCCGCGATGAGGTCGCGCAGGGCGTCGATCCCCTCGCCCGTGTGCGCCGAGACCACCACGGTGCGGCGCTCGCGTCGTCGGATCCGCTCCACGGCCTCCGGGTCGGCCACGTCGACCTTGTTGAGCACCACGACCTCCAGGACGTCGTCGACGCCCGGGATGTCGGCGAGCACGTGGCGGACGGCCGCGATCTGGCCCTCGGGATCCGGGTGGGACGCGTCGACGACGTGCAGGAGCAGGTCCGCGTCGCCGACCTCCTCCAGCGTCGAGCGGAACGCCTCGACCAGCTGGTGGGGCAGCGCACGGACGAAACCGACGGTGTCGGCGAGGGTGTAGACCCGCCCGTCCTCGGTACGGGTGCGGCGCACCGTCGGGTCGAGGGTCGCGAACAGCGCGTTCTCGACCAGCACTCCCGCGCCCGTGATCGCGTTGAGCAGGCTCGACTTCCCGGCGTTCGTGTACCCGGCGATCGCGACGGACGGGACCGCGTGCCGCTTGCGCGAGGAGCGCTTGGTCTCGCGGCCGGGTGCCATCGCCGCGATCTCGCGGCGCAGCTTGGCCATGCGGTTGCGGATGCGGCGACGGTCCAGCTCGATCTTGGTCTCACCCGGTCCGCGCGAGCCCATCCCGGCCCCGGCGCCGCCGACCTGCCCACCGGCCTGCCGGGACATCGACTCGCCCCAGCCTCGCAGCCTCGGCAGGAGGTACTCGAGCTGTGCGAGCTCGACCTGCGCCTTGCCCTCCCTCGACTTGGCGTGCTGGGCGAAGATGTCGAGGATCAGCGCCGTGCGGTCCACGACCTTGACCTTGACGATGTCCTCGAGCGCGCGGCGCTGGGAGGGTGCGAGCTCGCCGTCGACCACGACCGTGTCGGCGCCGCTCGCCGCGACGACGCCGGCCAGCTGGGAAGCCTTGCCGGACCCGAGGTACGTGCCGGGGTCGGGCTTGGCGCGGCGCTGGACCATGCCGTCGAGCACCTCGGACCCGGCGGTCTCGGCGAGCGCGGCGAGCTCGCGCAGCGAGATCTCGGCCTCCTCCGCGCTCGACGCGGCGCCCTCCGCGTGCGCGTCGCGCGACGAGCTCCACAGCCCGACGAGAACGACCTTCTCGAGGCGCAGCTGCCGGTACTCGACCTCGGTGACGTCCTGGAGCTCGGTCGACAGGCCCGCGACCCGCCGCAAGGACGCGCGCTCGGCGAGGTCGAGCTGCTCGCCGTCGTGCTCCGCGTGGATGGTGGCACCCTCGGCGCGCGCCGTCCCGGCCCGAGCGAGCACCCGCGCCACGACGTCGTCCGCGATGTCTCGCGTCGCGCCCGTCGGCTCCTCGTCGGGGGCCGTCGTGGGGTTCGCCGGGGTCTGGGTCATGTGCCGCCTCTCGTCAGTTCCGGATGTCCGCGGGCGTCGTCGTCCGTCGCGGCGCGTCCGGTGGTGGAACAAGCGTGGCACGGATTTTCGTCCCGGAGCCAGCGCAATTGCGCTCACGCGTAGGATCTCGCGTCGTGAGCGACTCCCACGACCACTACTTCACCGCGCAACCGGCGTCCGCCGCGGAGCGGCGCACCCTCGGGCTGCGCCTGGCAGGTCGGGACGTCGAGGTCGAGGTCGCGTCCGGCGTGTTCTCCCCCGGCCGGATCGACCTCGGCACGCAGGTCCTGCTGCGCACCGTCGCGCCGCTGCGCGGGATCGCTGCGGGCGCCCACGTGCTCGACCTGGGCTGCGGCTGGGGTCCGGTCGCGCTGACCATGGCGCTCGACGCACCGGACGCGACGGTGTGGGCGGTCGACGTCAACGAACGCGCGCTCGACCTCGTGCGACGCAACGCCGAGCGGCTCGGGCTCCCGGGGGTCCGGGCGGTCACGCCGGACGACGTGCCCGCGGACCTCGCGTTCGCCGCCCTCTGGTCCAACCCGCCGATCCGGGTCGGCAAGGACGCGCTGCACGCGATGCTGTTGCGCTGGCTCCCGCGGCTCGCACCCGGTGCGGACGCCCACCTCGTGGTCCAGCGCAACCTGGGTGCCGACTCGCTCACGAGCTGGCTCGCCGCGAACCTGCCGCCCCTCGCCCCCGGGGCGAGCGTGGAGAAGGTCGCGAGCGCGAAGGGCTTCCGCGTCCTGCGCGTCAGCGTGTGACGGGCTGAGGCACTGCGCCCTGCTCGGCGTCCACCGGGGGCGTCGCGGCGGTGGGGCCGGAATCGTCGACCGCACTCGCACCCGCAACCGTCTCCGGGCCGACCACGCTGAACGTGTCGAGGTCGATCTCACCGGAGTAGACGAGCTCCGCCGGCCCGGCCAGCTCGACATGGTCGCCGGGCAGCGCTCGCACCCGGACCGTCCCGCCGGGGACCTCGACGAGCCACGTGTCGGGTGCGTCGGGCCCGCCCCAGACGCGCACGGCCAGGGCTGCGGCGCACGCACCGGTGCCGCACGACGGCGTCTCCCCGACACCCCGCTCGTGCACCCGCATCCGGACGCGTCCGACGATCGTCCCGTCGGCCGCCTCGGCCTCGCCCAACGGCACGACGAGCTCGACGTTGGTGCCATGGGCCGGCGTCGGCTCGACGACGGGGGCCCGCGAGAGATCGGCACCCGCGAGCACGTCCTCGCGCGCGACGGCCAGGACGGTGTGGGGGTTGCCGAGGTCGACGTTCAGCGCCGGCCGCGGCACGTCCCACCCGTGCACGACGACGGCCGCGTCGTGGCCGTCGTCCAGGGCGGGCCGCCCACCCGGGAGGAACCACGTCCCCATGTCGACCGCGTACCAGCCGTCGGCCTCCTTGCGCACGTGCTTGACCCCTGCCCGCGTCCCGACGGCCAGCTCGGCGCCGTCGGCCAGGTTCACGAGCCCGAGCCGCTCGGCGAGCGCCGCGAAGACGCGCACCCCGTTGCCGCACATCTCCGCGACCGAGCCGTCCGCGTTGCGGTAGTCCATGAACCAGATCGCGTGCGGGTCCTCGGCGAGCACCCGGTGCGCCTCCGGCACGTGCGCGGTCGGCACGAGCCGGATGACACCGTCCCCGCCGATCCCCCCGCGCCGGTCCGCGAGGGCACGCACGAGCTCGGGGGTCAGGTCCAGCTCGCCCTTCGTGTCGGCGAGCAGCACGAAGTCGTTGCGGGTCCCGTGGCCCTTGGTGAACCGGGTGCGCGTCATGAGCCCAGACTACGTCGGACCGGACCGGCGGAGCCCGCCGCGTCCGGCCGGGACCGGCCGGCGTCCGCACCGGCGACGACCGCGAGCGCCTCGGCCCCGAGCCGCGGCGAACGCGCGTCCAGCCAGTGCACGCGCGGGTCACGGCCGAACCAGCCCATCTGCTTGCGTGCGAGCCGCCGGGTGTTCGCGACGACCGCCTCGCGGGCCGCGTCCTGCGTCGTCTCGCCGCGCAGGTGGGCGAGCACCTCCGCGTAGCCGACCGCCCGGCGCGCCGTCCTGCCCATCCCGGCGCCGTCGAGCCGGCGGACCTCGTCGACGAGGCCGAGCTCCCACATGCGCGCCACCCGCCCCGCCACCCGCTCGTCGAGAGCGGCGCGGTCGCAGTCCAGCCCGATCTGCACGGTCGGGCGCACGTACTCCTGCCGCGGCAGGTTGGCCGTGAAGGGCGCTCCCGTCAGCTCGATCACCTCGAGCGCGCGCACGATCCGGCGCGTGTTCGAGGGGCCGATGCTCTCGGCGGCCCGGGGATCGCGTCGCGCGAGCTCGTCGTGCAGCGCGCGCGTCCCCTCCCGCTCGGCGCGCTCGTCCAGCGCGGCGCGGACCGACGCGTCGGTGCCGGGGAAGTTCATGTCGTCGAGCAGCGCCCGGACGTACAGACCCGAACCGCCGACGACCACGGCGCGTGCGCCGCGACCGGCGATCTGGTCCAGCACCTCGCGTCCCTCCCGCTGGTACCGCGCGACCGACGCGTCCTGCGTCGGGTCGAGCACGTCGACCAGATGGTGCACGACGCCGCGCCGCTCGGCCTCGGGCACCTTCGCCGTCCCCACGTCCATCCCGCGGTACAGCTGGAACGCGTCGGCGTTGATGATCTCGGCGGGTGCGTCGGGTGTGCTCAGCCGCTCCGCCAGGTCGATCGCCAGGTCGGACTTGCCCGTCGCCGTCGGTCCGACGACGGCGACGACGACGTCCTCGAGCCCCTCCGGTCCGTCGTCATGGTCCACGCGGAGCACGCTACCGGGGCGCAGCGTCCCGTGCCGCTGCCTGCTCGCCCGACCGGTGCACCTCGCCCCGGCGGTCCCCGTGGTCCTGGTGGTCCTGGTGGTCCTGGTGGGAGAGCTCGCGGTACTCACGGACCTCCCCGGGCTCGCCCCCGGTCCCCGTGCCGGTGCCGGGGCCGGTGCTCGTCAGGTGCCACGCGGGGTCGAGGAAGGCGTCGAGCACGGCCTGCACCGCCTCGGAGCGCGGGTCGTCGGCCACGACGAGGGACGCTCCCTCCTCGCGCAGTCGACCCCCGAGGGCGCGCAGGTCCGGGTCGGACGCGCCGTCGACCTCGAGCACGTCCGCAGGCTCGCCCTGCACGCCCCCGTCGAGCCGGGTCGGCCCGGACCGCGCCGGCGCACGCGCGGTCCGGCGCGCCGCGGCGATCACCAGCAGGGCGACCGACGCACCCGGGCCGGCGACGCGCCAGGTCTCATGGCCCTCCACCGGTTCCGGCCGCCAGCCCGCGCCGAGCCGGGCGTCCGCGATCCCGGCGTCCGCGAGCGAGGCCCGCGCGGGACCGGCGGCGCCGCCGCCGTTCGCGCCGCCGGCCCCGACGGTCCCGGCTGCGAGGACCACGACCCTGGTCGCGTCCGCCACCAGGTCCCGTACCGCGCGCAGCGCCGCCTCGCGCCGACCGCGCAGGACGTCGGCCGCCCCGGCAGCCCCCGGCACGAGCAGCGGGGTACCGGGCAGGACGACGGCGCGCAGGGTCACGAGCACACGGTAGCGACCTGCCCTGGCACACCTGCGCGCGACGCGTCCCGGCGGACGCGAGTACGGTAGTCGCGTGAGGTTCTTCGGCCAGCAGGGCAGCGACCGGCCCGACGACGGACCTGTGCCCGACGCGTCGGGCGACGACGAGCTGCGCTCCCAGGTCGAGGACCTGCTCGCGCGCGAGCTCGGCGGCGCGCTCGTCACGGACGTCGACCGTGCACCGACCCCGCTCGCGCTCGCGCGGGTGATCGAGTGGCTCACCGACAGCGGGTACAGCTACTTCGTCGACTCCGACGGTGACGTGGGCGGGCTCTGGCACGGCCGGCTGTTCTACTTCCTGCTCTTCGGCCACCACGACGAGATCCTGCAGGTGCGGGGGCAGTGGAACCGCGACCTGTCGATCGAGCGCCTCGAGGAGATCCTCGAGTTCACCAACGAGTGGAACGCCGACCGGATCTGGCCCAAGACGTACACGCGCGTGCGTGACAACGGCATGGTCCAGGTCTTCACCGAGGTCACGGTCGACCTCGAGCACGGCGTGTCGGACGACCAGCTCGACCAGCTCCTGCAGTGCGGGCTGAGCACGGGTTCGATGTTCTTCGACGCGCTGGACGAGTACTACCCCGACCCGGCGAGGCAGGCGCCATGACGCAGGCACGCACCGGCTGGCTCGCGCGGATCTTCGGCAACCGACGGCCCAAGACCCCCGAGTCGCTGCCGCGCGAGCGGGAGACGGCTCGGCCCCTGACGATGTCGCGCATCGGCGACCACCTGACCCGTCGCGGCTACCACTTCCGGGTCGACGACGACGGCGACATCACCGGGACCTGGGACGGGCACCGGTTCTGGTTCCTCCTGCTCGGGGAGCGCACCGAGATCCTGCAGGTCCGTGGTCGCTGGGCGACGACGCTGCCCGTGGAGTCGCGGCTCGCGACGCTGCAGGCCGTCAACGACTGGAACCGCGAGCGCATCTGGCCCAAGGTCTACCTGCGCGAGGAGGCAGGGCGCCTCGCGCTGTACGCGGAGGTCTCCGTCGACTTCGAGCACGGCGCGACCGACGCCCAGCTCGGCCAGACCGTCTCGTGCGGGCTGGGCACGGCGGTCCAGCTCTTCCAGGCGGTCGGTTCCCAGCTCCCGCCCGGCGTGGCGGACAGCTGACCCTCGGCCGCGCAGAGGTCGCGCGGCATCCGGTCAGCGGCGCAGGGTCGGCAGCCCCAGCACCACGGGGCCCGACGACGGCGCGGCGCCGCCGTGCGCGTGCCCGTGGTCGTCGTCCCCGCCGAGGCGTGCCCGCTCACGTGCCGCCCAGGCGTCGCCCGACCGGGTGCGCCGCACCGCGAACGTCCCGCCCGCCGGCGCCGAGTCGGCGATGAGGTGGTGGGGTGCCGCCCGGGTGACCTCGACGACGACGAGGTCGCCCGGGCGCGGGAGCCGCGCGTCGACCTGGTCCGCCAGGCGCGGGTCCGACGCAGCAGGGTCGACGCTCGCGACGTCGGCGGGCAGCGCGAGGTGCACGAGCCGGTTGTCGGGCGCCCGGCCCGTGACACGGTGCGTCGCCCCGTCCTTGCGACCGCTGTCCTCGCCCACGAGGACCTCGACCGTGCGTCCGACCTGCCGCGCGGCCTCCTGCCCGGCGACGCGCTCCTGGAGCGCCTGGAGTCGTTCGAAGCGCTCCTGGACCACCTCCTTGGGGAGCTGGTCGCCCATCGTCGCGGCGGGCGTGCCCGGTCGCGGCGAGTACTGGAAGATGAACGCCGAGGAGAAGCGGGACGCCTCGACGACGCGCAGCGTCTCGGCGAAGTCCTCCTCGGTCTCCCCCGGGAACCCGACGATGATGTCGGTGGTGATCGCGGCGTCGGGCAGCTGCGCGCGCACCCGGTCCAGGATGCCGAGGAACTTCTCGGACCGGTAGGAGCGGCGCATGGCGCGCAGGATGCGGTCGGAGCCGGACTGCAGCGGCATGTGCAGCTGCGGCATGACGTTCGGGGTCTGCGCCATCGCGTCGATCACGTCGTCCGTGAACGCGGCGGGGTGCGGGGACGTGAAGCGCACCCGCTCGAGCCCCTCGATCTCGCCGCACGCGCGCAGCAGCTTCGCGAACGCACCGCGGTCGCCGAACTCGACGCCGTAGCTGTTGACGTTCTGGCCCAGCAGTGTGACCTCGATCGCGCCCGCCTCGACGAGCGCGCCGACCTCGGCGAGGACCTCGCCGGGCCGCCGGTCGCGCTCCTTGCCCCGCAGGTGCGGCACGATGCAGAAGGTGCACGTGTTGTTGCAGCCCACGCTGATCGAGACCCAGCCCGCGTAGACAGACTCGCGCCGCGTGGGCAGCGTGGACGGGAAGACCTGGAGCGACTCGGCGATCTCGACCTGGGCGGCCTCGTTGTGGCGCGCACGCTCGAGCAGCACGGGCAGCGCGTCGAGGTTGTGGGTGCCGAACACGACGTCGACCCACGGCGCCTTGTCCACGATCGTGCCGCGGTCCTTCTGCGCGAGGCAGCCGCCGACGGCGATCTGCATGCCCGGGCGCTGCGCCTTGACCGACGCGAGCTGACCCAGGTTCCCGTACAGCCGGGTCGCCGCGTTCTCGCGCACGGCGCACGTGTTGATGACGACGACGTCGGCGCGGCTCGCCGCCTCGTCCTCGGCGGTCGCCCGTGTGTAGCCGGCCTGCTCGAGCATGCCCGCCATGTGCTCGGAGTCGTGGACGTTCATCTGGCAGCCGAGAGTCCGCACGAGATACGTGCGTGAGCCGTCGTCCGCCGCAGGTGCGGAGACGGGTGCCGGGGCCGTGGAGATCGTGGACATCACCGTCCAGGGTACGGCTCGACGGGCGACGTTACGGAACTGTTGCCGGACTGTTGCCTGGTTCGGTGGCGCCCGCAACAGTTGCCCCCTATGTTCTAAAAATGGTCGATGACTCCACCGGGCCGTCAGGCTCGGAACCTCTCGTGCCCGACGACGACTCGCCAGGGAGCGCCGGAGAGGCACGCTCCGAGGAGCTGGGCGACCCGCTCGTCGAGCTGGTCGACGTCAACAAGCACTTCGGCGAGCTGCACGTGCTGCAGGACATCAACCTCACGGTGCGCCGCGGCGAGGTGCTCGTGGTCATCGGCCCGTCGGGCTCGGGGAAGTCGACGCTGTGCCGGGCCATCAACCGCCTCGAGACCATCGACACCGGCGAGATCCGCATCGACGGCGAGGCCCTCCCCGAGGAAGGTCGGGCGCTCGCCCGACTGCGCTCGGACGTCGGGATGGTCTTCCAGGCGTTCAACCTCTTCGCGCACAAGACGATCCTCGAGAACGTCACGCTGGGGCCGACCAAGGTCCGCCGCGAGAAGTCCAAGGCGGCCAAGGAACGGGCGCTCGGGCTCCTGGACCGCGTGGGCGTGAAGAACCAGGCGGGCAAGATGCCCGCCCAGCTCTCCGGTGGGCAGCAGCAGCGGGTAGCCATCGCCCGAGCACTGGCGATGCAGCCCAAGGTGATGCTGTTCGACGAGCCGACGTCCGCGCTCGACCCCGAGATGATCAACGAGGTCCTCGACGTCATGGTCGCCCTGGCCAAGGAGGGCATGACCATGATCGTCGTCACGCACGAGATGGGCTTCGCCCGCAAGGCGGCGAACCGGGTCGTGTTCATGTCCGACGGGCAGATCGTCGAGGAGGCGCATCCCGAGGAGTTCTTCACCGCACCACGCAGCGAGCGAGCCAAGGACTTCCTGTCCAAGATCCTCACCCACTGACACGCGACCGGCCCCTGCCGAGGCACCCCTCCGCAGGAGACCACCACTCACGAAGGGCAAGAACGATGCGTACACGACACGCAGGGGCGACCGTCCTCGCCGCACTGACCGCGCTCACGCTCGCCGCATGCGGCGGCGGAGACGTCGGCGGCGGCGCCGACGACGACACGGCATCCGACGGCGGCGGCGGCGGCGGCGGTGACTCCATCACCATCGGCATCAAGTTCGACCAGCCCGGGCTCGGCTACCAGGACGGGGACACCTACACGGGGTTCGACGTCGACGTCGCGACGTACGTCGCCGACAAGCTCGGCTACTCCGCGGACCAGATCGACTGGGTCGAGTCCCCGTCCGCGCAGCGCGAGACCATGCTGCAGACCGGCCAGGCGGACATGATCTTCGCGACCTACTCCATCACGGACGAGCGCAAGGAGACCGTCGCGTTCGCCGGGCCGTACTTCGTCGCCGGCCAGGACCTGCTGGTCGCCGAGGACAACACCGACATCACCGGCCCGGAGGCGCTCGAGGGCAAGAACCTGTGCTCGGTCACCGGTTCGACGTCGGCCCAGCGCATCAAGGACGAGTACTCCGAGGGCGTCGAGCTCGTCGAGCGCCCGGGGTACGCGGAGTGCGTCACCGCGCTCGTCGCCGGCCAGGTCGACGCCGTCACGACCGACGACATCATCCTCGCGGGCCTCGCGGCGCAGCCGTCGAACAAGGGCAAGGTGAAGGTGGTCGGTGCGCCCTTCTCGACCGAGCGCTACGGGGTCGGCCTGTCGCAGGACAACGACATGTGCGAGGACGTCAACTCCGCGATCGAAGAGATGATCGAGGACGGCTCCTGGGAAGAAGCGGTGACGACGAACACCGACGGCACCGGGTACACGCCGAACTCGAGCGAGAACCCGCCGACGGTCGACGCCTGCGCCTGATCTCCGGCCCGGGAGGAGCGGCGCGGCCGGCGCGCCGCTCCTCCCGGCCTTCCGTCGGGGCCCGTGCACCACGCTGACCGGGTCGACCGCACGACACACCTCCCGAAGGATGCCTGCCCGTGGGTGACTACCTGTCCCAGATCTCCACGCTCTTCTCCGAGTACGACGTGCTCGGGGCGTTCTGGGTGAACATCCAGCTGACGTTCTGGGCGGCGATCCTCTCGCTGATCCTCGGCACGTTCCTCGCCCTCATGCGCATCTCCCCGATCCCGAGCCTGCGCTGGGCGGGGACCACCTACGTGAACCTCGTCCGCAACACCCCGCTGACGGTGATCATGACGTTCATGGTCCTCGCGGTGTGGACCCAGCTCCAGATCAGCCTGGCGGACAACTTCGAGCAGAACTTCTTCCGTCTGGCTGTGGTGGGCCTCACCGTCTACCACGCGGCGTTCGTGTGCGAGTCGATCCGCTCGGGCGTCAACACCGTGCCGCTCGGACAGGCCGAGGCGGCGCGCGCGATCGGGCTCTCGTTCGTGCCCGCCGCGCGCCTGGTCATCCTCCCGCAGGCGTTCCGAGGTGCGGTCGCTCCGCTCGGCAACACGCTCATCGCGCTGCTCAAGAACTCGACGGTCGCCGCCGCGGCGAGCGTCACCAACGAGACCTCGAGCCTCATGCGGAACATGATCGAGTTCAACTCGAGCGAGATCTACTCGATCTTCTTC
Organism: Cellulosimicrobium arenosum; assembly: GCF_014837295.1. Taxonomy (GTDB): domain Bacteria; phylum Actinomycetota; class Actinomycetes; order Actinomycetales; family Cellulomonadaceae; genus Cellulosimicrobium; species Cellulosimicrobium arenosum. The sequence goes on from NZ_JACYHB010000006.1 coordinate 100,127, forward strand.
ATCTTCGCGATCGGGTACGTGATCCTCGTGATCCCGATCGGCCTGCTCACCACCTCACTCTCCAACCGTCTGGCGGTGCGCCGATGAGCTCGCAACACTCCGTCCTCTTCGACGCACCCGGCCCCCGCGCCCGACGACGCATCGTCGTCGGGAACATCGTGGGCGCCCTGTTCGTCGCCGGCGTCGCCGCATTCGTGCTGGTCGTGCTCGGGCAGAAGGGCCAGCTCTCCTGGGACCTGTGGGGACCGATCTTCACGGCGAGCGCGTGGGAGAACTATTACCTTCCCGGGCTGCAGAACACCTTGCGCGCCGCCGGCTTCGCGATCGTGGGCGCCGTCGTCTTCGGGCTCGTGTTCGGGTCGGGACGCCTCGCCCGCTCGCGCACCGTGCGCTGGATCAGCGGCGTGATCGTCGAGTTCTTCCGCGCCGTCCCCGTGCTGCTGCTGATGATCTTCTTCTGGTTGCTGCTGGGCTTCAACTTCAAGCAGGTGGAGGAGCCGTCCTTCGTCGCGGTGGTGCTCGCCCTCGTCCTGTACAACGGATCGGTGATCGCGGAGCTCGTGCGCTCGGGCGTGGGCAACCTCCCGCGCGGGCAGGCCGAGGCGGGGCTCGCGATCGGACTCACCGGTGGCCAGACCCTCCGGTCCGTCCAGCTCCCCCAGGCGCTGATCGCGATGCTTCCCTCACTGGTCTCCCAGCTCGTCGTCGTCCTCAAGGACACCGCGCTCGGTCAGCTCATCGTGTACAACGAGCTGCTGCGGGCCGCGCAGATCTTCGGCAACGGGAACAGCAACAACCTGCAGACGCTCACGGTCGCCGCGATCGTCTTCATCGTCATCAACTGGCTCCTGACGCGCGTCGCCTCATGGCTCTCCCGGTTCCTGAGCGGGCGCACGGCGGGTGCGACGGCGACGGGACCCGGCATCGGAGACCCCACGGCGACCGGTCCCGGTGCGGTGGCGGGCGCGGGCGCACGCTGACCGACGTTCAGGAGTCGAGCTCTCCTGTCACGGCCTCGTCGTCGAGGAGCTGCTTGACGACCTCGAACGCTCGCCCCGGCGAGTGGCCCTTGCGAGCGAGCGCACCGACCACCCGACGCACGCGCACGTCCCGGTCGAGCCCGACCGTTCGTGCGAGGCGTCTGCGGGCGATCTCTCTTGCGGCGTCGGCCTCCGAGTCGTCGTCGACCTGCTCGAGCGCGACCGACGACGTCTCCACGTCGACCCCGCGGCGGCGCAGCTCCTGGGAGATGGCGCGCCGGGCGAGCCCGCGCTCGCTGTGCCGCGTCCGGACGAGCATCTCCGCGTAGGCGGCGTCGTCGATCAGACCGACCTCCTCGAGCCGGTCGAGCAACGGCAGGACGACGTGTTCCGGGTAGCCCTTGCGGGCGAGCGACTGCGCGAGCTCGGAGCGGCTCTTGGGCGCCGCGGTCAGGGTGCGCAGGACCGCCTCTCGCGCGCGCTCGCCCAGCTCTGCGTCCGTGAACTCACCGTCGGCGATGCGTTCCGCCAGGGACGGGCGCGAGCGCCGCGCGGGCTTGCGACCCGCGCGGCGCTCGTCGTCCTGCGTGCCGTCCTGCTCGTCGACGGAGTCGTAGTCCTCGCCGATCAGAACGGCGCCTTCTTCCCGCGTGCGGCGGGGGTCTTGGCACCCGTGCCCTTGGCCGCGGTTGCCGCGATCGCGTCGACCGGTGGCACGCCGTCGACACCCCCGGCGACCGGCGCGCCCGCGGTCTGGTCGGCCGGCGCATCCAGCTGTGCGCCGACGCCCAGCTTCTCCTTGATGCGCTTCTCGAGCTCGTTCGCCAGGTCCGGGTTGTCACGCAGGAACGAGCGGGCGTTCTCCTTGCCCTGACCGAGCTGGTCCCCGGCGTAGGTGAACCAGGACCCGGACTTGCGGACGAACCCGTGCTCGACGCCCATGTCGATGAGGCCACCCTCGCGCGAGATCCCGACGCCGTACAGGATGTCGAACTCCGCCTGCTTGAACGGCGGCGCCATCTTGTTCTTGACGACCTTGACGCGCGTCCGGTTGCCGACCGCGTCGGTCCCCTCCTTGAGCGTCTCGATGCGGCGGATGTCGAGACGGACGGACGCGTAGAACTTCAGCGCCTTGCCACCCGTGGTCGTCTCGGGGCTGTTGTGCACCATGACACCGTCGACGAAGTAGTTGTGGTTACCCTCGACCTCGATGTCGAAGCGATGCATCGATCGGGTCGTCGGCTTGACATGGACGTCCAGCACACGGGACGGCACCGGGACGGTCCGGGGCGCCACGAACTCGGGCACCACGTCGGTCGCGCCCTGGAATCGCGGGAGCATCTTGTACTGCATCGAGGGATGCACGTAGGGCGCGATGATCTCCTGAAAGCGCGCGGTACCTGCCGTGGTGAGCTGCAGGACGTTCTGCTGCCTGGCTCCCCGGAGCCGGACCGAGGACTCGACGCCGTGCGTGTCCCGCAGGTACTCGACAAGACGCTCACGCGAGCCCTCACTCATCGCGTCGACGCAGATCTCCGCACGACCGCTACCACCCGCGGTCCGCTGCTGCAGACCCTTCGAACGCATCTGGAAGGACGCATCGTCCATGTACCAGACCGCGAGCGCGAGCGGAGTCAGTGCCTTGAGGTAGTCCCACGTGAGGTGCTTCTTGCCCCCGCCGAAGTACACGACCTCGCGCAGCTCGGACAGTTCCGGGAGAGGCGTGAGGTCGACGTGGACCGCGCCGTTCGGCCGTACCGTCCGCGACTGCGGGATGTTGCCGAGCATCGATGCTTTCCAGTCGACGTACTCGACCTGCTTCGCACCGTGCCCCATGCGGTACCGCACACCGCGCCGACCGCGGGTGTCGGGCGCCAGGTGCCCGTCACCCATGAGGCCACCGAGAATCGTCTGCCACTGCTGGTCGGACAGCCGCACCTGCTCCGCGACCATGACCCTGTCGCCCGCGATGATCTCGCCCGCCTCGCGCCAGCCGCCGGGTGTGCGGATCAGGTGGTTCTCCGTCGCGGCGAACTGTGCGCGGCCGTTGGCGCCCGACTTCTCGACGGTGAACTGCAGGAAGCGTTCGGCCGGCCCGTTGTCGAACCAGCTCACGATCTTGCGCGGCACGGTCTCGCCCGTGTCCGGGTCGTACGACATCACCTCGACCGGCATCTTCTGGTTGACGATCTTGCCGATCTTCTCCGTCGTCCCGTCGGCGAGGACGACCCTCGTCGAGTAGCTGAAGCACCCGAAGAACACGCCGATCTTCTCGCGGAGCTGGTTGATGAAGATCGCGGTGGTGCCGGACGTGCTGAGTGCACCGGTGATCTTGCGCAGCGCCTGCGACATGAGGCGGGCCTGGAGGCCGACGTGGCTGTCGCCCATCTCGCCCTCGATCTCGGCCTTCGGCACGAGTGCCGCGACCGAGTCGATGACGATGATGTCGAGCGCACCCGAGCGGATCAGCATGTCCATGATCTCGAGCGCCTGCTCCCCCGTGTCCGGCTGGGAGACGAGCAGCGCCTCGGTGTCGACGCCGAGCTTCTTGGCGTACTCCGGGTCCAGCGCGTGCTCCGCGTCGATGAACGCCGCGATGCCGCCGGCCCGCTGCGCGCTCGCGACGGCGTGCAGCGCGACGGTCGTCTTGCCGGACGACTCGGGACCGTACACCTCGACGACGCGCCCGCGAGGCAGACCGCCGATGCCGAGGGCGATGTCGAGCGCGATGGAGCCGGTCGGGATCACGTCGACGGGCGCACGGCCCTCGTCGCCGAGCCGCATGACGGAACCCTTGCCGAAGTTCCGGTCGATCTGGGCGAGGGCTGCCTCTAGCGCCTTCTCGCGGTCTGCGGGTGCAGGCATGTCGGTCACCTTCGTGGACGGGGCGCCGGTGTGTGCCGTCGCCGTGCTTCGGAGGTCGGGGCGCACGCTCCGACCGGTTTTCAAGGTCTGCCGTTCTGACGTCGTGCCGACACTACGGGTGGCCACCGACACGCTCTGCCCGCAGCCACGGACCTGTGGACGACCGGTCGCCCCCGGGCACGGCCCGAGACCGCCGTCGACCACCTGTGCACAACTCTAGACGAACACCTGTTCGATCCACGACATGCTCGCGCGTGTCGCGCAGGATCCGGGCGCACGAACGCTCACGACGTCGTCCAGGACTCGCCGGGACGCAGCACCACCGCCCGCGTGCCCGGTGCCTCGCGCCGCACCGCCGCCGCGAACGCGGCTCCCGCGCGGTCCATCCAGCCGCGAGGCACGTGCCGACCGCCCGGCGCGTGGAGCGTGCCCCAGTGGACCGGGATCGCGACCCGGACCCCGACGTCGGCGCAGACGCGCGCGGCCTCGACCGGGCCGAGGTGCCCGCCGGACAGCCGCGGTCCCCACCCCGAGACGGGGACGAGCGCGACGTCGACCGGCCCGCCGGCCAGCTCCGCGAGGCCTCCCATCCCGGCGAAGCGCTCGGTGTCGCCCACCGCCCACACCGTCGTCCGGTCCGTGCCGCCCGCCCCGGCGCGCACACGCACCAGGTGCCCGTTCGTCGCGTTGGGCCGGTGCGGCATGGGTCGGTGCCCGTGCACGGCGGGTACGAGGCGCACCTCGACGAGCGGACGCCGGCCGTCGGCGCCGAGCGCGTGCCACGCGTCGTCGAGCGCGACGCCGCGCACGCCCCGGCCGCGCAACCAGCGCGCGTTCGCCGGAGCGGTCAGCACGGGCACGTCGCCCAGCAGGCGCAGCGAACCCAGCTCGGCGTGGTCGTGGTGCAGGTGCGACAGCAGCACGACGTCGCTGCCGCGCCACGCCTCCTCCGGCGGACGCGCGCCCCGACGACGCAGCAGCCCGGCGTGCCGGTGCAGCAGCGGGTCGGTGAGCACCCGTGCCGCCCGCCCGCCGCCCACGGAGACGACGTCGACGACGACGGTCGAGTGGCCGAGCCACGTGACTCTCAGGCCCGCCGCGGCAGCCCCGGACGAAACACCCGACGCACCCGCGGTCATGTGCTCGTCCAGCGGTCGGCGCCGCGCCCGCTCCGCACACCCAGGTCGACGAGCCAGGCGACGAGACGACGGTGCACGGCCTCGGCACCGACGAGCATCGGCTCGCCGTCGACGTCCTCGCGCTCGCCGTCGGGCACCGCGAGCGCCGCGGGACGCACGAGCACGGCCTCGTTCTGCGCCCCGCCGAGCCCGCCGTGCGAGCCGACGAGCCCCTCGAACGCGTGCACCATGCCGACCTCGTCGACGGCCGAGACCAGGACGAGGTCGCCCGCGTCCTCCAGCCGCGCGACGCGCAGGAGGTCCGCGGCGGCACGCGAGCCGTAGGCCGCGAGCGGGTCCTGGCCGACGACCTCGCCGGTCGTGAGGTCGCGTCGCCCGCTCGGCCCGTGCGCGACGACGGATCGCCCTCCCGGGTCGCCGTCCCGGTCCTCGTGCACGACCACGACGCCGACGGCAGGGTTCGCGAGCAGACCGGGGACGAGCCCCGGCCAGCGCGTGCGCACGGTGCGCCCGTCGACGCGCGCGGGCTCGCGGGGGAACCAGACCATGCCGAGGTTCCCGGAGCCGACCACCGCGACCTCCGGGAGCTCGGGCGGCTCGGTGGGCTCGGGCGGGCCGCCGGCCCCTGGCCGATCCGGTCTCCCGGTCCGACCTCGCGGGTCGGGGCTCCGGCCCCGCTCGACCCGCTCGGTGCGGTCGGGGCCGACGAACATCCGCCCCGCGCCGGCGCGGGAGTCCTCGTGCCGCAGCGCGTGCAGCGCCGTGTTGGTCGGGCCCCACTCCTCGCTGTCGGGTGCGGCCGCCCGACGCCGGACCGCACCCCGCGTCGTCGGGCCCGGGTCCCGGACCGCCATGAGGCGACGCACCTCGTCGAGGAACGACCGGCCCACGACCTGCTCGAAGGTCGCGCCGAGCGACTGCCCGTGATCGGAGAGGACGACGATCTCGTAGTCGCGCGGTGCGGCCGCGACCACCTGCTCCCACAGCCCCAGGACACGGTCGAGGCCCTCGAGCGCACGCAGCGACTCGGGGCGCAGCGGCCCCGCGTGGTGCGCGATCTCGTCGTAGTCCACGAGGTCGACGCACACGACGGGTGCGCCCCGCACGAGCTGCTCGGCGACGAGCGTGGTGTTGAGGTCGCGCAGGACAACGTTCGTCAGCGCGCGCAGGACGGGGTACCAGCCGAGGCGCGACACCCGCGGCTCGACGGCGCGAGCGGCCTGCTGCCAGCCCTGGAACAGCTCCTTGCACCACTCCCCCGCGGTGACGAGCAGCGCCCGCACCAGCACGAACGGGCTCGCGAAGAAGTGCACGAACAGCTGTCCCGGCCCGACGCCGGACGTCGCGCGGCTCATGACGAGCAGGTTCGTCGCGGCGTCGCCCGAGAACATCGTGGACACCGCGACGCCGTCGTCCGCGAGGAGCCCCCTGCCGTCGCTCGTGCGGGCCTCGACGTCCGCCGCGTCCACGGGCCGGTTCGTGACCACGAGGCGACCCTGCGCGCGCGACCACCACCGGAACGCGGGGACGTGCTCCGTCGAGCCGTGGAGCAGCCCCACGGTGCTCGCGGGCGTCGTCGCCGGCACGCGCGCCCACCAGGACTCCAGGTGGTGGCTCCCCGACGCCAGCCATCGGGCGAGCGTCGGCGCGAGACCGGCCTGCAGAGCGTGGTCGAGCGTGGGCCGCGAGACGCCGTCGAGCAGCACGACGAGCAGACCGGCGGGCCGGGCGCGTCCGGCGGGCGACGGCGCCCTGCTCGCGTCCCGGTGCGCGCGGCGCCGTGCGCGTCGCAGCAGCGCACCCACCACGTACTCGTCGTCGCTCGCGCCGACGAGCCAACGACCGACCGCCATGACGAGCGCGGCGACGACGAGCACCGCGAGCGCGTCCGTCCACGAGTCGCTGTCCACGCCGGGCAGGTAGGTCAGCGCGAGCCAGGCGACGAGCACCTGTGCACCCAGCCCGGACAGCAGCGCGCCGACGACGCCGGACCGCCCCGCGAGGACGCGCAGCAGCGGGCGCAGCAGCACGTCCCCGAGCGCGACCACGGCGGCGACCAGGACGACCGCCCACACGGTGCGCACCGTCACGCCGGGGACGAGCGCGATCGCGACGCCGAGCCCGGCAGCCGTGACGACGAGCGACCAGAGCGCACCGCGGACGTCTCGGGCGCGCACGTGCGTCGGCCGGAGGCGTGGGCCGGGCTGCGTCATGCGCCCATGATGCGCGGGCCGGGGCCCCGCCGCGCGGGCAGGTCGGCGGGGCGCGGTGGCGCGTGCGGGCGGGTGCGGGCGGGTGCGGGCCCTGGGTGTGCCGGCGCGTGGGCGGGGACGTCGAGGGGGCGTGCACGGCAGGTCGGCGCGCCGGTGCGCGGCGGGTCGCGCACGGAGGGCCGTGCGTCGTCGGGTCAGCGCGCCGGAGGCGCCTGCCGGCGGTCGTCGAGCCCCCAGCGTCGGGGCTCCGGCACGTCGAGGGCGTCGCACAGCGCATGCCAGACGACGCGTGGCTCGACCCCGTCCTCGAGGGCCTGGGCGGCCGTCCGCTCCCCGAGCGGCGTGAGCACCTGCTCGCGCACGTAGGCACGCCCGAGCGCAGGCCCGAACACCTCGTCGACCAGGTCGGTGAACTCGCGATACCGCACGCCCCACCTTCCCACGCCGCACACCCGCGCCTGCACGCGCACCCACGGTGCGCGCGCGGGCCGTGCCCGGGCGGACGGGGCACGCCGAGCGGGTGGGTGGGCGGGTGTGGGTGGGCGCGGTGAGAATGGCACCGTGAACCCAGCCGCTCCCGGGGCCGACGCCGTCGGCACCGATCCGCTCGCGCGCTTCACCGCGTCCGCGCGCGGGTGGTTCACCGGGGCGTTCGAGGCGCCCACCCCGGCGCAGGCCGGGGCGTGGGAGGCCGTGGCGAGCGACCAGCACGCGCTGGTCGTCGCGCCCACCGGGTCGGGCAAGACGCTCGCCGCGTTCCTGTGGTCGCTCGACCGGATCATGTCCGGACCACCGCCCGAGCGCGAGCACCGGTGCCGGGTCGTGTACGTCTCGCCGCTCAAGGCCCTCGCGGCCGACGTCGAGCGCAACCTGCGCTCGCCGCTCGCGGGCATCCGGCAGGCGGCGGTCCGGCTCGGGCTCGACGTGCCCGACGTCGTCGTCGGCACCCGTACCGGCGACACGCCCGCGAACGAGCGCCGGCGCCTCGCGACGCACCCGCCCGACATCCTCATCACGACCCCCGAGTCGCTGTTCCTCGTCCTGACGTCGGCGGCCCGCGCAGGCCTCGCCGGCGTCGAGACCGTGATCCTCGACGAGATCCACGCGGTCGCGGGGACCAAGCGCGGCGCGCACCTCGCGGTCTCGCTCGAACGCCTCGACGCACTCCTCGAGGCCGGCGAGCGACCGCCCGCGCAGCGCGTGGGGCTGTCGGCCACGGTCCGCCCGGTCGAGGCGGTCGCGTCGTTCCTCGGCGGCCGGCGCACGCCGGCGGAGCGCGGCCGGGAGGTCGTGGTCGTGCAGCCGCCCAGCGGCAAGCGCATCGAGGTCGACGTCGTCGTGCCCGTCCCGGACCTCTCCGACCTGACCGTGCCGGGCGACCGCGCCGTGCCGGCCGGCACCACGGCGTCGGCGGGGGCGAGTGGTGCGCTGCCGGAGCTCGTCCCGCTCCCCCCGGGAGAGCCGGACCTGACCGGGCCGGCGACGTCGCGGCGTGGTGCCTCGACGGGTGGCGACCGGGCCCCACGACCCTCCGTCTGGCCGCACGTCGAGGAGCGCGTGGTCGACCTCGTCGCCGCGCACCGCTCGACGCTCGTGTTCACCAACTCCCGCCGGGGGGCGGAGCGGCTCACGGCGCGCATGAACGAGCTGTGGGCCGAGCGCGCCGGCGCCGACGTGCTCGACCCCGGCACGGTCACCGCCGCCCAGGTCCAGGCGCAGTCGGGAGCGAGCTCAGGGATCGAGCCCGTGATCGCCCGCGCCCACCACGGTTCGATGAGCCGGACGGAACGCACCCGCACGGAGACCGAGCTCAAGGACGGACGGCTCCCCGCCGTGGTCGCGACGTCCAGCCTCGAGCTCGGGATCGACATGGGTGCGGTGGACCTCGTGGTCCAGGTCGGCTCGCCGCCGTCCGTCGCATCGGGCCTGCAGCGCATCGGGCGCGCCGGGCACCAGGTGGGTGCGGTGTCGCACGGCGTCGTGTTCCCGACGCACCGGGGCGATCTCGTGCCGGCGGCCGTCGTCGCGGAGCGGATGCGCACCGGCGGCATCGAGGCGCTGCACGTCACGTCCAACCCGCTCGACGTCCTCGCGCAGCAGATCGTGGCGATGGTCGCGGTCGACGAGTGGACGGTCGACGACCTCGCGACCCTGGTGCGCCGCAGCGCGCCCTTCGCCCACCTCGGCGACGCGTCGCTGCACGCGGTGCTGGACATGCTGGCCGGCCGCTACCCGAGCGAGGACTTCGGCGAGCTGCGCGCCCGCATCGTGTGGGACCGCGCCTCGGGCCGGCTCACCGGCCGACCCGGCGCGCTGCGCCTGGCCGCGACGAGCGGCGGCACCATCCCCGATCGCGGGCTGTACGGGGTCTTCCTCGCGACCGGCGCCTCCACCCCCGACCCGGGTGCGCCCGACGACGCGACCGATCCCCGGCCCCGGGGCCGGGCACCGCGAGGCGGCAAGCGCGTCGGCGAGCTGGACGAGGAGATGGTCTACGAGTCCCGCGTGGGAGACACCTTCACGCTGGGCTCGAGCACGTGGCGCATCGAGGACATCACGACCGACCAGGTGCTCGTCACGCCCGCTCCTGGCATCCCCGGGCGGCTGCCGTTCTGGAAGGGCGACTCCCCCGGCCGGCCGGCCGAGCTGGGACGCGCGCTCGGAGCCTGGGTGCGCGAGACCGACGCGCTCGTCGCGCGCGACCCCGACCTGGCGCGCGAGCGGCTGGCAGACGTCGGCCTGGACGCGTGGGCGGCGGACAACCTGGTCGCCTACCTCGACGAGCAACGCACCGCGACGGGCCGCGTGCCGGACGACCGGACGGTCGTCGTCGAACGGTTCCGCGACGAGCTCGGGGACTGGCGGGTCGTCGTGCACTCGCCGTACGGCGCGAAGGTGCACGCACCGTGGGCGCTCGTGCTGGCAGCGCGACTGCGGGAGCGCTACGGCGTGGACGCCGCGGCGATGCACGCGGACGACGGGATCGTGCTCCGCCTGCCGGACACGGGCGAGTCGTGGCTCGACGACCCGCCCGAGGGCGGCGCGACCGCCGACGGTCGCAGCGGGCACGGTGGGCGCCTCGATGCGCCGGTCGCGGCGGAGGACCTCCTGCTCGACCCGGACGAGGTGCTCGCCGTGGTGCGCGCCGAGCTCGGCGGCTCGGTCATGTTCGCGTCCCGGTTCCGCGAGGCGGCGGCCCGCGCGCTGCTCCTGCCCCGACGCCGGCCCGACCGGCGACAGCCCCTGTGGCAGCAGCGCCAGCGCTCGGCGCAGCTGCTGTCGGTGGCGTCGCAGTACCCGGAGTTCCCGATCGTGCTCGAGGCGGCGCGCGAGTGCCTCCAGGACGACTTCGACGTGGACGCGCTGACGGAGCTCATGCGTGACCTGGCGGCAGGTCGCGTCCGCCTGGTCGAGGTCACCACGCCGACGCCCTCCCCGTTCGCGCAGTCGTTGCTGTTCGGGTACACCGCCCAGTTCCTGTACGACGGCGACGCACCCCTGGCGGAACGCCGGGCCGCAGCGCTCTCGCTCGACCCGACGCTGCTCGCCGAGCTCCTCGGGGGAGACGGCGTGGCCGGGCAGCTCGCGGACCTCCTGGACCCCGCGGCGATCGAGCGCACCGAGTCCGAGCTCGGCGCGCTCGCGCCCGAGCGACGGGCCCGGCACGCGGAGGACCTGTGGGACCTGCTGCGCCGCCTCGGCCCCCTCACACGCGCCGAGCTCGACGACCGCACGCGCGAGGACGTGCGCGGGTCGGTCGGAGCATGGCTGACCGAGCTCGAGTCGGCACGGCGCGTGATCACGGTCCGCCTCGCGGGCGTGGCCGACGAGCGTGCGCGGCAGTGGGCGGTCGTCGAGGACGCGGGCCGGCTGCGCGACGCGCTGGGCGTCGCCCTGCCGGTCGGCATCCCCGAAGTGTTCACCGAGCCCGTGCCCGACCCGCTGGGCGACCTCGCGCGTCGCCACGCCCGCACGCACGGGCCCTTCACGGCGCAGGATCTCGCGGAGCGGCTCGGGCTGGGCGTGGCAGTGGTCCGCGCGGCCCTCGAACGCCTCGAGTCGGTGCGACGGGTCGTGCGCGGCCGGCTGCGTCCCGAGTCGCTCGGCGGGACCGGGGACGACTGGTGCGACGCGGAGGTCCTGCGGGTCCTGCGCCGACGGTCGCTCGCCGCCCTGCGAGCAGAGGTCGAGCCCGTCCCGGCCGAGGCGCTGGGGGTGTTCCTCCCCCGCTGGCAGTCCGTGGGCGCGCTCCGCGGCACCGACGGGGTGCTGCGCGTCGTCGAGCAGCTCTCCGGCGCGGCCGTCCCGGCGTCGGCCCTCGAGACGCTCGTGCTGCCCGCGCGTGTGACCGACTACACCCCGACGATGCTCGACGAGCTGACCACCACCGGCGAGGTGGTGTGGAGCGGCCACGCGGCGCTGCCCGGGTCGGGCGGCGGTGACGGGCTCGTGAGCCTCCATCTCGCCGAGTGGGCCCCGCTGACGCTCGCGGACGAGCAGACCGTGCCTGACGGCGGGCTGCACGGGGCGCTGCTCGAGCTGCTGCGCGGCACGGGCGCCTTCTTCCTGCCCGCTCTCGCGCAGGACGTCGGCGCCGACGTCGGGCCGACCCTGGACGCGCTGTGGGACCTCGTGTGGTCGGGGCACGTGACGAACGACGGGTACGGCGCGCTGCGGTCCCGGTTGGGTGCTGCGGGAGGCACGCACCGCGCCCCGCGCGCACCGGGCCGGGCGCGCCCGATGGGTCGGGCACGCTTCGCCGGGCTGCGGCCGGCGCTCGAGGCGGCCGCGGCGGACGGGGCGACGGCCGACGGGCGGCCGACGTCGACGACGCGGAGCACGTTGCGCGGCGGGGGCGGCCGGTGGTCGGCGCTCCCGGCACGCGAACCGGACCCGACGCGACGCGCCCACGCGCTCGCGCGCGTGCTGCTCGACCGGCACGGCGTGCTCACACGCGCGGTCGCACCGGCCGAGGGCGTCGCCGGGTCATTCCGGAACGTCTACCGCGTGCTGACCGAGCTCGAGGCGACCGGCGCCGCACGGCGCGGCTACTTCGCCGAACACCTGGGCGGCTCGCAGTTCGCTCTCCCCGGAGCGGTCGACCAGCTCCGCACCGACGCCCAGGACCGCGACCGGGCACTCGAACGGATGGACCACGACACGGCGTCGCGCAACCCGGTCGGACCGGTCCGGGGCACGCGGCCCGGGACGCTCGTGCTCGCAGCGACCGATCCCGCGAACCCTTACGGTGCCGCGCTGGCCTGGCCCGTGCGCCCGGTCCCCGGCGACGACCGCGCACGCGGTCACCGCCCCGGGCGCAAGGCGGGCGCCGTCGTCGTCCTCAGCGAGGGCGACCTCGCGCTGTACGTCGAGCGGGGCGGTCGGACCGTGCTCTCGTTCGTCGAGGGCCCGCGCCTGGTGGAGGCAGGCGCTGCCCTCGCGGCCGCCGTCCGGGGCGGGCGGTTGGGAAAGGTCGTCGTCCAGCGGATCGACGGCGTCGAGGCGCTCGCCGCTGCGGGCTCTACGGCGACGTCCGCGGATCTCGCGGGTCGTGCCCTGCTCGACGCCGGGTTCCGACCGACGCCGCGCGGGCTACGGATCGCGTGACGGCCCGGGGCCGACGACGGTGAGCGACGTGGTGTGCCGTGCCCGAGGGTGACGTGGTCCGCCTGACCGCCGCACGGCTCGACGAGGCGATGGCGGGTCGCATGCTGGTCCGCAGCGACCTGCGCTGGCCCGGCGCGGCCGAGACCGACCTCGTGGGCCGCACCGTGCTCGCCAACGTCCCCTACGGCAAGCACCTGTTCACCCGCTTCGACGACGGCTGGTCCCTGCACACGCACCTGCGCATGGAGGGCGCCTGGCGACTCGCGCGGACAGGTACCGTCGGCGCGCGCGGGACCGCGAGCACGACCCGGGTCGTGCTCGCGAACGCCTGGTGGACCGCGGTCGGGGTACGGATCGGGATGCTCGACGTCCTGCGCACGCGCGACGAGCACCGGATCACGGGGCCGCTCGGTCCGGACGTCCTCGCGGACGACTTCCCGGCCGACGGGCTCGCCGCCGCGGTCGAACGGCTCCGCACGGACGACGCGGCGGGCGGCCTGGGTCCCCGGCACCGGCCGGACCGCGCAGCACAGGGTGTGCCGGTCTGCGAGGCACTGCTCGACCAGCACACCGTGGCGGGTCTCGGGACCATCTGGACCGCCGAGTCCCTCTACGCGCAGCGCGTCTGGCCGTGGACACCCGTACGAGACGTACCGGACATCGGACAGGTGCTGCTCGCGGCGCGCGACCTCATGCAGCGCATCGTCCGGCACGGGTTCGGCAGGGAGTCGGATGTCGCGCGCGAGGTGCACGGACGTGCAGGACGGGCGTGCCACCGGTGTGGCACGCCCGTCGCGGTCGGCTCGGCGAACGACGCGCCGTACGACCGTCCGATCTTCTACTGCCCGTCGTGCCAGCCCGCGCCGTCGCCGGGCGGCGCGTGACGGTCCGCCACGTCAGCCGACAGGCTGCAGGTCCTCGCGGCGGCTGGAACCGCCGTCCGACCCGCGACCGTACAGCCCTGCGGCGAAGTCCGCCGGGAGCGTGTCCGGGATGAGCAGACCCTCGGCCACGGCGACGCGGTCGCTGACCTCGCGCAGCACCAACGACAGCGGCAGGTCGAGCGCCTCGCAGATCGAGCCGAGGAGCTCCGACGACGCTTCCTTCTGTCCGCGCTCCACCTCGCTGAGGTATCCCAGCGAGACCCGCGCGGCGGAGGACACCTCTCGCAGGGTCCGCCCCTGACGCTGGCGAGCGCTTCGCAGCACGTCCCCGATCTCTCGTCGAAGAACAATCATCTGGCGACCCCCTTCCGTGTCCCTCGCACCCTCCGGAACCGGTGCGGCCCCGTCCTGGATGCTCCCAGTCGTGCTTCTCGTCGAATTCCGTACCCCTCGTGCCGGGGTCGTCCTACCGTACCCCGGTCGGGGCCCGCCCACGTCGCCGTTCCGTCCCGTGGCACGCCCCTGGGGGGAGGCGGCGGAGCGGTTCGGGCGGCGTAGCGGCCTGTTCACGATCACGAGCGTTCCAACGCACCGCCGCGTCCCGTTGTTCCCGGGCGGGCCCGGTTCACCCGAGCGGACGACGGTCCTCCGCGTCCGCCGGCACGGAGTCCGTGGCCCCCATCGCCTCGACCAGCAGCCTCAGCCCGGCGTGCACCGCGCCGGCCCGGACCTGCGCCCTGTCCCCGAGGAGCTCGAGCTCTCGCACGTGCCGAGCACCGAGGAGGGACACCGCGACGTACACCAGGCCGGGCGGCCTGCCGTCCTGCGGGTCCGGGCCCGCCACCCCCGTGGTCGCGAGCCCCACGTCCGCCCTCAGGAGCCGACGCGCGGCGTCCGCCATCGAGCAGGCCACGTCCGGGTCGACGGCGCCGCGCGCGGCGAGGAGCGCGGCGTCCACCCCGAGGACCGCGGCCTTCGTGTCCGTCGCGTACGCGACGATCCCGCCGCGCAGCACGACCGAGGCACCGGGCACGTCGACGATCGTCGCGGTCACGAGTCCTCCGGTCAGGGACTCCGCCACCCCGAGCGTCCAGCCGCGCTCACGCAGGAGCGCGAGCACTCGCTCCGCGAGGGACCGTCCACCGCCGCGGTCGCCGCGCTCAGGTGCGGGCGGGGCCACCGTGCCCGCCCCTGTCGATCCCGTCGTCACTGTCGTTCGGGAGCGCGGAGGCAGCACGGACCTGCGCGGCCCGGACCGCTTCGCTCCGGATCCGCCACCCCTGGTAGAAGTACTCGACTCCCGTGACGACGGTGACGACGACGGCTGCCGCGAGCACGACCCACGCCACGACGGCGAACCAGCCCGGCAGGTGCGCGAGGGGCAGCAGGAAGGCGGTGATCGCGACGATCTGCAGGACGGTCTTGAGCTTGCCTCCGCGTGACGCGGGCATCACCGCGTACTTCAGGACGGCGAACCGCATGAGCGTCACGCCCAGCTCGCGCGCGAGGATCACCACGGGCACCCACCAGGGCAGCTCGCCGAGGGGCCACGCGAGCAGGACGAGCGCGGTCCCGACGAGCAGCTTGTCGGCGATCGGGTCGAGCAGCTTGCCGAGGTCGGTGACGAGCTCGTAGCGTCGCGCGAGATAGCCGTCGAGCCGGTCGGAGGACGCGGCGACGACGAAGATCCCGGTGGCGACCAGTCGCCAGGTCACGCTGTCCCCGCCGTCGACGAGCAGGGCCCACGCGAAGAACGGGACCATCAGGATCCGCACCATCGTGACGATGTTGGCGGAGTTCCACGGTGACGGGACGTCTGTGACCACGGACCCAGACTACGGGTACGGCGCGGACGTCCGGCCCGCGTGCGGGGCTCAGCGCCAGCCGGACTCCACGTCCGCGCCGTCGTGATACTCCGTCGCCACCGCCGGCGCATGCCCGTCGACGCCGTCGTCGTACCCGCGCGCGGCGCCCCCCGACGCTTCCGCAGCGGCGTCGGACGCGGACTGGTCGAACACCTCCTGCGCCGGCTCTCCCCGGATGAGCGCGAGCGCGGACGGCAGCGCGTCGGGCGTCACGAGCACCTCACGGGCCTTCGACCCCTCCGACGGACCGACGATCTCGCGCGACTCGAGCAGGTCCATGAGCCGACCGGCCTTGGCGAACCCGACCCGCAGCTTGCGCTGGAGCATCGAGGTCGAGCCGAACTGCGTCGTGACGACCAGCTCGGTCGCCTGCAGCAGGAGGTCGAGGTCGTCGCCGATGTCCTCGTCGACCTGCTTCTTGACCGCGACCTGGGCGACGTCCTCCCGGTACACCGGCTTGAGCTGCGACTTCACGTGCTCGACGACGGCGTGGACCTCGGACTCCGAGACCCAGGCGCCCTGGACGCGCATGGGCTTGGCCGCGCCCATCGGCAGGAACAGCGCGTCCCCCTGGCCGATGAGCTTCTCGGCGCCCGGCTGGTCGAGCACGACGCGCGAGTCGGCGAGCGAGGAGGTCGCGAACGCCAGCCGCGACGGCACGTTCGCCTTGATGAGACCGGTGACGACGTCGACCGACGGCCGCTGCGTCGCGAGCACGAGGTGGATCCCTGCGGCCCGCGCGAGCTGGGTGATCCGTTGGATCGACGCCTCGACGTCCCGCGGGGCCACCATCATCAGGTCGGCGAGCTCGTCGACCACGACGAGCAGGTAGGGGTAGGCCGCGATCTTGCGCTCGGAACCCGGGAGCGGCCTGACCTTGCCGGCACGGACCCCGGCGTTGAAGTCGTCGATGTGCTTGTACCCGAACGCGGCGAGGTCGTCGTAGCGCGCGTCCATCTCCCGCACGACCCAGTCGAGTGCCTCGGCTGCCTTCTTGGGGTTCGTGATGATCGGCGTGATGAGGTGCGGGATGCCCTCGTAGATCGTCAGCTCCACGCGCTTCGGGTCGACCAGCACGAGGCGCACCTGCTCAGGCGTGGAGCGCATGAGGATCGAGGTGATCATCGAGTTGATGAAGCTCGACTTGCCCGCACCGGTCGCACCGGCGACGAGGATGTGCGGCATCTTCGCGAGGTTCGCGACGACGTAGCCGCCCTCCACGTCCTTGCCGACACCCATGACCATCGGGTGCTCGGTGCGGCGCGCGGCCGACGAGCGCAGCACGTCGCCGAGCACCACCGTCTCGCGGTCGGTGTTGGGGATCTCGATGCCGATGGCCGACTTGCCCGGGATCGGCGCGAGGATGCGCACGTCCGCGCTGGCCACCGCGTACGCGATGTTGTTGGACAGCGAGGTGATGCGCTCGACCTTGGTCTTGGGGCCGACCTCGACCTCGTAGCGCGTGACCGTCGGGCCACGGGTGAAGCCGGTGACCGCGGCGTCGACCTCGAACTGCTCGAAGGTCTTGGTCAGCGCGTCGACGACCCGGTCGTTCGCGGCCGAGCGCACCTTGTGCGGCGCCCCCTTGGTCAGCGAGTCCTCGTTCGGCAGCAGGTACACCGTGTCGCCCTCGAGCATGGGCTGGACGCCGCGCGGGACCGGCGCGCCGGGCGGCGGTGGGACGGGGCCCGCGACGTCGTCGGCGGAGGGAGCGACGGCGCCCAGCGCGGCGGCCCCCACGTCCTGCGCGGTGCCGGGGCCGACTGCCGGGACCGCCTCGGTCGGCGACGTACCGGGAGCCGCGTCGTCGCCGCGCTCACGGGTACGGCGCGCACGTCTCTCGTCGCGCTCGAGCGTCGCGGCGGTCTCGAACGCCTCGTCGCCCGCGAACCCGCCGTCCGGGATCTCGGTCTCGGCGACGTCGGCGGCACGCTCCGCCTTGGTGCGTCGCCGGCGTCGTGGCCGCTTCGCCGCGGGCTCGACTTCACTGCCGTCGTGGCGCGAGACGCCCTCGGCCAGCGGCAGGCCGTCCTCGTCCAGCTCGTCCGAGGTGGCCGGGTGGTTGCCCGTCAGCACGTCGTACAGACGGTGGAGGCGTTCAGGGATGCGGTGCACGGGCGTCGCGGTGACCACCAGGAGCCCGAAGAACCCCAGGAGCAGGAAGATCGGCACCGCGAACCACTCCGTCAGCCCGGTCACCACGGGGGTCGCCGAGAGGTAGCCGACGATGCCGCCGGCCTCCTGCACGGCGGAGAACCCGTCGCGCGGCGCCGGGAGGTCCTGCGACACGTGGACGAGCGCGCAGACGGACACGACGAGCAGCGTCAGACCGATCGCGACCCGGGAGTTCGCCTGGACCCGCTCCGGGTGTCGCATGATGCGCACCGCGAGCCACAGGAGCAGCACCGGGACCGCGACCCCGGCGAGGCCGAAGGTCCCCGCCACCACGGCGTGCACCCCCGTGCCGAACGTGCCGGAGATGCCCCACCACTCGCGGGCGGCGACGACCACCGCGAGGGCGATCAGGAGGAACGCGACGCCGTCGCGCCGGTGTGCGGGGTCCAGGTCTCTCGCTCCCTTGCCGATCGTGCGGGTCGCGGCGCCGACCCCGTGCGCCGCACCGAGCCACAGGCCCCGCACCGCTCGCACGGGCCAGGCCGGACGCGACGCCGGACGGCGCGCGGGTGCGCGCTTGGTCGGTGTCCGTGCTGCCGTGCCCGTGGCCGAGCCGCTCCGGGGACGTGCGCTCGCCGAGCCCCGGCCCGTCGAGGAACCGGCGCGCGCACCCGATGGGGGTGTCGTCGTGCGTCTGCTCGAGGACCGTCGCGCCTGCGGGGACGTACGGGTCGCCATAGTGTTCCTCACAGTACCCGGGCGCACCGACGCCGGACCGCAGGCAGGACGGTCAGGGCGTGTCCCGGTCGGTGCCGCCCGCCGGCGTGGAGGAGAGCGAGAGACGATGGCACGGCCGGAAGCAGACGCGTCGGCGCTCCGGCGCTCCCTCGACGAGGTCGCACCGGGCGTGTTCGTCACGGTGGCGCGCCTCTGGTCGACGACGACCACCCTGGTCCTGGACGGGACCGACGCGCTGGTCGTCGACCCCGGGGTGAGCGTCGCGGAGGTGGACGCCCTCGCCTCCACGATCCTCGACCGTGGCTGGCGGGTGACGGCGGGTCTCGCCACGCATCCCCACTGGGACCACGTGCTCTGGAGCCGCGCGCTCGGCGACGGCCCGCGGTGGGCCACCGCGGGGTGCGCCGACCGGGCCGGGCAGGACGGCGCCGAGATCCGCGCCAAGGCCCAGGCGGACGCACCCGGCCACGAGCTCGACCTCCTCGGCGTGCTCGACGCCCTCCCGCCCGACGCGACGTCGCTCCCCTGGCCGGGCGCGCCCCGCGTCGTCGGGCACGACGCGCACGCGCCCGGGCACGCCGGGATCGCGACGCGCGGCGCGCTGCTCGCCGGGGACATGCTCTCGGACGCCGAGGTACCGCTCCCGGACGTGTCGTCGCCGGACCCTCTCGGCACGTACCGGGACGCGCTCGACCTCCTCGAGGACGTGGCCCGCGACGCGCACGTCCTCGTGCCCGGACACGGCAGCCCCGCGGTCGGCGCCGAGGCGATCGCGCGCCGGTTCGCCGCGGACCGCGCCTACCTGGACGCGCTCGAGCGCGCTGTCGACGACCCGGCCGCGACCGTGCGCGACGTGCGGCTGCGCGGGTACGTCGCGACGTGGCACGCGGACCAGCTCGACGCTCTCCGCGACGCCCGGCGCTAGACGACGGGAACGTCGGTGCGGGCCGGGGCCTCAACCGCGGAGCAGCCCCACCCCCAGCGTCACGACACCCGCGGCGAGCACGACGGCCCCCACCGGGAGCAGCACCACGGCCCGGCCCGGCGCCTCCCGGCCGGTCCCCGCCGCCGACAGGAAGAACCCTGCGGGCAGGAGGATCGCGGCGACGAGGACGCCCGTGGCCGCGAGCCATCGCCAGAAACCGGCGAGGTCGGTCGCCTCGGTGAGCAGCAGCGAGACGAGACCCAGGACCACGAGGACGCCGGCGTGCGCGTGACCCGCCCGGAAGAACGACGTCTGGAACCGCGTCGCGGGCGCCCTCCCGGTCACGACCGTGACGAGGAAGGCACCTCCCGACTCGATCCCGACGACGGACAGCAGGACGATGCCGGCGGTGACGCGGGCGGCGTCGGTCAGCTCGAGCACGAGGACCCCCATGGTTCGGTCGGCGCGCACCCATGGCGCGAACAGTGTTATAGAACACCGTTCGACCACGCGCGTCAAGGCCCTAGACTCGGATGGTGGCCCGACCCCGACTGCACGACGCGGCACTGCGCGAACGCCTGCTCGACGTCACCTCCCGCACGATCTCCGAGCGCGGCGAGGCCGCGGCCACCGTGCGCTCGGTCGCACTCGACGCCGGGACGAGCGCGTCCGCCGTCTATACCCTCTTCGGCAGCCGCGACGAGCTCGTGGCTGCCGTCTCCGCGGAGGGCTTCCGGCGGTTCGCCGTGCACCTGCGTGCCGTCACCCGCACCGACGACGCGGCCGCCGACCTCGCGGCGCTCGCCGTCGCCTACCGGTCGTCGGCGCTCGCCGACCCGCACTTCTACACGGTCATGTTCGGGCGCGGGGTCCCTCCCGCGACCGACGCCCCCGCAGTCGTCGAGCAGGAGACGTTCACCGTCCTGCGCGCCGCCGTGGCACGGCTCGTGCCCGACGCCGCGGCGGCCGCCGTCGAGGACGCGGCACTCGGCCTGTGGGGCCTGGTACACGGTCTCGTCTCGCTCGAGCTCGCGGGCCTGACGACCGGTACCGACGACCAGCGCGCCACCCGGTACGCGGCCGCCACCCGCGCCGTCGGGCCCGGACTGCTGGGCGGACTCACGGGTGGCGGCGGCGGCTGATCGCCGGAGGGCTTCGTTGGCTCAGGCCTCCACGACCACCGGGACGATCATCGGACGGCGGCGCAGCCGGTTCGACACCCAGCGCCCGATGACGCGTCGCATGATCTGCTGCAGCTGGTGCGTGTCGGTCGCGCCCCCCGCGATGGCGTCCTCGAGGGCCGCCACGACGTCCGGCCGGACGCCCTCGAAGACCGAGTCGTCCTCCGCGAAGCCTCGCGCCAGGATGTGCGGGCCGGCGAGCACCTTCCCGGTCGCGGAGTCCACCACGGCGAAGACCGAGACGAACCCCTCCTCGCCCAGGATGCGCCGGTCCTTGAGCTCGGCGTCGGTCAGCTCGCCGACGCTCGACCCGTCGACGTACACGTACCCGCACGGCACTGCGCCGACCACGGACGCGCGGCCGTCGACCAGGTCGACCACCACGCCGTCCTCGGCGAGCACGACCCGGTCGGCGGGCACCCCGGTACGGACCGCGATCGCCGCGTTGGCCACGAGGTGGCGCACCTCGCCGTGCACGGGCATGACGTTGCGCGGGCGCAGCACGTTGTAGCAGTACATGAGCTCACCCGCGCTCGCGTGGCCCGACACGTGCACCTTGGCGTTCCCACCGTGCACGACGCGCGCACCGAGGCGCGTGAGCCCGTTGATGATGCGGAACACCGCGTTCTCGTTCCCCGGGATGAGCGAGGACGCGAGGATCACGGTGTCGCCCATGCCGACCGAGACCCTGTGGTCCCCGTTCGCCATGCGGCTCAGCGCGGCCATCGGCTCGCCCTGCGAACCGGTGCACATGAGGACCGTCTCGTCGTCGCGCAGCGAGTCGACCTTCTTGAGGTCGATGAGCACGCCCTCGGGCACGGTCAGGTACCCGAGCTCCGAGGCGATCGTCATGTTGCGGACCATGGACCGCCCGACCAGCGCGACGCGGCGACCGTGGTGGTGCGCCGCGTTGAGGACCTGCTGCACGCGGTGCACGTGCGACGAGAAGGACGCGACGATGATGCGCTTCTCCGACTGTGCGAACACGGTGTCGAGCACGGGGCCGATCTCGACCTCGGGCGTGACGAACCCCGGGACCTCGGCGTTGGTGGAGTCGACCATGAACAGGTCGACGCCCTGCTCGCCGAGGCGCGCGAACGCCCGCAGGTCCGTGATGCGCCCGTCGAGCGGGAGCTGGTCCATCTTGAAGTCGCCCGTGTGCAGGACGGTGCCCGCGCCGGTCGTCACCGCCACGGCGAGCGCGTCGGGGATCGAGTGGTTGACGGCGACGAACTCGCAGCCAAAGACCCCGAGCTGCTCCGTCTGCCCCTCGGTGACCACCCGCACCACGGGCGAGATGCGGTGCTCCTTGAGCTTCGCCTCGACGAACGCGAGGGTGAGGCGCGACCCCACGAGAGGGATGTCGCGCCGCAGCCGCAGCAGGTAGGGCACGGCACCGATGTGGTCCTCGTGACCGTGGGTGAGGACGATCGCCTCCACGTCGTCGAGGCGGTCCGCGATGTAGTCGAAGTCGGGGAGGATCAGGTCGACGCCGGGCTGGTTGTCCTCGGGGAACAGCACCCCGCAGTCGATGACGAGCAGTCGCCCCTCGTACTCGAGGACGGCCATGTTGCGCCCGACCTCGCCGAGCCCGCCGAGGGCGACGATGCGAAGCCCTCCGGCCGGGAGCTCGGGAGGCAGGGAGAGTTCGGGATGGGGGTGGCTCACGGGGCCTCCTGTCGTGGCTGAGCCGGATGGGTGTCTAGCGTGCGGGGTCGAGCGCGCCGAAGGCGACGAGGGCGTCGCGCACGAGCGCGACGTCGCCCTCGGTCGCCGCCACGTTGGGCAGGCGCAGCTCGCGGTTGTCGGTGACGCCGAGCAGCTCGAGCGCGGACTTGACCATGACGGCCTGGAAGCCCGCACCGTTGAGCGCGTCGATCACCGGGGTGGTGGTGAGGAAGATCTCGAGGGCACCGGCGTGGTCGCCGGCGTCGAACCGGCGCACCACCTCGGCGAACGCGCCCGCGACGACGTGCGCCGACACCGACACGATGCCTGCCGCGCCGTGCGCCAGGAACGGCAGCAGGAGTCCGTCGTCGCCGCTGTAGAGCACGAGCCCGGTCGCGGCGGCGACCTTGGCCGCGGAGTACACGTCGCCCGCGGCGTCCTTGGTCGCGACGATCCGGTCGTGGGCCGCCAGCCGCTCGTAGGTCGGCGCGGCGATCCGGACGCCGGCACGACCCGGGACGTCGTAGAGCATCACGGGCAGGTCGGTCTCGTCGGCGATCGCGGTGAAGTGCCGGTACAGGCCCTCCTGGCTGGGGCGCGAGTAGTACGGCGCGACGGCGAGCAGGCCGTCCGCACCCGCGTCCGCCGCCTGCACGGCCATGCGCAGCGCGTGGTCGGTGTCGTTGGAGCAGGCGCCCGCGACGACGACCGCCCGGTCGCCCACGGCGTCCACGACCGCGGCGACCAGCCCTGCCTTCTCCGGTGCGTGCGTCGTCGGCGACTCCCCGGTCGTGCCGTTCAGCACGAGACCGTCGTTCCCGTCGTCGACCAGCCGCTCCGCGATGCGTACCGCCGCCTCGAGGTCGACGTCGCCGGCCGGAGTCATCGGCGTGACCATCGCGGTCAGGACCGCGCCAAAAGGGCGCGACGGCGTAGAGGGAAGGGCCATGTGCACAAACTACCGTGCCCGCGAGCCCCGCGGACCACCGCCCCGCCGGGGGCGCGGCCTGCGCGTGGCGGAACCCCGCCGAGCCCGACGCCGCCGCTCGGACCCTGCGAGCGCACCCCGACCGCGTGATACTCGAGAGCATGGCCACCTCGTCGTCCGCCTCGCACCTGTCCCCCGCTCTCGTCGCGCACCTGCCCACGGGCCTCCTGATCGACGGGCGCTGGACCGCCGCCGAGGGCGGTCGAACGTTCGAGGTCGAGGACCCGGCGACTGCGGAGACGCTGTTCGACGTCTCGGACGCGTCCTCCGCGGACGCGCTGCGGGCCCTCGACGCCGCGCACCGTGCCGCACCGGCGTGGCGCGCGGTCGCCCCGCGCGAGCGGGGCGAGCTGCTGCGCGCGGTGTACGAGCACCTGGTCGCACGTGCCGACGACATCGCGGCGCTCATCACCGCGGAGAGCGGCAAGCCGCTCGCCGAGGCGCGCGCCGAGGTCCTCTACGGTGCGGACTTCTTCCGCTGGTACGCCGAGCAGGCCGTCCGGACGGACGGGCTGGTGCGCACCGCGCCCGCCGGTGCGAACCGCCAGCTCGTGTCCCGTCGGCCCGTCGGCCCGGCCCTGCTCATCACGCCGTGGAACTTCCCGATCGCGATGGCCACGCGCAAGATCGGTCCGGCGCTCGCGGCCGGGTGCCCGGTCGTGATCAAGCCGGCGCACCTGACGCCGCTCACGACCGCTCTGGTGGCGGAGGTCATCCGCGCCGAGCTCGAGGAACGAGGGCTCCCGACCGGGGTGGTCAACGTCGTCCCGACGTCGAGCGCCTCGGACGTCTCGTCGCCGCTGCTCGCGGACCCACGGCTCCGCAAGGTGTCGTTCACCGGCTCCACGGCGGTAGGCCGCACGCTGCTCGAGGCCTCCGCCGCGCAGGTGCTGCGCGCGTCGATGGAGCTGGGCGGCAACGCCCCGTTCCTCGTCTTCCCCGACGCCGACCTGGACAAGGCCGTCGAGGGTGCCGTCGTGGCGAAGCTGCGCAACACCGGTCAGAGCTGTGTCGCGGCCAACCGGTTCCTCGTGCACGACGCCGTCGCGCGCGAGTTCGCGCAGCGCCTCGCCGCCGCCTTCGCGGAGCTCCGGGTCGGTCCGGGAGCGGAGGAGGGTGTGCAGGTGGGTCCGCTCATCGAGGCGACGGCGGTGGACTCGGTGGCCGGGCTCGTCGAGGCGGCCGTCGACGGCGGCGCCCAGGTCCTCACGGGTACCGACCGACCGCGCTCGTCCGGGTACTTCTACTCCCCCACCGTCCTGTCCGGCGTCGCCCCGGACGCCCGCGTGGTGACCCAGGAGATCTTCGGACCCGTGGCTCCCGTCGTGGCGTTCGGGGACGACGACGAGGGGATCGCGCTCGCGAACGCGACCGAGTACGGCCTGGCCGCGTACGCCTTCACGGCGTCGCTCGACCGCGCCGTGCGCGTGGCCGAGGAGGTCGAGGCCGGGATGATCGGCATCAACCGCGGCATGGTCTCGGACGCGAGCGCGCCGTTCGGCGGGATGAAGCAGTCCGGCCTCGGTCGCGAGGGCGGCGAGGCAGGCCTCGAGGAGTACCTCGAGACGGTGTACGTCGCGCTCTGACCGCCTGCTGCCGGCGTGCCGCTAGCCTGGGGGCTCCGTCCCCGGCCCGAAGGACCCGCGCGATGCCCGACGACGACCCCGGTACCGCACCGGACGAGGCCGCCGAGGTCGAGCAGACGGTGGAGGAGCTGGTCGAGGCCGAGGAGCGTGGCGCGGTCCGCCAGGCCGTCTCGGTGTCCGTCGCGACCGGTCTCTACGGGATCTCGTTCGGTGCGCTCGCCACCGTCGCAGGGCTCGACCTCGCCCAGACCGCCGCGCTGAGCCTGCTCATGTTCTCCGGCGGCTCGCAGTTCGCGCTCGTCGGCGTCGTCGGGTCCGGCGGCACGGCTGCCGCGGCGATCGCGACGGCGGGCCTGCTCGGCGTCCGCAACGCGCTGTACGGGGCCCAGCTCGGGCCCCTGCTCGCGCTGCGCACCTGGCAGAACGTGCTCGGCGCGCAGCTGACGATCGACGAGTCCGCGGCCGTCGCGACGGCGCAGCGCACGCGCCGGGCCGCCCGCGTCGGCTTCTGGCTCACCGGCGCGGGCGTGTTCGTGCTCTGGAACCTCATGACCGTGGTCGGGGCCGCCGCGGGCGACGCCCTCGGAGACCCGCGGCGGTGGGGTCTCGACGCCGCGGCCGCCGCGGCGTTCCTCGGCCTGCTCTGGCCACGTCTCGCGACCCGCCCGGTGCAGCTCGTGGCCGCCGGCGCCGTGGTCGTCGCCATCGGCCTGACCCCGGTCGCACCGGCCGGCGTCCCCGTGCTCGCGGCCGCGGCCGTCGCCGTCCTCGCCGGAGCGATCGACGCGCGCCGCCGCGGTCCGGTCCCGCCGACCGGCCCCCGAGCGGCGCCGGGCGTCGCGGCCCCGGCGCAGGAGGAGGACCGGTGACGCCCGCGACCGTGTGGGCCGTCGTGCTCGTCGCGTCCGTCCTGTGCTTCGCCCTCAAGCTCGCCGGGCACCTCCTGCCCGAGCACTGGCTCGCGGACGAGCGCGTGTCCCGGACCGCCGCACTCGTCACCGCGGCCCTGCTGGCCGCGCTCGTGGCCGTGCAGACGGTGGCCACGGGCCAGACGCTGGTCGTCGACGCGCGGCTGCCCGCCCTCGCCGTCGCGGCACTCGCCCTGGCGCTGCGGGCGCCCTTCCTCGTCGTCGTCGTGCTCGCCGCCGCGACCGCGGCCGGGCTGCGGCTCCTCGGTTGGGGCTGACCCCACGAGCCGCCGCGCCGGAGACGTCCCGGTCCGCGCATAGGGTGGGCGCGTGAGCCTCTTCCACGAGACAGCCGACGTCTCCGTGCGACCCGCCGTCCCCGGGGACGACGTCGCCATGACCGCGATCCAGGTCGGGTCCTGGCGGGCCGCGCACGGCGAGGTCCTCGGCGACGCCGTCCTCGACGCGCTCGACACGGTCCGGATGCGCGAGCAGTGGGCCGCCGCCATCGACGCGCCACCCGGCCCCGGCTTCGCCGTGCTCGTCGCGTGCGCCGGCCCCGACGTCGTCGGCTTCGCCGCCGTCGGGCCCGGGCAGCTCGTCGCGCTCGAGGTCGAGCCGCGGCACCAGCGCGGCGGGCACGGCTCGCGGCTGCTGTCGGCGGCCGTCGACCGGCTGCGGCGCGACGGTGCCGAGGAGATCGTCTCGTGGGTGCTCGACGGCGACACCGCGCGCGAGGAGTTCCTCGGCGGCGCGGGCCTCGGTCCAGACGGCCGCACGCGCACCCTCGCGACCGGGCCGCGGGACGTCGTCGAGCACCGGTGGTACGCAGCGCTGTGACCACAGCTCGTCACACACTCGTGACACGCCCGTAGCCCGCTGCGCTCCCCGCGCTGCCACGATCGGGACGCATGGGGATGCTCACGCACTACTTCGCGGCCGCCGACGACGCGTCGGCCGCGATCCGTGCTACCGAACCCGCGGACCCCGTGGAGGACGACGGACCGCCGGGTGCTGCGAGCCTCGACATCGTCCGGCTCGCCGGCCTCGAGCCCTTCGTCCGGCTGGGAACGCTGACGAGCCGGCTCACCGGCCGCTCCTACGGCGAGGTCACCCGGCACCCGCGGCACGGCACCGTGGTCGGTTCCGGCGGGGACGACGGCCCCTGGGTCGTGACCGTCTCCGACGAGCTCGTCCGAGCGCTCGCCGCGAGCACGCGCACCGTGCTGGAGGGCGTGGTCGACGACTGGCCGGAACCGCCGGCACGGACCGGGGCGGAACCGCAGTGGCCGGCCGCTGCGCTGCACGAGCTCGCCGAGCTGTGCGCGCGTGCCCGGGACACCGGGCACCGGGTCTACTGCTGGGCGTGCCTGTGACCGCGGTACAGCGCGGCCGCCCTGCGCAGCGCGCCGCGGGCACGACGGCGGTCGCGCGACGCGTCGTAGGCGAAGGCGAGGTTGTACCAGGCCTCCCAGCTCTGCGGATCGGCGTCGGCCGCGTCGCGGTACGCGCCGAAGGCGTCGTCCGCGGCCGCACGGTCGATCCGCCCTCCCGGTGAGCGCGGGAGGTCGTCGACCGGGAGACGGTCGCGCCCCGCGAGGTCGTCGGCCATCCGCTGAACCGTCCCGGCGAGCAGGAACTCGCGGGCGACGAGCCCGACGACGAGCACGGGCAGGACGAGGACGCCTACGCCGATCACGACGGCGACCGGCTCGCCCGTGCGGACGAGCGCCGCGGCGCGTCCTGCTACCTGCCACACGTACAGCGCGAGCAGGAGCGTGACGAGCACCGCGCCGAGGATCGCGCCCCAGGGGCGCCGAGCCCGGGCCCGCGGAGCCGCGGGTCCGGGGTCGTCCTGCTCGTCGGGGGTCCCGCCGCTCACGCCAGGTCCAGCACGTTCTCGAGGCCGACCGTCAGCCCGGGACGCGAGACGACCTCCCGCACGGCGAGCAGCACGCCCGGCATGAACGAGACCCGGTCGAACGAGTCCTGCCGGATCACGAGCTGCTCACCCGCGTTGCCGAAGAGGATCTCCTCGTGCGCAACCAGACCGCGCAGCCGGACGGCGTGCACCCGGACGCCCTCGACGTCGGCGCCGCGAGCCTCCCAGCCGGTCTCGGTCGAGTCCGGGCCCTGTCCCACGCCGGCCTCGGCGCGCGCGGCCGCGATCGCGGCCGCCGTGTGCCGTGCCGTGCCCGACGGCGCGTCGACCTTGTCCGGGTGGTGCAGCTCGATGACCTCGACCGACTCGAAGTAGCGTGCCGCACGTGCGGCGAAGGTCATGGCGAGCACCGCGGACAGCCCGAAGTTGGGCGCGATCAGCACGCCGAGACCAGGCGTCCCGGCGGTCGCCGCGCCGTCCAGGTGCTCGGCGACGCGGCCACGGCTCTCGTCCGTCCAGCCCGTCGTCCCGACGACCGCGTGCACCCCGGCGTCGATCAGGGCGTGGACGTTGGTCTCGGTCGCGGCCGGGACGGTGAAGTCGACCGCCACGTCCGCGCCACCGAGGGTCGCCGCCGACACGTCGTCCCCCGCGTCCAGCCGCGCGACGAGCTCGAGGTCTGGAGCGCCGTCGACGGCCGCGCACACCGTCGTGCCCATGCGGCCCGCGGCGCCGAGCACGGCGACCCTGATCGGTGCCGCCGCGTGCGACGCGCTCGGCTGGCTGGCGGGGTCCGGGGATGCGTTCTGCTCGCTCACGACCGCCAGCCTAACCGGGCCGGCCGGGTCAGTCCCCGAAGGGTCCGACGCGCACGACGGAGCGGGGACGCGACGCGAGATCTGCTGCGAGCTCGCGCACGTCGTCGGCGGTGACGGCCCGGATCGCCTCGAGCGACTCCTCGAGGCTCAGCAGCTCGCCGTAGACCAGCTCGGCCTTGCCCAGCCGGCTCATGCGCGACCCCGAGTCCTCGAGCCCGAGGACGAGCCCGCCCGTGAGCTGGCCGATGCTGCGGTCGAGCTCGGGCCCCGTGATCCCGTCGGCCGCGAGCCGGTCGAGCTCGGCGTGCAGCAGCGCCGTGACGTCGTCGACCTTCGACGGCGCGCAGCCCGCGTAGAGACCGAACGTGCCGATGCCGCCGTGGCCGGAGGCGAAGGAGTACGTCGAGTACGCGAGCCCGCGCTTCTCCCGGATCTCCTGGAACAGCCGCGAGCTCATCCCGCCGCCGAGCGCGGCGCTCAGCACCGACAGGACGAAGCGACGCTCGTCCGTGGCCGCGAGGCCGGTACCGCCGACGATGACGTTGGCCTGCTCGACGGCGCGTCGCACGGTGAGCTCGACGCCCGTCGCGGCCGTCCCGTCGAGCGTCGGCGGACGCTCGTCCCGCCGCGACCGGGGTGTCCGGGCGGGGTCGAGGTCCCACCCGCCGTCGTGCAGCGCGCGGGTCACCTCGCCCACGAGGGCGTCGTGGTCGACGCCGCCGGCGGCCGCCACGACGAGCGTCTCGGGACGGTAGTGCCAGCGGTAGTGCTCCCAGACGGCGTCGCGCGGGACCGCGCGGATCGTGTCCGGGGTCCCGCCGATGGGGCGTCCGAGCGCCTGCCCGTCCAGGACGGCGGCGGAGAACTCCTCGTGCACGACGTCGGTCGGGTCGTCGTCGTTCATCGCGAGCTCTTCGAGGATGACGCCGCGCTCGGTCTCGAGCTCGTCCGTGTCGAGACGGGCCGAGGTGACCATGTCACCGATGACGTCGACCGCCATGGGCAGGTCGGTGTCGAGCACCCGCGCGTAGTAGCACGTGTGCTCCTTGCCGGTGGCGGCGTTGGCCTCACCGCCGACGGCGTCGAACGCCTCGGCGATGTCCATGGCCGTCCGGCGGTCCGTGCCCTTGAAGAGCAGGTGCTCGAGGAAGTGCGTGGAGCCGAAGTGCCCGTCGGTCTCGTCGCGCGAGCCGACGCCGACCCACGCGCCCATCGTCGCCGAGCGCAGGCCCGGCATCGACTCGGTGAGCACCCGGACCCCGCCGGGCAGGACGGAACGACGGATCGTCGCGCCGTCCTGCCCGGCGGTCAGCTCGGCCCCGGCCTGACCGGCCGGGACGAGCGGGAGGTCCCAGGGCACGTCAGGCGTCGCCGCCCTCGGCGGGAGCAGCGGAGTCCTCCGCAGCGTCTTCGACCACGGCGTGCAGCGACAGCTTGCCGCGCGGGTCGATCTCGCCGATCTCGACCTGGACCTTCTGGCCGATCCCGAGCACGTCCTCGACGTTCTCGACGCGCTTGCCGCCCACGAGCTTGCGGATCTGGCTGATGTGGAGCAGCCCGTCCTTGCCCGGCGAGAGCGAGATGAACGCACCGAACGACGTCGTCTTGACGACGGTGCCGACGAAGCGCTCGCCGATCTCCGGCATGTGCGGGTTGGCGATCGCGTTGATCGCCGCGCGGGCGGCCTCTGCCGAGGGGCCGTCGGTGGCGCCGATGTACACGGTGCCGTCGTCCTCGATGGAGATGTCCGCGCCCGTCTCCTCCTGGATCTGGTTGATCATCTTGCCCTTCGGGCCGATGACCTCGCCGATCTTGTCGACCGGCACCTTCACCGCGATGACGCGCGGGGCGTTCGGGGACATCTCGTCCGGCACGTCGATGGCCTCGGCGAGGACGTCGAGGATCGTCAGGCGCGCGTCGCGCGCCTGCGCCAGCGCACCGGCGAGCACCGAGGCGGGGATGCCCTCGAGCTTGGTGTCGAGCTGGATGGCCGTGACGAACTCGCGCGTGCCGGCGACCTTGAAGTCCATGTCGCCGAACGCGTCCTCGGCTCCGAGGATGTCGGTCAGAGCCGCGTACCGGGTCTCACCGTCGACGGTGTCCGAGATGAGGCCCATCGCGATGCCCGCGACGGCCGCGCGCAGCGGCACGCCTGCGTTGAGCAGCGAGAGCGTCGAGGCGCACACGGAGCCCATGGACGTCGAGCCGTTGGAACCGAGGGCCTCGGACACCTGGCGGATCGCGTACGGGAACTCCTCGCGGCTGGGCAGCACCGGCACCAGCGCGCGCTCGGCGAGCGCGCCGTGGCCGATCTCGCGGCGCTTGGGGCTGCCCACGCGGCCGGTCTCACCGGTCGAGTAGGGCGGGAAGTTGTAGTTGTGCATGTAGCGCTTGCGCGTCTCGGGGCCGAGCGAGTCGATCTGCTGCTCCATGCGGAGCATGTTGAGCGTCGTGACGCCCATGATCTGCGTCTCGCCGCGCTCGAACAGCGCGGAGCCGTGCACGCGCGGCAGGACCTCGACCTCGGCGGACAGGGTGCGGATGTCCGCGAGCCCACGGCCGTCGATGCGCACGCCGTCCGTCAGGACGCGCTGGCGCACGAGCTTCTTCTGCAGCGAGCGGTAGGCGGCGGAGAGCTCCTTCTCGCGGCCGTCGAACCCGGGCTGGAGCTTGCCGACCATCTCGTTCTTGATCTCGTCGAGACGGTTCTCGCGGTCCTGCTTGTCGGCGATCGCGAGCGCGTCGCGCAGGTCCGAGGTGACCTCGACCTCGACGGCGGCGAACGCGTCGTCCTGGTACTCGGGGAAGACCGGGAACTCCTTCACCGGCTTCGCGGCCTGGGCGGCGAGCGAGGCCTGCGCGTCGCACAGCGCCTTGATGAACGGCTTGGCCGCCTCGATGCCCTCGGCGACCACGTCCTCGGTCGGGGCGGCGACGCCCTCGTCCTTGATGAGGCCCCAGGCACCGTCGGTGGCCTCGGCCTCGATCATCGCGATGGCGACGTCGGTCGAGCCGTCCGCCGCGACGACGTTGCGGCCGGAGACGACCATGTCGAAGACGGCGCGCTCCTTGTCGGAGTACTTGGGGAACGCGACCCACTGGCCGTCGATCAGCGCGATGCGGACCGCGCCGACCGGGCCGGAGAACGGCAGGCCGGAGATCTGCGTGGACAGCGACGCGGCGTTGATCGCGAGCGTGTCGTACGCGTCGTCCGGGTGCAGCGCGAGGACGGTCACGACGACCTGGACCTCGTTGCGCAGACCCTTGACGAACAGCGGGCGCAGCGGGCGGTCGATGAGGCGGCACGCGAGGATGGCGTCGGTCGAGGGACGGCCCTCGCGACGGAAGAACGAGCCGGGGATGCGGCCCGCTGCGTACATGCGCTCCTCGACGTCCACCGTCAGGGGGAAGAAGTCGAAGTGGTCCTTGGGGTGCTTGCCGGCCGTCGTGGCCGACAGCAGCATGGTCTCGTCGTCGAGGTACGCGGCGACGGAGCCGGCGGCCTGGCGCGCGAGGCGCCCCGTCTCGAACCGGACGGTGCGGGTGCCGAAACGACCGTTGTCGATCGTTGCTTCGGCGAACTGGATCTCGGGACCCTCCACGGGTGCCCTCCCTTTCTCGAGGCGCCGCCCGGTGTGCCCTGTCGAGCAGATCCGGTTCCGTGCCCGGTGCGCGCGTGGCGCGCTGGGGCTCCGGTCGCACTCGACGCTCGGCGGTCTTCGATCGAGGTCCACGGCCGTACCGCGTGGCCCGCGACCAGGTCGCGGGACGCACGGCTCCGTGAGCCACTACCGAGGACCGAACGAGAGGCCGGCGGCGCGTAGGTGAGTCGTGTGCTGGTGTGGTGTGACGGCTAGATCAGACCAGACCAGCCCGGCCCCCGCAGGGACCGGGCTGGTGGTGGGGCGTCAGCGACGCAGACCGAGGCGCTCGATGAGGCTCCGGTAGCGCGCGATGTCGATCCTCTGCAGGTAGCCGAGGAGACGGCGACGCTGGCCGACGAGGAGGAGCAGACCACGACGGCTGTGGTGGTCGTGCTTGTGCTCCTTGAGGTGCTCGGTCAGGTCCTTGATGCGCTGCGTGAGCATCGCGACCTGGACCTCGGGCGAACCGGTGTCGCCCTCGCTCGTCGCGTACTCGGTCATGATGCGCTGCTTCGTGGCAGTGTCGAGCGGCACGGTTCTCCTTCGGGTTCGTTGCGCGGCGCACCAGGACGACGTTCCTGGGCTCTCTGTGTCCGCGGCCGTTCTGACGGCGCACCGATCTTACCAGCCGCTCAGGGTCGGCCGTCGTGCCCGGCGGTCCCACCGCCTCGGAACGCACCTGCCGGGTCCGCGAGGACACCGGCGAACCGCATCATGTCCGGGAGCGTGAGGACCAGCGAGCCGTCCTCGAAGTGCACGCCCTGTGCGGGCGACCAACGGTTGGTCGCCCGGAGGTAGGAGCGGTCGTCCTGGCGCAGGAGGTAGACGAACGTCTCCGCGAGGACGCGGCTGCCCACGTCGCCGAGGAAGCTGCCGTCGCCCTGCAGCTCCGCCTCCTTGAGGACGTAGTACCACAGCGGGGTCCCGCCCCCGCCGTCGGCGCGCAGTGCGGCCATCGCGTCGACCACGGTCTGCGGGGCGTCCTGCACGAGCCGGTCGGGCGAGAGCGGCTCGAGCCCGAAGGCCCGGGCCACCGCCTCCCCCGTGGGCAGCGCGAGCATGTAGCCGCGCAGCAGGTTGCGCTGCGCGAGCTGCTTCTGCAGGAGGCTCGCAGTCTGCTGCGCGGGCGTGGGCTCCTGCCCGGGCTCGGTCCCGATCGCGCCCTGGTTCGTCATCGAGCCGAGCGTGGGCGCGAGGAACGTGTCGATCTTCTCCGCCGAGTGGAACGCGTCGGCATCGCCCTTGTCCACGAACTTCGACCAGTCGATCGGCCAGTTCGACGGGAGCACCGGGTTCGGTGGACCGCCCAGGGTCAGCCCGCCGCCGCCCGTGAACCGGAAGAGCTGCTCGAGCGTCGCGAGCCCTGCCGGTGCGCCCGGCGTGAAGTTGACGTTGAAGTCGTAGGAGTCGCGCACCATCGAGTGGCCGAACCGGAACGCCGCGACCGCGAACTCGAGCGGCATCGCGATCGGGTAGCGGGGACGGAAGAACGAGGTGTCCCCGAGGAGCACCGCGTCGAGCACGCCGGGCTTGGTGAGCGTGCGCAGGTAGTCGTTGACGACGAGCCACTGGTAGTGCCACCGGACCAGCTGGTTCGCCCGCTCGTACAACCCGCGCTCTCCCGCTGCGCGTTCCCACGGCTCGAACTCGGCGACCCAGTCGACGACGGCGTTGTGGAACCGGATCATCGCGACGTGGAGCTGCGCGACGACGAGGTTCTCGTCGTTGCGGCCGTCCGGGATCAGGGGACCGCGGTCGGCCCCGCGCGGCAGGTCTCGCTGCAGGTCGCCCTCGGGAGGGCACAGGACGAACGCCGGACCACCCCCCGGCACGACGAACGGCTCGACCGGGATCCGCCCGAGCCGCAGCTTCGCCGAGCCCTCGACGAAAGCGGCCTCGCTGCGTGTCGTGCCGCAGTCGGGCTCACCCTCGAACTTCGGGCCGCTGCCGTAGAGCGAGTCGAGGTCGAGGGCCGGGTGGCGTGCGTTGCGCAGGCTCCGGACGACGACCTTCGGGTCGAAGACCCGGAACGGCACCCGGTCGATGTCGCCGAGCGCCTGGTCGCCGCCCGGGCCCTCGACGTCGTCGGGCCCGTTGGTGTTGAGCGTGATGTCGTGGTCGATGAACTGGCCCCAGTACGTGTACACCGCCGGCACGTGCGAGTTGCGGACCGCCGGACCGCCACCGGGCGGTGACGGCGGCGGGGCGACCATCGCGGTACCGAGGGCCTTGAGGTGCTCGACGACGGTCGCGGTCGTGCCGTCGCCGGCGGCCAGGTGGCCGGCCGGGAAGGTCGACGCGAGCTCGGGGAACAGGTAGTCGAACGCGGTGGTCGAGTCGTAGCGGTGCTCGCGCAGGTCGCGGTAGACCGCGGCCTGTGCGGGGCCGAGCAGCGGCGCCTTCGACGACAGGGGGTCGTCCGCCCCGCCGTCCGGGTCGGGGACGTAGGTCGAGCCGTGACCCGTGCTGCGCACGGTCCGTCCGATCGGGGTCGATGCCTCGTCGACGGCGTCGGGGGCGACGTCGTCGACCACTGCCTCTGCGACTGCCGCCGCCGGGTCCTGGGGAGCCTCCATGGCTCTGCCTCTCTGTGAGAGCGGGGGTGGTGGGAACGCGTGCGAGCGGGGCCACCCGGAGGTACTGGGAGTCACGACCGCGACGGGCACGCCACGCGGGTGTGACACGCCTCACACGAGGAGTGAGCGGCCGCGCGCCCGTCCGTGACACGCGCGAGCAGTCCGCCCGGGTGTCCTAGCCGCGGCGCGGGACGCGCGTCGCGATCGCCACCGCCGCAGCCGCGGCGAGCGCCTGCACGACCACGAGGACCGGGGTGACGGCACCCAGCAGCGCGGCGATCGTGAACGGCAGGAGGCTCAGCAGCAGGAGGTCGGGGCCCTGACGTGCGACCGCAGCGGCGTTCACCGGTAGCGCGCCCATGGGCGTCGCGAGCAGCGGGCCCGACCAGTCCGGCTCGGGCCGCAGCGCGCCACGGACCGCGCTCGCGCCGCACCCGACCCCGCCGAGCGCGGCGAGCACGAGCCACCCGGCGGAGCCCGTGGCCAGGGCGACCGGGACGATGCCGGCGACGAGCGCGAGGGCACCGGTGGCCGCCGGGACGACGAGCCGTACCGCCCGGACCGCGCGAGCGGACAGCGGCAGGGAGGCGTCCAGGGCCGGGACCATCTCGGCGTGGCGCGCGCCGCCGGCGCCGAGCCCCGCGGCGCGCATGCCGGCGAGGGCGACGACGAGCGCGAGCCCGGGCCCCGCCGCGAGGACGGGGACCTGGTGCGCGAGCACGAGCAGCGCGACGACCCCGAGCAGCTGCGTCCACGACGACGACGTGCGGACGAGGAGCACGGCGTCGGCGGCGACGAGCGCACCACGGGGGCCGCGCACGGCCCGGAACGTCCGGCCGTGCAGCGGCCTGCGCGGGTGCGCACCGGCGTCGAGCGCGCGCCCGAGGTCGCGCGGGTCCACCGACAGCAACGCCGCGCCCAGCCGGTCGGAGCCACTGCTGCGGGCCGCGAGGACCGGGAGGCGGAGCCGGTCGACGCGCGTCCACCAGACCACGACCAGCACGACGGCGAGCACCGCGAGCGCGACGACGAGGGCCGTCACCGTCGGTGACGGTGCCGGGACGGGCAGGTGCCACCCGGTCGCGACGAGCGCGAGCCCGAGGACCGGGACGCACGCCACGAGCGCGTCACCGACGACCACGGCCGCGCGAGAGCCACGGTGCTGGGCGAGTCCGGTGAGGGCCACCACGGCGACGGCGGCGGGAGCACCGACGAGGGCGCCGGTGAGCACGCCGGTGGGACCGGCCGCGGCCAGCAGACCCGCGGCAGCACCACCCACGGCGCCCGCGACGACGCCCCCACCGGTCGCGCGACCGATCGACACGACGAGCAGTCCGTGGCGGTCGGCGGGCGTCGGCAACCACCAGTGCACCCCGGCGGTGCCGACGCCCGCGGGGCCGAGCCGTGCCGCGGTCGAGGCCACCAGCCCGAGGAGGACGCACAGCACGAGCAGGAGCACCAGACCCGGGGACAGCGGTCGGGCACCTCCGGTCCAGGGGTCGGGGTCGCCGCCGAGCACGGCACCGAGGGTCCAGGCCTGCTCGCTCGTCAGTGCCCCACCGACCGCGGTCACGGTGCCGCCGACGAGCAGTGCGGCGAGCACGACGGACACGACGACGTAGGCGACGTCGGTC
This sequence comes from Cellulosimicrobium arenosum, assembly GCF_014837295.1. Lineage (GTDB taxonomy): Bacteria > Actinomycetota > Actinomycetes > Actinomycetales > Cellulomonadaceae > Cellulosimicrobium > Cellulosimicrobium arenosum. The sequence goes on from NZ_JACYHB010000006.1 coordinate 136,343, forward strand.
ACGAGCCGGCCCGCCCCGTGGCCCGCGCGTCGCGCGTGCCACGTCGCGACCCGGGCGGTGAGGCGACGCAGCTCGCGGCCGGTGAGCTGCTCGTCGGCGTCCGTGCCCACGTCCGGGGCGGCCGTCGACGTCATCGGACCGCCGCGAGGACTCCGGCGAGGTCGTCGCGCGCGACGTCGGTGCACGCGTCCTCGCCGACGAGCAGCCCGCGGGCGCCCGTGCGGGCCGCGACCTCGGGGTCGTGGGTCGCGAGGAGCACGGCGACGCCGCGCGCCGCCTCCGCGGCGATCAGGTCGGCCACGAGCCGGCGCGTGCCGGGGTCGAGGCGCTGCTCCGGCTCGTCGAGCACGAGGACGTCGCGGGGGCGCACGAACGCGGTCGCGAGCAGGAGGCGCCGACGCTGGCCGGACGACAGCTCCGTCGGCGCGGCGTCGGCGCGCGACGTGATGCCGAACATCGCCATGACCTCGTCGACGACCGTCCCGGCCTGGTCCACACCGTGCCCGCGCGCGAGGAGCACGAGGTGCTCGCGCACGCTCAGACCGGGGAAGTACGCGTCGTCGTCCCCCACCCCGGCGACGCGCGCGCGGAAAGCGCGCTCGCGCTCGTCGACCGGGCGTTCGAGGACCTCGACGATCCCGCCGAGCGCGTCGAGTCGGCCGAGCACCGTCTTCAGCACGGTCGACTTGCCGCTCCCGTTCGGCCCGACGACCGCGAGCACCTCTCCCGGCGCGAGCGCGAGGTCGACGGGTCCGCAGACGGCGACGTCCCCGTACCCCACCCGCAGGCCGCGCGCGACGACCACGGGACCGGCCGCGCCGTCGGTCCCTCCGGGCCCGGTCACGACGACCGCCCGGTCGACGACCGCCCGGTCACGACGACGGCCCGTCCGCGGCGAGCACCGCCCGGGCACGCGCGACGTCGTCGTGCATCTGCGCCACGAGCGGTTCGATCCCGTCGAACCGCAGCGTGGGACGCAGCCGGTCGACGAGCTCGAGCACGACGTCCTCGTCGTACAGGTCGAGGTCGGTCCGGTCGAGCACGTAGGCCTCGACACGTCGCTCGTGGCCGTCGAACGTCGGGTTGGTGCCGATCGAGATGGCGGCGGGAAGGCGCAGGTCGGCGTGGTCCGGGTCGGCCGCGAGGAGCTGCGGCCGCGAGAGCCATCCCGCGTAGACGCCGTCCGCGGGGACCATGCCCGTGATGTCGCCGAGGTTCGCGGTCGGGAACCCGAGGTCGCGACCGCGCGCGTCCCCGTGCACGACCGTGCCCCGGACGTGGTGGTGCCGGCCGAGGATGCGCGCGGCCTCGCGCACGTCACCGGCTGCGAGCAGGGCGCGCACCCCCGTGGAGGACCAGCGCGCGTCGTGCGTCACGCCGGGCTCGCCGTCGGTGACCGGCACACCCTGGTGCTGCCCGACGTCCTCGATCGCGACGACCTCGAACCCGTACCGCTCCCCCAGCGCGACCATGGTCGCGAGCGTGCCCGCGTTGTCCCGCCCGAACCGCACGTCGTGACCGACGACGACCGTCCCGGCGTGCAGCCCGTCCACGAGGTAGGTGCGGACGAACTCCTCGGGCGTCTGGCGCGCGAACTCGAGCGTGTACTCGACGAGCAGCACCGCGTCCAGGCCTGTCTCGGCGAGCAGCCCGACGCGGTCCGCGATGCCCGTGATCAGCTCGGGTGCCTCGTCGGGGCGGTGGACGACCGACGGGTGCGGGTGGAAGGTCACCGCGACGGAGCGCGCGCGCCTGCCCCGTGCGAGGTCGGCGATGCGGCCGAGCACCTGCGCGTGGCCGCGGTGCACGCCGTCGAAGTTGCCGATCGTCACGACCGACGGGCCGAATCCCCGGGGAACCTGGCTCAGGTCCGTCCACAGGTGCACGCGTGAGCTCCTCGATCTGGTCTCGATGATGTCGCCGGCGGCAGGTGCCGCGAGGACCTAGCCTGCCACGAGCCGCGGGCGCGATCGACGCCGACGGCTCACCGGCCGGCGGCCGGACGTGTGCTCCCGGTCACGCCGGGGCGAGCACGAGCACGGGGCGTGCCACGTCCTGCCCCGCCCGACGGGTGTCCTCGACGAGCGCGACGAGCGTCCCGTCGGGCGCCAGCGCGGCCGTGGTCCCGGGCGTGCCCGACGCCGCGACCCACTGCCCGTAGGACAGCGCGGTCGTCTCGGGGCCGGTGAGGTCGCGCACGGGAAACGTCGCGCGCGCGGCGGCCGCGAGCGGGAGCGTCGCGAGGACGCCGTCGGCGTCGGCCTGCGCCTCCGCCTCCTCGAGCGTGACGGCGACGTCGAGGCCGTAGCCCCCGACGCGCGTGCGGCGCAGCGCGGTGAGGTGGCCGCCGACGCCGAGCGCGGCACCGAGGTCGCGCGCGAGCGCACGGACGTACGTGCCCGACGACACGGTGACGGACACGTCGAGGTCGAGAGCGGGCGGGACGTCGTCGGGCAGGCCGTGCGTGCCGGGCGCGACCGGCCGTACGTCCAGGACGTCGAAGCGCGAGACGACGACGGGCCGCGCCGCGAGCGCGACGTCCTCGCCCGCACGGGCGAGGGCGTAGGCGCGCTTGCCGTCGACCTTGATCGCACTGACCGTGCTCGGGACCTGCTGGATCTCGCCCGTGAGCCGCGCGACCTCGGCACGCAGCGCGTCGGCGCCCACCGCGGACGCGTCCGCGCGCGCGACGGGCTCGCCCTCGGCGTCGTCGGTCGTGGTGGAGGCCCCGAGCCGGACGGTCGCGTCGTAGTCCTTGTCGGCCCCCACCACGTAGGTGAGGAGCTTCGTGGCCCGGCCGACGCCGAGCACGAGCACGCCGGTCGCCATGGGGTCGAGCGTCCCGGCGTGCCCCACCTTGCGGGTGCCGGCCAGACGGCGACCGCGCGCGACGACGTCGTGGCTGGTCCAGCCGCCGGGCTTGTCGACGATCACGAGCCCGTCGGGCGCCGTCGGGCGCCTGGGCGGGCGAGCGCGGTCCGTGGCGTCGGCGTCCGCGGCAGGGTCACGGTCGGGCTCGGGCGTCCGGGTGACGGACGTCACGCGCCCGCTTCCTCGTCGTCCTCCGGGTGACGGTACGGGTCCGCGTCGCCCGCGAAGTTCTTGCCCTCGCGCAGCGCCGCGAGCTCGGCATCGCGCCGCCGAGCCTCCAGCAGCGCCGCGTCCAGATGAGCGGCGGTCTCCGGGACGGAGTCGAGGTGGAACTCGATGGTCGGCGTCAGCCGGATGCCGGTCTGCTTGCCGACCTCGGACCGGATGACGCCCTTGGCGCTCTCGAGCGCCGCAGCAGTACCGGTGCGCTCCTCGTCCGTCCCGTACACCGTGTAGAACACGGACGCGTTCTGCAGGTCTCCGGTCACGCGCACGTCGGTGATCGTCACGAACCCGAGCCGCGGGTCCTTGATCCGGGTGTCGAGCATCTGCGCGACGATGACCTTGATCCGGTCGGCGAGCTTCCTCGCCCGGGGGTGGTCGACCATGGTGATTCTTCCTTTCGTTCCGTACCACCCTGCCCCGACCACCGCGGTCGCGTCCGGTCGAGGTCGCAGCGCGGGCAGGGGACGGATGGACGAGGTCTGTGTCTCCGCGGGTGGCGGCGGTCGTGGAGGGTCTGGCGGGAGCCCGCGAGGTACGAGCGGGCGGACGGTAGGCCCGCCGCCACCCCGCGGAGACACAGACCGGGGGTGAGCCGCACGGCCCACCCCCGGTCACCTGACGTCAGGAACGCGGCTTCTCCCGCATCTCGAACGTCTGGATCGTGTCACCGATCTGCAGGTCGTTGAAGGACCCGAGCCCGATACCGCACTCGTAGCCCTCGCGGACCTCGGTCGCGTCGTCCTTGAACCGCTTGAGCGACTCGACCGTGAGGTTGTCCCCCACGATCTTGCCGTCGCGCAGGACGCGCGCCTTGGCGTTGCGGCGGATCTCGCCGGACCGGACGATCGTGCCGGCGATGTTGCCGAACTTCGAGGACCGGAAGATCTCGCGGATCTCCGCGGCGCCCAGCTGGGCCTCCTCGTACTCCGGCTTGAGCATGCCCTTGAGCGCTGCCTCGACGTCGTCGATCGCCTGGTAGATGACCGAGTAGAACTTGACCTCGACGCCTTCGCGCTCGGCCAGGTCCTCGACGCGCTCGCCGTACTTCACGTTGAAGCCGATGATGATCGCGTTGTCGACCGTCGCCAGGTTGACGTCGTTCTGCGTGATCGAACCGACACCGCGGTGGATGACACGCAGCTCGACCTCGTCACCGACGTCGATCTTGAGCAGTGCGTCCTCGAGCGCCTCCACGACACCGGAGACATCACCCTTGAGGACCAGGTTGAGCGTCTCGACCTTGCCCTGCTGCAGCGCCTGGGTGAAGTCCTCGAGGCTGATGCGCTTGCGGCGCTTGGCCAGGAGGGCGGCACGCTCGGCGGCCTCACGCTTCTCGGCGATCTGCCGCGCGGTGCGCTCGTCGGGCGCGACGAGGAACGTGTCCCCCGCGCTCGGCACCGAGGCGAGACCGAGGACGAGGACCGGTCGGGCCGGGTCGGCCTGCTTGAGCGAGTTGCCGTGCTCGTCGAACATCGCACGGACCCGGCCGTGAGCCGTCCCCGCGACGATGGCGTCGCCGACGCGCAGCGTGCCGGACTGGACGAGGACGGTCGCGACGGCGCCGCGGCCCTTGTCCAGGTTGGCCTCGATGGCGACACCGCGGGCGTCCTTGTCGGGGTTGGCCCGCAGGTCGAGCGAGGCGTCGGCCGTGAGCAGGACGGCCTCGAGGAGCGCGTCGATGCCCTTGTTCTGCTTCGCGGACACCTCGACGAACATGGTCTCGCCGCCGTACTCCTCGGCCACCAGGTTGTACTCGGTGAGCTGCTGGCGGATCTTGTCGGGGTTGGCCCCCTCCTTGTCCACCTTGTTCACCGCCACGACGATCGGCACGTTCGCCGCCTGGGCGTGGTTGAGCGCCTCGATGGTCTGCGGCATGACGCCGTCGTCGGCGGCCACGACGAGGATCGCGATGTCCGTCACCTGGGCACCACGGGCACGCATCGCGGTGAACGCCTCGTGACCCGGGGTGTCGATGAAGGTGATGGCACGGTCGTTGCCCTCGTGCTCGTGGCGCACCTGGTAGGCACCGATGTGCTGCGTGATGCCGCCGGCCTCGCCGGAGATGACGTCGGTCTGGCGGATCGCGTCGAGCAGACGCGTCTTTCCGTGGTCGACGTGACCCATGACGGTCACGACCGGCGGACGCGCCTGGAGCACGTCGTCCGACTCCGCGGCCTCCTCGGCCTCGAGGTCGATGTCGAAGGCCCCGAGCAGCTCGCGGTCCTCCTCCTCGGCCGACACCATCTCGATGACGTAGCCGAGCTCGGACGCGAGCGTGCCGAACGTGTCCTCGTCGAGCGACTGCGTGGCCGTGGCCATCTCGCCGAGGTGCAGCAGCACGGTGACGAGGCTCGCCGGGTTGGCGTCGATCTTGTCGGCGAGGTCGTTGAGCGAGGAGCCGTGACGCAGTCGCACGACGGTCGAGCCGTTCCCACGGGGAACCTGCACGCCACCGAGCGACGGCGCCTGCATCTGCTCGAACTCCTGGCGCTTCGCCCGCTTCGACTTGCGGCCTCGCACGGGACGACCGCCGGCGCGCCCGAAGGCACCCTGCGTCGACCCACGACCGGCACCACCGCGGCCGCCGCCACCGGGACGACCGCCGAAGCCGCCGCCACCACCGGGACGACCGCCGAAGCCGCCGCCACCACCACCGGCACCCGGTCGGCCTCCGCCGCGGCCGCCGGGAGCCGGGCGCTCGCCCGGACGCCCGACGGACGTCTGCTTCCCGGGCATCATGCCGGGGTTCGGACGCGCACCGGCACCACCGGGGCGCGGTGCGGGACGCGGGCCGCCGGGACGGGGCCCGCCGGAGCGCTCAGCACTCCCGCTGCCGGTCTCGGCGCGGTCGGCACGGTCCGGACGCTGGCCGGGCCGGGGCATGCCCTGGCTCGACGCGAACGGGTTGTTCCCGGGTCGCGACGCACCGGGGCGGGGGCCGCCCTGGCGCGGCATTCCCTGGCTCGACGCGAACGGGTTGTTCCCGGGACGCGACGCACCCGGACGTGCCGCAGGGCGCGGTCCGGGGGTGGGCGCGTTCCCGCCACCGGCGGGCTTCGGCGAGGCCGACGGCTTCGACTGCCCGGAGGACGGACCCTGCCCCGTGCCCGCGCTCTGCGCGGCGTCGTCGGACGGGGTGGGCGCGCTCGGCGGCGTCGGCGTGCCGGACGGCTTCTCGCGCGGTGCCGACGGCTCGGGAGCCTTCGGCTCGGCCGCCGACGTCTGCTCCACGGGCTTCGCCGCGGCAGGCTTGGGGCCTGCGGGCCTGGGCCCTGCGGGCTTGGCGCCGGCGGGCTTCGGTCCGGACGTCGTGGACGCTCCGGACGTGTCCGCTCCCCCTGCGGGGAAGGCGTCACGCAGCTTGCGGACGACCGGCGGTTCGATGGTCGAGGATGCCGAGCGGACGAACTCACCGAGCTCCGTCAGCTTGGTCATGATGGACTTGCTCTCCACCCCGAGCTCCTTGGCGAGCTCGTAGACGCGGACCTTAGCCACAACTCTCCTGTCTCGGCCCGCCCGGACAGGGAGGACCGTCGTTAGTGCTGGGTGCTCATCGCTGGGTACTCATCGCGTGCCCATCGGCTTCTAACCCGCTTCCTTGTCGACGTGTCGTGCGGTGCGGCCGGCCACGAACGCGTCGTGCCCGGTCGGATCTCGTACCCGTCCCGCGGTCGGGACGGACAGCTCAGCGGCGCTCTCCCCGGTGGGCCTCGACGACGGCGTGCACGTGCGTGAGGTCGAGCGGACCTGCGATACGCAGGGCCCGCGGGACCGACCGCCGACGCTCAGCCGCCTCGAGGCACCGCGGCTCGGGATGGAGCCACGCACCGCGACCGGGCAACGAGCCGCGGACGTCGACGACGAGACGAGGCTCATCGTTCCCGTCCGAGCGGTCGAGGACCAGTCGGAGAAGAACTGACCTCAGGTCACGACCCCGGCACCCGACGCACGTACGAACCGGTCCAACCTGCTGCGGTTCGCGCAGCGCAGAAGGGTCGGTAGGCATGCTGGGGATGACGGATCGTGGCCCGGTCCCTGACAGTCTACCGCGCCCGCCCAGCGCGTGTGACCGGTTCACGGCGCGGAGCTCCTGCTCACCGCGCCGCCCCACCCGCGTCCGCGTCCGCGTCCGCGGCGGTTCCGGGCTCCGTGGCACCGCCCTCGTCGGACCGGATGTCGATCCGCCAACCGGTGAGCTTCGCGGCGAGACGGGCGTTCTGCCCCTCCTTGCCGATGGCGAGCGAGAGCTGGAAGTCGGGCACCACGACGCGCGCGGCGCGCGCGACCTCGTCCACGACGGTGACCGACGACACACGCGCCGGGGACAGCGCGTTGGCCACGAACCGCGCGGGGTCGTCCGCGTGGTCCACGATGTCGATCTTCTCGCCGTGCAGCTCCGCCATCACCGCCCGGACGCGCGAGCCCATCGGGCCGATGCAGGCGCCCTTGGCACCGAGACCCGGCACGGTCGAACGCACGGCGACCTTGGAGCGGTGGCCCGCCTCCCGTGCGATCGCCGTGATCTCCACCGAACCGTCCGCGATCTCCGGGACCTCGAGCTCGAACAGCTTGCGCACGAGGTTCGGGTGCGTTCGGCTCAACGTGATCTGCGCGCCCTTCATCCCACGGGCCACCTCGAGCACGTAGGCGCGCAGCCGCTCGCCGTGCACGTACTCCTCGGTCGGCACCTGCTCGTGCGGTGGCAGGACCGCCTCGGTGCCGCCGACCTCCACCAGCACCGTGCGGGGGTCGCGCCCCTGCTGGATGACACCCGCGAGGACCTCGCCCTCCTTGCCGCGGAACGTGCCGAGGATCTGGTCGTCCTCCGCGTCGCGGAGCCGCTGCACGATCACCTGGCGGGCTGTCGCGGTCGCGATGCGACCGAAGTCAGCAGGGGTGTGGTCGAACTCGGGTCCGAGCTCGACCGGCCCTGGGGCAGCTTCCTCGTCCTGGTCGGGAGCGGCGATCGCCTCGCGCGCCCAGACCGTCACGTGCCCGGACTTGCGGTCGAGCTCGACGCGCGCCCGCGCGTACGCCTCCGGCGTGCGGTGGTAGGCCGAGAGCAGGGCCTGCTCGATCGCGCCGACGAGCACGTCGAGACTGAGGTCCCGCTCGCGCTCCAGCAGGCGCAGGGTCGTCATGTCGATGTCCATCAGGTCAAGCCTCCTCGTCGTCGGTGCCGCGGCCGGCGGCGGTCGTGCCGGTGCTCTCGCCGTCGAGCTCGGGCAGCGCCGCGTCGAGCGCGCGCCGCAGCTCCACCTGCACCTGCCCGCGCACGACGTCGGCGAGCGGGACGCTGCACGAGCGCACCCGGCCGCGTGCGTCCTTGACGTCGAGAGCGAGGTCGACGCGTTCTGCGTCACCCGGCGCGGGCGTCGTGACGTCGACCAGCCGGCCCTCCACGTCACCGCCGTCGACGAGCCGGAGCCTCACCACGCGCCCGCGGGCGCGGCGGAAGTGGCGTGCCTGCGTCAGCGCGCGGTCGGTACCCGGCGTGGAGACCTCGAGCGTGTAGGCACCGCGCAGAGCGCCCACGTCGTCCAGCGCGGCCGACACCGGTCGTGACACCTCGGCGACCGTGTCGAGGTCGAGACTCCCCAGCACGTCGTCGGGGAGGTCGACCACGATCCGCACCACCGACCGGGAGCCCGCGCGAGAGACCGTGACGTCCTCGAGCACGAGACCCTCGGTCTCGACCACCGGTCGCACGACTCGTCGAACGCTCGCGCTCAGCGTGTCCTCGCCTCGCTTCGAGGGCTGATCGCCCGCCTGCCCTGCCATGAAACTCAGCTCCCGTCGGCTCGCACGCCGGGCACGGATACGACCGGTGTGTTGTTGTCCTGCCTCGACCAGTGCTCAGCGTAACGACTCACCTGCCCGGAACGTGACATCATCGCCCCTGATGAGTGCGCACGCGACCGCGGCACCCCCCGCCGCTCCCGACGACCCGCCCCGAGGGCGCCGCCGTCCGTCCGCGGTCCCGGCGGCCGGCGCGGCGCTCGCGCTCGCGGTCCTGCTCGGCGGATGCGGCCTCCGGATCGAGACCCCGACACCCACGGAACCGGTCCCGGACGCCCGCGAGCTCGTCCGCGAGACCGCCGTCCTCGACGCCCGCACCGTGAGCGAGCTGGTGAGCGAGGTCACGCCGACGGTGAAAGACGCCGACGTCCTCGCGCTGCTCGCCGAGGTGGACGATTTCGCCACGGAGCACGTCGACGCGCTCGGGGGCGTCTACGACTCCGGGCTCCCGTCCGGGCTCGGATCCACCGACGACCAACCCCGTCCCGCCGTGACCACGACGGCACCGCGCACGGACGACGAGGCGGCCGAGAGCTCGTCCGAGGACACGGGGTCCGCGTCCGCGACCACCGAGCCGGCCACCACCGACGACGTCGTGACCGCGCTCGTCGAGGCGTCCCAACGCACGGGCGCCTCCGCGGACGCGACGCAGGACGGGGAGCTCGCACGTCTGCTGGCCTCGGTGGCGACGTCGGAGGACCTGTCCGCCCGTCGGCTCGCCGCGGCCACCGGCTCGGAGGCCGCGGACGTCCTGGTGACCGCCGTCCCCGTCGTGGACGAGGCCCCCTCGGGGGTCGGTGCAGCAGACCTTGCGACCCTGGTCGCCTCCGAGGACTCGGCGGGGTACGCCTACGAGGTCCGGGCCGCGCAGACCGACGGCAAGGTCCGCACGCGCGCGGTGGAGCGGGCCGCGCAGCACCGTGCACGCGCGCAGGCCTGGGCACTGGCCGCAGGCACCGGGGGGACCGACCAGGATCCGCGCCGAGTCGCATACGTCCTGCCCGACGACGACGTCCGGGCCCTCGCCCAGCTGCTCGAGACCGACCTGGCGGTCTCCTACGCGTCCCTCGTCGCGACGGCGACGCCCCAGTCCCGGGCGACGTCCGTCGGGCTGCTCGAGGACGCGTGGTCCGCGGCCGTCTCGTGGGGCGCCGCACCCTCGGCCTTCCCCGGCATGCCGGAGCAGGCCGAGGGCTGAGCCCCCGCCCACGGCGGCCCGACCCGGCCGCAGTCCCCGCAGCGGCCCGGGCGACGGCTCAGCCCAGCAGCTGCTGGACGCGTTCCACGGCCCGGTCGACGGCGTCGGCCACCGGGGCCTGTTCGGCCTCGCCCATCCGCGCCCGGAGCTCGACGACCCCGTCGGCCAGGCCGCGGCCCACGACGAGCAGCACCGGGACCCCGAGCAGCTCGGCGTCCTTGAACTTCACGCCGGGCGAGACCTTGGGACGGTCGTCGTAGATCACCTCGACGCCCCGCGCCACCAGCTCGCCGGAGATCCTCTCGGCCTCCTCGAACACCGCCGCGTCCTTGCCCGTCGCGACGACGTGCACGTGTGCCGGCGCGACGTGCGCGGGCCACGCGAGCCCGGCGTCGTCGTGGTTGGCCTCCGCGAGCGCCGCGAGCACCCGGGTGACGCCGATGCCGTACGAGCCCATGGTCACCACGACCTGCTTGCCGTTCTCGTCGAGGACCGTCAGTCCCAGCGCCTGGGCGTACTTGCGCCCGAGCTGGAAGATGTGACCGATCTCGATACCTCGCGCGAGCTCCAGCGGACCGGAACCGTCGGGCGCAGGGTCCCCGGCGCGGACCTCCGCCGCCTCGATGGCCCCGTCGGCGCTGAAGTCCCGACCGGCGACGAGGTCGAACACGTGCCGACCGTCCTCGTCGGCACCGGTGATCCAGCGGGTCCCGGACACGACCCGAGGGTCGAGCAGGTACCGGACCGGCTGCCGCGCCGTCACGTTGTCGGCCACGCTCTCGTCGACCTGCGGTCGTTCGTCGGCGACGCTCGGGCCGAAGGCCCGCGGGCCGATGTAGCCCTTGACGAGCTCGGGGTGCGCTGCGAAGTCCGCGTCCGTGGCGGGCTCGACCTCTGCGGGCTCGAACGCGGCACCGGCACGCTTCAGGTCGACCCCGCGGTCGCCCGGCAGACCCACGACGACGATCTCGCGGCGACCGTCCGGGTGCGTGACGGCCAGCACGACGTTCTTGAGCGTGTCGGCTGCGGTCCATGGCCGGTCGTCGCGCGCGTGGTGCGCGTTGGCGAAGGCGACGAGGGAGTCGATCGTGGGTGTGCCGGGCGTCTCCTCGACGTGCGCGGCGGGCGCGTCGGTGGCGTCGATCGCCTCGGGCACGGGCGTGACCACGGCCTCGACGTTCGCCGCGTAGCCGCCGGGAGAGCGCACGAACGTGTCCTCCCCGATCGGCGTCGGCGTGAGGAACTCCTCCGAGCGCGAGCCGCCCATGGCGCCCGACGTGGCCGCGACGACCACGTACTCGAGACCGAGCCGGTCGAAGATGCGCTGGTACGCGGCGCGCTGTGCCGCGTAGGACGCGTCCAGTCCCGCGTCGGTGGTGTCGAACGAGTAGGCGTCCTTCATCACGAACTCACGACCGCGGATGAGCCCCGCGCGAGGACGCGCCTCGTCCCGGTACTTCGTCTGGATCTGGAACAGCGTCACCGGCAGGTCCTTGTACGACGAGTACAGGTCCTTGACCAGGAGCGTGAACATCTCCTCGTGCGTCGGCGCGAGGAGGTAGTCGCCGTCCTTGCGGTCGGTGAGCCGGAACAGGTTGGGTCCGTACTCGGTCCAGCGCCCGGTCGTCTCGTACGGCTCGCGCGGCAGCAGCGCAGGGAAGTGCACCTCCTGCGCGCCCGCTGCGGTCATCTCCTCGCGGACGACGGCCTCGACCTTGGCGAGCACGCGCAGGCCGAGCGGCAGCCACGTGTAGATGCCGGGGGCCGCGCGACGGATGTACCCGGCACGCACGAGGAGGCGGTGGCTGGCGACCTCGGCATCGGCCGGGTCCTCGCGCAGCGTCCGGACGAAGAGGGAGGACAGGCGCAGGAGGTCGGATGACATGCGCCCAACCCTACCGGCGGCGAGGATGGCTCCATGCCCGAGCTCCCCGAGGTCGAGGCCCTCGTCCGGTTCCTCGACGACCGCGCCGCAGGGCGGTCGGTCGTCGCCGCGGACGTGGCCCAGATCGCCGCGCTCAAGACGTTCGACCCGCCGGTCACCGCCCTGGTCGGCGGGACGGTCACCGGTGCCCGTCGGCACGGCAAGTGGTTGGACCTCGTGGTCGACGACGGCCTCCACCTCGTCTTCCACCTCGCCCGTGGTGGCTGGCTGCGGTGGTCGGAGAAGTCGCCGACCACCCCCGTCCGACCACGGCTCGGCGGCGGTGGGGGCGGCAAGATCGCCGCTCTCGCGCTCCGGGTCCGGTTCGACGACGGCGCGGGCTTCGACCTCACCGAGGCGGGCACGCGCAAGCGGCTCGCGGTGCACGTCGTACGGCACCCGGCCGAGGTCCGCGCGATCGAGACGCTGGGCGTCGAGCCGCTGGACCCGGCGTTCACGGCCGACGTGCTCGGGGAGCTCATGGCCGCCCGGAACCAGCAGGTCAAGGGCCTCCTGCGCGACCAGTCGTCGATCGCGGGCATCGGCAACGCGTACTCCGACGAGATCCTGCACGCCGCGCGCACGAGCCCGTTCAAGCTCACCCGGTCGTTCGCGCCGGACGAGGTGGCCAGGCTGCACGCCGCCGTGGGCGAGGTGCTCGCAGCGGCGGTCGCCACGTCGTCGGGCCGGCCCGCGGCGGAGCTGAAGGACGCGAAGCGCTCCGGGATGCGCGTGCACGGCCGCGCGGGTCAGAAGTGCCCCGTGTGCGGGGACACGGTGCGCGAGGTGAGCTTCGCGGACCGGAGCCTGCAGTACTGCGCGACGTGCCAGACCGGCGGGCAGGTGCTCGCGGACCGCCGCATGTCCCGCCTGCTGCGGTAGGGCTCAGAACAGGACGGTCGCGTAGCTGCCGACCTGCTCGAAGCCGACCCGCCGGTAGGTCGCGAGGGCACGGGCGTTGTAGTCGTTGACGTAGAGGGAGACCACCGGCGGGCTCGCCGCGGCACCGCCGGGCAGGGCGCGCGTCTGCCGGACGACCGCCGCCATCCCCGGCGCGGCGAACCCCCGGCCCCGGTAGCGCGGGTCCACCCACACGCCCTGGACCTGGGCCACCCGGTCCGTCACGGCGCCCAGCTCCGCCTTGAAGACGACGTGCGCCCCCTGGCCGGGAGCGCCGTCCGGGCCCGTCTCGTCGATCCGGACGAACGACCTGCCGGCACTGACGAGCGCGCGCACCCGATCGGCGTAGGCGCGGCCGCCGCCCTGCACGGGCGAGTAGCCGACCTCCTCGGTGAACATGCTCACGCACGCCGGCAGCACCACCGGCACCTCGGCGAGGACGGAGCGGCGCACGAGCGGGTCGGGCTCGACGTCGGGCTCGCGGTCGATCGCCAGCGAGGGCTGCTCCGACCGGACCTCGCGGGGTACCGGCCACGACGCCGAGAGCAGGTCCCACAGCGCGAGCACGCCGGCACGCTCCCCCACGACCGACGACGACCGGCGCCCGGACCGCATCGCGAGCACCGCGAACCCCGCGACGGCCGCGTCGCGGTCGGCGGCGGAGAGGGTCACCGGGACCACCGGGACCAGGTTGGCGCCCGACCAGCACACGGCCTCGAGGGCGCCCTCGGCGGGGAACCCCCACGCCTGGCCGCCCGCGGCACGCAGGCCCACGCGCCGCGCGACCTCGAGCCGCGAGGCGGCGAGCGCGGACGCGACCGGATCGCCCGCACACACGGCCAGGGCCTCGGCCACGTCGACGTCTCGCAGCTCGCGTGCCCGGGGGCGAGGACGCCCGCGCCGCGACGGGTCCGACGAGACCGCCGGGCGCCAGCGTGCCACCGAGGTCAGCCGACGGTGACGACCGGCGAGCCGGCCTGCGCGTCGTTCTCCGGGGTCATCGTGTCCGCGATGCGCAGCGCCTCCTCGATGAGGGTCTCGACGATCATCGCCTCCGGGACCGTCTTGACGACCTCGCCCTTGACGAAGATCTGGCCCTTGCCGTTGCCGGACGCGACGCCGAGGTCCGCCTCGCGCGCCTCGCCCGGACCGTTGACGACGCAGCCCATGACAGCGACGCGCAGCGGGACCTCCATGCCCTCGAGGCCGGCGGTCACCTTCTCCGCGAGCGTGTAGACGTCGACCTGGGCCCGGCCGCACGACGGGCACGAGACGATCTCGAGCTTGCGCGGGCGCAGGTTGAGCGCCTGGAGGATCTGGTTGCCGACCTTGACCTCCTCGACCGGCGGGGCCGAGAGGGACACGCGGATCGTGTCGCCGATGCCCTGGCTGAGCAGCGCGCCGAACGCGGTCGCGGACTTGATCGTGCCCTGGAACGCGGGCCCGGCCTCGGTGACACCGAGGTGCAGGGGCCAGTCCCCCGCCTGCGAGAGCAGCTCGTAGGCCCGGACCATGACGACGGGGTCGTTGTGCTTGACGGAGATCTTGAAGTCGTGGAAGTCGTGCTCCTCGAACAGCGACGCCTCCCACACCGCGGACTCGACGAGTGCCTCCGGCGTGGCCTTGCCGTACTTGGCGAGCAGGCGCTTGTCGAGGGAGCCGGCGTTGACGCCGATCCGCAGGGACGTGCCGTGGTCCTTCGCCGCCTGGGCGATCTCCTTGACCTGGTCGTCGAACTGGCGGATGTTGCCCGGGTTGACGCGCACGGCGGCGCACCCGGCCTCGATCGCCGCGAAGACGTACTTGGGCTGGAAGTGGATGTCCGCGATGACGGGGATCTGCGACTTCCTCGCGATCGCGGGCAGCGCGTCCGCGTCGTCCTGCGTCGGGCACGCGACGCGCACGATGTCGCAGCCCGACGCCGTCAGCTCCGCGATCTGCTGCAGGGTCGCGTTGATGTCCGTCGTCTTGGTCGTCGTCATCGACTGGACGCTGATCGGCGCGTCGCCGCCGACCTCCACCTTGCCGACGTGGATCTTGCGCGTCTTGCGGCGCGGCGCGAGGACCGGCGGTGGTGCGGCAGGCATTCCGAGGCTGATAGGTACGCTCACGCCTCCTAGTATCCCCCGACCCGTGCCCGACGCCGCATCGGCTCACGACACGCCCACGCACCTTCGCGGTCGCTGCGACACATCGTCGCGGAACCTCCACGCGGCGAGACGCGTGGGCGGGCCGGCTACGTCAGGCGGACGGGGTCGATGATGTCGGCGAGGATGAGCAGACCGCCGACGCCGATCAGCACGACGAACATCACGTACGCGACCGGCATCATCCGCGCGACGTCGGCGGGCCCCGGGCGCGGGAGGCCGCGCACCCGGGCCACGGTGCGCTTGCCGCCCTCGTAGAGCGCGTTGACGACGTGCCCGCCGTCGAGCGGCAGGAGCGGGACGAGGTTGAACACGAACAGCGCGACGTTCAGGGCTGCGAGCAGCAGCAGCATGGTCACCACCCGGTCCAGCACCGGGTTGTCCGCGCCGGCCACGTCGACCGCGACCCGGCCCACCCCGACGACGCTCATCACGGAGTCCTGGCCGCGCGGCGCATCGGTGAAGGCCGCCTCCACCGCCTCGCCGACCTTGACGGGGAGCGTGACGATCATCGCCGCCGTGCCGCTGACCTGCTGCCACGTCGCCTCGACCGCGGTGCCGACCCCCGCCGAGCTCCGCTCGACGGTCGGCGTGAAACCGACGACCCCGGCGGGCTCGGTGACCGGCTCCCCCGCGTCGTCGACCACGGGTGTGCCATCGTCGGCGACGACCTGCCGTTGCGCCTCGGTGGGCGTGATCGTCAGGTCGACTCGCTGGCCGTCGCGCTCGACCACGAGCGGGACGGTCGCGTCCGCCGCACCCCGGATCATGCCGGCGAGCTGGTCCCACGACGACACGTCCTGGCCGTCGAACGACACGATCGTGTCGCCCGGCTCGAGACCCGCCGCGGTCGCGGGCGACGGCGCCGCGTCCGGGGCGCACTCCTCGTCCGCGGTGGTCACGGTCTCGGCGACGCACGGGGCGACGGACCCGACCGTCGTCGTGACCGCGGGCAGCCCGATGCCCACGCACACGACGAGCATGAGCACGAACGCGATGACGAGGTTCATGAACGGCCCGCCGAGCATCACGACGACCTTCTTGGGGGCCGAGAGGTGGTAGAAGGCCCGGCCCTCCTCACCCGGGCGGATCTCCTCGGTGCTGGCGTCGCGCGCGTCGGCGACGACCTGCGAGAACAACCCGCCGCCCCGCTGCCGGACTCCCGCCGGGGCGGGGGGGTACATGCCGACCATGCGCACGTACCCTCCGAGCGGGATGGCCTTGAACCCGTACTCGGTCTCGCCCTTCCGGCGCGACCAGAGCGTGGGGCCGAAGCCGACCATGTACTGGCTCACCCGCACCCCGAACGCCTTCGCGGGCACCATGTGCCCGACCTCGTGCAGCGCGATCGAGACGACGATCCCGACCACGACCACGAGGATGCCGATCACCAGCGCCATGCGTTCGTCCTCACAGAGTTCTCCTGGCTCGATCTTCCCGCGCGGGGCTCCGACGCGCAGACCGGGCGTCCTGGTCTAGCGGCGGTCGAGCAGCTCGTGCGCGCGGGCGCGCGCCCACTCCTCGGCGTCCGCCACGTGGTCCAACGTCACGGACGCCGCATCCGTTCCGTCGTGCGCCGCGAGGACGCGCTCGACCGTGGTCACGATGTCACCGAAACCTGCGTGCCCGCTGAGGAACGCCTGGACCGCCTCCTCGTTGGCCGCGTTGTACACCGCCGGGTGGGTCGCGCTCGCCGCGACTGCCGCCCGGGCCAGGCCGACGGCGGGGAAGGCGACCTCGTCGAGCGGCTCGAACGTCCACGACGCGGCCCGCGACCAGTCGCACGGCGGCGTCACGACGTCGAGACGCTCGGGCCAGCTCAGGCCGAGCGCGATGGGCAGGCGCATGTCGGGGGGCGAGGCCTGGGCGATCGTCGAGCCGTCGACGAACTCCACCATCGAGTGCACGACCGACTGCGGGTGCACGACCACGGTGATGTCCTCGACCGGCACGTCGAAGAGCAGGTGCGCCTCGATGAGCTCGAGACCCTTGTTCATGAGGCTCGCGGAGTTCACCGTGACCACGGGCCCCATGGCCCAGGTCGGGTGCGCGAGCGCCTGGTCGACGGTCGCAGCCTTGACGGCGTCCGCCGCCCAGCCGCGGAACGGCCCGCCCGACGCCGTGAGGATCAGCCGCCGCACCTCGGCGCGTGCGCCGGAGCGCAGGCACTGGGCGAGAGCGGAGTGCTCCGAGTCCACGGGGACGATCTGGTCCGCACGCCGCTGCGCGGCCCGGACGAGCGCGCCGCCGGCGACGAGCGACTCCTTGTTGGCGAGGGCGAGCGTCGACCCGCCCCGCAGGGCCGCGAGCGTGGGCGCGAGACCCACGGACCCGGTGACGCCGTTGAGCACGACGTCGCTCCCCCGCCCCGCGAGCTCGGCCGCGGCCTCCGGGCCGGCGAACACCTCGGGCGCCGTGCCGCGACCGGCGAACGCCTCGGCCAGGGCCCCCTCGAGGGCGCGGACCCGTGTGTCGTCCGCGACCGCGACGGCCCGGGCACCGACCTCCGCGGCCTGGCGGGCCAGCAGCCCGACGTCGCTCCCGCCCGCGGACAGCGCGTCGACCCGGAACCGGCCCGGGTGGGAGCGCACGACGTCGAGCGCCTGGGTCCCGATCGACCCGGTCGAGCCGAGGATCGTGACCGTGCGAGGCGCGGTGGATCCTGGCGGGGCCGGGCGGGCGGGTGCGGTGCGGTCGGGCATGGGCACCATCCTCCCAGTTGGCCGAGGTGGAACGGCAGTCGCCGAGGCAGGGACACGGGCCGCGACGCCGAGACCGGGTCCGCCGGCGCTACCGCGTCCGGGCGGGCCCTGCGCAGCCGACCGTGCCCGAGGCCGTCACTCGACCCCGAGCAGCACCTCGATGGCTCGCGCGAAGAACGCGTCCACCGGTCCCTCCGCATACCCGTCGCGACCGCGGGCCCGACCGTAGGTCGCCGCACGGACCTCCGCGGCCGTGATGGGCTCCTGGCGATCGAAGTAGGCGACGAGGCGGTCGCACATGTCGTCGACGTCGTCGGTGTCGTACGCCGGCTTCCCCCGCTCCGCAGGGGCGAACTTCTCGCCGTCGGGCCGTCCCAGCCGCCCGTACAGGGTCCTGGCACGCTCGGCCAGCGCCGTCATCCACGCCTGCTGGCCGTGCGCGGCGACGTACTGAGCACGCTGGCGCGCGATGAAAGCCCCCTCCAGCCGGTCGAGCGCCGCGTCGACCTCGTGGGTGTCGTAGCCGCCGCGGACGAGGTCGAAGACCGACGTCTGGATGTCGGTGCTGGTCAACCGCTCGGCGGCCTTGCCCTCGTAGACCTCGCGGGCGTGCTCGAAGAAGTCGTCCACCTCTTCCGGGTCGTACCCGTTCCGCGTCCTCGAGACCTCGGTGAACAGCGAACTCACTCGTCCTCCTCTGCAGCGAGCTGCCCGCAGGCGCCGTCGATGTCGCTGCCGCGGGTGTCACGGATCGTCGTCGGGATCCCGTGCCCGCGCAATCGTGCCACGAACTCGGTCTCGACGGCAGGGTCGCTCGCGGTCCAGATGGAGCCGGGCGTGGGGTTGAGCGGGATCGGGTTGACGTGCACCCAGCCGCTGCCGCGCGCGTTGAGCTTCTCGCCCAGCAGGTCGGCACGCCAGCCGTGGTCGTTCATGTCCTTGATCAGCGCGTACTCGATGCTCACGCGCCGCCCGGTGACCTCGAAGTAGTGCCGCGCGGCGTCGAGCGTCTCGTCGACGCTCCACCGCGTGTTGATGGGGACGAGCTCGCTGCGCAGGTCGTCGTCGGGGGCGTGCAGCGACAGCGCCAGCGTCACGGGGATCCCCTCGTCGGCGAGCTTGCGCATCGCCGGGACGAGACCGACGGTCGAGACCGTGATGTTGCGCGCCGACATCCCCAGCCCGTCCGGGGCAGGGGCGACCAGCCGCCGGACCGTCCCCATGACCGCCTTGTAGTTCGCCAGCGGCTCACCCATGCCCATGAACACGAGGTTGTTGAGCCGAGCCGGTCCACCGGGGATCTCCCCGTCCGCGAGCGAGCGGGCGGCGGAGCGGACCTGCTCGACGATCTCGGCGATCGACAGGTTGCGGGTCAGGCCCAGCTGTCCGGTGGCGCAGAACGGGCAGGCCATGCCACAGCCCGCCTGGCTCGAGACGCACAGCGTCGTGCGCTTGGGGTAGCGCATCAGCACGGACTCGACCTTCGCCCCGTCGAACAGGTGCCACAAGGTCTTGACCGTGGTGCCCCCGTCCGCCTCCATGCGCCTCGCGGACGTGAGCAGCGGCGGGAAGAGCGCGTCGGTGAGCACGTCGCGCGATGCCTTCGGCAGGTCCGTCATGGCCTCGGGGTCGCGGGTGAGGTGCGCGTAGTAGTGCGTCGCGAGCTGCTTGGCGCGGAACGGCTTCTCACCGAGCTCGACGACCGCCGCGCGGACCTCCTCGGGCGCGAGGTCCGCGAAGTGCCGCGGCGGCTTGCCGCGCCGCGGCGCGGTCATGACGAGCGGGAGGGGCTTCGACTCCGCCGAGGGGCGGACGGACTGGGCCGAGGATGCCGAGGATGCGGGCGGGACGGTCATGAGGTGGGTCCAAGCGGTGGGGGTCACGGCGGGTCTCGCCGTCGGGCGTCAGACGGCCAGCGTCAGCAGCACGTACACGAACGGGGCGGTCAGCAGCATGGAGTCGAGCCGGTCGAGGATGCCCCCGTGGCCGGGAAGGAGCGACCCCATGTCCTTCAATTCTAGGTCCCGCTTGATCATCGACTCGGCGAGGTCGCCGACGGTCGCGGTGAGCGGGGCGAGCACGCCGAGCGCGACACCGACCCAGGGGCTCGCCCCGAGGCCCACGACCATTCCGACGACGCCGACCGCGGTCGCCAGGACGAACGAACCGGCGAGGCCCTCCCAGGACTTCTTCGGGCTGATCGACGGAGCGAGCGGGTGCCGCCCGTAGAGCACACCGGCGACGTAGCCGCCGACGTCGTTCGCCACCGCCAGCAGGATGAACAGCAGCACCTTGACCCGGCCGTCGTCCTGCGCGAGCAGCAGCATGACGAACCCCGCCATGAACGGCAGGTACGCGGTCGCGAACGTGCCCGCCGCGGCGTCGCGCACCGCGGACACGCCCGAACCGTCGATCGTCCGCCACACCACCACGCCCGCGACGGTGAGCATGAACGACACGAGCAGGGCCTCTGGGCCCGAGTAGAACGAGGACACGAGGATCCCCACCGTGCCGACGAGCAGCGGCAGGAGCGGGATGTGCAGGTCGCGGCGGCTCAACGCCTGCCGGAGCTCCCACAGCGCCGCACCGACCGCGGCGACGGCGAGCAGCACGAACGGCTCCGGGCGGAACGCGAGGCTCGCCGCGACCACCACCAGCAACCCGACGCCGACGGCGATCGCGGCCGGCAGGTTGCGTCCGGCCCGTGGACCACGACGCGCTCCGGACGCGGTGAGTGATTCGTCAGTCATAGAAGCGGTGCAGGGGTCTCAGACCTCCAGCAGCTCGCTCTCCTTGCCTGCGAGCAGCGCGTCGATCTGCTCGACGTGCTGCTTGGTCAGCGACTCGAGCTCCTTCTCGGCCCGGGTCACCTCGTCCTCGCCCGCCTCGCCGTCACGCACGATGCGGTCCAGCTCCTCCTTCGCGCGGCGGCGGACGCTGCGCACCGACACGCGACCGTCCTCGGCCTTCGCCTTCGCGAGCTTGACGAAGTCACGCCGACGCTCCTCCGTGAGGGCGGGCAGCACGACGCGGATGACGTTGCCGTCGTTCGACGGGTTCACCCCGAGGTCCGACTCGCGCAGCGACTTCTCGACCGCTGTGAGCGAGCTCTTGTCGAACGGGGAGACCAGGATCGTGCGGGCCTCGGTCACCGTGAACGATGCGAGCTGCTGCAGCGGCGTGGGCGCCCCGTAGTACTCGACGGTGATCTTGTTGAACATCGCGGCGTTCGCACGCCCGGTGCGGATCGCGGCGAAGTCGTCCTTCGCCACCTCGACCGCCTTGTCCATCTTCTCCTCGGCCTCGAGGAGGGTCTCGTCGATCACCCGGTGCTCCTAACGTGTCGTGCGACGGATCAGTCCGTCGTGACCAGTGTGCCAATAGTGTCCCCCACCAGCGCCCGGGTCACGTTCCCGGACTCGCCCATGCCGAACACGCGCATGCGCACGTGGTTGTCCCGGCACAGGCTCAGGGCCGTGGCGTCCATGACGCCGAGGTCCCGCACCAGCGCCTCGGTGTAGGTGAGGTGGTCGAGCTTGACCGCGTCGGGGTCGGTCCGCGGGTCGGCGGTGTAGACACCGTCCACGCCGTTCTTGCCCATCAGGACCTCCTGGCAGTGCGTCTCGAGAGCGCGCTGCACGGAGACCGTGTCGGTCGAGAAGTACGGCATGCCAGCACCGGCCCCGAAGATCACGACGCGCCCCTTCTCGAGGTGGCGGATCGCGCGCAGCGGGATGTACGGCTCGGCGACCTGGCCCATCGTGATCGCGGTCTGCACGCGGGTCTTCACCCCGGCCTGCTCCAGGAAGTCCTGGAGCGCCAGGCAGTTCATGACGGTGCCGAGCATGCCCATGTAGTCGGCACGCGCCCGGTCCAGCCCGCGCTGCGACAGCTCGGCACCCCGGAAGAAGTTGCCACCGCCCACGACGATCGCGACCTGGACGCCCTGGACGACCGCGTCGGCGATCTCCTGCGCCACCCGCTGCACGACGTCCGGGGCGAGCCCGATCTGTCCGCCGCCGAAGGTCTCCCCGGAGAGCTTCAGGAGCACCCGCCGGGGCCTCGCCTCCTCGACCGGAACCGCTGCCTGCGCCTCGTCGACTGCCGTCACTCTCGCCACCTGTCCTTCGTCGTCTCGCGGTCCTGGCTGCGCCAGGGTGCGGGGTGCGCGCCGACCGACGTCGTCGGCGGCAGGCTCCGGGTGTACGCGGGCCCGGCACCCCGTCGGGGTGCCGGGCCTGCGTCGTGGGTCAGGAGCCGACGCGGAACCGCACGAACGCGGTCAGCGTGCCGCCGACGCCCGACAGGGTCTGCGCCACGGACTGCTTCGGGTCCTTGGCGAGCGGCTGGTCGAGCAGGACCGCCGACTTGAAGTAGCCGTTGAGGCGGCCCTCGACGATCTTCGGCAGCGCGGCCTCCGGCTTGCCCTCGTTGCGCGAGGTCTCCTCGGCGATCCGGCGCTCGTTCTCGACGGTCTCCGCCGGGACGTCGTCGCGGCCGAGGAACTCGGGAGCCATCGCCGCGATGTGCTGCGCGACGTCCTTGGCGACCGCCTCGCCAGCGGCGTCGGTCACGACGACCGCTGCGATCGACGGCGGAAGGTCCTTGGCCGTGCGGTGGAGGTAGGCGGTGATCTTCTCGCCCTCGAGGCGGGCGACACGACGCAGGACGATCTTCTCGCCCATCGTCGCGGCCGCGCCGTTGACGGCGTCCTGGACGGTGCCGTCACCGAGCGGGGCGACGAGCGCCGCGTCGAGGTCGGCGGCACCGGCCGCTGCGACCGCGTCGAGGACCTCGTTGGCGAAGCCGATGAACGTGTCGTTCTTCGCGACGAAGTCGGTCTCGGAGTTGATCTCGACGACCGTGGCGACCTGGCCGCCGTCGACGTCGGTCACCTTGACGGCGACGAGTCCCTCCGAGGTCGTGTTGCCCTCGCGCTTGGCCACGCCCTTCAGGCCCTTGACGCGGATGATCTCCAACGCCTTCTCGGCGTTGCCGTCCGCCTCGTCGAGCGCCTTCTTGACGTCGAGCATGCCGGCGCCGGTGCGCTCGCGCAGCGCCTTGATGTCAGCGGCGGTGTAGTTCGCCATGGTGGGGAGTCCTCACTCGTGTGTCGTCACGGGTACGTGCTGGTAGGTGCCGGGCGCCCTCAGGCCGCCGGGTCACCGACGACGCGGGGCGCGCGGCGGCGTTCGCCGCCGCGCGCCCCGTACGTCACTTGCTGTCGTCAGCGACCTCTGCGGCCTCGGCGGGAGCCTCGGCAGCGTCGTCCTGCGCGGCAGCGTCCTCGGCCGGAGCGGCAGCAGCGTCCTCGGCCGGGGCCTCGGCGGCAGCAGCGTCCTCGGCGGCGGCAGCGTCCTCGGCCGGGGCCTCAGCGGCCGGAGCCTCAGCGGTCTCGGCGGCCGGAGCCTCAGCGGCAGCGTCGTCCTGCGCAGGGGCGGCCTCGGCAGCGGCCTCGGCAGGCTTCTCGCCCTGCTCGGCGCCGGCGAGGAGCTCGCGCTCCCACTCGGCGAGCGGCTCGGCCGCGGCCTCGTCGCCCGCCTCGTCACCCGAGCGACCCGAGTGACGCTGGAGCAGGCCCTCGGCCACTGCGTCCGCGACGACACGCGTGAGGAGCGTGACGGAACGGATGGCGTCGTCGTTGCCGGGGATCTTGTAGTCCACGACGTCGGGGTCGCAGTTGGTGTCCAGGATCGCGACGATCGGGATGCGCAGCTTGCGCGCCTCGTCGACCGCGAGGTGCTCCTTGTTCGTGTCGACGATCCACACGGCGGAGGGGACCTTCGCCATGTCGCGGATGCCGCCGAGCGTGCGGGCGAGCTTGTCCTTCTCGCGACGCAGGACGAGGAGCTCCTTCTTGGTGAGCCCCGAGCCGGCGACGTCGTCGAAGTCGAGCTCCTCGAGCTCCTTGAGGCGCTGCAGACGCTTGTGCACCGTCGTGAAGTTGGTGAGCATGCCACCGAGCCAGCGGTGGTTGACGTACGGCATGCCGACGCGCGCGGCCTGCTCGGCGACGGGCTCCTGGGCCTGCTTCTTGGTACCGACGAACAGGATGGTGCCGCCGTGGGCGACGGTCTCCTTGACGAACTCGTAGGCGCGGTCGATGTACGACAGCGACTGCTGGAGGTCGACGATGTAGATGCCGTTGCGCTCGGTGAAGATGAAGCGCTTCATCTTCGGGTTCCAACGGCGGGTCTGGTGCCCGAAGTGGACACCGCTCTCGAGGAGCTGGCGCATGGTCACGACGGCCATGACACGACCTTTCACCGTGCGGCCCGGGATCCACCCGGTGCGCGCACGCGTCAGGTGGCCGCCCTGAGCGGCCACGTTGCGGTTGTCGGTGCGGACCCTGGCAGTACGCACCCCTGGCGCCACCCGGTCCAGCACCCACCCGCACGAGGTGCGAGCGAGACCGATGCCGGACGCGGCCCCGGGCACCCGGACGGACCGGGAGGGGAGGGGACGTGACGCGCGATGTCGACGGGCGACGCGACCTCACCTCGGAGAAGGAAGGGCGCGGACCAGTCGCGGCACAGAGTCTACCCGACGCATGCCCGACGACGTGACGTCGCACCTGGAGCCGCACCTGGCCGCACCGGGGGCCGCAGGTGGGGGCCGCAGGTGGGGCCGTCGTCCACAGGTTGGCGGGCTCGCTCCCGCCGTCGGTGCCGACGGTGCAGGATCGACGGGTGCACACCTCGACGAGCGGCCACGAGGTCGCACCCGAGGCGGAGCGGGCCTCGACCTCCCGGACCCGCCGTCGCACCCGGGCGGCTGCCGTCCTGGTCGTCGCTGCCGTCGCGCTGTCCCTGCCCGCCGGCGCGGCAGTGCTGCCCAGTGCGACGGGCGCGGCCGCCCCGCGAGCGACCGACGCCGCGCCGTCCGTCGCCGCGGGCGGGTGGTCGGCCCCGGTCGGCGATCCCGCTGCCCCGGACGTCCTCGCCCCGTTCGACCCGCCCGCGCAGGACTGGCTGCCCGGGCACCGGGGGGTCGACCTGACCGCCCCACCCGGCGACACGGTCCGCTCGCCCGCCGGCGGCACGGTGACCTTCGCCGGGCCGGTCGCCGGCCGCGACGTCCTCGTCGTGACGCACGACGACGGACTGCGCACCTCGCTCGAACCGGTCACCTCCAGCGTCTCCGCAGGCACACGCGTGCGACGCGGCGACGTCGTCGGGCACGTCCAGGATCCGGTGGGGACGGCCGGGAGCCACTGTGCCGGGACGTGCGTGCACTGGGGCGTGCGCCGGGAGCGGACGTACCTCGACCCGCTCGGGCTGCTCGGCGGCCGTCCGCCGATCGTGCTGCTGCCGCTCCGGGAGCGCGGTCCTTAGGCGCCTGCGACTCGCCCGGGACGACGTCGAACCGCCCCGACAAACGGCAGGAACGCGATCAGGCGCGCGGGAACGCCTGCTCGTAGGAGCTCCGCAGGCGCTCGGCCGTCACGTGCGTGTAGCGCTGCGTCGTGGCGAGCGAGGAGTGCCCGAGGATCTCCTGCACGCTGCGCAGGTCCGACCCACCGGCGAGCAGGTGCGTCGCCGCGCTGTGACGCAGATCGTGAGGCGCGACGTCCTCGACCCCTGCTGCACGCGCGAGCCGGTGCACGGCGTCGCGCACCTGTCGCTGCCCCCAGCGTCCGCCACGGTCCCCGAGGAGCAGGGCAGCACCGGACCGCACCCCGACGAGCGCGGGGCGGCCTCGCTCGAGCCATGCCGCCGCGGCCCGCGCGGCCGGCACGCCGAACGGCACGACGCGCTCCTTGTCCCCCTTGCCGACGACCCGCACGGTGCGCGCGTCGGGGTCCAGGCTGTCCACGTCCGCGCCGACGAGCTCGCCGACGCGCACGCCCGCACCGTAGAGCAGCTCCGCCGCCGCCCATTCACGCAGCCGTGCGGGCTCGTCCTCGGCCGCGGCGTCGCGTGCGGCGTCCCGGGCGATGTCGAGCATGCGCGCCGCAGCGTCCTCCGCGAGCACGGTCGGCAGCGCACGGACGACGCGCGGGCTCGCCAGTCGGGCGGCGGGGTCGGCGGCGACGCGTCCGTCGTGGCGGGCCCACGAGAAGAACACCCGCACCGCGGCGCCCCGGCGCGCAAGGGTCGAGCGGGCAAGGCCCTGCTCGGACAGCGTGGTCAACCAGGACCGCAGTCTCGCGAGGTCGACGTCGTCGAGCTCGCCGACCCCGTCACGTGCAGCGTGCTGCAGCATCGAGGCGACATCCCCCCGGTACGCGCGCGCGGTGTGCCGCGAGACGCCCCGAGACACCTCGAGGTGTCCCACGAAGTCGTCGAGCGCACGCGCCAGCGCCGGGGGCAGCCGGGCGAGCTCCTCGCCTCGGACCGCCGGCCCCGTGGTGCCGTCTCCGGACTCCGCCGGAGGCACGGGACGACTCGGCAGGCTCATCACGACAGTCTGTCGGCTCTGCGCGCCCGTCGCCACCCTCCGCCCTCCGGACGGGCGAGCCCGAGCAGCTCGAGCCGACCGAGCGCCGCCAAGGACTCCGGCACCGACAGACCCGCGGCCCGCGCGACCGACCCGACCTCGACCGAGCGGCGCAGGGGCAGCGCCTCCCACGCGCGCTTCTCGGCGCCGTCGAGGTCGTCGTAGGCACGCAGCGGGCCCGGAGGCGGGGCGGGCGCGGCGTCGACCGACAGCGCGCCCGCGAGCTCGGCCACCTCGGCGGCGTCCGTCACGCAGACCGCGGTCCCCTCGCGCAGGAGCCGGTGGCACCCGCTCGAGGCCATCGAGGTCACCGGTCCCGGCACCGCGCCGACCGGCCGGGAGAGCTCGGCGGCGCGTGCCGCGGTGCTGAGCGAGCCCGAGCGCCACGCGGCCTCGACCACGACCGTCGCCCGGCCGAACGCCGCGATCAGCCTGTTGCGCTGGAGGAAGCGGACCCGGCTCGGCACGGACCCGGGTGGCACCTCCGAGACCACCGTGCCACCGGTGTCGATCACGGTGCGCAGCAGGTCGGTGTTCCCGGCGGGATAGAGCCGGTCCACGCCGCCCGCGAGGAAGGCGACCGTGGGGCCGTCCGCGGCGAGCGCCCCCCGGTGCGCGGCCGCGTCGATGCCGTAGGCCCCGCCCGAGACCACGGTGAACCCGCGGGCACCGATGCCGGTGGCGATCTCGTGCGTCACGCGTCGTCCATAGTCCGTGCAGGCGCGCGCTCCCACCACCGAGACCGCGCGACCGGCGGCGTCGGCCAGGTCGAGCGGTCCACGCACCCACAGGCACAGCGGTGCGTTGGGGGCGAGATCGTCGAGCACCCCCGGCCAGCCGGGGTCCCCCGGGACGACCAGCCGTCCGCCCCACCGCTCCAGCACGCGCAGCTCCCGCCGCGGGTCGAGGCCGTCGAGCCGCGGCGACCACCGCGCCACCGCCCGCATGAGCCGTACGGCCGGCGTCGGGGGCCGGCCCGCGGGCCTCGACGGCCCGGCTGCGCCGACCGCGGTGACGCGGCCGGCACACGGGGGCGACCCGCCGGGCACGGCCGCCGCGCCGAGGACGGTCGCCGCGACCTCGGGGTCACCGCCCCCGCCCGGCGACCGCGCGCTCCG
Source organism: Cellulosimicrobium arenosum (assembly GCF_014837295.1). Taxonomy (GTDB): domain Bacteria; phylum Actinomycetota; class Actinomycetes; order Actinomycetales; family Cellulomonadaceae; genus Cellulosimicrobium; species Cellulosimicrobium arenosum. The sequence goes on from NZ_JACYHB010000006.1 coordinate 163,666, forward strand.
CTCGTCGGCGGACGTGCCGTCACCGAGAAGTCCTTCGGGCGCACGCCTCTCACCGAGCGCGACGAGCTCGCGGTGCGCGGCCGCCGGGCCGCGCGCGGCGGCATAGACCCACGCGAGCGCCTGTGCGGCGCCGAGGTGGGAGACGAGCGTGCGGGCCAGCTCGTCACCGGGTTCGGCGACACGGGACCACGCAGCGCGCGCGAGCCGCTCGTCCGTCAGGTCGAACGCGGGCTCGGCCGGTGGCCCGCCCGTGGCGGGACGGGCGGAGGCCCCGGACCGTGGCTCAACCATGCTGGCCCCGCGTCCGCAGCGCCAGACCGAGGCCGATGTCGCCTCGCGTCGGGGCGTCGCGGCCGGCGAGGTCCGCGACGGTCCACGCGAGCCGCAGCACGCGGTCGGCGCCCCGCAGGCTCAGGGTGCCCCGGTCGAGCGCGGCGTCCACGTCCCGCAGGAGACCGTGGTCGGCGCCGAGCCGGCTGCGGAGCCACGCGCCCGACACCTCGGCGTTCGTCCGCCACGGGGTCGAACGCAGGCGCACGGACGCCGCCTCGCGTGCGGCCCGCACGCGCGCTGCCACGACGGCGCTGGACTCCGGCGGCGTCGTGGCCGCCCGCTCGACCCGGGTGACGGGACGCACCTCGACCTGGACGTCCACCCGGTCGAGCAGCGGTCCGGAGAGCCGACCGAGGTAGCGGCGCCGGGCGAGCGCTGTGCACGAGCAGTCCAGCCCCTTGCCCACGCCCTGTCCGCACGGGCACGGGTTCGCCGCGAGGACGAGCTGGAACCGGGCGGGGTACCGGGCGCTGCCGGCGGCCCGGTGGATCACGAGCTCACCGTGCTCGAGCGGCTGACGCAACGTCTGCAGGACGCACCCCCCGAACTCCGGTGCCTCGTCCATGAACAGCACACCGCGGTGGGCGCGCGAGGCCGCACCGGGTCGTGGGAGACCTGAGCCACCGCCGACGATCGACGCGGGGGTGGCGGTGTGGTGCGGGTCCTCGTAGGGCGGACGTCGCAGCAGCCCTCCTCCCGGGTCGAACACGCCCGCGACGGAGTGGACCGCGGTGACCTCCACCGCCTCGCGCTCGGTGAGGTCGGGCAGGATGCCGGGCAGCCGCGAGGCGAGCATCGTCTTGCCCGCGCCCGGTGCCCCGACGAGCAGCAGGTGGTGCCCGCCGGCGGCGGCCACCTCGATCGCGTGCCGTGCCTCGTCCTGACCCAGCACGTCGGCGAGGTCTCCGTCGCGCCGTCGGACCTCCCCCGTGCGCGCGGGGGCCACCGCTCCGTCGACTCCCGACGCACGCTCGACCGACGCGCCGTAGGACTGCGCGACCTGGGCGAGGTCGACGGCCCCCACGACGCGAGCGCCCGGGACGAGCCGCGCCTCGGCGGCGTCGGCGGCTGGCACCACCACGTCGCGGAATCCCGCGGCGACCGCGGCCGCGACCGCGGGCAGCACGCCGCGCCCCGGGTGCAGGCGTCCGTCGAGGCCCAGCTCGCCGACGTGCACGACGCCTGCCACGTCGGCGGCACGCAGCACTCCTGCGCCGGCCAGGGTGGCGACCGCGATGGCGAGATCGAACCCGGTGCCCGTCTTGGGCAGCGCGGCAGGTGAGAGGTTGACGGTGATCTTGCGCTGGGGCCAGGTCAGGCCCGTCGACGCGACGGCCGCGCGGACCCGGTCGCGCGACTCGCTGAGCGCCGTGTCCGGCAGACCCACGAGGGTGAAGCCCGGGACCGACGCCGCGAGGTGCGCCTGGACCTCGACGACGTGCCCGGTGAACCCGACCAGCGCGACCGCACGTGTCATGCCCAGGCCCATCACGCGCTCACGCCCACGAGGTGCTCGACCTGCGCGGCCCCGGCTCGCGGCAGCACGACCGCGACGACGTCGATGCGCACGGAGCGGGCCTGCACGTCGTGGTCCGCGAGCCACTGCCCGGTCAGTCGGCGCAGCCTCGCGAGCTTCTGGGCCGTCACCGCCTGCGCAGGGTGCCCGAACGCCGTCCCCCGCCGAGTCTTGACCTCGACGGCGACCAGGACGTCGCCGTCTAGCGCGACGACGTCGAGCTCGCCGCCTCGGCCCCGCCAGTTCCTGTCGAGCACGTCCCAGCCCGCCTCGACCAGGTGGCTCGCAGCCACCTTCTCCCCGTACCGCCCGACCGCGTCCTTCGCCCTCATGGCTCACCTCCGCGGCACACCCTGCCGGGTGGACGGGAGACGGGCGTCGACGGGCGCCGGTCGCTGGGGACGAAGCTCCGTCGAACGGTCCTGTGGAAGCGCAGAACGCCTGCCCTGAGCCGATCCGGCCCGGGCACGGAGTCAGAGCTGCAGCTCTGCCTTGGCGAGCTCCTCGACGTTGACGTCCTTGAACGTCACGACCCGCACCGACTTCACGAAGCGCGCCGAGCGGTAGACGTCCCACACCCAGGCGTCCGCGAGGCGCAGCTCGAAGTAGACCTCACCGGCCGCGGAGCGCACCTGCAGGTCGACCTGGTTCGCCAGGTAGAAGCGACGTTCGGTCTCCACCACGTACGAGAACAGCCCGACGACGTCGCGGTACTCGCGATAGAGCGCGAGCTCCATCTCGGTCTCGTAGTTCTCCAGGTCTTCGGCACTCACGCGACCATCATGGACCATCACGTCGGTCCATGATGCCGGGAGCCTCAGGTGGCCGGGAGTGTCGCGACCCGCTCGGGGTCGAGCAACGTCCCCGGTCCGCCGAGAAGATCGGCGCGGTCCGCGGCCTCGACGGACCCGGACGTGCCGTCGACCTCCTGCGCCGTCGTGGCGACCTCGCCGGTGTGCTCGGGGAGCCGCCAGCTGCGGCGGTGCTGTGACGTGGGGCCGTGCTCGCGCAGCGCGGCGAGGTGCGCCGCAGCCCCGTACCCCTTGTTCTGGTCCCAGCCGTAGCCCGGGTACTGCCGGGCGAGACCGGTCATGAGACCGTCGCGCTCGCACTTGGCGAGCACGCTCGCCGCGGCGACCGACGCGCACTGCAGGTCCGCCTTGACCAGCGTGCGCACGCGCGGCTCGACGAGCCGGTCGGCCCCCATCGGGTCGAGGTCGAACGCCTCGAAGAGGTCGACGGCCCGCGGCCTGCTCAACCAGTCGTGCTTGCCGTCGAGCAGGACGGCGTCCACGTCCCCGACGCTCCGCCGGGCCTGTGCGAGAGCGCGACGGCCGGCGAGACGCAGCGCGCCCACGATGCCGTGCGCGTCGATCTCGGCCGACCCGGCGTGACCCACCGCCCACGCGAGGCACCAACGGCGCGCGAGCGGGACGAGAGCTTCCCGGGCGGCCGGGGTGAGCAGCTTGGAGTCCGTCAGACCCGGCGGGCAGGGTCGCGTCGACAGGTCGACCACGACCACACCGACCGAGACCGGTCCCGCCAGGGCGCCCCGTCCCACCTCGTCCATCCCGGCGACGAGGGTGGACCCCTCGCGCAGGAGGGCCCGCTCGTGGCGCAGGTCAGGACGCCGCCGGGTACGACCCGAGGCCGGGGCGGCTCGACGCCGGGCCGTCACCGTCACGGAGCGGCGTCCGGCACGTCGGCGAACACGTCGCCGGGGTTGCGCAGCAGCTCGAAGCGGGACAGCGGCCAGACCTTGACGAACGCGGTGCCGACGACGTTGCCCATCGGCACGTAGCCCCCGCCGGGCTTGCCGGTGTTGTACCGCGAGTCCTGCGAGTCCTGCCGGTTGTCGCCCATCACGAACAGCATGTCGGCGGGCACGGTGCGGTCGAACGGGTCCTGGCTCGGGATCGAGCCCGGCTTGATGTACGACTCCTCGTCGAGCGGCTCGTCGTTGACGCTGACCCGGCCCTCGGCGTCGCAGCACACGACGTGGTCGCCGGGCAGCCCGATGACCCGCTTGATGAGGTGCTCCCCGGTGTCCTGGGGCAGGAGGCCGATGAACGTCAGCGCCGCCCGCACACCCTCGGCGAGAGGGCCGTCGTCCTGCTCCGCGGGCGGCGGGAGCCAGCCGCCCGGGTCCTTGAAGACGACGATGTCCCCGTGGTGCACGTCGAAGGCCCCGGGCACCAGCCGCGAGACCATGACCCGGTCGCCGACCAGGAGCGTGTCCTCCATGGACTCGCTCGGGATGAAGAACGCCTGCACGAGGAACGTCTTGATGAGCAACGACAGCACGAGCGCGCTGACGACGATGATCGCGGTCTCGCGCAGGAACGAGGACCGGCGTGCCGGCGGGCCGTCGTCCGCGGGGTCCCCCGCCGGCCGGGCGTGGCGAGGTGCGGCGCCGGGCTCGACCGGGGCGTCCCCGCCGCCGGGCTCCCCCGACCCGGTCGCAGCGAAGGGTTCTGGTCGCGAGCCACGGGGCGCAGCGCTGTCGGTCACGCGGCTCACAATGCCACCTCCGGGGACGATCGGTGAAACGGGCCCGGACTGCGGACCACCGGACGCACGACGGGCGGCCGTCCCCGGAGGGACGACCGCCCGTGCGACGCGATCAGGTGGCGATCAGCGGGTCGGCGCGTTCTGGCGCTTCTCCTTGATCTTCGCCTTCTTGCCGCGCAGCGCGCGGAGGTAGTAGAGCTTGGCGCGACGCACGTCACCGCGGGTGACGACGTCGACGGAGTCGATCGTCGGCGAGTTCACCGGGAAGGTGCGCTCGACGCCGACGCCGAACGAGATCTTGCGGACCGTGAAGGTCTCACGGACGCCGAAGCCCTGGCGCGCGATGACGACGCCCTGGAACGCCTGGACGCGGGAGCGGGTGCCCTCGACGACCTTGACGTTGACCTTGAGGGTGTCGCCCGGGCGGAACTCCGGGATGTCGGTGCGCAGCGATGCTGCGTCGACGCTGTCCAGCGTGTGCATGTTGGTCTCCTCGTCCGCCACGGGTCGGGCGCGTGCTCGTGGCCCAGGCAGGCCTGGGCGTGATGTCGTCAGGGTGGTGCGATCAGCCATGGTGCCCGGTCGTCCCCCGTGGCAGAGACCGGTCGGCGCACACCAGCGCACCATTATGCCAGACGACCCGCCCTCACCCCGCACTCCGGTCGTCGTGCACCGGTGTCGCGGTCCGGTCGGCCGCGACCAGCCGGCCGTCACGGACCGTCCAGCCCGCGGCGTCGAGTACCTGCAGGTCGTGCGCGTCGAGCCCTGCGACGTCGAGCGCCTCGACCATGTCGGGCCGCCGCACGACGGTGCGGCGCAGCGCCTCGTCGCGACGCCAGCGCTCGATCCGTGCGTGGTGCCCGGAGAGCAGCACGTCGGGGACGTCGTGCTCCGCCCAGGTGGGGGGCTTGGTGTACACGGGATACTCCAGCAGCCCTGCCGCCCCGTGGGACTCCTCGACGAGCGAGTGCGGGTTGCCGACGACGCCCGGCAGCAGCCGTGCGACGGCCTCGATCATGACGAGCGCCGCGACCTCTCCCCCGTTCAGGACGTAGTCCCCGATGGACAGCTCGCTGACGGTGGTTCCCGTCGCGCGGTAGTGCTCCGCGACCCGCGCGTCGATGCCCTCGTACCGCCCGCACGCGACGACCAGGTGGTCCGCCTCGGCCAGCCGCTCGGCCGTGCGCTGCGTGAACGTGTCGCCCGACGGCGTCGGCAGCAGCAGGTGCGCGCCCTGGTCGGCACCCCTTTCGCTCCCGCGGCCCGAGACGTCGTCGATCGCACGCCCCCACACGTCGGGCCGCATGACCATGCCCGCGCCACCGCCGAACGGTGTGTCGTCCACGGTGCGGTGACGATCCGTCGTCCAGTCGCGCAGGTCGTGGACCCGCAGGTCGAGGATGCCCGACGCGCGGGCCTTGCCGACCAGCGACAGGTCGAGTGCCGAGAGGTAGTCCGGGAAGATGGTGACGACGTCGATCCGCACGTCAGGCCCCGCCGTCCGCCGGCTCGTCCCCCGCGTCGTGCGATCCCTCGGGCAGGTCGACGTCGAGCCGTCCGGCGTCGGACGCGAGCAGACCACCCGGCGGGTCGAGCACGACGAACCCGCCGGGGACGTCCACGACGGGCACGATCTGCCGGACGAACGGGACGAGGGTCCGCGCGCCGTCGGGCTCGCGCAGGACGAGCGCGTCGTGCGCGGGCAGGTGCTCGAGGCCCTCGACCCTGCCCAGGTCACGTCCGTCCCGGTCCCGGGCGCGCAGGCCGGCGAGCTCGTGGGGGTACCAGGCGTCCTCCTCGTCGGAGGCCTCTGCCTCGACGACGAGCTCGACGCCGCGCAGGCCCTCGGCCGCGGAGCGGTCGTCGACGCCGTCGAACCGGACGAGCAGACGGCCCTGGTGCTCGCGACTCGTCAGCACGGTCAGCGGACCGCGCTCGGCAGGGCGCGTCGTGAGCACGGTGCCCGCGGAGAGCCGCCCCGTGGGGTCGTCCGTGCGCACGTCCAGCGCGACCTCGCCGCGCAGACCGTGAGCCCTGCCGACGCGTGCGACCGTCAGCTCCATCGTGTGCTCCTCGCTCGGGATGTGGCAGATGTGGCACGAGACCCGGCCCACCGGGTGGTGGGCCGGGTCTCGTGCGTGTCCCCGCAGGGACGAGGTCGTGCAGACGGGCTCAGCGGCGGTCCACGTCCACGACGTCGACACGCACGGGTCCGTCGGTGGCGAGCGCCCCGACGACGGTGCGCAGCGCCCGAGCGGTACGCCCGCCTCGGCCGATCACCCGGCCGAGGTCGTCCGGGTGCACACGCACCTCGAGCAGGTCACCGCGGCGCAGCGTTCGCGAGGCGACCCGGACGTCGTCCGGGTGGTCGACGATCCCGCGGACGAGGTGCTCGAGGGCGTCGCCGAGCATCAGGCCTGCTCGTCGCCGGCGTCGTCGGCGTCGGCCGACTTCTCGGCGGGCGCCTCGGACTGCTTCTCGGCGGCCTTGGCCTTGGCCTTCTCCGCGTCGGCGGAGACCGCCTCGACGGCGGCGGCCGCGTCACCCTTGGCCGCCTTGACCTTCAGGGTGCCCTCGGCACCCGGGAGGCCCTTGAACTTCTGCCAGTCGCCCGTGATCTTGAGGAGCGCGAGGACCTGCTCGGACGGCTGCGCGCCGACACCGAGCCAGTACTGCGCGCGCTCGGAGGTGATCTCGATGAACGAGGGCTCCTCCGTGGGGTGGTACTTGCCGATCTCCTCGATCACCCGACCGTCGCGCTTGGTGCGCGAGTCGGCGACGACGACACGGTAGTACGGTGCTCGGATCTTGCCGAGACGCTTCAGACGAATCTTGACGGCCACTTGGGTGGTCTCTCCTGGTTCTGGTCCGGTCGAACCCGCGCACCGCCCGGTGGGGTCCGCGCAGGTGGGGGTTCAGGAACGCGGCACGCACGGTGAGAGGGGCCGGGCATACCGAGTACCGCCCTATTGTGCCAGACCGACGGCACCCGTCCAACCCGGCGAACGGCGCCACGGGGCGAGGGCGACCGGGCGGTGCGCAGGTCTCGCACGGTGCGTGGCGTGCGGCGTCCTCACACCGTGGTGCCCGCGACGACCTGGCCCCGGAGCACGACCGCCTCCGGTGCGCGCAGCACCTCCACGTCGAGGCGCGGGTCCGCCGGGTAGACTACGAAGTCCGCGGAGGCGCCCTCGACGAGCGAGCCGAACCCGAGGTACTCACGACCCTGCCAGCCCGCGGCCGCGACGACCGCGGCCGGCGGGATGCCGGCGGCGACCAGCTCCGCGCACTCGTCCGCGAGGCGTCCGTGGCCGATCGTGCCACCCGCGTCCGTGCCCACGAGGATCTGGATGCCCGCCTCGTACAGCGCACGCGCCTGGTCGTACCGCCGCGCGTGCAGCCGTCGCATCCGGTCGGCGAACCGCGGGTACTTCCCCTCGGCCTGCCGCGCGATCGCGTCGAACCGGCCGACCTGCAGGAGCGTGGGCGTCACCGCGATCCCCCGCTCGGAGATCTCGTACATCAGGTCGGCGTCGATGCCCGTGCCGTGCTCGATGCAGTCGACGCCCGCCGCGAGCAACGAGGGGATCACCTCGTCGGAGAACGCGTGCACCGTGACGCGCGCAGCCTCGGCGTGCGCGGCGGCCACCGCCTCTGCGAGCAGGTCGTCGGGCCACAGCGGCCGCAGGTCGGCGTCGGCCCCCAGGTCGCGGTCGATCCAGTCGCCGACCAGCTTGACCCAGCCGTCGCCGCCGCGCGCCTCGCGTGTCACGGCCGCGGGCAGCTGCGCGATGTCGTCCAGCTCGAGCCCGTAGTGACGCAGGTAGCGCTTGGGGCGCGCGACGTGCCGGCCCGCGCGCACGAGCCGCGGCAGGTCCGGCCGCGACCGGACCCAGCGCGTGTCGAGCGGCGAGCCGGCGTCGCGGACGAGGAGCACGCCGCTGTCCCGGTCGGCGATCGCCTGCTCCTGGGCGGTCGCCGGGTCGACCGCACCGTCCGCGCCCAGACCGATATGACAGTGCACGTCGACGAGGCCGGGCAGCACCCAGCCCTCGAGGGAGACCATGTTGGTCCCGTGGGCGGACGGACGCGTGAGCGTGACGTTGCCGTCCTTCACCCACAGGTCGCCGACCTCACGGTCGTCGCCGACCAGGACGTGACCGCGCACGTGCAGCGTGGGGCCTGCCAGAGCGGACATGCGTCTCCTGGGTGGGTGCGACGGGGACGGTCAGCGGCCGAGCAGCTTGTCGAACCCCGGCGGGAGCTGGACCTCCTCGGCCGGCGTCTGCGGGGCGTCCGGGCGTCCGACGCCGAATGCCGACCCCGTGGGCGCGGCGGTGGACCGCTCGCCGGCGGCGCGGGCCGCCGCGGCGCGCTCCTGCTGGGCCCGCTTCGCCGGGTTGCCGGACTTGCCGCGCACCTTGCGCTGCGGGGCCTGCTTGCCGCGCGACTTCTTGCCGCCCATGCCGGGCAGGCTCCCCATCCCGGGCATCCCGGGCATGGAGCCCCCGCCCTTGTTCATCTGCCGCATCATCTTCTGCGCCCCGGCGAACCGCTCGAGGAGCTGGTTCACGTCGGCGGTCGTCACGCCGGAGCCGCGGGCGATGCGCGCGCGACGCGAGCCGTTGATGATCTTCGGGTTGTCCCGCTCCCCCGGTGTCATCGACCGGATGATGGCCTCGATGCGGTCGACCTCGCGCTCGTCGAAGTTCTCGAGAGCCTCGCGCATCTGACCCATGCCGGGCAGCATGCCCAGCATCTTCTTCATCGAGCCCATGTTCTTCATCTGCTGCATCTGCACCAGGAAGTCCGCGAGCGTGAAGTCCTGGCCCGACTCGAGCTTCTGGGCCATCTTCGCGGCCTCGTCGGCGTCGAACGCCTTCTCGGCCTGCTCGATGAGCGTCAGGACGTCGCCCATGTCGAGGATGCGCGACGCCATCCGGTCGGGGTGGAACGCCTCGAGGTCGGTGAGCTTCTCGCCCGTCGACGCGAACAGGATCGGCCGGCCCGTGACGCCGGTGACGGACAGTGCCGCACCACCGCGCGCGTCGCCGTCGAGCTTGGTGAGCACGACCCCGGTGAAGTCGACCCCCTCCTCGAACGCCTTCGCGGTCGTGACCGCGTCCTGTCCGATCATCGCGTCGATGACGAAGAGGATCTCGTCGGGCGTCACGGCGTCGCGGATGTCCGCGGCCTGCTGCATGAGCACCGAGTCGAGACCGAGACGGCCCGCGGTGTCGACGATGAGCACGTCGTGCTGGCGCTGGCGCGCGGTCTCGAGCCCGTCGCGCGCGACGGCGACCGGGTCGCCGATGACGTCGTCGACCTCGGTCCCGCTCTGGTTCCCCGGGTGGGGTGCGAAGACCGGGACGCCTGCGCGCTCTCCCACGACCGAGAGCTGCGTGACGGCGTTCGGGCGCTGGAGGTCGGCGGCGACGAGGAGCGGCGTGTGCCCCTGCTCGCGCAGGTGCAGCGCCAGCTTGCCCGCGAGCGTCGTCTTGCCCGCGCCCTGCAGGCCGGCGAGCATGATGACGGTCGGGCCGGTCTTCGCGAACCGCAGGCCGCGGCTCTCGCCGCCGAGGATCGCGACGAGCTCCTCGTTGACGATCTTGACGACCTGCTGTGCCGGGTTGAGCGCTCCGGACACCTCGGCCGAGAGCGCGCGGTCGCGCACGCTGGCGGTGAACTCGCGCACGACGGGCACGGCGACGTCGGCGTCGAGCAGCGCGCGACGGATCTCCCGGATCGTCGCGTCGATGTCCGCCTCCGACAACCGACCCTTCGAACGCAGGTTCTTGAAGGTCGAAGTCAGTCGGTCCGACAGCGTGCTGAACACCGCGTCATCCTCACCATTCGTCGGTCGTCTCGGGGACGGCGCGCGGGACCTCCACCGACCCTGGCCGGCTCCGGTCGTGCCCTGGTCACGCTCTGGCAGGGCTCGCCGGTGCGATCACGCGCATCCGCGAGGGTCCAGCCTACCCGGCGTCTCCCGGCGCACCGTCCGCGACCGCGGCCGTGCCGCCGTGACGGTCCGCCCCGGCGCCCGCGACCTCGGGCTGCAGGGCTCGCCGAGCTCCGTCGACGAGGCCGTCGACGAGCCGGGCACGCCAGGCGGTCCAGGCGCTCGGGCCCAGCGACGAGGAGTCGGCCTCGGTGAGTGCGCGCAGCACCTCGAGCAGCTCGACCCGGTGGTCGACGGCGTCCAGCAGCGCGGCGAGCGTGGCCGGGTCGTCCGGGTCCTCGCTCACCGCGAGACGCGACAGCGTGAGGTGGTGACGCACCAGGCGCTCGACGTCGGCCGCGACGTCCGCGGGGAAGCCCATGCGACCCAGCACGGCGGGGACGATCCGCGCACCCTCCACGGAGTGGTCGGCCGCCCCGGCGCGCTTGCCGATGTCGTGCAGGATCGCCGCGAGCAGCAGCAGGTCGCCGCGTGCGACGTCCTTGCGGTCCCTCGCGGCGCGGGCCGCGACCTCGACCAGGTGCCGGTCCACGGTGTGCCGGTGGATCGCGGCTCGCTGCGGCCGGTTGCGCACGCCGGCCCACTCGGGGATCCAGGTCGTGACGACCCCGGCGAGGTCGAGCGCCTCCCACACCGCGATCTGCGCCTGCCCCGTCCCGAGCAGCGCGAGGAAGGACGAGCGGGCAGCGCTCGGCCACGGCTCGGGCAGCGGCGGGCACTGCGCGAGGCTCGCGACGGACACCGGAGACAGGGTGAGCCCGGTGCGTGCCGCCGTGGCAGCCGCCCGCAGGGACAGGAGCGGGTCGTGCTCAGGGTGCGCGTCCACGGCGAGCACCAGCTCGCCGTCGTGCTCCACGAGCCCGTCGCCGACCGGGCGCAGCCGCGGCGCCGCGCGCCTGCCCCGGATGAACACCGGCCGTCGCGAGACGGGCCGCTGCAGCGCCTGGCGTGCACGACGCACCGTGGTGTCGAGCGCGTACGTGATCTCCCGGCCCGCCGCGGCTAGGCTCGCGAGAAGCTCGTCCGGGTCGTCGTACCCGGAGAGGTCGGCGACCTCCTCCAGGTCGGCGAGCACGAGTCGGCTCGTGTGGCGCCCGGTCACGACCTGCACCGTGTCGCGCACGTCCAGCAGGTGGGCGTACGCACCGTCGACGGAGCCGTGCGGACGGTCCGTCAGCCAGGTGGCGGCGAGCGCCGAGAGCACGACGGCGTCCCGGATGCCGCCCCGCGCCTCCTTGAGGTCCGGCTCGATGAGATAGGCGAGCTCGCCCGACCGTTCCGCCCGCTCGCGCGTGGACGCGAGCAGCTCGGGCAGCCGCCGCCGGGACGCGGACCGCCAGTCGGTCAGGACCGCCGACGACGCGCGGTGGACCACCAGCGCGTCCCCCGCGACAGCCCGCACGTCGAGCCACCCGACCGCGGCGGGGACGTCCTTGGACGCGACCTGCCGGCACTGGGCGAGGGAACGCACCGCGTGGTCGAGGTCCACCCCGGCGTCCCACAGCGGGTACCAGAGCCGCTGCGCCACCTGGCCGATCTCGTCGGTCGAGTGCGTGCGCCCGTCGTGGACGAGGACCAGGTCGAGGTCGCTCGCCGGTCCCATGTCGCCGCGGCCGAGGCTCCCGACGGCGGCGAGCGCGATGCCGGTGGGCGCGACGTCGGCGGTCGCCTCCGCCCAGAGCGTGGCCAGGCTGCTCGTGGCGAGGTCCACGACGGCCGCCCGGCGGGCGACGCCGCTACGGCCCCGACCGCTCATCGATCGTGCGAGGTCGAGCGTCCGCGCGCGGAGGTCCCGCACCCCGTCCGGGTGCGGGACCTCCACGCCGTCCGCCGATCCCCCTGCGCCCCCGTGCGTCGACGGGGTTCCGGCGTTCTCGCTCATGCGCTGGTCGACCGCCTCACAGCGCGCCGGGGCCGTGCTCGCCCGTGCGCACGCGGGCGACGTCGTCGACCGGGACGGTCCAGACCTTGCCGTCACCGATCTTGCCGGTCTGCGCCGCCGTGACGATCGCGCCGGTCACGGCCTCGGAGTCCGCGTCGTCCACGAGGACCTCGATACGGACCTTGGGGACGAGGTCGACCGTGTACTCGGCGCCGCGGTAGACCTCGGTGTGGCCCTTCTGGCGCCCGTACCCGCTGGCCTCGCTGACGGTCATGCCGCGCACGCCGGCTGCCTCGAGCGCCGACTTCACGTCGTCGAGACGGTGTGGCTGGATGATTCCCGTGACGAGCTTCATGCTCGCACCTCCCTGACGACGCTGCCCTGCTGGATGGTCTCGTACGCGGTCTCACCGTGCACCGCGAGGTCGATGCCCGCGACCTCGGTGTCCTCGCTGATCCGCCAGCCCATGGTGGCCTTGAGAGCGAGCCCGACGACCGTCGTGACGACGAGCGAGAAGACGACCGCGATGGCAGCGATGATGGCCTGGACCGCGAGCTGGTTGATGCCGCCGCCGTAGAAGAGCCCGGTGTCGGTCGCGAGGAACCCGATACCGATCGTGCCCCAGAGCCCGGCCACGAGGTGGACGCCGACCACGTCGAGCGAGTCGTCGTAGCCCCACCGGTACTTGAGTCCGACCGCGAGGGCCGAGAGCACACCGGCGATGGCGCCGAGGATCAGCGAGCCGACGGGGTTCAGCGCGCCCGCGGCAGGGGTGATGGCGACGAGGCCGGCGACGACACCCGACGCGGCACCGAGCGAGGTCGCGTGACCGTCGCGGATCTTCTCGGTCAGCAGCCAGCCGAGGATCGCAGCGGCGGTCGCGGCGGTGGTGTTGACCCAGGCGAGGCCGGCGAACCCGTCCGCCGTGAACGCGGAACCCGCGTTGAAGCCGAACCAGCCGAACCACAGCAGCGCGGCACCGAGCATCACGAACGGCAGGTTGTGCGGGCGCATCGGCTCCCTGCCGAAGCCCTTGCGCTTGCCGACGATGAGCGCCAGGGCGAGCGCGGCCGCACCGGCGTTGATGTGGACGACCGTGCCGCCCGCGAAGTCGATCGGCGTGGCGATCGAGGCGAAGGGCCCGTCACCCGACAGGAGGCCACCGCCCCACACCATGTGGGCCATCGGGAAGTAGCAGAGCGTCACCCAGATCGCGGAGAAGACCATCCAGGTGCCGAACTTGACGCGGTCGGCGATCGCGCCGGAGATGAGCGCGGTGGTGATGATGGCGAAGGTCGCCTGGAAGCCGACACCGACGATGCCGGGCACGCCGTAGTCGTCGATCGCGAACTCACCCGCGTCGTCGTAGATCGCGCCGGACAGGCCGAACTGGTCGAACGGGTTGCCGACGATGCCCCCGACGTCGGCACCGTAGGACATCGACCAGCCCCACAGCACGTAGACGACGCCGACGACCGCCATGGCGCCGAACGACATCATCATCATGTTCAGTACGGACTTGCCGCGGACCATGCCCCCGTAGAACAGCGCAAGCCCTGGTGTCATCAGGAGCACGAGCGATGCTGACGTCAGCATCCACGCGGTAGCTCCGGTGTCCAGCTCCATGTCATTCTCCCATCGCCAGCCGGGCGGCCGGTCGGGGACAACGTTGGTGGTCCGGGGTTTCCAGGGGTGTGTCTTCGTGTTACAGCCGTGTGACAGGGCCCGCAGCCACGTAAACGTTGCGTTACCCCGGGTGTGCCCGGGGTCACCCCGGGCGTGCCCCCCGTCCCGGGAGGCTCAGTCGCCGAGCAGCCCGTCGACGAACTGCGTGGGCTCGAACGGGGCCAGGTCGTCGGGTCCCTCGCCGAGGCCGACGAGCTTGACGGGCACCCCGAGCTCGCGCTGCACGGCCACGACGATGCCACCGCGCGCCGTCCCGTCGAGCTTGGTCAGCACGATGCCCGTGACGCCGACGACCTCGCCGAAGACCCGCGCCTGGGCGAGCCCGTTCTGGCCGGTCGTCGCGTCCAGGACGAGCAGCACCTCCGACAGCGGCGCCTCCTTGGTGATGACGCGCCGGATCTTGCCCAGCTCGTCCATCAGGCCCGCCTTGTTCTGCAGACGCCCCGCGGTGTCGACCAGCACGACGTCGGCGCCGTCCTCGCGGCCGCGCCGGACGGCGTCGAACGCGACGGCGGCCGGGTCGGCGCCGTCCCGGTCAGAGCGCACCGTCGGCACGCCGACCCGGGCTCCCCAGGTCTGGAGCTGGTCGGCCGCCGCGGCGCGGAACGTGTCGGCGGCGCCGAGGACGACGTCGCGGTCCTCCGCCACGAGGACCCGCGCGAGCTTGCCGACGGTCGTCGTCTTGCCCGTCCCGTTCACGCCCACGACCAGCACGACGGCGGGGAGGGTCGCGCCGTCGTCGGCCGTGTGCGGGGTCGTGGCGAGCGAGCGGTCCAGCGACGGGTCGACCAGCGCGACGAGCTCGTCGCGCAGGAGCGTCCGCACGCTCGCGGCGTCACGGACCCCGAGCACGCGAACCTTGGTCTGGAGGGAGGCGATGAGCTCCTCGGACGCGCTCGCGCCGACGTCGGCGACGAGCAGCGCCTCCTCGAGCTCGTCCCAGTCGTCCTGCGTGAGGTGGTCGCGCGAGAGCACGGACAGCAGCCGCGCGCCGAAGGGGGATCCCGAGCGCGCGAGCCGCTCGCGCAGCCGGACGAGGCGCCCGCCGACGGGTTCCGGCCGCTCGACGGTCGGGGTCGCCGGTGCCGCCGGCTCGACCACCTCGGTGCCGGCTGCGGTGGACGACGCCGGAGGTGCCGCGCCGTCGTCCGTCTCGACCGGGGGCGGCTCGAGGGTGCTCGTGCCGCCACCCCGCCGGCCGCGGACGCCGAGCGTGATCGCGGTGGTCAGGGCGCCCACGAGGACGACGCCGAGAAGTATCCAGATCCAGAGGAGATCGCTCACCGGGGCAGTCTCTCAGAACACGCCGCTCGTGGCGCCGGGTCGGCGGCGACGGCGACCGGAGCGCACGCCCGCCCGCGGCTCAGGAGCGGTGCCGGTTGCCGTGCAGGTGCAGCGGACGGGCCGCGCGCTCGCGCGCCCGGTGCAGGACGTCGGTCAGCTCCTCTGCGTCGACGTACGCCGGTGTGCTCACCTCGGTGGCGGCGAAGAAGTCGTCCATGCTCGTCTCGACCGGCCTCGGCCGCCGGACCGTCCCGACGTACAGCGCGCGCTCCTCGCGGCGCGCACGCCGGCCACCCAGCCGCAGGCCCGAGCGGAAGTCGCGCCAGAAGGCCCGGAGCCCCTGGTCGTCGGTCGTGTCCGACTCCGAGCGCGCGACGACGCTCGCGAGCAGGAACACCACCGCGGCAGCGCCGAGCGCCAGCCCGAGCCACACGAACATCCAGACCATGGCACAAGTATCGCCGCGCGGGAGGATCGCGCGCGCCGATTCGCGGCGCGCCGCGCAGTCACCACCAGACCTTCACAAGCCGCGGGATTGCAACGATCCTGGACGATCGTCCAGCCAGGGCCACGGCACGGCACGGGCGGGGTCGCACGTCACACGACGGCAGGGTCGCGGGAGTCGTCCGTGCCGTGGGCGCCCCGCGCGTCGCGCGTCTCGCGCAGCCGCTGGCTGATGACCGTCGTCACGCCGTCCCCCCGCATGGTGACCCCGTACAGCGCGTCCGCGATCTCCATCGTGCGCTTCTGGTGCGTGATGACGATGAGCTGGGAGTCCTCCTGCAGCTCGCGGAAGATCTCGAGCAGGCGACCGAGGTTGACGTCGTCGAGGGCCGCCTCGACCTCGTCCATCACGTAGAACGGCGACGGCCGCGCCTTGAAGATGGCCACGAGCAGCGCCACGGCCGTCAGCGAGCGCTCCCCCCCGGACAGCAGCGAGAGCCTCTTGACCTTCTTCCCGGCGGGGCGCGCCTCGACCTCGACCCCGGTCGCGAGCATGTCGTCGGGCTCCGTCAGCACGAGGCGCCCTTCGCCACCGGGGAACATGCGGGCGAAGACACGCTCGAACTGGACGGCGGTGTCCCGGTAGGCCTCGGAGAACACCTGCTCGACACGCTCGTCGATCTCGCGGACGATCTCCAGCAGGTCCGCGCGCGACCTCTTCAGATCGGACAGCTGCGTCGCGAGGAACGTGTGCCGCTCCTCGAGCGCCGCGAACTCCTCGAGCGCCAGGGGGTTGACCTTTCCCAGGCGCGCCAGGTCGCGCTCGGCCTCGCGCAGCCGCTTCTCCTGCGTCACCCGGTCGTAGGGCACGCCGGCCGGGGCCCGGTCGTGTTCGCCCGCCTCCGCACCCGGTCTGGAGTCCGACCCGCGGGTGCGCGTCTCGGCGCTCCCGTCCCGTCCGTCCTCCTCGTCCGCGCGGTCGACCGGCACCGGCACCGGCACGTGCGGTCCGTACTCCTCGACCAGGACCTCGGGGTCGATCCCGAGCTCGTCCACGCTGCGCGCCTGGAGCTGCTCGACCCGCAGCTGCTGCTGCGCGCGTGCGACCTCGTCGCGGTGCGCGGCGTCCGTGAGCTCGCGCGCCCTCGCGGCGAGCTCGTCGGTGCGCGCGCGGGCGGCGACGAGCTCGCCGTCACGCTCGGCCCGGGCCGACTCGGCGGCGTCGCGCTCGGCAGCAGCCGCCGCGAGGGAGCGCTCCAGGACCTCCAGGGCGCGTGCGGCACCGTCGTGCACGACGCGGGCGCGGGCCGACTGCCGGACCCGTACCGCCTCGCGGCGTGCAGCCCGCGCCCGCGCGTCGCGTTCCGCCTGCGCCGCACGCGCGAGCGACTGCGCCCGGCCGGCGACGGCGCGAGCACGCTCCTCGGCGGTGCGCAGGCCGAGCCGGACCTCGGTCTCGCGCGCCCGCGCGGCACGTGCGTCCTCGAGCGCCCGGTCGCGCTCGCCGGTCGCCTCGGCGACGGCGTCCTCCGTCTGCTCGGGGGACGCCTCTGCCACCTCGAGCCGGTCCGTGAGCCCGGCGAGCTCCTCACGCGCCTCCTGCAGGCCCTGCGTCGCCCGGCCGAGCGACGCCCGGACGCGGTCTGCCTCCGCCGCGGCGGAGCGCGCGCTCGCCCCCAGGTGGCCGAGCTGCTCGGCCACTGCCGCGAGCCGCGCGTCGGACTCGTTGAGCCGCTCCAGCGAGTCGTCGTAGCGCTCCTGCGCCGCGGTCCGTGCCTCACGTGCGCCTACCAGGCCGAAACGCGCGCGCTCGACGCGGGCCTCCGCCGCCGCCTGCTCCTCACGGGCTTCATCGAGCGCCGCCTGCAGGTGCAGCACCCCCGGTGCCGACGCCGAACCGCCCCACGCACGCGTCGCGCCGAGCAGGTCGCCCCCGCGCGTGACGGCGACGACGTCCGGCCTCGTCACGACGAGCGCGCGCGCCGCGGCGAGGTCGTCCACCACGACGACACCGCCGAGCAGCACCCGCACCGCCCCGCCGAGGCCCTGGGACGCCGTCACCACGTCCGCGGCCCAGCACGCGCCGTCGGGCAGTGCCGCACGAACGGTCGGCTCCCGGTCGGCGTCGCCGCCCGCGACGAGCAGGCCCGCCCGGCCGGCGTCCTGCGACCGCAGGAAGCGCAGGGCGTCCACCGCGGCGTCGACGGACTCGACCGCGACCGCGTCGACGGCGGACCCGAGCGCCGTCGCGACCGCGTCCTCGAACCCGGGCTCGATACCCAGCATCGCCGCGAGGGAGCCGAGCGTCCCCGGGCCGTCCGCGGCGAGCAGCGCCCCGGCGCCGTCCTTGCGGTCGAGGCCGAGCGCGAGCGCCTCGACGCGCGCCCTCCAGGTCGCGCGGTCGCGTTCGGCCCCGGCCTCCTCCGCGGTGAGCGCGGTGAGCGCGGTGGTCGTGCGCTCGAGGTCGTCGGCCGCGGCCTCGTGCTCCGCGTCGAGACCCTCCTCGCCCTCCTCGACCCCCACGACCTGCGTCTCGAGCGCCGTGAACTCCGTGCTCGCAGCCGTCCCGCGGCACTCGGCCTCGGCCAGCGACTCCCGCAGCCGACCGATCTCGGACTCCGCGGCCTCGACGCGGCTGCGCTGTGCCGCGACCTGGCCGGCGAGCCGCGCGAGTCCCTCGCGCCGGTCTGCGGCACCGCGCAGCAACGTCGCGACGTCGCGCTCGGCCTCGCCCGCGCGCTCCTCCAGGTGCTCGCGGTCCGCGACCGCCGTGGTCAGCGCCTGGCGCGCGTGCGCGACGTCCGACTCGAGCTCCGCCTCGGTCGCGCGCACGCGCTCGGCCTGGGCCTCCAGGTCGTCGGGATCCGCCCCGCGAGGCGCCTCCGCGGGCGTGCCGAGGTGCCGCATCCGCTCCTCGGCGAGGGTACGGGTCCCCCGCAACCGCTCGCGCAACGACGAGAGCCGGTACCAGACGTCCGCAGCGGCGGCCGACGCCGGTGCCGCCTGCGTGGCGGCGCGCTCGGCCGCGCCGAGCCGCTCCCGCGCCGCCACGAGCGCTCGCTCGACCTCGTCCTGCTGCTCGCGGACCGCGGACTCGTCCGCGATCTCCTGCTCGAGCGTCGCCGTGAGCCGTGCGAGGTCGTCCGCGAGGAGCCGGGCACGTGCGTCGCGCACGTCGGCCTGGATCGTCGCCGCACGCCGTGCGACCTTCGCCTGCCGGCCGAGCGGTCCGAGCTGGCGACGGATCTCGTCGGTCAGGTCCGACAGCCGGGTGAGGTTGGCCTGCATCGCGTCGAGCTTGCGCAGCGCCTTGTCCTTGCGCTTGCGGTGCTTCAGGACGCCCGCGGCCTCCTCGATGAACCCGCGCCGGTCCTCGGGGGTCGCGCGCAGGACGGCGTCGAGCTGCCCCTGACCGACGATCACGTGCATCTCGCGCCCGAGACCGGAGTCGGACAGCAGGTCCTGGATGTCGAGCAACCGGCACGACGACCCGTTGATCGCATACTCCGAGCCGCCGTTGCGGAACAGCGTGCGAGAGATGGTGACCTCGGTGTACTCGATCGGCAGCGCGCCGTCGGCGTTGTCGATCGTCAGCGTCACCTCGGCGCGTCCGAGCGGTGGCCGGCCCGACGTCCCGGCGAAGATGACGTCCTCCATCTTGCCGCCGCGCAGCGTCTTGGCGCCCTGCTCCCCCATCACCCACGCGAGCGCGTCGACGACGTTGGACTTCCCGGACCCGTTCGGACCGACGACGCACGTCACGCCCGGCTCGAAGCTCAGCGTCGTCGCCGAGGCGAACGACTTGAAGCCCCGGAGCGTCAGCGTCTTGAGGTGCACGCCCCGAGCCTAGTGCGGGGCGTGCACGATCCAGCGCATCTCGCACGCGCGGCCAGGTCCGCTTCCTCCACGCCCGCGTCAGCCCTCGCGGCGGCGGAGGTCACCGGGAGACGAGCAGGCTCAGAGACCGAGCCCAGGGAACCAGAGCGCGATCTCGCGCGCCGCGGACTCGTCGGAGTCCGACCCGTGCACGAGGTTCTGCTGGACCTTCAGACCCCAGTCACGGCCGAGGTCGCCGCGGATCGTGCCGGGAGCGGCCTCGGTCGGGTTCGTCGCGCCCGCGAGCGAGCGGAAGCCGGGGACGACGCCCTGGCCCTCGGCGACGACGGCGAGGATCTTGCCGGACAGCATGAAGTCGACGAGGGGCTGGTAGAACGGCTTGCCCTCGTGCTCGGCGTAGTGCGCGGCGAGGAGCTCAGGAGTGGCGTCGAGCAGGTGGGCGGCGGCGAGGGTGTAGCCCTTGGCCTCGATACGGCGCAGGATCTCGCCGGAGAGCCCGCGGCGGACGCCGTCGGGCTTGACGAGGACGAGGGTCCGCTCGATGGTCTCGGTGGCTGCGGGTGCGACATCGGTCATGGCCGCGAGCCTACCGGCCGGCGCGGCGCCGCTCAGCCGATGTTGGGCGCGGTGTCCGGGTGCTCGGCGTCGTAGGCGGCGCGTTCGCGGTCGATGCGCCCTCCGAGCCGGAGCGAGACGAACCACAGGACGACGAAGATGCCGCCCACGACGAACATCATCGGCACGACGAACCCGACAGCGAGCACGGGGAGCTGGACGACCGACCCCGCGACATAGCCCCCGGGCGAGCCGACCGCGCGCGACAGGATGATCAGCACGAGGGTCAGGACCCCGCCGACGAGCCAGATCGACCCGGCGCCGGGGAGCTCGTACGGCCCGCCCGCGGACGGCACACCGCGCAGCCCGTACGCGGCGAGCGTGGCGAACACCACGACGAACGCCTCGAGCAGGAGCGTCGTCGAGGCGAACTGCGACCGTGCCGACTTCTTCGGCGCGATGCGGTCACCTGGCGAGGGGCGCACCGGGCCCGACGAGCGGCCGTGACGTGACGGCTGCGCGGCGGGTCCCGGGGTCGGGGTGGTCGAGCTCACCCGGTCAGGATACCGGCGTGCCGGTGCGCGCCCTGTCGGTGCCGGGATCGGCTCCTGCTCCCGCGGCGGTCCCGGTCGGCGCGCCGGGACCTTCGCCCTCCGCGTCACGGACGGCGCTCTCGGGGCGCTCGAGGAGATCGTCGGCGGAGGTGACCGCCTCGCCGCGGGCGACCATCCCCGCGACGTCGGAGAGCTTGACCTCCTTGAGGAACAGGGCGAGGACGAAGCCCACGACGACGAGCGGCACGAGGTACCAGAACGACGGCGCGAGCGCGTCCGTGAACGCGTCGACGACGCCGGTGTGCAGCGGCTCCGGCAGCTGCTGGACGGCCTGCGGGGTCAGCGACGTCGCGTCGGAGCCGCCGCCCGCCGTGGACCCCGCCGGGACGACGCCGGCGAGGTTGTCGGCGAGGCGCGACGTGAAGATCGTCGAGAACAGCGCGGTGCCGACGGCGGCGCCGATCTCGCGGAAGAAGTTGTTGGCGCTCGTGGCCGTGCCGATCTCGCGCGGGTCCACGGAGTTCTGCACCGCGAGCACGATCGTCTGCATGACCAGGCCCATGCCGGCGCCCAGGACGACGAGCATCGCGCCGAACAGCCACATCGACATGTCGCCCGTGATCTGGGTGAGCCAGACGAGGCCACCGGCGGTGACGGCGAGACCCACCACGGGGAAGATCTTGTAGCGCCCGGTGCGGGTGATCGCGATGCCGGACCCGATCGCGGTGACCATGAGACCGACCATCATCGGGAGCATGAGGAACCCGGACTCGGTCACGCCCGCGCCCGTGGACATCTGCAGGAACGTCGGCAGGAACGCGAGCGCGGAGAACATGCCCATGCCGAGCACGAGCCCGATCAGGGTCGCGATCGTGAACGTCGAGTTCTTGAAGAGGTGGAGCGGCAGCAGCGGCTCCTCGGCGCGGTTCTCCACCATGACGAACGCGCCGATCGACACGACGACGGCGGTGACGAGACCGATCAGCCACGGGTCGGACCAGTCGTAGCCCTCCGCGGTGGTGAGCGACTCCCAGCTCGTGAGGAACACGATGCCTGCGGTCGCGATGACCATGAAGAAGATCCCGGCGACGTCGATCGCGCGGCGCGAGCGGTGCGAGGGCAGCCGCAGCGCGAACCAGGCGACGGCGAACGCCGCGAGACCGATCGGGATGTTGACCCAGAACGACCAGCGCCACCCCGGGCCCTCGGTGAACCAGCCACCGAGCAGCGGGCCCACGACGGCGGAGATCCCGAACAGGGCGCCCATCGGGCCCATGTACTTGCCTCGGTCCTTCGCCGGCACGATGTCCGCGATGATCGCCTGCGACAGGATCATCAGCCCGCCGCCACCGAGTCCCTGCACGGCGCGCCAGGCGACGAGCTCGGGGAAGGTCTGGGCGAAGCCGGCCCCGGCCGACGCGATCGTGAACAGCCCGATCGCGGCGAGGAACGGCCAGCGGCGACCCCACAGGTCACCGAACTTCCCGTACAGGGGCATGACGATCGCGACCGCCAGGATGTAGGCGGTCACCAGCCAGCCCTGGTGCTCGACGCCGTGCAGCTCGCCGACGATCGTCGGCATCGCGGTGCCGACGATGGACTGGTCGAGCGAAGCCAGGAACATCGACGCCATGAGAGCGCCGAAGATCACCCACACGGTGCGCGGGGTGAGCACGATGGGCGCCTTGTCGGCCGCCGTCGGAGGAAGGGCTGAGGTCGCCATGGAGCATTCCACTTCGATCGGGACGGTGACGCAGCGGGTGGTGACCCGGCGTCGGGTGCGGGGAAGGTGGGGAAGGTCGGTCGGTGTCGGTGGGGAGGTCCGGGGACGCTCAGGAGGTCCCGGGCGCGGCGGGCGCGGCGGGCGCGGGGTCGTCCAGCAGCGCACGCAGCTGGTGGGTGACGGACGGCAGGAGGTCGGACGGCGAGCCCCGCCGCTCGCGCCGGTGCCACTCCTCGCCGACGGCGCGCATCATGGTCAGCGCGACGAGGGCCACGAGCTCGGGGGCGGTGGTGAACGGATGAGCCTCGCGACGACGCACGCACAGGGCCACGAGCTCGACACGGTGCTCGTCGATCCAGGCGATGTGGCGGGCGATCAGCCGCGGCTCGCGCTCGACGAGCTCCAGCGCGCGGTGCATGCGCTCGGGCGAGACGGCCTGCTGACCGATGATGTCCTCGACCAGACGAGCGAGGTCGTCGAGCAGGACGCCGGTGGGGCCGCCGGCCTCGAAGTCCGCGGCGGCGTCGGTCGTGAGGACGAGGTCCTCCAGCCCGAGCACGGCGTCGTCCTTGCTCGGGAAGTAGTTGAAGAAGGTGCGCGGCGAGACGCCCACGGCCTCGCACACGTCCTCGACGGTCACGGCGTCCAGCCCGCGCTCGAGCACGAGCGACTGCGCCGCGTCGACGAGCGCGTCACGGCGGCGCCGCTTCTTGCGCTCGCGCAGACCACCGGGCGAGCCGGTGCCGAGGGACGTGGAGACCATGGATACATTCTTGCAGTCCACGCAATAATGCACCAGATGCATTGTCGGGTGATACCGGTCACACCCGCTCGTCGGACCGGACCACCGGTGCGGAGCGGGCTCAGACCTCCCCGAAGCCCTCGGTGATGGCCGCGACGACGGCGTCGACCGCGGCGTCGGCCTGCCGCCCCTCACCGGCCACGACGAGCTCCTGCCCCTGCGTCGCCCCGAGCTTCATGAGCTCGAGCACGCTCGCACCGTTCACCCCACCGATGGTGACGCTCGCGTCGTAGCCTGCGACGAGACGTGCGAGCACCGCCGCCGGTCGCGCGTGCAGACCGAGCGGGTTCGTCACGACGACGGTCGCACCCGGCGTCGCGCCCTGCCCCTCGCTCACCCTGTCCCCCTCCCGGGGCGCAGTGCTGCCCGCGCCCTCCTGCCCCCCCGCGCCGCCCGCGACGGCGAACGTCCCACCTGCGTGCTCCGCGGAGGTCAGCACCTCGAGCAGGTCCCCGCCGCCGTGGGCCGTGACCGCTGCGGCGACCGCACCCTCGACGAACGGGGCGTCGGCGAGACGCACCCGGCCGTCGAACCCGTCCTCCATGTCGAGCACGGACTCCACGGTCATCACCGCGGAACCGAGGTCGGCGAGCACCACGACGCCCTCGGCCTCCGCGAGCGCGTCGCCCACCGCCGTCGACACCCGCTCGAAGCTGGTCCCCAGACCGTCGTCGTCCGTCCCGCCCGCGGCGTGCAGCGCCACGCCGGGCGCCATCTGCGCAGCGAGCTCGACGGCCCCGCGGGCGAGCTGCTGGGAGTGCGACACGAGCACGAGCGCGATCCGGGCCCGACGGCGCGGGGCCGCGACCTCGTCCCCCGCGGCGCCGTCCACGCCGGGCTCGGCCCCGGCGTCGTGCACCGGCTGATCGCTCACCTGCCGTCCCCGACGTCGACTGCCGCCGCGTCCCGCGCGGCAGCGAGGAGGATGGCCGTCGACGTCGCGCCGGGGTCCTGGTGACCCACGCTGCGCTCCCCCAGGTAGCTGGCGCGTCCCTTGGTCGCCACGAGCGGGACGGTCGCCCGTGCGGCCGCGTCGGCTGCGGACGCCGCTGCGGCGAGCACGTCGACCGGCGAGCCGCCGTCGTTCGCGGCGGCCTCGGCGGCGTCGACCGCGGGCTGCCACGCGTCGACCATCGTCTTCTCGCCCACGACGGCCTTGCCGCGTGCGGTGATGCCCTCCAGGGCACCCTCGAGGAGCGCGACGACGGCGTGCGCGTCGAGCGTCTCGAGGCCGGTCACCTTCGCCGCGCGCAGGTACGCGGTGCCGTAGAGCGGACCGGATGCACCGCCGACCGAGGACATGAGGGTCGTCGCCACGAGCTTGAGGAGGTCTCCCACCTGCGCGAGGTCCCCCGCGTCGTCGAGCTTGGCGACCACCGCCCGGAAGCCGCGGTCGAGGTTCTCGCCGTGGTCCCCGTCGCCGATCTGGCGGTCCAGCTCGGTCAGCTCGTCCTTCGCTCCCGCGATCCGCTCGGCACTCAGTCGCGCCCACCGGTCTGCCCACGCCACGTCCAGCGTCATGCGCCACCTCTCCTCGCCGTGCGCCGGCGCGTCCCGCCGGTCCGGAAGACAGCGCGAGGCATCACCACCGCAGGGCGGCCGTGTGCACGGGCTCGTCCCACAAGGTGGTGAGCTCGTCGTCCAGCCGCAGGACCGTGATCGACGCTCCCTGCATCTCGAGCGACGTCACGTAGTTCCCGACGAGCGAGCGAGCGACGCTCGCGCCGCGTGCCTCGAGCAGTCTCCTCGCCTGACGATAGACGACGTACAGCTCGGACGACGGCGTCCCGCCCATACCGTTAACGAACAGCAACACGTCGTCGCCGTCGGAGATCCCCAGGTCGTCCGCGACCGGGTCGAGGAGCATCCGGGTGACGTCGTCGGCCGCGGCGAGCGGCACCCGGTGGCGCCCGGGCTCCCCGTGGATACCGATGCCGATCTCGATCTCGTCGTCCGGCAGGTCGAAGCTCGGCTTGCCGACGTGCGGCACCGTGCACGCCGTGAGCGCGACCCCCATCGACCGTACGTTCGCGACGACCTTCTCGGCGACGCGCGTGACCGCCGCAAGGTCGTCACCCCGTTCGGCCGCCGCACCGGCGATCTTCTCGACGCACACCGTGCCCGCGACCCCCCGGCGCCCGGCCGTGTACAGCGAGTCCTCCACCGCGACGTCGTCGTTGACGAGGACGCTCGCGACCTGGACGTCCTCGGCCTCGGCCAGCTCGACGGCCGTCTCGAAGTTCAGGACGTCCCCCGTGTAGTTCTTGACGATCGTCAGCACCCCCGCGCCCCCGTCCGCGGCCAGGATCGCGGGCAGGACCTGGTCCGGCGTCGGGGACGTGAAGACGGGACCGGGCACCGCCGCGTCGAGCATCCCGGTGCCGACGAACCCCGCGTGCAACGGCTCGTGGCCCGCACCACCCCCGGAGACGAGGCCCACCTTGCCGCGGGTCACCTCACCGGCCCGCGTGACGTACGGCGGGTCGAGATGGACCTCGACGAGGTCCGCGTGCGCGAGACCGAAGCCCTCGAGGGACTCCGCGACCGCGTCCTGGGGATCGTTGAGCAGCTTCTTCACCGGTCGTCCCTCCGTCGCTGGTCCTCCCATCAAACACCCGCCGACGACGCGCCGCGCGCCGGTCGTGCGACGCACGGCGCGCGACCCGGGCGGGCGCCGCCTCAGCGCCTGCCGAGCAGGGTGCGTGCGTCGGCGACGGTCACGACCGAGCCCGTCACCAGCACGCCCGTCCCGGTGCCGACGCCGACGGGGTCCGCCGCCTCGGCCAGGTCGGTCGCCACCTGGATCGCCTCGTCGAGGCGCTCGGTGCTGCGGACCCGGTCCTCCCCGAAGACCTCGACCGCGATCTCGGCGAGACCCGTCACGTCGGCGGACCGGTCCGAGCTGTTGCGGGTGATCACCACCTCGGCGAGCACGGGCTCGAGCGCCGCGAGCAGCGTCTCCGCGTCCTTGTCCGCCATGATCGACACGACGCCCACCAGGTGGCGCAGGTCGAACGCCTCGTCGAGCGCGGCGACGAGCGCCTCGGCACCCGCCGCGTTGTGCGCGGCGTCCACGAGGATCGGCGGGCTGGAGCGCACGACCTCGAGCCGTCCGGGAGACGTCACGTCCGCGAACGCCGTCTCCACGAGGCCGCCGTCGAGCGCACGCCCGCCGAGCAGCGCCTCGACCGCCGCGAGGCCCAGCAGCGCGTTGTGCGCCTGGTGCGCACCGTGCAGGGGCAGGAAGATCTCGGTGTACAGCGCGGCGGGCGTACGCAGGTCGACCAGCTGTCCCCCCACCGCGACGTGCCGAGCGGCCACCTCGAGGTCGACGTCCTCGCGCAGGACGCGCGCGCCGACCTGGCGCGCACGGTCGAGCACGACCTCGAGCACCTGGGGCTCCTGCTCGGCGACGACGGCCGTCGCGCCCTCCTTGAGGATGCCTGCCTTGTTGCCGGCGATCTCCTCGAGCGTGCTGCCGAGCCAGCGCTCGTGGTCGTGGGCGACGGGCGTGACGACCGCGACCTCGCCGTCGACGACGTTCGTGGAGTCCCACGTCCCGCCGAGACCGACCTCGACCACCGCGACGTCGACGGGCGCGTCCGCGAACGCGGCGAGCGCCATCACCGTGAGCACCTCGAAGAAGCTCAGGCGCGGGCCGCCCGCCTCCTGCGACTCGCGGTCGGCGACCCCCACGTACGGCGAGACGTCCTCCCACACCTCGACGAACCGGCGCGCGGACAGCGGCTCGCCGTCGACCTGGATGCGCTCGGTCACGCTCGTCAGGTGCGGGCTGGTGAACAGCCCGGTCCGCAGGCCGTGCTCGCGCACGAGCCGCTCGACCATGCGCGCGGTCGAGCTCTTCCCGTTGGTCCCCGTCAGGTGCACCACGCGGTAGTTGCGCTGCGGGTCGCCGAGCAGCTCGAGGACCCGCTGCACGCGCGCGAGCGTCGGGTCGATGTCGTGCTCGGGCGCCCGCGACATGATGTGCGCGTACACCTCGCGCAGCGACTCCTGCGCGGCGGCATCCTCGGCGGCCTCGCGTGCCACCGCGCCCGCCGGTCGTCGGTCCTTCGCGCTCATCGCGTCACCTCGTCCGTCTCGTTCGTGGTCGTGACCTTCTCCACGCGCACCGCGCGCGCATCGGTCGGCGAGGTCTCGATGCGGAGCTCGACGGCGAGGGTCTCGCGCGCGACCAGCTCGCGGTGCTCGTCGACGGCGGCGACCCACTCCCCCGGGATGTCGAGCGCCAGCCGGATCCGGTCGGCGACGTCCAGGCCCGCGGCCTTGCGCGCGTCCTGCACGTCGCGGACGACGTCGCGCGCGTAGCCCTCGGCGAGCAGCGCGTCGTCGAGCGTGAGGTCGAGCACGACGAACCCGCCCGCGTGCAGGACGGCGGCCGCGATGCTCGGGCCGCTGTCGGAGGCGTCGGCTCCCGCGCCGGTGGCGGGGGCGGTCGCCGCCACCACGGTGGACAGCTCGTACTCCGTCTCGAGCAGCGCGACGTCCCCGTCGGCCGTCGTCACGACGACGTCCCCGGAGTCCTCGACCCGCCACGCGCCGGCCTTGGCCGCCTTGATGACGGCCTGCACGCCGCGCCCCAGTCGCGGGCCCGCGGCGCGGGCGTTGACCGCGAGGCGCTGCGTGACGCCGAACCGCTCGGCGGCGTCCGAGTCCGTGGACTCCAGCTCGACGGCCTTGACGTTGAGCTCGCGCGTGAGCAGGTCGGTGTACGGGGCGAGCGCCGCCGGGTCGTCCACGACGACCGTCAGGCGCGCGAGCGGCTGGCGCACGCGGAGCTGGTTCGCCTTGCGCAGGCCGAGGGCCGACGACGCGACGGCGCGGACCTCGTCCATCGCGGCGACGAGCGCGGGGTCGGCCACCAGTCCCGCCTCGGGGACGTGCCGGACCGCGACCGCGTACCGTCCGTCGGCGCCCTCGAACCGATCGCCGACCTCTTCGGTGGTCGTCGGCCAGTCGGTCAGGTGCACGGACCGGCCCCCGGTCAGGCCGCGCCAGACCTCCTCCGACAGCAGCGGCGCGAGCGGCGCCATGACGCGGGTGAGGGTCTCGAGCGCGGTGTACAGGGTGTCGAACGCGTCGGCGTCCTCGCCCCAGAACCGGTCACGCTGCGTGCGCACGTACCAGTTGGTGAGCACGTCGAGGTGCTCACGCACCGACTCGCAGGCGCCCGCGATGTCGTACGCGTCGAGCTGGGCGGTCGCCGTGGCCACGAGGTCGTGCGTGCGGGCCAGCAGGTAGCGGTCCAGCGCGCCCATCCCGGCCACCCGCTCGGGGGTCACACGCTGCGCGACGTAGCCCCCGGCGTCGGGCGCTGCGGCACCGGACCTCGAGCTGTTCGCGTACAGGGTGAAGAAGTAGTAGGTGCTCCACAGCGGGAGCAGCACCTGGCGGACCGCGTCGCGGATGCCCTCCTCGGTGACGACGAGGTTGCCGCCGCGCAGGATGGGCGAGGCCATGAGGAACCAGCGCATCGCGTCGGAGCCGTCGCGGTCGAAGACCTCGTTGACGTCCGGGTAGTTGCGCAGGGACTTGCTCATCTTGCGGCCGTCCGAGCCGAGGACGATGCCGTGCGAGATCGCCGAGGAGAACGCCGGGCGGTCGAACAGCGCCGTGGACAGGATGTGCAGCATGTAGAACCAGCCGCGCGTCTGCCCGATGTACTCGACGATGAAGTCGGCCGGGTTGTGGTGGCTGAACCAGTCCTCGTTCTCGAACGGGAAGTGCACCTGGGCGTACGGCATGGACCCGGAGTCGAACCACACGTCGAGCACGTCCTCGACGCGACGCATGGTCGAACGGCCCGTCGGGTCGTCCGGGTTGGGGCGCGTGAGCCGGTCGACGAACGGCCGGTGCAGATCGGGGTTCCCGTGCTCGTCGCGCGGGAGCGTGCCGAAGTCGCGCTCGATCTCCTCGAACGACCCGTAGACGTCCAGGCGCGGGTGCTGCGGATCGTCCGACTTCCACACCGGCACGGGGCTGCCCCAGAACCGGTTGCGGGTGATGGACCAGTCGCGCGCGTTGGCGAGCCACTTGCCGAACTGCCCGTGCTGGATGTGCTCCGGCGTCCAGGCGATCTGCTCGTTGAGCTCGAGCATGCGGTCCTTGAACGTCGTCACCGCGACGAACCACGACGACACGCCCATGTAGATGAGCGGGCGCCGACAGCGCCAGCAGTGCGGGTAGGAGTGCGCGTACGACTCGCGGCGCAGCAGGACCGTGCCCTCGGTCACCGCGCCCATGCCACCGTGCTCGCCCTCGGCGCCCGCGTCGCGGCGCGTGCGTGCCTTGAGGTGGTCGATGATCACCGGGTTCGCGTCGAACACCTGCAGCGACTCGTAGTCCACGACGGGGAACATGAACTTCCCGTCCGTACCCACGGGCAGGACCGGCTCGATGCCCTCGCGGTCGGAGACGACCTTGTCGTCCTCGCCGAACGCGCCGGCGCCGTGCACCAAGCCTGTGCCGTCCGTCGTCGTGACGAAGTCCGCCTCGACGACGCGGTGTGCGTTCGCGTGGCCCGCGTAGTACGAGAACGGCGGCGTGTACGACCGGCCGAGGAGGTCCGCGCCCTTGAGCCGCTCGACGACCTGCGACGCGAGGTCACCCTCCGTGCCGTCCGGGCCGGCGTCGGTCAGCTCGCGCGCGTACGCCTCCAGGCGCGCCTCGGCGATGACGTACCGCTCCGCCCGCCCGGTCGCGGACGACTCCACGACGACGTAGTCGACGTCCGGGCCGACCATGACCACGAGGTTGGACGGGAGCGTCCACGGCGTCGTCGTCCACACGAGCGCGAGCTCGCCCGTCTCGAGGCGCAGCCCCACGGTGACGGCCGGGTCCTGGCGGACCTGGTACACATCGTCGTCCATGCGCAGCTCGTGGTTGGACAGCGGCGTCTGGTCGTTCCAGCAGTACGGCAGCACCCGGAAGCCCTCGTAGACGAGGCCCTTGTCGTACAGGGACTTGAACGCCCACATGACCGACTCCATGAACGTGGGGTCGAGGGTCTTGTAGTCGTGCTCGAAGTCGACCCAGCGCGCCTGGCGCGTCACGTAGTCACGCCACTCGCCCGTGTACTTGAGCACCGACGCGCGGCACGCCTCGTTGAAGCGCTCGATGCCGAGCTCGAGGATCTCCTCCTTGGTCTTGATCCCGAGCTGGTCCATCGCCTCGAGCTCCGCGGGCAGGCCGTGCGTGTCCCACCCGAAGCGCCGCTCGACGTGCTTGCCTCGCATCGTCTGGTAGCGCGGCACGACGTCCTTCGCATACCCGGTCAGCAGGTGCCCGTAGTGGGGCAGCCCGTTGGCGAACGGCGGGCCGTCGTAGAAGACGAACTCGTTCGCACCGTCCTCGCCGGCGGGGTTGCGCTCGACCGACGCGCGGAACGTGTCGTCGCCGTCCCAGTACGCCAGGATCCCGCGCTCGAGCGCGGGCAGGTCCGGCGATGCCGGGATGCCGAACGACGCTCCGGGGTACGAGCTGTCGGCGGACGAGCGGTGCAGCGGGTAGACCATGGTCGTCAGGACTCCTGGAGGGTGGCCCGCGGGTCGCGGACCGGACGGTGGTACGGGTCGGTCGTGCTCTCCTGCGAGGACGACTCCCGCCCCGGGCGGGCGTGGGTGCCGCGGTACCACCTCGCTTGCCGGCACGTGTGCCGGCCGCTCGTCGACGGCTGTGACGGGCCTGCCCCGTCCGGCTCTACTGAGGATGCCCGTTCGTCCGCACCGCTGGTGCCCGACGACGCGGGGTCCCGTTCTTCCGGAGGCTCGCCGGTGATCGCCGGGTCGATGCCGATGCCCCGATCGTACCCGCACTCCCCGTCGCACGCGGCTCCCTTACTTCACCCGGCCGACGACGTCACCGGACCCACCCCGAACGCTCTCTCCCGCCATGAGCACGTACGACCGGCTCGAGGTCGACGCGCGGGATCCTCTCGCCGGCTACGTCGCGGACTGCGCGGCGTCGTTGCGGCGCGTCATCGGGCACTTCGACGTCGAGACGGCGCTGCCCGACCTCGAGCTCCTCGCGGCCGATCAGCCCGGCCTGGACCTCAGCGACCTCGCCCGGGTGGCCGGGCGGACCGGGACGACGTTCTCCACGGACCTCGTCGCGGCCCTCGTCACCGCGCACCTGGTGAGCTGGGACGACGGCGGGGCACCGGCGCTGTGCCTCGCCTCGCTCTACGACCATGCGGGTCCGCCGGAGGGCGACGCGGCGAGCAGGGCGCTGCTGGACCGCTGGATCCAGGCCTGCACGTACGTCGCGCTCGTGGCCCGGCGGACGGGCACCGCCGAGGCGCGCGCCGTCGCGGCGCTGCGGAACCTCGCCGCGGTCCTCACGGAGACGGACCGGGACACCGCTGTCGCCTGCGCGCTCGACGC
Organism: Cellulosimicrobium arenosum; assembly: GCF_014837295.1. GTDB lineage: Bacteria > Actinomycetota > Actinomycetes > Actinomycetales > Cellulomonadaceae > Cellulosimicrobium > Cellulosimicrobium arenosum. The sequence continues at coordinate 195,157 of NZ_JACYHB010000006.1, forward strand.
GATCATGCTGGCCAGCCTCGCCCCCGGCGGCGCAGCCACGCTCGATGCGGCACAGTGCCTGTCCGACGTCGCCCGCGGGCACGACGAGGACCTCGTGCGTCTCGCGCTGGCGTACCGGGCCGACGGCATGTCCCGGCTGCCCGCGCACGAGCGCGACGACCTCGCCCTGTGGGACGCGGTCGAGAGCGCGTGCCGGTACCGGCCGCAGGCCCTCACGCTCCACGACGCGGCGGCCCAGTCCCTGCGCGCTGCGATCGAGCGGGTCCCCGCGGTCCGCGACCTCCGCGCGACCTTCGCCCTCGGGTTCGACCACACCCCGGGGCGGGCGGCGACGTTCGCCCCGCTGCGCCCGTTCACGGATCCTGTCTGGACCTTCGACGCGACGACGCTCCAGCGCACGCTGGACGCCTTCCGGGGCATCAGCACGTCGTTCGACGAGCGCCGCCTCCGCCTGGTCCCGCCGCCGGAGTCGACCGTCGCGACGGCGGACATCGACGAGTGGTCCATCGACCACCGCGCCTTCCGCCACGCCGTCCCGTTCTCGACCGGGTTCCGACGCGAGGCGGACCGGAAGGAGCTGCTGCTCGTCCTCGGTCACGAGCTCGTGCACATCGACTCGACCTTCGGCTGGCTGGGGACGTCGCTCGCGGCGCTGCGGTCGGCGGCGACGGCGGACGAGATCCTGCACCACCTGCGCCAGGTCGACCACGACGCCCCGGACACCGACCGCATGGGACGGCTCTGCGAGCTCGAGCCCGAGGCAGCGCTGCTCCCCGTCGTCGAACGTCAGCTCGAGCTCGTCCGCAAGGCGCAGGTCCTGCGCTCCGTGTGGACGCCCTGGCTCGAAGGTCTCGCGATGTTCGGCGAGCTCGCCGCCGACCCGACGACCGACGACGAGCGCTCGACGGGCTTCGGCGGCGCGCTGGTCCACCTGGTGGACCGGCACCGCGACCCGGATCACGACCCGCCCCTGGAGCAGTGGTACGCGAGCTGTCGCGCCGAGGCGGAGCGCGGCTACGCCGACGCGCTCCACGAGCTGGCGAGGCCACGCCTCCGCGGCTACCTGGGCGCGCCCGTCGGACGGTATCTGGCCGGCTACCTCGCCGTCCGCGGGGTCACGTCCGCGTGGCGCGAGCACAGCCCCATGGACGGGGTCGAGACGTACCAGGCGCTGCTCGGCGCGACGAGGTCGACCACGCAGCACGCCGTCCCCGACCTCTCCCTCCCACCCGAGGAGTTCGAGGGACGCGCCGTGGCCCTGATGCGCGAGTGGGTGGCCGGGCTCGCGTCGCTCGACCGCGGGTCCGTGCAGCTGCTCGACCCGTACCGCGGCAGGACACCACGGGACGTGTTGACCGGCGAGCCGGTACGACCACCCAGCTCGGTCGACGCCGCGACCCTCGCGCGGGACGCCGGCGTCCCGCGCGCGGACCGGAGGCCGGAGCTGGCCGACCTGGCACCGGGTCCGCGCGAGGAGCTCGCACGCCTGCTCGACGCGGTCGCCGGCGGGCTCGGCACCCACGACGTCCACCTCCTCGGCGAGCTCACCTACGCACGGGCCCGCCGCATGCACCTCGTCCCGATCGGCCGGTTCGACGCCCTGTTCTGGCTCTGGGCCGACGCGGGCGGTTCGCGCGCGCACCTGTTCCTGCAGCTGCGCGTCACCCACGCCGCCGAGGACGCCGAGGGCCTGGCGGGCACAGGGGGCGGCGGCGACGCGGAGGACGGCCGGGACGCAGACTCCGGTGGCTACTCGCTCTACGGGGTCCCGCTCACCCTCGACGAGCGGTCCCGGCTCGTGGCGCAGATGGAGGCCGACCGGCGGGTGCGGATGGAGGTCCACCGACTGGTCGACCGGGCGAGCAGCCGGGAGGACGGGGTGACCTCCGGCCAGGTGCTCGCGCTGCGCTACGGAGACTTCGTGAAGGTGCTCTCCGGTGGGCTCCACACCGGTGTCGACCCCGCACCCTCGCTCGTCGAGGACGTCGAGGCGCGGCTCCGGCCCGAACCCCTCACACGGCTCGACCTGCACGTCAACGACGCCCACGCTCTCGCGGCGCGCGCCCTGACCTGGCTGGACACCCTCGACACCCTCGACGCGGGAGACGACCCACACCCGGCGCTCGCCACCTGGCGCGACCGGGTCGGGTCGCTCGCGCGCCAGGTCGCGGAGCCCGGGGGCGCGCAGCAGGTGGACCAGGCAGGCCTCACCCTGCTCGCGGCGCTCGGATGGTCCACGACCCAGGTCGCCGACGTCTCGCGGGACGGTCTGGCCGCCCTGGCCGACGACGAGCTCTCCTCCCTCGCGCCCGTGCTCGACGCACTGCTCGCGAGCGGTCGGGACGGCGCCCTGGCCGACCTCCAACACGTGGACCCCGGGCTGGCGCGCTCGATCTTCACCCACGGACCCCGCGGCTACGACGTCCGCCCGTTTCCCCAGGGGGCACCATGATCGAGGAGGCACCATGATCGCCGTCGGCGTGCTGGACCGGCAGGGCTTCGACGCGGCGCTCGCCCACGCCCGGCGGTTCGGCGACGGGGGCGACTTCCCGGGGCTGGCGGCACCGGCCGACGGCAGCTTCCTCGGCCGGGTCGCCGAGGCCTGGGAGTCGGTCGAGCGTGCGCTGCGGGAAGCCTTCGTGCACGGCCGGGACCGCGCCCAGGAGCTGAGCGAGGCGGCGGTGCGAGCCGCGCAGCGGTGCATGGACGAGGCCGGCCGCCGGGCCCGGGACGTCCACCAGGCGCTGCTCGGCAAGATCCAGGACTACCTCACCCGGCTCGTCGACACCGTGCTGGGCCGGCTCCGCCCGACGCTGCTGGTGGGCGGCGTCGCCATGTCGCTCGAGTCGGTCGACATGAGCCAGCGGCTCGCGCTCTCCGGGTCGTTGAAGGCCGCGATCACCGAGGTCGTCTCCCTCACGGCCGCGGGTGAGCTCACCGTGAGCGCGAGCTACCGCGTCACGCCGGTCTGAGCACCTCGCCCCGCCTCGCCTCGCGGCGTGCGGCACCGAGCACTCGGCCGCGTGCTCGACGCGCGGTGTAGGCCTCGATGTCGTGCGCGACCAGCCATTCCAGGGTCAGGCCGGGACCCGACGGCGGCAGCGAGGTCCCGGCGTCGGTCGCCGCGGGCCGTGCGCCAGGGTGACGCGTCGCGTCGCTCGAGGCCGTCGCGCGTCGAGGGGCGGCGGGGAGGTACGTGGTGGGGAGGTACATGGTCTGTTCGCGTCCTGTGTCGTGCGTCCTGGGTGTCGGGATGGCAGACCCGGGCCTGGCACGGAAGTCATCGCTCGTTGCGGGAGCGCCCGTGCGGGGACCGGCGACCGTCGCGCCCTGGCCGCGGTACGTCGTCGTACCGGGAGAGAGGGGCGGGAGGCTGCTCGCGGACACCTGGTCGACTGCGCGTGGTGCCGCGAGCCGTCAACAACAGGACGAGCGGGGGGCGACCTGCAGTCGCGCGCGGACGAGCACAGGGCTCGAGGTGCGCGCGGAGAAGGTCACGCGCACATCCTGCCAGCGCCGGTCGAGCCGGCGCAAGAGGTGCCCGTCAGCCGACGCTGACCTCGACCTCGTGCCAGCCGGTCGCCCCGTCCGGCGCGGGTGACGCGACGTCGGACGTCTGGACCTCACCGTCGGCGTCGGTGGCGCGGACCGTGAGCCGGTGCGCCCCGGTGCCCGCGCCCGCCGAGTCCCACGCGTAGGACCACTGGCGCCACGTGTCCGGTCCGACCGTGTCGGCGAGCGTCGCGGCCTGCCAGGGGCCGTCGTCGACCCTGACCTCGACCGCGTCGATGCCGGTGTGCTGCGCCCACGCGACCCCGGCCACCGTCACCTCGCCCTCGACGCCGGCGTTGGCCCGCGGCGTGTCGATGCGCGACGCGAGCTTGATGGGTCCACGCTCGGTCCAGCCACGGGTCGACCAGTACGCGACGTCGTCGGCGAAGGTCGTGACCTTGAGCTCGGTGACCCACTTGGTCGCCGAGACGTAGCCGTAGAGCCCCGGCACCACGAGCCGCGCCGGGAAGCCGTGCTCGGCCGGCAGCGGCTCGCCGTTCATGCCGACGGCGAGGAGGCACTCGCGGTCCGCGTCCTGCAGCACCTCGAGCGGGGTGCTCGCCGTCCAGCCGTCCGCGCTCGTGGACAGGACCATGTCCGCGCCGTCCTGCACGCCCGCGCGCTCGAGCAGCTCGCGCACCGGGTAGCCGAGCCACAGCGCGTTGCCCACGAGGTCTCCCCCGACGCCGTTCGACACGCACGTCAGGGTCAGGTGGTGCTCGACGAGCGGGAGGTCGAGCAGCTCCGCGAACGTCAGCTCGAACGGCTCGTCCACGCGGCCGGAGATCCGCAGCGTCCAGTCGGCCGGGTCCACCTGCGGCACGCGCAGCGCCGTGTCGATGCGGTAGAAGTCGCCGTTCGGCGTGACGTACGGCGCAAGTCCCGGCACGCCCAGGTCCGCGCCCGCGGGCACGGCGGGCGCGGTGACCGACGCCGCGGGGAGCCGCAGCGCGTCGCGCGCGGCGGTCACGACGCGGTTCCCGGCCGAGACGGCGCGCGACGTCGCCAGGGCCACCACCCCGGCTGCCACCGTGAGGCCGGTGACGAGCAGGAAGCGCCGCCGGTCGGGTCCGGTCGCGCGCACGACGCCGTCGCTCGTCGTGGACGCTGGTCGTAGCGTGCCGATCGACGCGCGCAGCAGCACCACGGCGATCCCGACGCCGACGAGGCTGGGGAGCGCCCACGCGACGCTCGCGCCCGGCCGCACGACGGCGACCACGGCCGCCACCGCGCCCACGACGGCCAGCAGCAGCGAGCCCACCGGCGGCCGGCGCAGCTCGAGCCACCCCGCGAGCGCCGCACCCGCTGCGAGCACGACGGCCATCGTGCCGAGCAGCACCGCCTTGTCCGCGGTGCCGAACGTCTCGACCGCGAAGTCCTTGAGCGGGGCGGGGACCGCGTCGACCACGCCCGCCCCGGCGGCGAACAGCGGGCTGGAGCCCGGTGCCACGAACGCCGCGACGAGCTCCGCGACCGCGAATCCCGCGGCCGCGGACGCGATCCCGGCCAGCGCGGCCCACAGGCCCGCGCGACGGCGTGCCGGGGCGGGCCCGGGTGCCGGCGCCCCAGGGCCTGGCCCGGTCGGGGACGCCGGGGCGGCGGGGGTCGAGGTGCTCACGTCACCAGGGTGCGCCGCGCAGGACGGCGGGCGCCACCCGCAGGCACCTGCGGGGCCGCTCCGTCAGGCACCCGTCAGGTGCGTACCGGGTTCAGTCGTCGACGCCCTTCGGCACGAGCGGCGCCCGCCACAGCGAGTAGGTCGACGCCTGCGCGACGGGACGCAGGACCAACGAGTCGATGTTCACGTGGTGCGGGCGCGTGACGGCGAACGTCACGACGTCGGCGACGTCGTCGGCGGTGAGCGGGTCCTCGACGCCCGCGTACACGGCGTCGGCCCCCGACCGGTCGCCGTGGTAACGGTGGAGCGAGAACTCGGGCGTGCGCACCAGGCCCGGCGCGATCTCGATGACACGGATCGGCTCGCCGACGAGCTCGAGCCGCAGCGTCTTCGCGACGCCGAGCAGCGCGTGCTTCGACGCGACGTAGCCGGAGCCGCCGACGTACGTGTCGTGCCCCGCGGTGGACGTCATGAGCACCACGTCGCCCCGGCGCGACGTGCGCAGGAGCGGCAGGACCGCCTTGGTCACGCGGACCGTGCCGAGCACGTTCGTCTCGTACATGTCCCGCCACTGGTCGATCTTCGCCTCGTCGACGTGGTCGACGCCGAGGCCGAACCCGGCGATGTTGAGCAGGGCGTGCACCGGACCGCGCGCGGACGCCTCGGCGACGAGGCGCGCGACGTCGTCGTCGGACGTGACGTCGCCCACGACCGCGTGCGCGCCCGTCCGTTCGGCCACCTCCGCGAGCCGGTCGGCGCGCCGCGCGAACGCGACGACGTCCCAGCCGCGGGCGCGCAGGTGGCGCACGCACGCCTCGCCGATGCCCGACGACGCGCCGGTCACGACGGCGCGCAGGGGGCCGGGTCCACCCGGGGCGGAGGCGGGAGGGGTGCGGTGCTGGGCGTCGTCGGGCGTGGTCACGACAGCACTGTGCCATGCCCACCGCTGTCGGTGCTCGCCGTCCGCAGGTCGTGCCGCCCCGCCGGTGTGTAGGCTGACGAGCGGACCGCGGGTCGCACGCCTTGACCCGCCGGGGCGGCCCCGAGCTCTGGGTCGCAGGTCCGGCGGCGCGAGATGACGCGCCACGCACAGTGCACACCCGTCACGGTCCTGCACGGACGCCTCCGGCGCGTCCGCCGGGTCGTGCGCCACCCCGGAGAAGCCCGCGTGCCCCTCGCACCCCAGGACCGTCGTCGTCCCGTCCGACCGTCCGTCGCGCTCGCCGCGACGGGCGCGCTCGCCCTCGCGCTCGGCGCCTGCTCCGCCGCCCCCGCGGGTGGCGGCTCGGGCTCGGCCGACCCCGCGGCGTCGAGCACCGCCGGCGCGACTGCCGGCCCGACGCCGTCGACCACGTACCCGCTGACACTCGACGACTGCGGGTTCCAGGTGACGTTCGACGCGGCACCCGAGCGGGTCGTGACCATCAAGTCGTCCACCACCGAGATGCTGCTCGCGCTCGGCCTGGGCGACCGGATCGTCGCGAGCGCGTTCCTCGACGGCCCGGTGCCGGACTCGCTGACCGACGCCGCGGCGTCGGTCCCGGCGGTCGCGAAGCCGATGTCCGACCAGGTACCCGGCGCCGAGGCGGTGCTCGAGACGGAGCCGGACCTCGTCTACGCGGGCTGGGAGTCGAACCTCACGGCCGACGGGGCGGGCGACCGCGACACGCTCGCGCAGCTCGGGGTCGCGACGTACGTCTCGCCGTCGGCCTGCAAGGCTCCGGAGTACATGCCGGACCCGCTGACGTTCGACGACGTGTTCGCCGAGATCACCGAGGTCGGCGAGATCTTCGACGTGCCCGACGCCGCGGCGGACCTCGTCGCCGACCAGCGGTCGACGCTCGACGGCGTCGAGCGCGACGACCGCGGCCTCACCGCGCTCTGGTACTCCTCGGGCGACGACATCCCGTACGTCGGTGCGGGAATCGGCGCACCGCAGATGATCATGGACGCGGTCGGGCTGGAGAACGTCGCGGGCGACGTCGAGGACACGTGGACCTCGTACGCGTGGGAGGAGGCGATCGCGGCCGACCCGGACGTGATCGTGCTCGTCGACGCCGCGTGGAACACCGCCGACGCGAAGATCGAGCGGCTGGAGTCCAACCCCGCGACGGCCGAGATGACGGCCGTGCGCGAGGGGCGCTACCTGCGCGTCCCGTTCCCGGCGAGCGAGGCGGGGGTACGCAACGTCGACGCCGTCGTCGACCTCGCCGCGCAGCTGGAGGCGCTCGACCTGTGACGGCGCTGCGCACGCGTGAGGCGCCTCGACCCGCCCCCGTCTCGACGGGGGCGGGTACGGCCGCGCCCGCGCGCCGCGGCGCGGCCTGGTGGGTGCCGGTGAGCGTCGCCGTCCTCGTGGTCACCGTGCTCGTCGCGGTGACGATCGGGCCCGCCGACCTCTCGGTGGGCGACGTGTGGCGGTCGATCGCGGGTCACCTCGGGCTCGGCGGCGCGCTGGGCCTCGAGCCGCTCGGCGCGCTGCAGGACGGCATGGTGTGGCAGCTGCGGCTGCCCCGGATCCTCACGGCCGCGGCGGTGGGCGCGGGCCTCGCGGTGTGCGGCGTCGTCATGCAGTCGCTCACGCGCAACCCGCTCGCGGACCCCTACCTGCTGGGCCTGTCGTCGGGGGCGTCGCTCGGGGCGGTGCTCGTGCTCGTCGTGGGCTGGACGGTGCTGCTGCCCGTCGCGGCGTTCGGCGGCGCGGTCCTCGCGCTGGTGGCCGCGCTCGGGCTCGCCGGGGCGATCGGGACGATCACGCCGACGCGCACGGTCCTCGCCGGGCTCGCGGTGAGCCAGCTGGCCGCCGCGGCGACCAGCTTCGTCATCTTCTGGTCCGCGACGGGCGACTCCTACCGCGAGATCCTGTCGTGGCTCATGGGGTCGGTCGCGGGCGCGACGTGGACGTCGGTCGCGGTCGCGGGCATCGCGACCCTCGTGCTGGGCACGCTGCTCGCGTCCACCGGTTCGGTCCTGGACGCGTTCACGTTCGGCGACACCGCCGCCTCGGCGCTCGGCGTGAACGTGCCGCGCGTGCGGTGGCTCCTGCTCGTCGGGGTCGCGCTGCTCACGGGCGCGCTCGTGTCGCAGTCGGGCTCGATCGGGTTCGTCGGACTGATCCTCCCGCACGCGGTGCGCATGCTGACCGGTGCGCGGCACCGGCTGCTGCTGCCGCTGTCCGCGCTGTTCGGGGCGTCGTTCCTCGTGTGGGCGGACACGCTCGCGCGCACGGTCTTCGCTCCGCGCGAGCTGCCCGTCGGGATCGTCACCGCCGCGATCGGCGCGCCCGTCTTCGCACTGCTGCTGTGGCGCGGGAGGAGGATCGCATGACGGACGTCCGGACCGACGTCGCCCGTGACCTCGCACACGATCTCGCGGGCGGACCCGGGGCCACGGGTGCAGACGGCCAGGGCGGGATCGACGCCCGGCGGGTCTCCTGGACCGTCGACGGCCGCCTGATCCTCGACGGAGTCGACGCGACCGCCCCGCCCGGGGCGGTGAGCGGACTCCTGGGCCCGAACGGCTCCGGCAAGTCCACGCTCCTGCGCGTGCTGGCGGGCGTGGAGGCACCGTCCGACGACGCGACCCGGGTCGCGTTCGACGGCGCGGACCTGCTGGGGCTGGGGCGACGGCGTCGGGCACGGGTCCTCGCGCTCGTGGAGCAGGACGCGACGACGGACCTGCCACTGACGGTGCTCGACGCGGTCCTGCTCGGCCGCATCCCCCACCGCTCTCTGCTCGCCGGCGACTCCGCGCGCGACCACGAGGCGGCGCGGGCCGCGCTCGAGACGGTCGGCACGTCCGCGTTCGCCGCCCGCGAGGTCGCGACGCTCTCGGGCGGCGAGCGCCAGCGCGTGCACCTGGCGCGCGCGCTCGCTCAGGAGCCCGCGCTGCTCATGCTCGACGAGCCGACCAACCACCTCGACATCGCCGCCCAGCTCGACACGATGCGCGTGCTGCGCCGCCTCGCCGACGACGGCGTGACCGTTCTCGCGGCCCTGCACGACCTCTCGCTCGCGGCCCAGACGTGCGACCACGTGGTGCTGCTCTCCGGTGGCCGGGTCGTCGCTGCGGGCGACGTGCACGACGTCCTGGTCCCGGACGTCCTGGACGACGTCTACGGCGTGCGGACCGAGGTGCTCACGCACCCGCGCACGGGACGCCCGGTCCTGGCATTCTCGCCGCGGGACTGACGCTCACGACCCGGCGGCCGTTGCTCGCGGTTCAGAACCCGCGCACCCGCTCGGGCGTGATCCGGACGGTGACCGAGTAGTCGGCGTGGAAGTCGTCGGCGGTCATGTTCAGGCCCCGGAGGCCCACGGCGTACTTGCCGTCGTACGCTGAGCGCTCGTCCGAGGTCAGCCCCGCGTCGTCGATACGGGCCGAGCCGGTCAGGACGACGACGTCGCCGCCGCCGGGCGTGCTGTTCAGGTGGACCGCGACGCGCGGCTGGGCACGGACGTTGCGCAGCTTCGCCGTGCGGGGCTGGGACTGCACCACGAGCTCGCCCGTGCCCTCGTCCCACCAGAACCACACCGGGGTCGGCTGCGGGGTCCCGTGCGGGTCGACGGACACGAACCAGACGACCTGGTCGGCGGACAGGCGTTCGGCCGCGCGGCGACCGTGCTCGGTGGACCGGTCGACGACGCTCATCGTGCACCTTCCTCGAGGCGCGCCAGCTCGATCGCGGGACAGCGGTCCATGACCATGTCGAGGCCGGCGTCGCGCACGCGCTGGGCCGCCTCCTCGTCGATCACGTCGAGCTGGAACCACACGCCCTGGGCGCCGATCGCGACCGCCTGGTCCGCGACCTCGCCAGCGAGCTCGGACCGCACGAACACGTCGACCACGTCGACCGGGAACGGGACGTCGGCGAGCGAGGCGTAGCCCTGCTCGCCGTGCACCGTCTCGGCCGCCGGGTGCACGGGCACGACGCGCTTGCCGTGCCGCTGGAGCCGGCGCGCGACGCCGTACGCCGCGCGCGCCGTGTTGTTCGACAGCCCGACGACGGCCCACGTCGTCGTGCCGTCGCCCAGCAGCCGCCGGATCGTCTCGTCGTCCGTACCGGGCACAGTCTTCGAAGTGGTGTGCGTCATCTCCGGTGAACGCACCCCGGGTCCGGGCTGTTCCTCGGCACCGGGTAGATGCCTGACGCACTCATGGCCGACTCGCCCGCCGCCGCCCGGGCGACGAAGAGGTTCGACCCGTACGCGCTCACGCTCTCTGGGCATCAGGCCAGCCCGACCACCAGCAGCACCGAGGCGAGCGCGCCGGCCGCCGTGCGCACGTGGTTGTGCGCGAGCCAGCGCGGCACGAACCGTGCCCACTCGTCCGCCGGGTCCGGGCTCGCGTCGAGCCGCTCGTTGAGCGGCACGTTGCCCGCGCCGGTCACCCCGAGGACGCCGACCACCGAGACGACCGCGCCCGCGAGCGCCCAGCCCGCACCGGAGTCGCCGCTCACGAGCCCGACGACGGACGCCGCGACCGGGAGCACGACGGCCGCGAGCAGCAGCAGCATGAGCGGAGGCCGCAGCGCCGCCCGGTTGATCGCGATCATCGCGGCCGCACCGGCGGCCGGCGGCAACCGGCGCAGGCCGTGCATGACGAAGGCGGAGAACGCATAGAGGACGCCACCCGCGAGACCCGTCGCGACGGCCGCCGTGACGACGAGGACCTCGAACACGCTCACCGCTGCGGCGCCGCGTCGAGGGCCGCCGTCGACCAGATGCCCGACTCGCGTCGGACGAACTCGCGGAAGTCCCGGGGCTCACGCCCGAGCGCGCGCCGCACGCCGTCGGTCACGTGGGCGCCGCGACCGTCGAGCACCTCGGCGAACAGGTACCGCATGAGGTCGACGACGTCCCCGGGCAGGCCCGCGGCGCTCAGCCTGCCGGTGAACTGGTCCAGGGTGATCGGGTCGTACTCGAGGTCTCGCCCGCTCGCGGACGCGATCTCCGCGACGGCGTCGGCGAAGGTCAGCAGGCGCGGACCGGTGAGCTCGTACACCTCGCCCGCGTGGGCGTCGTCGGTCAGCGCGGCGACCGCGACGTCGGCGACGTCCTCGAGGTCGACGAACGGCTCGGCGACGTCGTGCACCGGCAGCGCGAGCGTGCCCTCGAGCACGGGCTCCAGGAGGAAGCTCTCGCTGAAGTTCTGCGCGAAGAACGCGCAGCGCACGACGACCCGGGGCGGGAAGACGTCGGCGACAGCCGCCTCGGCGCGCTCCGCCTCCGTCTCCCCGCGCCCGGACAGCAGGACCAGGCGACGCACGCCGACGGACTGCGCGAGAGCGGCGAGTCGGGTCACGGTCTCCGGGGCACCGGGGACGGCGAGGTCCGGTGCATACGCGACGTGCACCGCCTCGGCGCCGTCGAGCGCGCGAGCCCAGGTGGCCTCGTCGTCCCAGTCGAACGGCACGGTTCCGGGCGCGCCGCCGCGTGAGGCGCGTCGGACGGGCACGTCGAGCGCGTCGAGGCGGTCGGCGACGCGGCGGCCCGACTTGCCCGTGGCGCCGAGGACGAGCACGGTGCCGTCGGCCGGTGAGTTCAGGGCGGTCATGGTGTTCTCCAGTCGTGGGTGCGGTTCGTGGGTGCGGAGCCAGTCAATCCGTCCCGAGCGAGACGATCCATCGTCGAGACGCTCGCTGGCATACGGGATCGTCTCGACGTCGCGTGCTCGCGCAGCTAGCCTGAACCCCATGGACGTCGTCGCCGGACTCCTCGACGGGCCTCGCGCCCGGGGCGCCTTCCTCCTGCGGAGCCACCTGAGCGCGCCGTGGGGGATGCGCATCGAGGACGAGGCGCCGTTGACGATCGTCCCGGTGCTGCGCGGCTCCGGCTGGGTCGGTGCGGCCGTGAGCGCGTCGGGGCACGGGCGCGACGTGGATCGGGGTGTCCAGGTCGAGGAGGGCGACGTCGTCCTCCTCCGCGGACCCGACCACTACGTGGTGGCCGACTCCCCGGCGACCGCGCCCCAGGTGGTCATCGGGCCGACCGAGGTGTGCCGCGCGATCGACGGCGGCCCCTCCCCCATGACCGTGCTGGGCGTGCGCTCGTGGGGCAACGATCCCGACGGCGAGACCGTCATCGTCACGGGCACCTACCCGCTCGACGGGGAGGTCGGTCGCCGCATCCTGCGGGTGCTGCCTCCGCGGGTGGTGCTGCGGAGCGGACAGGTGGACACGGTCCTCGTCGAGATGCTGGCACGCGAGGTCGTGCAGGACCTGCCCGGCCAGGAGGCCGTGCTCGACCGCCTGCTCGACCTGCTCCTCATCTCGTGCCTGCGGACGTGGCTCTCGGGGCCCGACGCCCCGGGCTGGTACCGCGCCGACGCGGACCCCGTCGTCGGCGCCGCGCTGCGCCTCATCCATCACGACCCGGCGCGCGCATGGAGCGTGGAGTCGCTCGCGCGCGAGGTCGGGCTCTCGCGCGCGGCGTTCTCCCGGCGCTTCACCGAGCTCGTCGGCGAGCCTCCCATGGCGTACCTGACGGGGTGGCGGCTCGACCTCGCGGCGGACCTGCTGCTCGCGGACGACGCGACGGTCGCGTCCGTCGCACGCGCCGTCGGCTACGGCACGCCGTTCGCGCTGAGCTCAGCGTTCAAGCGGGTGCGCGGCGTGAGCCCGGCGGTCCACCGCGCACGCGCCCGGGCCGCCTGAGCGATCGGGTCAGCGCTCGACCGGCACGAGCTCGACGTCGCGCAGCACACCGTCGTCGACCGTCGCCGTGAGGTAGGTGCCGACCGGCTGGCGGCGGCGGTCCGTCGGCGAGCCCGGGTTGAGCAGACGCATCCCGCCCGGCGACACGGTGTCCCACGGGATGTGGCTGTGCCCGAAGACGAGGAGGTCCACGCCCGGGTACGCCGCGTCCGCCCGCCGCTCACGCCCGTCCTTGCCGCCCGTCTCGTGCACGACGGCGACGAGCAGCCCCTCGAACGTCGCCCGGGCCACCTCCGGCAGCCGGGCGTGCAGCTCCGGCCCGTCGTTGTTCCCCGCGACGCCGACGAGCCACGCGGCGCACCCTTCGATCTGGTCCAGGAGCCCGACGGACACCCAGTCGCCCGCGTGCACGACGACGTCCGCGGCGTCGACGGCGCGCCACACCTGGTCGGGGAGCGCGCGGGCGCGCGCGGGCACGTGCGTGTCGCTGAGGAGCAGCAGTCGGGTCGGCACCCGGTCACGATAGGTCGCGCGACCTCGCCCCGCCGCGCGACCATGGGGCATGCCGATGCCGCACTGGGTCACCCGGACGAACAAGCACCTGCTCAACCCGGTCATGCTGCGCGTCGCGACGGGGATCGGCCCGATGGCCGTCGTCCACCACGTCGGACGTCGCAGCGGTCGCGAGTACGCGACACCGGTCTTCGCGTTCGCGTACCGGGACGCGCCCGACAGCCCCGACGTGCGCGTGGTGTTCGCGCTCACCTACGGGCCGGACGTCGACTGGGTGCGCAACGTCGAGGCGGCGGGGACGTTCGTGCTCGAGCGCCGTGACGAGCGGTACCAGGTCGACGACGTCGCCCGATTCACCGGCGAGGACGGCCTGCGGCTCCTGCCGGGCTGGACGCAGTCGCTCCTGCGGCTCGCCGGGGTGGACGAGTTCCGCACCGGACGCCTGCGCCGCGCCCTGCCATGATGGACGGCATGAGCGACCAGCTGTGGATCACCGGCGACACCGACACCGACGGACTCCTCTCGAGCGACCCGTTCGCCCTGCTCGTCGGCATGCTGCTGGACCAGCAGTACCCCATGGAGCACGCGTTCGCCGGACCGCGCAAGATCCGTGACCGGCTCGGGTCGATCGACCCGCACGCCGTGGCGGACGCCGACCCGGACGCGTTCGTCACGCTCGCCACCACGCCGCCGGCGATCCACCGGTACGGGAGGTCCATGGCGGGTCGGGTGCAGGCGCTCGCACGCGTCGTCGTCGACGAGTACGACGGCGACGCGACGCAGATCTGGACGACCGACGGGGCCGACGGCGACGCGACCGGCAGCGAGGTCCTCGCGCGGCTCCGGGCACTGCCCGGCTTCGGCGAGCAGAAGGCGAAGATCTTCCTCGCGCTGCTCGGCAAGCAGCGCGGCGTGGAGCCCAGCGGGTGGCGCGAGGCGGCGGGTCACTACGGCGACGACGGGTCGCGACGATCCATCGCCGACGTCACGAGCGCGGAGAGCCTGCAGGAGGTCCGCGCGTTCAAGAAGGCGCAGAAGGCCGCGGCCAAGGACGCGACGAGCCCGGCCCCGCGCGGCTAGTCTCTCGCCGCCCGCCTCCACGGCGGCGCCGGACGACGCGGAGCCTGCAGTTGCGGCCCGGCCCGGCCCTCGTCAGGGTGGACCGACAAGAGCGACGGGCACCGTCCCGCCGTGACCGTCGACGAGGGGTTCCGTCATGGAGAAGCAGCTCGACGTCCTGGCGAAGCGGCTGGGCCTGCGGACGAACCCGACGATCTTCTTCGTGTCGGCCGGGCTCATGGTGCTGTTCCTGGTCCTGCTGCTCCTCTTCCCGGTGCAGATCGGCGACGCGTTCGGCAACAGCCGCGAGTGGATCGTCACGAACCTCGGCTGGTTCTTCATCCTCGGCGTGACGGTGTGGCTCGTCTTCCTGGTCGTGATCGCCTTCAGCAGGTACGGGCACCTGCGCCTCGGGGACGACGACTCCCGCCCCGAGTACGGGAACGTGTCCTGGTTCGCGATGCTGTTCGCGGGCGGTATCGGGACCGTCCTCATGTTCTGGGGCGTGGCCGAGCCGATCTCCCACTTCGGCGCCCCGCCCTTCGCCGGCGTGGAGCCGTACTCCGCGGCGGCGGCGGAGGACGCCATGTCGATCTCGCTCTACCACCTCAGCTTCCACACGTGGGCGATCTTCACGCTGCCCGGCCTGGCGTTCGGCTACTTCATCTACCGCTACAAGCTGCCGCTGCGGGTCAGCTCGGTGTTCTACCCGTTCCTCAAGGACCGCATCTACGGGCCGATCGGCAAGACGATCGACATCTTCGCGGTCCTCGGCACGCTCTTCGGCCTCGCGGTATCGCTCGGGCTCGGGACGTCGCAGATCGGTGCGGGGATCAACACGCTCATGCCCGACGTCGAGAACGGCATGTGGCTCCAGGTCGGCATCATCACGGTCCTGACGGCCGTCGCGGTGTCCTCGATCGTCGCCGGGCTCGACAAGGGCGTCAAGCGCCTGTCGAACCTCAACATCCTCATGGCCGTCGGGCTCATGATCTTCGTGCTCGTGAGCGGCGACACCGTGTTCCTGCTCCGGCAGATCCCCCAGAGCATCGGCACCTACCTGCAGGACCTCACCGGGCTCGCCTTCTGGAACGACGCGATGTCCCCCTTCGTCAAGGAGTCCGGCTGGGGCTGGCAGGGCGGCTGGACCGTCTTCTACTGGGCGTGGACCGTGACCTGGGCGCCGTTCATGGGCGTGTTCCTGGCCCGCATCTCGAAGGGCCGCACGATCCGTCAGTTCGTCGGCGGGGTGCTCGTCGCACCGTCGGTGTTCACCGCGGTGTGGTTCGTCGTGTGGGGCTGGTCCGCGATGGAGCTCGACGGGATCGGCGGCGACGGGGGCCCGATCTCCGAGGCCGTCTCGGAGAACGTCGCGACGGCGATGTTCACGTTCTTCGACAACTTCCCCGCGACGACCCTGGTCTCCGGGATCGCGATCGTCGTCGTCGCGCTCTTCTTCGCGACGTCGTCCGACTCCGCGTCCCTCGTGGTGGACATGCTCTGCGTGGGGACCGCCGAACCGGGTCCGACGCACCAGCGCGTCTTCTGGGGAGTGAGCGAGGGCGCGCTCGCGGCGTCGCTGATCGTCCTGGGTGGGCTCACCGGCAGGGACGGGCTCGCCGCGCTCCAACAGGTCATCACCGTCATCGGCCTGCCCATCTTCATCCTGGTCTTCCTCATGATGTTCAGCCTGCTCAAGGGATTGAAGCAGGACCGCGTCGCAGCGATCGAGGCGCAGTTCGCCGGAGTCCTGGCCAAACGGGACAAGGGCAGGGTCCGACCGAGCGTCGCAGGGCAGGGCCGCAGCAAGCCACGGGTGGCGGGCACCGGACGAGCACCGGCCACGGCGGAACGGGTCGAGGACGACGCGACGCTGGTCCGCGACGCGGAGTCCACCTGACCCCGGACCCGCTCAGAGCGTGACGCTCGTCCCCACCAGGACGAGGTCCGACGTGTGCGACCCGGCCGCGCCGACGTCGTCGGGCCGCTGGACGAAGCCCGGCAGGTCCTCGAGACCGCCGCCGGCGACCACGACTCGCAGGTCGAGGTCCTGCCCGGCGGGCACCGCCACCGTCGCCTCGACGCCGTCCGGCCCGGGCGCGTAGTACCGGGTGTCCAGGACGGCGTCGTCGGCCACCGGGACCTCGCGTCCGGCGAGCGTCGCCGACGTGACGCCCTCCGCGTCGAGCTCGACGTACCGCAGGGCGTCGGCCGTCCCGATCGGCGCGCCCTCACCGGGCCGGACGGCCAGGGTCAGCACGCGCTCGTCACCGGACGTCTCGTCGGACACGACCTCGACCACCGGCGCGGGCAGGTCCGCGGCCTCGGCGGGCCCCGCCCACACGTCCTCGCCGAACATCGGGAACGAGGCGGACAGGTCCTGCTGCGCGTCGACGTACTGTGCGGTCCAGTCGCTCGGGCTGACCTCGTCGGACACCCAGTGCGCCTCCCCGCGGTCCGCGTCGACCGCGTACGCCAGCCTCGTCGGCTCGGGGTGCTCGGCGTCGAACGGGTCGGTGACGAACCCGACCAGCAGCGCGACCACGGCGAGCGCCCCGGCGCCACCCACCGTCCAGCCGCCGACGCGTCGCGTGCGTGGCAGCAGCACGGCCAGCACCGGGACGAGCGCGAGACCGAGGAGCACGGCCACGACGGCCGGTGCAGCACCGGTCGCGAGCCCCAGCGCAGGGAAGAAGAGCAGCACGATCGGCGCGAGGACGAGCACCCCGACGCCCGCACCCAGCGTCACGACGACGCGTCGGGCCGCCTGGCCCCGAGCGACCGTGAGCGCCAGGATCCCTGCCACCGCACCCGCGAGCGCCGGCAGGGTGGCGAGGTACGAGCCGCCGGGCGTGAACGCTGCGAGCGCCAGGCCGAGCACGGCGAGCCACCCGAGCGCGCCGACGGCGAGCGGTACCGCGCCCACCCGTCGCCGCAGGCCCACGAACCACCCGAGCAGCACGGTCGCGACGATCCCGAGCAGGGCGACGCGGAAGCTCCACGGCCGCCACGGGTCGAGCATCTCGTCGTAGCCCGGCCGCACGGCGACCATGACCCACCACAGGGCCACCGAACCCAGCACGGCACCGGCGAGCGGGATCACCCCCGAGACGAGACCGAGCACCAGCCGGCCCGCGCCGACGCGCTCGCCCAGCACCTCGCGCCGTCGGGCCACGAGCACCCCGAGCGCGCCGACCGCGACGAGCGCCAGACCCGCGAGCGGCCACACGAGCCGGCCCGGGTACCGGGCGAGGGCACCGCCGGGCAGCGGGAAGTACGTCGCGTCGTACGCCGCGGGCTCGGCGAGCGCGGCGGCGTCGGCGTCCCCGAGCTCGCGGACCAGCGCGAGCATGTTCGAGCCGTGGTGCTGCAGGCTCGCGAGCGACATCCGCCCGGGCGTGTCCTGCGGCGCGTGGTAGGTGGCCGACCCGTCGATGTACGCGGCGTTGAGGCCCGTGAAGCGACCCTCCGGGTCGTCGAGGAACGGCGAGAAGTCGGTGTCGTTCGGCAGGATCCGGTACACCTCGACGGCGAGCGAGCTGCCCACCGGGTAGGGCACGGACGCGTACGCGTCCACGAGCGCGGCGTTGCCGTCGGACGTCTCGAACATGATCGCCGGCCCCGACGAGCCGCGAGCCTCGACGTTCAGGACGACGCCGCCGCCCGCGGCCCGGGGGTCGGCGTCGGCGAAGGCCTCGGCCCCGCACAGGCACGCCTCCTCCGCATCGGTGAAGACGAGCACGACGTCGTTGCGCAGCGCCGGTCCCTCGCGCAGCGCTCGCGCGGTCTCGAGCAGGGTCGACACGCCCGCGCCGTCGTCGTTGGCGCCGTGGGAGACCTCGGCCGAGTCGTAGTGCGCGACGAGGAAGATCGGACCGGTCGAGCTCGTGCCCTCGACCGTGGCGACGACGTTCGTCGTGGTCGCGACCCGGCTCTGGCCGCCGAGCCGGCCCGACATCCCGACGCCGTCGACCACGTCGGGTTCGAGCCCGAGGCCCCGGAGGTCCGCCTCGATCAGGTCCCGGACCTGGCGCGCGGCGCCCGTCCCGTGCGGGTGGACCTCGGTGCCGACCGCCTCGACGGTCGTGAACGCGCGCCCGGCGCTGAACTCGTCGGCCGGGGCGTCCGCACCGCGCGGGGCCGGCGGCAGGACCGCCCACACCGAGAGGACCGTCAGGGCAGCGAGGAAGAGGGTGCACGCGAGCGTCGTCACCCGCGAACGTGTCGTGGTCACCCGCGGCACGCTAGACCTGCCCCGCGGACGAGACCCAATCGAGACCGTCGCCGGCGAACCCGATCGTTCATGCACCGCACCCTCCGGGTTCACCGGACGTCGACGCGGCCGTGACCTGCGCCGCCTAACGTCCCTGGGCATGCCCTCGACCACGCGACCGCTGCGCCTGCTGCACCTCGACCTCAAGACCGTCTACAGCTACGGCGACCAGCTGTTGTTCGAGCTCGTCCGCCACACCTTCAACGGGTACGGCGGTGGGTCGCTGTTCGACCTCACGGCGAGCCACCCGTTCCGGGAGCCGGCGACCCGCGCCTGGGTCGACCGTGTCAACGACACCTTCGACGGCGTCGTGATCGGCGGGGGTGGCATCTTCCCGCGTCGTACCAACGCCGCGAGGTCCTCGGGGTGGCAGTGGGACATCCGCACCGAGCTGCTCGAGCGCCTGCGGGTCCCGATCGTGGTGTTCGGCGCCGGTAACCCGCCGGTCTACGACCCGGACGACCACAACCCCGTCTTCCGCCGCCACATCAACGCGACGGTCCGCCGGTCGGTGTTCGTCGGCCTGCGCAGCACGGGCGCCGCAGACTCCTTGCGCGCCTACCTCGACGACCCGCAGGACGCACCGGTCACGGTGCAGCCGTGCCCGACGACGATCGGTCGGCACCTGCTGCCGTCGCTCGCCGCGGGGCCCGACGACGGCGTGCGCCGTCTCGGTCTCCAGCTCGGTCTCGAGGGCGCGCACGTCGAGAGCGGGCTGCGCCCCCAGGACGTCTTCCCCCGGTACGTCGCACTCGTGCGAGCCCTGCAGGAGGACGGGTGGGACGTCGAGATGGTCGCCCACAAGCGCACCGACGCCGCGTTCCACCGCGCGCACGGTGCCGAGCTGGGCATCCCTCTGAAGCGCCTGTACGGGTCGCCCGACGTCCTGTTCCGCGGCGTGCAGGACTATGCGCGCTACCCGATCGTGCTCGGCGCACGCGGACACTCCCAGATGATCCCCTTCGGTCTCGGCAACGTCCCGCTCTCGCTCTCCACGAACGACAAGATCCGCTACTTCGCCCGGGAGATCGGGCACCCCGAGCTCCTCGTCGACCCCTGGGCGGACGACCTGACCGATCGTGCGCTCGCCGCCGTGCACCGTGCCGACTCCGACCTCGGCGCGCTGCGGGCAGACCTCGCCGGCACGCAGGAACGGTTCGTGCGGACCACGACGGACAACCTCGCGCAGATCTACGAGCGCATCTCCGGTCGCCCGGTCGACGCCGGCATCGAGCCGTACTCCGCGCGCGAGCTGCGCCTGGCCGAGGCGTCGTACGCCGCGGACTACGCACGCCGCGAGCTCGCCGCCGACCTCGCCCACGAGCGCGCCGGAGGCGGGACGCCGCGCCCCGAGGGCACGGCTGCGGCCGCTCGGACGGGCTCGGACCGGCCCGCCACGAAAGGCCCCGCGACGGCGTCGACCTCCTCGAGCGCACGTCCCGCGAGCTCGTCGCTGCGGCGCGTGGTCTCCGGTGCCCGCCGGCGCGCCGCCCGGCTCCTGAGCTGACCGCCGTGCGGCGGCGGCGACAGTCCGTACGCTCGGGAGCATGACGAGCGAGGACTCCGCACAGGACGGGCACGACGAGCACGAGCGCGGCGGGACGTACTCCGTCCCGGGCAAGGAGTTCACGCGCGACACCCGGTACATCACGACGCGGATCACCGCGGACGGGCGCGACGGGTTCGCCGTCGAGCCCGGCCGGTACCGCCTCGTCGCCGCCCGCGCGTGCCCGTGGGCGAACCGCGCGATCATCGTCCGCCGCCTGCTGGGCCTGGAGGACGTGCTGTCGATGGGGCTCGCGGGGCCCACGCACGACGAGCGCTCGTGGACGTTCGACCTGGACCCGGGCGGGCGCGACCCGGTCCTCGGCATCGAGCGCATCCAGGAGGCCTACCTCGCACGCGACCCGCACTACCCGCGCGGGATCACGGTCCCGGCGATCGTCGACACGACGACGGGCGCGGTCGTGACGAACGACTTCGCGCAGATCACCCTCGACCTGTCGACGCAGTGGCGCGCGTTCCACCGCGAGGGCGCCCCGGACCTCCTCCCGTCCGAGCACCGGGACGAGCTCGAGGAGGTCATGCGGCACGTGTACACCGAGGTCAACAACGGCGTGTACCGCTGCGGCTTCGCGGGGTCGCAGGACGCCTACGACGCCGCGTACGTGCGGCTGTGGGACGCGCTCGACGCGCTCGAGGCGCGCCTCGCGGGTCGACGCTACCTGGTGGGCGACACGCTGACCGAGGCCGACGTCCGCCTGTTCACCACGCTCGTGCGCTTCGACGCCGTCTACCACGGGCACTTCAAGTGCAACCGCCAGAAGCTCACCGAGCTCCCGGCTCTGTGGGGCTACGCGCGCGACCTGTTCCAGACCCCCGGCTTCGGCGACACGGTCGACTTCGCGCAGATCAAGCAGCACTACTACGTGGTGCACCGCGACCTGAACCCGTCGGGCATCGTCCCGGCCGGTCCCGACCTCGCCGGCTGGCTCACCCCGCACGGCCGCGAGTCGCTGGGTGGTCGCCCGTGGGGCGACGGGTCTCCGCCCGGACCGGTGCCCGACGCCGAGCGCGTCCCGGCCGGCCACGGCCCGCCGGCACGCTCGGCTGACGCAGCGGGTACTCTCCGCGCATGACTCTCCTCACCGTCCAGGGCCGGGCGACCCAGCACCACCCTGCCGAACGGGGCACGCTGCGCCTCCAGGTCAAGCTGGTCGGTGCCGACCGGTCGGCGGTGCTCGACCAGGCGACGGGGCTCCACGGCCGGCTGGTCGCGCAGGCACGGTCGTTCGCCCAGGACGGCAGCGCGACCTGGTGGGGCAGCGAGAGCGTCGTCGCGTGGTCGTTCGTCCAGTGGGTCAAGCCGCACCCCGACCAGGAGCAGGTCCGCGTCACCCGCTTCCGGGCAGGAGCAGACCTCCGGGTCAAGTTCCGTGACTTCGGCGCGCTCTCCCGCTGGGCGGCCGACGCCGCCACGCTGCACGGCGTCGAGATCGCGGGCGTGGACTGGGCGCTCACTCAGGCACGGCGCGACGCCGTCGTCCGCGAGGTGCGGACCGCCGCGACGCAGGACGCGGTCGAGCGCGCCCGCGCGTACGCCACGGCTCTGGGGCACGACGACGTGCACGCCGTCGCGTTGTACGAGCAGGGGCTGCGCCCCCACGTGGGAGGCGGGGACCAGGCCGTGACGGTCGGGCTGCGGGGAGCCGCGGCAGGCAGCTCGGCCGGCTCCACCGGCTTCGAGATGCGTCCCGAGGACATCGAGGTCGCGGCCTCGGTCACCGCGGACTTCGAGACGCTCTGAGGACCACGTTCCGGCTCGGCGAACCACCCCCGCGCTAAGGTCTGCGGGTGACCTCACCGACCCTGGACCGCGGTTCGGCCCCCGCCACCCGCACGCTCGTGACCCTCGCCGCCGGTGTGGTGGTCCTCGCCGGGGTGTGGGCGGCAGCCGACGTCCTCGCCCCGATCCTGCTCGCCGCGGTGATCGTCATCATCTGCCACCCGGTGCGCTTCCCCCTCGAGGCCCGCGGCTGGCCGCGGTGGGCCGCGACGACGGCCGTCATCGTCGTCGCGTACCTCATCCTCGCCGCGCTCCTCGCGATGCTCGTGTTCGCCGGGTTCCAGTTCGCCGGGCTCGTACGCGACTACCTGCCGGAGCTCCAGGAATCGGTGACGGACGCCATCGCGCAGCTCGCGACCCTGGGGATCGACACGGACGTCGCCGACGCCGTGTCGAACTGGCTCGAGCCGTCGCGCGTGCTCGCGCTCGCGGGCGACGTGAGCGGCATCGTCATCGGCATCGCCACCGCGCTGTTCTTCGTGCTCGCCTACGCGATCTTCATGGCCGCGGACGCCGCGCGGTACTCCACCGCGACGTCGGTGTTCGGTGCGGGGCGCGCCGGTGAGATCGACCGCGCGAGCCGGTTCAGCTCGGGCGTCCGCCGCTACTACGTCGTCAACGCGACGTTCGGCGCGATCGTCGCGATCGTCGACGGCGTGGCGCTCTGGATGCTCGGCGTGCCGGCGCCGGTCGTGTGGGCGATCCTCGCCTTCGTCACCAACTTCATCCCCAACGTCGGCTTCGTCCTGGGGCTGATCCCGCCGACGATCATGGCTTTCGTCGTCGGTGGCTGGCCCCTCGCCCTGGCGGTGATCGCGCTCTACTGCGTCGTCAACGTCGTGCTGCAGGTCCTGGTGCAGCCCAAGTTCGTCTCGGACGCGGTCAGCCTCAGCCTCACCCTCAGCTTCGTGTCGGTCGTGTTCTGGACCTTCGTCGTCGGACCGCTGGGCGCGATCCTCTCGATCCCCCTGACGCTGCTCGTGCGCGCGGTCCTGCTCGAGGGCGACCCCCGCTCGAGCTGGCTGCGGTGGCTGTCCGGGGACACGGTGCGTCCCGACACCGACACCGACCCTGCCCAGGCCGGGGTCCTCGCACCGACGGACACGGGCCCGGGGGCCGGGTCGGACGACGACGCCGACGACGGGCGCGAGACGGACCCCGACCGCGACGAACCTGCGACGACCTCTCGCCAGGGTCCGGACCCGGACGTAGCCTGAGAACGGGCGGGGCGTCCTCGCGGCGACCACCGCCGACCCGGCGAACGTCCCAGGAGGCATCGTGGCGCACGGAGACATCACGCACATCGACATCCCGGTCAGCGACACCGGACGGGCCACGCAGTTCTACGCCGGCCTCTTCGGGTGGCAGATCGCCGAGGTCCCCGGCTTCGAGGGGTACCCGATGTGGCAGGCACCGAACAAGATCAGCGGGGGCGGGCTCGCGCCCCGGTCCGACGGGTTCTCGAGCCCGCGCAGCTACGTCGAGGTCGACTCCATCGAGGACTCGCTCGAGAAGGTCACCGAGCTCGGCGGGAAGGTCGTCATGGGGAAGGAACCGATCAGCCCGACGAGCTGGTGGGCGATCTTCGAGGACGTCGACGGCAACCAGATCGGCCTCTACGAGGGCACGACGGACGCCGGCTGACCGCGCAGCGCCGCGGGATCGCCCGCCGACTCGCCGACTGGCCCGTCACCGTCCGTGCAGCACGCGACCGTCGGGGTCACCCGGACGCTGTGGCCGCAGCGCGGGCGGTGGCGGCCACGGGAGTGCGTACCGTTCGACCGGGACGTCGATCGCGCCGAAGTCGTCGGTCTGCACGACCACCCCGTCCGGCGTGACCTCGACGAGACGGACCCGCAGCGGGTCCGCGTCCTCGCGCTCGAGCATCCACACCTCGGCGAGCCACGCGAGCGAGGAGGCGTCGAGCGCCTCCTCCGCCGCGAGCCAGTCGACCGGACCGGTCAGCTCGTGCCCGAGCAGGTTCAGCGCGACCCAGTCGTCGCCCGCGGGGCGGATCCAGCCGACGTGCTCGCGGTCGTCCGGGCGGCGGTGAGGGATCCAGTCGGTGGGGAGCATCCCGCCAGGGTAGGGGCCGCTCCGTCTCGAGACACAGGTCATATCTCGTCGGGCACGGGGACCTCGTCGCGCTTCGCGTCCCGGTAGCCCTCGGCGTAGCCGTCGCGGAGACCGACCTCGTAGCTCTCCTCCGAGTCGTCCTCCGTGCCGTCGGCGAACCCGCGGGCGTACGCCTCCGCCGTACCCTCCCGGAACATGTCGTCGCTCCCGGCACGCACGAGCGTGCGCGCGCCGGGACCGTCCTGCGTCCCGACGTACCGCTCGAGCCCGCGCACGACGGCCACCGGACGCCCCGCAGTCTTGCCGCGCACCAGCTCGGCGGCGGACGCGATCTCGTCCGCGACGGCGGTGACCGTCGCGGTCAGCGCACGCCCGTGCGTGTCGGTCCCGCCGCGCAGGTCCTCGACCACCACGAGGCCGGCCGCCCCGATCGCGATGTCCACGAGGCCGTCGCGCCACGCGCGACCGGCCGTATCCGTCACGACGACGCCCAGCCGGTCGAGGCCGAACCGCTGCCGCAGCGCGGCGCGCAGCGTCCGCGCGGTCGCGTCCGGGTCGACGGGAAGCAGCAGCACGGTGCCTTCGGGAGTGTTGGAGGCGTCGACGCCGGCCGCCGCCATGACCAGTCCGAGCCGGTTCTCCACGATGCGCAGCGGTGGCAGCCCCGGTCGTTCGCGCGTCGCGACGACCCGCACCGTCTCGCCCGTGATCGCCTGCTCGCGGTCCTCGGCCGCGACCGCACGCCCCTCGGCCTTGGACACCACCTTGCTCGTCACGACGACGACGTCGCCCTCGGTGAGCGACTCGCCCGCAGCGAGCGCGTCGCCCACCAGCGCGGCAAGGTCGTCACCGGGCCGGACCTCGCCGATGCCCGACGGCGCCCATGCGCTCAGCACGCCGCTCACCGGACCAGCTGGGGCAGGACGTCGCGACCGAAGACCTCGATCCACTCGCGCTGGTTACGGCCGACGTTGTGCAGGTAGATGCGGTCGAAGCCCAGGTCGACGTACTTCTGGATCGCGGCGCGGTGGGCGTCCGGGTCGGACGAGATCACCATGCGGCCCTCGAAGTCCTCGGGCCGCACCAGCTTGGCCATCTGCTCGAAGTCGTGGGGGGACCGGATGTCGGCCTTGGGGAACTTCATGCCGCCGTTGGGCCACTCGCGCATCGCGTTCGCCATGGCCTCCTCGTCCGTCGGAGCCCACGACAGGTGGACCTGCAGCACCTTCGGCATGTCCTGCGGGTCGCGGCCCGACTCGCGCACGCCGTCGTCGAACTTGCCGAACAGCATGGAGATCTTCTCCAGGGGCGCCCCCACCGTGATGAGCCCGTCCGCGTGCTTGCCCGCCCGCTTCGCGGTGATCGGTCCCGCGGTCGCGACGAGGATCTCCGGCGGCACCGGCGGCATCGTCCACAGCCGGGTGGACTCCATCTTGTAGAACTGCCCGGAGTGCTTGACGTCCTTGCCCGCGAGCGACGCGGCGAACAGCTTCTTGATGACGTCGATGGCCTCGAACATGCGGTTGATGCGCTCCGGCGCCTCCGGCCAGTATCCCGCGACCACGTGCTCGTTGAGCGCCTCGCCGGACCCGAGACCCAGCCAGTGCCGACCGGGGTACATCGCCGCGAGCGTCGCGGAGGCCTGCGCGACCATCGCGGGATGCCAGCGGAACGTCGGCGCCGTGACCCCCGGGCCGAGGTCCCCGCTCGTGCGCTCGCCCAGGGCGGTGAGCACGTTCCACACGAAGGACGACTGCCCCTGCTGCGGCACCCAGGGCTGGAAGTGGTCGGCCGCCATGGTTCCGGAGAAGCCGTGCTGCTCCGCATGGGCGGCCAGCTCGACGGCCTCGGTCGGGTGGAACTGCTCGAGCATCGCGGCGTAGCCGACGGTCAGGTCTGCGGACATGCTCCCGAGCCTATGCCGCGATCACGAGACGGGCGTCCCGCGCCCCTCCCGGATCTGGGAGAATGACCGACCATGAGCGACTTCCCGACGAACGCGCCGACCGGTGCGACCGATGACCTGCACGCCACGACCACCGCGACCGGCACGGTAGCCGGCGAGGTCGTCCGCGCGGTGGTCACGGGAGTACCGGACCGGGTCAGCACCGACGGGCTCGAGGCCAAGTACGACGCCCTCTGGGCGGAGCAGGGCACGTACGCGTTCGACCGGACGCGCACGCGCGAGCAGGTGTTCTCGATCGACACGCCGCCGCCGACCGTCTCCGGCTCCCTGCACGTGGGACACGTGTTCTCCTACACGCACACCGACGTCGTCGCCCGCTACCGCCGCATGCGCGGGCTCGAGGTCTTCTACCCGATGGGCTGGGACGACAACGGCCTGCCCACCGAGCGCCGCGTGCAGAACTACTACGGCGTGCGGTGCGACCCGACGCTCGCCTACGTGGAGGGCTTCGAGCCGCCGCAGGTGGGCGGCGAGGGCAAGTCCGTCAAGGCGGCGGACCAGGTCCCGGTGAGCCGACGCAACTTCATCGAGCTGTGCGAGCGGCTGACCTCCGAGGACGAGAAGCAGTTCGAGGCCCTGTGGCGTCGGCTCGGCCTGTCCGTCGACTGGGCCCAGCACTATCAGACGATCGACGCCCGCTCGCGCACGGCGGCCCAGCGCGCGTTCGTGCGCAACCTCGCGCGCGGCGAGGCCTACCAGGCCGAGGCGCCGGGGCTGTGGGACGTCACGTTCCAGACGGCGGTCGCGCAGGCCGAGCTCGAGGCGCGTGACTACCCGGGACACTTCCACAAGGTCGCCTTCCACCGCGGTGCCGCCGGCGACGGCACGGTGCCGGCGGAGAAGGTCTTCATCGAGACGACGCGCCCCGAGCTGCTCGCGGCGTGCGTCGCCCTGATCGCCCACCCGGACGACGAGCGCTACCAGCACCTCTTCGGCACCACCGTGCGCTCTCCGCTGTTCGACGTCGAGGTGCCCGTCCTCGCGCACCCCGCAGCCGAGCCCGACAAGGGCGCCGGCATCGCGATGTGCTGCACGTTCGGCGACCTCACGGACGTGCAGTGGTGGCGCGAGCTGCAGCTCCCCACGCGGTCCATCATCCAGCGCGACGGGCGCCTGGTCCGCGAGACACCGGACTGGATCACCGCCGAGAGCGGCCGCGCGGTCTTCGCCGAGATCACCGGCAAGACGACGTTCTCCGCGCGGCAGGTCGTCGTCGACGGCCTCCGGGAGTCGGGCGACCTGGACGGCGAGCCCGTGGCCACCCAGCGCAAGGCCAACTTCTTCGAGAAGGGCGACAAGCCGCTCGAGATCGTCACCTCTCGCCAGTGGTACGTCCGCAACGGGGGGCGTGACTGGACGCGGCCGGGCGTGACGAGCGACCTGCGCACCGAGCTGCTCACGCGCGGGACCGAGCTCGAGTTCCACCCCGACTTCATGCGCGTGCGCTACGAGAACTGGGTCGGCGGCCTCAACGGCGACTGGCTCGTCTCGCGCCAGCGGTTCTTCGGCGTGGCGATCCCGCTGTGGTACCCCGTGCTCGAGGACGGCACCGTGGACCACGGCCACCCCCTGGTTCCCTCCGAAGACGTCCTGCCCGTCGACCCGTCGTCCGACGTCCCCGCGGGGTACACGGCGGACCAGCGGGGCGAGCCGGGCGGCTTCGTCGGCGAGAACGACATCATGGACACCTGGGCCACGTCGTCCCTGACCCCTCAGATCGCGGGGGGCTGGGAGGTCGACCCCGACCTGTTCGAGCGGGTGTTCCCCATGGACCTGCGCCCCCAGGGCCAGGACATCATCCGCACGTGGCTCTTCTCGACCGTGGTGCGCTCGCACCTCGAGTTCGGGACGCTGCCCTGGAAGAACGCGGCGATCTCGGGCTGGATCCTCGACCCCGACCGCAAGAAGATGTCGAAGTCCAAGGGCAACGTCGTCACACCCATGGGCCTGCTCGAGGAGCACGGGTCCGACGCCGTGCGCTACTGGGCCGCCTCGGCGCGCCTCGGGACCGACGCGGCGTTCGAGGTCGGGCAGATGAAGATCGGCCGCCGCCTCGCCATCAAGATCCTCAACGCGTCGAAGTTCGCGCTCTCGTTCGGCCTCGACGCCGAGTCGGGCACCGGGGAGATCGTCCTCGACCCGGCGCACGTCACGCAGACGCTCGACCGGGCGATGCTCGCCGGGCTCGCGGACGTCGTCGAGAGGGCCACCGCGGCGCTCGAGTCCTACGACCACACGCGCGCGCTCGAGATCACCGAGACCTTCTTCTGGACGTTCTGCGACGACTACCTCGAGCTCGTCAAGGATCGCGCCTACGGGGCCGGGGCCACCGCGTCCGACGTCTCCGACGAGACGCGCTCCGCACGGGCCGCGCTCGCGATCGCGCTCGACACGCTCCTGCGCCTCTTCGCCCCGTTCGTGCCGTTCGCGACGGAAGAGGTCTGGTCGTGGTGGCGTGCGTCCGAGGGCTCGATCCACCGCGTCGCCTGGCCCGTGCCCGACGCCGCCCGCGCCGCCGCGCAGGGCGCCGACCCCGCCGTGCTCGCGTCCGCAGGGCACGCGCTCGCCGCGCTGCGCAAGGTCAAGTCGGCCGCGAAGGTCTCGATGCGCACCCCGATCCTCGCCGCGAACGTCGCCGTCCCTGCCGTCTCGCTGGCAGGGGTCCAGGCCGCGGTCGTCGACGTCCGCAACGGCGGGCGCGTCACCGGCACGCTCGAGCTCGTCGAGGCGGCCGAGGGCCAGGGCGACGCAGCCGTCCAGGGTGGGATCGTCGTCGTGGCCTGCGAGCTGGGAGAGCCCGAGGCACGTCGCAAGGCGTAGGAGCGGCATGACGAGAGCCGCCCCGGCCGCTGTTCGGGCGGGGCGGCTCTCGTCGTGCTCACGCGGTCAGATGACCTCACCGCGCAGGCGCGCGTCGTCCCCCGACATGGTCGCCGCGACCTCGCGAGGTGTCCCCTCGTCGGTCCAACGCAGAGTCGCCCCGACGCCCTCGATCAGCTCGACGCTCCCCTCGGGTGCGAAGGTCAGCCCGGCGTCCTGACCGATCGCCGCCCGCACGAGCGCGACCGTCGCCGGCAGCTCCTCGATGCTCTCGCTCACCCCGAGGTCGCGGAGCTGCGCCTTGGAGACCGCGATGTGCAGCGGGCTCGGCCCGATCCACAGCGTCCGGCTGTCGAGCTCGGAGTCCTGCCCGTACTCGTCCGCCAGGACGAGCTCGGTGACCTGACCGCGGGAGAGCACGGTCGCGACGTCGTCCACCGACGTGACGGCGCCCGACTCCCGGCCCTGCTCCTGCCGGAACTCTGCCAGCACCTTCTCGCGCCGTCGCTCGCGAAAGCTGTCGAGCGCGTCGCTGACGTTCGCCTCGAACGCGGCGGTGTTGATGCCCGCTCCGCGGCCTCCCCCGGGCACCTCGACGACGAGGTCCTCGACGTTCTTGTTCAGCGCGCCGCGCACGAGGGGCACCGCGCGCACGTCCCCGGTCAACAGGACCAGCTCGGGGCGGAGGTCGGCCGCCTGGCGCTCGAGCTCGGTCGCGACCGCTTCCGCGTTGCGCTCCCACGAGTCCTCGGCCCGCGCCTCGATCCGCTTGTGCGACAGGCCGCCGGTGCGGACCTTGTTGATGACGTCGTGGCCACCCTCGACGCTCTCCGCCTCCTGGTACGGCAGGTGGCCCCCGGCGACGGACCACGTGAGGTCGGCGCCCTGCCGGTCCACGACGACCCGCACGTAGTCCACGGACTCGTCCGCGGCTCGCGCCGCCTGCAGCAGGGCCGGGACGTGGCTCCACGTCCCCTTGGTCTGGGCGGGCGGGTCCTTGAGGACCCGGTCGACGAGGATTCCCCCGTCGTCCGCGATCAGCACGCGCCCGTGCGTACCGGGAACGCGCGTGGGGCGCAGGACCGCGTCCTCCACGGCGTCGAGCACGGCGTCGGGCGCGCCGTCGTGGTGGAGCTGACGACGCACGCCCTTCCACCTGTTCTCGACCTCCCGGTCGCCGGCCTCGTTGGCACGCGTCGCGTCGATGTAGACGGTGGCGAAGGGGCCCGGGTGGCCGAGCAGAGGCTTGAGCCAGTCGATCTTCATGCGAACACCTCGAGACGTCCGTCGGCTGGGGCGGAGATGCTTCCCGCCCTCGGTCCGTCCCAGCGTCCGTCATCACGGGTGCGGTCGCCACCGCGCGGCCGACGGTTCGCCACGAGCGGATCAGGAGTACGTGTCCAGCACGGGCGGGCCGTCGCCCGACGCCGCGTGCTCGGCAGCGATGATCTCGTGGTGCCGGATGACCTCTCCGACGATGAACTCGCGGAACTTCTCGGCGAACTCCGGATCGAGGCCGGAGGCGTCCGCGATCTGCGTCAGGCGCGCGATCTGCTGGCGGTCCCGCTCGGGGTCCGCGGCGGGGAGGCCGCCCTCGGCCTTGAGCTGACCGACCCGTCGGGTGCACGTGAACCGCTCGGCGAGCAGGTGCACGAGGGCTGCATCGATGTTGTCGATGCTGCGCCGCAGGGTCAGGATCTCGGGTGGGACAGGGTTGTCTCTCGTCACGGTCCGATCGTAGGCGCGAGCACGGTCGCGACGGACCACGCGCGGTAGGGTGCACGCAGTCCCAGCCGATCGTCCCGCACCGGAGACCGCCCATGACGGAACACGCGACACCGAGCCTCGTCGAGGTCGGTCCGTCCGCGACCATCAGCACGCTCCTCACCGACCGTGTCGCACGCGCGGGCTCCGAGCCGATGATCGAGTACCGCGCTGCGCAGGACGGCCCGTGGTCGTCGCTCACGGTCCAGGAGTTCGCGGACGACGTCGTCGCGGTGGCGCGAGGGCTCGTCGCGAGAGGGCTCGAGGCGGGCGATCTCGTCGCGATCATGTCGCACACCCGCTACGAGTGGACCCTTCTCGACCTGGCCCTGTGGTCGGTCGGCGCGGTCCCGGTCCCCGTGTACGAGACCTCGTCAGCGGAGCAGGTGCACTGGATCTGCTCCGACGCCGGCGTGCGGTGGGCGATCGTCGAGAACGCGGAGCTCGCGGCGACCGTGGGTTCGGTCCGCGACCGGCTGTCAGGTCTCGAGGACGTCCTCGTCATCGACGACGGCGCGGTCGACGGGCTGCGCACGGCGGGTGCCGACGTACCCGTGGTCGAGGTGGAGCGTCGTCGCGCCGCCCAGCACGCCGACGACCTCGCGACCGTCGTCTACACCTCGGGCTCGACGGGACGTCCCAAGGGGGTCGAGCTCACCCACCGCAACTTCGTCCATCTCGCGCTCAACGCTCGCGCGGGACTCGCCGAGGTGGTCGACGCCCCGGGTGCGCGGACGTTGCTGTTCCTGCCGCTCGCCCACGTGTTCGCGCGCCTGATCCAGGTCGTCGTCGTCGCGTCCGACGCCGTGCTCGCCCTCAGCTCGGACACGAAGCACCTGGTGCGCACCCTCGGCGAGGTGCGTCCTACCTTCCTGCTCGCGGTCCCACGCGTGTTCGAGAAGGTCTACAACGGCGCCGAGCAGTCGGCTGCCGGGCGTGGGCAGCGGCAGGTGTTCCGCTGGGCGGCGAAGGTCGCCATCACCTACTCGCGCGCGCTGGACACGCACGGCGGTCCGTCGCTGCTCCTGCGGTTCCAGCACGGTGTCGCGGAGTCGCTCGTCTACCGCACCCTGCGCCATGCGATGGGCGGCCATCTCACGCACTCCATCTCCGGCGGCGCACCGCTGGGCGAACGGCTCGGGCACTTCTACCGTGGCGTCGGCCTCACCATCCTCGAGGGGTACGGCCTCACCGAGACCACGGCGCCGACGGCGGTGAACCTTCCCGGCCGCACGAAGATCGGCACGGTCGGCCCCGCCTTCCCGGGCACGGCACTGCGCGTCGACGACGACGGGGAGCTCTACGTCAAGGGCGACCACGTGTTCCGCGCGTACCGCAACCGGCCCGACCTCACGGCAGAGGTGCTGCAGGACGGATGGTTCCGCACCGGTGACCTGGGCGAGCTCGACGACGACGGCTACCTGCGCATCACGGGCCGCAAGAAGGAGCTCATCGTCACGGCCGGCGGCAAGAACGTGGCACCGGCGGTGCTCGAGGACAGGCTGCGCGGACACCCGGTGGTCAGCCAGGTCGTGGTGGTGGGCGACCAGCGTCCGTTCATCGGCGCGCTCGTCACGCTCGACGAGGAGATGCTCCCCGGGTGGCTCTCCTCGCACGGGCTGCCCGAGATGGACGTCGAGACCGCGGCGACGGACCCGGAGGTGCTCGCGGCCCTGGACCGCGCGGTCGCGCGTGCGAACGAGGCGGTCTCTCGTGCGGAGTCGATCCGCAAGATCACGGTCCTCACGACGGACTTCACCGAGCAGAACGGGTACCTCACGCCCTCGCTCAAGGTGAAGCGTGCCGCGGTCGTCACCGACTTCGCGAGCACGATCGACGAGCTCTACGGCTCCCACCTGCCCTCGGACGACTGACCTCCCACGCCGCGGGCTCGCGGCCCGGAGCCGGGGTACGGCCGCGACTCCCGGGTCGTACGCCGAGTGGTGGTCAGGCGGACTTCTCGCGTGGTGCGCGCGACCGTGCACCGGTGCTGCGCGGCACGATCGTGGGATTGACGTTGTCCAGCACGACCTCGCGCGAGATCACGACCCGCTCCACGTCATCACGCGACGGCACGTCGAACATCACCTGCTGCAGCA
>NZ_JACYHB010000007.1 GCF_014837295.1 Cellulosimicrobium arenosum
GACGTCCACCGAGACCTACCGCTGTCTACGACGCCAGCTCGCCCGCACCGTCTACAACACCCTCAACCACGGCATGGCAGCGGCACCCGACGCAGCCATGCCCGCCGCCGCTTGACATAGGAGATTCACGTGGACGACGTGACGCCGGACGAGAACGCCGGGCCGGGCGCGGCGGAGGACACCGGGGCGAGGGGGCAGCCGGTCGGCAGCGTCCCCCGCCTGGGCCAGGCCGTCCGCCTCGTGCGGCAGGGGCCCGTCGGGCGCGCGGCGACCGGGGGCTACCGGCACTGGGCGCTGCACCCGCAGTGGTCGATCGCCGCGAAGGGTGCCGTCGCCGCGGCGCTGGCGTGGTACGTCGGGCTCCTCGCTCCCGAGCCGTTCTCCGACTACCCGTACTACGCGCCGCTCGGGGCCGTGGTGGCGTCCACGAGCACGCTCGTGCGCTCGGTGCGCGAATCGGTCCAGGCGACCGTCGCGATCCTGCTCGGGGCCGCGATCGCCCGCCTGGTCGACCTCGTGCTCGTCCCGGGCGCGCTCTCGATCGCGGTCGTGGTGGGCCTCGCGCTCCTGGTCTCGGGCTGGGCGCGGCTCGGAGACATGGGCTTCTGGGCGGTGACGTCGGCGTTGTTCGTGCTCATCATCGGCAACACCGACAAGTTCGGGTTCGTCGGGGCGTACGCGGGCCTGGTCGCCGTGGGCGCGCTCGTCGGGGTCCTCGTGAACCTCGCCATCCCGCCCCTGCCGCTCCTGCCGTCGGAGGTCGCCATGGACCGGCTGCGCGACACCCTGGCGGCCCAGGCCGACGACCTCGCCGAGGGGCTCGAGCAGAACTCCCCGCCGTCGCGCGAGGAGTGGGAGGAGCGTCGGCAGGCCGTGGACGCGACGCTCGGGCAGGCCCGCGTCGCGGTCGCCCGCACGCGGGAGGCGACCCGCGCGAACCCGCGAGCACGCCGCTACCGGGAGTGGGCGCGGGCGCAGGTCCGTCGTGGCAGAGCGCTCGACGAGTCGGCCGACGTGACGGACACGCTCGTCCGTCTCGTGGCGGAGTGGGAGAACGCCGGGCGTGACGACCTCGCGCTGGGACCGCACCTGCGGCCCGACGCCGCGCGTGCGCTCCGGGCCTATGCGGACGCGCTGCGGGCGCCGTGGTCGCCCTCGTCGGACGAGCGCGGGGCGGACACCCCGAGCGAGAACGAGACGCGAGGCCGGCTGGACGACGCGACCGAGGGACTGCGCCGCGCGGTGCGGCGCTCGCGGCAGGGGGTCCAGGCCGACGGTGACCTGGACCCCCAGCACGACTACTTCGTCGCCGGAGCGATCGTGCTCGCGCTGCGGCGGGGCCACGAGGCGCTCGGACGCGGACTGGACGCGGTGTGAGCGACGACGGTGTCCTCGACGGTCCGTCCCGGCTCTACCCGTGCTGCCGAGGAGTGCGACCGACCGAGGACGGTTCCGTGGGGCTGACCACGTAGCTGCGCCCGTCGGGCCCGGTGACCCGCTCGAAGCTCGTGCGCAAGGCTCTCTCCCGTTCGCGCTCGAGCTCGGACACACCCCGGCCGTCGGCGTCGAGCCGGCTGATCTGTGCCGGACCGAGGATCGGGAGGAACCGGACGATGATCCGCGTGCGCAGCGGCCGGTCGTCGGCCTTCCTCGACCTGCGTCTCGTCATGCCTCACCTTCCTTGGTGCACCAATGGTTGGCACCCCAAGCATAGCCCGTTCGCGGTTAGGCTGACCACGTGACCGAGAACCCACCGGACCACGGGTCCGTCGACCCGCTCAGCCTCGAGGCTCAGGTGTGCTTCGCGCTCTCCGCGTCCGCGCGGGGGCTGGTCGCGCTCTACCGTCCGCTGCTCGCGCCGCTCGGTATCACCCACCCCCAGTACCTCGTCCTGCTCGCGCTCTGGGAGGACGACGCCGCGAGCGTGTCGACGACCGTGACCGCGCTCGCGCACCGGCTGCACCTCGATCCGGGGACGCTGTCCCCGCTGCTCAAGCGACTCGAGACGATCGGCTTCGTCGCGCGCGAGCGCTCCGCCGAGGACGCGCGACAGGTGCGGGTCGTGCTCACCGACGAGGGCCGTGCGAGGCGCCGGGACGCCGAGCGCATCCCGCCCGCGATCGTCGCGGCGACCGGGCTCGGGCTCGACGAGCTCGCCCAGGTGCACGCCGCCGCGTCCAAGGTCGTCCAGGCCGCCGTGCGGGCCGGCGTCTACTGACCCGCTCCCGCCTGCACGCGGTTCAGGCGTCGACGATGCGGATCCCCTCCGGCCCGGTGACGAACCGTACGACCGCGAGACCGGTCGCCACGGCGTCGGGCGCGGGGTCGGTGCCCGCGAGCTGGTCCGCGGTGTGCGTGCCCGTGACGGCCAGGACCGCGCAGCCGGCGGCGCGGGCGGAGGTGATCCCGGCCGGGGCGTCCTCCACGACGAGGCATCGGGTCGGGTCGACGCCGAGCAGCTCGGCGCCGAGCAGGAACGGGTCCGGGTCGGGCTTGCCGTGCGCGACGTCGTCCGCCGTGACGACCACCGGAGGAGGCACGAGCCCCGACGCGGCCATGCGGGCCGCGGCGAGCGGACGCGTGCACGAGGTGACGATCGCGTACCGCCCGAGCGGAAGCTCCGCGAGCACCCCCAGGGTCCCGGGCAGGATCGTCACGCCCGCGTTGTCGGTCAGCTCGAGCTCGTGGAGCCGGTCGAACGCGGGCAGGACGCGGTCGGGGGGCAGGAGCTCGGCGATGACGGTCCGAGCGGGCGTGCCGTGCGGGATCACGAGCTCCTCGGGTCCCGTGATCCCGTGCTCGGCCGCCCAGCGCCGCCAGCTCCGCTCCACGGCCGGCACGGAGTCGATGAGCGTGCCGTCCATGTCGAACAGGACGGCGTCGAACGTGCGGTCCGCGAACGCCGCACCGGGCGAGGGCAGGAGGAGGGGATCCGGCATCCACCGAGCCTATCGCCGGCCTCTCACCAGCCTCTCACCAGCCTCTCGCCGGCCTCTCACCGGCCCGTCCTCGCGGCCGTCGCCCGCCCGACCGCCACGTGTCCGACGTCGCCGCTATCGTGGTCGCCGTGAGCGCACCCGGGTACTTCATCTCGTTCGAGGGCGGCGACGGCGTCGGCAAGTCCACCCAGGCGCGGCTCCTGGGGCAGTGGCTCGGCGAGCTCACGGGGCGGGAGGTCGTGCTCACCCGCGAGCCGGGCGGCACGGCCCTCGGCAAGGAGCTGCGCGCCGCGGTCCTGCACGGGCAGGACATGGGCGCGCGGACGGAGGCGCTCATCTACGCGGCGGACCGGGCGCACCACGTCGAGAGCCTCGTGCGGCCCGCGCTCGCCCGTGGTGCCGTCGTCGTCACGGACCGCTACCTCGACTCCTCGGTCGCCTACCAGGCGGGCGGGCGAGAGCTCGGCGCCGACGAGGTCGAGCTGATCTCGCGCTGGGCCGTCCAGGACCTCATGCCCGACGTCACGGTCCTGCTCGACCTCGACCCGGCGGAGGCGTCGCGGCGGATCCGCCGCGAGCACGACCGGCTGGAACGTGCGGGCGCCGACTTCCACCGCCGCACGCGTGCTGCGTTCCTGGCCCGGGCCTCGGCCGACCCGGACCGCTGGCTCGTCCTCGACGCGACGGCGTCGATCGACGACCTCCAGGCGCAGATCCGGGTCGACGTCGTCGCGCGCCTCGCGCTGACCCCGGTCGTCGGGGAGGTGGAGGGCTCGGTCCGGTCGGAGCCCGACGACGGCCTCGACGAGCCGGACGTCGTCGAGGCGCACCCCGCATGAGCGTCTGGGACGACGTCGTCGGGCAGGAGCAGGCCGTCGCGACGCTCCGCGCCGCCGTGACCGACCCCGCCGCGATGACCCACGCGTGGTTGCTCACCGGACCACCCGGCTCGGGCCGGTCCAACGCCGCGCGCGCGTTCGCCGCCGCCCTGCAGTGCGAGGAGGGCGGCTGCGGGCGCTGCCAGGCGTGCCGCACCGTGCTCGCCGGGACGCACCCCGACGTCACGCTCGTCGCGACCGAGCTCGTGACGATCAAGATCGAGGAGGTCCGGGACCTGGTGACGGTCGCGAGCCGCACCCCGTCGCAGGGCAGGCGCCGCGTGATCGTGGTGGAGGACGCCGACCGCATGGTCGAGCGCACCACGAACGTCCTGCTCAAGGCGATCGAGGAGCCCGCGCCGCACACGGTCTGGATCCTCTGCGCACCCAGTCCTCAGGACGTGCTCGTCACGATCCGCTCCCGGTGCCGCGGTGTGGTGCTGCGGGTGCCGCCCGTCGAGGCCGTGGCCCGCCTGCTCACCGAGCGGGACGGCGTCGAGCCCGTGCTGGCCGAGCAGTGTGCGCGGGCCGCGCAGAGCCACATCGGCCTCGCGCGGCGACTCGCCCGGGACGCGGGTGCACGCGACCGACGCAGCGAGGTGCTCGCGCTCGCGCGCCGGATCCGGGGCGTCGGGGACGCCGTGCTCGCCGCGGGCGACATGGTGGACGTCGCGCAGTCCGAGGCCAAGGCCGCGACCACCGAGCGTGACGCCGCGGAGAAGGTGGAGCTGCTGCGCGCGCTCGGCGCCGTCGACGGCGAGACGCTGCCCCCGCGCCTGCGCTCGCAGGTGCGCGAGCTCGAGTCGGACCAGAAGCGCCGGGCGACGCGCTACCAGCGCGACGTGCTCGACCGCTCGATGGTCGACCTGCTCTCGCTCTACCGCGACGTGCTCGTGGTCCAGCTCGGCGCCGAGGTCGAGCTCGTCAACATCGCGATGGCCGACGCCGTGCGGTCGCTCGCGCAGGACTCCACGCCCGAGCAGACGGTGCGGCGCATGGACGCGATCGGCGTCGCGCGCGAGCGGCTGGGTGGGAACGTGGCCCCGCTGCTCGCGGTCGAGGCCATGGCGATCGCGCTGCGCCCGCAGGGCTGAGCCCGGCCGACGGGCGCAACCCCGCGGTCACGACGACGGCGCCGCCGCGCGCAGCGCCTCGAGCAGCGGGCCGGCCGCCTCGTCGAGGAACCGCTGCTGCGACTCGTCGCCGATCTGGACGAGCGCGACGTCGGTGAACCCCGCCTCCCAGTAGGCCGAGACGGACTCGACGATCGCGTCGAGGTCCGGTCCGCACGGGATGGACTCCGCGACGTCCTCGGGCCGGACGAACGCGCTCGCGCGGCGGAACGACTCCGTCGTCGGCAGGTTGGCGTTGACGGGCCAGCCGAGCCCGAACCAGCGGAACTGATCGTGCGCACGACGGACCGCGGCGTCGCGGTCCGGGTCCCAGCAGATCGGGATCTGACCGATGGCGCGCGACGGGTCGAGCGACGCGTCGGTGCGCAGCGCTCCCCACTGCTCCACGAGCTCGGCCTTCGGCTCGGTCGCGATCAGGTGGTCGGCGACGGTCGCGAACTGGCCGACGGACTGCTCGCCGGACACCGCCACCCCGATCTGCGGAGGAGAGTCCGGGAGGTCCCACAGCCGCGCGGAGTCGACGTGGAAGTGGTCGCCCACGTAGGTGAGGAGCTCGCCCGTGAACAGCT
The DNA here is from genome assembly GCF_014837295.1 of Cellulosimicrobium arenosum. Classification (GTDB taxonomy): domain Bacteria; phylum Actinomycetota; class Actinomycetes; order Actinomycetales; family Cellulomonadaceae; genus Cellulosimicrobium; species Cellulosimicrobium arenosum. The sequence continues at coordinate 5,520 of NZ_JACYHB010000007.1, forward strand.
CGGTGATGATGTCGACGGCCTCGGCGAGCATCGCGTGCCGCTCGTCCACCGCGGGCCACCGTTCGCCGACCACGTGCTCGTTGAGATTCTCACCGGCCCCGAGCCCGAGGGTGAAGCGACCGTCGGAGAGCACCCCGAGGGTGGCGGCCTTCTGCGCGACGACGGCCGGGTGGTAGCGCACGGTCGGGCAGGTCACGTACGTCATGAGGTCGACGCGCTCGGTCGCGTGCGCGACCGCGCCCAGCACGGACCACGCGTAGCCGGAGTGGCCCTGCGTGTCGAGCCACGGGAAGTAGTGGTCGCTCGACACCTCGAAGTCGAAGCCGACCCGCTCGGCGGCCACCGCGTACTCGACGAGCGACGCGGGGCCGGACTGCTCGGTCATGAGGGTGTAGCCGAATCTGGTCATGCTCCGAGCGTGGGACGGGCCGGGGTCGCCCGCACGTCGTGCGGCGGCCCCGGCCCGTCGTGGGCTCGCGAGGAGCCCTGGTCGTGCCTCGGCGTCAGGCGAGCGCCTTCGCCTTGAGCTGGTCGAACTCCGGCTGCGAGATCGTCCCGGCGTCCAGCAGGGCCTTCGCGCTCGCGATCTGGTCGGCCGGCGAGCTCTTCGTCGCGACGTCCCGGATGTACGAGTCGGTGTCCTGCTTCGCCGCGGCGACCATCGCGGCCTGGCGGCGGGCCATCCCGCGCCCGCGCGCGATCAGGTAGATCAGCGCGGTCAGGACCGGCAGGAAGATGAGGAAGATGATCCACACGGCCTTCCACCAGCCCGACAGCTCCGTGTCGCGGAACAGGTCGGCGATGATCTGGAAGAGGACCATCAGGTACGCGATGAAGAAGAAGCTCCAGACGAGGAGCCAGAAGTACTGCCAGAAGTCCACGGCGGGGCCGCCCTTTCTCGACGTGCTCGGGTGCGCGGCGGGACGCCGCGCATCAGGGTCTACAGCGCAGAACCTAGCGGTTCTCTGCACGGGACGCGCACTGGCACGCCGCCCTTGTCCGCTTCGTCACACGGCATCTGCGCCGATCTGGGTGTCTCGTCCTATTGATCCCGTGTCGCGCACCCGACCCGGTGCGCCGAAGATGGAGAGCAGGAAGCCGACGACGACGAGGAGATCCCGTGGAGCGACGTCCGGGTACGCCGACCTGGCGCGGGCGGCCGGGTCGATCCGGCGCGCAGGCGCGGCGGGTCCTGCCTCGGCGAGGAGCGGGGTTGGTCTGTGCGGTCTGCGTGGCGTGTGCTCTGGGGGCGTGCGCGTCCCCGACCGACCCCGGCGCCGAGACGCCCTCGGGCTCGACCACGACCGCGGACCCGACGTCCGAGCCGACGTCCGACGGCTCGGACGAGGGAGCAGGCCCGATGCCCGAGGCGGCGACCATGACCCTCGAGGCGGGCGCGCGGGGCCGCGGCCTCCCGCCGGGGGTCGACGGGCCGGCCGACGGCGGCACGGGTGCGGCATGGTCGGCGGAGCCCGGTCTGCTGTACGTCGTGACCTCCGGGTCGAGCACGTGCCCGCTCGTCGCGGAGCCGGACGCGTCGGTCCGCGAGGGCGAGGTCGTCGTCACGTTCGAGGACCTGCCCGACGGCCCCTGCACCATGGACTACGTGCCGACGACGTCCGTCGTCGCGGTCCCGGACGAGGTCGACGCGAGCACCGGGGTCACGATCGTGCTCGGGCGCGAGGGGACCGTCGCCGTGGGACCCGCGGTCCCCGGCGCGACCGGGGAGGCCACCTGGGTGGACGCGCCGTCGCTGCCCTGAGCCGGTCGCGGCCGCGCCGACGGCGCGTCGGCGTCTCGCGGTGAAGAGGCCGTGAAGGGCCCGAGGGCCTCCGGTCCGACGGCCGACCGGGCCGGCCCGAACCGCTACCGTGTCCGGGTGAGCTCACCCACCGTCCGGCGTGCCGTCGCGTGCGCGTCGACCCTCGTCCTCGCCGTCCTGGTCGCGTCCTGCTCCCCCCAGCCCAAGCTGCAGACGCCCGCGGACGAGGCCGGCTCCGCGCCATCGGGCACGAGCACGCCCGGGGGCGGCGCCCCCGAGGGGTTCGAGGACTACTACACGCAGTCCCTGGCGTGGGAGGACTGCGGCGGGGGCTTCGAGTGCACGACGGCGCGTGCCCCCGTGTCGTGGGACGACCCCGGTTCGGGAGACGTCGAGATCGCGCTCAAGCGGATGCCCGCGGCCGGGGAGCGGATCGGGTCGCTGCTCACCAACCCCGGCGGACCGGGCGCGTCGGGCGTCGACTTCGTGAGCGGCCTCGCCACCACCGTCGGGGAGCCCGTGGCGGACGCCTACGACCTCGTCGGGTTCGACCCGCGCGGCGTGGGTGAGTCGACCCCGGTCGTCTGCCTCGACGACACGCGCAAGGACGAGGCGCTGTCGCGGGACTTCGCGACCGACGCGGCGGGGCTCGAGGAGAGGGCCGCGGCGAGCGAGGAGTGGGCTCGGGCGTGCGACGAGAACACGGGTGACCTGCTGGGCGAGGTCGACACCCAGAGCGCGGCGCGGGACATGGACATGCTGCGCGCGGCTCTCGGCGACGAGACGTTGAGCTACCTCGGGTACTCCTACGGGACACAGCTGGGAGCGACCTACGCGGGTCTCTTCCCGGACCGCGTGGGCCGGCTCGTGCTCGACGGTGCGATCGACACCTCGCTCACCCCCGACGAGATCTCCGAAGGGCAGGCCGTCGGCTTCGAGAACGCGCTGCGCGCCTACGTCGCGGACTGCCAGGCCGGCGCCGAGTGCCCGCTCTCCGGTGGCACCGACGCGGGCATGGCGCAGGTGCGCGCGCTGCTCGACCGCGCGAAGGCGAACCCGCTCCCCACGGACTCCGACCGCCGCGTCACCCAGACGCTCGCGTTCTACGGCATCGCCCTGCCGCTGTACAACGACGCGAGCTGGCCCGTCCTCACCGAGGCCCTCACCGAGGCGATCGGTGCGGGGACGGGCAACAGCCTGCTGTACCTCGCCGACTACTACAACGACCGCAACCCGGACGGGACGTACTCGTCGAACTCCGCCGAGGCGTTCCGCGCCGTCAACTGCCTCGACGGGCGTCAGGACGACGACCCCGGGGCCATGCAGGACCAGCTCGAGCGGCTCGAGGAGACGGCGCCGACGATGGGCTCGTTCTTCGCCTACGGCGGGCTCGTGTGCGAGGGCTGGCCCTACCCGGCGGTGGCGCAGGACTTCGACCTGCACGCCTCGGGCGCGGCGCCGATCGTGGTGATCGGCACGACCAACGACCCGGCGACCCCGTACGTGTGGTCCGAGGGGCTGGCCGACACGCTCGACTCGGGCGTCCTGGTGACCTGGGAGGGCGAGGGCCACACCGCCTACGGTCGGTCGAACGCGTGCATCGGCGACGCCGTCGACGCCTACCTCGTGGAGGGTACGGTGCCCGAGGACGGCCTCACCTGCTGAGCGTCCGGGTCCCGCCGGTCCGCTTTGGATTCTGGGTCGATCGCCAGGTACAGTTGGCGATCGTTGCGCCGGACCGCGAGAGCGGCTCGTACCGCAGCACGCCGCCTTAGCTCAGTCGGTAGAGCGATTCACTCGTAATGAATAGGTCATCAGTTCGATTCTGATAGGCGGCTCCATCAGTGCAGGTCAGGCCCGGTCCTCGGACCGGGCCTCTTGCGTTGCCGGACATCGACCCACCGAAGACCCACCGCTCTCAATCCGAGAGGCGCTGCCGGACGTCGCTCTCACATCCGGCACTAGGTCGGCGGTCTCGACGTAGTGCCGGGTCGTGATCGGGTGTGAGCCGGGCCGCAGCGTCGCCGGTCGGCAGCTCCCGATAGCCGACTGTCGCGACCGTCTTGCGGAACGTGTGCGGCGGCGCCCACTTCCATGCGCCGTTTCGCTCACGGAGCATCCGCCACCTGCCCACGGCTCAGCGCCAGCGGGACCTGCGCGACCACACCGCTGGAGGCTGACGGTCACCCACGACAAGACTGAGACCAGCACGACGGCAGAGATCACGTCGAGCACCATCGACGCACTCTGCCGAGAGGTACACGGACTCGGCGTCCGACTCAACGGATTCCCGAACCCGATGCCGGCAAGAGTGCCGAGCCGCGGTCGTAGACGGAGTCCTGGTCAAGGTCCCCGAGTGGTAGATGCCGAGCTGCAACCTCAAGTCGTCGCTTCCCGCGCAGGCGTACGCCCTGCGAGGCGACCAAGGCGAACGACACAGATCCCAGCGAACCCCAGCGGGAGTAAGAGGAGCAGCCCGATGCTTGTCCACCCACTCGTCGCGCCCGAGGGGTGAATCTCCGGTTTCACCCGGTATCGACGACCTCCTCGCCATTGCGGTGCGGCACCCTCGTTGTACACCTGCACTGAAGGAGAAAGTTGATCATGACCACCCCGTCCGTTCCGCCTCCGCCGCCCGCTTCCAGCGTCGCCGAGTCCCCGGCCTCGCTCAACCAGAAGCGCGGCCGCGGTGGCACGGTGGCCGCCCTCCTCGCCCTGTTCCTCCTCGTGACGACGATCATCGCAACGTCGCTCTGGATCTGGAACTACAACAGCGCCAGGTCGTGGGAGGAAGCAGCGGCGGATGCCCGTGTGGAGCGCGATGTGGCCGAGAGCGAGCTCGCTGGCGCCGAGAGCAAAGCCGAGACGCTCGAGGCCGCGTCCAGCACCATGCGGGACCAGATCAGCACGCTCGAGGGCGAGGCGGCAGGCGTGGCCAAGCAGGCGGCCGACCTCGAGGAGCAGGAGGCGCGGCTCGCGGAACGTGAGGCCGCGGTGACGAAGACCGAGGACCAGGTCGCAGCAACCACCATCACTGAGGGTGTCTGGACCGTTGGGGTGGACATCGAAGCGGGTAACTACCGGGTCAAGGAGTCACCAATCGATTGCTACTGGGCGATCTATACCACCGGCACGAACCAGGACGACATCATTCAGAACGACATCGTGACTGGCGGCATGCCCACGGTGACGATCCGCGAGGGCCAGGACTTCGAGAGCAACCGATGCGGCTCCTGGATCAAGCAGTGAGATCGTGTCGAGCGTTGGCGATGGTGCTCTGCACGACCATGCTCTCTGCGGGCTGTTCCGCGAGCTCTTCGGCGGCGCCTGGGTGACTTGCAGCAAAGGCATGGGCGAGCGTCTCGCGGCTCGATGCCGGTCCGCGAGGCTCTGGACCCACCGTCTACCGGCGGAATCGACGGGGTAAAGCAGGAACCGCTGGGAACGATCGTCCACCGGGCTCGTGCGTCAGCGAGCGCGGCGCAGGAGCAGCATCGCGCCGGCCGCAGCCGCGGCGAGGCCGCTCAGACCGACGACGGCGAGCGTCGGGAACGTGCCCGCCGGTGGGGGCGGGGGAGCCGCCCGTTCGTCGGAGCGCAGCAGGCGCTCCGCGCCGGTGGCCACCGGGTCGTCGGAAGCGGTCGTCGAGGCGGTGGCGGGCTCGGGTGTCGTCGGCTCGTCCGTCGCGGTCGCCGTCGCCGTCTCGGCCGGGCTCGACGTGGCTGACTCGGCTGACTCGGCCGGCTCGGTGGGCTCGGCGGTGCCAGGCGTCGCCGCCGGAGCGGGGTCCGCAGCGGAGGACGCGCTACCGTCCGCAGCGGCGTCGGCGGGAGTCCGGCCGGCACTGCCCGCGCCCGTGGGGTCGTCGACCGTGTCGTCGGGGTCGGCGCTGTCGGTGCCCTCGGGGGACGGAGCGACCTCCGGCGGCTCGGGCTCGACCGTCGCGACGGGCTCGGGCTCGGCGCCGGTGCCCGTGCACGCGGGCCGGTCCCCTGCCCACGCCGCGAACTGGTCGTCCACGCCCGTGAGGTGCACCCAGGCGATGCAGTAGCCCTCCTCGTAGGCCCGTCCGGGTGCCTCGAACGACAGATGGCCGTCGCTCGTGTCCCGGCGGGAGTACGTGTCGCCGAGGTAGCGGGGCCTCGAGCCGTCGAGCCTCGTGACGGCGTAGCCGAACCAGCCGCCGTCGTCGCTGAGGCGCGCGGCGTCGAACGACACGCCCTCGGCGGACACGACCAGCTCGCCGCCGCGGTCCCGGTCCGCCGCCGCGGCGGGCGCCGCGACGAGTGCGGCGAGCGCTACCGAGCACGCGATCGGCGCAGCACAGGTCGCGACGCGCATGCTCACCTCCGGGACGGTTCGGGTGGTCGGTCGCCGCACATCGTACGCAGTTCGGGCGCGGCCGTCGGCAGCTCGTCGCCCGGTCGGGACGCGCTCGGGCGACGTGCTCAGCCGACGGCGTCGGGCAGGTGCTCGAGCCAGGACACGAGCGCGCCGCACACCGCGGCGTCCTGGCCCCTGAGGTCGTGCGCGCCGGGCAGCTCGACCCGCGTGACGCGGCCGGGGATCGCCGCCGTGTGCTCGACGAGCTCCTCGGGGGTGGCGAACGGGTCGGTGCGGCCGGAGACGAACAGGACGGGGACGTCCAGGCCGGGCAGGTGCTCGGTGCGCAGCCGCTCCGGCCTGCCCGGCGGGTGCAGGGGATAGCTGATCAGGGCGAGGCCTGCGGCGGACAGCCCTTCGGCCACGGCCATCGAGCACATGCGCCCGCCGTAGGAACGTCCACCGAGCACGAGGTGGTCCGTCGTGGTGCCCAGCTCGTCGGCGAACGCGGCGGCCTGCTCGCGCAGGTGCGCGACGGCGACGGGTGGTCGGTCCGGCATGCGCCGGCCCGCGATCCGGTACGGGAAGTCGACGCGTCGCACCGGGACGGGGTCGGCCAGCGCGGCGAGCGCGTGCTCGATCGCGACGAGCGTGCGGTGGTCGCGGCCCGCGCCAGCACCCGGCGTCAGCAGGACGCCCTCGACGGGCCGGGCCGGCGTGCGCGGGGTGGCGTGCATGGCACCAGTCTTCCAGCCTGGTCGATGCGGCGGGGAGCTCGCGGTTGCCGGGACCGGCGCCGCGGCGCACGGTAGGCGCATGCCCGGCGATCCCTCCCTCGTCCCCACGCTCGTCCGTGCCGTCGCGCTCGGGGCTGCCGCGGGTGCCCGCGCCACCCTCGGCGTGGCCGCCCCCGTCCTGGCGTCGGCCGTCGCGCCCGGTGCGGGCGGGTCGGACGGCGCGACCGCCCGGTGGCGCACGGCGGGTCGCGCTGCCGCGGGGCTCGCGGTCGTCGGTGAGCTGGTGGGCGACAAACTGCCGCGCACGCCGAGCCGCCTGGAGGGGACCGGGCCGGCCGGGCGGTTGGTCAGCGGCGCCGTCGGTGGTGTGCTGCTGGCCCGACGCCGCGGGCAGGGCTCCGTCGCCGGGCTCGCCGCGGCCGCGGCGGCCGGCGCGACCGGCGCGGCCGCCGGGACGTGGGGCGGCGCCGCGTGGCGACGGCTCGCGGTGGACCACGGACGGGACTGGCCCCGCGCGATCGTGGAGGACGCGTCGGCGATCGCGCTGGCGGCCTGGGCGACGACGCGCTGAACCGGCGGCGCTCAGGGGCGGGGGATGCTCGTGACCGTCGTGAGCAGGAACGCGCAGTCCTCGAGGGCCAGGACCGCGTGGCGGTCGTGCGTGAGGACACGCAGCTCGCCGTCACCGAGCTCGGTGTCGCCCTCGAGCGCCGTGACGCGCACCCGGCCGGCGAGCACCTGGATCGATGCCGCGGGCGGCGAGTTGTGCTCGCCGAGCTCGGTGCCCGCGACGAGCGCGATGATGGTCTGGCGCAGGGGTCCGTCGTGCGTCACCACCTCGGCGCTACGGCCGTTCTGCGCGGCGCGTGCGCCGGTCAGGTGGGCGTCGGTGAGGAGCTGGACGTTCGTCATCGGTTCTCCGAGCTGTCGGGGCGCTCTCCGGACGGGTGCGTGGCGTGCGGCGGTCGGACGACCGTGACGGGGCAGTGCGCGTACTCCACGGCGTGGCGGGTGACCGAGCCGACGAGGAGCCGGTCGAAACCGCCGGCGCCGCGGTTGCCGAGCACGAGCCGACCGGCGTGCGAGGACGCCTCGATGACACCCTTCGGCGGGGTGACGTGCCGCACCGACCGGACCACGCGGTCGTCGGGCAGCCCGACGCCGGCCGTGTCGAGCACCTCGTCGAGCCGCACGGCGGCGAAGCGTTCGTAGTCGTCGATCGGTGGTGCCCACCCCCACGAGTCGGGGAGCGGTGCGAGCGACGTGATCTGCCAGCAGAGCAGGACCTCGAGCGCGGCTCCGGTGCGGAGCGCGACGGCGGCCGCGTGCCGCACGGCGTGCACGGAGGTCGGGGAACCGTCCACCCCGACGACGACCGGACGCCCCGGCCCGAGGCCCGGGCCGCGGACCACGGTCACCGGCACGGTCGCGTGCTGCACGACGGCGGACGGGACCGACCCCAGCACCAGCCGTCCCAGCCGTCCCCGGCCCGTGCGCCCGACGACGAGCGCGTCGGCGGGCCCGGCGTCCTGGGAGAGCCGGAGGAGCGTGGCCGCCGCGTCGCCGCGCGGTGCGTGCGCGGTGGCGTCCACCCGGGCGGCGGGCTCGCCGGCACGTGCACGCGCGGCGTCGAGCCAGGCGCGGACCCGTTCGAGCCGCTCGGCCGCGACGTCCGCGGGGACGTCGGCTCCCGCCGCGCGCGGCCCGTCGTGCCAGGTCGGCTCCCACGCGTGCACGACCGTCAGCGGTGCGTCGAGGGACGCGGCCTCGCGCAGCGCCCAGTCGAGCGCGTACCCCGCCTCGTCCGACCCGTCGACACCGACGATCACGCCCTGCACGTCCTCACCCGGCCCCGCGGTCGCCCTCGGACGTCATCCGTCGCCCTGGAGGATGCTGCGCAGCGGGCGGGTGACCACGTCGACGCGGTCCACCAGCCCCCGCGGCCCCGAGACGACGAGCGCGCGCTCCGCCACCGGTACGTACACGGCCGCGCTCGCGCGCAGCACGAGCCGGACCGACGGGGCCGGTCGTCCGTCGACGACGAACATCGTCTCCTCGGCCGGCAGGGTGTCGACCTCCTCGACGATGGCCCGCATCGCGGCGCGGTACTCCGCGTAGGAGTCGACGAACGCGTCGTCGTCCCCGTCGTCGGGCAGCCCGCCGGAGGTGTCGCCCTGCAGCGGCGCGGCGAGCGCGCTGCTCAGCGCGGTGCGCACGACCTCGAGCACGTGGGCGTCGTCGCCCGGCCGGGAGTGCAGCGTCTCGACGTCCAGGGTCTCACCCGCGAAGGACAGGTAGGAGCGCAGGAACCGCTCCTGGACAGGATCGACGTCGTGGGCCGAGGCCCCCGTGAGGGTCTCCTCGTCCAGGTCGAGGCCCCACGTGAGGGGGTCCGCCACCTCGCCGACGGGGCCCCGGAAACGTTCGACGACCAGCTCCCACGGCGCCGCGCCGTCCGTGGGCTCGCGCCTGCGGCCCCCGCCGGCGCCCTCCGGTCCGCCCGGACCGGTACGACCGGTCGCCTCGTCCGGCGGCTGCTCACCGTGCTGCATCGCCTCGCCGCCCTTCGCCTCGGGGTCCGTGCCACCGTGCCGCGCGGGCACGCTGTCCGCGCGGCACGGGCAGGACCGTAGTGCCGAGCGTGCCCGTGCCGGGCGCCGCGGTCAACGTCCGCACGGCGTGTCGGACCCGGATCGTGACCGGAGCCCTCCCGCGGCTGCGTGCGCGAGGTCACGGGACGACCCCTCTTTCACGCCCCTGGCGAACAACGGCATACGGAGGGGGTGTGCCTGGTTCGAACCGCATAGAGTCAATGCGGTCAGGCTGTACCCGTCGTCCGGCGGGCAGGTGTACGCCGCTCGTGAGGAGCAGCACATGTTCGAGAGATTCACAGACCGAGCCCGTCGGGTCGTCGTCCTCGCCCAGGAAGAGGCGCGGATGCTCAACCACAACTACATCGGTACCGAGCACATCCTCCTCGGCCTCATCCACGAGGGTGAGGGTGTCGCGGCCAAGGCCCTGGAGTCCCTCGGGATCTCCCTGGACGGCGTGCGCACCCAGGTGACCGAGATCATCGGCGAGGGCCAGCAGGCCCCGAGCGGGCACATCCCGTTCACGCCGCGCGCCAAGAAGGTGCTCGAGCTGTCCCTGCGCGAGGCGCTGCAGCTCGGCCACAACTACATCGGCACCGAGCACATCCTGCTCGGCCTCATCCGCGAGGGCGAGGGCGTCGCCGCCCAGGTACTGACCAAGATGGGTGCCGACCTCAACAAGGTGCGCCAGCAGGTCATCCAGCTCCTGTCGGGCTACCAGGGCAAGGAGCCCGTCGCGGCGGGCGGGCCCACCGAGGGCCAGCCGTCCGGCTCCGCGGTGCTGGACCAGTTCGGCCGGAACCTGACGCAGGCCGCGCGCGAGGGCAAGCTCGACCCCGTGATCGGCCGCGCGCTCGAGATCGAGCGCGTCATGCAGGTGCTCTCGCGCCGCACCAAGAACAACCCCGTCCTCATCGGCGAGCCCGGCGTCGGCAAGACCGCCGTCGTCGAGGGTCTCGCCCAGGACATCGTGCGCGGGGACGTCCCCGAGACGCTCAAGGACAAGCAGCTCTACACGCTCGACCTCGGCGCTCTCGTGGCCGGCTCGCGCTACCGCGGTGACTTCGAGGAGCGCCTGAAGAAGGTCCTCAAGGAGATCCGCACACGCGGCGACATCATCCTGTTCATCGACGAGATCCACACCCTCGTCGGGGCCGGTGCGGCCGAGGGCGCGATCGACGCGGCGAGCATCCTCAAGCCGATGCTCGCGCGCGGCGAGCTGCAGACCATCGGTGCCACCACGCTCGACGAGTACCGCAAGCACGTCGAGAAGGACGCCGCGCTGGAGCGTCGCTTCCAGCCTATCCAGGTGGCCGAGCCGTCGCTCGTGCACGCGATCGAGATCCTCAAGGGTCTGCGCGACCGCTACGAGGCGCACCACCGGGTCTCCATCACGGACGACGCGCTCGTGTCGGCCGCGACGCTGGCCGACCGGTACATCAACGACCGGTTCCTCCCGGACAAGGCGATCGACCTGATCGACGAGGCCGGTGCACGGCTGCGCATCCGTCGCATGACGGCCCCGCCGGAGCTCAAAGAGCTCGACGACGAGATCGCCGACGCACGCCGTGACAAGGAGTCCGCGATCGATGCGCAGGACTTCGAGAAGGCGGCGAACCTGCGCGACACCGAGAAGCAGCTCACCGCGAAGCGCGCGGACAAGGAGAAGGCCTGGAAGTCCGGCGACCTCGACACGGTCGCAGAGGTCGACGAGGAGCTGATCGCCGAGGTCCTCGCGATGTCGACCGGGATCCCGGTGCTCAAGCTCACCGAGGAGGAGTCCGGCCGCCTGCTCAAGATGGAGGACGAGCTGCACAAGCGCGTCGTCGGCCAGGAGGCCGCGATCAAGGCGCTCTCGCAGGCGATCCGTCGTACTCGTGCGGGGCTCAAGGACCCCAAGCGCCCGGGTGGGTCGTTCATCTTCGCCGGCCCCACGGGCGTCGGGAAGACCGAGCTGGCCAAGGCGCTCGCCGAGTTCCTGTTCGGGGACGAGGACGCGCTCATCCAGCTCGACATGTCGGAGTTCTCCGAGAAGCACACGGTCTCGCGGCTGTTCGGCTCGCCCCCCGGCTACGTCGGGTACGACGAGGGTGGTCAGCTCACCGAGAAGGTGCGGCGCAAGCCGTTCTCCGTCGTGCTGTTCGACGAGGTCGAGAAGGCCCACGCGGACATCTTCAACTCGCTCCTGCAGATTCTCGAGGACGGCCGTCTGACCGACTCGCAGGGCCGTGTCGTGGACTTCAAGAACACCGTCATCATCATGACGACCAACCTCGGCACGCGAGACATCGCGAAGGGCGTCCAGACCGGCTTCAACGCGGGCGGCGACCTCGTGACGTCGTACGACCGCATGAAGGCGAAGGTCAACGACGAGCTCAAGCAGCACTTCCGGCCCGAGTTCCTCAACCGTGTCGACGACGTCGTGGTCTTCCCGCAGCTCTCGCAGGACGAGATCATCCAGATCGTCGACCTCATGGTCGCCAAGCTCGACAGGCGGCTGCAGGACAAGGACATGGCGATCGAGCTCACGTCCGCAGCCAAGCGGTTGCTGGCCGAGAAGGGCTACGACCCGGTGCTCGGGGCACGTCCGCTGCGGCGCGCGATCCAGCGGGAGATCGAGGACGTGCTGTCCGAGAAGATCCTGTTCGGCGACCTCAAGTCCGGCGAGATCGTGCTGGTCGACGCCGAGGGCGAGGGACTGCTCGGGGAGTTCACCTTCCGGGGCGTGCCGAAGGGCGAGCACGACCGTGGTCCGGTGAGCGTGGGCGCCACCGCGGCGCTCGACGCCCCGACCGGCGTCTCGGTGCACGACCTGCCGCCGACGGGGGAGCTGCAGGCCGGGGCGGAGTGAGCCACCCGGTCCCGGTCTCCCGACCGGCCTGACGACGACGGCCCCGGATCCTCCTGACGGAGGGTCCGGGGCCGTCGTTGTGCCCAGGGCTCCGGGCAGCTCGTGAACCGAGCGGTCATCGGCAGACCCTGCACCAATATGCCCGTTCTGCGGCTCATCTGACGGTCGATGCGCGCCATTCGATGCTATACATTGGATGAATCGTTAGCGCAGAGGAGGAACGGGTGCACGAGGTCGTGGACGCCCACCATCACCTGTGGGTGCGCGCCAGGACCCCCCAGGGCTGGATCGACCCCCGGTCCATGGGGGCGATCGACGCGGACTTCACTGCGGCGGACCTGCCCGCCCGTCGACACGGGGTCGCGTCGACGGTCGTCGTGCAGTCCGCGAGCCTGTGGTCGGAGTCCCGTGAGCTCCTCGAGACCGCCGCGTCGACCGCGGGTCGTGCCGCGAGGATCGACGGTGCGGTCGTCTGGGCGGACCTCGTCGCGCCTCACCTGGGCGACCGGCTCGCCGAGCTGTGCGCCGGTCCCGGGGGAGCCCACCTGGTCGGTGTGCGGTCGATGGTCCAGGCCGAGTCGGACCCTGCCTACCTCGATCGTGCCGACGTGCGCGCAGGTATCGCCGCCGTCGGGCGCGCAGGGCTCGCCTACGACCTCGTCGTGCGTGCCGATCAGCTCCCCGCCGCCGCGAGGCTGGCCGCCGCGCTGCCCGACGTCCGGTTCGTGCTCGACCACCTCGGCAAGCCGCGCCTCGAGCGCTCGGCGCCCAGCGGTACGGGAGGGCCCGACGAGGCGCGCGACGCCGATGACCACCTCGCGTCCTGGCGACGCGACCTCACCGAGCTCGCGGCCGCCCCGAACGTCACTGCCAAGCTCTCGGGGCTCGTGACCGAGGCCCGCTGGGACTCCTGGACGCTGCAGGACCTGCGCCCCGCCGTCGACCATGCTCTCGCCACGTTCGGCCCTCACCGCCTCATGTTCGGCTCCGACTGGCCCGTGTGCCTGCTCGCGTCCGGGTACGGGCGCTGGCTCACGACCGCGACCGAGCTGCTCGCCGGACTCTCCGACGCCGAGCGGGGCGCGGTGCTGGCCGGCACCGCGCGTCGCGTCTACGACCTCCCCCGCCCCGCGTCGTCGTCCCCGGCGACCGCACCCGAGCCCGCCACCGAGGAGGCACACCCGTGACGACCGCCGCCACACCGACCACCCACGATCCCCGAACCGGCGAGCTCGACGGCGTGCGCGCCCTCGTGACCGGCGGTGCCTCGGGGATCGGCGCCGCGATTGTGACGGCGATGCTCGCGCGCGGTGCGCGGGTCACCTCCGTCGACCGCACGACGCAGGGCGTGCCCGACGGCGCGCACGCCGAGGTCGCGGACGTGACGGACGACGCCGCCGTCCGCGTCGCGGTCGAGAACGCGGCCACCGCGATGGGCGGTATCGACGTCGTCGTCAACAACGCGGGCATCGGCGCACAAGGCACCGTCGCGGACAACGACGACGCCGAGTGGCTGCGGGTGCTCGACGTCAACGTCCTGGGGATCGTCCGGGTCACCCGCGCGGCGCTGCCGCACCTGCGGGCGTCGGGGTGCCCCGCGGTCGTCAACACGTGCTCGATCGCCGCGTGGACCGGGCTGCCCGCGCGCGCCCTCTACTCCGCGTCGAAGGGTGCCGTCCAGGCGCTCACGCTCGCGATGGCTGCCGACCACGTCACCGAGGGCGTCCGCGTCAACTGCGTCAACCCCGGCACCGTCGACACCCCGTGGGTCGGGCGCCTCCTCGACGCAGCGGCCGACCCCGCCGCCGAGCGCTCCGCGCTCGAGGCCCGGCAGCCGACGGGCCGGCTCGTCAGCGCCGAGGCCGTCGCGCACGCCGTCTGCTACCTCGCGAGCCCGCTCGCGAGCGCGACGACGGGCGAGGCGCTCGCCGTCGACGGCGGGATGCACAACCTGCGGGTCCGCCCGCAGGGGCAGTCCTGAGGAGCGTCATGACCACCACGAGCAGGGCACGCGGGGCTGCGGGGTCGTCGACGGCCGCCCGGACATCGGTCCGCGCGACGACGGTCCGCGACACCGAGGTCCGGCTGACGAGCCTCGGGTACGGGGCAGCGCAGGCCGGCAACCTCTACCGGCCGACGACCGACGCCGAGACCTGGTCGGCGTTCGACACCGCCTGGGACGCGGGGGTGCGCTACTTCGACACCGCCCCGCACTACGGCCTCGGGCTCTCCGAGCGTCGCCTGGGTACCGCGCTGCGTGACCGCCCGCGCGACGAGTACGTCGTCTCGACCAAGGTGGGCCGGCTCCTCGTCCCCTCGCCCGAGACCGCGCACGAGAAGGACCCGGACATGTTCGACGTCCCGGCCGACGTCCGCCGGGTCTGGGACTTCTCGCGCGAGGGCGTCCTGCGCTCGCTCGAGTCGAGCCTCGAGCGCACCGGCCTGGACCGCGTCGACGTCGTCTACCTGCACGACCCCGACGACCACTGGGAGCAGGCGTCGCGCGAGGCGCTCCCCGCGCTCGTCGAGCTGCGCGACCAGGGCGTCGTCGGCGCCGTCGGGGCGGGCATGAACCAGTCGGCGATGCTCGCTCGGTTCGTGCGCGAGACCGATGTCGACCTCGTCATGTGCGCGGGTCGGTTCACGCTCCTCGAGCAGCCTGCGCTCGACGACCTGCTGCCGGCGGCGGTCGAGCACGGCGTCGCGGTCGTCGTCGCCGGCGTCTACAACTCCGGTCTGCTGGCGCACGACGTCCCACCCGACGACGCGACCTACGACTACGCGCAGGCGCCCACCGAGCTCCTGGACCGCACCCGCCGCATCGCCGCGGAGTGCGCCGAGCACGGCGTCACGCTGCCGCAGGCCGCGCTCGCGTACGTCCGCGCGCACCCCGCCGTGGCGAGCACCGTCGTCGGGCTCCGGACCGCCGACCAGGTACGGCAGGCGGTCGACCGGCACACGACCACGGTGCCGTCGGAGCTGTGGCCCGCGCTCGTGGACGCCGGCCTGCTCGACCCCGGTGCCGTCCCCGCCGGGCTCGCCTGAGGACGGCGCGCACCCGACCACCGGTGCCGACGACGTCGGGCCGGACCCCACCAACGAAGAGGACACGATGCACCTGCTCCGCCTGGGCCCTGCCGGCCAGGAGATCCCCGCCGCCACGCAGGACGGGACGACCTACGACCTGCGCCCTCTGACCGCCGACGTCGACGGCGCGTTCCTCGCATCCGACGGTCTCGCGCGCACGCGTGCGGCGCTCGCGGCGGGTGGGCTGCCCGTGCTCGAGGGCGCGGACTCGCTGCGTCGCGGCAGCCCCGTCGCACGACCACCCGCCGTGATCTGCATCGGGCAGAACTACGCCGCGCACGCCGCGGAGTCGGGTGCCCAGCCGCCGTCGACCCCGATCGTGTTCCTCAAGCACCCCAACACCGTCGTGGGCCCCGACGACACGGTGCCCATCCCGCCCGGCTCGGCGCGGACGGACTGGGAGGTCGAGCTCGGTGTCGTGGTCGGCCGTCGCACGAGCCGACTGGCCTCGCCGGACGAGGCGCTCGCCCACGTCGCGGGATACACGGTGGTCGACGACGTGAGCGAGCGGGCGTGGCAGCTCGAGGACTCGCTCGGGCAGTGGTCGAAGGGCAAGTGCGGGCCGGCCTTCGCGCCCACGGGGCCCGCGCTCGTGCCCGCGGACGAGCTCGACGCCGGCGACCTGCGCCTGCGCTCGTGGGTGAACGGAGAAGTGCGCCAGGACTCCTGGACGAGCGACATGATCTTCGACGTCGCGTTCCTGGTGCACCACCTGTCGCACTACATGACGCTCGAGCCCGGCGACCTGATCTGCACGGGTACCCCGCAGGGCGTCGCGCTCTCCGGACGCTTCCCCTACCTGGACGACGGGGACGTCGTCGAGATCGAGATCGAGGGCATCGGGCGCCAGCGGCACGTGTTCTCCCGGGACGTGGGGCGGTGAGGGTCGCGTGCTGCGCTACGAGCTCCTGCACCCCGGCCTGATCGCCGCGCTCGCCTCCGCGGGGCACGGCTCGCGGGTCCTGCTGGCGGACGCCAACTACCCGCACTCGACCGGCGCCCGACCCGGGGCGCCCCGGGTGCACCTCAACGTGCGGCCCGGGCTGCTCAGCGTCGACCAGGTGCTCGAGGTGCTGCTCGACGCGGTACCCGTCGAGTCCGCGACGGTCATGGTGCCCGGGGGAGTCGACGGTGACGTCGAGGCGGCGGGCCGACCGGTGCCGGCGCACGCCGGGTACCGGGCCGCCCTGACGGAGGTGGTGGGTGCGAGCGGTGTCGTGTGGCACGAGCTCGACCGTTTCGCGTTCTACGCCGCGGCCAGGTCCGACGACGTCGCGCTGCTCGTCGCGACCGGAGATCAGCGCGTCTACGCCAACCTCCTGCTGACCGTCGGCGTACGACGACCGAGCGATGCTCCTCGGCCGTGAGCAAGACAATCATCTGATGTACTGCCTGCAACCCCTGGTCAAGGTCACGGTTCTGTCGCGAATTCGGCGAGAGAGAGGTGGCAGTGCTTGAAATGCATCTGATGTATGCGGTAGAACTAGTCAGTCACATCGTCAGGCAAAGGGGCTTCACGTGAGCACGGACGCGACAGGCGCCGAGAACGCCGAGAGCGTGGCGGCCACGACGGGTGCGGGGACGACCCCGCCGTCGGGCCCCACTCTCCTCCAGGTCGAGGGGATCACCAAGACGTTCCCGGGTGTCAAGGCTCTCGACGACGTCCGCCTCGACCTGCGCCACGGCGAGGTCCTCGCGCTCGTCGGCGAGAACGGTGCGGGCAAGTCGACGCTGATGAAGCTTCTGTCCGGCATCTACCAGCCGGACGTCGGGACCATGGAGCTCGACGGCGAGCCGCTCCACGTGTCGAGCACGCGCGAGGCGAACGAGCGCGGCATCAGCATCATCCACCAGGAGTTCCACCTCATGCCCGACCTCTCGGTCGCGCAGAACATCTACGCGGGGCGCGAGCCGCGACGTCTGGGCTTCATCGACGACCGCGAGCTCGTGCGACGCGCCGACGCGTTGTTCCGACGTCTTGAGATCCCGCTCGACCCGCGTCAGCAGGTCTCGCAGCTCAGTGTCGCCGGCCAGCAGATGGTGGAGATCGCCAAGGCGCTGTCCTTCGACGCCAAGGTCCTCATCATGGACGAGCCCACCGCGGCCCTGAACGACACCGAGGTCCGGACCCTCTTCCGGCTGATCGAGGGCTTCGTGAGCCCGACGACCGGGGTCATCTACATCTCGCACCGCATGGACGAGATCAAGGAGATCTCGGACCGCATCACGGTCCTGCGCGACGGACAGTACATCGACACGCTCGACACGCCCGGTACCGAGGTGGGCGACGTCATCTCGCGCATGGTAGGCCGCGCGATCAAGACCGACGTGCGACCGTCCGCCTCCGGGACCGACAGGCCCGTCGTGCTGTCCGTCCGTGGACTGAGCACGCGCAAGCTGCTCAAGGACGTCTCGTTCGACCTGCACGAGGGCGAGATCCTCGGCTTCGCCGGCCTGATGGGTGCCGGCCGTACGGAGGTCGCGCGCGCCGTCGTCGGGGCCGACCGCAGCACCGGCCGGCTCGAGGTGCGCGGACGCACGGCGCGGGTGCGCAACCCTGCCGAGGCCGTGCGCCACGGGATCGGGTACCTCTCCGAGGACCGCAAGCGCTACGGGCTGCTGGTCGACCAGGACGTGACCGCCAACGTCGCGCTGGCCTCCGTCGGCCGGGAGTCCCGGGCCGGCTTCGTGCGCGACGCCTGGAGCCGTCGGGTCGCCGCCGAGATGGTCGAGCGGCTCGGGGTCAAGACGCCGTCCGTCCGCCAGCGGGTGAAGAACTTGTCGGGCGGCAACCAGCAGAAGGTCGTGCTCGCCAAGTGGCTCGTGCGGGACTGCGACGTCCTCATCGTCGACGAGCCGACGCGAGGTATCGACGTGGGCGCGAAGGAGGAGATCTACGAGCTGCTCGAGTCTCTCGCCGCGCAGGGCAAGTCGATCGTGATGATCTCCTCCGAGCTGCCGGAGGTGCTGCGCCTGTCCGACCGCGTCGTCGTGATGTGCGAGGGCCGGGTCACCGGAGTCCTCGACAACGCCGACGCCACGCAGCAGAACATCATGGAGCTCGCGACGCAGTTCGGCGGAGCAGAGCACCTCCTCGCCACGACCGGAGCCGCCTGATGAGCACGACGACCACCCCCGTCACCGACACCCTGCCGGAGTCCGTGACGTCGCCGCGGGGCCCCCGCTACCGCCAGGGTCTCCAGCAGATCCTCGCGTTCGCCGGCCTCGTGGCGATCTTCGCCTTCTTCTCGATCGCGAGCCCGTACTTCCTCGACTGGGCCAACATGAAGGGCATCCTGCTCGCGAGCGCCGTCACCGGGATCATGGCGCTCGGTGCGACGTTCGTCATCGCGACCGGGGGGATCGACCTCTCCGTGGGTACCGGCATGACGCTCTGCTCCGTCATGACCGGCGTCTTCCTCACCAACATGGGGCTCCCGCTCGTCGTGGGGGTCCTCGGCGGCATCGCGACCGGGGCGCTGCTCGGCCTCGTCAACGGCGTCAACGTGTCGTTCCTCGGGATTCCCCCGTTCATCGCGACACTCGCGATGATGATGGTCGCCCAGGGACTGTCGCTGGTCATCTCCGGCACCAAGCCCATCTACTTCTCCGACGTCGACGGCTTCACGCAGATCGCGCTCGGAGAGCTCGTGCCCGGGCTGCCCAACGCGGTCCTGATCTTCTTCCTCGCCGCCGTGGTCGCCGGCGTCCTGCTGAGCAAGTCGTTGCTCGGCCGGTACGCGCTCTCGATCGGCTCCAACGAGGAGGCGACCGCGATCTCCGGGATCGACGTCCGGCGCTGGAAGGTCCTCGTCTACACCGTGGCCGGGGTGTTCACCGGCCTCGCCGGTGTCGTCATGGCGTCCCGCCTCAACTCGGCCCAGCCCGGGCTCGGCCTCGGCTACGAGCTCGAGGCGATCGCCGCCGTCGTCATCGGTGGCACGTCGCTGCGCGGCGGCAAGGGCACCGTCCTGGGCACCGTCATCGGCGCGCTGATCATGGCGACGCTCACGAACGGCCTGCGGATCATGTCGATCCCGCAGGAGTGGCAGAAGGTCGCGGTCGGCATCGTGATCCTCCTCGCCGTGTTCACCGACATCCTGCGGCGCGGGAAGGACGCCTGAGCGTCCACCGCGCGGAACGACACCGTACCGACGTCGTCGGTACGCCGACCGAGCACGTCCTCCTCGTCCCTGGACGACGACGTCGAACCGAAGGAGAAGTCCGACATGTTGCACACGAAGTCCGCACGACTGAAGTCCACGGGGGTCGCGGCAGCGGCCGCCCTCCTGCTCGCCCTCGGTGCGTGCAGCTCGGGAGACGACGGTGATGCCGGCGGCTCCGGCGAGGGCGGCGGCGACACGCCCTACGTCGCGCTGGTCTCGAAGGGCTTCCAGCACCAGTTCTGGCAGGCGGTGAAGCAGGGGGCCGACGACGCGGCGGACGAGCTCGGGGTCGAGGTCACCTTCGAGGGTCCCGAGACCGAGACCGAGGTCGACAAGCAGCTCTCGATGCTGCAGACGGCCCTCGACAAGAACCCGGACGCCATCGGGTTCGCGGCGCTCGACTCGGAGGCGTCGATCCCGCTCATGACGGATGCGCAGTCGCGCGGCATCCCGGTCGTCGCGTTCGACTCGGGTGTCGAGTCCGACGTCCCGGTCACGACGGTCTCGACCGACAACGCGGCTGCGGCGGCCGAGGCGGCCAAGCACATGGTCGACCTGATCGGCGGCAGCGGGAAGATCGCCGTGCTCGGGCACGACCAGACCTCGCAGACGGGCCAGCAGCGCGTGACGGGGTTCGTCGACTACATCGAGCAGAACGCCCCGGACGTCGAGATCGTCGACACCCAGTACGCGGGCGGCGACCAGCTCAAGTCGGCCGACGCGGCGAAGTCGATCCTGCAGGCGCACCCGGACCTCAAGGGGATCTACGGCACGAACGAGGGCGCGGCGACCGGCGTGGTCAAGGCCGTCCAGGAGCAGGACATGGCCGGGGAGCTCACGGTCATCGGGTTCGACTCCGGCAAGGCGCAGATCGACGCGATCAACGACGGCCTCATGGCCGGTGCGATCACGCAGAACCCGGTCGGCATCGGCTACGAGACCGTGAAGGCGGCGGTCGCCGCGATCGACGGCGAGGACGTCGAGCCGGTCATCGACTCGGGCTTCTACTGGTACGACGCGGACAACATCGACGACCCGGAGATCGCCGCGGTCCTGTACGAGTAGTCCGTCCCGACGGGCCCCCGCGGTGCGTCCTGCCGCGGGGGCCTCGTGCGTGTCCCGGCGGGCAGCGCTCAGGGTGTGTCGTCGGGGGCGTCGTCCGGCACCCCGGGGAGCGACTCCTCGACGCCGAGGAGGTGGTTCGCCATCCGGATGCGGGCACGGTCGGCGTCGCCTGCGACGAGCGCCCGCCAGATCGCCTCGTGCTCGCCGTGCGTGCGCTGCTCGGCGCCCTCCTCGTGGAGCCCGCGCCACAGGCGTTCGCGCACGGTCCTGCTCGCCAGGGACTCGATGAGCGCGGTGAGGACGGGGTTGCCCGTGTGGGCGGCCACGATCCGGTGGAACGCGATGTCGGTCTCGATGAAGCGGTCGTGGTCGACCGGGGCGTGGCCGAGGATCTCGTCCACCTGGTCGAGCACGTCCCGCGCGTCCGCGAGCGCCTCGGGCGTGATCCTGGCCGCTGCGAGGCCTGCGGCCTCGGTCTCGAGGAGGCGGCGCACCGCGTGGAAGGGCCGCGCGCTGCCGTCGCCCTGGAGGTCCACGACGAAGCCCATGGGGGCGAGCAGGCGGCCGGGGTCGAGGTTGGTGACGTAGGTGCCGTCGCCCTGGCGCGTGTCGACGATGCCGAGGATGGACAGCGCCCGCACGCCCTCACGGAGCGAGCCGCGCGAGACGCCGAGCGTCTCGGCGAGCTCCTTCTCGACGGGCAGACGATCCCCGGGGCCGAGCTCCCGGTCCAGGATCATCCGCTTGATGCCGTCGACCACCTGATCCGTGCGAGACATGGTGGACAGTATGACCTACCGGAGCGCTCCGGCGCGGGATTCCTCAGATGACTCCGCGCTGCTGCCGTTGCGCGGCGCGGCCGCCCAGAAGTCGCCGCCGGGGAAGCGGTACCGCTCGACCGACACCTCGTGCATCTGCGTCGAGTACCCGGGACGCGAGGGCAGCACGTAGCCGCTCCCGGCCCCGGTGTCGGCGACGACGCACGGGTCGGTGAAGTGCTCGTGCAGGTGGTCGACGAACTCGGTGACCCGGTCGGTGAGGTCCCCGGCGATCGCGACGTAGTCCAGCACGGAGACGTGCTGGACCATCTCGCACAGCCCGACGCCGCCGGCGTGCGGGCACACCGGCACCCCGAACTTGGCGGCCAGCAGCAGGACGGCGACGATCTCGTTGATGCTCGCGAGCCGGCCCGTGTCGAGCTGGCAGTAGTCGATCGCCTCGGCCTGGAAGAACTGCTTGAACATGACGCGGTTGTGGCAGTGCTCGCCGGTCGCGACGCCGATCGGCGCCACCGCCCGGCGGATCGCGGCGTGGCCGAGCACGTCGTCGGGGGAGGTCGGCTCCTCGATCCACAGCGGGTCGAACCGGACGAGCTCGGACATCCAGTCGATCGCCTGCGGCACGTCCCACACCTGGTTGGCGTCGACCATGAGCCTGCGGTCAGGTCCGATGACCTCGCGCGCGATCGACAGTCGTCGGACGTCGTCCTCGAGGCTCGCGCCGACCTTCAGCTTGATGTGCCCGTAGCCGGCGTCGACGGCCTCCTGGCACAGGCGGCGCAGCTTGGCGTCGTCGTACCCGAGCCAGCCGGCCGACGTCGTGTACACGGGGTACCCGGTGCGCTCGAGGTGGGCGATGCGCTCGGCCTTGCCGGCCCGCTTGGCCTCGAGGATCGCGACGGCCTCGTCGCGGGTGAGCGCGTCGGAGAGGTAGCGCAGGTCCGCGACGTCGACGAGCTCGGCGGGGGTCATGTCCGCGAGCAGACGCCACAACGGCTTCGCGGCACGGCGCGCGACGAGGTCCCACGTCGCGTTGAGGACGGCTGCGAGGGAGAGGTGGACGACGCCCTTCTCCGGCCCGAGCCAGCGCAGCTGCGAGTCCGACGTCAGCGCCCGGTACACCCCGCCCATGTCGGCCGCCACCTCGTCGACGTCGCGCCCGACGAGCACGGCGCCCTGCTGGCGCGCGGCCGTGGCGACGATGTCGTTGCCGCGACCGATCGTGAACGTCAGGCCGTAGCCGGCAAGCGGTTCGCCGAGCGAGTCGGTGGCGTCCGTCCGGACGACGACGTAGGCCGCGGAGTAGTCGGCGTCCTTGTTCATCGCGTCCGACCCGTCCGCGGTGAGCGACGTGGGGAAGCGGACGTCCTCGACCGTGATGCTGGTGATCCTCGCCATGCCTACCCTCGCGCTCTTCCGCAGCCTTGCGGAAATACATCTGATGACTGACTCAGGCTAGAGGAGCAGATGGGCGAGGTCAAGCGACGAAGGCCGCTCTGCGGGCGCGAGACATCGAACGACTGGAGGCATGGAACGATGACGGTGTGGGAAAGTCCGTGGGTGAGGGTCTCAGCTCGCCCGGCGGGCCTCCGGGAGCCGACGCCGCTGCCCGGGCGCGGCTGGTCGCCAGGCTGCGGGGGGCCGGGTGCGTCTTCGCCGAGGACGAGGCGGCGCTGCTCCTCGCGGCGTCCGACGACGGCCGACGGCTCGAGCGGCTCGTCGCACGACGGGTCGCCGGCGAGCCGCTCGAGCAGGTGCTGGGCTGGGCGGAGTTCCGCGGCCTGCGGGTACGGGTCGCGCCGGGTGTCTTCGTCCCCCGGCGCCGGACCGCGCTGCTGGTGACCCGGGCTCTCGCGCTGCTGGGGGTCGGTGCCGTGGACCCGGAGGACGGCGGGGCCCCGTCGGGCCGCGCGGGGGCGACCGGTCACGGGCGGGCGCGTCGACCCGTCGTCGTGGACCTGTGCTGCGGCACCGGCGCGCTCGGCATGGCTCTCGCTGGCGAGGCGGCTGCAGCGGGCTTGTCCGTCGAGCTGCACGCGGCGGACGTCGACGCGGCAGCGGTCGCGTGCGCGGCCGGCAACCTCGCCGGTGTCGGGGCCGTGCACGCGGGCGACCTGTTCGACGCGCTGCCCCTCGGGCTGCGCGGGCGTGTCGACGTGCTGCTCGCGAACGTGCCCTACGTGCCGTCCCGCGAGATCGTCCACCTGCCGCCCGAGGCGCGCGATCACGAGGCTCGCGTCGCGCTCGACGGCGGCCCCGACGGCCTGGACGTCCTGCGGCGTGTCGTCGCGGGCGCCGCGCACTGGCTCGCGCGCGGCGGGTCGCTGCTGAGCGAGGTCAGCGAAGCGCAGCTCGACGCTGCGGTGTCCGTGCTGCGCGGCGCCGGTCTCGACGCGCGCCCGGTCCACGACGACGCGACCGGCGCGACCGGCGTCATCGGGTCCCGCCCAGAAGCCGGGCCGTCGTGACGGGCATGTGCAGCGAGTCGGTTCGCACGGTGGCCCGCACACATTGATCAGATGAGATGGCGGCTCTTGCTGCACTTCTGCTCGGAAGTCCTTGACCTGACCGGGCAAAGGTCGCCATGCTGGGACCTACACATCGGATGTTTCATGGTTCCGGCGTAGTCCGAGCGCCGCCACCGACCGACCGCGGCACGCTGGTGTGCCGCCCTGGAGGCCACTGATGTCCCCTGTCCGACCCCCTGCGCGCCGACCCGGCTCCCGCCGGCTCGTCGCGATGTCCACGGCCGGAGCGCTGGCGGTGCCGCTCGCGCTCCTGGCCACACCTGCCGTCGGCTCCGGCGGGCCCGTGCCCACCGCCGTCCCGGCCGCGATCCCCGCCGACGCGCCGACGATCCCCGGCGACCCTGACACCATCTGGTTCGACGAGCCGCTCGACACCGGCGCCGGCAACCTCCAGCAGGAGTGGGAGCAGCGCGCGCTGCCCATCGGCAACGGCGCGATGGGCGCGACCGTCTTCGGCGGGATCGAGCGCGAGCAGCTCCAGCTCAACGAGAAGACCCTCTGGTCCGGCGGGCCGGGGGCGTCCGGGTACGACTACGGCAACTGGACCAGCCCGCGACCGGACGCGATGCAGGACGTCCGGGACGAGATCGCGGAGAACGGGTCCGCGAGCCCCGAGTGGGTCGCGGACCAGCTCGGGCAGCCGAAGTCGAGCTTCGGCTCCTACCAGACCCTCGGCGACCTCGTCCTCGACATCCCCGGGGTCGACCCGGGGCAGGCGACCGACTACCGCCGCGCTCTCGACATCGGGGACGCCGTCGCCACCACGACGTACGTGCTCGACGGCACGACGTTCACGCGCGAGTACTTCGCGAGCGCGGCGGACGACGTCGTCGTCGTCCGACTCTCCGCGGACGAGCCGGGCGCCGTCGCGTTCGAGGCCGGGCTCGACGTCCCGGCAGGACGATCGGGCGTCACGCAGACCGCCGCGGACGGGCGCATCACGACCGCAGGAGCGGTGAGCAACAACGGGCTGCGGTTCGAGTCCCAGGTGCAGGTCCTCGCCGACGGCGGGACGCGCACCGACGGCGACGGGCGCGTCGTCGTCGAGGGCGCCGACTCCGCGACCCTGGTCCTGTCGGCCGCGACCGACTACGCGGGCGTCTACCCCGACTACCGCTCCGGGGGCGACCCGCGCGAGGTCGTCACGCCGGTCGTCGACGCCGCCGCGGGCAAGGGCGGTGACGCCCTGCTCGACGCCCACCTCGCGGACTACCACGAGCTGTACGAGCGCGTCCGCCTCGACCTCGACGCCGAGCTGCCCGACGTCCCGACCGACGAGCTGCTCGCGGAGTACCGCGCCGGTGCGTCGCCCGCGAACCAGCGGGCGCTGGAGGCGCTGTACTTCCAGTTCGGGCGCTACCTCCTCGTCTCGTCGTCGCGCGACGGCTCCCTGCCCGCGAACCTGCAGGGTGTGTGGAACCGTGTGAACAACCCACCGTGGGACGCGGACTACCACGTGAACATCAACCTCGAGATGAACTACTGGCCCGCGGAGACGACGAATCTCTCGGAGACCACGGCGCCGCTGTTCGACTACGTCGACTCGATGGTCGCACCGGGCGAGGTCACGGCGAGCGAGATGTACGACTCGCGGGGCTGGGTCGTCGGCAACGAGACGAACCCGTGGGGCTTCACCGGCCTGCACGAATGGGCGTCCTCGTTCTGGCAGCCGGACGCCGCGGCGTGGCTCGCCCAGCACTACTGGGAGCACTACCAGTTCACCGGTGACGACGAGTTCCTCACGGAGCGCACGTACCCGATGCTGAAGTCGATCGCGCGGTTCTGGTTCGACTTCCTCACCGTCGACCCGCGCGACGGCTCGCTGGTCGTGTCCCCCAGCTTCTCGCCCGAGCAGGGCCAGTTCACCGCGGGTGCCTCCATCTCGCAGCAGATCGTGACGCAGGTCCTGGCGAACACGGCCGAGGCGGCCGCGCTCGTCGGCGAGGACGACGCCACCTTCCTCGACGAGCTCGAGTCCACCCGCGCGGAGCTCGACCCGGGCCTGCGCATCGGGTCGTGGGGTCAGCTCCAGGAGTGGAAGGAGGACATCGACGACCCGAACAACACGCACCGGCACGTGAGCCACCTGTGGGCGCTCTTCCCGGGCGACGCGGTGTCCCCGGCCAGCACGCCCGAGCTCGCGGCCGCGGCGCGCACGTCGCTCGAAGGTCGTGGGGACGGCGGCACCGGGTGGAGCAAGGCGTGGAAGATCAACTTCTGGGCGCGTCTGCTCGACGGCGACCGGGCGCACAAGCTCCTGGGCGAGCAGCTCAGGAGCAGCACGCTCGACAACCTGTGGGACAACCACCCTCCGTTCCAGATCGACGGGAACTTCGGCGCCACGTCCGGCGTGGCGGAGATGCTGCTCCAGAGCCAGGACGGCGTGGTGGACGTGCTCCCGGCGCTGCCCAGCGCGTGGGCCGACGGTTCCGTCAGCGGGCTGGTCGCCCGTGGGGGCACGGAGGTGGACGTGACGTGGGCGAGCGGTTCGGCGTCCGAGATCGTCCTGCACCCGACGGCCGACGGGGACCTGACGGTCCGCAACCCGATCTTCGCGACGGGCGCGTACACGCTCGTCGACTCCGACCAGAACCCCGTCGAGCATGAGCGCGACGGCGCAGAGGTCACGTTCGCCGCGACGGACGGCGGGGTGTATTCGGTCGCGGCCCTCGCGTCGGTGGTGGTCGACGCCCCGGCCACCGCGACGTCGGGCGACGTGGTCGACGTGACGGCCACGGTGACGGCTCTGGGCGACGCACCGGTGCCTGCCGGTCGTGCGGAGATCGTGCTGCCCGACGTGGACGAGGGCCAGGAGGCGTGGTCCGCGGAGCCGACGAGCGTCGAGGTGCCCGAGGTGCCCGCGGGCGAGTCCCGGGAGGTGTCCTTCGCCGTGACGGTCGGGGCCGGCGACGCGTCCGGCACGTCACCGGTGACGGTCCGGCTCACCACGGGTGACGCGGTGATCGAGGGCCGGGCCGCCATCGCGGTGCGGGCACCCGCGCCGTGCGCAGTGCCACCTGCCGACGGCGCGCTGCTCGCGTGGGACCTGGGTGAGGACCCGTTGACCGACGCGTCGGGCAACGATCGCGTGCCGCACGTCGAGGGCAGCGGCGGGGTGGTCGAGGAGGGGCCGACCGGGTCGGCCCAGACCCTCGGTCAGGACCAGTACGTCGCGAGCGACCCCTTCGCGCTCGGCTACCTCTACGAGGTGAGCTTCGCGGGCGAGTTCCGCATCGACTCGGGCCAGGCGTCGTACCGGCGCCTGTTCGACGCGATGCCCTCGGGCCAGGACGCGGACGGCATCCTCGTCGACCTCACACCGTCGAACGCCGTGCGCGTCAACACGGCGGGCAGCAGCCTCACGACCGGCGTCACGGTGCCCACCGACCGCTGGATCGACCTCGTCGTGACGATCGACGCCCAGGGCGCGGTGACCGTCTACGTCGACGGGGAGGCCAGCTCCGGGGGGACGCTCGGCGGCTACGAGGCGGTG
Source organism: Cellulosimicrobium arenosum (assembly GCF_014837295.1). Taxonomy (GTDB): domain Bacteria; phylum Actinomycetota; class Actinomycetes; order Actinomycetales; family Cellulomonadaceae; genus Cellulosimicrobium; species Cellulosimicrobium arenosum. Next base: position 32,902 of record NZ_JACYHB010000007.1, read on the forward strand.
CTGGGCTGCGGTGAGCGACCGTTCCTGGTCGGTGCGAACCAGAACGGTTCCGAGCGGCAGCGTGGCGCGGTGGACCGGGTGGCTGCGTTCGGCCGCGCACTGACGGCCGAGGAGGTCGGTACGTGGCAGGACCTGGCGTTCGACGACGGCGGTGACGGCCCGGAGGTCGACGTCCAGGCGGTTCCTCGCTGCCTGGCCGGGACCGTCTACGTCGCGGTGCGGGGCACGAACAGCGGCGACCGGCCGGTGGACGTCACGCTCACCACCCCGTTCGGCTCGAGGTCGTTCGACGGCGTCGAGCCGGGGAAGAGCGCCTACCAGGCCTTCTCTGCCCGGTCGGCGAGCGTGGACGAGGGGACGGTGACCGTCACCACCCAGGTGTCCGACGACGGCCCGTCCGCCGAGCAGGTCGTCGCCTTCGAGGCGCACGCCTGCTGACCAGGTCATGCGTGCCCCGACCGCCGACGTGCGCTCGGGGCACGCATGCCCGTCCGGCACGACGTGACCCGCGACCCACGCGACCGACGCAAGCCCTCGTCAGAACGCGCGGGCGTGCGCCACCAGGCGGTCGAACGCGGTGTCGAGCTCGGGGTCCACGGCCTGCAGCTCGGGGTGCGCGTCGAACCACTCGACCTGCTCGACGGCGCCAAGGTCGTACGTCGTGGTGGTGGCGAACCCGGGGACGAGCGCACGCAGTCGCGACGTGTCGAACACGACAGAGTGCGCCTTGTCGCCCAGCAGCCCGGGTCCGAGCTCCGGGACCGCGCGCGCGATCGTCTCCGACGCGACGTGCACGAGCTCCGGCTCCACGCCGGCCGCGGCACCGAGCCAGGTGTAGATCTGGTCCCACGTCGGCGCGTGGTCGCCCGTGACGGTGAAGGCGTCGCCGATCGCGTCCGCTCGGCCGAACAGCCCGGCGATCCCGACCGCGACGTCGTCCGCGTGGGTGAGCGTCCACAGGCTCGTGCCGTCGCCGTGCACGACGACAGGTCGTCCCGCCCGCATCCGTGCGACGTCGGTCCAGCCCCCGAGGGTCGGGACGCCGGTGCGGTCGTACGTGTGCGAGGGCCGGACGATCGTCAGGGGGAAGCCGGTCTCCCGGTACGCCCCGACCAGGACGTCCTCGCACGCGATCTTGTCGCGCGAGTACTGCCAGAACGGGTTGCGCAGCGGTGTCGCGTCGTCCACGGGCAGGCGCGCCGGCGGCTTCTGGTAGGCCGACGCCGAGCTGACGAACACGTACTGACCCGTGCGCCCGGCGAACCGCTCCACGTCGGCCGTGACGTGCTCGGGCGTGAAGGCCATGAACTGCGCGACGACGTCGAACTCGCGCCCACCCACCGCCGCGGCGACCGACCCCGGGTCGAACAGGTCGGCCGTCAGCTGCGTCACGCCGTCGGGCACGGCCCGAGCCGACCGCCCGCGCGTGACGATCGTGACGCGGTGCCCGAGAGCGAGCGCCCGAGCGACGGTCGCGGAGCTGATGGTCCCGGTACCACCGAGAAAGAGGACGGAGAGAGCCATGTCCCCCATCCTCACACCGCCGAGCACGACATGGAGGTCGTCCTGGCCGCCGTGGCGACCTTCGGAACATGGTCGACGGCGCGTGGTGACGTTCTCGGGGTCAGGCCGTCAGGAGTGCGCGGACCTCGGCCTCCGCCTGGGTCGGGGACAGCGGGCGGCAGCCCAGGGACGTCCAGCGCCGGTTCAGTGCCGGCTCGGCGCGCAGGAGCGCCCAGCCCCGACGGACCAGCGTGTGCGGGGGTTTGCGCATCTCCGCGAGGTCGCGCAGCAGCCGGAACCAGAATGTCACCAGACGCGGACGACGCAGGCAGATCGCGTCGGCCAGGATGTCCTGCGCTCGGCACGCCGCGACGATCTCGGCGGCGAAGATCCCCTCCGCGACGACGACGCGCGAGCCCGTCACGTCGATGTGCGTCGTGCCGGTGCGGCGCGAGGTGGGGATGTCGTAGACCGGGACGTCGGTGTGGCCGGTGCGGGCCAGCTCCACGAGGGCGGCGACGGCGCCGTCGGCGTCCCACGAGCGCGGGTCGTCCCAGTCCACGATCCCGAAGCGCTCCGGCAGCCCCGGGTGGTCGTGGTCGAGGTAGAAGTCGTCGAGCGCGACGACGGGCAGCCCGAGGCGACGGGTGAGCGAGGTCTTGCCGGACCCGGACGCACCCGTGAGCAGCACGACCCGCGTCGGTACCTCGCGCGCGCCGGGCGGCAGGTCGAACAGGGCGGGCTCCGCGCCCGTCACGGTCGGGTCCGTGTCGGTCGGGTCGGGATGGCTGGCAGTCACGGGAACCCATTGTCCCAGGCCTGGCGGGTGCGACGTAGCCTGCTCGGATGACGTCGCCCGACACCTCTGCTGCTCCCGGGCCCGCGGACGCGGTCGCCCTCGACGCGCTGAGTCGGCTCGAGCGCTTCCACCCCGCCGATCCTGGGCAGGCGGCGCTCGCTGCTGAGTACATCGAGTTCGTGCGCGGGGACGGGGAGGGTGCCAGGGTCGACGCCGTGCGCCGCGACGGCGGCCCCGAGCACCTCACGGCGAGCTGTTTCGTGCTCAGCCACGACCTGGCGCACGTGCTGATGTGCTTCCACCGCAAGGGACAGTTCTGGGTCCAGGTGGGCGGGCACGTCGAGCCCACCGACACGACCCTCGCCGGCGCTGCGTACCGCGAGGCGCGCGAGGAGAGCGGGCTGGCAGATCTTCGACCCTTCGAGCCGGACGGCGTCGGGCCGCTGCCCGTGCCCGCGCCGCCCGTCGACCTGCACCGCCACGACCTCGCCGCGGCGTTCGGGTCGTGCCGCACGCACTGGGACGTCGGCTTCGTCGCGTTCGCCGACCCTGGCGAGCGCACGACGGTGAGCGACGAGAGCGAGGACGTCGCGTGGTTCGCGGTCGACGACCTGCCCGCTGGCACGCCGACCGACTTCCCCGAGCGGCTGGCCACCGTCCTCGCGGAGGTCCGCCACCGCCGTCGGGCGGCGACGTAGCACTGCGGTACTACCTCGCGCAGCTGCGGTACTACCTCGCGCACCTGCGGTACTACCTCGCGCACCTGCGGTACTACCTCGCGCAGCTGTGGTGCTACCTCGGCGGGGCGAGGATCACGTGGAGCGTGCGAGGGCCGTGCACGCCCTCGACGCGTTGCAGCTCGATGTCGCTCGTCGCGCTCGGACCGCTGATCCACGTCTGCGGCCGTTCCGGGTGCGGCGCCAGCAGCCGCACCCCTTCCGGTACCGAGTGCACCACCTGGTCGGTGCGGACCACGCACACGTGCAGGTCCGGCACGAGCGTGATCGCGCGGCGTCCCTGGTCGGGCTCGCCGTCGAGCACGATCGTGCCGGTGTCCGCGATCGCCACGCACGCCGCGGTCACGACCGCGTCGACGGCGTCGAGCTCGTCCGCCGTGCGCGGGTCCTCGCGCGAGTCCGCGACGCGCGTCGTCGCGGTCGGGAGCGCGCCGAGCCACGTGTCGTCGAGGCCGGACGGGACGACGACGGCCCGGGCGTCTGCGAGCAGGTCGCCCACGATCGTGGCGACGTCGACGGTCGTGGTCGCCCGGTGCACGTGCGCCCGGTAGTCGACGAGCCGGTCGACGAGGACCTCGACCGCCGCGTCCGACCCGGGCGCGAGCTCGCCCCGGCTGCGGTACGCCCGGGGGACGTCGGTGGCCGACGCCGCGTGCCCGCCCCCCGTCGTCGGGCCACCGCCCCCCGTCGGGCCGGTGCCCGTCGTGGTGCCCAGGGCGGTCCGGACGCGGGTCAGGACGTCGTCGCGCGCGCTCATCGGGCCCCTCCTTCCGCGTCGGACCCCGGGTCGCCGCCCGAGGGCGGCACTGACGGGGGCACCGCCCGGGGGTCGGCGGGAGGGTCGGGCGCGACGTGCTCGGTGCGCCACCAGTCACGGAACGTCTGCTCGGCGGGGGCCGGGAGGTCGCGCGAGCGGGTCCACGCGCTCGCGGGCGGCGGCAGCGTCGAGATGCGGCCCTTGGGCCCGGCGACCATGCGCCCGAGGCCCGCGGCCTTCTCCGCGAGCTCGAACCGCCTCGCGTCGGACATGACGAACGACGCGGCCTTCATCGCCGCGCCCCACCCGGTCGGCAGGCCGCCACGGTCGGCGTCGACCTCCCGCGCCCGCAGCTCCACGAGGATCGACGGGATGTCGATCTTCACGGGGCACACCTCGTAGCACGCGCCGCACAGCGTGGAGGCGTAGGGCAGCGAGGCGTTCGGGTCGCCGTGTCCCCCGAGCCCGCCGGAGCCCTTCGTCAGCTGCGGCGTGAGGATCGCGCCGATCGGCCCGGGGTAGACGGACCCGTACGCGTGCCCGCCCACGCGCTCGTAGACCGGGCACACGTTGAGGCACGCCGAGCAGCGGATGCAGTGCAGCGCGGCGCGGCCGACCTCGTCGGCGAGGACGTCGGTGCGGCCGTTGTCGAGCAGCACGAGGTGGAACTCCTGCGGCCCGTCGCCGGGCGTCACGCCCGTCCACAGGGACGTGTACGGGTTCATGCGCTCGCCCGTGGACGAGCGCGGCAGGAGCTGGAGGAACACCTCGAGGTCGGTGTACGTGGGCACGATCTTCTCGATGCCCATGACGGTGATGAGCGTCTCGGGCAGGGTGAGGCACATGCGTCCGTTGCCCTCGGACTCCACGACGGTGAGCGTCCCCGTGTCCGCGACGCCGAAGTTCGCACCGCTGATCGCGACCTTCGCCGAGAGGAACTTGCGGCGCAGGTGGGCGCGCGCGGCCATCGCGAGCTCGCGCGGCACGTCGGAGAGGTCGGGCGGGACGTCGCCCATGCGCTCGAGGAAGATCTCGCGGATCTCCGCGCGGTTGCGGTGGATCGCGGGCACGAGGATGTGCGACGGCATGTCGTCGGCGAGCTGCACGATGAGCTCTGCGAGGTCCGTCTCGTGCGCCGCGATGCCCTCCGCGGCGAGCGCCTCGTTGAGCCCGATCTCCTGCGTCGCCATCGACTTGACCTTGACGACCTCGTCGGCGCCCCTGGCCTTGACCAGGTCCGCGACGATCCGGTTCGCCTCGTCCGCGTCGCGCGCCCAGTGCACCACGCCGCCCCGCGCGGTGACGTTGCGCTCGAGCTCTTCCAGCAGCTCGGGCAGCCGCGCCATGACGTCGGTCTTGATCGCCGACCCCGCGTCGCGCAGCGCCTCCCAGTCGGGCACCTCGCCGACGACGGCGGCGCGCTTCGCGCGGATCGTCGACGTCGCGTGCGCGAGGTTGCGGCGCAGCTGCGTGTTCTGCAGGGCCTGGCGTGCGGCCGCGGGGAAGTCCTCGCCCCAGCGCAGCGGCTCGTCGGGGTGCGGGACGGCGCCGAAGGGCTCGTCCGCGACAGGTGCGTGGCCGCGTCCGCGCGACCGGGGGATGCCGAGGAACGTGCTCATCGGGCGCCCCCGGCCCTGGTCGTCGTGCCCGACGAGCCCGTCGTCGCCGCGGCCGGTGGCGTGTCCCTCGTCGACGCGAGGACCTCCGCGAGGTGCAGCGTGCGCACGCCGGCGCGGATGCGGGACAGCCCGCCGCCGATGTGCATGAGGCACGACGAGTCGCCGGCCGTGAGCACCTCGGCGCCCGTGGACTTCACGGACGTCATCTTGTCGGCGAGCATCGCGGTCGACGTCTCGGCGTTCTTCAGCGCGAACGTCCCGCCGAACCCGCAGCACGACTCCGCCCCGGGCAGCTCCGCGAGGTCGATGCCCTCGACGGCGCGCAGGAGCCGGAGCGGTTTGTCGCCGACGTGCAGCATGCGCAGCGAGTGGCACGTCGGGTGGTAGGTGACGCGGTGCGGGAAGTAGGCGCCGACGTCGGTCACGCCGAGCACGTCGACGAGCAGCTCCGACAGCTCATAGGTCTTCGCCGCGACGGCCTCGGCGCGCGCGCCGAGCGCGTCGAGGCCGGCACGCCGGCAGACCATGCCCTGCTGGTGCCGGATCGACCCCGTGCACGAGCCGGACGGCACGACGACCGCGTCCCACTCGCCGTCGAGCACGGGGGAGAAGGCCTCGACGTGGTTGCGGACGACGGGGACGGCCTCGGCCATGTACCCGGTGTTGACGTGCATCTGCCCGCAGCACGCCTGCCCGTCGGGGACGTGGACCTCGTGGCCGAGGCGTTCGAGCAGCCGGACGGTGGCCCGGGGGGCCTGGGGGAACATGACGTCCCCGATGCAGGTGGCGGCGAGGGCGATGCGCATCGGTGCTCCGGGGGAGAGGCGAGTCCGGTCCAGTCTCGCCGGGCGGCGACCGCGCCGCCCGGCGGGACTCCTCGCCGACGCCGGCGAGGTGTGGTCTGACCACACCGTAGGCCATGTGGTCCGACCACATCCAGCCGAGCCGCGACCGCTCGCCTACGCTGGCCCCGTGCGCACCCACGAACGCGTCCTCGCCCGCATCGAGGCCGACCTCGCCGCCGGTCGCTGGGCGCTCGGCGAGCGGCTCCCGGCCGAGCGGGCGCTCGCGGAGGAGCTCGGGGTCTCGCGCCCGTCCGTGCGCGAGGCCCTCCGCGTCCTCGAGACCATGGGCATCGTCCGCACCGCGGTGGGGTCGGGGCCCGATGCCGGCGCGACCGTGATCGACCGGCCGGCAGCCGGTCTCGGGGCGGCCGTGCGGCTGCACGTGGCGTCGGGGACGCTCGCGGTGCGGGACGTCGTCGAGACGCGCGTGCTCCTGGAGACCTGGGCGGTGCGGGCCGCGGCGCAGACCGCGGGCGTGGGCGGTGCAGGGACAGCTCCTGCCGCAGCGCAGCTCGCCGAGGCGGGCTCGCTGCTGGATCGCATGGACGACCCCGACCTGTCCGCCGCGGAGTTCCGCGTCCTCGACGCGTCGTTCCACCTCGTGCTCGTCCGGCTCGCGGGCAACGCCCTGGTCGAGGCGGTGATGACGGGGCTGCGCGGCGCGGTCGAGTCGTACGTCGCCGTAGGGAGCGCGGCGCTGCCCTCGTGGGAGCGCACCGCGACACGGCTGCGGACCGAGCACCGGGCCGTCCTGGCCGCCGTCGTGGCCGGCGAGGCCGACGCGGCGGAGCGTGCGGTCCGCACGCACATCGAGGGCTTCTACGCCGAGACCGGCCTCTGACGTGTCGTCGCACCCTCCTCGTACGCACCGACGAACGTCCAGCCCGGGTCCAACCCCTCGCCGAAGCCCTGGCTGCGGACGGTGAGCGCGCCGTCGTTCCCGACGTGCAGGCGCAGCCGCACGACCGCGGGCTCGTCGTCGACGATCCAGCACACGACGTCGAGAGCTCGCGGCGCCGTCCACCCGGACGTGACGACGGCGGGTCGTTCTCCGGGTCCGGCCGGCTGGGGGAGCGCGGCACCGAGCGCGAGGTCGAGGTGCCATCCGCCGGTCACCGAGACCAGCCGACCACCGTCGGCGTCGAGGTCGAGCGCGAGGTCGGCGAGGAACGCGTCGGCGTCCGCCGCCCGGTAGGTGCCGACGACGGGCTGCACGGACGCGGCGTCGTGCCGGGGAAGCGGCCACGCGAGGTCCCGGGTCGTCCGCGGCTCCGGCGGGTCGTCCTCGTGCGCCGCCCTGCCCGGGACGGCGCGCTCCGCGCCAGCGGTGACGGGCGCCACGAGGTGCGCCAGGACCAGGTCCGTCAGGCGTTGGTCGCCGCTCTGGCACGCCTGGGCGTCGGCCGTGACGACGAGCGCGAGGCGGTGCTCGGGCTCGGCCAGCACGATCTGCCCCCCAAGCCCGAACATCAGCAGCCCGCCGTCCGCGGGGAGCCAGAGCTGATACCCGTAGCCGCCCCGGAACGGCGTGCCCCACGTCAGCGTGGAGGTGTCCGCGTGCGGGGTCGTCGCGGCGCGCAGGAAGTCGGGCGGCAGCAGCGTCCGGCCCTCGTGGACACCGCCGTCGAGCAGCAGCCGCGCGAGGCGGAGCAGGTCGTCGGGGCGGCAGACCAGCCCGGACCCGCCGTGGCTGTACCCGTCGGGACCGGTGCGGAAGCGCAGGTCGCGGCTGATGCCGAGCGGGTCGAGCAGCCGCGGCCGCAGGTAGTCGGCCAGGGTCGACCCGCTGACCCGCTCGACGAGGGCCGCCAGGACGTAGGCCGCGCTCGTGTCGTACGTGAACGCCGTGCCCGGCGGGTGCGTGGGCGGCACCTCGAAGTACGAGTCGAGCCACGCGTCGTCGTGCAGCGTGAACGTCGCGGCGGCGTGCGGTCCTCGCATCTCGAGCAGGTGCCGCACCGTGGTCCGCTCGAGCCACCGGTGGCCCGGGCCGATGCCGGGGAAGTGGCGGCACACGGGCTCGTCCAGGTCGAGGCGCCCCTCGCCCGCGAGGATGCCGACCGCGAGGGCCGTGAGGGTCTTGGACACCGAGTACATCCGGTGCGGCACGTGCGGTCCGAGCGGCGCGCAGCCCGCCTCGAGCACGGGCTCGTCGTCGACGCTGAGCTGGACCGAGTGCAGGGCGATCCCGCTCGACGCCGCGTGGTGGGCCAGCGCGTCGAGGTCGGTCACGCGGCCCTCCGGTGGAGCGGCGCGGTCGCCGCCGAGCTCACCGTCCGGGCGCGGGGTAGGAGGCGCGCGGCAGGTGGTAGGCGAGGTCGACCGCGGTCTCGATCGCCTCGTCGAGGTCGAGACGGTGCTCGGCGACGAGGCGCGCGAGGTGGCCGGCGTCGATCCGGCGGGCGAGGTCGTGGCGGGCCGGGATCGAGCAGAACGCGCGCGTGTCGTCGACGAAGCCGCTCGTGTTGTAGAAGCCCGCGGTGTCCGTCGAGGCCTCGCGGAAGCGTCGCATCCCGTCCGGGGTGTCGAGGAACCACCACGGCGCGCCGAGGCGCAGCGCCGGGTAGACCCCCGCGAGCGGCGCGAGCTCGCGCGAGAACGACGTCTCGTCGACCGTGAACGCGATCATCCGGAACCGCTCGTGGTGGCCGAACGCCTCGAGCACCGGGCGCAGCGCGCGCACGTACTCCGTCTGCTCGGGGATGTCGTAGCCCCGGTCGGGACCGTAGGCGCGCGCGACACCGTCGCAGTGGTCGCGCAGCACGCCCGGGTGCAGCTGCATGACGAGCCCGTCCTCGGCGGACATCGCCGCCATCTGGAAGAGCATGTGCGCCGAGAACGCGTCCGCCTCGGCCGGTGTGGCGGTGCCGCGGAGCGCGGCGTCGAGGATGCGGGTGGCGTCGGCGGCGTCGAGCGGCGTGGTGTCGGCGCGGAGGTGCCCGTGGTCGGTGGCCCGGGCGCCTGCCGCGACGAATGCCGCTCGGCGGGAGCGGAGGGCGTCGAGGTACGTCCGGTAGTCCACGACCTCGGTGCCGGCGGCCGAACCCAGCGCGGCGACCTGGGCCGCCCAGCCGGGGCGGTCCACGTGCAGGAGCGGGTCCGGGCGGAACGTCGGCACGACGCGATCGCCCCAGCCGTCGGCCGCGAGGCGCGCGTGGTCGGCGAGCGGTGACTGCGCCGGGTCCGTCGTCGCGAGGATCTCGATCCCGAAGCGTTCGAACAGCGCGCGCGGGCGGAACTCGGGGCGGGCGAGCCGCTCGACGAGGTGGTCGTAGAGCGCGTCCGCGGTCTCGGCCGACGGCCGGGCGTGGGCCTCGAACACGTCGACGAGCGCGTGCTCCGTCCAGTAGCGCGTGGGCGTGCCGCGAAACAGGTGCCACCCGGCGCAGAACCGGCGCCAGATCTCGCGCGGGTCGGTCTCGGCCGTGGCGGTCCCGGCGGGCGCGGAGGCGAGGGGTGCGACGCCGAGGTCCTGGACGCCCCGCACGCCGGGAGCGCCGTGGGGCGACGTGCTCTGGGCGACGAGCATGCGCACGAGGTAGTGGTCGGGCGTCACGAACAGCTCCGCCGGGTTGCCGAACGGGGCGTCGTCGGCGAGCAGAGCCGCCTCGACGTGCCCGTGCATCGAGACGATCGGCAGTCCGCGCGTCGTCGCGTAGAGCTCACGCGCGAGCGGACGCAGGACGGGGTCCGCGGGCAGCGCGCGGTCGGGGTGCAGGGACCACGGCGCCGTCGCGGTGGTCGGGACACGATGGGCCGTGCTCGTCACAGGTCCTCCAGGAATTGATGCGAACGTTTGCATACTACGTGAGAGAGGTGACTGCATCCCAGTGGGATAACGGCAGCAATCGTTCGCAGCAGACTCCACGATGCCCGGGTCCGTCCCTCGTGACGAGGGACGGACCCGGGCGCCGTCCGGAGCCGTCAGCCGCAGGTGGGCTGAGCGTGCTCCGGCCTCGTGACGGTCTCCCGCTCGTCAGAGCCGTCGGACGGTCGAGCGGTGACGGTCACGGAGTCGGCCGCCGGTTCGACGTCGCGCACCGCGAACGACTGGTACGCGTTCTTTCCGGGCGCCACGTCCGTGAAGGACCTGGTCCCGTACGGGGTGGTGACGTCGACGTCGACGTCCACCGCGTCGTCGTTGACGACCCGGACCGCGACGTAGGGGCGACCTGCCAGGCACCGGACCTCGGAGGTGGCGGAGACCGCGACCTCCTCCGGCCCGGCGTCGTCCTGCCCCGAGAGGCGTTCGATCCAGATGTTGCGGAACATCGGGTTCAGGCCGGGGTCACCGTGGTCCTGGAGCTTGATGTGACCGGGGGTGGGCCCTTCCTGCTGCCCGTTCCCCGTCTTCCCGGTGACGGCCACGTCGTCGTGCACGACCTGCCCGTTCCACACGACCGTGATGCGTGCGTCCTCGGTCTTGTTCCCGTCGGCGTCGAACCGTGCCGACCGGAACGTGATGTCGTACGTCTGCCACGTACCCATCGGCGTCGCGGCGTTCACGTCCGGTGCCTTCTGGAGGTAGATCGAGCCGGCGTCGTTCGTGGCCGGCGGGTCGATGCCGAAGGACTCGAGCACCTGGAGCTCGTAGCGCTCCTGGATGTAGATGCCGCTGTTGCCGCGGGACTGGCCCGTGACGTCCGGGGCGTGCTCCGGCTGGTACCACTCGGCGTGCATCCGGAAGTCCTCGAACGTCTCCTTCGTGCGGATGTCACCGCCGAAGGACTCCATCGTCCCGTCCGCGACCGGCCAGGTGGCCGGGCTCCCGTCGGTCTTCTCCCACGCGTCGAGGTCGCTGCCGTCGAACAGCGTGATGCGCTCCGTCGGTGTGACCGTGAGGTTGTCGAGGTTGACGTGCCCGCGGTCGTCGTCCTCGTGCACGTAGGCGATCGTGTTGGCGCCAGCCTTCAGCGTCACGGTCTCGACCTGCGTCTGCCAGTTGTCCCACTGGACCGTGCTGGGGAGCCAGGTCTGCTTGACCTTCTCACCGTTGACGTAGAGGCTCAGGTTCCTCGGCGTCGGCTGCGGGTCGCTGTTCTGCCCGTTCGCGTACCGCAGGGCGAGGTCGTACGAGCCCGCCTCGTCTGCACGGACGGCGAACGTGGTGCGCGCGCCCGGCTCCCAGTTGCGGTCGACGAACCCGGATCCCGTGTAGCCCGCGTGGTTGGAGTTCCAGCCCGCGCCGCCCTCGATGTTGGCGGCCTCGGCCTCGTACACCGGCGGGGGGACCGAGCCGTCGGGGAGCCGGTTGAGCGTGTACCAGGCCTCGGTGCTCCACAGCTCCTGCCCGCTCTCCGACGCGAACGGTCGCGGGGAGTGGACGTGCACGACGCGCCCGGGCTCGAGCCCGTCGATCGCCAGGGTCACGGTCTTGCCGTCCTCGGACAGCGTGGCCGACGTGACGTCGAGGTCCTCCTCGTCGACCTTCGGGCCGCCGTACTGCGGGGTGGCGACGTAGCGCCACTGCGCGGCCGTGTACTTCGCGGCGAGATCCTGCGCCGTCTCCTCGGACAGCGGCTGGGTGTACTCGATCTCGAACCCGCCGTCGACAGCGCGCATCTCGAGCATGTCGAACGCGTTGTTGTCGTCGTAGGTCAGCTTCTGCAGCCCGTAGCCGAGCTTGCCCGCCTGCCCCCAGTTGCCCGACCAGCCGATCCCGCCGACGTAGATCGAGCCGTCCGGGCCGATGCTGGTCCGGCTCACGCCGGACTCCAGGCCCTGGGTCATGCGGAACACGGCGCCCTGCTCCTGGCCCGCGACGTCCTCGAGGTACGCGCGCTGCAGACCGCCGTACGTCACGTCGCCGATCGCCAGCTGCCCGGCGAAGACGCCCTCGGTCAGGACGACGGGGTTGCTCGGCGAGTTCGAGATCTCGCCGTGGGGCATCCACAGCACGGGCTCGGTCACCGGCTGGTCGTCGTACGGGCCGTCGGGGTTGGTGAAGTGGTTGTAGAACGCGCCCTCCTCGACCTTGACGAGCTTGGAGGTCGGGATGCGCACACCCTGGTTGTCGGCCACGTACATGCTGCCGTCGGTGCCCCAGCCCAGGCCGTTCGGCGTGCGCAGACCGCCGGCGACGTACTCGACCTCGCCGGTGTCCTTGCTGATCTTCATGACCGAGCCGCGGTTCTCCGCGAGCTGCGGGTCGAGCGAGTTGCCGCCGGGCACCATCGCGATGCCGGTCGTGATGTAGAAGTAACCGTCCTCGTACAGAAGACCGAACGCGAACTCGTGGTAGTTCTCGCCGAAGGGCCAGGTCGCGAAGGTGTCGTACTCGTCGGCGACCTCGTCGCCGTCGGTGTCGCGCAGGGCGGTCAGCCCGTCCTTCTCGGACACGTAGATCGTGCCGTCGACGTACTTGATGCCCATCGGCTCCGTGAGGTTCTCGGCGACCTTGGTGTAGGTCACGTCCTCCGCGGTCCCGTCGCCGCTCGCGCCGTCGATCAGGTAGACCTCGCCGAGCTCGGTCAGCCGGTCACCGCCCCAGGTCGAGATGACCATCCGGCCGTCGGGCAGCCAGTCCATGCCCGTGACCTGCGGCTCGAAGCCGTCGGGGCGCAGGTCCGTCAGCGTGTAGTCGGGGTGGACCTCGGCCAGGGGCAGCCCGTCACCGGGGGTCTCGCTGATGTTCTCGCACGACTTGCGTCCGGGCGACGTGACGCGCGTGACGTCGGCGTCGGTGCTCAGGACGCTGTTCGGCACGACGACGAAGTCCTGCGAGCCCGGCGGTCGCCACTCGAGCAGGAGCCGCTGGCCGAACGCGTTGTCGAAGTGGTCGATGAGCAGCGCGTTGTAGCCGGCCTCGAGGTCGACCGACCCCTCCTCGGAGAGGACGCCGTGCGCGCCGGGGTTGTCCACCACCTCGGTGCCGTCGAGCAGGAGCCGGGCCCCGTCGTCGCTGGTGATCCGGAACTCGTACGTCCCGGCCGTCTCGACGTCCAGGTACCCGGTGACCTCGGTGACGAACTGGTCCGTGAGCCCGAAGTCCTCGTCCGAGGTCCAGTCGATCGTCGGCATGATCTTGTCGACGTTGGGGGTCGAACCCGGCTTGAGCGTGCAGTACTCGTCGAGGGGGATCTGGACGTCGAACACCCGCAGCGTCACGCCGGGCTCCTGCGGTCGGATCTCGTCCTCCGCAGCGGCGGAGGCCGCCGGGCCGGCCGCTTGTGCCGTCGACTGGACCGGCAGCAGCACGGCGAGCGGGAGGGCGAGAGCGGATGCCATCGCGACCACCGACCGTCTGCGGCGCGTCGGGTGACCGGCCCACCGTCTCGGTGTGCGTACGGGAAGGGAATGGGTCGAGCGTTCCATCTGCCTGCCTCTCCATCGAGGACCTCGCGTTCGGCACCTGCGCGCGGGGCGCGTCAGGGTGCGCTTGTCGTCGCCACTATGGAGGCCGGCAGGACCGAGGACAACGAGTTGCCACTTGTTGCACCTGACGTCTCTGCCCGAGCCGAGCCGAGCCGCAGACGGCGGCTGCTGCTACCCGAGCTGCGCGGTGGAGCCGCGCTCCACGAGCTTGGCCGGGAGCAGCGCGGGCCCCTGCGAACCGCTCGAGGAGGGCCGCAGCTGACCCAGGAGTCGTTGCATCGCGAACGCCCCGAAGTGGCGCAGCGGGGCAGCGACGGTCGTCAGCGGCGGGCTGCAGAAGTCCGACCCGAAGATGTTGTCGAACCCGACGACGCTCATGTCCCGCGGGACCTCGACGCCGAGGCGCACCAGTCCGCGCATGGCGCCGATCGCGACGAGGTCGTTGTACGCGACGGCCGCCGTGGCGGAGTGCCTGGCGAGGGTCTTGGCCGCCGAGAGCCCGCCCGCGAGCGTCGGCGCGAACGGACCGAGGCGCCGGGCCTTCAGGCCGAGGTCCCGGGTCGCCTCGCGGAAGGCGCGCCAGCGCATCCCGTCGGCCCACGACGCCTCGGGCCCGGCCAGGTACGCGAGGCTCGTGTGCCCCAGGCCGGCGAGGTGCTCCACCGCGCTGCGCATCCCCTGCGCGTTGTCCGTGAGCACGCTCGGGACGTCGGTCATCACGCGGTTCATGACGACGGTCGGGCGCTGCTTGGCGACCACCCGGATCGAGGAGTCCGAGAGCCGCGACGTCGCGAGGATCACGCCCTCCACCAGCGGGAGCGTGCGGTCGAGGGCCTGCCGCTCCGCCTCGTCGGACTCCTGCGCGTCGGCCACGAGGAGCGTGTACCCGGCGTCGGTCGCGGTCTTCTCCGCGCCTCGGATGATCTCGAAGAAGAACGGGTTGGTGACGTCCGCGACGACGATCGCGAGCAGCGCGGTCCGGCCCGTCGGCAGTCCGCGCGCGAGCGGGTTCGTCCGGTAGCCGAGCTCGTTCGCGATCCGGCGGATGCGTTCCGCCGTCTCCGCGTTGACGCGCCCGGGCCGCGAGAAGGCACGGGAGACGGTCGACGTCGCGACGCCCGCCGCCTGCGCGACGTCGTAGATGGTCGGGCTGGGGCTGCTCGTGCTCCCTGGGTCCTCCATGCGGCGGGAGCGTAGTGCGCTCACGCCCGGATCGACAACCGGTTGTCATCGCGGTGGCTCCGATGGCGGCACGAAACTCTCCGGGTGCGGGGCAAGTCGTGGCAACCGCTTGACGGCCTCCGGGCCGCGCCCTGCAATGGCTGGGTGAGCCGACGGACCCTGCCCCCGATCCCTGCGTTCGCGTCACCGACCGACGAGATCGTCGAGACGGTGATCACGACGATCGCACGCGTCGGCGCGAGCGGGCGGGTCGGGGTCGCCTACGCGGGGGACGCGGGCTCCGCGCTCCTGCTCGAGCTGTCGGTCCGCGTGGTCGGCAGGTCCCGCGTGGTCGCGCTCGTGAGCACCGGTCCCGACGCGGCGCCCGCGCGCCGGTGCGCCGTCGCGCAGGCGGCGAACGCGTGCGGGGTCGCGACCTTCGACGTGCTCGAGGGACGTGTCGACGACGTGGCCCGGATCCTCGAGCTGTCCGCGGTCGTCGTGCCCGACGACACCGACGGGGCGGTGGCCGCGCCGGCCGATCCCGCGGCCACCGCCCCGTTCCTCGAGGCCGGTCTCGACCGCGCGACCGTCGCTCGGCTCGCGCACGACCTCGACCTCCCGGAGCCCGACCTGCCGGACGCCACGGCGCCGGTGCGCGTCGACGTGCCTCCCGGAGCGGGCCCACGCGCCCCGGGACGCTCTGCGACGGAGGACGCCGTGCAGGTCGAGGCGGCCGAGAGCGAGCTGCGCAGGCTGGGTCTCGACGACCTGCGCGTCCACCACCACGGTGACCTCGCGCGGCTCGGCTCGTCCCGCTCCGACCTCCTCGGCGTGACGGCGGAGCCGCTGCGCGGGGAGGTCGTGAGCGCCGTGCGCTCCGCGGGCTTCCGGCTGGTCGCGCTCGACCTCGGCTCCGCGTCGGACCCGCGCGACGCCTGACGACTTCCAACCCTTGCCAGGTCTGCTCACGGCAACCTCCGGCAACTCGGGTGCACGTCGGCGAGATCGTTCGCAGGCCGGTGACCAGCACCGCAAAGGGCGTCGGTGCAACAAGTGGCAACTCGTTGCCCACCCGGTGGGTGCCCCCTAGTGTCCAACGCAACGCACGACGACCCGCCCCGGTGGGTTGCCAGACCTCGACGGAGAGGCAGTCCGATGGAGCACGACGTGAGCGGTGGACCGCCGCGTCGTGCCTCGGCCCTCCGGAAGGTCCGGTTCCACTGACCGACCGGCACCGGGCTCGGTGCCACGGACGGTGTCGACGTCGACACCGATGATGAGAAGGAGGACCCGTGGTCTGGACACTGTCCGGCTTCGCGGACGAGATCTCGCCCGACCTCGCGACGCAGTGCGAGGTGGCCGTGCGGCTGGGCCTGCGCTTCGTCGAGTTCCGGAGCGCGTGGGAGACCAACGTCCTGGACCTCGACGAGGGTCAGCTCGGCCGCGTCGGCGAGATGCTCGGCCGGCACGACCTGCAGGTCTCCAGCGTCGGCTCGCCCATCGGGAAGATCTCGGTGGACGAGGACTTCGAGCCGCACCTCGCGCGGATGCGTCACGCCGCGCGTGTCGCGCGCCTGCTCGGCGCCCCGTACATCCGCGTGTTCTCCTTCTTCGTCCGTCCCGGCGAGGACCCGCGCGCGTCGCGGGACGTCGTGCTGCGACGCATGACAGTGCTCGCGGAGGTGGCGGCCCAGGCCGGTGTCGTCCTGCTCCACGAGAACGAGAAGGACATCTACGGCGACACGCCGGAGCGCTGCCTCGACGTCGTCGAGTCGGTCGGGTCGGAGCACCTCCGCCTCGCGTGGGACGCGGCGAACTTCGTCCAGGTGGGGGTGCGTCCGTTCACCGACGGCTTCCGCATGCTGCGTCCGCACCTCGAGTACGTCCAGATCAAGGACGCGGTGCGGGGAACAGGTGAGGTCGTCCCGGCCGGTCGGGGCGACGGCGAGGTGGCCGAGACGGTGCGGGCGCTGCACGCCGACGGGTTCGACGGGTTCTTCTCGCTCGAGCCGCACCTGGGCTCGGCGCACACCCTCGGCGGGTTCTCCGGACCGGAGCTGTTCACGGAGGCATGGGAGGCCTTCACGGGGATCCTCGACGCCGAGCAGGTGGCCTACGCATGACCGACGACCCGTCCTCGGACACCACGACGAGCTCGGCGACGCGCTCGACGACGACCAGCTGGGAGAACCGCGCCATGACGACCACCCACGGAGTGCGACCCGCACCACGGGCCCGACGGGCGGCCGCGGCCTCGGGCGGGACGCGGCCCGAGTCGCCGGCCCGCGGCGGTCGGGGTGCCACGACCGTCACGAGCGCGGGGCCGTCGATCGGGAGCCGCGTGCTCTCCCTGCTCTCGGCGTCGTGGCGCCCGGTCGCCGTGCTGCTCGTGCTGTTCGCGGCGTGGTGGTTCGTCGCGTGGCGCGAGATGGTCCCGGCCTACCTGATCCCGTCGCCGGGAGCGGTCTGGCAGACGATGGTCGACGACTGGGCGATGCTGCTCGAGCACACGTGGGTCACGACGATGGAGACCATCATCGGGTTCGTGCTCGCGGCCGTGATCGGCGTCGCGACGGCCGTGCTCCTGGTGTACTCCAAGACTGCGGAGAAGGCGCTGTACCCGTTGATCCTCTTCGCGCAGGTCATCCCCAAGATCGCGATCGCACCGATCCTCGTCGTCTGGTTCGGCTTCGGGCTGACGCCGAAGATCGTCCTCGCCGTGCTCATCGCCTTCTTCCCGGTCGTGGTGTCCGCCGTCGCGGGACTGCGCTCGGTCGACCCCGAGCTCCTGGAGCTCTCGGCGACCATGGGCGCGTCCCGGTGGAAGACGTTCCGGAAGATCCGTTTCCCCGGTTCGCTCCCGCAGCTCATGTCCGGTCTGAAGGTCGCCGTCACCCTGGCGGTCGTCGGTGCGGTCGTGGGGGAGTTCGTCGGGGCCGACCGCGGGCTCGGCTACATCCTGCTGCTCGCGAGCGGCAACCTCGACGCACCGCTGCTGTTCGCGGACCTGATCCTCATGTCGATGATCGGCGTCGTCCTGTTCCTCCTGGTCGAGGTGCTCGAGCGCGTCCTCATCCCGTGGCACGCGTCGCGTCGGGGCAACCTCGCCCTCGCGTCCTCGTGATCTGACAAGCACGACTTTCCGGCAGTTCCCCGCCGTCCGAGCGGACGGCACGAGAAGAAGGGCTCTCCCCATGCGTGGTGGCAAGTTCGCAGTGTCGCTGGCCGTGGCCGGCGTCGTCGTAGCAGGAACCTCGGCCTGCGGGCAGTCCGGGACCGACGGCGGGGACTCCCCGGGCGGGCAGGGGGCGGAGGGCCTGACCGAGGTGACCGTCACCCTCAACTGGGTGCCCTACGGGGAGCACGCCCCGTTCTACTACGGGGTCGAGCAGGGGATCTTTGAGGACGAGGGCATCGACCTGACGATCCAGCCGGGCAACGGTTCCGGGAACACGGTGCAGCAGGTCGCCCAGCAGAACACCGACTTCGGGTGGGCCGACACGCCGCCCCTGGCGAACGCGATCACGTCCGGCATGCCGGTGCGCAGCGTCGGCGTCTTCCTCCAGACCGGGCCCAGCTCGGTCGAGTTCTTCGCCGACCAGGGCATCACCGAGCCCGCCGACCTCGTGGGCAAGACCGTGGGCGGGACCCCCGGCGACGCCATGTACGGCACGTTTCCCGCGTGGCTCGAGATCAACGGGGTCGACCCCGCGGACGTGACCGTGGTCAACGTCGACGCCGCGGGCAAGATCGCCGCGCTCATCGAGGGCAAGGTCGACGCGATCCAGGGGTTCTACCACGACCAGGCGCCCACGATCGAGAACCAGACCGGCGAGGAGGTCGACGCGCTGCCGTTCGCCGACTTCGGCATGAACCTGCTGGGCACGGGACTGGTGGCCAACGAGTCGCTCATCGCCGACGACCCGGACCTGGTCGAGGCGATGGTGCGCGCGACGTCGCGATCGTTCCTCGAGGCGTCGGAGAACCAGGAGGCCGCGGTCACCGCGATGGCGGAGGGCGCCGAGCAGGCCCCGGACGAGAGCGTCATGGCCGCCCAGCTCGAGACGACGGTCGACCTGCTCGACCTCGACAACGCCCCGGCCCCCGGCGTCAACACCGAGCAGCAGTGGACGGACACGCTGACGTTCCTCGCGGACAACACGGACTTCGACGGAGCCGTCGCGCCCACCGACTACTGGGACGCGTCCTTCGGGGAGGACCTGTGACGACGGCGGCCGCGCTCGAGGCGTCAGGACCCGCGGTCGACACCGAACCGATCATCGAGGTCTCGAACCTCTCGATGCGGTTCAGGTCGAAGCGGTCCGAGACGCTCGCGCTCGACGACGTCTCGCTGTCGGTCATGCCGGGCGAGTTCGTCACGATCGCGGGACCGTCGGGCTGCGGCAAGTCGACGCTGCTGAAGATCATCGCCGGCCTCACGCTCGTCACCGACGGCGAGGTCCGCCTCTACGGCGAGCGGGTCACCCGGCCGCAGCGCGAGATCGGGTTCGCGTTCCAGCGGTCCGCGCTGCTCGAGTGGCGCGGCGTGCGCAAGAACATCCTGCTCCAGGCCGAGATGCGCGGGATGGATCGGCGGCACGCGGAGGAGCGGGCCGAGCACCTGATCGAGCTGACCGGGCTCACCGGCTTCGAGAAGGCGCTCCCGCACGAGCTGTCCGGTGGCATGCAGCAGCGCGTCGCGCTGTGCCGTGCGCTCCTGCACGAGCCCCGCGTGCTCCTCATGGACGAGCCGTTCGGTGCGCTGGACGCGCTGACGCGCGAGCAGATGAACATCGAGATGAACCGGATCTGGCGCGAGACGGGCACGACCGTCGTCCTCGTCACCCACTCCGTCCCGGAGGCGGTGTTCCTGGGCAGCCGGATCGTGGTCATGAGCCCACGGCCCGGTCGCATCGTGGAGACGCTCGTGCCGGGGCTTCCGGACGAGCGCGAGTACAGCACGACCCTCACCGACCCGCGCTTCACCACGGCCGCGGAGCGGCTGCGCGACCTGCTCGGTGCGAGCCACGTCGCCGAGTGACCGGCGACGGCGGGTACGGCAGGTGCGTGAGGGACGACACGAGGAGCAGGAGGACGACGGCATGAGCACGGACCGCCTCGGCGTCGGAGTCGTGGGCATGGGCGGTATCGCCACGATGCACGCGCGGGCGCTGCGTGAGCTGGGGGAGCGCGTGCGGCTGGTGGCCTACAGCGGCGGGGCCGGTCCCGCGCGCGAGGAGGCGCTCGCGGGCTGGCCCGCGGCGCACCTCGCGCCGCAGGAGGTGATCTCCCATCCCGAGGTCGACGTCGTGGCGGTCTGCTCGCCGAGCGGGACGCACGCGGAGCTGGCGCTCGCGGCCCTCGAGGCGGGGCGGCACGTCGTCGTCGAGAAGCCGCTCGCGCTGGACGTGGGAGACGCGCTGCGCGTCGCCGAAGCCGCCCGGGAGCGGGGCCTGATGGTCTCGACGATCTCCCAGCGGCGCTTCGAGCCCGAGCACGTCGCGCTCAAGAGAGCCGTGGACACGGGGGCACTCGGGGAGGTCCGGCTCGCGACGACGCACGTCCACTGGTTCCGGGACGACGACTACTACCGCGCGGCCGGGTGGCGGTCCACGACGGCGCAGGGCGGGGGGTCGTTGATGAACCAGGGCGTGCACAACCTCGACCTGCTCCGTTGGCTGTGCGGCCCGGTCGACTCCGTGACCGCGCAGCACGGGACGCTCGGGCACGCGATGGAGGCCGAGGACACGACGGTCGCCACCGTGCGGTTCACGTCCGGTGCGCTCGGGGTCGTCACGACGACGACGACGACACCGCCCGGCTTCCCGGCCACGATCACGCTGCTCGGCGCGCGGGGGGCCGTGGAGCTCGGCCAGGGCGACGTGCTCCGGTGGGACGTCCCCGGCGTCCCGGCGCCGGGCTCGGGAGCGATCGCGAGCGGAGCGGCCGACCCCCTCGCGATCGGCCACGCGGGCCACCTCGCCCAGTGGCGGCAGATCGTCACGGCGCTCGACTCGGCGTCGCCGGTCCCGGTGGGCATCGACGACGCCGTCGAGACCGTCCGCCTCCTGTGCGCGATCTACGCGGCGGCCGAGACCGGCGCGACGGTCCGTCCGTCCGAGCTGGCCACGCCGTCCCGCCAGATCCAGGACCGATCGTTGCGAACGATTGCAGAATGACCCAAGATCACCGCTCTGAACGGGAGCGATAGAGGCTACAATCGTTCGCAGATCTGCGCTCGGACATCCCGCGGCGCCAGAGCATTGTCCCACCAGAACCCGCCGTCCGAGGAGAGTGCCGTGGTCACAGCCCGTGACGTCGCCCGAGAGATCGGGGTGTCGGTCTCGACGGTCTCGCGTGCGCTCGCCGAGCCCGACCGGGTGGCGACCGAGACGCGCGACCGTGTCGTCGCCGCGGCGTCCCGGCTCGGCTACCGGCCGAATCGGGCGGCGAGCGGTCTCCGGGCCGGACGGACCGGGGCCCTGGGCCTCGTCGTCCCCGACCTCGAGAACCCCTACTTCGCGTCGATCACCAAGGGAGTGCAGGCGCGCGCCCGGCGGACGGGCCACGCGGTGTTCGTCGTCGATGCCGGGGAGGACCCGGTGCTCGAGCCCGAGCTCGTCGCGGGGCTGCGGTCGCAGACGGACGGGCTCGTGCTGTGCTCCCCGCGCGCCGTCGTCGCCGACCTCGAGGCCGCGCGCGACGCACCCGTCGTGCTGGTGAACCTCCGCATCGACGACGTCCCCTCGGTGTCGACGGACGACACGCGCGGTGTCGTGCTCGCGGTCGAGCACCTGCGCGCGCTCGGGCACCGGCGGGTCGCCTACGTCGGCGGCCCGGAGCGGTCGTGGTCGGACGGGCGCCGACGCGCGGGCCTCGAGCTCGCGCAGTCCCGCTGTCCCGACGTCGAGACGGTCGCCCTGGGCGCGTTCCGTCCGCGGGTCGAGGGCGGACGGGCCGCCGCCGACCTCGTCGTCGCGTCCGGCGCGACCGCGGTGCTCGCCTACAACGACCTGGTCGCGCTGGGTCTCGTCGCCCGGCTGCGCGAGCGCGGCGTGTCCGTCCCCGAGGACCTCAGCGTGGTCGGCTTCGACGACACGTTCGTCGCGACCCTCTCCTCGCCGCCGCTCACGACCGTCCGGACGGACCTCGCACAGCTCGGCGCGCGCGCCGTCGACCGCCTCCTCGCTGCGCTCGACGCGCGGCGTCCCACCCGTTCCACGCGAGCGTCGGACGACCACGCCGTCGACGGCACCGGCCGTCGTGCCCACGACGGCGCCGACGGCCCGACGGACGAGCTCCCCGTCGAGCTCGTCGTCCGCGGCTCGACGACCGTCCCGCGCGTCCTCGCCTCGACCACGGTGCCCTCCGGGGCACACCGCCCCACCACCGACCCGCAGGAGGCCGTGTGACCGCCCCGACCGCCACCCCCACCGACGTGCCGACCGCGGACGCCCGCCTGCACCGGGACGCACCGCCGCCGGGACTGCCCGCGCCGGTCCGCCCCACGCAGGTC
This sequence comes from Cellulosimicrobium arenosum, assembly GCF_014837295.1. Classification (GTDB taxonomy): domain Bacteria; phylum Actinomycetota; class Actinomycetes; order Actinomycetales; family Cellulomonadaceae; genus Cellulosimicrobium; species Cellulosimicrobium arenosum. The sequence goes on from NZ_JACYHB010000007.1 coordinate 55,156, forward strand.
GGGATCGTGCACCTCGGCATCGGCGCGTTCCACCGCGCGCACCAGGCGGTCGTGACGGAGGAGGCCGCGCTCGCCACGGGCGACGTGCTCTGGGGCATCCTCGGCGTGACGCAGCGCTCCGGGTCCGTCCGCGACCAGCTGCGCCCGCAGGGCGGCGTCTACACCGTCCTCACGGTCGGGCCCGACGGCGCGAGCGCGCGCGTCGTGGGGTCCGTGACGGACGTCGCGTGGCCGGCCGAGGAGACGCCGCGCGTCCTCGCGACGCTCGCCGCGCCGACGACGCACGTCGTGACGCTCACCGTCACCGAGAAGGGCTACTCGCGCGGGGCCGACGGCGGCCTCGACGTCGGGTCCGTGCGCGCGGACCTCGACGCCCTCGCCCGCGAGGAGCGGGTCGCGGAGCCCGGCGACGGGGCGGCGGCGGCGAGCGCCGTCGGGCTCCTCGTCCGCGGGCTCGCGGCCCGCCGTCGGGCCGGGGGAGCACCTCTCACGGTGCTGAGCTGCGACAACGTCGCCGACAACGGCCGTGTCCTCGCCGCGCTCGTGGGCCAGGCCGTGGACGCAGCCCTGCCCGGCGCGGACGGCGACGACCTGCGGGCCTGGCTCGCGGCGTCGGTCACCTTCCCGTGCTCCATGGTCGACCGCATCGTCCCCGCGACGACGACCGCCCAGCGCGACGAGGTCGAGGCGCTGCTCGGCGCGCGCGACGAGGGCCTCGTCGTCGCCGAGCCCTTCCTCCAGTGGGTGGTCGAGGACCGATTCGCCGGGCCGCGGCCGGCGTGGGAGCGGGGCGGGGCGACGTTCACGGACGACGTCGCGCCGTACGAGCGGGCCAAGCTCCGCCTGCTCAACGGCGCGCACTCGCTCCTCGCGTACGCGGGCTCGCTCGCGGGGTACGCCACGATCGCCGAGGCCGTCGCCGACCCCGTGCTCGCGGCCCGCGCCCGCGCCCTGCAGGGGGACGCGATCGCGACGCTCGACGCGCCGGACGGCATCGACCTCGCGACGTACGCCGAGCAGCTCCTCGAGCGGTTCGCGAACCCCGCGACCGGGCACACGACGCGCCAGGTCGCGATGGACGGGACCCAGAAGATCCCGTTCCGGTGGGGTGGGACGCTCGCCGACCGCCTCGCGGACCGGTCCGCGGGCGGGGATCCGCCCACGGGCGTCGTCACGGCGCTCGCGGCGTGGGCAGGGTTCGTCGTCGAGGAGGTCCGGGCCGGACGCCCGGTCGACGACCCGCGCGCGGAGGAGCTGCGTGCGCTCGTGGAGTCCGCGGACGACGACGGCGCCGCGGTCCGTGCGCTCGTGCGGCTGCCAGGACTCCTGCCGGGGATCCGTCCGGACACCGACGGCCGGGACCCGCTCGACCAGCTCGCCGATGCGGTCGCCGCCGATCTCGTCGCCGCCACGCGTGCCGGGGTGACGTCGTGAAGATGGGCTTCCGGTGGTACGGGGACGGGAACGACACCGTCACGCTCGACCACGTCCGTCAGATCCCGGGCGTCGAGACGATCGTGTGGAGCCTGCACGACAAGCAGGCCGGCGAGGCGTGGGCGCAGGCGGAGATCGACGCCGAGGTCGCGCGGATCACGGGGTTGTCGGACGAGGCTCGTGCTCGGGGCGTGACGCGGACGTTCGACGCCGAGGTCGTGGAGTCCGTCAACGTCCACGAGTCGATCAAGCTCGGCCGCACGGTGCTGGGCATGGGCCGGGACGAGGCGATCGAGAACTACGTCACGACCATCCGGCGCCTCGGCCGCGCCGGGGTGAAGGTCGTCTGCTACAACTTCATGCCGGTCTTCGACTGGCTGCGCACGGACCTGTGGCGCCCGCTGCCCGACGGCTCGACGGCGCTGTTCTTCGAGCAGGCCGTGGTGGACGCGACGTCGCCCGAGAGCCTCGTCGCGGACATGGAGGCGAAGACCCACGGGCTCACGCTGCCGGGCTGGGAGCCGGAGCGGCTCGCGAGCCTCTCCGAGCTCAGCGCCGCGTACGAGGGCGTGACGCACGAGGACCTGTACGAGCACTACCGGTACTTCCTGGACGCCGTGATCCCCGCGTGCGAGGAGGCCGGCGTCCGGCTCGGCGTGCATCCCGACGACCCGCCGTTCGACGTGTTCGGCTGGCCGCGCGTCGTCTCGACCAAGGAGGACCTCGCGCGCGTCCTGGCACTGCACCCGAGTCCCCACCACGGGCTCACGCTGTGCCTCGGCAGCTTCTCCGCGAACCCTGCGCACGACGCCGTCGACGCCGTGCGCACGTTCATGGACCGGATCCACTTCACGCACGTGCGCAACATCAAGCACCTCGGCGGCGGGGACTTCACCGAGGTCGCGCACCGGGCGTGCGAGGGCAGCGTCGACACGACCGGCATCATGAAGGCCTACGCGGAGGCCGGCTACCAGGGGTACGTCCGACCGGACCACGGGCGCCACCTGTGGGACGAGAACACGACGAACAGGCCCCGCCCCGGGTACGGGCTCTACGACCGGGCGCTCGGGGTGCAGTATCTCCTCGGGGCGTGGGACGCCTTCCGCTACGACGCGTGAGCCGCTCGCCGCGACGCACGCCGGTGGCTCCCAGCAGGTCCGCCGCGCCGTGCGCCGTCGTGCGCCGGTCGACGACGTCCGTGCGCCACGAGCCCTGATCGCGCTGCGACGATGGGAGCATGACCTCCGCATCCCGGGCACTCGTCCTCGCCGGTCGCGGCCGGTACGAGGACCCCTGGCACGACCACGCGGCGACGTCCCACGTCGTGGCCCTCCTGCTCGCCGAGGAGGCTCTGGACGTCCAGGTGCGCGGGACGGTCCCGGGCGCGTTCGCCGACCTGCGCGCGTTCGACCTCGTGGTCGTCAACGCCGGTCGCGGCCGGCCGGACCCGGCGTTCGACGGCGACGACGCCGCGTGGGCACCCGCGCACGCGGCAGTCCGCGCCTACGCCGCGGACGGCGGAGCGCTGCTCGGGCTGCACCAGGCGGCCAACACGTTCGCGGACGACCCGCACTGGCCGGATCTCCTCGGGGGCCGCTGGGTCCCGGGGACCTCGTGGCACCCGCCGCAGGACGTCGCGACGTTCACCGCCGCCGGCGACCACCCCGTGACGGACGGGCTCGGACCCGTCGTGGCCGACGACGAGCGGTACCTCGACCTCGTCGTCGACCCGGGTTCGCGCGTGCTGCTCACCGCGCACCACGACGGCTCCGACCACCCCGTCGCCTGGGTCAGCGGCGGAGCGCGCGCGGTCTACGACGGGTTGGGCCACGGTGTCGAGTCGTACGGCTCGGCGTCGCGCCGCGAGCTCCTGCGCCGCGAGGTCGACTGGTTGCTCGCTCGCTGACCGGGCGGGTCAGCGAGCCCAGGGCGCCTCGAGCTCGGTGAACGTCCGCGCCGTGCGCGCCGCCTCCTCGCACCAGCGCTCGACGTCGTCGACCACCGGTCGGCGGTCGTCGCCCTCACCGAGCCAGGTGACGGCGTCCTCGGCGACGGGGTGCGGGTCGGGGGCCGTGCGGACGGCCTCGAGGACGCGCATGAACGCGCCGGTCTCCCGCACGTCGCACGCGAGCGCGCGGCCGGGATCGGCCCGCGCGGCGAGCAGGTCCTCGAGCAGCCCGGTGCGACCGTAGGACTTCTCGACCTGCATGCGCGGCGTGCGCAGCGTGACGCGGTCGTGCTCGTACTCGAGCGTGATCTCGCCCTCGGTGCCGAGGGCGAGCACCCGGGCGGCCGTCCGCTCGGGCGCGCACAGCGAGAGCCCCACGCCGTAGGGGAGCCCGTCCCGGCCGACGATGCGGAGCGAGGACGTGTCGTCGGCCTCGATCGGGTTGGCGCGGTGCAGGTCCGTCACCACGTGCGCGACGTCCTGCGCGGTGCGCGCACCGCCGACACGCAGGGCCGTGGCGACCGCGTGGGCGAGCGGGTTCGTCACCACCCCGTCGACGACGTCGCGACCGTCCAGTCGCCGTCGCCCGGCCCATGCCGCGCGCTGCCAGTACCCGCGCGTGCGGACCCATGTCCCCACCGCGCCGATGCCGACGAGCTCGCCGATCTCGCCGGCCGCGACGAGCTCGATGACGGCGTCGACGGCGTGCGAGCCGAAGGTCTGGAATCCGACCTGGCAGAGGCGCCCGGTCCGCTGCGCGGTCTCGACGATCGCCGTGTGCTCGGCGAGGGAGGCAGCGGTCGGCTTCTCCAGCAGCACGTCGAGCCCCGCCTCCATCGCGGCCCGGGCGAGCGGGAGGTGCGTGGGGATCGGGGTCGAGATCACGACGATCTCCGGTCGCACGTCGGGGTCCTTGTCGGCGAGGAGGTCGCCGAGGGTCGGGAACCAGGGTGCCGGAGGATCGTCGGGGCGCCGCGGGTCGACCACCGCGCTGAGGCGGACCCGCCCGTCGGCGGCGAGCTCCGCGATCCGGCGCAGGTGCGAGCCGCCGTGGCCGTGGACGCCGAGCAGCGCGACGGGAGTCGCGCTCATCGGACCTGCTCCGCGAGCACGGCGGCCTCGTCGAGCTCGAGCGCGCGGTCGACGAGCACGGCAGCAGCGCCGGTCTCGAACGACGAGTCCGCCGGGATCGTCCGCGGCTCGTCCCACGCCAGCGCGGGACCCGCACCCGGGTACTCGGACGCCCGCAGGAACCACGGCAGCGGCTCGCCGTGCTGCACGAGCAGGAGGGTCGTGGCGTGCGTGGGGTGCTGCTGGACGAACGCGACCCACGGTGAGGAACCACCGTGCGCGAGGGCCTCGCCGGTTCCGGTCGCGCTGAGCACCTCGACGGAGCCGGTGGTGGGAAGACGCCAGAAGTACCCGCCGTAGCCGGCGCCGGGGCGTCCGTTCGTCGCGGGGGAGCCGATGATCAGCGCGCCCCGGTCGGCGCGCAGCGTGGAGCGCCAGTCGAGCACCCAGGTGCTGTCGTCGATCACCCGGGCGTCGAGCCGACGCTCCTCCTCGAGCTGGGGCACGCCGTGCTCGTCGTGCCAGCGCACCGCGTCGTACAGCAGGTGGGTCTGGACGGGGTCGACGAGCAGCGAGCGGCTGATCTGCCGCCCGTGGTTGGGCAGGAGCGTCGGGCCGACGTCCGTGACGAACGTCCGCCCGCCCCAGTAGGAGGTCCCGTTGACGTCGGCGACCGCCATCGACGCACCGTAGTGGTGGCGGTGGTCCACGGGACCGGAGTCCGTGAGCGGGACACCGGCGAGGGTGTGGACCGGGTGGAGGTGCGAGCGCGGCGAGTGGACGGGCGGCAGCCGGTCTCCCTGCTGGTACGCCGCGAGCCGCAGGTCGCCGCAGCGCAGGACGACGGAGTCGCCCTCGGGCGACCAGCGGACCGCGTGGGTGGTGGGCAGCACCCCGGCGGGTTCGGCGACGACGGTCACCGGTGCGCTGGGGCGCGGTGCGGTTCTCGCGCTCGCGACCTGACGCGGCACCGGACCGGTGCTCGCCCGCACCTCGAGGCGTGGTTCGAACCGGGTGGCTCGTGAGGGGTGCCCCGTGGACTCGATCAATGCGGACAGCTCCTTCCAGGCGTGGCGACCGAGCTCGGCCTGCGGCACGGCGACGGTGGTGAGTGAGGGGGTGGCGTAGCGGGCGAGGTCGATGTCGTCGAAGCCCGCGACCGAGATGTCCTTGGGCACGGCGACCCCGGCCTCGTTGAGCCCGGCGAGCAGACCGAACGCGACGAGGTCGTTGTAGGCGACGACAGCCGTCGGCCGGGCGGCGAGCACCTCGTCGACGGCACCGTGCCCGGCGGCGATGTCCGGTCCCGCGGGGAGGTCGACGAGCTCGATGTCGTGGTGGCGGTCGAGCACCCGCCGCAGTCCCGTGCGCCGCAGGGCGTCCGACGCGCTGCCGGGAGGCCCGGCGAGATAGGCGATCCGGCGATGGCCCAGGGAGTGGAGGTGCTCGGCGACCTGCTCGGCGGCGAAGGCGTAGTCCACGACGAGGCAGGGCACGTCCTCGGTCCCCGGGATCTCGCGGTTGACGAGGACGACGGGAGCGACGTTCGGGATCAGCGCGGCGAGCTCGGCGTCCGGCATGCGCGGTGAGACGAGCACCAGGGCGTCGCACCGCAGGCGTGCCTCGAGCGCGATCGCGGCCTCGTCGGTCGGGTCCTCGGCGGTGTCCGCGAGCAGCACGCGGTAGCCCGCAGGGGCGGCGGCGTTCGTCACGCCGTGCAGGACCTGCTGGAAGAGCGGGTTGCCGAGATCCGGGACGACGAGCGCGACCGTGTTCGTCCGACCGAGCGACAGGCTGCGCGCGGTCGTGGACGGACGGTACTTCAGCGCCTGTGCGGCCTCCCGGACGCGCTCGCTGATCGTCACGTCGACGGTGGACCGGCCGTTCATCACCCGCGACACCGTCGCGCGGGAGACGCCGGCCGCGACGGCGACGTCGGCGATCGTCACCGCGCGGTGCGCCGCGCCGCGCTGCACCGCGCGCCGCTGCCTCGCCTCGGGCATGTCGTCTCCTGGGGTCTCGTGCAGCGTGGTCGCCGGTGACCACACCGTTTCACAGTGGTGACCGTACACCATTGGAAACCGGTTCCCCGTGTGCTAGGTTCCCCACCTGGAACCGGTTTCCCGCCGATGGGAGCCGGCACGGTCGACGCAGATCCGGAGGTGTCCCAATGGTGGGAACGCATCGGCACCGGCGCCACGGCGCCGTACACGAGGAGGTGTGGCATGGCGATCGTCGATGAGTTCCGACGGGTGAAGGGAACCGGCAAGGCCGGGCGGAGTCGTTCCGCGGCGCACCGCTTCGACGGCCGGGCTGCGGTGGTCTTCCTCGCGCCGTGGTTCCTCGGGCTGGCCTTCATCACCGTCGGCCCCATGGTGGCGTCCGCGTACCTGTCCTTCACCGACTACAGCCTGCTGGAGCCGCCGCAGTGGATCGGTCTGGACAACTACACGCGGATGTTCGAGGACCCGAGGCTCCTCAACGCGCTGCAGGTGACCTTCACCTACGTCCTCGTCTCGGTGCCGCTCCAGCTCGGCGCGGCGCTCGGCCTCGCGCTCCTGCTGGACAAGGGCCTGCGGGGACTGGCCTTCTACCGGTCGGTCTTCTACCTGCCGTCGCTGCTGGGCGGGAGCGTCGCCGTCGCCCTGCTGTGGCGCCAGGTGTTCGGTGCCGAGGGGCTCGTCAACCAGTTCCTCGCGCTCTTCGGCATCCAGGGCCAGGGCTGGGTCTCGCACCCGGACTACGCGCTGGGCACCCTGATGATCCTCAACGTGTGGACGTTCGGCGCCCCCATGGTCATCTTCCTCGCCGGGCTCCGGCAGATCCCCCAGATGTACTACGAGGCCGCGTCGATCGACGGTGCCGGCAGGATCCGGAAGTTCACCGCGATCACGTTCCCGATGCTGACGCCGATCATCTTCTTCAACCTCATCCTGCAGCTGATCAACGCCTTCCAGACCTTCACGCAGGCAGCCGTCATCAGCGGGGGGACGGGCGGACCGGCCGACTCCACGATGGTCTACACGCTGTACCTCTACCAGAAGGGCTTCACGGCCCTCGACATGGGCTACGCGTCCGCCATGGCGTGGCTCCTGCTGGCGATCGTCGCCGGGATGACCGCCATCAACTTCCTCGCCTCCAAGTACTGGGTCTTCTACAATGACTGAGGTCACCGTGCGCCACGACGCACCCACCGACAAGCCCACCCTCACCGAGGTGGCCGACCAGTACCCGGAGCCGGCGACCACGCCGAGCCGCTGGCGCGCAAACCTCCGATCGGTGCTGAAGCACACCGGGCTGATCCTGTTCGGCCTGACGATGCTCTACCCGCTGCTGTGGATGCTAGTCAGCTCGTTCAAGCCGAACGACCTGATCTTCCGCGAGCCGGGACTCATCCCCAGCGACGTGACGCTGAGCAACTACACGGACGGCTGGACGGCGCTGCTCCACCCGTTCGACCACTACCTGCTCAACAGCATGATCATCGTCGCCGGCTCGCTGATCGGGAACCTGATCTCCTGCTCGATGGCGGCGTACGCCTTCGCGCGCCTGCAGTTCCGGGGCAGGAACCTCTGGTTCGCCATCATGCTCATGTCGATCATGCTGCCGATCCACGTGATCATCGTCCCGCAGTACATCCTGTTCTCCGAGCTGAGCTGGATCAACACGTTCCTGCCGCTCATCGTGCCGAAGCTGCTCGCCACGGACGCGTTCTTCATCTTCCTCATGGTGCAGTTCTTCCGCGGGATCCCGTCCGAGCTCGACGAGGCCGCGCGGATCGACGGGTGCGGTCACGGCCGGATCTACCTGCGGATCATGCTCCCGCTGTCCGTCCCCGCGCTGGCCACGACGGCGATCTTCACCTTCATCTGGACCTGGAACGACTTCTTCAGCCAGCTCGTGTTCCTCACCCGTCCGGACATGTACACCGTGCCGGTGGCGCTGCGCACCTTCATCGACTCCACGGGCGAGAGCTCGTGGGGACCGCTCTTCGCGATGTCGATCGTGTCGCTGCTCCCGCTGTTCCTGGTGTTCCTGTTCGGCCAGAAGTACCTCGTCAAGGGCATCGCCACGACGGGGATCAAGTAGTGCCGGCCACCTCACGGCCTCTCGCGATGCACGGTCAGCCAAGAACGACGACGTTCGACCCGAAGGAGAATGCACGATGAACAGCTCGACCCGACCGACCCGTACCTGGTGGCGCATCGGTGCGCTGCTCGCCGTCGGTACCCTCGCCCTGAGCGGCTGCAACGGCGACAACGGTGCTGCCCCCGGTGACGGCGACGACGACGACACCACCGCCTCCGAGGACTCCGGACCCGTGGAGATCCGCTTCTCCTGGTGGGGCTCGGACGATCGCCACGAGACGACCCAGCAGGTCATCGACCTGTTCGAGGACAAGAACCCGGACATCACCGTCGTCCCGGACTTCACCGACTGGGGCGGCTACTGGGACAAGCTCGCGACGACGGTCGCCGGCGGCGACACGCCGGACGTCATCACGCAGGAGGAGCGCTACCTCAGCGACTACGCGTCTCGCGGCGTGCTGGCCGACCTGGACGAGATCGGCGTCGAGACGGATGCCATCGACCCGAGCATCCTCGATTCCGGCACCACCGACGGTGGGCTGTACGGCGTCGCCACGGGCGTGAACGCGTACGCGATCGTGGCCGACCCGGCGATCTTCGAGCAGGCAGGCGTCGACATGCCGGACGACACCACGTGGACGTGGGAGGACTTCGTCGACATCGCGAACGAGATCTCTGCGAACACCCCCGACGGGGTCTACGGCATGCAGGAGTTCGGCGGCAACGAGGCCGGTTTCACCATCTACGCGCGCCAGCACGGCCAGTCGCTGTACGGCCAGGACGGTGGGGTCGGCTACGACGACGAGCTGCTCACCGAGTGGAACCAGCTCACGATGGACATGATCGAGGGCGGCGGCCAGCCGGACCCGGCGAAGAGCGTGGAGATCGCCGACGGCGGGCCGGAGCAGTCGTTGCTCGGCACCGGCGCCGGCGCGATGGGCTTCTGGTGGTCCAACCAGCTCCCGGCCATCTCGAGCGCGGCCGGCCACGAGCTCACCCTGCTCCGCGTCCCGGGCGAGTCGGAGTTCGACCGCACGGGCATGTACTTCAAGCCCGCGATGTACTACTCGGTCTCCAAGGAGTCGGCACACCCGGAGGCCGCCGCGAAGTTCGTCAACTTCCTCCTCAACGACCCGGAGGCCGGCGCGCTGATCCTGGCCGACCGTGGTCTGCCGGCGAACCTCGACGTCCGTGAGGCCATCTCGGGCGACCTCGAGCCGGCCGACCAGCTGTCCGCCGAGTTCCTCGGTGGTCTGCAGACCGAGATCGTCGACGGCCCGCCCGTCCCGCCGACCGGTGCCGCCGAGGTCCCGGAGATCACGACCCGCCTCAACACCGAGCTCATCTTCGGACAGATGAGCCCGGCCGACGTCGCGTCGCAGTTCACCACCGAGGTGAGCTCGGCGATCGGCGGCTGACCGACCACGGTGGCCCCACCGGGTCACCCCCTCGTACCCGTGGCGTCCGTGCGCACCCGCGCGGACGCCACGGTGGTCCCGGTCGGACGGACCGGGTCCGCAGGACGAACACGTCGAAGGAGCAGGACATGGCCCCCGCAGGTGTCGAGCGCACCCGATACGCCGTCGTCGGAACCGGCCACCGTGCCCAGATGTACGTCGAGGCGCTGTGCGGCCCGCACGCCGACGTCGGGCGCATCGTGGCGTGGTGCGAGCCGAACCCGCAGCGTGTCGCCTACTACGACGCGTTCGTCGCCGAACACGCTCCGGTGTGGTGGACGGACCAGGGCCGCACGATCGCCGTCGTCGAGCCGGCGGCGCTGGAACGGATGATCGCCGACCACGCCATCGACCGCGTGATCGTCACCGCGCCGGACGCCGAGCACGCCGACCTCGTGGTGCGTGCCCTGCGTGCCGGTGCGGACGTGGTGCTGGAGAAGCCGATGACGACCTCGGTCGACGGCGCCCGCGCGATCTCCGCCGCGGTGGCCGAGACCGGGCGTGAGCTCGTCCTGACGTTCAACTACCGCTACTCGCCGCGCAACAGCGCGCTGCGCGCGGTGATCACGTCGGGCGAGATCGGCGACGTCACCGCCGTCCACCTCGAGTGGGTGCTCGACACGGTGCACGGTGCCGACTACTTCCGTCGCTGGCACCGCGACCGGGATCGCTCCGGCGGGCTGCTGGTGCACAAGGCCAGCCACCACTTCGACCTCGCGAACTGGTGGGTCGACGACGAGCCCGCGACGGTCAGCGCGCAGGCGCGCCGTCGCTTCTACGGCGCCGAGCACGCACCCACCGGCAGCTCGCACGACCCGTTCCTCATCGACCTCGCCGACGACCCTCGGCTGGCCGCCCTCTACCAGGGGGCCGAGCGCCACGACGGATACCGGCGCGACCAGGACCCGTTCGCGCCGGGCGTGACGATCGACGACACGATGGCCGTGCTCGTGGGATACCGCGGTGGAGCCATGCTCTCTTACTCGCTGACCGCGTACGGTCCCTGGGAGGGGTACCGCGTCTCGGTGACCGGGACCCGCGGCCGTGCGGAGCTCGAGGTCGTCGAACGCGCGGCCATCGTGCTGGGCGAGGGCGCGCGCCCCGTCGTCGACCCCTCGGCGGTCGAGGACGCCACCCCGGACGCGGTCCGGCACCGCGGCGACCGTCTTGTCGTGCAGACGCACTGGGGTGCGGCCCGCGAGGTCGAGATCCCGGCGGGCGAGGGTGCGCACGGGGGCGGGGACGCCGTGATGCTGCGCGACCTGTTCCGGGGTCCCGGGACCGACCCGCTGGGTCGGGCCGCAGGCCTGGGCGACGGTGTCGCCGCCACGGCCGTCGGCCTCGCCGCGAACGTCTCGGCCCGGAGCGGGGAGACGGTGCGCGTCGCCGACCTCGTCCTCACGGCCCGGTCCGACGACGCGACCCGCCCGTTCGAGGGCGCCCGATGACCCCGGTGGCGGCGGGGTCGCTGCCCGCGCTCCTCCTGCTGGCCGCCGGCGACGGCGTCGGCGTCGCCACGCGCGACCTCGTCCCGGGCGAGGCCGTCGCGGCGGACGGCGTCGAGCCGGTCGGGGTGCGCGACGCCGTCCCGCGCGGACACAAGGTCGCCCTGCACGACGTGGCGGCGGGCGAACCCGTCCGCAAGTACGGGCAGGTCATCGGCCTCGCGACGACGGCCGTGCGCGCGGGCGACCACGTGCACGTGCACAACCTCGGGTTCGACCCGGGGCACCGCGACCACGAGCTCGCCACGGTGCACACCGAGCTGACTGCTCCGGCGGGGCCGCGCCCGACCTTCCGCGGGTACCGGCGCGCGAACGGCCGCGTCGGGACGCGCAACTACGTCGCCATCGTCACGTCGGTGAACTGCTCCGCGACCACCGCGCGGATGATCGCGGACCGGTTCCGCGGGTTCGCGACCGACGCCTGGCCCGACGTCGACGGGGTCGTCGCGCTCACGCACGGCAGCGGGTGCGGCCTCGTGCCCACGTCGCCCGGGGCGCAGACGCTCCTGCGCACCCTGCGCGGGTACGCGTCGCACCCGAACGTCGCGGGCGTCGTCGTGCTCGGCCTCGGCTGCGAGATGCTCGCCGTCGACCAGGTCGTCGGCGGTGCGGACATCTCGCCAGACACGGTCGTGCGGACCCTGACCATCCAGGAGACCGGCGGCATCCGGGCCACCGTGCGCGCCGGCGTCGCCGCCGTGCGCGAGATGCTCGACGAGATCGACGGACGCTGGTCGCGCGAGGACGCCGACGTGTCCGAGCTCGTCCTCGGCCTCAACTGCGGGGGCTCGGACGGCTACTCGGGCATCACGGCGAACCCCGCGCTGGGCGTGGCCTCGGACCGGCTCGTCGCGTACGGCGGCACCTCGGCGCTCGCGGAGACCCCCGAGGTCTTCGGGGCCGAGCACCTGCTGACGCGCCGCGCCGTGCGGCCCGAGGTCGCCCAGCGGCTCCTCGACCGGCTCGACTGGTGGCAGGAGTACGCGACCGCCGGGGGCGGCACGCTCGACAACAACCCGTCGCCGGGCAACAAGGACGGTGGCCTGACGACGATCCTGGAGAAGTCCCTCGGCGCCGTCGCGAAGGGCGGGCGGGCGGACCTCGCCGCGGTGCACGAGTACGCCGAGCCGATGACGACGCCCGGCTTCGTCTTCATGGACACTCCCGGGTACGACCCGGTGTCCGTCACCGGCCTCATCGCGGGCGGCGCGACCGTCGTGTGCTTCACCACCGGTCGCGGGTCGGTGTTCGGGTCCAAGCCCGCGCCGACGATCAAGCTCGGCACCAACAGCGAGCTCTACCGTCGGCAGGGGGACGACGTCGACATCGACTGCGGCCGCATCGCGGACGGGATCGCCACGGTCGACGAGGTGGGGGACGAGATCTTCGCGCGGATCCTCGCGGTCGCGTCGGGGGAGCCGACGACGAGCGAGGACCTCGACGTCGGCGGCGAGGAGTTCGTGCCGTGGCAGCTCGGCACGGTGACCTGAGCCTGTCGCGTACCGCACCACCACGAAGGGCACCGCGCGAGAGGAGGAGGATCTCCCGCGCGAGGCCCTTCGTGGTGCCGGGGTGACGGTCCGTCGTCGGCACCCCGGCCGCCGGTCAGCCGTCGTCCCGGGTGTCCAGGGACGGGAGGACCAGACGTGCGTACCCCTCGCCCACGCGGGCGACGGTCTCGTCGAACGGGGCGTCCCAGATCGACTGGTTGAAGATCTCGGTCTCGACGTCGCCCCTGTACCCGGCGTCGGCGACCCAGCGGGTGATCGTCGGGAAGTCGACGTACCCGTCACCGACGTGGCCACGGGAGAGCAGCGCGTCGTCCGCGAGCGGCAGGGACCAGTCGCACACCTGGTACCCCGCGAGGCGACCCTCGGCGCCGGCGCGGGCGATGCCCTCGCGCAGGGCCGGGTCCCACCAGACGTGGTAGGTGTCGACGACGACGCCGACCGTGCCCGGGTGGAAGGGCGCGGCGAGGTCGAGCGCCTGGCCGAGCGTCGAGATCACCGCGCGGTCCGCCGCGAAGATCGGGTGCAGCGCCTCGAGCACGATGCGCACCCCGTGGTCGGCGGCGAAGGGCACGAGGTCGGCGATGCGATCGGCGACGCGGCCACGAGCCGCGACGAGGTCCCGGTCACCCGGGCCGGCGTCGGTCCGTGGGCCGGCACCCGGCACCCCGCTGGCGGGCAGCCCTCCGACGACGAACACGAGCTCGTGGGTCCCGAGGGTCGCGGACTCCTCGATCGCGCGGCGGTTGTCGTCCAGCGCCGAGGCGATCCCCGCGTCGTCAGCGGCCGTGAGGAACCCGCCGCGGCACAGGGACGACACGCGCAGACCGGCGTCGGCGACGATCGAGGCGGCACGCTGCACGCCTGTCTCCTGGACCCGGTCGCGCCACAGCCCGACGGCGCCGAAGCCGGCCCGCGCCGCGGCGTCGACCGCCTCGGGCAGGGTCGCACGCTTGACGGTCGCCGTGTTGAGCGAGCAGCGTGCGAGGTCGGCGCCCTCGCCCGGCCGGTTCGGGAGCGTGGTGCGCGCGCTCACGCGTCGGCCCCGTTCGCCGCGAGGAACGAGGCGAGGCGTCGGCCGGCGGTCTCCGGGTCGAGCAGGACCCCGGACCGGTCGGCGAGCCGCACGAGGTCGACCAGGTGGGTGAGCGAGCGGCCCGACTGCAAGCCCCCGACCATCTGGAACCCGGGCTGGTGGCCGTTGAGCCACGAGAGGAACGCGATGCCCGTCTTGTAGGACGACGTCGGTGCCCCGAAGACGTGCCGCCCCAGCGTCTCGGTCGACGCGAGGATGGCGTGGGCGCGGTCCGGGCGGCCGGCGTCGAGCGCCTGCAGCGCCGTCGACGCCGCCGGGTAGATCGCCGCGAAGATGCCGAGCAGCGCGTCCGAGTGGACGATGCCGTCGCCCACCACGAGCTCCGGGTAGCTGAGGTCGTCGCCCGTGTAGAGGCGGACCGGACCCGGCGCACCCGGACCGCTGCCCGGGTCGAGCGCCGCCAGCCGCGCGCGGAGCGCCTTCTCGTGCCCGGCGTCGAGCAGCGAGACCTTCACGCCGTCGACCCTGCCCTGGTGCGTGCTGACCAGGTCGACGAAGACCTCCGTCGCGGCGGCGACGTCGTCGCCGGTGCCCCAGTAGCCGGCGAGCGCCGGGTCGAACATCGTCCCGAGCCAGTGGATGATCACGGGCCGGTCCGCGTCGGCGAGGACGGCGTCGTAGACGCGCGCGTAGTCCTCGGACGAGCGGGCGGCACGGGCGAGAGCGCGCGACGCCATCAACACGACCTGGGCGCCGGCGTCCTGGACGACGTGCACCTGCTCGCGATACGCGTCGACGACCGTGGCGAGCGCCGCGGGGTCGCCCGGCTCCCAGCCGGCGACGACGGCCGGGTCGAGCTGGTCGGTACCCGCGCCGCACGCGATCCGGCCGCCGACGGAGCGCGCCTCGGCGGCGGAGCGCCGCACGAGCTCCTGCGTGGCCGCCCAGTCGAGGCCGATGCCGCGCTGGGCGGTGTCCATCGCGTCGGCGACGCCCAGCCCGTTCGCCCAGATCCGGTGCCGGGAGGCGAGCGTGCTGTCCCAGTCGAGGCTCGCGGGCTCGCCGGGTGTGTTGTCCGCGCCGACGTGCGGCACCACGTGCGCCGCGGCGAACGCGACGCGCGAGGTGGGCGGTGTCGACGGCACGGTCCAGGGGCCGGGCACGAGCAGCTCGCGGATCTCGGTACCGGTCACGCGTCCGTCCGCACCGAAGCGCGGGAGCCGGACGACGACGCCCGACCCGTCACGGTCGCGCAGCTCGCGGGTACCCGGGAAGGCGATCGCGGTCGTCGCAGTGCTCACAGCGAGATCTCCGGGACGTCGAGACGGCGCCCCTCGGCCGAGGAGCGCAGGCCGAGCTCGGCGAGCTGGACGCCGCGCGCGGCGGAGAGCAGGTCGAAGCGGTGCGGGTGGCCGGCGTGGACGTCGCGCAGGAACTCCTCCCACTGCAGCTTGAACCCGTTGTCGAGGTCGGCGTTCGCGGGCACCTCGAGCCACTGGTCGCGGAACGGCTCGGTGACGGGCAGGTCCGGGTTCCACACGGGCTTCGGGGTGTGCGCACGCTGCTGCGCGACGCACTTGCGCAGGCCTGCGACCGCGGAGCCGTGGGTGCCGTCGACCTGGAACTCGACCAGCTCGTCGCGGTACACGCGCACGGCCCAGGAGGAGTTGATCTGCGCGACGACGGGGTCGCCCCCGGGTGTCTCGATGCCGAAGATCCCGTAGGCGGCGTCGTCGGCGGTCGCGTCGTACGCGTCGCCGCTCTCGTCCCAGCGGGTCGGGATGTGCGTGGCGGTCTGGGCCGAGACGGTCTTGACGGTGCCGAGGATGCCCTCGAGCACGTAGTTCCAGTGGCAGAACATGTCGGTGGTCATGCCGCCGCCGTCCTGGGCGCGGTAGTTCCAGCTCGGGCGCTGCGCGGCCTGGTGCTCGCCCTCGAACACCCAGTAGCCGAACTCGCCGCGCAGGGACAGGATGCGGCCGAAGAAGCCCTCGTCGACGAGGCGGCGCAGCTTGACCAGGCCGGGCAGGTAGAGCTTGTCGTGCACGACGCCGGCCGTGACCCCGGTCTCGTCCCGCAGGCGCGCGAGCTCGATCGCCTCGGCGAGGGTCTCGGCCGTGGGCTTCTCGGTGTAGACGTGCTTGCCCGCCTGCATCGCCTTGGTCAGCGTCTTGGCGCGCAGGGAGGTCATCGAGGCGTCGAAGACCACGTCGGTGCTCGGGTCGGCGATCGCTCCGTCGAGGTCGGTGGTCCAGTGCTCGACGTCGTGCCGCGCGGCGAGCTCGCGGACCTTGGACTCGTTGCGTCCCACGAGGACCGGCTCGACCTGCAGGCGCGTGCCGTCGGGGAGCTCGACGCCGCCCTGGTCACGGATCGGCAGGATCGAGCGGACGAGGTGCTGGCGATAGCCCATGCGGCCGGTGACGCCGTTCATGGCGATCCGCAGGGTTCGAGTGGTGGTCATGTCGGCTCCGTTGCGTCGGTCCGGTCGTGCGCCGGGCTGGCGGGCTCCGCGGTTCGCCGCGGAATGCGCTTTCCCACACTCTACCCGGGGTCGCGGCCAGCGTCTAGCAGGGCAGCGGGTCGCGCACCCGGTCATGGACGGGGCGGTGTCGAGGCACGGACGACGACCTCGCCGCGCACGACCACCTGCTGGGCTGGGTCGTCGGCGAGCGCGAGCCGCGCCGCGGCCGCACCGATCTCCTGGAGGGGGAGGCGGACCGTCGTCAGCCCCGGGACGACGTCGCGCAGCGTCGCGATGTCGTCGAACCCGGCCACCGCGACCTCTGCCGGGACGTCGAGGCCGCCGTCGCGCAGCGCGGCCATGGCGCCGACGGCCATGACGTCGTTGACGGCGACCACGGCCGTGCCCGGTCGCCCACGGAGCACCGGCAGGACGCCGGTCGCCGCACCGTACCCGCCGTCACGCGTGAAGTCGCCTGTGACGACCCGCTCGCCCGGCACCTCGACGCCGTGCGCGGCGAAGCCCTCCAGCAGGCCCTGCGTCCGCTCGTCGGCGGTCTGGTGGCCCACCGGGCCACGCAGCACGACGACGTCCCGGTACCCGAGCCCGCACAGCGCCGCGGCGAGGTCCCGGGCGCCGTCACGGTTGGCGATGCGCACGCACGGCAGGTCGCCGAGCGGCTGCCCGACCGTCGCGACCCTCCCCCCGCCGTCGACGTACCGTGTCAGCGCGGCCGTCAGGACGGCGTCCGACCGCCCTCCGTCCAGCCGGCCGCCCGCGAGGACGATCGCCCGCGCGCGCTGTCGGGAGAGCAGCTCGACGACCTCGACCTCGCGCACGGGATCGGTGCGGGTCGAGGCGAGGGTGACGACCAGGCCCTCCGCCTCGGCGGCCTCGCCCAGACCCGCGGCCACCGACGAGAAGTACGGGTCCGCGATGTCGTGGACCACGAGGCCGAGCGCGCTCGACCGGCCGCGCGCCATCGCCTGCGCGTTCGCGTCCGGCGTGTAACCGAGCCGTGCCGCGGCGTCCCGGACACGGTCGCGCAGCTCGGGACGGACCGTGCGGGTGGCACTTCCGTTGAACGCGCGCGAGGCCGTGGCGAGCGAGACCCCGGCCTCGCGAGCGACGTCGCTCAGGGTGGGGGAGGGCACGAGGCCAGGGTAGAGCCACCACGCCGCGCGCGGCAGGTGCCGCGCGCACGCGCTCGGGTGCGCGGCGGGGCGGGTGACAGGGCCCGGGTGAACACCGGACCGGACGAGAGCCGGCACGGTGCCGCTTGGACGATCCGGCCCGACGGTGAATGATCGGACCCATGCTCACACCAGCCACCGGCGCGCCCGGATCGCGCATCGTCGGCCTCGGTCACCACCAGCCCGAGCAGACGCTGACCAACGACGACATCGCGCAGCGCGTCGAGACCAACGACGAGTGGATCCGGTCCCGCACAGGGATCGTGACCCGGCACGTCGCCGACGACGGGACGACCGTCGCGGACATGGCGGTCGGTGCCGCACGGCACGCCCTCGACGACGCGGGCGTCGCACCGGCCGACGTCGACCTCGTGATCGTCGCCACGACGACCGCGCAGGACCGCTCGCCCAACACCGCGGGACGGGTCGCCTACCACCTGCGCACCGGCGTCATGCCCGGTCAGTCCACGCCGGAGGAGGCCTCCGAGCTCGACCTGCGCGGCGTCGTCGGCCCCGCGGTGATCGACGTCAACACCGCGTGCTCCGGGTTCGCCCACTCCGTGGCGCTCGCCGACCAGGCGATCCGGGCCGGGTCGGCCCGTACCGCCGTGGTGGTCGGCGCGGAGAAGCTCACCGCGTTCACCGACTGGACCGACCGCAGCACGTGCATCCTGACCGCCGACGGCGCCGGTGCCGTCGTGCTCCAGGCGAGCGACGAGCCCGGGGTCGGGCCCGTGAGCTGGGGCTCCGAGCCCGACCTGACACCAGCCGTCCTCATCGAGGCGCCCGGGGAGAAGTTCGCCCAGGACGGGCGTGCGGTGTTCAAGTGGGCCATCACGCGTGCTGCCGAGCGGGCTCGGATCGTCGTCGAACGCTCCGGGATCGCGCTCGAGGACGTCGAGGTGCTCGTCGCGCACCAGGCGAACCTGCGCATCATCGAGCCGCTCGCGAAGGCGCTGGGCCTGGAGGACCGCGTGGTCGTGACGGACATCGTCGAGTCCGGGAACACGTCGGCCGCGTCCATCCCACTCGGGCTGTCCAAGTGGTGGCACGCGGGCAGGATCCCGGCGGGTGCCCCGGCGCTGCTGTTCGGGTTCGGCGGCGGGTTCGCGTGGGCGGGGCAGGTCGTGGAGACGCCTGCTCGCTGATGGGTGCCGGGTGCGGGGTGCCGGCGGCCGGGCGGCTGCGTTCGGCCGCCGGCGGAGCGAGGGTGGGGCGGGTCTACCATCCGCCCGCTCGGTCCTCGCGGGCTCCCGCCAGGCCCGCCACGACCCGCCCCACCCTCGCTCCGCCGTCGGCCTTCGTCGTCGCGTGACGTCGCGTCGCTCCCCGTCGTCGCGTGGCGGCGCTTGCGACGAGATGCGGGTCGTGCCCGTCGACCGGTGTCGGTGACGGCGACGACCCGCATCTCGTGACTGTCGTGGCGGCTCGGTGGGTTACCAGGGGATCACGGGTAGCTCACCACCTTGGCGGGGACGGTCTCGGTGCCGCTGGCCTGCGGGCCGGTGCCGTTGATGACGTGGGCGTAGGTACCCGCGCCGCCGAGGGAGACGGTGAGGAGGGAGTGCATCCTCACGCCCGGCACGTCCGGGACCTCGAAGCCGTTGTCGACGGTGATCGAGGCGTCCGTGGTGAAGACGCAGTAGGAGCCCAGGCCCCATGCCTCGTGCTGGGTGACGTCGTCGGTGACCTTGTAGGCGGCGTAGCCGCGGATGCCGTCGTGGGTCCAGTCCTCGACGCTGGGCGGGTCGTAGGGGAGCTCGTTCTGGTAGAAGATCGTGCGTCCGTTCTCACCGTTCCACAGGGTGTTGTACTTCTGGTAGTGCTCGACGAAGAGTCCGTAGGCGTCGACGTCGTCCCCGTTCACCACGAGGCCGTAGTCGGCGGTGTTGACGTTCCAGCCGATCCCGGCGCCGTGG
Source organism: Cellulosimicrobium arenosum (assembly GCF_014837295.1). Taxonomy (GTDB): domain Bacteria; phylum Actinomycetota; class Actinomycetes; order Actinomycetales; family Cellulomonadaceae; genus Cellulosimicrobium; species Cellulosimicrobium arenosum. The sequence goes on from NZ_JACYHB010000007.1 coordinate 74,779, forward strand.
TCTCCGCGCCACGACCAGATGTGGTCGATGATCGTGTCGTCGGCGTTGATGACGATCGCGCTGCCGACCTTGCCGGCGACCGCGCCGCCGACGCGCACGAACACGTCCTGGATGGAGATCGGGTCGTCGGCGTGGTCTGCCGTCGAGCCCTCGGTGCCGACGGTGAGCATCGTCGGGGACTTCGTCTCGCCAGCGTCGAACAGGATGCTGGCGACCTTGACGCCGTCGACGTCGCCGACCCGCATGGCGGTCTGGCCGGCGTCGGGGACGATGGTCGCGTAGCCGAGGCCGAGCACGACGGTGTCCGGGTTGTTCACCTCGATGGTCTCGTCGAGGTGGTAGATGCCCGGGGTGAGCAGCAGGTGCAGCCCCTGGTCGAGCGCGGCGTTGATGCGGTCGGCGCTGTCGCCGGGCTGGGCGACGTAGAACTCGTCGAGCGGGATCGAGGAGCCCGGCGTGGACCCGTTCTTCCACGTGGCGCCGCGGGTGCCGTCGCGCAGCTCGGGGACGAAGACGGCGTAGTCGTCGCCGTCGAGGTAGAGGTAGGGCTTCTCGCGGATGACCCCGGTGGTCGCGAGCGTGGTCACGGCGGGCTCGGGGAACGAGGTCGCCGGGGCGTTCTCGGTGCCGGAGAACACCATGTTCCACAGGGTGCCGTCCCAGCCACCGGTCAGCGTCGAGTCGCGGGTGTACCACTGCTGCTGGGTGTAGCCGCGGACCTGGCCGTCGACGACGGAGTCGGCGATGTATCCGCCCGACGCCCAGCCGTAGCGCGAGGAGTGCAGCATCATGTTGCCCTTGACGTGGACCCGGCGCATGGGAGCGGCCTGGGAGACCGCCCAGCGCATGTCGCCGCCGGTCGGGGTGACCGCGAGGTTCTCGACGGAGCGCCAGAAGTTCTGCGTCGCGTTGCCCTCGAACCACTCCGCGTCGGCCCAGATCCCGCCGGTGATGTTGACGTCGTCCGGGTTCTGGCCGAGGCCGTTGACCGAGGTGTTGAACCCGACGTTCGCGTGCACGGGGTAGGTGCCGGGCTCGAACAGGAACTGGTCGCGTCGCTGGCCGAACTGGTTCGTCTCCTGCTCGGCGTACGCCTCGTCCAGCGAGGCCTGGATCTGGTCGACCGGGGTGTCCGGCCCGAACACGTGCACGTTCGGACCCAGGTCACCACCGCCGTCGATCTCCGCACCGGGGTCGGTGGGATCGGTCGGGTCCCCCGGGTCGGTCGAACCGTTCGTGAGCACCCTCAGCTCCCAGAGCGAGTAGCCGTACCCGGTGCCGCGCTGCGAACCGACGAGCCGGACGTAGCGGCCCGAGCCGTCGACGTCGAGCGCCTGCTTCCCGCCGGCCCCGTCCGTGACCGTGCGCACGGTGCTCCAGGTGTCGCCGTCGTCGGACGCCTCGATCGTGAAGCCCTTGCCGTACGCGCCCTCCCAGTCGAGCTCGACACCGCAGAGGTCCTGCACGGACCCGAGGTCCACCTGGATCCACTGGGCGTCGGAGAACTCGCTGCCCCAGCGGGTGTCGGCCTTGCCGTCCACGGCCAGGGCGGCGGAGTACGCCCCCTCGGCCGACGAGGCCGTGGCCGTCGCGCCGAGCGCGGCGTTCGCGTCGCAGTCCTCGTCGGGCTGACCGCCGTCGTCGTCACCGCCGTCACCGGGTTCGTCGTCGGGCTCGCCGTCGGCGCCGACGGTGCCGAACACCTCGAGCTCCCAGAGCGAGTAGCCGTAGCCCGTCCCGCGCTCCGTGCCCAGGACACGGACGTACCGACCCGTCCCGTCGACCTCGATCGACTGCTCGCCGCCGGCACCGTCGGTGACGGTGCTCAGCGTGCGCCAGGTGGTGCCGTCGTCGGACGCCTCGATCCGGAAGCCCTTGCCGTACGCGGCCTCCCACGTCAGCGTGACCGAGGAGAGGGTCGAGACCTGGCCGAGGTCGACCTGCAACCACTGGCCGTCGGAGAACTCGCTGCTCCACCGCGTGTCGAGGTCGCCGTCCACGGCGCGCGCGGCGGCGTAGTCGCCCTGCACGCTCGACGCGGTGGCGGCCTTCCCCCGGGAGAGGTTGACGGGCTCGTCGTCCCCCGGTGCTGCGATGGCCACCATCGGCGTCGCCACGCACGCCGCGGTGAGCGCGGCGGCGAGCGAGACCAGACGGCGTCTCGGAATCGTGCTGAGATCCATTGTCCTGCCTTCTTCGTGTCGGGACGGTCGTGGGGATCGCCGTCCGGCCGGTTCCGGGCACACGCGTGCCCGCGGTGCGGCGCCGGGGCCTGGTCGTCAGGCGGCCCGGCGCCGTACCGGTGGAGGGTCGTGCTGGGTCAGTCGACGAGCTCGTAGTTCTCGTCGAGGACGGTGCCGCGGTGGGGCTTGTAGAGGTCGTACCCGCGGGGGTTGCACTGCAGACCGCCGTTGATGCACTGCTCCACGAGCCGGTCGAGGACCTCGGGCTCCCAGGCGTTGACGAAGTCGTAGTGCCACGACTGGTCCGACCCGCTCGCCAGGTGCACGTCCGTGAGGTCGCCGCTGACCGGCCAGGCGATCTTGAACTCGAGCATCGGGACGGCGACGGGGTGCGACAGGGGGCACTGGCCGTCGACGGGGTAGGCCATGTGGGTCTGCATCATGCCGCTCTTGAGGTGGACCCCGTCCCAGCAGCTCGGCGCCTGGTAGCGGACGTTGAGCTGGGTGCCCGGGTCGCAGTAGTCGGGGATGGACCAGCTCTTGGAGATCTCGCCGCACTCGAAGCCCTCGACAGCGCCGGGGGCCGTGCGGAAGTCCTCCTCGGTGGCCATCATGTTGCCGGCGATGAGCTCGATGCCGGCCGGGAAGGGCTGGACCTTGGTGTAGTCGTCGATGCCCGACTTGTAGTAGATCGTCATCGGGATGTCCGGGGCGATGCGCTCGTCGCCCTTGTACAGGGTCGGGAACCAGTAGGCGGAGTGGTCCTGCGGGACCGTGCACGACGACTCGTCGCTCGCGAGCAGCGACTCGGACGTGGAGAAGGCATCGGTCGCGTCGTTGCCGACGAACGTGTGCATGTGCGACCTGCCCGGCTCGCCGGGGAAGACGATCGGGTCGTCGGGAGCGAAGTGCGAGAACGAGCAGTTCGCCTGGAACTCGTGGTGCGTGACCTCGTCGTCCCACTCGGGCGGGTCCACCGGGTCGGTGGCCTCGCCGTCGCCGAACACCTGGAGCTCGAATACCGAGTACCCGTACTGGGTCCCGCGCTGCGTGCCGACGAGCTGGACGTAGCGTCCGGAGGTGTCGACGTCGTACGACTGGTCGCTGCCGTTCCCGTCCGTCACGGTCGCGACCGTGCTCCACGTCTGGCCGTCGTCGGACACCTGGAGCGTGAACGCCTTGCCGTACGCAGCCTCCCAGTCGAGGTCGATGCGCTCCAGGTCGTGGGACTCGCCCAGGTCGACCCGGAGCCACTGGTCGTCGCCCGGCTGGCTCGCCCAGCGGGTGGAGCGGTCGCCGTCGACGGCGAACCGTGGGCCGAGGCCGCCCGACTCGGAGCTCGACGCGGCGGTGAGCGCGCCCTGCGAGAGCAGGGTTCCGGGCGCCGCGACCGCGACGGTCGCCGCGCCGAGCGACGAGGCGACCAGCGCTGCAGCAGCGGTGGCGGCCACGGTGCGCGCCCGTCGTCGGGCCCGAGGGGCGGGTGGGGCAGGGGTGCGAGGGGAGTCCCCGGGCTCCCGGGGGATGTCGGTGGTGCGGTGAGTCGTGCGCATGGCGTCCTCCGTCGACGTCGTCGTCAGGTGGTGCGCGTGCCCGGTCCTCGATGACCGGGCACGGGATCGGGCGGGGGTGGCGGGTGCTGGACCGCCACCCCCGCGCGCGTGCTCAGCTCTGGTAGATGCCGAGCTCGTAGAGCGAGTAGCCCCACTCGGTGCCGCGTTCCGTGAGGTTCAGACGCACGTAGCGGCCGGTGCCCGAGACGTCGACGTCGTCGACGCCCCCGTTGCCTCCCGTGACCGTCTCGACGGTGGTCCAGCTCGAGCCGTCGTTCGAGGTCTGCACCTCGTAGGACTTCCCGTACGCGGCCTCCCAGACGAGCTGGAGGTGGTCGAACGACTGCACCGAGCCGAGGTCGACCTGGTACCAGGCGGTCGCCCCCCACTCGCTGGCCCACCGCGTGCCCTGATCGCCGTCGATCGCCCGAGCGGGCGAGTAGTCGCCGTTCCAGGGGTCGAAGCTCGACGCCGTCGCGGTCTTGTCGAGGGCGATGTTCGTGCCGTCGACGTCGGGCGCCACGACGCGGAACGACCTGGTCTCGACGCCGACGTTGCCCTGGCCGTCCTCGGCCCAGACGTACACCTTCCAGACCCCGAGCCGCTCCGGCGCCGTCGCGGTGAACCGTCCTGGACCCGTCTGCGTCAGCTCGGTCCACTCGAGACCGCCCGCACCGTCGATGTACTTGCTGTTGAAGAACCCGACGTAGTTGATGGGGTCGCCGTCCGGGTCGCTCACGTCCAGCTCGACCGACAGGGTGCTCCCCGCGACGACGTCCGTGGCGCCGGGCACCCGCATGCTCGTGATGCGCGGCGGCGTGTTCAGGGCGCTCGTGTCGACACCCCAGGCCTTCGCGATCGAGTAGTAGCTCAGACGCTTGTTGTCGCCCGGGTTGACGTTGAACCACACGCCGCCGAAGTCCCCCTCGGTGCCGTAGTGGAAGAACGTCGCGCCGAGGGCCTTGCCCTCGTGGTCCATGAGGCACTTCCACGAGCGGACCAGCGCGTCACCCTTCTCGATGTCGCCGGGCTCGTCGGGGACTCCGTTGGCGTCGTCCTCGACCTCCCACTCACCGGCGGCGCCGCCCTCGGTCAGGACGTAGGGCTTGCCGTAGTCGCCGGCCTCCCAGTTCTCGGCGATGTTGCACACGTCGCCGTAGGCGTTGATCGACAGCAGATCGAGGTCGGGCGCGTTCTCGTCCAGGTACGGCCACGCGCCTGCCCAGGCGTCGGTGTTGGTCGTCGGGTGGTTCGGGTCGACCGCGTGGATCGCCACGCTCACCTCGTTGACGAACGACGCGTACGCGTCACGGATCTCCTCGAGCTCGGTACCCGAGTAGCAGTTCTGGAGGCCGAGGATCGACTCGTTGCCGATGTTCCACATGAGGACCGACGGGTGGTTCTTGTAGGTCTCGACCCAGCGGAGGATGTCGGCCTTGGTGTCGGACTTGTACTGCGCGTCGGTGCGGTAGTCGATGCACCCGCCGGAGCCGGGGCCACCACCGGGCAGGAGCCAGAACCCCATGATGACGCGGACGTCGTTCGCCGCCGCCGAGTCCAGGAGCTGCGCCGTGTCGGCGCCGGTTCCCCAGGTGCGCGTCGTGTTGGCGTTCATGCCGGTCAGCCCGGGCATGTAGTGGTCCGCCTCGGCGAACGACGGTCCCCACGTGAACCCGCGCACGGTGTACGGCTGGCCGTCGACCTCGAGGTTCCAGCTGCCGTTCCCCCCGACGACCTCGACGTGGCTCGCGCCGGAGTCCTTGACCGGCACGTTCGGATAGCCCGGGTCGACGTAGTCGGGGTCGACCGGGTCACCGGGGTCCGTCGGGTCCGGGTCCGGGTCCGGGTCGGTGGGGTCGGTGGGACCACCGGCCTCGCCGAAGACCTGGAACTCCCACAGCGAGTTGCCGTAGCCGCCGTTGCGCGCGGTGGACAGGACACGGACGTACCGGCCCTCGCCGTCGACGTCGAGCACGTCCGTGCCGCCGTCTCCCTCCGCCGTGGAGTACAGCGTCTCCCAGGACGAGGCGTCGTCGGAGACCTGGATCTCGTACGTGGTCGAGTAGGCGCCCTCCCACGCGAGCTCGACGCGGTCGATCGTCGCGTCCTGCTCCAGGTCGACCTGGAGCCACTGCGGGTCGCTGAAGGCGCTCGACCAGCGCGTGTCCATCTTGCCGTCGACGGCGGCGCTCGCGGGCGTGTAGTCGGAGTTCTCCACGGAGGATGCCGTGGCGGGGCGCCCCTGCGAGAGCAGGCCCGACTCTGCCTGGGCCGCCGTCGCCGGTACGACGAGCGCCGCGGCCGCGAGCACGCCTGCGGTCAGCGCGGCGGCTGCCGCCCGTGGTGTGGGTCTTGCGTGCCGGCGCGCCTTCGCGCTGCGGTGTGATCTGGTGCTCATCGTGATTCGTCTACCTCTCCGTCCGCCCCGCACCAGGTCCAGGTACGGGGCACGGTTCCTCTTCGAGCCGGGCGGCGCGACGCTCCGGTGCGTCGCGGTCAAGTGGGAGAGCGCTCTTACCCAAGCCCTGAGTTTTCACCCGCTCGGGGCGGGTGTCAAGAGGAGTGCTGACAGTCTAGTAACTAAAAAATGCCCTAAACCACTCTAAAAGGTTGCCGTCCCGGATCCTCCAAGCGATGGGGCGGCGCGAGAGCAGCATCTCGGGAAAACGCTCTTACCCTGCTATCGTCGTCGGGTGAGCGAGGATCTACGGCGATCTGTGCCGACGCTGGAGGACGTGGCCCGCGTCGCGGGCGTCTCCCGTGCCACCGTCTCCCGCGTCGTGAACGGCAAGCGCAAGGTCGCCCCCGCGGTCCAGGTGACCGTCCTGGAGGCGGTCGCAGCGACGGGGTACGTGCCCAACCGGGCCGCGCGCTCGTTGGTGACCCGGCGGACCGGGACGGTCGCCGTCATCGTCTCCGGTGCGGAGCCCGAGCCCGAGGACGACCTGTACCTCCCGGGGATCCTCGCCGACCCGTTCTTCGGCCGTGTGGTGGGCTCGTTCGTCCGCTCGCTGCGACCGCACGACGTGCACCCGGTGCTCATGGTGGCCGACAACGACGAGACGCGACGCCAGGTCGAGTCGTACCTCCGGTTCGGCAACGCCGACGGCGCCCTCCTCGTCACCACGGACGCCGACGACCCGCTGATCGAGCAGCTGATGGCTACCGGCCGGCCGACCGTCCTGTTCGCCCGACCCGCCCATCCGATCCCCGTGAGCTATGTGGACGTCGCCAACGCCGACGGCGGCCGGCTCGCAGCAGAGCGCCTGCTCGAGCGCGGGTGCCGCCATCCCGGCGTCGTCTCGGGTCCCCTCGGGGTCCCGGCCGCGCGGTCTCGGCTCGACGGCTACTGCGACGCCCTCGCCCGACGGGGGCACGCCTACGTCCCGCAGGTCGAGGGGAACTTCACGTTCGAGAGCGGGGAGGCCGCGATGGCCCGGCTGCTCGACCTCGCCCCGGACGTCGACGGCGTCTTCGTGGGCAACGACGTCATGGCGCAGGGCGCCATCCAGACCCTGCGCGCACGCGGGAGAGCGGTCCCGGACGACGTCGCGGTCATCGGTTTCGACGACAGCTCCGTGGGGACGTTGTCGCGCCCGACGCTGACCACGGTGCGCCAGCCGGTCGAGGAGATGGCCGCCGAGATGGCCCGGATGCTCCTCGAGCAGGTGGACGCGGGCGAGCCCGCCGTGACGTCGGCCATCTTCGAGCCGAGGCTGGTCGTCCGCGAGTCGGCGTAGCCGGCTCGCTGCACGGCACAATGGGCGCATGCCTCTCACTCCGCGCTATCTCGCCGCCGCCGACCGCTACGACTCGATGGCCTACCGCCGTACCGGTCGGAGCGGACTCGACCTGCCGGTGATCTCCCTCGGGCTCTGGCACAACTTCGGTGACACGACGCCGTTCGAGACGCAGCGCGACGTCCTGCGGCGCGCGTTCGACCTGGGTATCACCCACATCGACCTCGCGAACAACTACGGACCGCCCTACGGGTCGGCGGAGGAGAACTTCGGCCGCCACCTGGCGCAGGACCTGGGCGCCTACCGCGACGAGCTCGTCATCTCCTCCAAGGCGGGCTACGACATGTGGCCCGGCCCGTACGGCGACGGCGGGTCCCGCAAGTACCTCGTCTCGTCGCTCGACCAGTCGCTGCGCCGCACGGGCCTGGACTACGTCGACGTCTTCTACCACCACCGTCCGGACCCGAGCACCCCGCTCGAGGAGTCGATGCAGGCGCTGCACGACGTCGTCCGGGCGGGCAAGGCCCTCTACGTGGGCGTCTCCAACTACTCGCCGCAGCGCACCCGCGAGGCGGCGCGCATCCTGGCGGACCTCGGCACCCCGCTGCTGATCCACCAGCCGAGCTACTCGATGCTCAACCGGCACATCGAGGACCCGGCCCACGAGGACCGCTACGACGGCGTGCAGCAGGAGTCGTTGCTCGATGTCGTGGGCGAGCTGGGCATCGGCACGATCGTCTTCTCCCCGCTCCAGCAGGGCCTGCTCACGGACAAGTACCTGTCCGGCTCGGCCCCGGAGGGCTCGCGGGCCGCGCGGGCCGACTCACCGTTCCTGTCGGAGCAGAACCTCGACGAGGGCTACCTGGACCGAGCACGCGCCCTGAACGAGGTCGCCCTCGGACGGGGCCAGTCGCTCGCGCAGCTGGCGCTGTCGTGGGTCCTGCGCGACGAGCGCGTGACGTCGGCGCTCGTCGGCGCGAGCAGCGTGCGCCAGCTCGAGAACAGCGTCGCGGCACTCTCGGCGGCGACGTTCGCGGACGACGAGCTGGCCACGATCGAGTCCGTGCTCACGAGGTAGTGCCTCCCGGCTTCTCCCTCGGCGGAACGGGGTCCTCCCTCGCGGGGCGCGGCAGCGTCCCGCGGAAGGGGGTGAGTCCCTCCTCGCCCAGCGCGGGGCCGACGACGTCGATCGTGACGTCCGACGCCGCGACGACGTCGGCGCACCGCAGCGCGAACGACGGAGAGGCGGCCACGACGCGGCGGATGTCGGGGGCCGACGTGCCGAACACGATCCGTCCCACGCCGGCCCACACCAGCGCGGCGGCGCACATCGGGCACGGCTCGCCGCTCGCGAACATCGTCGCACCGACGGCTGCGGCGCGGTCCTCGCGCGCGACGGCGCGCACCGCGTCGAGCTCTGCGTGCGCGGTCGGGTCGCCGCTCCGGGCCACGGCGTTGCGCCCGGTCGCCAGGATGCGGCCGTCCGCGGCGACGAGCACCGCGCCGAACGGTCGGTTGCCCTCGGCGAGGGCTGCGTGCGCGAGCCGCAGCGCGGCGTCCAGGTGCGTCCGGTCCGTGACCGAGAGGGACGCGGTGCGCGCCGCGCGGACGGCGGGGTCGGTGGAGGTGCCGTCGGGCACCGTCGCGCTCATGCCGACAGCTCGACGGACAGCCCGCGACCGGACGCTCGCGCGGCGTCCACCAGGAGGCGTCCGATCGCGACGTCGAGGATGCCGAGCCCGACGGAGTCGAACAATGTGACCTCGTCGGGAGAGCGGCGACCGGGCTCGCGGCCCGCGACGACGGCGCCGAGCTCGAGCCGGCACGCGGTCTCGTCGATCGCGCCCTCCGCGATCGCGAGGACCGCGTCGCCGGACTCGTGCAGCGCCGTCGACACCGAGTCGACGACGACACGCGCCCGGGCCATCGCAGCGCCGTCGACCTCGCGGTGGTCCGGTCGGGGTGGAGCACCCACGACGTTCAGGTGCAGCCCGGGGTGCAACCATGCTCCGCGCACGACGGGCTCGCGGGCAGGCGTGAGGGTGCACACGACGTCGGCGGACCCGACGACGCACGCGGGGGAGTCCGCACGCGTCACCGTGAGGTCGGGGTGCCGGGCCGCGGTGCGCTCGGCGAAGGCCTCCACGGTCGCGTCCGACCGCGACCACACCAGGACGTGCTCGAGCGGACGCACCTCCGCGATCGCGCTCACGTGCTCGAGCGCGAGCCCGCCGGCGCCCACGAGCCCCAGGACGCGCGCGTCCGGGCGTGCCAGCCAGCGCGTCGCGACCGCGCTCGCCGCCGCGGTGCGCAGCCGCGTCGGGTGGCCACCGTCGAGGATCGCGACGGGCGCGCCGTCGTCGGCGTCCGCGAGGACCAGCACGGAGCGCTGCGCGGGCAGCCCGCGCTCGCGGTTGGCCGGGATGTCCGCGAGAAGCTTGGACCCTGCCAGCCCGGCGCGCGGCGAGACCGCGGTCATGGGCAGGAAGTGGGCCCGCTCGTCCATCGCGGCCACCGCGAGCGGCGCCTGCGCGGCCCTGCCGTCGGCGAGATCGGCGAACGCGTGCTCGACGACCTGGACCACCTGGGCGGGCGTCACGAGCCCGGTCAGGTCGGAGCGGGTGAGGACGAGCGGCACGGTACCTCCTGGGGTCGGGCGGTTCGGGGGAGTCCGGTGGGTCACGTCGCCCGCCCGAGCCGGACGAACGGCTTCGTCAGGCCGCTGGGTGGGCGACTGTGGCTGACCAGGCCCGCGACCGCGAGCAGCGCGAGCACGTACGGGAGCATGACGAGCAGCGCGAACGGCACGTCCACGCCCAGTGCGGGCAGGGTGAACTGCAGCGCCTGTGCGAGCCCGAACACGAGCGCCGCGACGGCCACCCCGACGGGACGCCAGCTGCCGGCGATGACCGCGACGACCGCGAGGTAGCCGACGCCCGCCGTCATGTTGTCGGTGAAGGTGTGGACCTCGGACAGCGCGAGCTGCGTACCGGCCAGTCCGGACAGCAGCCCGACGACCAGGACGGCGCCGAACCGGACCCGCAGGACCGCGATGCCTGACCGGTCCGCGCTCGCGGCGTCCTCCCCGGCGGCGTCCACGGCCAGGCCCCAGCCGGTGCGGCGCGACGTGAGCACCCCGAGGACCACGACGGTGGCGATCAGCGCGTACGCGAGACCGGTCTGGCGGAACAGCACGGGGCCGATCACGGGGATCTCCGACAGCACCGGGACCGCGACGCGGGCGAAGCCGGGGACCTCCGTGCCGCGCTCGAGGAGCAGCCGGGCGCCGAAGGTCGTGCCGGCGAGCGCGAGCGCGTTCGCGGCGATGCCCGTGACGATCTGGTCGGCACGCAGCGTCACGCTGAGGACTGCCTGCAGGACTCCGACGAGCAGGCCGGCGAGCGCCCCGCACGCGACGCCGACGAGCGCCGACCCGCTCGACGTCGCGCCGACCACCGCCGCGAACGCGCCCGTGAGCATCATGCCCTCGACGCTCATGGTCAGGACCCCGGCGCGCTCGCCGACGAGCTCGCCGCTCGCGGCTACGAGGACGGGGACGGCGAGCGCGATGCTCGCGACGAGCAGGTCCGTGAGGGTGAGCATCATGACGAGACCTCCGTCCGGGCCGTGGCGGTGCTGCCCAGGGCGGTGCGGGGCGCCGCACGCCGGCGGGTGCGTGAGCGGCGTACGGACCAGATCGCGGTGCCCGCGACGCCGATGATGATGAGGCTCTCGGTGATCTGTGTGATGGACGCGGGGACGCCTGCGGCGAGCTGGAGGTTGATCCCGCCCGAGACGAGGAACCCGAGCGCGGTGGCGATGCCCACGGCGGCGGTGAACGACCCGCGTGCGAGCAGGCCGACGACCAGCCCGGAGAAGCCGTACCCGGACGAGAGACCGTCGTCGAGCACGTGGGGGGCGGACGCGACGAGCACGCCCCCGGCCAGCCCTGCGCCGGCACCGGCGGTGGTCAGCGCACTGAAGCGCAGCCGGTCGACCGGGACGCCGAGGCGCAGGGCGGCCGGTCGGGACTGCCCGACGGCGGCGAGCCGGATCCCCGTCGCGGTGCGGCGCAGGACGAGCGACGCGACGGCCGCGGCGGCGAGCGCCAGCACGACCGCGACGGTCGCGGGAGAGTCCGGCACCCCCAGCAGCGGCAGGTGCGCGGCCTCGACGAGGGGAGCGGACTGCGGGAGGGTCTCCGAGCTGGTGACGGGTTGGCGCAGGAGTGCTTCCTCGTGGACGGCGAGGACGAGCACCGCAGCACCGACGAAGTTGAGCAGGAGCGTCGTGATCACCTCGCTCACGCCTCGCCGCACCGCGAGCCCCGCGGCGATCGAACCCCAGGCCGCACCGCAGAGCGCCGCGACGAGCAGGACGAGGGGGAGCGTCAGGACGGCCGGCACCGACGCGGGGAGCATCGTGCCGACCGCGGTGGCGCCGACGGCACCGAGGCAGATCTGACCCTCGCCGCCGACGTTCACGAGGCCGGCGCGGTGGGCGACGAGGAACCCTGTCGCGACGAGCAGCAGCACGGCCGCGACGTTGACCGACGACCCGATCGCGTACGGCGTGCCGACCATGCCCTCCCAGAGCGCGGCCGCGGCCTCGGCGGGCGTCGCTCCCGCGAGCACCGCGAGGACCGTGCTGATCGCGAGCGCGCCGAGCACGGCGGCGAGGGGTACGAGCACGGGGGCAAGGGAGCGCAGCCGGTCCCCGGTGGCACCTCGGGCGGGACGGGCGGCCGGCCCGGGCGGACGGGGCGGCGCCGACCGTGATCCGGGCCGGGCCGAGGGGCCGGGTCCCGTCGTCGCGGCGGTCGGAGAGGAGAGAGGGGCGGTCATGCTGCGGCTCCCGTCATCAGGTGGGCGACGCGCTCGCGCGCGTCGGGTGCGTCGGTCGGGACGGGTGCGCTGAGCGCGCCCCGGTAGGCGACGTGCACGTGGTCGCACAGGACGAGGAGCTCCGACAGCTCGCTCGACACGACGAGCACACCCACCCCGGCGTCGGCCGTGGCGCGCAGGTGGGCGACGACGTCGTCCACCGCGCCGAGGTCGAGGCCACGCGTCGGCTGGGCGGCGACCACGCACCGCAGGGGCTCGAGGCTCAGCTCCCGCGCGAGGACGGCCTTCTGCTGGTTGCCGCCCGACAGCGCGGACACGGGGGCGTCGAGGCTCGCAGCGCGCACGTCGAACCGGCGGGCGAGCTCGGCGGCCGCGGCACGCATCGCGCGGCGGTCCAGCAGGCCGAACCGCCGGAAGCGGTGGAGCCGGGCGAGCAGGAGGTTGGTGGTGACGCTGAGACCTGCGACGACCGCCTCGTGGTGGCGGTCCTCGGGGACCACGCCGAGCCCCAGCGCGGTCCGTCGCGCGGGCCGGGCCCTCGTGACGTCCTGGCCGTCCAGCCGGACGGTGCCCGCCGCGGGGCGTAGAGCGCCGGACAAGGCCGCCACGAGCTCGCTCTGCCCGTTGCCCTCGACCCCCGCGATGCCGACGATCTCGCCCGGCCGGACCTCGAGGTCGACGCCGTCGACGCGGCGGGCGCCGTCGGGTGTCTCGACGACGAGTCCGTGCACCGCGAGCACCGGCGGCGTCGTGTCGTCCGGGACAGCCGTCCTGCGAGCGACGTGTGCCGGCGCAGCTCCCGCCGCCCGGGTCCGGGTGACGCCGACGCTCGCCGCGAGCAGCGGGTCGAGGCTGGACACGTCGCGACCGACCATGAGCCCGACGAGGTCGCCGGCCTCCAGCAGCTCCTCGTCGCGCCAGGACGGCTCGGATCCCGTGGGTCCGGACGGCGCGGGCACGGACCTCCCGCCGCCGTGCTCGCGGGCGAGCGGTCCGGTGCCGACGACGCGACCTGCGCGCAGCACCGTCGCGCGGTCACCGACGCGCATCACCTCCGCGAGCTTGTGGGTGATGAGCACGACGGCGGTCCCGGCGGCAGCCACGCGCCGGCACGTCGCGAGCAGCCCGTCGATCTCGTCGGGCCCGAGGACGCCCGTCGGCTCGTCGAGCAGGAGGAGCCGAGGGCGGTCCAGGAGCGCCTTGACGATCTCGACCCGCTGCCGCGCGCCGACCGAGAGCGTCCCGACCCTGGCTCGCGGGTCGACGTGCAGACCGAGGGTCTCCTCGATCTCCGCCAGGCGCACGACGAGCCCCCGCCGGTCGGGGCGCAGGCGCGCCCGGCCCCGACCCAGCAGGAGGTTCTCCTCGACGGTGAGCGTCGGGACGAGCGAGAAGTGCTGGTGCACCATCGCGACGCCGTGGGCGAGCGCGTCCGACGGGGACGACGGCGCGAACGGCTCGCCCGCGAGGCAGACCTCGCCCGACGTGGGTGGGAGCGCACCGAAGACGATGTTGCACAGCGTCGACTTGCCCGCGCCGTTCTCGCCGAGGATGCAGTGCACCTCCCCGGGCGCGACCTCGAGGTCGACGGAGTCCAGCGCCGTGTGCGTCCCGAACACCCGGGTCACCGCGTGCAGCGCGAGCGCAGGCACCGTCGTGATGCTGGTTCGGGAACCCGGCAGCGCACCAGGTGCACCGGCGTCCGCCGGCGGGTGGGTCGTGGACATGCTGGCTCCGTTCGTCGGTCGTCCCACGGGCAGGTCGGCGGGCGTCAGTACGGCGTGACGTCGCCGCTCGCCACGGACTGCGTGATGTCGTCGAGCGCGGCCACCGTCTCGGGGTCGTCGGTGCACAGCACGAACTCGGTGCCGCCGAGCTCGGTCGTGAGGCCGAACGGCACCTGCGCCGCCTCCCAGGTCCCGTCGAGGACGGAGTGCACCGCGTGCTCGACCTCCGTGCCGATGTCGGTGCGGACGTACCCGACGTACGGGCCGTCGTCGGTGCACTCGCCCGGGATCGGACCGCCGATCATCGCCGCGTCGGCGTCCTTCGCGGCCTGCTCGATGCCCTGCTTGCCCAGGTTGACGATCTGCCCGACGACGTCGACGTCCACGCCGAAGTTCGCCGCGGCGGCCTGCTTCGCCTTGGACGGCTCGTTGAAGTCGCCGAGGAACTGCGGCGTGACGACCGCCGTGCCCGGGACCGCGGCCTCGGCGCCGTTGGCGAAGGCCTGGGACGCGTTGACGATCGCGGGGAGCTCCACGCCGCCGATGAACCCGACCTTCCCGGTCTCGGACGACAGGGCGGCGGCGGCGCCGGACAGGTACTCGGCCTCTGCCTGCTGCGGGTCGTAGTACGCGAGGTTGTCGAGCGGCTCGGCGTCGGCCGGGCCGCCGATCTCGACGAACGTGACGTCCGGGAACTGGGGTGCGACCTTGCGCAGGTCGGCGTCGGTCTGACCTCCCACGGAGATCACGAGGTCGGACGTGCTGGCGAACCGGACGAGCGTCTGCTCGTAGTCGGCGGCGGCGACCTCCTCGACGAAGGAGAGGTCGACCTCGTCGCCCAGCTCCTCCTCGAGACGCTGGTACCCGAGGTAGGCGGACTCCATGAAGCCGGTGTCCGAGGTGGATCCGGGCAGGAACACCCCGACCGCCAACGGCTCGTCCCCGCTCTCGGCGCCGCCGTCGCCGTCGCCGGCATCGGTGGACGTGCCGCACGCGGTGAGGGCGACGAGCCCGCCGACGACGGCCGCCGCGGTGAGCGTGCCGCGGCGAGCGCGGCGACGCGCTGGGGACGGCGGGCGAAGCAGGCTCGGGACGGGGGTGGGGCGGATGCTGCGCATGAGGTCCTCCTGGTCGAGTTAGTGGTATACCACTAAGCGACGAGTCTGCGGACCTTATGTTTCCGGCGCGTCAACCGGTCGTAAATCGTGCGTGACCGATGCGGCCGGGGCAGGTCAGTGCCGCCGCGGACCCCGGTTGCGCGTGCGCGTGACCTCGAACGGGTCGACCGGAGCGGACGCCCAGGTCGCGGCGAGCGCGAGGCTCGGCTCGCGGCCCGACGTCACGTGCTGCAGCGCCAGGTCGGCCGCGAGCCCGGCGTCGCACCGCTCGATCGCGGCCAGCATCGCCGCGTGCTCCTCGCACTGCTCGCGCGTGTCCCGCCGCTTGGTCAGGTGGAAGAGCCAGCGCACCCGTGCGTCGAGGGGGGCGAGCATCGACTGCAGCAGCGGGTTGCCGCAGGCCTGGACGACGACGGCGTGGAACCCCGCGTTGGCGGCCGCCGTCGCGGCGTCGTCCCGGGCGTCGAGCGCGATGCGCGTCGCGTCCACCGCCGCGGCCATCGCCGCGAGGTCGGCCGGGGAGCGGCGCAGTGCGGCGAGCCGGAACGCGAGCACCTCGACGCTCTCGCGCACCTCGAACAGGTGCTCGACGTCGTCGCGGGTGAACGGTGCGACGATCGCACCCTGCCGCGGGACGAGCACGACGAGCCCTTCGTTCTCGAGCCGGTGCAGCGCCTCGCGCAGCGGCACGCGCGAGACGCCGAGCTCCGTCGCGATGTCCCTCTCGACGAGCCGCTGACCCGGGTGGAGGTCGAGCCCGATGATGCGGGCCTTGAGCGCCTCGTACGCCGATTCCCGCCGGGACGGTGGGGTGTCGGGCAGGCTCGGGAGGGGCGTCGTGGTCACGTGCTGATCCTAAGGAAGGTCGGCGACGTCGGCCCGGCTCGTGCCGGCACCCGCACGGGACCCGTCAGCGGAAGCGCTGCGCCGCCAGCGGCGCGGCCTGCGCGAGCGCGCGCACCGACGGGTGGTCGGATCCTGCGGCGGAACCCGCGAGAACCTCGCGCAGCGGTCCGGACGACACGAACGTCCCGTCCGCGAGGACGTGCACGGTGGGGCACAGCCGCTCGACGAGCTCGAGGTCGTGGGAGACGAGGAGCACGGCGGTACCGAGCTCGCGGGTCGCGTCGTGCAGGCGTCGCACGACGTCGCCCCGCATCGCCGGGTCGACGGCGGTCAGCGGCTCGTCGAGCAGGAGGGCGCGCGGACGGGTGGCGAGGGCGACCGCGAGCGCGAGGCGCTGCTTCTCCCCGCCCGAGAGCGAGTGGACCGTCCGCGGGGCGTAGCGCGGCTCGAGCGCGACGTCGGCGAGGAGCCCCGCGACGGACCGCCCGCTCGCGCGTCCGGCCTTCCGCGCCTCGGTGAGAGCGGCCGAGAGCGTGCGGTCGACCGTCCAGCGCGGGTCGACACCGACGAGGCCGTCCTGCGCCACGCGCCGCACCTCGGCCCTGAACGTCTTCTTGTCGCGGCGAGAGAGCTTCGACACCGTGCGCCCGGCGTACGTCGCGTGACCGCGCGTGGGGCGGACGACGCCGACCAGGGCACGCACGATCGTGGACTTTCCCGCTCCGGACTCGCCCACCACGCCGACGGGGGCGGACCCTGCGACGAGGTCGAGGTCGATGTCGCGCACGACGTCGGCACCGCCGTACCCGGCCGAGAGGCCGGTGGCGCGCAGGACGGGGTCGGTCGGGCTCATGCATCACCTTCAGGTCGGGTCCGGGTACCGGTGGGCGCGGCCCCCGCACGTCCGACGAACGACGGTACTCCCCGGTTCCCGGGTCGCCGCACCGGGACGCCGCAGCGTGGGGACGTACCGTGCCGAACCGTATCGAAGCATCTCGTACGGGGTCGAACCGCAGCGCGGCCCTGTCCTGCTCGGGTCGCCGTTGCCGGTAATCTGGGCACGCGATTGGATCCTCGAGCCAAGGTGGTCCTGACGACGCGCGTGACCTCGCCGTGGACACGCACAGGACGAGGAGTGCCGTGACGGGAACCGTCGACGAGACGAACGAGCTGCTCCGACCCGGGGAACCGGTCGACCTCGACAACTGCGCGCGGGAACCGATCCATGTACCCGGTCTGGTGCAGCCCCGCGGCGTCCTGCTGGTCGTGCGGGAGTCGGACGGGCGGCTGCTCCAGGTGTCGGCGAACGTCGAGCAGCGTCTCGGCGCGACGCCGGATGCGGTGCTGGGACGTCCGCTCTCGGAGGTGCTCGGCGCCGACGCCGCCGCGCAGGTCCTCCGGCACGCGGCGTCCGCCACGGACCTCGCGTCCCGCAACCCGCTCACGCTGCGGCTCGACCGCTGGGACGGCGTCGGGCCCGACGTGGACGCCGTCCTCCACCGCCCGCCCCTCCTGGCCGGCGGGACGGGCGCCGAACCGGTCCTCGTCGTCGAGCTGGAGGCGGCGACGGGGACGCGCCCGCTGTCCTTCCCCTCCACCTATCTCGCGGCGCGCCAGGCGCTCAGCGACTTCGAGCGGGCGGCGACGCTCGGCGAGCTGTACGACGACGTCTCCCGCCACGTCCGCGACCTCACCGGGTTCGACCGCGTGATGATCTACCGGTTCGACGCCGCGTACAACGGCGAGGTGGTGGCCGAGGCCCGCCGGGGCGACCTGAACTCGTTCCTGGGGCTGCACTACCCGGCGTCGGACATCCCGCCGCAGGCGCGTGCGCTGTACGAGAAGAACTGGATCCGGCTGATCTCGGACGTCGACTACGAGCCGGCGCCGATCCTGCCCACGGCCCTGCCCACCACGGGGGAGCCGCTCGATCTCACGCACTCGACCCTGCGCAGCGTCTCCCCGATCCACCTCGAGTACCTGCGGAACATGGGCGTGCGCGCGTCGATGTCGATCTCGCTGCTGCGCGACGGCAGGCTCTGGGGGCTGATCGCGTGCCACCACTACGCGGGTCCGCACGAGCCGTCGTACGAGGTCCGCACGACGGCCGAGTTCCTGGGGTCGACGCTCTCGGTGCGCCTCGTCGCGCAGGCGGAGGAGGAGCGCGGCACCGAGGTGAGCCGCGCCGAGCGCGTGCTCGCCCACCTCGCCGCGGACAGCCGTGACGAGAGTGCTCCGCTGGGTGTCGCGATCACGCGGTCCGGCTGGCTGCGCCGGCTGGTGCGCGCCGACGGCGCGGTCGTCCTCGCGGAGGGCCGGCTCACCTCGGTGGGGACGGTCCCCGACGAGGACGCCTCGCGGGCCCTCGTGGCCTGGGTGCTCGCCCAGGAGGCCGAGCTGGTGTCGACGGACTCGCTGCCCGACGCGGCGCCCGACGTCGCAGCGGTCGCCCCGGGCGTGGCCGGGGTCCTGGGCATCGTGCTGCCCGAGGGGCAGGTCGTGCTCTGGGTGCGCGACGAGGTGCTGCGGCACGTCGACTGGGGCGGGGACCCGCAGAACAAGGAGATCGCCCGCACGGAGGACGGCAGCGTGCGGCTCAGCCCGCGCAGGTCGTTCGAGCGGTGGCGTGAGGTGGTGCGCGGGCACAGCCGCCCGTGGACGGAGGACCAGACGGACTTCGCGACGGCCTTGCGCGGGCACCTCGTGGAGTCGCTGTACGTGCGCGGGCGCCGCGACCTGCGTGCCGCGGAGGAGCTCCAGCGCAGCCTGCTGCCCACGCTGCTGCCGGACGTCTCGGGCTGGCGGCTCGAGTCGCGGTACGAGTCGGCGGGGGGCGGGCTCGTCGGCGGGGACTGGTACGACGCGCTCGTGCTGCCGTCAGGGCGCCTTGCGGTCGTCGTCGGCGACGTCACCGGGCACGGGCTGCAGGCGGCCGCGACGATGGGGCAGCTGAGCACCGCGCTGCGTGCGGCGCTCGTCGGTGCGGGCTCGGCGGTCGAGGCGGTGGCGCACCTCGCCCGGACCGCGGCCTGGACCCTGCCAGGCGAGGTCGCGACGGTCTCGCTGGCGCTGGTCGACCTCGAGAACGGGCTGGTGGAGTACGTGTCCGCCGGCCACCCGCCGCTGCTCGTGGTGGGCGCGGACGGGTCGTCGAGCTGGTCGCGGCCCGCGACCGCGCCGCCCGTCGGCGTGGGGATGCGCGCGCCGACGGCGCACACGCTGACGGTTCCCGCGGGCGGTGCGCTGGTCGTGTACACGGACGGTCTCGTCGAGCGCCGCGACGAGTCGGTGCGGGCCGGCCTGGACCGGCTGGCCGCGGTGTTCGGCGCCGGACCTGCCACCCCGGCGCAGGAGGTCCTCGACGCCGTGCGTGACCCCGACTCCACGGACGACGCGACGCTGCTGGTGCTGCACCGCGAAGGTTGAGGCCGACCGGTCGGTCCGCGTGGCCGCCCTCCCTGACGAGGGAGGGTCAGTTCGCGAGCGTCAGTGCGCTGCGCGCGCTGGCGCCGGTGCGATAGGCGGGGACGTCGAACCGGGCCCACACGTGCTTCTCGCCGACACCGCTCCGGAACCAGCCGACGTCGCGCGCGGCACGGCAGGCCAGGACGAGCCCGAACCCGCCGGCCCCCGGTGCCCGGCGGCCCGCGACGACCGGAGCCTGCTCGGGCGAGTGGTCGATGACGTCCACCGCGATCTCGCGGCCGTCGCTCAGGAGGCGCACGCGGATCGGGGGGTTGCCGTGCCGCAGCGCATTCGTCGCGAGCTCGCTCGCGACGAGCACGAGGCGCTCCGGCACCGAGTCGAGCCGGTGGTCCTGCGGCATCGGGTTCGCCGTCAGGGTGCGGTGCAGGTCGGCTCGCAGCTGCGTGAGCTGCGTCATGGCGCGCAGGTCCCAGGAGGCGATCTCGACGAACCGGTGCGGAACCTCGGCGTACGCGACGGTCATCCGACCTCCTCCAGCTCGAACAGCTCGACGACGCCGCTCAGCTCGAGCAGGTCGCGCACGCGGTCCGGGACGCCGACGAGCAGCGGGGACCCGGAGCCGGAGGATGCGGCGTGGTAGAGCAGCCGCAGGCCCCCCGAGTCCATGAAGGTCACGGCGGAGAGGTCGATCCGGATGGGTCGGTCGACGGTGCGCGCGTGGCGCAGCAGCTCGTCCTCGTGCCGCGCCTGGACGGAGGCGTCGATCTCGCCGTGCATGATCCAGAGGGCTCCTGCGTCCTCCACCTGCACACCGCTCTCGGTCACCGACGTCCTCCTCGCTCCGCCCGGTCCCTCCGGCCGCAGAGGCTCACGTTACGCACTTCGCGCCGTCCGCGCTCGGTGGTCCACACCGAGGACGGTGCGTGCACGGCCGCGACCTGGCTCACCCCTCGACCCAACGGGTCGGGTGCTCGACGACACCGCGCAGGACCTCGCGCGCCCCGCCGGTGAGCGCGGCGTGGTGGTCGACGGGGGCCGCGTCCACGTGCAGCGCGGCCCACGGCGCAGCCAGCACCCGCGAGCGGAGCTCGGCCTCCACCGGCGCGCGCAGGTAGGGGAGCAGCGGCGGGTAGATGCCCCCGAGCAGCACGGTGTCGATGTCGACGAGATTGACGTAGTCGGCCAGCGCGCTGCCGAGCGCGGTACCCGCTCTGCGCAGGCAGGTGAGCGCCGCCGTCTCCCCGGCCTCGAGCGCGGCGAGCAGGTCGGACGTCGCGTCGCCCGGGGCGAGGCCGGCTCCACGGAGCAGCGCGTCCTTGCCCGCGTACTGCTCGAGGCAGCCGGTCGCCCCGCACCGGCAGCGGGGACCGCTCGGGTCGACGACGACGTGCCCGATCTCTCCGGCCCATCCGTGCCGCCCGTGGAAGATGCGCCGGTCGACGACGATGGCGGAGCCGATCCCGACGTCACCGGAGACGTACAGGTACGTGTCGGGCACGTCGGCCCGCGGCCGGTCGTCGGAGTCGGGGCCACGGGCGGACTGTGCGAGTGCCGCGAGCTTGGCCTCGTTGGCGACCGTGACGGCGAGGGTCCGCGCGTCGCCACCGGTGTCGAGACCGAGCAGGGGGAGCGGGTCCAGGCGTGACCAGCCGAGGTTGGGTGCGACCTCGAGGCGGGCGCTACGGACGTCGACGAGGCCCGGCAGGGCGAGCGTCGCGCCGGCGACCGTCATGCCGTCCTCCTCCACGTGCGCGACCAGGGCCCGGGCGAGCCGTCCGAGGCGTCCGAGCACCACCGAGGGGTCGCAGTCGTGGAGGTCGTCGGGTTCGACGTGCTCGGCCACGACCGCCCCGGCCAGGTCGAGCACCCGGCACCCGAGGTAGTCGACGTTGACCTCGAGCCCGAGCCCGACGACCGTGCGAGCCGCCGGTACGAGGGGGACCGCGGGCCGACCGGCGCGCTGGGGCGCGAGCGGTGGCAGCTCGGCGATGATGCGCGCACCGAGCAGCTGCTCGACGAGGGTCGAGACGGTTGCGCGGGTGAGGCCGGTGGCCGACGCGACGTCGGCCCGTGAGCACGGACCGCCCGCCTCGAAGACGGCGCGGGCGACGAGGGCGAGATTGTGCTCGCGCAGCGTCGCCTGCCGGGCTGCGGGCGGACGTGGGCGGTTCGTGTCGGCGCGGTGCACGTCTTGACCCTACCGACTCGTGCGGATAAGTTCAGCCATACGACTTAAATGACGACGACGCGGTGGCCGCGTCGTCACCACTCGACGAGGAGACCATCGTGGCCGACGAGCGCGCGCGGAACGACAGCGGCATCAACTACTCCTTCGGTCTGTGGACCGTGGGCTGGACGGCGCAGGACCAGTTCGGCGGGCCGAGCCGTCCGGAGCTCGACCCCGCGGACTCGGTCCGCAGGCTCGCCGACCTCGGTGCGTGGGGCTTCACGTTCCACGACGACGACGTCGTGCCGTTCGGTTCCGACGACGCCGAGCGCACCCGCCGCCTCGACACGGTGCGCAAGGCGGCCGACGAGACCGGGCTCGTCATCGAGATGGTGACGACCAACCTGTTCAGCCACCCCGTCTTCAAGGACGGCGGCGTCACGTCGAACGACCGCGGCGTGCGTCGCTACGCGTTGCGCAAGGTGCTGCGCAACGTCGATCTCACCGCCGAGCTGGGCGCGAAGACGTTCGTCATGTGGGGCGGGCGCGAGGGCACCGAGTACGACGGCGCCAAGGACCTCAACTCGGCGCACGAGCGCTATGCCGAGGGCATCGACACGGTCGCGGGCTACATCAAGAGCCAGGGCTACGACCTGAAGATCGCGCTCGAGCCCAAGCCGAACGAGCCGCGCGGCGACATCTTCCTCCCGACCATCGGGCACGCGCTCGGCCTCATCGCGAAGCTCGACAACGGCGACATCGTCGGCCTCAACCCGGAGACCGGGCACGAGCAGATGGCGGGCCTGAACTACACGCACGGGATCGCCCAGGCGCTGTGGGCCGGCAAGCTGTTCCACATCGACCTCAACGGCCAGCGGTCCATCAAGTTCGACCAGGACCTCGTGTTCGGCCACGGCGACCTGCTCTCGGCGTTCTTCACGGTCGACCTGCTCGAGAACGGCTTCCCGAACGGCGGCCCGCGCTACACCGGCCCGCGCCACTTCGACTACAAGCCGTCGCGCACCGAGAACGAGATCGGCGTGTGGGACTCCGCGCGCGCCAACATGGCCACGTACGACCTGCTCGCGCGCAAGGCCGCCGCGTACCGCGCGGACAGCCGGGTCCAGGAGGCGTTCGCGCACTCCGGCGTCTTCGAGCTCGGCGAGCCGACCCTCGCCGCGGGCGAGACGGTCGCCGACATCCTGGCCGATCGCAGCGCGTACGAGGACTTCGACGTCGAGGCCGCTGCGAACCGCGACTTCGGCTTCGTGCGCCTCAACCAGCTCGCGCTCGAGCACCTCATCGGCTGACGTGGCGGGCATGAGCACGCTCGTCGCCGGCGTCGACACGTCCACGCAGTCCTGCAAGGTCGTCGTGCGGGACGCCGAGACCGGGGCGCTGCGGCGCTTCGGCTCGGCGTCCCACCCCGACGGCACCGAGGTCGACCCCGCCGCGTGGTGGGACGCCCTCGGTGCCGCGGTGGCGGCCGCGGGCGGGCTGGACGACGTCGCGGCGCTCGCCGTCGGTGGCCAGCAGCACGGGATGGTCGCGCTGGACGCGGACGGTGACGTCGTGCGTCCGGCGCTGCTGTGGAACGACACCCGGTCCGCCCAGGCGGCCCGGGACCTGGTCCGCGAGCTCGGCGACGGCGACGAGGCGGTGGGCGCGCAGGCGTGGGCCGACGCCATCGGCTCCGTCCCCGTCGCGTCGCTCACCGTCACCAAGCTGCGGTGGCTGCGCGACGCGGAGCCCGAGAACGCGGCGCGCGTGGCTGCCGTCGCGCTCCCGCACGACTGGCTGACCTGGCGCATCGCCGGGTACGGGCCCGCGGGCGACCCGACCGCGCCGCTCGGCCCGGACCTCGACGCGCTCGTCACCGACGCGTCCGACGCCTCGGGGACGGGCTACTGGGACGCGACGCGGGTCGCCTCGCCCGACGCCGCGGGATCCGGTCGCGAGGGTTACCGCCTCGACCTGCTCGAGCTCGCGCTCGGCCGGACGGACGTCGTGCTGCCGCGCGTCGTCGGGCCGTCGTCGGTCGCGGGCGTCGCGCACCCGGGCGTGGCCGGGGCGGACGTCGAGGGCGGCGCGCTGCTCGGCCCCGGCGCCGGGGACAACGCGGGTGCCGCGCTCGGGCTCGGCATGACGGCGGGCGACGTCGCGGTGTCGATCGGGACGTCGGGCGTGGTGTCCGCGGTGGTCCCGGAGCGCACGGCGGACGGGTCGGGCCTGATCAACGGGTTCTCCGACGCGACCGGCCGGTACCTCCTGCTCGCGGTCACGCTCAACGCGAGCCGGGTGCTCGACGCCGCCCGCGCCGTCCTCGGCGTGGACCACGCGGGCCTGTCCCGGCTCGCGCTACAGGCGCCGCCCGGGGCGGACGGCCTCGTCCTCGTGCCTTACCTCGAGGGTGAGCGCATGCCCAACCGGCCCGACGCGACCGGGACGCTGCACGGCGTCACGCTCAAGACCTCGACGCCGGCGCACCTCGCGCGCGCCTACGTCGAGGGCATGCTGTGCGGGCTCGCGGACGGGCTCGACGCGTTGCGCGCGCTGGGCGTGCGGGTCGAGCGCGTGCAGCTCGTCGGCGGCGGCGCGCAGTCCGAGGCGGTGCGGCAGTTCGCGCCGCAGGTCCTCGGTCTGCCGGTGACCGTCCCCGAGCCGGGCGAGTACGTGGCCGACGGCGCGGCCCGCCAGGCCGCCTGGGTCCTCGCGGCATCCCGTGCCGGGGGCGAGGCAGACCCGCCGGGGTGGGGGACGGCGTCGGGCACGGTCTCCGAGGCGGACGAGGTCCCGGCGATCCGCGCGCAGTACGCGGCGGTCCGCGACCGATAGGCCCCGGTCCGCCAGGTAGAGCCCAGGTCCGCGGGGTAGCACTCTGGTCGCCGAGGTAGAGCTCTGGTCCCCGACCAGGGCTCTACCTCGGCGACCAGAGCTCTCACTGGGGTGGTCAGGTTCGTGGGACAGGTCTACGGTGGAAATTCATTGCCCGATGAATTAGTGGACCGGGAGGCGCATCGTGCGCGCGATGATGATGAAGGAGTTCCGCGAGCTGCGGCGCGACAAGCGCACGCTCGCGATGCTCGTGGCCCTGCCCCTCCTGCTGCTGATCGTGTTCGGCTACGCCGCGAACTTCACCGTCGACGAGCTGAAGGTCGCCGTCGTCGGGTCGCAGGCCGACGCGGTGGTCGACATGCTCGAGGGCGCCGACGGCGAGGCCACCGGCGACCGCACGCTCGACGTCGTCTCCTCCGACCCGGGCGGGAGCGACGGCGACGCGCGCGACCAGCTCCGCGACGACCACGCCGACCTCGCGATCGTCACCGGCGACGCCCTGTCCGACGACGCGTCCGGCGCTGCCCCGATCGTCTACATCGACGGGTCCAACCTGTTCGCCGCGCAGTCCGCGAACGTGCTGATGGCGGGGCTGGGGGACCAGGTCACCTCGGAGATCCTCTACAACCCGGACCTCGAGACGTCGTGGGTGATGGTGCCCGCGCTCATCGGCCTGATCCTCACGTTCATCGGCACGATCATCACGAGCATCGGCCTGGTCCGCGAGCGCGAGGCGGGGACGCTCGAGCAGCTCGCGGTCATGCCGTTCTCGTCGTCCCAGGTGATCCTCGGCAAGATCACGCCCTACTTCCTCCTCGCGTGCTTCGACATGGCGGTCGTGACGCTGCTCGGCATGTGGATCTTCGGGGTGCCGTTCGTGGGGAGCGTCGTGGCGTTCGTGCTGGGCGCGGCGATCTTCCTGTTCGTCGTGCTCGGCTTGGGGGTGCTGATCTCGACGGTCTCGCAGACCACCGGCCAGGCCGTGCAGGTCGCGCTCATGACGCTGCTGCCGCAGGTGCTGCTGTCCGGCATGATCTTCCCGCTCGACGCGATGGCCGCGGGCGTGCGCTGGATCGGCTACGTCCTGCCGCTGACGTGGTTCACCAAGATCT
Organism: Cellulosimicrobium arenosum; assembly: GCF_014837295.1. Taxonomy (GTDB): domain Bacteria; phylum Actinomycetota; class Actinomycetes; order Actinomycetales; family Cellulomonadaceae; genus Cellulosimicrobium; species Cellulosimicrobium arenosum. The sequence continues at coordinate 100,330 of NZ_JACYHB010000007.1, forward strand.
CGCAGGGCGTCATGCTGCGCGACGCGTCGTGGGACTACCTGTGGCTCCCGCTCGTGATCCTGGCGGTGATGGCCGTGGTGATCTTCGGGGCGGCGACGCTGCGCCTCGGCCGGGAGATCTCACCGAAGGGCGCGCGCTGATGTGGGGCGCGCGGGACGTCACGGTCCGGTTCGACGGTGGCCACGGCGCCGCCCCCGCCCTGGACGCCGTGACCGTCAGCCTGCCGCGGGGCGAGGTCACGGCGCTCGTCGGCGGGGACGGGGCGGGCAAGACGACCCTGCTGCGCGCGCTCGTGCGGCGGGTGGCGCTCGCGGGCGGGTCGGTGGACGTGCCATCGGTCGAGCGGGTCGGCTTCCAGCCGGCGACGAGCGGCGTGTGGCGCACCCTGTCGGTCGCGGAGAACGTCGAGTTCGTCGGCGCGGCGTACTCGATGGGTCGCAAGTCCCTGACGGCCCGCGCGGACGAGCTGCTGGGGCGCGCGGGCCTGGACGGTGCGCGCGACCGCCTCGGCGGACAGCTGTCCGGCGGCATGCGCCAGAAGCTCGGGTTCTGCCTCGCCATGCTCCACGAGCCCGACCTGCTCCTGCTCGACGAGCCGAGCACCGGGGTCGACCCCGTGAGCCGCGTCGAGCTGTGGCGCCTGGTCGCCGAGGCCGCGGCGGCGGGGACCGCCATCGCGCTCGCGACCACCTACCTCGACGAGGCGGAGCGCGCCGCGACCGTCGTCGCCCTCGACGCCGGCCGCGTCCTCGCCGCGGCCGACCCGCCCGGCGTCGTCGCCGCCGTCCCCGGCCAGGTCACCGTGAGCGACCGGCGCCCCGACGGCGACGATCCCGGTCCAGCCGACGTCCCGCCCGGGTCCGACGACGGCCCGTCCCTCCCGCTCGCCGCACGCACCTGGCGCCGGGGGACGGCGTTCCACACGTGGACGCCGCCGGGCACGGACGCCCCGCCGGGAGAGAAGGTCGTGCCCGACCTCGAGGACGCGCTCGTGGTGCTCTCGCTCGCCGGGGCGTCGTCATGAGTGCGGGACGGCACGCCCGGGGGTTCGAGAGGTCGGAGCTCCTGGTGCAGGCCCGCGGGGTGACGCGGACGTACGGCGACGTGCGCGCCGTCGACGACATGTCGCTCGAGGTCGCGCCCGGCGAGATCGTGGGGCTGCTCGGCGCGAACGGCGCGGGCAAGACGACGCTGCTGCGCGTGCTGCTCGCCCTCGAGGCCGCGGACGCCGGCGAGGTCGAGGTGCTCGGGTCCGCGCCGGCCGCCGTCGACCGCCATGCGCTGGGCTACGTGCCGCAGGGTCTCGGCCTCTACACCGACCTGTCGACGGACCAGAACGTCGAGTTCGTCGCGCAGGCGTACGGCGTGGCCGAACCGCCGCCGCTGCCCGACGAGCTCGCCGCCGTGCGCACCGCGCTCGTCGCGGAGATCGGCCTCGGCCTGCAGCGGCGGCTCGCGTTCTACTGCGCGCTGATGCACGCGCCCCGGCTGCTCGTGCTCGACGAGCCGACCTCCGGCGTCGACCCCCTGGCCCGCGCCCGGCTGTGGGACACCATCCACGAGCAGGCGGAGGCCGGTGTCGGCGTACTCGTCACGACGCACTACCTGCAGGAGGCCGCGCAGTGCACGCGGCTGGAGATCATGTCGCACGGGCGCCGTGTCGCCCACGGCACGGTCGCGGACATCACGTCGGGCCGTGAGGCAGTCGTGGTGCGCGGCGACGACTGGGCGGCGGTGTTCGGGGCGCTGGCCGACGCCGGCCTGCCGGTCGTGCTCGACGGTCGCACCACCCGCGTGGCCGGCACGCCGGCCGCGGACGTCGAGGCCGCCCTGGCGGGCGCCGGGGTCGAGGCGAGGACCGACGTCGTGCCCGCGACGCTCGAGGAGACGATGGTCCTCGTCGAGCGCGCGGGGGCCGAGGCATGACCGGGGGGCGCGGGCGCCGCCCGGGCGCCGGGGACACCCGCAGCCTCATCCTCGCGGCCGCGCGCGACGCTTTCGCCGAGCACGGCTTCGAGGCCGCGACGCTGCGGGACATCGGGCAGCGGGCGGGCGTCGACCCGGCGATGATCCACCACTGGTTCGGGACCAAGGAGAAGCTGTTCCAGGCGGTGGTGAACGCACCCGTCGACCCGCAGGAAGTGCTCGCCGCGGGTCTGCCCGACGACCCGGAGCGGCTCGGTGAGCACCTCGTCCGCACGCTGCTCACGGTCTGGGACTCACCGCAGGGCAGCGCCGCTCTCGTGGTCGTGCGGTCCTCGATGCGCAGCTCGCGCGGGGCGGCGCTGCTGCGCGAGTTCGTGCTCGCCCGAGTCATCCGGACCGCGGTGGCGCCGCTCGGGCTCACCGAGGACGAGGCGCTGTGGCGCGGCAACCTCGTGGCGACCCAGCTGGCCGGGCTCGTCATGGTGCGCTACGTGCTCGCCGTCGAGCCGCTCGCGAGCACCGCGCCCGACGACGTCGTCGCGGTTCTCGCGCCGCAGGTCCAGCACTACCTCACGGGCGAGCTCGCGCTCACGGGCGGGCCCCCGCGAAGCCCGTCTGGCGCCACGCCTCGTACACCGCGACCGACGCCGCGTTCGTCAGGTTGAGGGACCGGCGTCCCGGCAGCATCGGGATGATCACCTGGTCGGTCAGGCGCGGGTGCGCGAGGACCTCGTCGGGCAGGCCCGTCGGCTCGGGGCCGAAGAGCAGCACGTCGTCGGGCCGGTACGTCACGTCGGTGTACGACGTCGTCCCCCGCGTCGTGAACGCGAGCACCCGCCCCGGCAGGGTGGCCAGCGCGGCCTCGAGGTCCGCGTGCACCTCCACCGCGGCGAGGTCGTGGTAGTCCAGGCCCGCCCGGCGCAGCCGCGGCTCGTCCATCTCGAACCCCAGCGGCTCGACGAGGTGCAGGCGCGCACCGGTGAGCGCGGCCAGGCGGATCGCGTTGCCCGTGTTCCCGGGGATGCGCGGTTCGAAGAACACGACGTGCGGGAGGGACGACGGCGGTCGCGCGGCCGGGTCTGCGACGTGCGGTCGCCAGTCGGTACCGGGGTCGGGGGGGAGGCTCACGTCGTCGATTCTCCCCCACGGTGCAGGGCGCACCGAGAGGGTCGAGGCTCACGCGCCGAGCTCGGCCGCCTTGCGCTCGAGCAGGGCGCGCTCGCGCACGGTCGGGCACAGCCGTACCGCGAGCGCGTACTCGGCCCGGGCCTCGTCGCGGCGCCCGAGGCGCCCGAGCAGCTCGGCGCGCACGCTCGGCACCAGGTGGAACCCGGGCAGCCGGTCGGTCGCGACGAGCTCGTCGACGATCCGGAGCCCCGCCCCCGGGCCGTGCGCCATCGCGACCGCCACGGCCCGGTTGAGCTCGACGACCGGCGACGGCGCGATCCGGCCGAGCGCCTCGTACAGGAGCACGATCCGGTCCCAGTCGGTCCCCTCGACCGAGGGCGCGACGGCGTGGCACTCCGCGATCGCCGCCTGCAGCCCGTACGGGCCCAGTCCCGTCCGGCCCGTCGTGCCCACCGTTGCGGCGCGCGCGAGCGCCGCGCGGCCGCGTCGGATCGCGGACCGGTCCCAGCGCCGACGGTCCTGGTCGGCGAGCAGGACAGGGTCGCCGTCGGTCGTGGTCCGGGCGGGGAAGCGGGCGGCGGTGAGCTCGAGGAGGGCGACGAGCGCGTGGGTCTCGTGCTCGTCCGGTACGAGCCCGGCGAGCACACGCGCGAGCCGTACCGCCTCGTGTGCCAGGTCGGGGCGCAGCCACTCGTCGCCCGACGTCGCGGTGGAACCCTCGGTGAAGATCACGTACAGCACGCCCAGCACGGAGCCGAGGCGCTCGCGGCGCTCGTCGGCCGGGGGCACCCCGAACGGCACGCTCGCCGCGGCAAGAGTCTTCTTCGCGCGCGTGATGCGGGCCTGGACCGTCGCCGTCGGTACGAGGAAGGCCCGCGCGACCTCGTCGCTCGACAGGCCCCCGACGACCCGCAGCGTGAGCGCGACGGACGCTTCGCGCGAGAGCACCGGGTGGCACGCGACGAACATGAGGGCGAGCACGTCCTCGTCCACGCGGTCGGGGTCCCACAGCACGTCGTCCCCGGCCCCGGGACCGGTGGTGCCCGACGGCGGCCCGCCGGACGTCGCGCCGCCCTCGCCCAGCTGGTGGGCGAGGGCGGCGTACCGCTCGTCGAGGGCCGAGCGGCGGCGGTACGTGTCGATCGCGCGACGTCGACCGACGGTGAGCAGCCACCCGGACGGGTTGCGCGGCACGCCGTCGCGCGGCCAGGAGACGAGCGCCTCGGCGAGCGCCTCCTGCGCGAGGTCCTCGGCGAGCGCGAAGTCCCCGGTGTACCGCGCGAGGGCGCCCACTATCCGCGCCGACTCGATGCGCCACACGGCCTCGACGGCCCGGCGGCCGTCGGGAACGGTCACACCTGGCCGGTCGCCTCGCGCCACGCGCGCTCCTTGCGGATCCACTCGTTGTCCTGCGGGAACTCGTCGATCGACGGGACCCGGCGGACCTCGACCTTCGTCCCGGGTCCGGAGTACGGCAGCCGCTTCGCCCACTCGACGGCCTCCTCCTGGGAGGCGACGTCGAGGATGTAGTAGCCGCCGAACAGCTCCTTGGTCTCCCCGTACGGGCCGTCCGTCACGACGGGCACGTCGGACGACAGGTCGACCACGACGCCCTGCGCCGCGTCGTCGAGCCCCTCTGCCGCGAGCAGCACGCCCGCGCGGATGAGCTCGTCGTTGAACCGGCCCATGGTCTCGAGCATCTCGTCGAACGAGATGCTCGCGAACGCGGCCTGGCCCTCGTCGGTGCTGCGCATGATGAGCATGTACTTCATCGTTGACTCCCGGTGTCGGTGGGCCGGTCGTTCCGACCCTCTCACCCACAGGTCGAACGGGAAAGGGCGGGATCGACACGGTCGGCGTCGTCGTGCCGACGGGCGAGTCCGAGCAGCCTCGGGCAGGGTTGCCCGAGGCCGGGAGGCCGCGGCGGCCAAGGGGTCTCGCCGAGGACTGCGAGCATGCTGGGGGACGGATGGATCGCGACGGGGCGATGCGCTGGGTGGAAGAGTACGAGCGGACGTGGCGGACGCAGGACGTCGCGGCGGTGGCCCGGCTCTTCACCGACGACGCCCGCTACCTGCGCTCGCCCTTTGCGGAGCCGCTCGTCGGTCTCGACGCGATCGGGCGGTTCTGGCTCGTGGACGACGGCGCGTCGTTCGCGATGCGTGCCGAGGTGGTCGCGGTCGACGGCGCGGATGCCGTCGTGCGCGTCGAGGTCGAGTACCTCGAGCCCGAGCAGCAGGAGTACCGCGACCTGTGGGTCCTGCGGTTCGCGCCGGACGGGCGCGTCGAGCACTTCGAGGAGTGGGCCTACTGGCCTGAGAAGCCGTACACGGTCGCCGGCTGATCGTCGGGCACCCGCCGGTGTGCCACCTCGCGCTGCTGAGGTGCCCGGTGCGGTGCTGCTGACACTAGGCTCGGGCGATGGAGGCGATCCCAGCACAGATGAAGGCGGTCCAGCTCGTCGGGCACGGCGGGCTCGACCAGCTCGTGTACCGCGACGACGTCCCGACACCTGAACCGGCGGCCGGCGAGGTCCTGGTCGACGTGTCGGCCTGCGGCATGAACAACACCGACGTATGGGTGCGCGAGGGGGCCTACGGCACCGAGACCGACCCCGCCTCGGTCTCCACCTGGCGGCGGGGGAGGTCCACGCTCACCTTCCCGCGCATCCAGGGCACCGACACGGTCGGGCGGATCGTCGCCGTCGGTGACGGCGTGCCCGCCGGCCGTGTGGGCGAGCGGGTCATGGTCGACTTCTCGATCTACAACCGTCCCGAGGGCGACGACTCCCTGGCGGACATCGACTACATCGGCCACGGCCGGGACGGCGGGTACGCCGAGTTCATGACGGTGCCGGCAGAGAACGCCTACGAGGTCACCGCCGACATCGCGGACGCCGAGCTGGCGACCTTCTGCTGCGCTTATCTCACCGCCGAGCAGATGCTCGACCGGGCGCGGCTGGCCGCCGGAGAGCGGGTCCTCGTCACCGGGGCCTCCGGCGGCGTGGGCTCGGCGATCGTCCAGCTCGCCCGGGTCCGGGGAGCGATCCCCTACGCCGTCACGTCCGCCGGCAAGGAGGACGCGATGCGCGAGATCGGGGCCGAGGACGTCGTCCTGCGCGACGCCCCCGACCTGGTGGCCGAGGTGGAGCGGGTCGTGGACGGGCCGGTGGACGTCGTCGCGGACCTGGTCGCGGGCCCGCTGTTCAACGACCTGCTGCGGATCCTGCGCCCGGAGGGTCGCTACACGACCGCCGGGGCCATCGGCGGGCCCGTCGTGGACCTGGACCTGCGCACCGTCTACCTCAAGCAGCTCGAGCTGCACGGGTCCTCCCAGGGCACCCGCACCGCGTTCCGGCGTCTGCTGCGCTACATCGAGGACGGCGACATCAAGCCGCTGCTCGACCGGACGTTCCGCCTGTCCGACTTCCACGACGCGCAACGCACGTTCATGGGAAAGACCTACATCGGCAAGCTGGTCGTGGTCCCCGACCGGCACTGGAACACCGTGGGAGCCCCCTATGCACCGTGAGCGCACGCTGCACCTCATCGACACCCAGTCCGGTGGCGACGTCAGCCGGATCGTCGTCGCCGGCGTCGAGCCGCTGCCCGGCGCGAGCGTGCTGGAGAAGGCGCGCTACCTGCAGCACGAGGGGGACGGGCTGCGGCGCCTGCTGCTGTCGGAGCCGTACGGGGACCCGGCCATGTCGGTCGACCTGATCGTCGAGCCGAGCCGGCCCGAGGCGCAGGCCGGCTACATCATCATGGAGGCGATGGGGTACCCGCTGTACTCCGGCTCCAACACGATCTGCACCGTGACGGCTCTCCTGATGAGCGGGATGATCCCGCTGGAGGACGGGCTGCAGGACGTGGTGCTCGAGTCGCCTGCCGGCCTGGCACGGATCAGCACCCGGAACGTCGACGGTCGGGTCGCGTCCGTCACGACGCAGGGCGAGCCCGCGTACGTCGCCGACCAGGGCCTCGCCGTCGACGTGCCGCACTACGGCCGGGTCGAGTTCGACCTCGTGTGGAGCGGTGCCTACTACGCGATGATCGACGCCACGAGGCACGGCTTCACGATCGACCGCGAGCAGCAGATCGCGCTCACCGCGTTCGGTGACGCCTTCGTCCGTGCGGCGCGTCCGGGGCTGCGGCAGGAGCATCCCGAGCTCGGCGAGGTCGGCCCGCTGCCGTTCGCGCACTTCATGGGTCCGGTGCGGCAGCTGGCCGACGGCCGCTGGGAGTCGCCGTCGGCCACCTACGTGCATCCCGGGGTGCTGTGCCGTAGCCCCACCGGGACCGGCACGTCGGCGCGACTGGCACTGATGGCCCGGCGCGGCGAGATCAGCGAGGGCGAGTCGCTGGAGACGATCTCGCCGCGCGGCAACCGCTTCGTCGGGACCGTGCTGAGCGAGGCGCGGGTGGGGGAGTACGCGGCGCTGCACTCGACCATCACGGGGGGTGCCCGGCTGCTCGCACACTCCCGCATCACGGTCGACCTCGACGACCCGCTGGTGGACGCCTCGGACCTGGAGCACGTGCTCTCGGACCAAGACCTCGCCACAGCACCCGCCGAGAAGTGAGCTGTCGCCCCTGGATCGGCCGGAACAGGGGCGGCAGCTCACTTCTCGGCGAACCGGTCAGGACGTGAGGCGGTCACGCAGGCGCGCCAGCTGCACCCACAGCTCGGCCGGGACGCGGCCTGCGAACGTGTCGAAGAACTCGGCCGTGAGGCCCGCCTCGGCGAGCCACGGCTCGACGGGGACGTCGAACAGGGCGTCGAGCGCGCCGTCGGGCAGGTCGAGCCCGTCGGTGTTCAGCGCACCGGGTGCCGGGAGCAGCCCGACCGGGCTCTTCACGGCACCGCAGTCGGTCCGCACCCCGCGCGACCGGTCCACCTGCGCGGCGATCCACGCGAGGACGCGCGAGTTCTCGCCGAACCCCGGCCACAGGAAGCCGCCGCCCGCGTCCTTGCGGAACCAGTTGACCTGGAAGATCTTGGGTCGCTTGTCCGCGTCGAGCGACGCGCCCACGCGCAACCAGTGCGCCCAGTGGTCGGCCATGTTGTAACCGCAGAACGGGAGCATGGCGAACGGGTCGCGGCGCAGCTCGCCGACCGCGCCCTCTGCCGCGGCCGTGCGCTCCGACGAGATCGTCGCGCCCATGAACACGCCGTGCTCCCAGCCGTAGGCCTGCGCGACGAGCGGGACGTTGCTCGCGCGCCGCCCGCCGAAGACGATCGCGTCGATCGGCACGCCGTCGGGGTCCTCCCACGAGTCGGCGATCGTGGGGCACTGCGCAGCCGCGACGGTGAACCGGGAGTTCGGGTGCGCGGCGGGACGGCCGGCGCCCGGCGTCCAGTCCTGGCCGGTCCAGTCGACGAGGTGGGCGGGAGGCTCGGGCGTCAGGCCCTCCCACCAGACGTCGCCGTCGTCGGTCAGCGCGACGTTCGTGAAGATCGTGTCCCGGTCGAACGTCTCGACGGCGGCGGGGTTCGTCTCGATCCCGGTCCCGGGGGCGACGCCGAAGAAGCCCGCCTCGGGATTGATGGCTCGCAGGCGCCCGTCCGGCCCCGTGCGCAGCCACGCGATGTCGTCGCCGATCGTCTCGACCGTCCAGCCGGGGATCGTCGGGCGCAGCATCGCCAGGTTGGTCTTGCCGCAGGCCGACGGGAACGCGGCGGCGAGGTGGTAGCGGCGGCCCTCGGGCGACGTCGCGCGGATGACGAGCATGTGCTCGGCGAGCCAGCCCTCGTCGCGTGCCATCGCCGACGCGATGCGCAGGGCGAAGCACTTCTTGCCGAGCAGCGCGTTGCCTCCGTAGCCCGAGCCGTACGACCAGATCTCCCGGGTCTCGGGGAAGTGCGCGATGTACTTCGTCGCGTTGCACGGCCAGGCGACGTCCTCGGTGACTGCGCCCATGTCGTCGATCAGCGGCGCGCCGACCGAGTGCACGGCCGGGACGAACGGTGCGCCGTCGTCGATCAGGTCCATGACGTCCCGGCCGACGCGCGTCATGATCCCCATGCTCACGACGACGTACGGCGAGTCGGTGACCTGGACGCCCACCTGCGAGATCGGCCCGCCGACGGGACCCATGGAGAAGGGGACGACGTACATGGTGCGTCCGCGCATGGACCCGTCGAAGACGCCGCGCAGCTCGGTGCGCATGACCTCGGGCTCGCGCCAGTTGTTCGTGGGGCCCGCGTCGACCTCCTCGCGCGAGCAGATGAACGTCCGCGACTCGACGCGCGCGACGTCGTCCGGGTCCGAGCGCGCGAGGTAGCTCCCGGGACGCAGCTCGGGGTCGAGCGGGAGGAGCGTGCCGGCGTCGACCATGAGGTCGACCAGGCGCTGCTTCTCGGTAGCGGACCCGTCGCACCAGACGATCGCGTCGGGCTCGGTGAGATCTGCGATCCCGCGCACCCAGACGCGGGCGTCACGGGGGCGGGGGTCGGCGGTCTGCGCGGGGGACCCGAACGCGGCGGCCGTGATCCCGGCCAGCTCGGACTCGACGTCGTCGAGCAGGGCGGCGTGGCGCGTGCGACGAGGGTTGGCGGTCGTGGTCATGGGGGGCTCCCTGCGAGTGGTGAGAAGCTCTTGCCGATGACTCCACTCTGGCTGGCCTGTTCGAGGCTTTCCATCCCTCAAGCCGTGAAGATTCGTCGATCTTGACGTAGCGTGAAGGGATGGCCGAGTCCGGGAGCGACCTCATCACGCTCGGGCGGCGCGTGCGGCACTTCCGCGCGGCGCGCGGCCTGACCCTCGACGCGCTCGGGGACGCGGTCGGGACGGCGCCGAGCCTGCTGTCCATGATCGAGAACGGGCGCCGCGAACCGCGGCTGTCCCTCCTGAACCAGATCGCCCAGGCCCTCGACGTCGCGGTCGCGGACCTCCTCACGGACGAGCCGCCGTCGCGACGGGCGGCGCTGGAGATCGAGCTCGACCGTGCGCAGCGCGGGCCGCTGTTCGCGTCCCTGGGCCTGCCGTCGGTGAAGGCGAGCCAGAAGCTCCCGCAGCCGGTGCTGGAGAACCTCGTCGGCCTGCACGCCGAGCTGCAGCGCCGTGCGACCGAGGCCATCGCCACGCCCGAGGAGGCGCGCCGGGCGAACACCGAGCTGCGGCTCGAGCGCCAGGCGCGCAACAACTACTACCCGGAGATCGAGGCGCTCGCGGAGGACATGACCCGGCGCGCGGGCTACACCGTCGGCGCGCTGACCCACCGGACGGTGGCCCGCATGGCGGAGCAGCTCGGTTTCACCATCTGGCACGTCGACGACCTGCCCCACTCCACCCGCACCGTCACCGACCTGCGCAACGGCCGCATCTACCTCCCGCCCGCGTCGATTCCCGGCGGGCACGGCCTGCGCTCGCTCGCGCTGCAGGCCCTCGCGCACCGCGTGCTCGGGCACGAGCGGCCGCGGTCGTACGCCGAGTTCCTGCGCCAGCGCGTCGAGATCACGTACTTCGCGGCGTGCTGCCTCATCCCGCAGTCGGCCGCGGTCGACTTCCTCGAGCGGCGCAAGCGCGAGAAGGACCTGGCCGTCGAGGACTTCCGCGACGCGTTCGGCGTCACGCACGAGGCCGCGGCGCAGCGCTTCACCAACCTCGCCACCGAGCACCTCGGCATCCCCCTGCACTTCCTGCGCGTGGGCGACGACGGCGCGCTGTTCCGCGGGTACGCCAACGACGGTCTCCCGCTGCCCGCCGACGTCACCGGCGCGATCGAGGGGCAGATGGTGTGCCGCCGGTGGGCGGTGCGCGAGGCGTTCACGCGCCGCGACCGCGCCCAGGAGTCCTACCAGTACACCGACACCCCGGCCGGGACGTTCTGGTGCTCCACCCAGACGGGCACGACGGCGTCCGGCCAGTTCTCCCTGGCCGTCGGGGTCCCGTTCGCCTCGGCCAAGTGGTTCCGCGGCCGTGACACGACCGTCCGACGCCAGTCGCAGTGCCCGGACGAGTCGTGCTGCAAGCGCCCCGCCGCGGACGCCGCCGCGCAGTGGGAGGACGGCTCCTGGCCCAGCGCCCGCATGCACCAGCACGTCCTCACCGCGCTCCCCAGCGGAGCCTTCCCGGGCGTCGACGCGACGGAGGTCTACGCCTTCCTCGACAAGCACGCGCCGTCGTCGGACGGGTCCTGATGTGGACCGGCACGACGAAGCCTGACCTGCCGGACCCGGCGTGGCGCCCCGATGTGCGGACTGATCGGCACGTAGTCCAGGTCGGCAGGAGGCTCAGCCGTGGAGCGGGCAGCCGCGGGCCGAGACGCGCGCCGTCAGGCGCTGGACGACGTCGCCCAGGCGCAGGCCGTCGTGCTCGAGCTCGTTCGTCACCCACGCCTCGGTGTTCCCGACGTGCGCGGCCGTCTCGAGCGACAGGTCCGCGTCGACGAACATGTCGTCGTCGTAGAGATCTCCCCAGTCCTTGCGCGTCGCGAGCGCCTCGGCGGCGCGGACCGGGCGCACGCGCGGTGTGCGACTGCGCGTAGCCGGACTCGTGCAGCACAGCGTGGAGCGGGTTCGTACGGAACGACGTCGCGGCTGCGACACCGGCGAGGAACGTGTCGGTCAGCTCGTCCGGAACCCCGCGGTCGAACGCCTCGGCGACGAGCCGGTGGATCCGCCCCGGGCCCGGCGTCATCCCCAGGTGCTCGTCGTCGGGACGGCACCGGCGGGGACGGAGATGATGGCGGGATGACGAACGCACGTCCCACCGACCTGGTCCCGATCGCGGGCGGTCGGTTCCGCATGGGTTCCGAGAGCTTCTACCCGGAGGAGGGGCCGGTCGTCGACGTCGACGTCGCTCCCTTCGAGATCGCCCGGACACCGGTGACGAACCGCGAGTTCGCCGCGTTCGTCGCGGAGACCGGCTATGTCACGACCGCGGAGCTCGCGCCCGATCCCGCGGACTTCCCCGGCGCCGACCCGCGGTTGCTCGTGCCGGGCTCGCTCGTGTTCACCCCGACCGACGGGCCGGTCGACCTGGGGGACTGGCGGCAGTGGTGGCATTGGGAGACGGGCGCGTGCTGGCGGCACCCGGCCGGCCCGGGCTCGTCGGCGGACGGGCTGGACGACCACCCCGTCGTCCAGGTGTCGTTCCTGGACGCGAGCGCCTACGCGGGGTGGGCGGGCCTGCGTCTGCCGACGGAGGCCGAGTGGGAGCTGGCGGCCCGCGGCGGGCTCGTCGGCGCGACGTACACGTGGGGCGAGGAACCCCAGGACGGGAGGCGTGCGAACACGTGGCAGGGGAGGTTCCCGTACCGCAACACCGGCGCGGGCCGGGGCGGGTGGCGCGGGACGTCGCCGGTCGGCTCGTTCCCCTCGAACGGCCACGGGCTGGCCGACATGACGGGCAACGTCTGGGAGTGGACGGTCGACGCGTGGACCGACGGGCACCGCCGCTCCGACCTTCCCGCGCTGACCGCGGAGACGGGGGTACCGCCGGCGTGCACGTGCGGCTGCGGGCCCGACGGCGGTGGCGCGGGCGCTCGGGCCGACGGCACCCCGGGGGCGTCGGTCGCGCCGCCGGAACGCCTCGTGCTCAAGGGCGGGTCGCACCTGTGCGCACCGGAGTACTGCCTGCGCTACCGCCCCGCAGCAAGGTCACCCCAGACCCCCGACTCGGCGACGACGCACATCGGCTTCCGCTGCGCCCGTTGAGGGCGCACGAGCCGCTGGGCGCACACGCTCAGAGCCGGACGGTCTCGTTCTCCCCGCCCTCGTACGGCTTCCCGGCAACCTTGGTCGCGACGAGCCGGAACAGCGTCGCGACCCGGCCACCGGGGGAGTCCCAGTACTCGGCGGACTCGGCGTGCAGGCGGATGAGGACGACGTCGGGCGTGTCCGGCCCGTCGGGGAACCACGCGTCGGCGACGGCGTTCCACAGCTCGCGGATCTTGTCCGGGTCGTGGACCAGGCTCGCTCGCCCGGAGAGCGACACCCACGAGCTCTTGCCCGAGAACGCGGCGTTCGCGGCGGAGTCCTGCGCGATCTCCGCGACCTTGTGCGAGTCTCCCGCAGCGAAGAACCACAGGTCTCCGTCGAAGTCGACCGCCTGGACGCCCATAGGCCTGCTGACCAGACCGCCGTCCGTCGCGACGGTCGTCAGCATGGCGATCTGCTCGTCCTCGATGAGCTCGCGGACCTTCGCGACCTCGTCGGCGTCCGCGTGCGGCAGGTCCTGGTGCGTGTCGGTCATGACGCCTCCTGTCGTGCTCGGCCGCGCGTCTCGCGGCCCTGGTCGACGCTAGGCAGCCCGCGCTCCGCTCGCTCGCCGAGCAGCGGTGCCGGCCCGGGCCTGCACGCGGTCAGCCCTCGCGCACCATGACGACGGCCTTGCCACGCGCTCTCCCCGTGCCGTGCCAGGTGAGCGCGGCAGGCACGTCCGCGAAGGTGAACGTGCGGTCGATGTGGATCGCGATCTCGCCGCGCGAGCACAGGTCGGCGACCGGGCCGAAGTGATCCGGGTCCTCGTGCACGAAGAGGACGCCGAGCCGCGCACCGGTCACCGCGCCCAGGACCGGCCCGACCGTGAGCATGCGCAGCATCGTCCGCAGGGTCCCCCCGACCATCAGGCACCGACCGCCACGGGCGAGCGCGCGCCGGTACGCGAACACGGAGCGCCGAGCGACCAGGTCGACGACGAGGTCGTACGGCCCGGTCCGCGTGAAGTCGGTGCGGCGGTAGTCGATCACCTCGTGCGCGCCCAGCTGCTCGACGAAGTCGAGCTTCCCGGCGTCGTCCACGCCCGTGACGTGCATGCCCCTCGCTACCGCGAGCTGGATCATGAAGCTGCCCGAGCCGCCACCGGCACCGTTGACCAGCAGCCGTCCGCCGGGCCGGCCCGAGGCGAGCGCCTGCAGGGCGATGGCGCCCGGTTGGGGGATGATCGAGGCCTCGGCGAAGCTCAGGTCAGGTGGCTTGCGCACCAACGACTTCTCCGGCATGGCCACGTACTCCGCGAACCCGCCCCGGCGCGGCATGCTGTCGCCGAAGACCTCGTCACCGGGACGGAGCCGCGTGATCCCCTCGCCGACCGCGACGACCCGACCGGCGACGTCGGACCCCAGTATCCGGGTGCGCGGAGCGCGGAGCCCGTCGAGGCGGGTGTAGCCGGGACTTCCCCGCAGCGCCTCCCAGTCCGACAGGTTCACCGACGTCGCGACGACCTCCACGAGTACCTCGCCGCGTGCCGGGGCAGGCGTCGGCACGTCTCGGAGCCGCAGCTCGTCGACCGACCCGTACCGCTCGTACACCCACGCGCGCACACGACCTACGGTAGGGAGCGCGCCCTCCCGGCGCGAGAGGGCGCGGCGGAGGGGCGGGGGGCTCGACGCCGGTCGTGGCGGGTCTGGCGGGAGCCTGCGAGGTACGAGCAGGCGGGTGGAAGACCGGCGTCGAGCACCCCGACCCTCGGGCCACGCAGGTGCACCACGGGAGAGTGGGGGGACGGGCTACTGCTCCACGTCGTCGTCCACCCAGTCCAGCGTCTTCGTGACGGCCTTCTTCCAGTTGCGGTACAGCCGCTCGCGCTCGTCGGAGTCCATCGACGGGGTCCAGCGCTTGTCCTCCGCCCAGTTCGCGATGACGTCCTCCTCGCCGTTCCAGAACCCGACGGCGATGCCCGCGGCGTAGGCGGCACCGAGCGCCGTCGTCTCCGCGACCTTGGGGCGCACGACGTCGACGCCGAGCTGGTCGGCCTGGAACTGCATGAGCAGCTCGTTGGCGACCATGCCGCCGTCGACGCGCAGCTCGGTGAGGTCGACGCCGGAGTCCGCGTTCATCGCGTCGAGCACCTCGCGCGTCTGGTAGGCGGTCGACTCGAGCGCGGCGCGCGCGATGTGGTTGCGGTTCACGAACCGCGTGAGACCGACGAGCGCGCCCCGGGCGTCCGCACGCCAGTACGGCGCGAAGAGCCCGGAGAACGCCGGCACGAAGTACGCGCCCCCGTTGTCCTCGACCTTCCCGGCGAGCCACTCGACGTCGGGCGCGTCCTCGAACAGGCCGAGGTTGTCCCGCAGCCACTGGATGAGCGACCCGGTGACCGCGATCGACCCCTCCAGCGCGTACACCGGGGCCTGGTCGCCGATCTTGTAGCAGAGCGTGGTGAGGAGCCCGTTCTCGCTCATCACCTTCTCCGTGCCGGTGTTGATGAGCATGAAGTTGCCGGTGCCGTAGGTGTTCTTGGCCTGACCCACCTCGAAGCACGCCTGGCCGAACGTCGCCGCCTGCTGGTCGCCGAGGATCCCGGCGATGGGGACTCCGGGGACCATGCCGCGCTGGCGACCCTCGCCGTACACCTCGGAGGACGACCGGATCTCGGGGAGCATGGACAGCGGGATGCCCATGTCGGCGGCGATGTCCTCGCGCCACGACAGCGTGTCGAGGTCCATGAGCATGGTGCGCGACGCGTTGGTCACGTCGGTGACGTGCACGCCGCCGTCGGTCCCGCCGGTCATGTTCCACAGCACCCACGTGTCGGTGTTGCCGAACAGCAGGTCGCCCTTGTCGGCCTTCTCTCGTGCGCCCTCGACGTTGTCGAGGATCCACTTGACCTTGGGTCCGGAGAAGTAGGTCGCGAGCGGCAGCCCGACGATCGACTTGTACTTCTCCGCGCCCTCGTCGCCGCCGAGCTCGTCCGCGATCTTCTGCGTGCGCGTGTCCTGCCACACGATCGCGTTGTAGACGGGCTTGCCGGTGGTCTTGTCCCAGACCACCGCGGTCTCGCGCTGGTTGGTGATCCCGACGGCGGCGATGTCCTCGTGCGTGAGGTTCCCCCGTGTGAGGGCGAGCCCCACGACCTCCCGCACGTTGTTCCAGATCTGCTCGGGGTTGTGCTCGACCCAGCCCGCCTTCGGGAAGATCTGGTCGTGCTCGAGCTGACCGGTGGAGACGATCTCCCCGGAGTGGTTGAAGACGATGGCACGCGAGCTGGTGGTGCCCTGGTCGATGGCGAGGACGTAGTCGGCCATGATGAGTTTCAGTCCTTCACGTCGGTGTGGTGGGTGGGGGAGGGTGCTGGTCAGGTCAGCCGAAGGCGACCAGGGGAGCGAGCAGGCCGGCGATGACGCCGCCGACGATCGGTCCGAGGACCGGGACCCAGGCGTAGGACCAGTCGCTCGAGCCCTTGCCCCTGATCGGCAGCAGGGCGTGCGCGATGCGCGGGCCGAGGTCACGGGCAGGGTTGATGGCGTACCCGGTCGGGCCACCGAGGCTCGCGCCGATGCCGACCACGAGGAGCGCGACGGCCAGGGGGCCCATGTCGCCGGGCCAGTTGCCGAACGACAGGACGACGAAGACCAGCACGAAGGTCGCGATGACCTCGGTGACGAAGTTCCAGCCGTACGAGCGCAGCTCGGGGCCGGTGGAGAAGACACCGAGCTTGGTGGCGGCGGGCGCCTCCTCGTCGAAGTGCTTCTTGTACGCGAGGAACACCAGCAGCGCACCGATCGCGGCTCCCGCCATCTGCGCCGTGACGTAGATGAAGCCGTTCGCGGCGGTGACCGGGATGCCCGGCGCGAACTCCTCCGCGCCGCTCGCCCAGATGCCGAACGTCACGGCCGGGTTGATGTGCGCACCCGTCTTGAACGCGACGAACACACCGGCGAACACCGCGAGGCCCCAGCCGAAGTTGATCATCAGCCAGCCGCCGTCGAACCCCTTGTTCCTCGGCAGGATCGCGTTCGCGACCACGCCGCCACCGAGCAGGAGCAGCATCATGGTGCCCAGGAACTCGGTGACGAAGATCTCCCACGTTGACATCGTCGTTCTCTCCTTGTCGTCGGACCTCGTTGTCTGATCTACGCGGCGCAGCGGGTGCGTCGTGGTCGTTCAGCTCGGTGCAGCCGTCGCCTCCTGCGCGCGAGCGGTCAGACGGGCCGCAGGGGTTGCATCGGCGCCACGTCGTCCGCCGCGAGGCGGGTGGTCTCGGCGCTCGCGTCGTCCGGCTCGTGCTCGGCCGCGTCCTCCGCCTCCGCGCGCTGGGTGTAGCTGCGGACCTCGGCCTCGCGGGTCGCGTCGTCCCAGCCGAGGATCTCGCCGGCGATCCCGGCGATCTCGGGGAGCGCGGCGAGACCGCGGTCGACGATCTCGTAGTTGAGCCGGGTGCGGTGCACCAGCAGGTCCTCGAGATGCAGAGCGCCCTCGTGCGAGACGCCGTAGGCGATCTCGGCGCGGAGGTACGCCGGTGCGTGCTCGAGCGGCTTCGCGAGATCGGGCTGCGACTCGCACAGCTCGACGATCTCGCGCAGGTTCGACCCGTAGCGGTGCAGCAGGTGGTCGACCATCTTGGGGGTCCAGCCGTAGCGCGACGCCCAGGGGCGTGCCTGGCGGCGGACGGCGTCGAGCCCGACCGCGCCCAGCAGCGGGATCTTGTGCGTGATCGACCCCAGTGCGCTCGCGCGCTGCCCGATGGCGAAGTCGACGGCGTCCTTGGCCATCACGCGGTAGGTCGTGAGCTTGCCGCCCGCGATCACGGTGAGGCCGGGCGTCGGGGACGCGACGGTGTGCTCGCGGGAGACCTTGGACGAGCTCGTCCCCTCCTTGGTGCCGGGTTGCAGCAGGGGTCGCAGGCCCGCCCAGGTGCCGATGATGTCGTCGCGCGTCAGCGGGTGGGCGAGCACGGCGTTGGCGTGCTCGAGCACGTAGTCGATGTCCGCAGCCGTGGCGACGGGGTGCTGCAGGTCCTGCTCCCAGGGCGTGTCGGTCGTGCCGATGACCCAGTACCGCGACCACGGGATGACGAAGAGGACGGACTTCTCGGTCTGGAGGATCAGCCCGACGGTGCCCTTGATCCGCTCTCGCGGCACGACGATGTGGACGCCCTTGGAGGCCAGGACGTTCAACCCGCCCTCGCTGCCGGCGAGCCCCTCGGTGTCCTCGGTCCACACGCCCGTCGCGTTGATGACGGAGCGGGCACGGGCGGTGATCTCCCGGCCGGTCTCGAGGTCGGCGAGGACGGCGCCGTTGACCGCGCCGGTCGGCCCCTTGGTCAGGGACACCACCTGGGTGCGCGACGCCGCGTGCGCGCCGTAGGAGGTGGCCGTGCGGACCAGCGTGGACACGAGGCGGGCGTCGTCGACGGACGCGTCCCAGTACTGCACGGCGCCGACGGCCGCGTCGTGCGCCAGGTCGGGGAACTTGTTGGCCATCTGCTTGCGGGTCAGGTGGCGGTGCAGAGGGAGCGGTCGCTGCCCGGGCGACACGCTCGCGAGCGTGTCGTAGAGCGCGATCCCCGCGCCGACGTAGGCCCGCTCCCAGACGCGGTGCTCGAGCGGGTAGAGGAAGGGGACGGGGCGCACGAGGTGGGGCGCGATCTCCTTGAGGAGGAGGTCGCGCTCGGTCAGCGCCTCGTGCACGAGGTGGAAGTCGAGCATCTGCAGGTAGCGCAGCCCGCCGTGCACGAGCTTGCTCGAACGGCTCGACGTGCCCGACGCCCAGTCCTGCGCCTCGACGATCGCGGTCGAGAGCCCCCGGGTGACGGCGTCGAGCGCGATCCCTGCGCCGGTCACACCGCCGCCGATGACGAGCACGTCCAGCTCGGCGTCGGCGGTCGTGCTCGCCTCGAGCGCTCCGAGGGCCTGCTGCCGGGACTCGGCCGTGAGTCGCGTCGATGCCATGCGTTCCTCCTCGTGCCCGCTCGGGAGGCGGATACGCGATCCGAGCGCTCAGTGTGACGGTCCCACGCCGCTGCGGAGTGCGCGAACGGAGCGGTCGTGCCCTCGTCCGGCCGGTCCGACCGGGCGATGGATCTACGTCACCACGTGGCGAACGGACGCGCAACCGGGTTGCACAAACGTGCAGAATGGGTGCTGACGAGAGGGGAACGCATGAGCGCTCGGGAGCAGGACGTCCTGCGGGCAGCATCGATGTACTACCTGCAGGACATGACCATGGAGGCCATCGCCAAGCACCTGCACACGTCCCGGTCGACGGTCTCGCGCCTGGTGAAGCGGGCACGTGACACCGGTCTGGTCGAGATCAGGCTCCGTCCGGCGCAGGGGAAGGGGCCAGGGATCGGTCAGCACCTCGCGAGCACGTGGGGCATCGACGTCTACGTGGTCCCGGTCCCGGACCAGGTGACGCGCGTGGACCGGCTGGAGCAGGTCGCGATGTCGGCGGCGCGGCTGCTGGGCAGCTGGTTCGACTCGGACATGACCCTCGGCATCGCGTGGGGGACCACCCTCTCCGCGGTCGCACGCCACCTTCCGCGCCGCCCGACACGCGGGAGCGCCGTCGTGCAGCTCAACGGTGCCGCGAGCACGCGGTCGTCCGGCCTGCACTACGCGGGCGACCTGACCGCGGGCTTCGGCGCGGCGTTCGACGCGCAGGTGCACGACTTCCCGGTGCCCGCGTTCTTCGACTACGCGGAGACGAAGCGGGCGATGTGGCGCGAGCGTTCGGTGCGCCGCGTCCTGGACGTGCAGCGGCACGCGGACATCGCCCTCTTCTCGGTCGGTGCCGTGTCCGGCGGTGTCCCGTCGCACGTGTACTCGGCCGGCTACCTGGAACCGGAGGACGTCGCGGTGCTGGAGGACGAGGGTGTCGTCGGTGACGTCTGCACGGTCTTCCTGCGCCAGGACGGGACCTACCGGGACATCGCGCTGAACGCCCGCGCGACCGGACCTGCCCCGGACGAGCTGAGGCGGGTCCCGCGTCGGGTGTGCGTGGTCGCGGGGGACAACAAGGTGGCCCCGTTGCGAGCGGCGTTGCGGGCCGGCGTCGTCACCGACCTGGTGATCGACGAGATCACGGCGTCCCGGCTGGTCTCCGATCCCAGGCTGTGAGCTCCCACCGGTATTCTACTCAGCGACCTGCATGACTATGCACACCACCGGGTGGCGCCGTAGATTGTGCACGTGACCGAACCCATCCCGCCTGCCCCCGGAGTCGTCGTGCGCGCCGCGCTGCCGGCGGACGTGCGCGCGATCCGCGGGCTCGTCCAGCCCTACGCGCAGGACCGCATCCTGCTCGCCAAGGAGATGGTCGGCTACTACGAGTCCGTCCAGGAGTTCCTCGTCGCGCAGGGGCCGTCGCGCCAGGTCGTCGGCTGCGGGGCGCTGCACGTCATGTGGGACGACCTCGCAGAGATCCGCACGCTCGCGGTCGACCCCGCCTGGACCGGGCACCGCATCGGCCACGCGCTCGTCGTCGAGCTGGTCGCTCGGGCGCGTGCGCTCGGTCTGCGGCGGGTGTTCTGCCTGACCTTCGAGGTGGACTTCTTCGCCCGCCACGGGTTCCAGATCATCGAGGGCGCTCCGGTCACCCACGAGGTCTACGCCGAGCTGCTGCGCTCCCACGACGACGGCGTGGCCGAGTTCCTCGACCTCGCGCGCGTGAAGCCGAACACCCTCGGCAACACGCGCATGCTCCTCGAGCTGTGAGGTCGGCGGGGTGGGGCGCACCCCGTCCCGGATCGGCTCAGGTGGGCAGCGTGCAGCCGCCGTCGTCGTCCGTCTCGACCAGACCGTCCTCGACGAGGCTCGCGACGCACCGGTCGAGCTGCGCGGCGTCGTGCCACAGCGCGTGCAGCGCCGTGCGGTCCAGGGGTCCGTCCCCCTCGCGCAGCGCCGCCATGACACGGCCCCGGGCCTGGCGATCCGTCCCCGCCCAGGTCTGGGTGCGACGTCGGGCCGCGTGCTCGTCCGCCGGACGCCCCGCGAGCCGCCACGCGCAGCGGTCGCGCAGCGGGCACTCGCCGCACCGAGGGTTGCGCGCCGTGCACACGAGCGCCCCCAGCTCCATCGACGCGCACGCCCACAGCACCGCGGCGTCGTCGGGCTCGGGCGCGTATGCCGTGGCGAGCCGCCGCTCGGCGGCGGTGAACGACGGCGCGGGCAGCGCGGTCCCACCCACGGCGCGCGCCAGGACCCGCCGCACGTTGGTGTCCACGACCACGGCGTGCCGACCGTGCGCGAACGCCGTCACCGCCGCCGCCGTGTACTCGCCGACGCCGGGCAGCGCGCGCAGCGCGTCCTCGCCGCGGGGCACGTCGCCCCCGTGGCGCTCGACGATCGCCCGCGCGCAGTCCTGCAGGCGCAACGCCCGGCGGGGGTAACCCAGGCGACCCCACGCGCGCAGCACGTCCGCGGTCGGCGCGGCCGCGAGGTCGCCGGGCGTCGGCCACCGTTCGACCCATGCGCGCCAGGCGGGCTCGACCCGGACGACCGGCGTCTGCTGCAGCATGACCTCGCTGACGAGCACCCCCCAGGCGGTGCGGTCCGCCGCTCGCCACGGCAGGTCGCGCGCGTGCCGGGAGTACCACTGCCCGACGGCGTCCCGGACCTCCTCGGCGCAGGATCGTGGGGCCGTGGTGCCGGTGCCGGTGCCGGTGCCGGTGCCGGTGCGTGGGCCTGTGGCCGCGCCGCGGTCCGGCCGGGGGGAGGAGGGGGTCGGTGCCGTCATCGTGCTCCATTGTGCGTCGGACGGCGCGGTGCCGGGTGCCGGGAGCGCGACCCGCCGCGAGACCAGCACGGGTCCGGGCCACGGCGGAACTACGGTGGTGCCTGGCGCCGACGGCGCGACGGACGGAGGACCAGTGGGCACGGGGAACGACACGCGGCACGGCGGCGCCCGGACGGCCGGGCCTGCACGGCCTTCGTCCGGGACCCTCTGGCGCCGACGTCTCGTGGCGCTGCTCCTGCTCGCCGGCCTCGTGACCGGTCTGGTGCTGCTCGGTCAGGTCACCGTCCGCGCGGTGGAGCCCTTGTTCGCCGCCGACGAGGAGACCGCGGGCAAGGTCGCTCCGCCCTCGCCCGGGCCGACGGGTCCGCCGGAGGACTGCACGGCGGCGGACGTCGCCCTGTCGATCACGGCGGACAGCCCCGAGATCCCGGCGGGCGGTAGCGCGCAGCTCGAGGTCACGGTGCGGCACGTGAGTGCACGCGCGTGCCTGCTGGACGGGTCCGACGTCGGGCGTCCGGTCGTCGTGACGCGTGCCGCGGCGGACGGCGCGCAGTCCGACGACGAGGCGGGGTCCGACGACGAGGCGGGGTCCGACGACGGTGCGGCGGTCGACGGTGCGGCGGACGAGGAGAAGTCCGCCGCGGGCGACCGGGGCACGGGGAAGGACGCCGCGCAGGAGGCGCACGTGTGGTCGTCCGCCGACTGCGGCGCGTCGGGCCGCATGCTCCTGCTCGGTGGGAGCGACGTGGACGTCGCGACGGTCTCGTGGGACGGGACGACGTCCACGCCGGGGTGCGAGAGCAAGCCTGCCGCGTCGGGTCCGGGCACCTACCGGGTGGTCGCGACGCTCGCCGGCGTCGAGGGCGCGACGAGCGACCCGGTCGAGGTCACCTTCCTCGAGCCGGAGCCGGAGCCGGAGAAGGAGAAGGAGAAGGAGAAGGCGCCGAAGGACGAGAAGGAGAAGGCGCCGAAGGACGAGAAGGGTGGGCCCGAGAAGGACGCCACGACGCAGCCGGACGAGCCGGACGAGAAGCCGTCCGAGGACGGTGCGCAGGACTGACGTCCCGGCGCCGGGTCAGACGTACCGCTCGAGGATGCTCGACTCGGCGAGCCGGGACAGGCCCTCTCGCACCGAGCGCGCGCGCTGCTCGCCGACGCCCTCGACGGACATGAGGTCGTCGACGCTCGCCGCGAGGAGCTTCTGCAGCCCGCCGAAGTGGGTCACGAGCCGTTCGATGACGCTGACCGGCAGGCGGGGGACGCGGGACAGGAGCCGGAAGCCGTGCGGGGCGACGGCGGCGTCGAGCGCGTCCCCACCACCGGGGAGCCCGAGGACACGGCCGATCTGCCCGAGGTCGAGGAGCTGCGTCGAGCTCAGCGTGCCGAGCGCCTCCTTCACGTCCGCGACGCTTCGGCCACCGCGCGCGAGGTCGACGTAGTCGCGGACGACGAGCTCGCGGTCCGAGCTGATCCCGCCGATGAGCTCGTCGAGCTGGAGGGCGAGCAGTCGGCCGTCGGTGCCGAGCTCGATGACGTACCCGGCGATCTCGTCCGAGATCCGCGCGACCATCTCCAGGCGCTGCACGACCGCGCACACGTCGCGCACGGTGACGAGGTCCTCGATCTCGAGCGCCGACAGGGTGCCCGAGACCTCGTCCAGGCGCGCCCGGTACCGCTCCAGGGTCGCGAGCGCCTGGTTCGCGCGGGACAGGATGGTGTCGGAGTCCTCGAGCACGTGGCGCTGGCCACCGACGTACAGCGCGACGATGCGCATCGACGCGCTCACCGAGATGACGGGGAACCCGCTCTGCTTCGCCACGCGCTCCGCGGTGCGGTGCCGCGTGCCGGACTCGGTCGTCTCGATCGTGGGGTCGGGCAGCAGCTGGACGGCGGCGCGCAGGATGCGATGGGCGTCCCGGTCGAGGACGACGGCGCCGTCCATCTTCGACAGCTCGCGCAGCCGGGTCGCCGAGAACGCGACGTCCAGCACGAACCCGCCCGAGCACATCTGGGCGACGACGGGGTCGAGGCCGAGCACGATGAGCGCACCGGTGCGGCCCCGCAGGATGCGTTCGAGGCCGTCTCGCAGCTCCGTGCCGGGCGCGACGGCGGCGAGGGTCTCCCTCAGAAGCTCGTCCAGGCGGGAAGGGGTCGTGACCACGACGCGATCCTACGCTGCGACGGTTGCCCGGCGCGGGTGTGCGCCGCAGGTGTCGGGAGCGGTCTCACGGAATGGTCAGAGGGGCCGGGTCGGGAAGGTCATGCGCTCGCCCGCGCCAGCTCGACGGCCTCGCCGAGGTGCCGCGCCGGAAGGATCGTCATGCCCTCCACCGGGCGCGGGAACGAGCCCCGCGGGACGACGGCGCGCGTGAAGCCCAGCCGACCGGCCTCCGCGAGGCGGCGGTCGAGCCCCGTGACCGGCCTGATGTCACCCGCGAGACCGACCTCGCCGAACGCCACCGTGCCCGCCGGCAGGGCCTCGTCCTCGCGCGCGGACAGCACGGCGAGCGCGATCGAGAGGTCCGCGGCGGGCTCGGTCACCTTCGCCCCGCCGACGGTCGAGACGTAGACGTCCTGGTCGACGAGCCGCATCCCCGCGTGCCGGTGCATGACGGCGAGGATCATCGCGAGCCGGTTGGCGTCGACCCCGCTCGTGGTCCGCCGGGGGTTGGACAGCGAGCTGGGCACGACGAGGGACTGGATCTCGAGCGCGAGCGGCCGTCGCCCCTCGAGCGTCACGGAGATGCACGTCCCGGGTACGCCGGCGCCGGTGTGGGAGAGGAACAGCCCGCTCGGGTCGGCGAGGCCGATGATGCCGTTCTCGGAGAGGTCGAAGCAGCCCACCTCGTCCGTGGGGCCGTACCTGTTCTTGACCGCACGCACGAGCCGCAGTCGTGAGTGCCGGTCGCCCTCGAACTGGCACACCACGTCCACCAGGTGCTCGAGCGTCCGGGGACCGGCGACGGAACCGTCCTTGGTGACGTGACCGACGAGCACCACGGGCAGGTCGCGCGCCTTCGCCGCGGAGATGAGGGCGGCAGCCACCTCGCGCACCTGGCTGACGCCGCCGGGAGCCCCCTCGACCTGCGCGGACGCGATCGTCTGGACGGAGTCCACGATGAGCAGGTCCGGTGCGATCTGGTCGACGTGGCCGAGGACGGTCGCGAGGTCGGTCTCCGCGGCGAGCAGCAGGTCGGGGGCGAGCGCGCCGACCCGCTCGGCCCGCAGGCGCACCTGGCCGGCCGACTCCTCGCCGGTCACGTACAGGACGCGTCGGGGTCCCGGTGCGGACGGCCCCGCCGCACCCCCGCCCGGCAGGTCCGAGGCTCCTGCCGCGACGTTGCTCGCGACGGACAGGAGCAGCGTGGACTTCCCCACGCCCGGCTCGCCCGCGAGCAGGACGACCGCGCCCGGCACGATCCCGCCGCCGAGGACCCGGTCGAACTCGGCGACGCCGGTGGGGGTCGCACGCGCGGACTCGACGTCGATCTCGCCGATCGGTCGCGCGGGCGACCGCGTCGGGGCGACGGGAGCGGTCCGCGGGCCGGTCGCCGGCGCGTCCTCGGTGACCGTCCCCCACTCCTGGCACTCCCCGCACCGACCGACCCACTTCGAGGTGGTCCACCCGCACTCGGCGCAGCGGTAGCCCGGTCGAGAGCGACGGGGTGCGGTCCGGGACGTGGTGGTCGACACGTCGGGGACGCTACCGGTCGGGTCCGACACCGCTCTTCGGGCACGCCCGCCGTGCTGCAGGGTGCGCGGTTCCCCGCCGCCTACGCTGTGCACACCAGGCGCGGCCTCGGGGCGTACGTGCCGTGCACGCAGGACAGGAGGCGGAGCAGATGAGCGGACCGGTGGGTGGTGCCCCGGGCGGGACGGCGACGCCGCCGCGCCCCCGGCGTCACGACGACGCGATCGGTGCGAGCGAGAACCGGCACGGCCGCCCTGCCTCGCCCGCCGTCTACCGCCGGCGCCGGCTGCTCGCGCTGGTCCTCCTGCTGGCGGTCGTCGCCGCCGTCGTGCTGTTCCTCGCGCTCGTGTGGCCGGGGTTCGCGACCGCGGAGGCCGACCAGGCGCCCGAGCCCACCGTGACCGTCACCGCCGAGGCGCCGACGCCGACGATCGAACCGGTGCCGCGCACGGCGCAGACCCCGTTCGCCGAGGCCCTCCCGTCGACCGTCCTCGGGTTCGCCCTGACCGAGGAGGCGGAGCAGGAGGAGTGGACGACGGCGGGCGCGATCGAGGCCTACGCGTTGCGGTACGCGGACGGCCCCGGCGACGACGCGGTCGTCGTCACCGTGACCGCGGGGCAGTACGCGTCCGAGGCCGAGGCCCAGGTGGCGGCGCAGGCGCTCGTCGAGGCCGCCGGCACCGGTGGGGACCAGGGCGAGGTCACGGTCGAGGGCGAGGTCGCGGGCACCTGGGTGCTGAGCCCGGGCGACGACGGGACGTCCACGGTCACGTGGTCCAACGGGACCGCGGTGCTGCAGGCGACGGGACCGGACGACGTCGTCGAGGACGTCTACTCCGCATACCCCCTGTGACCGCGGACGCCCCGTAGGACACAATGCGGGGGACCGGGCAGCATCCATCTTGACCGCGAGGACCCAGAGGACCCATGACCGACACACCTGCTCGGCAGCTCCTGCCCCGCCTCGCCGTCCTCGGCACGGGCGTGATGGGCGAGACCGTCCTCACCGCTGCCCTGGGCGCGGGCTGGGCCCCGGACGACGTGGTCGCGACGGTCCGTCGCCCGGAGCGCGGGCGCGAGCTCGCCGAGCGCCACGGTGTGGACGTGAGCCAGGACAACGTGGCCGCGGTGACCGGGGCGGGCGTCGTCGTCGTCGCGGTCAAGCCCAAGGACGTGGGGGCGCTCCTCGACGAGATCCACGACGCGCTCGCCGCGGGGACGGTGGTCGTCAGCGTCGTGGTGGGGCTCGCGACGACGTTCTTCGAGCGGCGGCTGCCCGCGGGCTCGTCCGTCGTGCGCGTCATGCCGAACACCCCGTCCGTGGTGGGGGCGGGCGTGAGCGCGGTGAGCGGGGGGAGCGGCACCCACGAGCGGGACCTCGCGCTCGTGGAGGCCATGCTGGCGCCCGCCGGGCTGGTGGTCCGGGTCGCCGAGAAGGACCAGGACGCGGTCGCCGCGCTGTCCGGCTCCGGTCCCGCCTACACGTTCTACGTGATCGACGCGCTCGCGGAGGCGGGGGTGCTGCTGGGACTCACGCGGGCCACTGCGCTCGAGCTCGCGACGGCGACGGTCCAGGGCGCGGCGACGATGCTGCGCGAGACGGGCGAGCACCCCGCCGTCCTGCGCGAACGCGTGTCGTCACCGGGCGGGACCACGGTCGCGGCCCTGCGCCGGCTGGACGCCGGCGGGGTGCGCGCGGCGTTCCTCGATGCGCTCGAGGCGGCGCGCGACCGCTCCGTCGAGCTCGCGGCGACGCTCGACGTCCCGCCGGGGCGGGCCGGTTCCGAGGGCACGGGGCACGAGGGGACGGGCCGGTGAGCGCCGCACCCACCGGGTCCTCCCCGCGCACCAGGCCGCCGGCCATGGCCGACGTCGCGCGCCTCGCCGGCGTCTCGCACCAGACGGTCTCCCGCGTGCTCAACGAGCACCCGAGCGTGCGCGACGAGACGCGTGCGCGGGTGCTCGACGCGATCGCGACCCTCGGCTACCGGCGCAACAGCGCGGCGCGCGCGCTGGTGACCATGCGGTCGGGGACGATCGGGGTGGTCACGACGGGCTCGGCGCTGTACGGGCCGACGTCGACCCTCATCGCGGTCGAGGAGGCCGCGCGCGAGCAGGGGTACTTCGTGAGCGTCGCGACGATCCGCCGGTACGACGGCGACACCATGCACCGCGTGCTCGAGCACTTCATGGACCAGGGCGTCGAGGGGATCGTCGTCATCGCGCCGCACTCGGACGTCGCCGCGGCGGTGGACTCGTTCCGCGCACCGGTGCCGGTGATCCTGATCGCCGCGCGCGACCACCCGGGCGAGGGCTCCGAGCAGCCGCAGGTGCCGGGTGCCGGCAGGGTGCTGCCGGTCGCGGTCGACCAGCGCCTCGGGGCGAGGCTGGCCACGGAGCACCTGCTGGGCCTGGGGCACGCGACCGTCGAGCACCTGTGCGGCCCGATCGACTGGTTCGACGCGCGTGAGCGCGAGACCGGCTGGCGCGGCGCCCTGGAGCAGCGGGGTGCGCGGGTCCCGGACCCGATCCGGGGCGACTGGTCCTCCGACCGCGGGTATGCCGTGGGGCTGGACCTGGCGACCGCCGTGCGCTCGGGCGCAGGACCCACCGCGATCTTCGCGGGGAACGACCAGCTCGCCCTGGGCCTGCTGCGGGCGTTCTGGGAGTCCGGGGTCCGGGTGCCCGACGACGTGTCGGTCGTCGGGTTCGACGACGTCGCCGGCTCGGGGCACTTCATCCCGCCGCTGACCACGGTGCGCCAGCCGTTCGGGACGCTGGGACGGCGCTGCATGGCGATGATGGTCGACGCGTTCCAGGGGCACGCGGTACGGCCGGTGTCGATCGCGCCGGAGCTCGTCGTCCGGGAGAGCACGACCAGTCCGCGCGGCTGAGCGGCGGTCCGCGGGACGACCGCGGCGAGCGGTGTTGGCCCCGACCGTGTGTGAGCGCTAACATTCAAGCGGACAGTCCACGACCGAGCGCGACGTCGCGACGAGGAGATTCAGCAATGGTGCAGCAGGAAGCCGACGGGCTACGGGCCGCGGTCGTCGCAGGGGAGACCTCGCTCGGCATCGAGCTCGGATCCACCCGGATCAAGGCGTGCCTGGTGGGACCGGACGGCTCCCCGATCGCCGAGGGCAGCCACGAGTGGGAGAACGAGTACGCCGACGGCGTGTGGACGTACTCGCTCGACGCGGTGCACGCGGGCCTCGCCGAGAGCTACGCGGGACTGGTGGCCGACGTCGAGCAGCGGTACGGCGTGCGACCGACCACCTACGGCGCGATCGGCGTGTCCGCGATGATGCACGGGTACCTCGCGTTCGACGCGGCCGACGGGCTGCTCGTGCCGTTCCGCACGTGGCGCAACACGAGCACCGGCCCGGCCGCGGCCGAGCTCTCCGAGCTCTTCGGCTACAACATCCCGCTGCGCTGGTCCGTCGCGCACTGGTACCAGGCGGTGCTCGACGACGAGGCGCACGTCCCGGAGGTCGCCTCGCTGACGACGCTCGCCGGGTACGTCCACCGTCGCCTGACGGGCCGCTCGGTGCTCGGCGTGGGCGACGCGTCGGGCATGTTCCCCGTCGACCCGGCGACACGCGGCTACGACCGGCGCCTGCTCGACGCGTTCGACGAGCGCGCCGCGACCCGGCGCGCCGTCCCGAAGCTCGAGGAGCTGCTCCCCGAGGTCCTCGTCGCGGGCCAGGACGCCGGTCGCCTCACGCCCGACGGCGCCGCGCTCCTCGACCCGACGGGCACGCTCCTGCCCGGTGTGCTGCTCTGCCCACCCGAGGGCGACGCCGGTACGGGGATGGTGGCGACGCACTCGGTCGCCCCGCGCACCGGGAACGTGAGCGCGGGCACGAGCATCTTCGCGATGGTCGTCCTCGAGCAGCCGCTGGCGAGCGTGCACCACGAGCTCGATCTCGTCACGACCCCGGCCGGCGACCTGGTCGCGATGGTGCACTGCAACAACGGTGCGAGCGAGCTGGGCGCATGGGCGGGCGTCCTCGGCGAGCTCGCGACCGCGCTCGGCAGCGAGGCCGGGCGGGACGACGTCTTCGCTGCGCTGTTCCGCGCGGCGCTCGACGGCGATGCCGACGGCGGTGGGCTGCTGGCGTACAACTACCTCGCGGGCGAGCCCATCACGGGCCTCGACGAGGGCCGGCCCCTGGTCGTCCGCACGCCCGGCAGCCGGTTCACCCTCGCCAACTTCGCGCGCACGCAGATCTACGGCGTGTTCGGCACCCTCGCGCTCGGCATGCGCGTGCTCGCCGGAGAGAACGTCGGGCTCGACGCGATGTTCGCGCACGGCGGGCTCTTCCGCACCGAGGGTGTCGCGCAGCGCTTCCTCGCGGCGGCGATCGACGCGCCGGTCACGGTCGGGCGGACCGCGGGCGAGGGCGGAGCGTGGGGCATCGCGCTGCTCGGGTCGTTCTCCCGGGCCCGGGAGAGCCAGCCCGGTCTCGACCTCGCCACGTTCCTGGGCGAGCAGGTCTTCGCGACCGCCGAGCTCGACACGGTCGCCCCGGACGCCGAGGACGTCGCCGGCTTCGCGGCCTATCTGGAGCGGTACGACGCCGGCCTCGCGGTCGAGCGCGCCGCCGTGACGGCGCTGTAGACCCGCCGGACCCGTACCCGGACACGTGAGACCTGAGGAGAAGGACCGATGAGCACCATCACCCCGAGCGGGACCGCGCCGAGCGACGGGACCGGGTCCGCGGCGTCGGGCGTCCCCGAGGCGCTGCGCGCCGCGGTCGACGCCGCCAAGGAGCGCGTCGCCGCGCTGCACGCCGAGCTGCCGCGCTGGGAGCTGGTCGTGTGGACCGCCGGCAACGTGTCCGAGCGGGTGCGCGTGCCGGTCGGCGACGGCGAGCCGGAGGGCTCGCGCGACCTGCTCGTCATCAAGCCGTCGGGCGTCTCGTACGACGACATCACACCGGACGCGATGGTCGTGTGCGACCTCGACGCGCACCTCGTCGAGGGTGAGCGGGCACCGTCGTCGGACACGGCCGCGCACGCGTACGTGTACCGGCACATGCCCGAGGTGGGCGGCGTCGTGCACACGCACTCCACCTACGCGACGGCGTGGGCCGCGCGCGGGGAGCCGGTGCCGTGCGTCCTGACGATGATGGCCGACGAGTTCGGCGGCGACGTCCCCGTCGGGCCGTTCGCCCTCATCGGCGACGACTCGATCGGTCGCGGCATCGTCGAGACGCTGCGGGACTCGCGCAGCCCTGCGGTCCTCATGCGCAACCACGGCCCGTTCACGATCGGCAAGGACGCGCGCGCCGCGGTCAAGGCCGCGGTGATGTGCGAGGAGGTCGCGCGGACCGTGCACATCAGTCGCCAGCTCGGCGAGCCGACACGCATCCCGCAGGCCGACGTCGACTCGCTCTACGCGCGCTACCAGAACGTCTACGGCCAGCAGCCCGCTCGCTGAGCCGTACCCGCACCACCCGCACAGCACCACACGACAGCACCACGGACGAGCCGCGCCGACGCGGTCCCGGCCACGACACGAGAGATGTGAACCCATGAGCAAGCCCTACGCGGACCGCGAGATCTGGTTCCTCACCGGCAGCCAGGACCTCTACGGCACCGAGACCCTCCAGCAGGTCGCCGAGCAGTCCCAGGAGGTCGCGCGCGCCCTCGACGCGTCGTCCGACGTCCCCGCGAACGTCGTCTGGAAGCCCGTCCTCAAGGACTCCGCCTCGATCCGTCGCGCGATGCTCGACGCGAACGCGGACGACCGCGTGCTCGGCGTCGTGACGTGGATGCACACGTTCAGCCCCGCCAAGATGTGGATCACCGGCCTGGACCTGCTGCGCAAGCCGCTGCTGCACCTGCACACGCAGGCGAACGTCGAGCTCCCCTGGGACTCGATCGACATGGACTTCATGAACCTCAACCAGGCCGCGCACGGCGACCGCGAGTACGCGTACATCGCGACGCGCCTCGGGGTCGCGCGCACGACGGTCGCGGGGCACGTGTCGAACCCGGCCGTGACCGCGCGCGTGGGCTCCTGGGTGCGCGGCGCCGCCGGCTGGGCCGCGACGCACGAGCTGCGGCTGGCACGGTTCGGCGACAACATGCGCAACGTCGCCGTGACGGAGGGCGACAAGACCGAGGCCGAGCTGCGGTTCGGGGTGAGCGTGAACACCTGGGGCGTCAACGACCTCGTCGCGGCGGTCGACGCCGTCTCGGACGCCGACGTCGACGCGCTCGTCGCGGAGTACGAGGCGGTCTACGACGTCGTGCCCGAGCTGCGCAAGGACGGCGACCGGCACGAGTCGCTGCGCTACGCCGCCCGCCAGGAGATCGCGCTCGAGACCTTCCTCGAGTCCGTGGGCGCCAAGGCCTTCACGACCAACTTCGAGGACCTCGGCGACCTGCGCCAGCTCCCCGGCATCGCGGTCCAGCGCCTCATGTCCAAGGGCTACGGGTTCGGGGCCGAGGGCGACTGGAAGACGGCCGTGCTCGTGCGCGCCGCGAAGGTCATGGGCGAGGGGCTGCCCGGCGGCGCGTCGCTCATGGAGGACTACACCTACGACCTCACGCCCGGCAGCGAGCGCATCCTCGGCGCGCACATGCTCGAGATCTGCCCGTCGCTGACCACGTCGACGCCGCGCGTGGAGATCCACCCGCTCGGCATCGGCGGCAAGGAGGACCCGGTCCGCATGGTGTTCGACGCCGACCCGGGCGTCGGCGTCGTCGTGTCGCTCGCCGACATGCGCGACCGGTTCCGGCTCACGGCCAACGTGGTCGACGTCGTGGCGCCGTCGGCCCCGCTGCCGCACCTCCCGGTGGCCCGCGCCGTGTGGGAGCCGCGCCCCGACTTCGCGACGTCCGCCGAGTCGTGGCTGACCGCGGGCGGCGCGCACCACACCGTCATGTCGACCGCGGCGGGCATCGAGGCGTTCGAGGTCTTCGCCGACATCGCGGGCACCGAGCTGCTCGTCATCGACGAGGACACCACGCGCCGCGGGTTCCGCGACCAGGTGCGCTGGAACCAGGTCTACTACCGGCTGGCCCAGGGCCTCTGAGACCCGCCCGCCCAGCATTCTCGCCGCCGAGACGGCAGCTGCCGCCCCCGATCCGTCCGGATCAGGGGCGGCAGCTCACGTCTCGGAGGGGATCCTGCCAGGCTCTCGGAAGGTGTTCGGGGGTGCGGTGGCGGGTCGGTCGGTCGTGGCCGTCCCTGCCAGCGCGGTCCAGGACTCGGGCGCGAGCGCGACGGTCGTCCGGGTGCGACCGGTGCCTCCGGACGTGACGACGGTGACGTCGGCGCCCAGGTCCACGGCGGACCAGCACGACCCGACGACCTTGCGCGCGTGCGCGGGGCCCTCGACGGCGGCCTCGTGGTCGGCGACCATGCGCCAGCCCTCCGTGAGCTCGACGCCCAGGCCGAGGTGCTCGACGTCGACCTCGACGGGCTCGGCGGACCGGTTGGTGAGGAACAGCGCGAGCGCCCCGGTCTCCGGGTCGTGCGTCGCCGCGGCGGTGACGAGCGGGACCTCGCCGTGGCGCGTCGTCGTGGTCGTGGGGGAGTCCACGCGCACGTCGAGCGCCTCGCCGCGCGCCAGGCGTGCCGTCGTCGCGAACGGGTGGAAGGTCGGCTGGCGCCACGCCTCGCCGCCGGGCTCGGTCATGATCGGCGCGATGACGTTGACGAGCTGGGCGAGCGCAGCGACGGGGACGCGGTCGGCGTGGTTGAGGAGGGTGACGAGCAGGTCGCCCACGACGACGGCGTCGAGCGCCGAGTAGACGTCCTCGATGATGCGCGGGGCGTCGCGCTGGACCGGCAGGTTCGTCTCGCCGGGGAACCGGGACTCGAGGTACCAGACGTTCCACTCGTCGAAGCTGATGGTGATCTTCTTGTCCGAGCGGCGGCGCGCGCCCACGGCGTCGGCGGACGCGACGACACGGTCGATGAAGCGGTCCATCGCGGTGCCCGAGCCGAGGAACGACGCGCGGTCCCCGTCGAGCTCCTCGTAGTAGGCGTGCATGGAGATGTGGTCGACGAGGTCGTACGTGTACGACAGGACCGTCTGCTCCCACTCGCCGAAGGTGTTCATCTGCATCGACGACGACCCGCACACGACGAGCGAGACGGTCGGGTCGACGAGCTTCATCGCCTTGCCGGCCTCGGCCGCGAGCCTGCCGTACTCGTGCGCGTCCTTGTGGCCGATCTGCCAGGGACCGTCCATCTCGTTGCCCAGGCACCACAGGTGCACGCCGTACGGCTCGGCGCGGCCGTGGGCGATGCGCAGGTCGGCCCAGCGGGTCCCGGCCTCGCCGTTGCAGTACTCGACGAGCGCCGCCGCGGCCTCGACGCCGCGTGTGCCGAGGTTGACGGCCAGCATCGGCTCGAAGCCCTCGCGCTCGGCCCACTGCAAGAACTCGTCGGTGCCGACGAGGTTCGGCTCGACGGTCCGCCAGGCGAGGTCGAGGAAGGGCTTGCGCTCGGACACCGGACCGACGCCGTCCTCCCAGCGGTAGTTCGATACGAAGTTGCCGCCGGGGTAGCGCAGCACCGTCGCACCGAGCTCGCGCGTGAGGTCGGCGACGTCGCGACGGAACCCGTGCTCGTCCGCCGTGGCGTGCCCCGGCTCGTAGATGCCCGTGTAGACGGCGCGGCCGAGGTGCTCGACGAACGAGCCGAACAGGCGGCGGTCGACCGGACCGACCCGGAAGTCGGTGTGCAGCGTGACCCGGGGGCGCGGTACGGGCTGGTGGT
Organism: Cellulosimicrobium arenosum; assembly: GCF_014837295.1. Classification (GTDB taxonomy): domain Bacteria; phylum Actinomycetota; class Actinomycetes; order Actinomycetales; family Cellulomonadaceae; genus Cellulosimicrobium; species Cellulosimicrobium arenosum. The sequence goes on from NZ_JACYHB010000007.1 coordinate 134,217, forward strand.
CGGGCATCGGGAGGTGCTCCATGATCGGGTCGGCGGGTCGGTCGCCCGACGACCGGCGTGCGCCGGTCCTCGGCGGCGACCCTGAGAGTCAACCATGGCGCGAGCGACGATGACCGGGTTCCCCTGCCTGCGCAGCTCGCGCCCCGCGCTGCAGGAGCCCTGGGCGGTACCGATACCGGCGGGCGGTGGGCACCCCCGCCCCTGGCCACGGTGGTCGTGATGCAACCGTGACCGGGAGCGACTTCAGTTTCCCGAGTGTGAGCGCTAACATCGTCCTGGACGATGTGATCGCTCACATGGCCCGGAAGCGCTCGATCGCGCGGTTACCCTCGCTGACAGGCGGTGGAAGTTACCGAACGGTTATGCGCCGAAGGCCATCAGGGCTTGCGGTGGACGGCAGTACAGCGCTAGACATTGACATATCCGAACACGTACCAACAAGAGTCAACAGCCCCCGACGCTGGGAGCGGTCGACCGAGCGGCACCGGCACAACGCCGGTCCGCATCTCAAGGAGGAGAGCATGTTCAGCACGAAGAAGGCGCGCACGCGCCTGACCGGTGTTCTCGCAGGCGCGGCAGTGTTCGCCCTGGCGGCTTGCAGCAGCGGTGGCGGCAGCGACGACGACACGGCTGACGCGGGCGGCAACGGCGGCGGCGACGACGTCATCAGCATCGGTTTCTCGCAGGTCGGCGCCGAGTCCGGCTGGCGCGCGGCGAACACCAAGTCCATCCAGGACACGCTGACCGCGGAGAACGGGTTCGACCTCAGCTTCTCCGACGCGCAGCAGAAGCAGGAGAACCAGATCCAGGCGATCCGCTCCTACATCGCCCAGGGCGTGGACGTCATCGCGTTCTCCCCCGTGGTCGAGTCCGGCTGGGACGCCGTGCTCGAGGAGGCGAAGGACGCCGGGATCCCCGTCATCCTCACCGACCGCGCCGTGGACTCCGAGGACGAGTCGCTCTACGAGTCGTTCATCGGCTCGGACTTCGTGCTCGAGGGCGAGACCGCCGGCGAGTGGGTCAGCGAGAACCTCGCGACCGAGCCCATCAACGTCGTCGAGCTCCAGGGCACGACGGGCGCCGCCCCCGCGATCGACCGCAAGGCCGGCTTCGAGGAGGCCACGTCGGACAACCCGAACGTGACCATCATCGACTCGCAGACCGGTAACTTCACCCGGTCCGAGGGCAAGACCGTCATGGAGGGCTTCCTCCAGGCGCACGACGACATCGACCTCGTCTACGCGCACAACGACGACATGGGTCTCGGCGCGATCGAGGCCATCGAGGCCGCCGGTCTCGTCCCGGGCGAGGACATCAAGATCGTCACCGTCGACGCGGTCAAGGACGGCATGCAGGCGCTCGCCGACGGCAAGATCAACTTCATCGTCGAGTGCAACCCGCTGCTCGGCCCGGACCTCGCCGAGATCGCCAAGAAGGTCGTCGCCGGCGAGGAGGTCGAGAAGCGCATCGTCGTCGAGGACCAGTCCTTCACGCAGGAGCAGGCCGTCGAGGCGCTGCCGACGCGCGAGTACTGAGCCGCACGCTCAGCACCGCGCCCGTGGCGGGGCCGACAGGCCCCGCCACCACGAGCGGACCGCGCGCCGGGAGACTTCAGGTCCCCGGCGCGCGGTCGACTGACACCACCAGCAGGAATCCGGAGCCGACGACCCAGGCGTAGACTCCCGGAGCCACCGCAGCACCGCAGCTCGGAAGGTCACCCATGAGCACCCCCGTCCCCGAGGGGCGACCCGTCGTCGAGATGTCCGGGATCTCCATCGAGTTCCCCGGCGTCAAGGCGCTCGACGGCGTCGACCTCACCCTCCGCCCCGGAGAGATCCACGCCCTGATGGGCGAGAACGGCGCCGGCAAGTCGACGATGATCAAGGCCCTCACCGGGGTCTACTCGATCGACTCGGGCACCATCGTCGTCGACGGTTCGCCGCACACGTTCTCCGGCCCGGGTGCCGCGCAGCAGGCCGGCGTCTCCACGGTGTACCAGGAGGTCAACCTCTGCGAGAACCTCTCCGTGGCGGAGAACATCATGCTCGGCCACGAGCCACGCCGTGGGGGCGCGATCAACTGGCGCGCCACGCGACGTCGTGCGGGCGAGATGCTCGCGCGCCTCAACCTGGACATCGACCCCGCGTCGTCGCTCGCGTCCCACTCGCTCGCGATCCAGCAGCTGGTCGCGATCTGCCGCGCCCTCGTCATCGACTGCAAGGTGCTCATCCTCGACGAGCCCACGTCGAGCCTCGACGCCGACGAGGTCGCGCAGCTCTTCGAGGTGATGCGCCGACTGAAGGACGACGGCGTCGCCATCCTCTTCGTGTCGCACTTCCTCGAGCAGGTCTACGCGATCTCCGACCGGATGACCGTGCTGCGCAACGGTCGGCTCGTGGGGGAGTACCGGACCGACGAGCTGCCGCGGCTCGAGCTCGTCTCGAAGATGATCGGCGCCTCGCTCGACGAGCTGTCCGAGCTCGAGCAGACCACCGAGCGGATCGCGCACGACCGCTCGGGCGAGGAGCCGTTCATCCAGGCCGTCGGCCTCGGACGCAAGGGCTCGATCCAGCCCTTCGACCTCGACATCTATCCGGGCGAGGTCGTCGGTCTCGCCGGTCTGCTCGGGTCGGGCCGCACCGAGATGGCCCGCCTGCTCGCCGGCGCGGACCGCGCGGACTCGGGGCAGACGACGGTGAGCGGCAGGCTCGCGCGGCTGCGCACACCGCGCGCGGCGATGCAGCGCAACATCGCGTTCTCGTCCGAGCACCGCAAGGCCGAGGGCGTCGTCGGCGACCTCACCATCCGCGAGAACATCGTCCTCGGCCTGCAGGCCGACCGGGGCTGGGCGCGGCGGATGCCGCGTCGCCAGGTCGACGAGATCGTCGAGAAGTACATGACGGCGCTCTCGATCCGGCCGAACAACCCGGACGCGCTCCTGCGCAACCTGTCCGGCGGCAACCAGCAGAAGGTGCTGCTCGCACGCTGGCTCGCCACCGCCCCCGAGCTCCTCATCCTCGACGAGCCGACCCGCGGCATCGACGTGGGCGCCAAGGCGGAGATCCAGAAGCTCGTCGCACAGCTCGCGAGCCAGGGCATGTCCGTGCTGTTCATCTCGGCCGAGCTCGACGAGGTCCTGCGCCTGAGCCACCGCATCGCCGTCATGCGTGACCGGGTCAAGGTCGCGGAGATCACCAACAGCGACGACGTCACCGTCGAGAACGTCGTCGAGCTCATCGCGAGCGGAGGGACCGACTCATGAGTACGGCTGCCCCAGCCACACCCACGTGGCAGCGCGTGACCCAGCACCGGCTGTTCTGGCCGGTCGTCGCGCTCGTCGCGCTCTTCGTGGCCAACACCATCGCCAACCCCGGGTTCCTGTCGCTGCGGCTCCAGGACGGGCACCTCTTCGGCGCCCTGATCAACCTGCTGCGCGGCGGGTCGCCCCTGCTGCTCATCGCGCTCGGCATGACGCTCGTCATCGCGACCCGCGGCATCGACCTGTCGGTCGGTGCGGTCGTCGCGATCTCGGGGGCGGTGGCGCTGAGCTTCATCGCCTCGTCCTCGGACCCGAGCAGCGTGACCACGGTCCTGGTGGCGATCGGTATCGCCCTCGCGCTGTCGCTCGTGCTCGGCGTCTGGAACGGGTTCCTCGTGTCGGTGGTCGGTATCCAGCCGATCATCGCGACCCTCGTCCTCATGACCGCAGGCCGGGGCGTCGCGATGCTCATCACGGGCGGGCAGATCACGACCGTCAACAGCGCACCGTTCAAGACCCTCGGCTCGGGCTTCTGGCTCGGGCTGCCGGTCGCGGTGTTCGTCGCCGGAGGCGTGTTCGCCCTCGTCGCGTTCCTGACGCGACGTACCGCGCTCGGCATGCTCATCGAGTCCGTCGGCATCAACCCCGAGGCCAGCCGGCTCGCCGGCGTGAAGTCACGCAGCATCATCTGGACGGTCTACGCGGTCTGCGGCCTGTTCGCCGGTCTCGGCGGCCTGATCATCAGCTCGAACGTCATGGCGGCCGACGCCAACAACGCGGGCCTGTTCATCGAGCTGGACGCGATCCTCGCGGTCGTGATCGGCGGGACGTCGCTCTCGGGCGGCAAGTTCTCGTTGGCCGGCACGCTCGTGGGCGTCCTCATCATCCAGACCCTGACCGTGACCGTGACGATGCTCGGCATCTCGCCCTCGGTCACCCCCTTGTTCAAGGCCATCGTCGTGATCGCGGTCTGCCTCGCGCAGTCGCCGAAGATCCGCGACGCCGTGGCCGCCAGACGCCGGCGTGCAGCACGCACGTCCCAGGCAGCGGAGGTGGCAGCCTGATGTCCACCGTCAAGACACCCACACCCACCTCGCCGCGCGAGCCGGGCAACAAGCCCCGTACCGCGGGCGGCATGTCCGCGGGCATGCCGGTGCGCTTCGCGTCGCGCATCCGCGTGGACCGACGCTATCTGCCGGTCATCGGGACGCTCGTGGTGCTCGCTCTGATGCTGATCATCGGGGGCTCGCGGTACGAGAACTTCCTCTCGGGCCGGGTCATCTCGAACCTGTTCATCAACAACTCGTTCCTCATCGTGCTCGCCGTCGGCATGACGTTCGTGATCCTGACAGGTGGGATCGACCTGTCGGTCGGGTCCGTGGTCGCCCTGTCCGGGATCAGTGCGGCCTCGCTGCTGCAGTCCGGGTGGCCGGCCGCCGTGGTGATCCCCCTCGTGGTGCTCATCGGCACGGTGATCGGGCTGGTGGTCGGGATCATGGTCCACGTGTTCGAGATCCAACCGTTCATCGCCACCTTGGCGGCGATGTTCCTCGCGCGCGGCCTGTGCTACGTGATCAGCCTGCAGTCGATCCCGATCAACGACGACACGTTCGTGTCGATCGCGAGCTGGAAGCAGCAGTTCGGCGAGGAGTGGCGCATCACCACGAGCGTCGTGATCGCCCTCGTGGTCGTGGCGATCGCCTTCTACATGCTGCACTACACGCAGTTCGGCCGGACCGTCTACGCCATCGGCGGCGGCGAGCAGTCCGCGATGCTCATGGGTCTCCCCGTGGCGCGGACCAAGGTTCTCGTCTACGTCGTCAGCGGCACGTGCGCCGGCATCGGCGGACTCCTGTTCGCCATGTTCTCGCGATCGGGCTACTCGCTGACCGGCGTGGGGATGGAGCTCGACGCCATCGCCGCGGTCGTCATCGGTGGCACGATCCTCACGGGCGGTACCGGGTTCGTCCTCGGGTCCGTCCTCGGCGTGCTCGTCCTGGGCCTGATCCAGACGATCATCACGTTCGAGGGCACGCTCAGCTCGTGGTGGACCAAGATCGTCATCGGCGGCCTGCTGCTGGTCTTCGTGATCCTGCAGCGCGTGCTGGTCGTCCGGCGACGATGAACCCGGCGCCCCGGTCCGTCGGTCACGTCCGACGAACCGGGGCGCCGCACACGCACCATGGTCCGGCAGCTCGTCCGACGGTTGCCGGGCGCCGCGTGCCGCGTGCGTCATCCCTTGCCCCGTGTGAACGTTCACACTAGAGTTTCCCCATGCATGCTTGTTAGCGCTCACATACGTGCGCGCCGTGCTCTCGACGAGGAGAGGTCATTCCATGCAACGTCTCATCACCCCCCTGCCCCGCAGCGGGCCCTGGCGCGGGTCGCGGCCCGCGACCGCCGGGCTGCTCGCCTTCACGGTCGGCGTCGCGGGCGCGCTCGCGGTGGGCGTGCCCACGTCCGCGGTCGCCGCCGAGCCCGACGTGCCTGACGGCGCATGGACCGACCCGTTCGACGGGGTCGGGCTCGGCCCCGACTGGACCGTGGTCAACCCGGCACCCGAGGCGCTCTCCGTGGCCGACGGCTCGCTCACCCTGACGTCCCAGACCGGCGACACGTACCAGGACACCAACACCGCGAAGAACATCGTGATGCTGGACGTCCCCGACGGGGACTTCACGCTCGTCACCCACGTCGACGCCCCCGTCTCGAAGACCTTCCAGGGCGCCGGCCTCATCGCGTGGCAGGACATCGACAACTACGTGCGCTCGGGCCTGACCTTCGTCGGGGACCTCGCGCCGTCCGGTCGAGCCATCGAGAACGACATCGAGTCCGACGGGTCGTTCAGCGCCTACTCCTTCGCCGACCGCCCGGGCTCGGCCGCCGAGACGCTGCGCATGCAGCGCACGGGTGACGTCGTGGTCACGTCCTACTGGGACGACGACGCCTGGACCGAGGCCGGTACCGTCACGGTCGACTTCCCGATCACGCAGGTCGGCGTGTACGCCCTGGCCGCACAGGACGGCACGACCCACACGGCCGCGTTCGACTACGTCGCGCTCGATGCCGCCGAGGGTGCGGACCAGGTGCCCGACGGGACCTTCACGGTGACCGGCCCCGGCACCTCCCGGTACCTGGTCGCCACCGAGGACGGTCTCGCCCTCGACGACGAGCGTCCGTCGAGCACCGTCGCGCTCACCGCGACCGAGGTCGAGGACCCCGCGGAGGGCACGCGCCCGGTCACGCTCGGGACCGACGGCGGGCCCGTCGTCGTGCAGGACGATCGGCTCGCGCTGGGCGAGCCCGGCGCGCCGGGCGAGGAGATGCGGATCACCGACGCCGGCGGCGGGAAGGTCTGGCTGCGCAGCGCGGCCGATCCAGGGCTGTACGTCGGCGTGCGCGCCGACGACGGCGCGCTCGTCCTCGGGCCGCGCGACTCCGCGACGGCGCTGACGGTCACGGCGACCTCGAGCGCCGACCACGAGATCACGGTCGACCTCGCTGGCGAGCGCACCGAGATGAGCGACGAGCTCTACGGTATCTTCTACGAGGACATCAACTACGCCGCGGACGGTGGGCTGTACGCCGAGCTCGTGCGCAACCGGTCGTTCGAGTTCGACAACCAGGACAACGGGTCGTTCAACGGCCTCACGGCGTGGAGCGCCGCGAACCGGGGCGGCGCGACCGCGACGACCCAGGTCGTGAACGACGCCGGCCGCCTCAACGCGACCAACCGCAACTACCTGAACCTGACCACCACGGGCGCAGGTGCGGGTGTGCGCAACGCCGGGTACAACACGGGCCAGTTCGTCGAGGAGGGCGAGTCGTACGACTTCTCGGTGTGGGCGCGCTCCGCGACGGCGCAGACGCTGACCGTCCGCGTCGAGGACGCGGCAGGCACGACGGCGTACGCGACCGGTGAGGTCGCCGTCGACGGGTCCGACGCATGGAAGAAGTACGAGGTCACCCTCGACGCGACCGGGACCACCACCGCGGGGCGGCTCGCCGTGCTCGCTGGTGCGGCCGGCACCGTGAACCTCGACATGGTCTCGCTGTTCCCCCAGGACACCTGGGAGGGCGCGGTCAACGGCAAGAGCCCGCTGCGCAAGGACCTGGCCGAGAAGATCGAGGCGCTGAACCCGAAGTTCCTGCGCTTCCCGGGTGGCTGCGTGACGAACGTCGGCACGTTCGACTCCTACGAGGAGTCGGGCTACACCGACCGGCAGCGCACGTACCAGTGGAAGGAGACCATCGGGCCGGTCGAGGAGCGTGCGACCAACTGGAACTTCTGGGGCTACAACCAGTCGTACGGCATCGGCTACCTCGAGTACTTCGAGTTCGCCGAGGACATGGGCGCGACCGCGCTGCCCGTCGTGTCCGTCGGGGCCAACGGGTGCGGCAGCACCATCCCCGAGATGACGGACCCCGTGCAGATCCAGCGCTGGGTCGACGACACGGTCGACCTGATCGAGTTCGCCAACGGCGACGTCACGACCGAGTGGGGCGCCGTGCGCGCCGAGCTCGGTCACCCCGAGCCGTTCGGCATGAAGTACATCGGGCTCGGCAACGAGGAGAACACGCACACGTTCGAGGCCAACTTCCCGCAGTTCCGCGACGCGATCGAGGCGGCCTACCCGGACATCGAGATCATCTCGAACTCCGGCCCGGACGACACGGGCGCGCGCTTCGACGAGCTCTGGGAGTTCAACCGCGAGCAGGGCGTCGACATGGTCGACGAGCACTACTACAACGACCCGTCGTGGTTCCTCGAGAACGACGAGCGCTACGACTCCTACGACCGCGAGGGACCGCACGTGTTCCTCGGGGAGTACGCGTCGCGCGGCAACACGTTCGCCAACGCGCTCGCCGAGGCGTCGTTCATGACGGGCCTCGAGCGCAACTCCGACGTCGTGGAGCTCGCGTCCTACGCGCCGCTGCTCGCCAACGAGTCGTACGTCCAGTGGTCGCCCGACGCGATCTGGTTCGACAACGACGAGTCGTGGGGCTCGGTGAACTACTACGTGCAGCAGATGTTCTCGGCCAACGTCGGCGACCAGGTCGTCCCGAGCACGCACACCGGCCCGCCGGCGGAGGGTGCCACGGTGGACGGCGGGGTCTTCCTGTCGACGTGGAGCACCGCCGCGCAGTACGACAACGTGCGCGTGACGGACAACGCGAGCGGCGACGTGCTCTTCGAGGACGACTTCGAGGACGGCGCGGACCAGTGGCAGCCGCAGTCCGGCACGTGGGCCGCGCAGGACGGCGCGTACGTGCAGTCCGCGACGGACGTCACCGACGCGCGCTCGATCATCGAGGGTGCGTACGCGAAGGACTGGTCGAGCTACACGCTCGAGCTGGACGCCCGCAAGACGTCCGGGTCCGAGGGCTTCCTCGTCGGCTTCGCCGCCGGCGCCGCGAACGACTACTACTGGTGGAACCTCGGCGGGTGGAACAACACGCGCCAGGCCCTCCAGCGGGCTGACGGGGGCAGCGCGAACGAGGTGACGGCGGTCGAGAACAGCAGCATCGAGTCCGGCCAGCCGTACCATGTGAAGGTCGTGGTGGAGGGTTCGACCATCGAGCTCTACCTCGACGGGGAGCTGCAGATGTCGTACGCGCAGCCGGCCAAGAAGTCTCTCTACCAGGTCGTCACGCGTGACGACGACACGGGCGACGTGGTCGTCAAGGTCGTCAACCCGACCGCGACCGCGGCGCGCACGCAGGTGCACGTCGAGGGCGCCGCGGGCACCATCGACGACACCGCCACCGTCACCGAGATGGTGGGTGCGCCGTCGGACACCAACACCAAGGCCGACCCCGAGCGGGTCGTCCCGGTCGAGCGGACGCTGACCGGCATCGGTGAGGACTTCTCGTACGAGTTCCCCGCGAGCTCGATCACGTTCGTCCGGCTGCACGAGTCGGCGGCTCCGGGCGCCGACGTGACCCTCGAGGTCACGGCGCAGCCGCGGTGCCTGGCGGGCAAGGCGTACGTCGCGGTCCGCGCGGTGAACGGCGAGGACGTCCCGGTTGACGTCGAGCTCGCGACGCCGTTCGGAGCGAGGACGTTCGCCGACGTGGCTGCCGGCAAGAACGCGTACCAGTCGTTCGCGGTGCGCGCGACGTCCGTCCCGGCCGGCTCCGTCACCGTGACGGGCGCGGGCGACCTCGACGGCGAGCACGTCACCACGCCGTACGACGTCGCGTACGACGCGCTCGACTGCGGCTGACCCACCCCGCAAGGGAGAACCGCAGGCCGCGAGGTAGAGCCCTGGTCATGACCGGGGCTCTACCTCGCGGACCCGGGCCCTACCTCGCGGGATCCTCCTGGCCGGTCCGACGGGCCACGAGTCCCATGCCGAAGTAGTACCGCAGTCCGCCGAAGTAGTACCGCAGTCCGCCGAAGTAGTGCCGCTGTCCCACGACGTAGCCGAAGTAGTACCGCCGTCCCACGACGTAGGAGGTGGGGCGCACGACTCGAGGAGCAATGATGCACTCCACGTCCGCGGGCGCGACGCGCGCCCACACCGGCCGGGCAGCGAGGTTCGCGGCCGTCGCCGCGGCCACCGCCCTGGCCCTGACCACCTGGGCGCCGTCGGCCTTCGCGGCCGACGCGCTCGGCGACCCGGTGCTCGACCTGTCGTTCGAGCGCGACGTCACCGACGCCGGCCCGCTCGCCCACCCGGTCACCCTGCGCGGGCACGCCGGGTCCGCGCCGACGGGGTACGAGTACGTCGACGGCGTCACCGCGGGCACCGAGGCGCTCCGCCTGACCGGGAACACCTACCTCGACCTCGGGACCTCGACCGCGCTCCAGCCCGAGGACCTCACGCTCGCGTTCTGGATGCAGCCGAGCGGCAGGCTCTCCGGCGAGCACCTCGTCACGTGGAACAAGGGGGCCTACAACTCGGACGGCTGGTACGTGTCGTCGGAGTCCGACACGGTGCCGCTCGCCATCTCGATCGGTCCTGCGTCGGGTCAGCCGTACAAGGTGCGGGTCGCGAGCTCGGACCGCGCGTCGTTCTTCCCCGCGGACGAGTGGACGCACGTCGTCGTCACCTACGACCACACCACGAAGGACGTCGCGTTCTACCGCAACGGCGAGAAGGTGCCGTCCACGGTGGCCAACGCGACCGGCGGCGACGCGACCGGCGTGCTCGGTTCCGATCCGGCACTGCCCAAGACCATCGGCTTCAACGGCCCGCAGTACAACGGCGGCTACCTCCGGGCGGCGCTCGACGAGTACCGCGTGTACGACGACGTCGCGGGGCTGGCCGACGTCGTCGGGCTCTACGAGGAGTCGGGCCGCGAGATCGACCGCGACGCGGTCGCCCGGGACGACGCCGACGGCCTGTCCCTGCCCGAGCGTGCGACCGTCGCGCTCGTGCTGCCCACCACCGGGTCGCGCGGCTCGGCGGTCACGTGGCAGACGTCCGACCCCGACGTGGTCGGCGCCGACGGTACCGTCACCCGCCCCGCCCTCGGTGAGGACGACGCACACGTCACCCTCACCGCCCGCGTCCGCTACCTCGACGGTGACCCGGTGACCCGCACCTTCGACGTCCTCGTGCCCGCGCTCGTGGACGAGACCCCGCTCGAGGACACCACGCTGCCCTCGGTGCTCCTCTCGGACGACTTCCTCACCAACGCCGCGGGCAAGGAGCACGAGTACCTCCTGAGCCTGGACTCCGAGAAGTTCCTCTACGAGTTCTACAAGGTCGGCGGCCTGACGCCGACGACCGCGACGGGCTACGCCGGCTGGGAGCGCAGCAACGCGGTCAACTTCCGCGGGCACGCGTTCGGGCACTACATGTCGGCGCTCGCGATGTCGTACTCCTCCACGCCGGACCAGGCGACGAAGGACGCGCACTTCACGGAGATCGAGGAGGCCGTGAGCGGGCTGTCGCGCGTGCAGGACGCGTACGCGACGGCCCACCCGGGATCGGCGGGCTACGTGTCCGCGTTCCGCGAGTCGATCCTCGACCAGGTGCAGGGCACCGGGACGTCCGACGAGAACGTCATCGTGCCCTGGTACAACCTGCACAAGGTGCTCGCAGGCCTGCTCGACGTCGCCGAGTACGTCGACGGGCCGGTCGGTGACGAGGCGCTCGCGGTCGCGACCGACTTCGGCCTGTACGTGCAGGGGCGCGTCTCGCAGCTGGACGACACGAGCGTCATGCTGCGCACCGAGTACGGCGGCATGAACGAGGCGCTGTACGAGCTGTTCGACCTCACGGGCGACGTGCGCATCAAGGAAGCGGCCGAGGCGTTCGACGAGGTGACGTTCTTCCGTCAGCTCGCAGCCGGCCAGGACGTCCTGCCGGGCAAGCACGCCAACACGCAGATCCCGAAGCTCCTCGGGGCGCTCAAGCGCTACCGCGTCTTCACGCAGAACCCGGAGCACTACGCGCTCCTCACGCAGGCCGAGAAGGACGAGCTGCCGATGTACCTGGCGGCGGCGGAGAACTTCTTCGACATCGTCGTGGACGACCACACGTACGTGACCGGCGCGAACAGCCAGGCGGAGCACTTCCACGAGCCCGGCTCGCTGCACGAGCACGCCGACGAGCAGGGAGCCGCGCGCAACGCCGAGACGGCCGAGACCTGCAACGAGTACAACATGCTCAAGCTGTCGCGCGAGCTGTTCAAGCTGAGCAAGGACGTGCGGTACGCGGACTACTACGAGAACGCGTTCATCAACACGATCCTCTCCTCGCAGAACCCGGAGACGGGCACGACGACCTACTTCAACCCCATGGGCTCGGGCTACCACAAGGTGTTCAACCTGCCGTTCACCGAGTTCTGGTGCTGCACCGGGACGGGCATGGAGAACTTCTCCAAGCTGGGCGACTCGATCTACTACACGGGTCAGGGATCGGTGTGGGTCAACATGTTCTTCTCCTCGACGTTCGAGCACGCGGAGCAGAACCTGCGCGTCGAGCAGGAGGCGAACCTGCCGAACGACGACACCGTGACGTTCCACGTCGCGGCGCTCGACGGCGGCGCGGTCGCGCAGGACGCGACGCTGCGCCTGCGCGTGCCGTCGTGGGCCGCGGGCGACGTGTCGCTCGAGGTGAACGGGACCGCGGTCGAGCCCGCGGTGTCGCGCGGGTACGTCGTGGTGCCGGTCGCCGCGGGCGACGAGATCCGGTACACGATGCCGATGGCGGTGTCCGTCGTCGACACCCCGGACAACCCGTACTTCGTCGCGTTCCGCTACGGCCCGGTCGTGCTGTCGGCCGACCTGGGCGAGATCCCGGAGCCGGCGTCGCAGGGCACCGGCATCCTCGTGCGGTCCTCGACGCGCGACGAGGACGCGCAGACCACCATCACCGCGGCGAACATGGGCGCGGACGAGTGGAAGGAACGCATCACCGAGAACCTCGTGCGCGTCGAGGACGATGCCGACGGGCGCGTGCAGCTCCGGCTCCGCAACACCGCGGACGGCGCGGGCCTGGTCTTCACGCCCCACCACACCAACTGGGACGTCACCTACGGCCTGTACCTGAACCTCGACGAGCCGGACTCCGCTGCGTCGCAGGAGCGGATCCTGCGGTCGAAGCAGGAGCTGCGCGACGCCGACCGCACGGTCGACGAGCTCACCAGCTTCGACAACAACAACTTCGAGAACGCGAAGAACCTCAAGCAGAACGGGTCCTCGGTCGGCGCGTTCAACGGCCGTCAGTTCCGGCACGCGAACGGCACCGGGTGGTTCAGCTACGACCTCATGGTCGACCCGTCGTCCGAGACGAACCACCTCGGTGTGACGCTCTACACCGGTGACGCGGGTCGCACGTTCGACGTGTACGTGAACGACGAGAGGCTCAAGACCGTCACGACCCTCGCCGACGCCCCGAGCAAGGACGAGGACGGCTTCTACGTCGACTCCACCGAGCTCCCCGCGAAGTACCTGGAGGTCGGGGACGACACGCGCTGGAAGGTCGACAGCGCGGGGGAGTACGTGCTGGACGACGACGGCGAGCGGATCCCTGTCGTGACGGTGCGGTTCCAGGCCACGGGCGGCTGGGCGGGCGGCGTCTTCGGGCTGCGCCTCGACCGCGCGGCGTCGTACGACGCGACGCCCGGGCTGTCCGCGCTGGCGTTCGACACCGGGACGCTCACCCCCGCGTTCGACCCTGCGACGACGGACTACACCCTCACCGTGCCCGAGGGCACGACGAGCGTCGTCCTCGACGCCGACCCGCACGTCCCGAGCGGGCTCGTCCGCGTCGACGGGGTGCTGATCGACGACACCCAGGGCCGCGTCGTCGGGCTGCCGGAGGACGGGACCGCCCGCACGGTCGAGGTGGTCGGCGTCGCGCAGGACCACGAGACCGCGACGACGTACACGGTCGAGATCGTGCCGGGCGAGGTCGTGCCGGAACCGGAGGTCGTGCTGGACGTCGAGGTCTCGCCGCGCTGCATGGCGGGCAAGGCCTACGTGGCGGTCCGTGCGACGAACGCGGTCGACGTCCCCGCGGACGTGACCGTCACGACGCCGTACGGGTCGAGGTCGTTCACCGACGTCGCACCCGGCAAGGCGGCGTACCAGTCGTTCGCGGTGCGCGCGTCGACGCTCGCCGCCGGCGAGGTCACGGTGACGGGCGCCGCCGTGCTCGACGGCACGGACGGGCCGGCTGAGGTCACGACGTCGTACGACGTCGCGTTCGACGCCCGCACCTGCTGAAGCCGAGAAAGGGACCGGGGGCTCTCCTTCGAAGGCGAGCGGCCGCTCTTCGTCAGGTCGGCATCGATATCCGGCACAAGTCCTCAAGGAGGAGGAACGTGATGACAGCACGATGGCACGACCGGAGGCACGCCAGGGCGATCGCGATCGCGGGCGCGCTCGCGCTCGGATCGGTCACGTCAGGGGCAGCGAGCGCCGTGGACGACCCGGGATCGACGATCACGGGACTGACCACGACCGACAACGGGGACGGGACCTACGACGTCCCGCTCCTGAACAGCGACGTGCCGGATATCAGCGTCGCGCGCGTCCCCGCGGCAGAGAACGACGAGGGCCGCGACGTCTACTACATGATCAGCACGACGATGCACCTGGCGCCGGGCGCCCCGATCATGAAGTCGTACGACCTCGTGAGCTGGGAGATCGTCAGCTATGTCTACGACCGCCTCGGCACGGGCGACGTGTCGTCGCTGCGCAACGGGCAGAACGGCTACGGCAACGGCCAGTGGGCGTCGTCCCTGCGCTATCACGACGGCACGTTCTACGTCGTGTTCAACACCAACGACCTCGGAGGCTCGTTCCTCTTCCGCACGGACGACGTCGAGGACGGCGCGTGGGAGCGCACGCCGCTCGGGCGCGGGCTGCACGACCCGTCGCTGTTCTTCGACGACGCGGACGGTGGGACGCCGTACATCTTCTACGGGTCCGGCGCGACCAGCGCGGTCCGGCTGAACGACGACCTCACCGCGATCGAGGAGGACTTCCCGAACATCTTCCGCGCCTCGGACTACGCGGGCGAACCCTTCATCGGCGGGCTCTTCGAGGGTGCTCAGGTCCACTACATCGACGGTGAGTACTACGTCGCGATCATCACGTGGCCGAGCGGTCAGAACCGCCAGGAGGTGCTCTTCCGCTCCCCGCACCTGCTGGGCCGTTACCAGACCGAGGACGGCTCCAACCCGTACGAGGCGCGCAGCGCGCTGAACTCGGACGGGTTCGCCCAGGGCGGCCTCGTCGAGGTGCCCGACGGCGACGGCGGGTACGAGTGGTGGGGAATGTTCTTCCGGGACACGTACCCGCTCGGGCGCATCCCCGCTCTCATCCCGGCCACGTGGGAGGACGGCTGGCCGACGTTCGGCGACGACGGCGTCGTGCGCGTCGGCGACACGTTCGACAAGCCGATCGATCTCAGCCCCGCTGAGGAGCGCCGCGAACGGCTCAAGAGCATCGTGGCGTCCGACGACTTCGCGAACGACGCCGAGCACAAGTCGTTCAGCGACACGGTCTGGGAGATCCCGGACGGGCCGCAGTACGACGACTCGCTGCTCGGCGTCGAGCTCGTGGACAATCCCGGCTTCGAGGACGCGACGACGGCGCCCTGGGGCGCCCAGTTCGGGGCGAGCGTGGCCCGCGTCACGAGCGACGCGGCGTCGGGCACCGCGGCGCTGCGCGTGAGCGACCGCACGCTCAACGGCTCAGGGCCCCACCAGCAGCTCGGCGGGAAGATCCAGGCCGGCGTCACCTACGACGTCTCGGCGCGCGTGAGGTACGCCGACGGCCCGGACCCGGTGCGGTTCAACCTCGTCGGCGACTGGGGCGGCGGCGTCACGACGCTCGCGTGGGCGAACGCGACGCCCGGGGAGTGGACGACGGTCTCGGGCACGTACACGGTCCCGAGCGGCACGGACGTCAGCACCTTCAAGCTCGCGGTCGAGACCCCGTGGGCGAACCCGCAGCCCGCGTCCTCCACCGTGGAGTACCTGCTGGACGACGTCTCGGTCGTCGGGCAGACGCCCGAGGTCGAGCTGCCCACCGCCGAGGAGGTCTCCTACAACGGCTCCGACCTGGACCTCGCCTGGCAGTGGAACCACGCGCCGGACAACCGGTACTGGTCGCTCACCGAGCGCGAGGGGTGGTTGCGACTGACCAACGGGCACGTGGTCACCGGGGACGCGGAGTACACGAAGGCTCCGGGACGTGACCTGACGTACCTCGAGGAGGCGCGCAACACGCTCGGGCAGCGCACGTTCGGCCCGCAGGGGTCGGCGGAGACGCGGCTCGACGTGTCCGGCATGCTCGACGGCGACGTCGCCGGCCTCGCCGTGTACGGGCGCAGCTTCGCGTACGCGGGGATCCAGCAGACGGGCGGCGAGCGCACGCTCGGCCTCGTGACGCGGCTGCAGCCCTTCACGGACACGATCGACCGCGACGCGGTCGAGTCGTTCGTCCCGGGCTCGCAGGTCCTGCTCGGCGCGGACACGGACGTGCACCTCAAGGCGGACGCGGACTTCGCCTCGCCGAACGGCCAGCTGTGGGTGCAGTACTCCTACAGCCTCGACGGGCAGAGCTGGCAGCCGCTGGGCGCGCGGCAGGGGCCGCTCGCCATGGACTGGAGCCTGTCGCACTTCATGGGCTACCGGTACGGGCTGTTCAGCTACGCGAAGGAGCAGACCGGCGGGCACGTGGACTTCGACCACTTCCTGCTCAGCGACACGCTCGACGCGGACGGCGGGGCGGACACGACCGCGCTGGATGCGGTCGTGGCGGAGGCCGAGGCCCTCGACGAGGCCGCGTACACGGTCGGGTCGTGGGCGGACGTCGAGCGGGCCCTCGCCTGGGCTCGCGCCACGACCGCCCCGTCCACGCAGAACCAGGTGGACGCCCCGGCGCGCTCGCTCGCGCTCGCCGTCGCGTCGCTCGTGGAGGCGGACGGCGTCGACGTGGCGTTCACGGCGGACGTGAGCGTGCGCGCGATGGCCGGGAGGGACTACGTCACGGTCCGGGTGACGAACGACGAGGACGTCCCCGTCGACGTCGTGGTGACCACGCCCTATGGCAGCCGGACCTTCGTGGACGTCGCCCCCGGGAAGAACGCCTACCAGTCGTTCGCGACCCGGGTGGCGGACGTCCCGGCCGGCGAGGTCACGGTCACGGTGACGCGCACGTCCGACGCGGCGTCGGAGGCCCGCGTCCTGCCGTTCGCCGAGAGGGACTGACCGCCGACCCACCCGGCCCAGGCGGCCGGGTGGGCACGGGATCGGCCGATGACGAGGAGGTGGCCTGCGACGGCAACGGCGCCGTCGTGCACGCACGGCCCGCAGCGGTGCGGGACGAGGAAGACCATGAGCAGGACATCGATCGAGGAGGATCCATGGACATGCACCTACGAGGACGACGCCGGTCCCGGCGCGCGTTCGCCGGGACCGCGCTCGCTGCGCTGGTCGCGGCGTCGCTCGCGACGGCCGTGCCGTCGTACGCCGCAGACGAGGAGCTCGTCGCCAACGGCGGGTTCGAGGACGGCACGACCGGGTGGTTCGTCAACGACGGCAACGCGACCGACGGGGGAACGCTGACCACGACCGACGACGCGGCGTCCGGCGACGCGGCGGCGCTCGTCACCGGACGCACCACCACGGGCTCGGGCCCCATGCAGGACCTCAGCGGCACGGTCCAGGCAGGCGAGACGTACGAGCTGACGGCCAGGATCAAGTACGACGCCGCCGACAGCCCGGGCACCAAGCAGTTCTTCGCGACGATGCACTACGGCGGGGGGACGTACACCAACCTCGTGAGCGTGACGGCGACGAAGGGGGAGTGGGCGACGTTCGACGGGACGTTCACGATCCCGGCGTCGCAGTCCGTGTCGACGGCGCGCCTGTTCTTCGAGACGCCGTGGACGAGCGCTCCGTCGGACGACCCGGCGACGCACCTCATGGACTTCGTGCTCGACGACGTGTCTCTCGTCGGGGCGGCGCCACCGCCGCCCGCGTCGAGGACCATCGAGGTGCTCGGAAAGATCCCTGGCGAGCACAACCCGCTGATCTCGCACAAGTTCGGTGCGGACGCGTTCGGCTTCGTGGACGACGGCCGCGTCTACCTCTACATGACGAACGACACCCAGGGGTACGCACCGGACCCGGCCACGGGCGTGTCGCCGCAGATCAACTACGGCGACATCAACCAGATCACGGTCATCTCGTCCGAGGACCTCGTGAACTGGACCGATCACGGCGAGGTGCCGGTCGCGGGGCCCGACGGAGTCGCCCCGTTCACCAACAACTCGTGGGCGCCGGGCATGGCGAAGAAGGTCGTCGACGGCGTCGAGAAGTACTTCCTGTACTACGCGAACGGTGGCGGTTCGAGCAACGTCATCACGGGTGAGTCGCCCGTCGGGCCGTGGACGAGCGAGCGGGACAGCACCCTCATCGACGGGCGGACCCCTGGCGCGGAAGCGGTCGCCTGGAAGTTCGACCCCGCTCCGCTGGTGACGGACGACGGCGACGCGTACCTCTACTTCGGTGGCGGCCCGGCGGCGACGGACATGCCGGCGGCGGAGCGGTACAACAACCCGAAGAACATCCGGGTCATCGAGCTCGGCGACGACATGGTCTCCACCCAGGGCACGGCCGCCGTGGTCGACGCCCCGGTCGCGTTCGAGGCCGCGCAGGTGTTCGAGCGCGAGGGCACGTACTACCTGTCGTACTCCTCGCACTTCGGCGGCAACGACTTCGGCGGGAACCAGCAGGCACTGCCGGGCTACCCGGGAGGCGGGCAGATCGGCTACATGATGTCCGACGACCCCATGTCCTTCCCGAAGGAGACCTATGCGGGCGTCCTGTTCCCCAACCAGTCGCAGTTCTTCGGGTCCGGCACCGGGGGAAACAACCACCAGTCGGTGTTCGAGCTCGACGGGAAGTTCTACTTCACGTACCACGCGCCGACGCTGAACAAGCGCATCAACGGCAACAGCACCCAGGGCTACCGCAGCCCCCACATCCAGGAGCTGACCTTCGACGCCGACGGCACGATCGAGCAGGTGGTCGGCGACTACGCCGGTCCGGACCAGGTCAAGGACTTCGACCCGTTCGGCGTGATCGAGGCGGAGACGTTCGGCTGGCAGCAGGGCCTGGCCACGGCGAAGGTCGACGGCGGGTCCGCGCAGTTCGGCGAGGACGCGCCCAACCTGGTGGTCCGGGACGTGGACGACGGCGACTGGTCCGCCTTGTCGTCGGTGGACTTCGCCGACGGCGCGGCGAGCGTGACGGCGCGCGTCCGGCCGCTCGTCGAGGACGCGCAGGTCGAGGTCCGTCTCGACGACCGTACCGGTCCCGTGGTCGGGACGATCGCGCTCGACTCGCCGGTCGGCGAGTGGACGGACGTCACGGCCGAGCTCGACGGCGTCTCCGGGGTGCACGACGTGTACTTCACGTTCGCCGGGCCGGAGGGCGAGGACCTCGTCGAGGTCGACACGTGGTCGTTCGCGCCCGCGTCGTCGGGCGGGGAGCTCGACGTCCAGGTGACCGTCCAGCCGCGCTGCCTGGCGGGTACGGCGTACGTCGCCGTGCGGGCGACGAACGGTGAGGGCACGCCCGTGGACATGACCCTGGCGACGCCCTTCGGCGAGAAGTCGGTCGCGGCCGTGGCTCCGGGGAAGAACGCGTACCAGTCGTTCTCCTCGCGGGCGACGTCGTCGACCGCGGGCGCCGTGAGCGTCACGGGGACGACCGGCGACACCTCGAGCACGCAGGACGTCGACTTCGACGCTCTCGACTGCGGCTGAGTCCGCGGTCGTGACGTGGGCTGCCGGCCCGGACCAGCACGGTCCGGGGCGGCAGCCCGCGGCTCGACGCGCGCATCGACCGTGGGGTGTGCGGGGCAGGGGGAGCGGGATGGTGGTGCGGCCCCGTTGCGGACCTGATCGTTCGTGGTTGGACCCCTGTCCAAGTCCGCCGCACGCATGTTAGCGTTCACATACTCCCGTCCGCCGTCGGACGGGTCGCCCGGCGGTGCCGCCGGGGTACGACGACGAGGAGTCACCGATGACCTCACGCCACGACTCACCACCCATCACCCGGTCCGACACGAGAACAGGACGACGGGCGCTCGCCGGTCTCCTCGGTCTCGCCCTCGTCGCGCCGCTCGCACCCACGGCAGCGGCTGCTGCGACGCCGGCCGCAGGATCGACGACCACGGCCCTCGCTGCCGCCGCGCCGACGACCGACGGGCTCGAGCTCTGGCTCCCGCTCGACGAGACCGCGGGCACGGTCGCACACGACGCGTCGGGCAACGGCCTCGACGGCACGCTGACCGGGACCGGCGGTGGGTGGCGCGAGGGCCAGGGGCTGACGTTCGGCGGCTCGAACCACGTCGACCTCCCCGACGACGTGCTCGCCGGCCACGACGCGGTCACCGTCAGCGCCGACGTCTGGGTCGACACCTCCCTGACCGGCAACTACTTCTTCTACAACCTCGGCAACACCGCCGTCGGCAGCCCGCAGACGGGTGACGGCTACCTGTTCTCGTCGGGCAACGCGAACTACCGCGCGTCGATCTCGGACCTCGCGTGGGGCCGCGAGCAGAACACGGCGAAGGCGCCCGCGGGCGCGCTCGCGCGGGGCGTCTGGAAGACGATCACCTACACGCTCGGCGAAGGCACCGGCACCCTCTACGAGGACGGCGCGCAGGTCGGCCAGAACGCGGCGGTCACGATCACGCCCGGCGACATCGGGGACGGCTCGACCACCGCCAACTACCTCGGGAAGTCGGCGTACGCCGCGGACAACCTGTTCAGGGGCCGCATGAAGGACTTCCGGCTCTACGACCGCGCGCTCACCGCCGCCGAGGTCGCGGATCTCTCGGCCGACGCGGCAGCCGACGCCGTCGCCGCCGACGCGGCAGCGCTCGACCTCGGCGACACGACCGCCGTCGTCACGGACCTCGACCTGCCGGCCAAGGGCGTCGGCGGCTCCGCGGTCACGTGGACCACGTCCGACGACGGCGTCGTCGCCGCCGACGGGACCGTGACCCGCCCCGCGGCGGGGGCGGAGCCGACCACCGCGACGCTGACCGCGACCGTGTCCCTGCGGGGCGCGAGCGTGACCCGCACGTTCGACGTGACGGTGCTCCCGGGCGACGGGGACCAGGCCAAGGCCGACGCCGCGGCCGCGGCGCTCGAGGTCACGAACCTCGACGACGTGCGCGGCAACCTCGACCTGCCCACGGCCGGTCTGCACGGCGCGGACGTGGCCTGGGCCACGTCGTCGGGCACCATCACGCCGACCGGTGACGTCACCCGCCCCGCGTACGGCGAGGACGCCGACGACGTCATCCTCACCGCGACCGTCACCGTCGGGGACGCGACCACCGTGCGCGAGCTGACGGCCCACGTCCCGGCGCTTCCCGAGCAGGAGGACCTCGAGGGCTACCTGTTCTCGTACTTCGTCGGTGAGGGCACCTCGAACGGCGAGCAGGTCTACTTCGGGCTCAGCCAGGGCAACGACGCGCTGAACTACCAGAACCTCAACGACAACCAGCCGGTCCTCACGTCCGAGCTGGGGGAGAAGGGGCTGCGCGACCCGTTCATCATCCGCTCGCCCGAGGGCGACAAGTTCTACCAGATCGCGACCGACCTGCGGATCTACGACGGGAACGGCTGGGACGCCGCGCAGCGTCAGGGCTCGAGGTCGATCATGGTGTGGGAGTCCACGGACCTCGTGAACTGGACCGACCAGCGGCTCGTCGAGGTCTCCCCGGAGACCGCGGGGAACACGTGGGCGCCCGAGGCGTACTACGACGAGTCCATCGGCGCCTACGTCGTGTTCTGGGCCTCGAAGCTCTACGCCGAGGACGACCCGGGGCACACCGGCGACAGCTACAACCGCATGATGTACGCCACGACGCGTGACTTCGTGAACTTCAGCGAGGCGCAGGTCTGGATCGACCCCGGGTACTCGGTCATCGACTCGACCGTCGCGCAGGACGACGACGGCACGTACTACCGGTTCACCAAGGACGAGCGGAACAACTCCTCGTCGACGCCGTGCTCGAAGTTCATCCTCTCCGAGAAGTCCGCCGAGCTGCGCTCGACCGACTACGACTTCGTCGCCGACTGCATCGGCAAGGCGAACTCGACCGGCCCGGGGATCAACCAGGGCGAGGGCCCGACGATCTTCCGGTCCAACGAGAAGGACACGTGGTACCTGTTCATCGACGAGTTCGGCGGGCGCGGCTACGTGCCGTTCGAGTCCGACTCGCTCGACGCGGCCGACTGGACCATGTCCACCGACTACGACATGCCGTCGCGCCCGCGCCACGGCACGGTGCTCCCGGTGACGCAGGCCGAGTACGACCGCCTGCTCTCCTCGTACCAGCCGGACGCGTTCGTCGAGTCCGTCGACGACGTCGAGGTCACGGTCCGGACCGGCTCCGCGCCGGTGCTCCCGGCGACCGTCTCGGCGCACTTCGCGGACGGCTCCACCGGACCGGCCGACGTGACGTGGGACGACGTCGACCCGGCGTCGTACGCGCAGCCCGGCGAGATCGTCGTCGAGGGGTCGCTGGCCCCCGGCACGAGCGTGCGTGCCCGCGCCGTGATCACGGTGACCGACGACGTCGTGCCGGTCGAGGGCGTGAGCGTCACGCCCGCGTCGCTCGAGATCGCGGTCGGCGGTGCGCGTCAGCTCACCGCGACGGTGACGCCCGCCAACGCGAGCGACCGGACGATCACGTGGTCGTCGGACGACGAGTCGGTCGTCACCGTGTCGGCGACCGGCCTCGTCAGCGCCGTCGCCGCAGGCCACGCCATGGTCACGGCCACGACCGCGGACGGCGAGCACACCGCGTACGTCGCGGTCGAGGTGAGCGAGGACCTGCCCGGGCTCGTCGTGCGGTACGCGCTCGACGAGACGAGCGGGACGTCGGCCGCGAACTCCGCGCCCGACAGCACGTTCGGTCCGGCGACCCTGACCAACGGGGCCGCGTTCGCCGGCGCCGACGGGGGCGTGACTCTCGACGGGACGGACGACTTCGTCGACCTGCCCGACGACCTGCTCGCCGGGCTCGAGGACGCGACGGTCTCCCTGGACGTCAGGATCGACCCGAGCCAGGCGACCCCGTACTTCATCTACGGGCTCGGCAACACGAGCGGCACGGCCGGCAACGGCTACCTGTTCACGACCGGCAACGCGTACCGCACGTCGATCGCGACGGGGAACTGGACCACCGAGCAGACCGTCACCAAGGGCTCGAACCTCGCGCGCGACGTCTGGAAGACCCTGACGTGGACGCTCGAGGACACCACGGCCGTGCTGTACGAGGACGGGGTGGAGGTCTCGCGCCAGGAGAACGTCACGACCGACCCGGGCGACATCGGCGACGGCACGACGCTCGCCAACTACATCGGCCGCTCGGTCTACACGAGCGACAGGTACCTCAAGGGGTCGGTGCGCGACTTCCGGGTCTACGACCGGGCGCTCGCGGCCGACGAGGTCTACGGGTTCGGTGCGAACCACACGTCGATCACCGGTGCCGAGCTCGACGAGCTCAAGGTGCCGGCGATCGTGGACGACGCGAGCTCGACCGTCACCCTCCCGGTGGTGCCGGGCACGGACCTCACGGCCCTCGACCCCGAGCTCACCGTCTCGCCGCTGGCCAGGGTCTCGCCCGAGAACGGTGCGGTCCAGGACTTCACCGAGCCGGTCGAGTACACGGTCACCGGGCCGGACGGGTCGTCGCGCACATGGACGGTCCAGGCGAAGATCATGAACAGCCCGGTCCTGCCGGGTCTGTACGCCGACCCGAACATCGTCCAGTTCGGCGACACGTTCTACATCTACGCGACGACGGACGGTTACGAGGGCTGGGGCGGCAAGGACTTCTACGTCTGGAAGTCCACCGACCTCGTCGACTGGGAGCGCTCGGACGAGCCGTTCCTCACGCTCGACGGCGAGAACGGGAACGTCCCGTGGGCCAGCGGCAACGCCTGGGCGCCGACGATCATCGAGCGGGACGGGAAGTACTACTTCTACTTCTCCGGCCACAACCCGACGTACGAGCGCAAGACGATCGGCGTCGCGGTGGCCGACAGCCCCGAGGGTCCGTTCACCGCGCAGCCCGAGGCGATGATCACCAACGGCGAGGCCGTCACGTCGGGCCAGGCGATCGACCCCGCGGCGTTCCAGGACCCCGAGACCGGGAAGTACTACCTGTTCTGGGGCAACGGCTCGCCGCTGTACGCGGAGCTGTCCGACGACATGCTCTCGGTGAAGCAGGACACGATCCGCCGGATCAGCGGTCTGAACGACTTCCGCGAGGGGCTGTTCCTCAACTACCGGGACGGGCTGTACCACCTCACGTACTCGATCGACGACACCGGGTCGGAGAACTACCGGGTCGGCTACGCGACGTCGACGAGCATCGACGGGCCGTGGACCTACCGCGGCGTCATCCTGTCGAAGGACACGACGCAGGGGATCCTCGGGACCGGCCACAGCTCGATCCTCAACGTCGCCGGCACCGACGACTGGTACGTCGCCTACCACCGCTTCGGCATGCCGGGGGGCAACGGCAACCACCGCGAGACGACGATCGACCGGCTGACGTTCGGCGAGGACGGCCTCATGCAGACCGTCACGCCGACGCTCGAGAGCGTGGAGCCGGTCGACGTCGCCCCGCAGCCCGAGGTGCAGCTCACCGTGGAGGCGACCCCGCGCTGCCTCGCGGGCAAGGTCTACCTCGCGGTCCGCGCGACGAACGCGGGCGACGTGCCCGCCGACGTCACGCTGACGACGCCGTTCGGCGAGAAGCGGTTCGCCGACGTCGCCCCCGGGAAGAACGCGTACCAGTCGTTCGCGACCCGCGCGACGGACGTCCCGTCGGGCACGGCCACGGTGACGGGCACGGCGACGCTGGACGGCACGCGGACGACGACGCCGTACGACGTCACCTACGCCGCCACCACCTGCGGCTGACCCACCCCGCGAGGTAGAACCACAGGTCGCGAGGTAGCACCCCCCGGGTGCTACCTCGCGACCGCCGGTCCTACCTCGCGCAACGCACATCCCACGCGACGCGGAGCCGCACCAAGACCCCCCCCCCCGGGCGGCCAACACCCCCGGGGCGGGGCCCCCCCCCCCGCCCCCCCCCCCCCCCCCACCGCCGGTCCTACCTCGCGCAACGCACATCCCACTCGACGAGGAGCAGCACCATGACAGAAGAGACGACGCGCCGAGCTGCCCGACGGCGGCGGCGCACCACCGGCATCGCCGTCGGGCTGGTCGGGGCCCTGGCCGCGACGATGCTGGGTTCGGCGGGGGCGACCGCCGCGCCCGTCGCGAGCGCGGTCGGCGGGGCCGACGACGCGGGGCTCGTCGCGTGGTACCCGCTCGACGCGGCCAGCACGTCGGGCGGCACGACGGCGAACCTCGCCGCCGGGTCGACGTTCGGTGCGGCGACCGTGAACGGGGCGCAGGCCACCGCCGACGGGCTCACGCTCGACGGCACCGACGACTACGTCGACCTCCCGGACGACATCCTCGCCGGGCTCACGGACGCGACGGTCAGCCTCGACGTCCTCGTCGCGACCGACCAGGCCACGCCCTACTTCATCTACGGGCTCGGCAACAGCAGCGGCAGCAACGGCAACGGCTACCTGTTCACGACCGGCAACGCGTACCGCACGTCGATCGCGACGGGGAACTGGTCCACCGAGCAGACCGTCACCAAGGGCTCGAACCTGACGCGCGGCGTCTGGAAGACCCTGACCTACACGCTCTCGGGCACGACCGCGACGCTCTACGAGGACGGCGTCCAGGTCGAGCAGGCCACGAACGTCACGACCGACCCGGGCCAGATCGGGGCCGGGGCGACCACGGCGAACTACGTCGGCCGGTCGCTGTACTCGGGCGACCGGTACCTCAAGGGCCAGGTGCGCGACTTCCGCCTCTACGACCGCGCGGTCACCGCGGCCGAGGCGGCCGAGCTCGCGACCGAGACCTCCACCGCAGCGGTCGACGCCGATGCCGCGACGCTCGACCTCGGTGTCACGAGCGCGGTCACGGCGGACCTCGTGCTGCCCACGGCCGCCGCGCAGGGCTCGCTCGTCACGTGGTCGTCGTCCGACCCGGCGGTCGTCTCCGCGACCGGCGACGTCACGCGCCCCGCAGCGGGCGAGGACGACGCGACGGTGACCCTCACCGCGCTCCTCACGCGGGGCGCCGTCGCGCGCACCGTGACGTTCGAGGTCACGGTGCTCGCCGAGCTGGACGCGGCCGAGGCCGCGCAGTGGGACGCCGAGCACGTGTCGATCCCGAACCTGGACGACGTGCGCGGCAACATCACGCTCCCGGACGAAGGCGTGAACGGCTCGTCGCTCACCTGGGTCAGCGGGGACACCGCGACGATCTCGCCCACCGGTGAGGTGACGCGTCCGGCGTCCGGGGAGCAGGCCGTCGTCGTGCAGCTCACCGTCACGGCGTCCACGGACGGCGAGACCGCGACGCACGTCTACGAGGCCACGGTCCTGCCGCTGCCGGCCGAGGCGGACTACGAGGGCTACTTCTTCCCGTACTTCGAGGGGGAGAGCACGCCCGACGGCGAGTCGGTGTACTTCTCCGTGAGCGACGGCAACGACCCGCTCGACTGGATCGAGCTCAACGAGGGCGAGCCGGTGCTCACCTCCGAGCTGGGCGAGAAGGGCCTGCGCGACCCGTTCATCATCCGCTCGCCCGAGGGCGACCGGTTCTACCTGCTCGCGACCGACCTGCGGATCTACGGGGGCAACGACTTCGGCAACGCGCAGGAGCGCGGGTCGCTGAACCTCATGATCTGGGAGTCCACGGACCTCGTGCACTGGTCCGACCAACGGGCCGTGAAGGTCTCGAGCGACTACGCGGGCAACACGTGGGCGCCCGAGGCGTTCTACGACGCGCAGCGTGGCGAGTACATCGTCTACTGGGCCTCGGCGCTCTACCCGACGACCGAGACGGACGGCCGGCGGATCTCGACCAGCTACCAGCGCATGATGTACGCCACGACGCGCGACTTCGTGACGTTCACCGAGCCGCAGGTGTGGATCGACGAGAAGCGCGGCAACGGGCTCGGGATGATCGACTCGTCGATCGTCGAGGAGGACGGGACGTACTACCGGTTCACCAAGGACGAGGCGTACATGATCCCGCGCCTGGAGAGGTCGACGGACCTGCGCTCGACCGACTGGGAGCTCGTCGCGGAGAAGATCGGGCTCGGCCAGCCGAACCCGTGGGGCGGGACGTTCACGAACGGTGAGGGCCCGACGGCGTTCCGGTCCAACACCGAGGAGAAGTGGTACCTCTTCATGGACCAGCCCAGCTACCACGGCGGCCAGGGCTACATGGCGTTCGAGTCCACGGACCTCGACTCCGGGGACTGGACCTCGGTCGACGCGCACCTGCCCACGAGCCCGCGGCACGGGACGGTCCTGCCGATCACCGCTGCGGAGCAGGCTGCGGTCCTCGCGGCGTACGGGGACGAGCCGCCGGCACCAGAGCTCGCGCTCGACGTGCAGGTCGTGCCGCGCTGCCTGGCGGGCAAGGCGTACGTCGCGGTCCGCGCGACGAACGCCGACGAGGTCCCGGTCGACATCGCGCTGAGCACCCCGTACGGCGCGAAGTCGTTCGCGGACGTGGCCCCGGGCAAGAACGCGTACCAGTCGTTCGCGGTGCGGGCCCCGTCGGCGGCGGCGGCCGGCGTGACCGTCACGGCGACGGGCGTCGTCGAGGGCGAGACCGTCACCTCGACCGAGGCGCTGGACTTCGGGGCGGTCGACTGCGCCTGACCCCCGCCGAGACGTGAGCTGCCGCTCCTGAATCACCGGATCAGGGGCGGCAGCTCACGTCTCGGCACTTCTGGGTCGGGTGAAGTGCGGGTAGTTCTGGCTTCAACCGCCGTCGGGATGGCAGGATGTCCTTGCTGGACGACCGTCCAGAAGGGGCTCGGGCCGTCCCGACCGCTGCCGCACGAACGACGAGGTTCCCGCGTGACGATGCTCAAGCGCCTGCTGGCAGCGACGGTGGTCGCCGGTGCCCTGACCCTGACCCTGACGAGCGTACCGGCCGTCGCCGCGACGGAGCCGGGCCCCACGGGCGTCGACGTGCACGTCACGATCAGCGACCGCACCGTGCCCGACGACGCGAGCGTCGTCGTCGAGGGCGAGCGCCCGTTCCGTGTGGGCGGGGAGATCGTCGTGGTCGCGAGCGGCTTCGCTCCGCAGACCGACTACGCGGTGTGGTTGCACAGCGACCCGGTGCTTCTCGCCACGGTCACGACGGACGCGGCGGGTGATGCGCGCCTCACCGCGACGATCCCTCAGAGCGTCGACCCCGGCACGCACGACGTCCGCGTCGTGTCGAGCACCGGCGCCGAGGCGGTGTCCGAGCCGTTCCGCATCGAGGCGGCCACCGCACCGACGACCGACCCGACGGGCCCGACGGGTGGCGGCACGGATCCGGAGGACGGGACCTCGTCCGGCCCGGGTGCCACCGACGCGGCCTCGGGAGCGGACGACCTCGCCAGGACCGGAGCCGGCCTCACCGGGCTCGCGGCCCTCGCCGCCGCGGCGGTCACCGCCGGGGTGGTCCTGCGCCGCAACGCCGCTCAGGGGCGCGCTCAGGGCCGCGCCGCGAACCGCTCCAGCAGGTCGGCGTGACCGGAGCAGATGAGCAGGTCGTTCGCGCTGATCCGGGACTCCGGCGTCGCGTAGACGAAGTCCTCGCCCGGTGACTTCACCCCGATCACGGTGACGCCGTAGCGCCCCCGGATCTTCGACTGCTCGAGGGTGAAACCCTGCACCTCGCGCGGCGGGCGCATCTTGACGATCGTGAAGCCGTCCTCGACCTCGATGTAGTCCAGCAGCTTCCCGGACACCAGGTGCGCCACGCGCTTGCCCGCGTCGGCCTCGGGGAACACGACGTGGTGCGCGCCGATCCGCTGCAGGATCCGTCCGTGCTCGGCCGAGATCGCCTTGGCCCAGATCTGCGGGGTCCCCAGGTCCACGAGGTTGCCGGTGATGAGCACGCTCGCCTCGAGCGACGTGCCCACGCCGACGACGGCGGCCGGGAAGTCGCGTGCGCCGAGCTGCTCCAGCGCCACGGGGTTCGACGCGTCCGCCTCGACGAGGGGAAGCTGACCGCTCCACTGCGCGACGAGATCCGCGTCGCGCTCGACGGCGAGGACGTCCTGTCCGAGCCGGTCGAGGGTCGAGGCGATCGCGGAGCCGAAGCGGCCGAGCCCGATGACCAGCACGCCCGCGTCCTTCGCGGAGCGGGAGTCGCCACGGCGCGTGCGCTCGCGGCTGCGTTCGGCGATGCGCTGCGCGACGGCGTCGTTCGACCTGGGGGTGTCGTCACGCGGCTGCTTGTCGGTCACTGCGGTCCTCCTGGACGCGATGGGGACGGGGACGGGGTCACCCGATGATCGGACGTTCCTCCGGGTAGCGAACGATACGGCGTCGGTCGCGCAGCGCGAGCGCGGCGGCGAACGTCATGGTCCCCGTGCGGCCGACGAACATGAGGACGACCAGGACGTACTTCCCCGCGTCCGGGAGCGTGGGAGTGATCCCGGTGCTCAGCCCGACGGTCGCGAACGCGGAGATCGTCTCGAACAGCACGACGTCCAGGGACTCCCCGGTGATCTCGAGCAGCAGGAGGCTGGCGAGCAGCACGGCGCTCGCGCCGACGAACGTCACGGCGACGGCGAGGCGCAGGGTGTCACGGGGGATGCGCCGCCCGTAGACGTCCATGTCCCGGTCCCCGCGGGCCTCCGCGACGATCGCGAGGAGCA
This sequence comes from Cellulosimicrobium arenosum, assembly GCF_014837295.1. Lineage (GTDB taxonomy): Bacteria > Actinomycetota > Actinomycetes > Actinomycetales > Cellulomonadaceae > Cellulosimicrobium > Cellulosimicrobium arenosum. The sequence continues at coordinate 163,754 of NZ_JACYHB010000007.1, forward strand.
TGACGGCGAGGGTCGTGACCTTGATGCCACCGGCGGTCGACGCCGAGCCGCCGCCGACGAACATCAGCGCGTCGGTGAGCAGCCAGCTCGCCTCGTGCATGCCGGCGGTGTCCACGGTCGAGAAGCCGCCCGAGCGCGGCATGACGCCGGCGAAGAGCGACGCGAGGATCTTCTCGTCGAACGGCAGGCCCGCGATCGTCTTCTGGTTCCCCCACTCGACCGCGCCGTAGAGCAGCGTCCCGATCCCCACGAGCGCGGCGCTCATGGTGAGCGTGATCTTGGTGTGCAGGCTCAGGCGCGAGACCCGGCGCCGGGTGCGCAGGACGTTGAGGATCACGGGGAAGCCGAGGGAGCCGATGAAGACGCCGAGGATGATCGGCAGGCACAGCATCCAGTCACCCACGTACGGGGTCAGGCCCTCCGGCGTCGGGACGAAGCCCGCGTTGTTGAACGCGGAGATGCCGTAGAAGATCCCGTGCCAGGCGGCCTCCCCGACGGTCTCCTCGAGGACGAGGAACCGTGGGAAGAGCAGCAGCGCGATGAGGAGCTCGAGCGCCGTGGATGTGATGATGACGACCCGCACCAGGGAGCCGACCTCGCCGAGCCGCGTCGTCTTCGTCTCGGACGCCGTGAGGAGCTTCTGCGTGAGCCCGATCCGCCGCGAGACGGCCATCCCGAGGATCGACGCGAGCGTCATGATCCCCAGCCCGCCCACCTTGATGCCGATCAGGATGACCACCTGGCCGTACGTGGACCAGTAGGTCCCCGTCGGCACGACCACGAGACCTGTGACGCACACGGCCGACGTCGCCGTGAACAGCGCGTCCACGAACGAGGCGGAGCGGCCGGAGGCCGTCGCCCACGGCGCGAGCAGCAGCGCCGTGAACAGCGCGACCACGGCGCCGAAGACGGTGACGGCGAGCCGTGCGGGCGATTGACGGGCCAGCCGGTCGACGATCTCGCGTCCCCGGAACAGGCGACCGGTCACGCCCGCCGCCATCGGTGCTCCCTCGTCCGGCCTGCCACCACGAGCGCAACTCTGCCATGCGGTGCGGGGCGAGTCATGTCGCCCCACCGCGCCGGACGCGGCCGGCCGGTTCCGGCGGCGCCGGCCGCGGGCTCGTCCGCAGCGCGGTCGGGGCGCGCGACGCGTCGCCGTCGCGCGTTACCGTGGCGCATGCCTTCGAGCTCGTGCGTCGCGTGGAGCCCGGACCTCCTGCGCTACGACTTCGGCCCGGGCCACCCGATGGCTCCCACGCGCCTCGACCTGACGATGGACCTGGTCACCGGGCTCGGCCTCCTCGAGGCCCCCGGAGTCCACGTCATGGCGCCCGTGCCCGTGCCCGACGACGTCCTCACCCTCGTCCACGACGCGGACTACGTGGCGGCCGTCCGCGCCGCGTCCGAGCACGGTGTCACCGATCCGGCGCGAGGTCTCGGCACGGAGGACGATCCCGTGTTCCCCGGGATGCACGACGCCGCGGCCCGGATCGTCGACGGCTCGTACCGCGCCGCGGGGCTGATCGCCGACGGGACCGTGGACCACGCCGTCAACGTCGCCGGGGGGATGCACCACGCGAAGGCGGGCGCGGCGTCGGGCTTCTGCATCTACAACGACGCGGCCGTCGCGATCCAGCGTCTCCTGGACGACGGCGTGGAGCGCGTCGCGTACGTCGACCTCGACGCCCACCACGGCGACGGCGTCGAGAGCATCTTCTGGGACGACCCGCGCGTGCTCACCGTCTCGGTGCACCAGAGCGGGACGACGCTCTTCCCCGGCACGGGCAACGCGGTCGACGTCGGCGGGCTGCACGCGCCCGGCAGCGCGGTCAACGTCGCGCTCCCGCGTCGGGCGGACGGTGTGCGGTGGCTGCGGGCCGTCGATGCCGTCGTGCCGCACGTGCTGCGCGCGTTCCGGCCCGGCGTGCTGGTCACCCAGCACGGGTGCGACGCGCACGGCGACGACCCGTTGTCCGACCTCGACGTGTCCGTCGCCGCGCAGCACACCGCCGCGACGCGCATGCACGACCTCGCGCACGAGCTCACCGACGGCCGCTGGCTCGCGCTCGGGGGCGGCGGGTACGCCGTGGCGCGCGTCGTGCCGCTCGTCTGGGCGGCGGTCGTGGGCGAGGTGGTGCACGCGCCCGTCGCGCCGGGACAGCCGCTCCCGGAGCGGTGGCGGCAGCGGGTGCTCGACGTCGCGGGCGTCCTCCCGCCCGAGGCGTTCGACGCGCTCGTGGAGCCGCGACCGTGGAGCGACGGGTTCGACCCGGCCGACGACGTCGACCGTGCCGTCATGTCGACCCGGCGGGCGGTCTTCCCCCACCTGGGCCTCGACCCGCACCACGACTGATCCCGACCGAGGCCGCGGGCGGCCGGCACCGGCCCGACGACGCGTTCTGCGCGGCCCCTCGGAGCGGGTAAGGTAGGGGGCGGATTTCTCTTGTGTTGGTCGGCGTGTCCTGACCGACCGCCACCATCACCATCCGACGAGCATTGCGAGGACCCATGGGCTCCGTCATCAAGAAGCGCCGCAAGCGTATGGCGAAGAAGAAGCACCGCAAGCTGCTTCGCAAGACGCGTCACCAGCGCCGCAACAAGAAGTGACGTCCCGCGCGTCCTGACGCGCGCGACACCCGTACGAGCCCGGCACCCCGCGAGGGGTGGCCGGGCTCGCTGCGTCTACCGCTCGGAGCCGGCGTCGGGTCGCACCGTCGTGCCCGTGCGCACGGGGAGGTCCTTCTCGAACGCCTCGTCCGTCTCCGAGGTCTGGTGCTCGCCGTCGTGGTCGACATAGGTGTAGGTCGTGGTGGTGAGGCGACCGGTGCCGACGTACCCGAGCCGCTCGTAGAGTCGGCGCGCGCCCGGGTTGTCGATGGCGACGCCGAGCGCGAGCCGGCCGTACGGCAGGCAGAGCTGCTCCGCGAACGTGACGACGGCGCTCCCCACCCCGCGGCCACGGGCCTCGGGTTCCACCTGGAGATTTCGCAGCTCGGGCGGGTCGCTGATCACCACCTCGGCCGTCGCGACAGGACGTCCGCCGAGCCATGCGGCGACGTGGTGGGAACGCCCCTCTCGCTGACGAGCGAAGGCTCGGACCGCGATGTCCGCGCCCGGCGCCTCCCTCGCCGCGAGCGCCTGCACGTCCGCGGCTGTGACGGTCCCGACCACGAGACCGGTGGCGCGCGACGGATGCTCCTCGGGCACGGGCATGTCGTCCAGCCTCAGAGGCGGGAGATCCGCCGGTCGACGGCACGGCGCACGGAGCGCAGGACGAGCGCCCCGGCCCAGGCTGCGCCCGCCCAGCTCGCGGTGCGGACGCTGCTGCGGGCGACGCGGCGGCGCCGGCCGCGGAACTCGCGGATGGGCCACCCGACGTCCTGCGCGTGGCGGCGCAGCCTGGCGTCGGGGTTGATCGGGCACGGGTGCCCGACCTCCTGCATCATCGTCACGTCGTTGAGCGAGTCGCCGTAGGCGTAGGACGCGTCGAGGTCGATGCCCTCGCGCTCGGCGAGCTCCCGGACCCCGGCGGCCTTGGCGCGACCGTGCATCATGTCGCCGACGAGCCGGCCCGTGTAGTAGCCGCCCTCGTGCTCGGCGATCGTGCCCAGCGCGCCGGTGGTGCCGAGGCGGCGGGCGATGAGGTCCCCGATCTCGACGGGGGTCGCGGACACGAGCCAGACCTGGTTCCCGGCGGCGAGGTGCTCGTCGATGAGCCGGCGCGTCCCCGGGTAGATGCGCAGCGAGAGGACGGTGTCGTAGACCTCCTCGCCGATCGCCGTGACCTCCGCGACCGAGCGCCCCGCGATGAGCGAGAGCGCGCGCGAACGGATCCGGTCGATCTGGGCCTTGCTCTCGCCGAGCAGCAGGTACCGCGTCTGGTGCACGGCGAACCGGACGAGGTCGGCCGTGGAGAAGAACTCCCGCTGGTACAGCGCCCGCGCGAGGTGGAACGCGGACGCGCCGCGGATGACGGTGTTGTCGACGTCGAAGAACGCCGCCGTGCGGCGGGCGGGCACCTCCGGCCCGGGTGACGTCGGCATGCTGTCCACTCTAGCCGCGCCCGTAGCCTGGGGACATGAGCACTCCACCCCCAGCGAGCACCGGGCACGGCACCGCGCGCGTCCTGCTGTACGGGCGGCCCGGCTGCCACCTGTGCGACGACGCGCGGGCCGTCGTCGGGCAGGTGTGCGACGAGGCCGGGCAGCCCTGGGCCGAGATCGATCTCGACGCGCCGACCACGGACCCCGCGCTCCGCGCCGAGTACGGCGACTACGTCCCCGTGGTGACGGTGGACGGCGTGCAGCAGGGGTTCTGGCGCGTCGACGCGCGACGGCTCGCCCGCGCGGTGGGACGGATTTCGGACCGGGGCCCCGACCTGGGATGATCGGGTCGACGAGGAGCGACCGTCGACGACGACGGTCCCGGACGACGGTGGTGACGGGTGGCAGAGCAGATCATCGGCGAGGTGACGGTCCCAGGGATCCCGGTCGCGACCGTGGCGCGGCTCCCGTCCTACCTGCGGGCGCTGCGTGACCTGGTGGCCCGCGGCGTGGAGAAGACGTCGTCGGTCGAGCTCGCGGAGCTCTCCGGCGTCGGGCCCGCGCAGCTGCGCAAGGACCTGTCGTTCCTCGGTTCGTTCGGCACGCGCGGGGTCGGGTACGACGTCGGCTCGCTCGCGCAGTACATCGCCGATGCCCTCGGCCTGGCCGACGAGCACCGCATCGCGATCGTCGGGATCGGGAGCCTGGGGCACGCGCTCGCGAACTACTCGGGCTACTCCCAGCGCGGCTTCCACCTCGCGGCGCTGCTGGATGCGTCGCCGGACGTCGTGGGCCGGGACGTCGCGGGCATCGTCGTCGAGCACGTGGACGCGCTCGAGGACGTCGTCGCGCGCGAGGGCGTGAGCATCGTCGTGCTCGCGACCCCGGCCGCGCACGCCCAGGCCGTGGCCACCCGCGTGGTCGCCGCGGGCGTCAAGGAGATCCTCAACTTCGCGCCCCGGGCGCTGCAGGTGCCGACCGACGTGGACGTGCGCGGCGTCGACGTGGGCAGCGAGCTGCAGATCCTCGCGTTCCACTCGCAGGCCCGCGCCCTGGCCGAGGCGAGCGCGCAGAGCTGACGGGCAGGGGCCGGACGCACGACGACCCGCCCGGCAGCGCCGGACGGGTCGTCGTCGGTCCCGCTGACGCGGAGCGGGCTCAGCCCTGCTTGATGGTCGACACGTCGAGCGTGATCGTGACCTTGTCGCCCACGAGGACGCCACCGGTCTCGAGCGCGGCGTTCCAGGTGATGCCGAACTCCTTGCGGGAGATCTGCGTGGTGGCCTCGAACCCGGCGCGCGGGTTGCCGAACGGGTCGGTCGCGGTGCCGGCGAACTCGGTCGCGAGCTCGACGGGCTTGGTCACGCCGTTGATCGTGAGGTCGCCCGCGACCACGTAGTCGTCGCCGTCGTTGGTGATCGACGTCGAGGAGAACGACCAGGTCGACCTGTTCTCGGCGTCCCAGAAGTCGGCGCTGCGCAGGTGGTTGTCGCGGTTCTCGTCGCCCGTGCTGACGGAGGCGGCGTCGAGCTGGGCCGTGACGGACGTCGACTCGAGGTCCTCGCCGACGGTGATCGAGCCGTCGGTGATCGCGAGCGTCCCGCGCACCTTCGAGATGCCGGCGTGGCGGACCGTGAAGGCGGCCTGCGAGTGCGAGGCGTCGATGGCGTAGGTGCCGGTGGACAGTCCGGCGGGCAGCGGCGTGGCCATGGGTGCTCCTTGGGTCGTGGTAGTTGAAGGTTCAACCGGGTACGAGGGCGTGAACGCCCGACGTGCGTCGGCTATTCCCGCCAGGTGGGAGAATCGAGTCGATGCCCCAGGACGAACCCGCCGGCCGCACCGGCCGCACCGACCACGACGAGCAGCCCCGCTGGCTCGACGCCGAGCAGCAGCGGCTGTGGCGCGCCTACCTGGACGGGAGCGTGCGCTTCGTCGACGCGATGACCCGCGAGCACGACGAGCAGTCCGAGGTCTCGCTCTACGAGTACGAGCTGCTCGTGCGCCTGTCCGAGAGCCCCGACGGCGCGCTGCGCATGTCGGCGCTCGCGGACGGCCTGGCGCAGTCGCGCAGCAGGGTCACCCACACGGTCGCGCGGATGGAGACCCGGGGGCTCGTGCGCCGCTCGGCGACCGCGGACGACCGCCGTGGCGTCCTGTGCACCCTGACCGACGAGGGACGGCGCACGCTCGTGGTCGCCGCGCCCACGCACGTCGCCGCCGTGCGGCGCTACCTGGTCGACGTCCTCACCCCGGAGCAGTTCCGCGCGCTCGGCGAGGCGATGGCGGCGGTCGCCGCGGCGTGCCGGGAGGCCCGTCCCTCCTGACCCTCCTCGGGTGCCGCACCCCGGACGGGCGGACCCCGGAAGTTTGGGACACTGGTGCCCATGGTCTCCACCACCGTCCACCTCCTGCGCCACGGCGAGGTCCACAACCCCGGCGGCGTCCTGTACGGGCGCATCCCGGGCTACCACCTGTCCGAGCGCGGGCACGAGATGGCGCGGCGCGTGGCCGCGCACCTCGCGGGCGAGCCCGGGCCCGACGGCACGAGCAGGCCCCGCGCCGACCTGGCCCTGCTCGTCGCGTCGCCGCTGCAGCGCGCGCAGGAGACGGCGGCCCCGTCGTCCGAGGCGTTCGGCCTCGAGATCACCACGGACGACCGCGTCATCGAGGCGGCCAACCACTTCGAGGGCCTGACCTTCGGCGTCGGCGACGGCTCGCTGCGGCACCCGAAGCACTGGCCGTACCTGTGGAACCCCCTCCGCCCGTCCTGGGGCGAGCCGTACGTCGAGCAGGTCGCGCGCATGCGTGCCGCCGTCGCGGACGCCAGGGACCGGGCCGCGGGTCATGAGGCGCTGATCGTCAGCCACCAGCTGCCCGTGTGGCTCACGCGCCTCGCCTTCGAGAACCGTCGCCTGTGGCACGACCCGCGCAAGCGTCAGTGCTCGCTCGCGTCCCTCACGTCGCTGCGGTTCGAGGACGACGCGCTCGCCGCGATCCACTACAGCGAGCCCGTCGCCGACCTCCTGCCGGGGGCCGCGACCACGCCCGGAGCGTGACGTTCGTCATGTCTGGTGCCGCCACGCCGCCCGCAGGGGAGTTCTCCCAGGTGGCGTCCAGCCTGCGCGGGCAGTGTGCGACCCGTGATGCAGTCGTGACGCACCCGTGCCCCGACGCGCCCCGCGGGGTGCGCGCGCCGCGTCGTGCCCGTCGTGCCCGTCGTGCTGGTCGTCGCCCGGCCCGACCGGTCGGGCTCGTCGTGGCCGGCCTCGCGGTGTCGACGCTGCTCGCCGCCTGCACGGCCGAGTCGGGTGCGACCGCCACGGACGTCGTCGGGCAGGGGTACGTCTCGGGCGACGGGTCGGTCCGCACCTGGGAGCCCGACGACCGCGGCGACCCCGTCGTCCTCACCGGCACGGACTACGAGGGCGAGGACGTCGATACGAGCGACTGGACCGGTGAGGTCGTCGTGCTCAACACCTGGTACGCCGCGTGCGCGCCGTGCCGGGCCGAGGCGCCGGACCTCGTGGCCCTCGCGAACGACCGCGCCGACGACGGCGTCCACGTCCTCGGCATCAACACGACCGACGAGGCCGGCGCGGCGCTCGCGTTCCAGCGCACGTTCGAGATCCCGTACCCCTCGATCGACGACCGCAGCGGCGAGGTCGTCGCCACGCTGTCCGGGACCGTCCCGCTGCAGGCGGTGCCCTCGACCGTCGTGCTCGACGCCGAGGGCCGCGTCGCGGCGCGTGTCATCGGCCTGGCCGAGGGGTCCACGCTCGACGCGCTCGTCGGCGACGTGCTCGCCGAGGGCGGCGCACCCGCCGACGGCGACGACACCGCCGACGACGCGGCCGGGTGAGCCCGATGCTGTCCGCCTCCTCGCTCGCGACGCTCGCGACGGCCGTCCCCGCGGCGAGCGGCGTCGGTGAGACGTTCGCGACCACCGTGTTCAGCGGGTCGATGCTGCTCGCCGTCCCGGTGGCGCTCCTCGCCGGCCTCGTGTCGTTCGCGTCGCCGTGCGTGCTCCCGCTCGTGCCCGGCTACATCGGGTACGTGAGCGGCATGGCCGCGGCGACCGCGGGCGACGCCCGCAGGTCGGTGCCGTCGGACGGGTCTGCCCGCACCCCGGGCACCGTGGTCGCGGCGCCCGTGCCGGACCGGCGGCGCGTGCTCGCCGGCGTCGGGCTGTTCGTCGCGGGGTTCACCGTCGTGTTCGTCGCGATGTCGGTCGCGGTGGGCGCCGTCGGGTCCTCGCTGGTGCGCTGGGAGGACGTCGTCTCCCGCGTGCTGGGTGTCGTCGTGATCCTCATGGGCCTCGCGTTCATGGGCGCGGTGCCGTTCCTGCAGCGCGAGCGGCGTCTGCACCTGAGCCCGCGTGCGGGCCTGTGGGGCGCGCCGCTGCTCGGGTTCGTGTTCGGCCTGGGCTGGACGCCGTGCCTCGGGCCGACGCTCGTCGCCGTCCAGGCGCTGTCGCTCACCGAGGCGTCGGCCGGGCGCGGCGCCGTCCTCGGCGTCGCCTACTGCCTGGGTCTCGGCATCCCGTTCCTGCTCATCGCGCTCGGCCTGCAGAGCTCGCAGCGGATGCTCGGGTTCCTGCGTCGCCACCGGCTCGCCGTGATGCGCACGGGCGGCGTGCTGCTCGTCGTCATCGGCACCGCCCTCGTGACCGGGCTGTGGGGCACGTGGACGACGGCGCTGCAGGGCTGGATCGGCGGATTCGTGACGGTGGTGTGATGCGGGACGAGACGACGGAAGGACCGGCGACGGGACCGACGGCAGGACAGGCGAGCGGTTCGGCGAGCACCGAGGACCCGCGATACCGCCCCGAGGGCATCCACGACGCGTTCGTCGAGGGGTCGACCGGCCGCCCGGGCGAGCGGCCGGGTCCCGCGCCGACGGTGCCCGCCCTCGGCTGGAAGGGCACGCTGCGGTGGACGTGGCGCCAGCTCACCAGCATGCGCGTCGCGCTCATGCTGCTCATGCTGCTGGCGGTCGCGGCCGTCCCGGGGTCCGTGCTGCCGCAGCGTCCGCAGGACCCGGCCGCGGTGCTGCGCTACCTCCAGGACCACCCGACCGCGGGGGAGTGGCTCGACCGGCTCGGGTTCTTCGACGTCTACTCCTCGGTCTGGTTCTCGGCGATCTACCTCCTGCTGTTCGTCTCGCTCGTGGGCTGCATCCTGCCGCGGACCCACGCGCACCTGCAGGCGCTGGGCGCTCGCCCGCCCCGCACACCGCGCCGCTTCGAACGGTTCGGGGTGCACGCGCGCGTCGTCACCGACGCCGCACCGGACGCCGTGGTCGAGGCCGCGGCGCACCACCTGCGTGGGCGCGTGCGGTGGTTGCCGACGTTCCGCGTCGAGACACGCGTGGAGGAACCGCTCGCGGCGCGCGGGAGCACGCCGGCGCGGCCCGCCGCCCGGACGGTCGCGGCCGAGCGCGGCTACCTGCGCGAGACCGGGAACCTCGTGTTCCACCTGTCGCTCGTCGGCCTGCTCATCGCGGTCGCCCTCGGCCAGCTCCTGCACTACCGCGGCCAGGCGATCGTCACCGAGGGGCGCGGGTTCGCCAACGCCGTCGTGGACTACGACACGTTCGAGAACGGGGCCTGGTTCCGCCCTTCGTCGCTCGTCCCGTTCTCCATGACGCTGGACTCGTTCGAGGCCGAGTTCTCCCAGGACGCGCTCGCGTTCGCGCAGTCGCGCGACTTCACGGCGCACGTCACGGTCCGCGACCCGGGCGGCGACTCGCACCCCGAGACCATCAAGGTCAACCACCCCCTCACCGCGGGCGGCGCGAAGATCTACCTCCAGGGCAACGGGTACGCGCCCGAGGTCACGGTGCGCGACGCCGACGGCGAGGTCGCGTTCAGCGGCCGCGTGCCGTTCCTGCCGGAGGACACGATGTACACGTCGCAGGGCGTTATCAAGGTCCCCGACGTCTCGCCGGGGCTCGACCAGATCGGCCTGGTCGGGTCGCTCCTGCCCACGGCCGAGCTCAGCGAGGACGGGACGACCGCGCGCTCGGTGTACCCGCAGCCGCTCAACCCGCTGCTCGTGCTCGAGGTGTACAGCGGCGACCTGGGGCTCGACGAGGGGCTGCCGCAGAACGTGTACCGACTGGACACCGAGGACCTCGACGCGGCCGTGGACGACGCCGGCGAGCGGGTCAAGCTCCTCGTCGCACCGGGCGAGACCGTCGACCTGCCGGACGGGACGGGGACCATCACGTTCGAGTCCCTGCCGCGCTACGTCGCGCTCGACCTGCGCCACGACCCGTCCCTGACCTGGGTGCTCGTGTTCGCGCTCGGTGCGCTCGGCGGGCTCGCGGTCTCCTTGTTCACGCCGCGCCGTCGGGTGTGGGTGCGGACGTGGCGCGAGGACGACGGCACGGGGCCCGAGACGAGGCCCACGGCCGCGGACGACGGGGGCGACCGGTCGAGCCCGGCCGGGCGGACCGTCGTCGAGGTCGCGGGCCTCGCCCGCGGTGACGACGCCGGGCTGCAGGGCCAGGTCGACTCGCTTCTCGCCGCGCTGCCCGGCGTGGCACCATCGACTGAGGGTGACCTCACCCACCAGACCTCGCCCGGCGAGCCGGGTCGACGAAAGGCTGACCGATGACCGTGGCGGAGCTGAGCCAGGACCTCGTGTGGGCGGCGGCGACCGCGCTCACCGTGGCTCTCGTGGCGTTCGCGATCGACCTCTCCCGACTGACGAAGCAGCACGACGACCGCGAGGCGGAGCTGGCGTCCCGCGAACGGACCGGGGCGCTCACCGCGGCGGTGGGGACGTCGTCGGGGGCCGCGTACGGGCCGGACGCCGCTGGGGCCGGAGCGACGACCGAGGCGCCCGTCTCGCGCAAGGCCGCGAACATCGGCATCTCGCTGACGTGGCTCGGTGCGGGGCTGCTGCTGATCGCGATCGTCACGCGTGGCATCGCGGCCGGTCGCACGCCGTGGGCCAACATGTACGAGTTCACGCTCGTGGGCAGCTTCGTGGCGCTCGCGGTCTTCCTCGGGGTGTCCACGCGTCGCGACGTGCGGTTCCTCGGCTCGTTCGTCACGGGCCTGGCCACGCTGTTCCTCGTGCTCGCCCAGAACGTGTTCTTCATCGCGGCGACCGGCGTGCAGCCCGCGCTGCAGTCGTACTGGCTCGTCCTCCACGTGGGCGTGGCCATCACGGCGACCGGGATCTTCACCGTCGCGTTCGTCACGTCCGTGCTGCAGCTCCTGCGCGACTCGCGCGAGGCTGGCAGCGCCGTCCTCGGTGCGCGTGGCTGGCGGTGGCTCGACTCGACGCCCACGCCCACACAGCTCGAGGCACTGAGCTTTCGTCTCAACTCGGTCGCGTTCGTGCTGTGGACGTTCACGCTCATCGGCGGCGCGATCTGGGCCGAGCACGCGTGGGGCCGCTACTGGGGCTGGGACCCCAAGGAGGTCTGGAGCTTCGTCGTGTGGATCGTGTACGCGGCGTACCTGCACGCGCGCACGACGCGTGGGTGGTCCGGACGTCGTGCGGCGTACTTCGTCGTCGTCGGCTACGCGTGCGTGCTGTTCAACTTCACCGGAGTGAACCTGATCTTCAACGGCAAGCACTCGTACTCAGGCCTGGACTCGACCACCTGACCCCGTAGCTCGACCACCTGACCCCGTCGGGGGACGGGCGGGGCGGGTCAGCGCTTGCCGGGCTCGTCGCGGCCCGCCGTCGGGCCGCTCCCGCTGTCGCTCGGGTCGGAGTCGCCCGGGCCGGAGTCGTCCGGCCCGGCGTCGGCCTGCGAGTCGACGTCCGACGGCGGCGCGCCGTCGGTCCCCTCGCCGGGTCTGGCGGACGGGCCAGAGGTCGGGGGCACGTCGGTTCCGGGGGCGGGGTCCGTCTCGCGGTCCTGGCGGCGTCGCTGCTGCTCGAGCCGCCAGAGGAAGTCCGGGTCGTCGTCGGGCGCGACCGGGCCCCGACGACGTCGTGCCGGTCCGGTGCCTGCCGGGCCGCCGGCTCGCCCGACGCCCGTGCCACCCGGACCGCGCGACGCGGCGCGACCCACGAGGATCCACGCGACGGGACCGAGGTACGGCAGCAGGACGATGAGGACGACCCACAGCCACTTCGGGATGCCGCCGCGGCGCCGCTCGTCGCTGGAGGCCAGGTCGACGAGGGCGTAGACCGCCAGACCGACGGCGAGGAGGACGAGCAGCACGCGGAACATGCCTCCAGCCTAAGCGCCGTACCCTGGAGCAGTGCCTCTCGTCGTCTACTCGGTCCTGCGCCTGCTGCTCTTCGCTGCCGCCCTCGGCGTGCTGTGGATGCTCCAGATGCGCGGCTGGCTGCTCGTCCTGGTGGCTGCGGCGATCGCCTTCATGGTGTCGTATCTCGCACTGCGCGGGCCCCGTGAGGCCGCCGCGGTCTACCTCGCCGAGCGTGCGGAGCACTCCCGGCGCACCGGCGAACGCTTCTCGCGCGAGATCGAGGACGACGCAGCCCTCGAGGACGCCGCCGTCGACGCCGCGCGCGCTGACGAGACCGGCAGCGAACGGGACGTCGTCACGCCGGAGAGGTCAGAGCGCGAGCCCGACCCCGAGCAGGACGCCGTACGCGAGCTCGAAGAACCCCGTCCCCGCCAGGACCGGAACCAGTAGCGGACCGCGGGCCCCCGCGATCACCGGCAGGGTCAGCAGCACCGCCGGGAGCAGGAGGACGAGGACGAAGATCGTCCACCCCGACGCGAACGCGCAGACCACGGCGAGCGCGAGCGGTACCCAGATCATCAGGACGTACACACGGCGTGCGCGCCAGTCGCCGAGCCGCACCGCGAGGGTGCGCTTGCCGGCCACCACGTCCGTCGGGATGTCCCGGATGTTGTTGACCATGAGGATCGCGCACGCGAGCAGCCCGACGGCGACCGCACCTACGAGCGAGGGCCACGTCACGACGTCGGCCTGCGTGTAGGTGGTCCCGACGGTGGCGACGAGCCCGAAGAACACGAACACGCCGACCTCGCCGAGCCCGCGGTACCCGTACGGGTTGCGGCCCCCCGTGTAGTACCAGGCGGCGACGATCGCGAGCGCGCCCACCGCGAGCAGCCACCAGTGCCCCGAGACCGCGCACAGCACGAGCCCGAGCAGCGCCGCGACGCCGAACGACGCGAACGCGGCGTCGCGCACCGCGCGGGGTGCGGCCGCACCGGTCGCCGTGAGCCGCGTCGGCCCGACGCGGTCGAGATCGGTCCCGCGGATGCCGTCGGAGTAGTCGTTCGCGTAGTTCACCCCGACCTGCAGGGCGAGCGCGACGCCCAGCGCGAGCAGCGCGGGCCAGAGCGCGAACCCGTCGACCTGTGCCGCCGCCCCCGACCCGACGATGACCGGGGTCGCGGCTGCGGGCAGGGTGCGCGGTCGCGCGCCGGCGACCCACTCGGTCCTCGTGGCCATGGTTCTCCGGGTGCTCCGTCCTGCCGTCCGGCGGGTCAGTCCTGGTGCTCGACGGCGACGCGTGCCACCGCGGCGCGATCCACCTTGCCGGGGCCGCGTCGCGGGAGGTCGGCCACCACGAGCACGCGGCGTGGTGCCGCCGCGCGCCCCAGCCTATCCGCGACGTGGGCGCGGACCCGCGCGGTGAGGCCCTCCGCGTCCGTGCCCTCGCGACAGCCCGGGTCCGCGAGCGTGACGACCGCGACGACCGCCCGTCCCCACTCCGGGTCCGGGACGCCGACGACGCACACCTCGCCGATCGGGTCGAGCTCGGCGACCGCTCCCTCGACCGCGGCGGGAGCGACGTTCACCCCGCCCGTCACGATCACGTCGTCGGCCCGGCCCTGCACGCTCAGGACGCCGTCCACGAGGGTGGCGACGTCGCTGGTGCGGAACCAGCGCGTGCCGTCGGCCTGGGTGCGGAACGCCCGGGCGGTGGCGTCCGGGTCGCCCGCGTACCCCGACGCGAGGACGGGGCCCGCGATCTCCACCGTGGCGGGTCCTTCCCCGGTGGTTCCCCGGGCGAGCCGCACGCGCACGCCGTCGAGCGGCACGCCGTCGTACACGCAGCCCCCGCACGTCTCGGTCATGCCGTACGTGACGACGACCCGGACGTCCTCCTCCCGGGCGCGGCGCAGCAGGGCGGGGGGCGCGGCGGCGCCCCCGACGAGGACCGCGTCGAGCTCCCGCAGCGCGTCGAGCGCCCGGCGTCCCGCGGCATCCCCCGCCCCGGACGCGGCGACCAGCCGGTGCAGCTGCGTGGGCACGAGCGAGACGTAGCGACGCACGCCGGCCGGGCTGCGTGCGACGAGCGCGGCGAAGGACTCCGGCGTGAACTGCTCCGCGGACCGGTCCGCCGTCAGCCCGAGGCCCGCAGCGTGCGCGCGGGCGACGACCTGTACCCCGGCGACGTGCGTCGGCGGCAGCGTGAGGATCCAGTGGCCCGGGCCACCGAGCCGCGCGTGCGTCGCCGCGCCGGACGCCCGCAGCGCCTCCGCGCCGAGGGCGACCTCCCGGGACGCCCCCGTCGAACCGGACGTGCCCAGGACGAGCGCGGTGCCGGCGGGCAGCTCGCGTCCTGGACGCAGCGGGGCCGTCGCGACGGGCGGGCCGCAGCCGTCGAGCGCCGCGCCCACCGCGGCCACCAGTGCGTCGAGATCGGCGGGGACGACGGCGCGGGTCACCCGGTCAGCCTAGGTCGCGGCGTACCGTGTCGCCGCAAGGGGACGCGTACGGGCGAGCGGGGCCACGGGAGGATCGATGACGGTGCGGGACACGACGGCCTGCTCGGGCGTGCCGGGGGCCCGGGCGCGACGGCTGCTCCCGGCGCTCGCGGCCGCGGTGCTGCTCGCGTGCGCGGCGTGCGGCGGGGGCGGTCCCGCGGCGACCGTGACCGCGACGGTGGACCCCGACACCGGCGTCGACAAGGGCGCCGCGCCGGATCCCGACCTGCCGCTCGTGTGGCCGCTCACGGGCGTCCGTGCCGACGAGGTCGCGCAGCGGCCCGCGCTCGCCGTCAAGATCGAGAACGCCCCGCAGGCACGCCCGCAGACCGGCCTGGAGCAGGCCGACGTCGTGTGGGAGGAGGTCGTCGAGGGCGGCATCACCCGGTTCCTGGCGGTCTACCACTCGCAGGAGCCTGCGCTCGTCGGGCCGGTGCGGTCCGTGCGACCGACGGACCCGCAGCTCGTGGCGCCCCTGCACGGCGTGCTCGCCTACACGGGCGGCCAGGCGCCGTTCATCACCGAGGTCGGCGCCGCGGGCGTCCAGTCGGTGATCATGGACGCGGGGGACGGCGGCTTCGAGAAGACGCCTCGACGGCGCGCGCCGCACAACGTCTACGGCCGACTCGCCGACTTCTGGGCCCAGGCCGACGACGACCGGACGTCGCCTCCGCCGGCCCCGCTCGTGTTCGCGCGCGAGCCCGGCCGGGGGACGGCGACGACGACCGGTGCGGACGCTCCGGCCCTGGTGGCCGCGCTCACGTTCGCGAGCACGGCGCGGTGGGACTGGAGCGGCGAGGAGGGCGCGTACCTGCGCAGCGAGGGGGACACGCCCGCGGTGTCCGCCGACGGCGTGCGGCTCGGTGCCGAGAACGTGGTGCTCGTCCGCGTGCCCATGGTGAACACGTCCTTCAAGGACCCCGCGGGAGTGCCGGTGCCGGAGACGCGCGTGGTGGGGTCGGGCGACGGCGTGCTCGCGAGCGGCGGCAAGCAGGTCGCCGTGACGTGGGCCAAGGACGACGTCGACGCGCCCCTCGTGCTCACCGGCCCGGACGACGAGCCGGTCGCGCTCGAGCCGGGGCGGACGTGGATCGAGCTCGTGCCCGAGGACTCGGGGAGCTGGGACGTCGGCTGACCGGTCCGGCGGCTCGCCGCACGGGTCGGTGTCCGGAGACCTGCCTCATCCCTGCGGGGTAGCCCGTGCGGACCGCGGTCCTCCCGCGGGCTGAGCCACGCGGCGTCGGGCATGGTCGCAGGGACGACGCGCCCGCGGTGCGCCGCGGGAGACCGTGGAGGCATGGCGAACTCGACCCCCGCACCCACGCACCACTCCTCCGGCGACCCTCTCGAGCACCCCCGGCGCGACGACGGGCCGGGCGTCGCCCGGTCGGCGGTCCCCGTCGTGGTGTCGGTCGTCATGCTCTTCGGCCTCGCCGTGGCAGCGGCGTTCGCAGGCCGCGGCCTGCTCGACATGCTCGCCACCCTCATGACCCCGTGACCTGCCAGCACCCCACGCTTCCCAGGGACCGTGGGGTGCTGACAGCCGTCAGAACGCGTAGCCGAAGCCGGTCCAGTCCGGGGCGCGTCGCTCCAGGAACGCGTCGCGGCCCTCGACGGCCTCGTCCGTCAGGTAGGCGAGCCGCGTGGCCTCGCCCGCGAACACCTGCTGGCCCATCAGGCCGTCGTCGGCGAGGTTGAACGCGAACTTGAGCATGCGGATCGCCTGCGGCGACTTCCCGGCGATGGTCCGCGCGTACTCGATCGCGACGGCTTCGAGGTCGTCGTGCTCGGCGACCTCGTTCACCGCGCCCCAGCGCTGCGCGTCGTCCGCCGAGTACTCGCGCGCGAGGAAGAAGATCTCCCGGGCGCGCTTCTGACCGACCTGGCGCGCGAGGTACGCGGAGCCGTAGCCCCCGTCGAAGGACCCGACGTCGGCGTCGGTCTGCTTGAAGCGCCCGTGCTCGCGGCACGCGATCGACAGGTCCGCCACGACGTGCAGCGAGTGCCCGCCGCCCGCGGCCCAGCCGTCCACGACGGCGATCACGACCTTGGGCATCGTCCGGATCAGCCGCTGCACCTCCAGGACGTGCAGGCGTCCCGCGCGTCCCGGGTCCACCGCGTCCCGTGTCTCCTCGCTGCCGCCCCCGTCGGGCGCGGTCGTGTACTGGTAGCCCGACCGGCCGCGGATGCGCTGGTCCCCGCCCGAGCAGAACGCCCAGCCGCCGTCCTTGGGCGACGGGCCGTTCCCGGTGAGCAGGACGGTGCCGACGTCGGACGTCATGCGCGCGTGGTCGAGCACGCGGAAGAGCTCGTCGACGGTGTGAGGGCGGAACGCGTTGCGCACCTCGGGCCGGTCGAACGCGACCCGGACCACGGGCAGGTCGCGCACGACGGCACCGCTCGCGTCGCGCGCGACGCCGCGGTGGTAGGTCACGTCGGTGAGGTCCTCGAACCCGACGACGGCACGCCAGGCGCGCGCGTCGAACGTCTCGGAGACCGGGTGGGGAAGAGGGGCCGCTGCAGGCTCGGTGCCGGGGTTGCTCACGTCGTCACGGTAGTCCGTGCGCCGTCGCCACGAGGAGTGGTACAGTAGTACCAGTTATAGCGCGCGACGGCGGACCTGCCACCCGGCGCGTCGATCGTGGAGCACCCCCATGGCACTCGCGTGGATCGTCCTCGTCCTGTCCGGCATGCTCGAGTCCGGCTGGGCGCTGAGCCTCAAGGCCTCGGAGGGCCTGACCAGGCTCTGGCCCAGCGTCTCGTTCGTCGTCCTGCTCGTCCTCAGCATGGTCGGGCTGAGCTACGCCCTCAAGACGCTGCCCGTCGGCGTCGCCTACGGTGTGTGGGTGGGGATCGGGGCGTCCTTGACCGCGGTCCTCGCGGTCGTGCTGTTCGGCGAGGCCGTCTCCGTCCTCAAGGTGATCTCCCTCGTGCTCATCGTCGCGGGGGTCGTCGGTCTCAATCTCTCCGGTGGGGGGCACTGATGGTTCGGACGGCGACGGCCCACGACGACGCGGCGGTCGATCGTCAGGCCCCGCGCCGGCAGGCGCGCGGCAACGCCCGACGCGACCTGATCGTCCGCGCGGCCGCCGACCTCATCATGCAGGCGGGGCCGGGGGCGGTCACGCACCGCGCCGTCGCGTCCCGGGCAGCAGTGCCGCTCGCCGCCACGACGTACTACTTCACCGGTCTCGACGACCTCATCGGCGCCGCCGGGAAGGTCGTCGTCGCCGGTTGGGCCGCGCACGCGCGCGACGCCTCCGCGCGGGCCGCGCGGCACGGAGCCGCGAGCGGCGACGGCGCCACGTCCGCCGAGACGCTCGTCGACGCCGTCCTGCCGCCCGGCGGCGACCCGGAGGTGCGCGGCTTCTACGAGCACCTCGTCGGCGCCGGCCGGCACCCGTCGCTCGCGCACGCGTACGCGGACGGCCGCGACCAGCTCGACGCGGCGATCTCCGACGTTCTCGCGACCCTGGGAGAGCAGCGCACGAGTCCCGCGCTGCTGGTCGCCTTGGTCGACGGCGCGGCGGTCAGTGCGCTGGCCGAGGGGCGCGACGTGCGCGCGCTGGCCGCGTCGCTCGTGGCGGAGCTGCTCGACGGCCGGACCCAGGGTGCCGTCGAGCCGCGGCCGGGAGCGGTGACCTAACCTGGAGGCGTGCCAGACCCCCGTGCGACCGTCGTCTACCGCACCGCGTTGACCACCCGGTTCCGTGGCCTCGACTCCCGCGACGGCGTCCTGGTGCGCGGCGACGCCGGCTGGGGCGAGTTCTCGCCGTTCTGGGACTACGACGACGCGGAGTGCGTCCCGTGGCTGCGCGCGGCCCGCGAGGGGGCCGACGACGGCTGGCCGACGCCCGTGCGCGACCACGTGCCCGTGAACGTCACCGTGCCCGCCGTCGGCCCCGACCGCGCCCGCGAGATCGTCGCGGGGTCCCGCGGGTGCCGCACGGCCAAGGTGAAGGTCGCCCAGCGCGGCTCCGGTGGCGACCTCGAACCGCTCTCCGCGGAGATCGCCCGGCTCGAGGCGGTCCGTGACGCGCTCGGGTCCGGCGGACGGGTCCGCGTCGACGCCAACGGTGCGTGGGACGTCGACGAGGCCCTGCGCCGTCTGCCCCACCTCGACCGGGCCGCGGGCGGCCTCGAGTACGTCGAGCAGCCGTGCGCCGACGTCGCGGGGCTCGCGGCGGTCCGGCGCGGGCAGCGCGGCGACGCGGCCGTCCCGGTCGCCGCCGACGAGTCGATCCGGCGTGCCGAGGACCCGCTCGCGGTCGTGCGCGCGGACGGCGCGGACGTCGTCGTGCTGAAGGTCCAGCCCCTCGGTGGCGTGCGCGCGTGCCTCGAGCTCGCCGAGCTGGTCGGTCTGCCCGTCGTCGTGTCGTCCGCCCTGGAGTCGTCGGTGGGCATCGCGGCGGGCGTCGCGCTGGCTGCGGCGCTGCCCGAGCTGCCGTACGCGTGCGGGCTGGCGACCGTGCAGCTCTTCGCCGACGACGTGACCGACCACCCGCTGCTCCCCGTGGACGGGGCGCTCCCGGTCCGGGCGGCGGAGCCGACGCGGGCCGCGCTCGGCGCGACCGCCGCGGACCCCGCGACCGAGGACCGGTGGCGCGACCGCCTCGCTCGCGTCGCGGCCCGTGCCGGCCGTCCGACCGTGGGGCCTGCGCGGTGAGCGCGCCGGACGTGCCGCCCTCGGTCCGGGCGGCGCGCGCGCTCGTCGCGTCGCTCGTCGCGCACGGCGTGCGCGACGTCGTGCTCGCCCCGGGGTCGCGGTCCGCGCCGCTCGCCTACGCGGTCGCCGCGGCGGCCGACGCCGGCCTCCTGCGCCTGCACGTGCGCGTCGACGAGCGCACGGCGGGGTTCCTCGCGCTCGGCCTCTCCCGCGGTGCGGACCGGGTCGAGCACCCGGGCGGGGTGACGCTCCCGCGTCCGGTCGCGCTCGTCACGACCTCGGGGACCGCGGTCGCGAACCTCCATCCCGCCGTCCTCGAGGCGCACCACACCGGCGTGCCCCTCGTCGTGCTCGCCGCCGACCGCCCGCACGAGCTGCGCGGGACCGGGGCCAACCAGACGACGGACCAGGTCTCGATGTTCGGCCCGGCGGTCCGGCTCGTCGCGGACGTCCCTGCCCCGGACGGCCGCGACGGGGAGGTCCGGGACCTGCTGGCGACGGCCGGTCGTGCGGTCGCGGCGGCCCTCGGCGTCCGTACCGGGAGCCCGGGTCCCGTCCACCTGAACCTCGCGTTCCGCGAGCCCCTCGTGCCGCCGGCAGACCTGGACCCTGCCGCGTCCGGGCTCCCGGAGGTGTACCCGGCCGGGTGGCGGCGGACCACCGTCGTGCCTGCCGTGACGTCGGCACCGGACCTGCCTCTCCCGCCCGCCCGGACGGTGGTCGTCGCCGGCGACGGCGCGGGTGCGGTCGCGCGCGAGCTCGCCGAGGCCCGCGGGTGGCCGTTGCTCGCCGAGCCGTCGTCCGGCGCGCGCAGCGGGCCGGCCTCCGTGATCGCGCCGTCGCTGGTGCTCGCGGCCGACGAGGTCGCCGCAGGCCTGGAGCACGTCGTGGTGGTCGGGCGTGCGACGCTCACCCGGCCGGTCCAGCAGCTCCTCGCCCGGCCGGACGTCGCCGTGACGGTCGTGAGCCCGGGGGGCGGGCCGTGGCCGGACGCGGCCCGCACCGCGGGGTCGGTCCTGCCGGGCGTCCCGGCGACGTGGCTCGCCACCCACAGCAGCGGGGGCACCGACGGCACCGGCGTCGACCGTCCCTGGCTCGAGCGGTGGCGAGCCGCGAGCGCGGCAGCCGCGCGCGTCGTCGGGCAGGTCCTGTCCGACGACGCCGCGCCCACCGGCCCGTCGGTGGCCCGCGCCGTGGCCGCGGCGTCCACGCCGCACGACGTGCTCGTGGTGGGGTCGTCGAACCCGGCGCGCGACCTCGACGTCGTGCTCGGCGTCGACGATCCCGTCGGCGGCGTCGACGCCCGGGTGCGGGTCGTCGCGAACCGTGGCCTCGCGGGGATCGACGGGACGGTCTCCACCGCGATCGGGGTCGCGCTCGCGGGGAGCGGTCGCCGGACGCGCGCGCTGGTGGGCGACCTGACGTTCCTGCACGACGTCGGCGGGCTGCTGCGCGGGCCGGGGGAGCCGTCCGTGGACCTCCAGGTGGTCGTCGTCAACGACGACGGCGGGTCGATCTTCGCCGGGCTCGAGCCCGGCGCGCTCGGCGAGGGCTCGGCGCCCGGTGCCGCGACGTTCGAGCGCGTCTTCGCCACGCCGCACGGGGCCGACCTCGCGCACCTCTGCGCGGGGTACGGCGTGGAGCACCGCCTCGTGCCCGACGTGGCGTCGTTGCGCGAGGCCCTCGCGTCCCCGTCCCGGGGGGTGCAGGTGCTCGAGGTCCGCGTCGCGCGCGACGCCCGGCGGCGCGACGGCGCAGCGCTCGCCGAACGTGTGGGGCACGCGGTGCGGGAGACGCTCGGGTCGCGCTGAGGTCGGTGCCGGACCCGCGTCCCGGCCGAGGGCGCCGGACTCGCAGCGAACTCCCAGGTAGGTTCAAGCCTCGTTCAAGGCCAGGGGTGTGAAGTAGTGGTCAGAACCGAGGAGGCCACCATGACCACGAACGCCGACCAGAACCCCCGCGAGACCGTCGCGTCGCCCGAGCACCCCACGCCGGAGCAGACGCAGCCGCTCGCCGTGCAGCAGCCCGAGCCGCTGCACCCTGCGCCGTCCTACGCGCCCGCCGCCGCGGCGTCGGACCCCTCGCGCGGCACGCAGAACGCCGCCGGGTACCCCTACGCGTACACCGGGGCGCCCCACGGCGGTGTCCCGGCCCCGCCCGCCCCGCCCGTGGCGGAGCCGACCCCGGACGGGTCCGGCAAGCGCCGCAAGGGCTGGGTGCCGGTGGTCAGCGCCGCCGCGATCGCGGCCGTCGTCGCGAGCGTCGGCACGGCCGGGCTCGTCGGCGCGTTCGGCCAGGACGTCGGCTCGACCTCGCTCGCCGACGTCGCCGCGCCCGAGCAGACCAGCGCAGCGCCCGTGTCGAGCTCGTCGTCGCAGAACCCCGACTGGGAGGCCGTGACGCAGGCCGTCGCACCGTCGGTCGTGGCGATCCAGGTCCAGACCGAGGCCGGTGGGGCCGAGGGCTCCGGCGTGATCGTGGACGACCAGGGCCACGTCGTGACGAACAACCACGTCGTCGGCGGCGCGACCGACGGGACGGTCCAGGTGTCGCTGAGCGACGGCCGGCTGTTCACGGCGAAGGTCGTCGGCACCGACCCCACGACCGACCTGGCCGTCGTCCAGATCCAGGACGCCCCGGACGACCTCGTGCCCGCGACGCTCGGCGACTCGGACGCCGTCACGGTCGGCGAGTCCGTGCTCGCGGTCGGCAACCCGCTCGGCCTCGCGAACTCGGCGACGACCGGCATCGTCTCCGCCGTCGACCGGCCGGTGTCCGCGTCGGGCGAGACCGGCGGCACGTCGGTCGTGACGAACGCGATCCAGATCGACGCGGCCGTCAACCCCGGCAACTCCGGCGGCCCGCTGTTCGACGCGCAGGGCCGTGTCATCGGCATCACCTCGTCGATCGCGACCCTGTCGAGCGGCGGCGGGCAGTCCGGCTCCATCGGTCTCGGGTTCGCCATCCCGGTGAACCTCGCCAAGGAGATCAGCCAGCAGCTCGTCGAGAACGGCACCGCGGAGCACGCGTTCCTCGGGGTGACGCTGTCCGACGCGACCGCGACGGCCGACGGCGTGACCCGTCGGGGCGCCCAGGTCGAGCAGGTGACGCAGGGTTCGCCGGCCGCCGAGGCAGGCATCCAGGCCGGTGACGTCATCGTCGCGATCGACGAGGCGTCCGTCGGCGGGGCCGAGTCGCTGACCGCGTTCGTGCGCGAGCGCACCGCCGGGCAGGAGTCGACCCTGACGGTCGTGCGAGACGGGTCCGCACAGGACCTGAAGGTCACCCTGGCGACGAAGCCCGCCGACGACACGACCGGTTCGCAGGGCTCGGACGGTTCGCAGGACGGCCAGGGGCAGCTCCCGGGTCAGCAGGGTCAGCAGGGCCAGCAGGGTGAGCAGGGCCAGGACGGTCAGCAGGGCGAGCAGACCGACCCGAGCGACCCCGGCAACGTGCCCGACCCGTTCGACTGGTTCTTCGGCGGGCAGGGCTGAGGCCCGACGGCGCGCGTTCCCCCGACGCGCGCCGTCCTCCCTCCGCGCAGGATGCGGAGGTCCGCGGCCGAGGCCGGTGGCTGTCGCCACCGGCCTCGACCTCTGTCGGGACGGGTCGGGTGGCGCGTGGGACGTGCGGGCCACACGATCGACCCATGAACCACGTCGGAAGCGAAACCCGGGGCCGGCCGTGACGGGCGCGGTGCTCTTCGACGTCGACGGCACCCTCGTCGACTCCAACTACGTCCAGGTGGACGCGTGGGTGCGGGCGTTCCGCGACGCCGGGGTCGAGGTCGACGCCTGGCACGTCCACCGGTCGCTGGGCCAGGCCGGCCCGCAGCTGATCGAGCGGGTCGCGCGCTCCCGGGGCCTCGAGCTCGACGACGCGGTCGCCGATCGGGTCGCGGACGCGCACTCGCGCCACTCCGCCGGGTCCGCGCACCTGCTGCGCGCGTTCGACGGCGCGGCCGACCTCGTCCGGGCGGTGCGCGAGCGGGGCGCGCGCGCCGTCCTGGCGACGTCGGCCTCCCCGGACACGCTCGGGCACCTGCGCGAGGTCCTCGACGTCGAGGAGCACCTGCACGCCGTGACGTCGGCCGACGACGTCGAGGTGTCCAAGCCGGAGCCCCAGCTGGTGCGGGTGGCGCTCGACGCCGCTGGCGTCGAGCCGTCCGACGCGGTGTTCGTCGGTGACTCGGTGTGGGACGCGCTCGCGGCCGGTCGGGCGGGGGTGCCGTGCGTGGCGGTCCTGAGCGGCGGCGTCGGGCGCCAGGAGCTGGTCGACGCGGGAGCGGTCGAGGTCTACGACGACGTCGCCGCGCTCCTCGCGGGCCTGGACGGCAGCGCCCTGGCCGCCGCCTGGGCGCGCTAGGCGGGCTGGTCGCGCGCCGCGAGCGCCTTGGTGAAGAACCCTGCCGTCTCGGTGTACCCCACCGAGGTGTAGAACTCGCGGGACATCCCGCTCGCGAGGCCCACGCGCGCCGCGCCGATCCCGGTCGCCCAGGTCTCGGCGTCGGCGAGGAGGGCGCGTCCGACGCCCCGTCGGCGCGCGTCGGGAGCGACGGCGATCTCCTCGATGCGGCACACGACGCCGTTGGACGCGAACGTCAGGTGCTGTGCCGCGAGCAGGTACCCGACCACGCGGTCGTCCAGCTCGGCGACCACGAGGCGGGTGTCCAGCGCGCGCAGCAGCGGTCCGAACGAGCGGTCGAAGGCGTCGCGCGCCGGGTCGTGCCGGGGGATCTCGTGGACGAGCTCCCACAGGGCGTCGCGGTCGGCGACGGTCGCGCGCCGCACCGTGGTGTCGGCTCCCGCGCGTGCGGTGACGCGGGTCGGGTCGGTGGTGTCGTGGCTGGTCGCGGGCATCTGCGCCAACCTAGCAAGTGGCGGGGGCGGCTGGGACGAGCTTCCGCGGAACGGACGTAAGAGAGCAGAGGTGACATTCCTCGCGCGTCAGGAGCCGAGCGCGTACCGCAGCGGCTCGAGCTTGGCCTCGGACTCGGCGACCTCGGCGGCGGGGTCGGACGCCGCGACGATCCCGCACCCGGCGAAGAGCCGTACGCACCGCGGGTCCTCGGTCGAGAGCTCGGCCGACCGCAGGGCGATGCCCCACTCGCCGTCGCCGTCCGCGCCGAGCCATCCCACCGGCCCGGCGTACCGGCCGCGGTCCATGCCCTCGATCTCGCGGATGAGGTCCCGCGCGAGGTGCGTCGGCGTCCCGCACACCGCGGCCGAGGGGTGCAGCGCGGCGGCGAGCGCGAGACTCGTCGGCCCGGCTGCGGGTCCGTCGGGCGTGAGCCCACCGCCGCGAGCGTCGAGGACGCCGGTGACGTCGGAGGCCAGGTGCATGACGTTCGGCAGGTGCAGGACGAACGGTGCGTCCGGCACGTTCATCGACGAGCAGAACGGCGCGAGGGCGTGCGCGACGGACGCGACGGCGTACTCGTGCTCCTCGAGGTCCTTGGAGGACCGGGCGAGCTGGGCGGCACGCAGGAGCGCGTCGTCGTCGGACAGCCCCGCACGACGGATCGTGCCTGCCAGGACGCGGGAGGTGACCAGGCCCTTCTCGCTGCGCACGAGGAGCTCGGGCGTCGCGCCGACCATGCCGTCGACCGAGAACGTCCAGCACGCCTCGTAGGCGGCGGCCAGTCGCGCGAGGAGCCAGCGAGGGTCCACCGGCTCGGTCGTGTGCGCGATGACGTCACGCGCCAGGACGACCTTCTCGAGCGCGCCCGCGCGGATGCGGTCCACGCCCTCGCGCACGACGTCGGCCCAGTCGTCCGCGCCGAGCGCCCCGTCGCGCCAGGTGATGTCCCCGGGTGCGCCGACGGGCGTGCGGGGGGTGCGGGCGAGGACGTCCGCCACGTCGGCGGGGGGCGAGGAGAGGGAGCCCGCGGTGTCGACGGTCGTGAGCCAGGTCCGCCCCTCGCGTCGACCGACCACGACGCGCGGCACGATCAGCGTCCCGCCCGCCCGCACCGGCTCGTGCGCGTCGTCGCCGGGCGCGGAGTCGTCGAACGCGAACGACCCGAACGCGACCGGCCCGGTCCCCGGCAGGCCGACCTCGTCGCGCACGACGGCGCGTTCCAGCGTCTCGTGCCACGCGGCCTCGGCGTCGGCGAACCGTCCCGGTCCCCACGTGTCGAGGCGCAGCGCCTCGCCCCAGCCCACGATCCCGTCGCCGCGGCGCACCCAGGTCAGGGGCCGCGCGTCGGGGAGGAGGTCGACGAGCGCGGCGGGCCCGCCGGGCAGGTCGTCGATCGCGGTGGTGCGCACGACGAGCGGGTACGGCCGGGCACCGGGCCGCGGCGTCGTGGGAGCCGAGGGTTCAGCGGTCATCGGTCTCAGCGTAAGCGTGGCGGACCCGCGCCGCGTCCGGCCGCCTTGCGTGCGCCCTCGATCGGGACGTCGAGGGGTGCCGGCTCGTCGGCGCGCGGACCCGGCGAGCGCGCCCACGTGACTGCTGCACGCGACGTCGCGCACGGCGTGGAAACATGAGCCCATGCCCCGCGCCAGCCTGGACAAGAAGCCCTCCGAGGTCGCGTCGATGTTCGACGGGATCGCCGGCCGGTACGACCTGACCAACGACATCCTCTCGCTCGGCCAGGACCGGGCCTGGCGCCGCGCGACGGTCCGTGCCCTCGGCGCGATGCCCGGCGAGAAGGTGCTCGACCTCGCCGCGGGCACGGGGACGTCGAGCGAGCCCTTCGCCGACGACGGCGTGCGCGTCGTCCCGTGCGACTTCTCGATCGGGATGCTCCAGGTCGGCAAGGAGCGCCGACCGGACCTCCCGTTCGTCGCCGGCGACGCGACGCGCCTGCCGTTCGCCGACGCGACGTTCGACGCCGTGACGATCTCGTTCGGGCTGCGCAACGTCGTCGACACCGAGGCGGCGCTGCGCGAGATGCTGCGTGTCGTGCGGCCGGGCGGGCGCGTGGTGATCTGCGAGTTCTCGACCCCGACGTGGGGTCCGTTCCGCACGCTGTACCAGGAGTACCTCGTGCGGGCGCTGCCGCGCGTGGCTGCCGCCGTGACGCGCGAGGGCGGGTCGTACGAGTACCTCGCCGAGTCCATCGCGGCGTGGCCGGACCAGGAGGGCCTGGGCCGGCTGCTGCTGCGCGCGGGGTGGGAGAGGGTCGCCTACCGCAACCTGTCCGCCGGCATCGTCGCGCTGCACCGCGGGACCCGCCCCGCGACGTAGGCCGACGTCGGCGGAGGTCGGGTCCGGACGCCGCAGGTCCAGCTCGGGATTGGACGCCGTAGGTCACGGTTTGGTTACACTGGCCCGGTCCCCTTCACCGACCCTCCGGAGCAGACCATGTCCCGTGGCCGCCATCACGCAGCCCCAGCGGCCCGTGCTCGGTCGTCGCGGGCCCGTGCGCGGTCCTCGCGTCTCCCGGTGCTCGCGCTGGTCACGCTGCTCGGCGCGGGAGTTCTCGGCTCGGGCCCCCAGCAGGCCGACGGGAGCGAGGCGCCGGTCGGACCGACCGCAGGCCCGACGCCGGAGCGTGACGCCACCGCTGCGAGCCGTTCCGACGAGCGGGCGCCGCTGAGCGCAGGCCCGGTGCCCACGAAGGACGCCGTGCCCTCGCCGACGGACGAGGCGGCCGCGGAGCCGCTCCCTGAGATCGTTCCCGCCCCGGACGCGGAGCCGGAGCCGGAGCCGCTGCCCGACGTCACCGGGCAGATGTGGACCACCGATGCCGTCAACGTCAGGACCGCGCCGTCGGCCGACGCCGAGAAGGTCACCACCGCGTCGTTCGCGACCGCCGTCGACGTGACGGGTGCCGTCGAGGACGGGTGGAACCAAGTGGTCTGGGAGGGCGCGGCCGCCTGGATCAGCGCGGACTTCCTGTCCGACTCCGAGCCGGAGCCGGAGCCGGAGGCGGGGGAGCAGGCGGCGAGCGCGGCCGGAACCTCGCTCGCGCCGTGCTCGGTGAACCCCGAGATCGAGTCGAGCCTGCAGAGCAACGCGACCGCGACGTACCGGTCGGTGTGCGCGTCCTTCCCGCAGGTCACCTCGTACGGCGGGATCCGCCCGGGCGACAGCGGCGACCACGGCACCGGCCGGGCCGTCGACATCATGATCACGGGGGAGACCGGGTGGGAGATCGCCCGGTACCTGCAGGCGAACGCCGGGTCGCTGGGGATCACCTACGTCATCTACCAGCAGCAGAGATGGATGGCCGGCGACGCGACGAGCAGCTGGATCCCGATGGAGGACCGCGGCAGCACGACCGCGAACCACTACGACCACGTGCACGTCAGCACGTCGTGACGACTCGCGTCAGACGGGGGCGAGGGGACGGTGCTCGGTCTCCGGACGCGTCACCTCGATCGTGTCGCCCGCGCTGATCGTCCCGCCCTGCCGCACCACCGACATGATGCCTGCCCTGCGGACGACTCCGCCCGCGCCGTCGGGCGTCAGGACCTGCTTGAGCAGGCCCGGCCAGAAGTCGTTGATCTGCTGGCACGGGTTGCGCAGCCCCGTGACCTCGAGGACGACCTCGGGCCCGATCGCCAGCCTTGTCCCCCGCGGCAGCCCGAGCAGGTCGACGTCGCGTGTCGTGATGTTCTCCCCGAGGTCGCCGGGGGCGACGTCGAAGCCGGATCCGGCGAGCTCGTCGAGCAGCTCGGCGTGGATGAGGTGCACCTGCCGCAGGTTCGGCTGTGTCGGGTCGGCCCGCACCCGGCTGCGGTGCTGGACGGTGGCGCCTGCGTGCGCGTCGCCGACGACGCCCGAGCCCTCGACGACCCGTACCTCCTGCGCGACGTGCTTGCTGAAGCGGTGAGCGTCGTCGGACGCCAGCGAGACCACGCGCGGACGGGATGTCGTCATGGCCCGATCCTGGCAGGCAGCTCCGCCGGGGACAAGGGCTTCCCAGGGAGGTTGCGGAGGGGGGCGAACGGGACGAACCGGCAAGGAAAGGGTCGCCTTGCTACCCATCGCTCGCCGCGTGTGACTAGAGTGACCAGTGCCTCATTGTGACCGACTTCACAAGGGGTGTGGATGCGTCGTGTCTCCGCCGG
Organism: Cellulosimicrobium arenosum; assembly: GCF_014837295.1. GTDB lineage: Bacteria > Actinomycetota > Actinomycetes > Actinomycetales > Cellulomonadaceae > Cellulosimicrobium > Cellulosimicrobium arenosum. Next base: position 192,163 of record NZ_JACYHB010000007.1, read on the forward strand.
GGAGACGGTGTGTACACCAGGCTTCGAGATGTTCGACGACGGACGGCGAGGTGAGGACGTGCGCGGCAGCCACGATGACGCCGACGTCATCGTCGTGGGCGCGGGCCCTGCCGGGTCGACGGCAGCGCACTACTGCGCCGCAGCCGGTCTGAGCGTCCTGCTCCTGGAGAAGTCGGCGTTCCCGCGCGACAAGATCTGCGGCGACGGCCTCACCCCGCGCGCGGTCGCCGAGCTCGTCCGCATGGGCGTGCCGACCCGCGCCGAGGACGGCTGGATCCGCAACGAGGGCCTGCGCGTCGTCGCGAGCGGCCGCTCGTGGGAGCTCGCCTGGCCCGACCTCGCGTCCTACCCGAGCTATGGGATGGCCCGCGCACGTCACTCGTTCGACCGCACGCTCGCCGAGCACGCGCAGCGCACCGGCGCGAAGCTGCTCGAGCGCACCGCGGTCACGGGGCCCGTGCTCGACGAGCGCACGGGCCGCGTCGTCGGCGTCACGGCCCGGCCGGTGGACGACAAGGGCCGTCGCGCGGGGGACGACGTCTCGTACCGCGCGCCCGTCGTGATCGCTGCCGACGGGGTGAGCTCGCGCTTCGCGCTCGCGCTCGGCCTCGCCAAGCGCGAGGACCGGCCGATGGGCGTGGCGGTGCGGACGTACTTCAAGACTCCCCGCGCCACGCCTCGATACATGGATGCCTGGATGGAGTCCCACCTCGAGCTGTGGGACGGCACGCCCCGTGAGTCCAACCTCCTCCCCGGGTACGGCTGGATCTTCGCGCTCGGCGACGGCACCGCGAACGTCGGACTCGGCTCCGTGAACTCGACACCCGCGCGGCAGTCCGCGGCGAACGTCGACTACAAGGACCTGTTCGCCACCTGGATGCGCAATGCCCCCCCGGAGTGGGAGTTCTCCGAGGAGAACCAGCTCGGCCCGGTGCGCGGCGCCGCGCTGCCGATGGGCTTCAACCGCACGCCGCTGTACACGCGCGGCGTCCTCCTCGTGGGCGACTCGGGCGGGATGGTCAGCCCGTTCAACGGCGAGGGCATCGCCTACGCGATGCAGGCGGCGCGCACCGCGGCGGACGTCGTCGCGCAGTCGCGTGCCCGGGCGACCGACGGCGGCCGCGAGCGAGCGCTGCAGACCTACCCCAGGGTCATGCACCGCGAGCTGGGCGGCTACTACACGCTCGGACGCTACTTCGTGCGGCTCATCGAGCACCCCGAGATCATGCGGATCTGCACACGGTACGGCCTGCCCCGGCCGGTCGTGATGCGGTTCGTGCTCAAGCTCCTGTCCGACTGCTACGAGCCCCGGGGCGGTGACTGGGTCGACCGGGTCATCGCCGGGCTGACAAGGGTGGTGCCGTCGTCATGACCAATCCCTACCTCCCGCTCCTCTTCCTGATGGGCATCGCCGCCGTGCTCGCGCTCGGCGGCGTGGGTGCGAGCGCCGTCATCGGGCCCAAGCGCTACAACCGGGCCAAGCTCGACGCCTACGAGTGCGGCATCGAGCCCACGCCGCACGCCGTGGGCGGCGGACGGTTCCCGATCAAGTACTACCTGGTCGCCATGACGTTCATCGTGTTCGACATCGAGGTCGTCTTCCTCTACCCGTGGGCCGTCGACTTCGCGACGCTCGCCCTGTTCGGTCTCGTCGCGATGCTCGGCTTCCTGGTGCTGATCACCGTGCCGTTCGTGTACGAGTGGCGCCGCGGAGGGCTCGAGTGGGACTGACTCCCGCCGCACGTCGGCGCACCTGCCAGCACACCTGTCCGCGGCGAACCCGCGCGAGGGACTAGGAGGACATCATGGGGATCGAGGAAGCTCCCTCGGGCTTCTTGCTCACGAGCATCGAGGACCTGGCCGGCTACTTCCGCAAGGCATCGCTGTGGCCCGTGACCTTCGGGCTCGCGTGCTGCGCCATCGAGATGATGGCGGCGGGTGCCTCGCGCTTCGACCTCTCGCGATTCGGCATGGAGGTCTTCCGCGCCTCGCCGCGCCAGGCGGACCTCATGATCGTCGCGGGCCGGGTGAGCCAGAAGATGGCGCCCGTGGTCCGCCAGGTCTACGACCAGATGAGCGAGCCCAAGTGGGTGCTGTCGATGGGCGTGTGCGCCTCGAGCGGCGGCATGTTCAACAACTACGCGATCGTCCAGGGCGTCGACCACATCGTGCCGGTCGACATCTACCTGCCCGGCTGCCCGCCCCGCCCCGAGATGCTGATCAACGCGATCCTGGCGCTGCACGAGCAGATCGGCGACGAGCCTCTCGGCGTCAACCGCAAGGAGGCGGCGAAGGCCGCGGAGGCCAAGGCGCTGGAGGCCACGCCGACCTTCCAGATGAAGGGCATGCTGCGGTGAGCCCGGCGAACGACGGCACCACGCCCGCCCCGCAGCCCGAGGAGGTCAGCGGACCGCGGTCGGCCGACCTGGTCTCGGGTGCGCACGCGCCGCACACGCTCGAGGTCGTCGAGGTCCGCACCGGCATGTTCGGCACCCACGGCTCCGGCGACACGTCCGGCTACGGCGGGCTCGTCCAGCCCGTCGCGATGCCGGGCGCGAGCGCACGGCCCTACGGCTCGTGGTTCGACGAGGTGGTCGACGTCCTCGCCGAGGTCCTCGCCGAGGCGGGCACGCGCTTCGACGACGCGATCGAGCGCGTCGTCGTCGACCCGCCCGGGGAGCACGCCGAGCTGACGCTGCACGTGCACCGCGACCACCTCGTGCAGGTCAGCCAGGCGCTGCGCGACGACCAGGACCTGCGGTTCGAGCTCAGCCTCGGCGTCAGCGGCGTCCACTACCCGCACGACGTCGGGCGCGAGCTGCACGCCGTCTACCACCTCACGTCGATCACGCACGGGCGCTCGCTGCGGCTCGAGGTCGCCGTGCCCGACGCCGACCCCCACGTCCCGTCGACCACGTCCGTCTACCCGACGAACGACTGGCACGAGCGCGAGACGTGGGACTTCTTCGGCATCGTGTTCGACGGTCATCCGGCCCTCGCCCGCATCGAGATGCCGGACGACTGGCCCGGTCACCCGCAGCGCAAGGACTACCCGCTCGGCGGGATCCCTGTCGAGTACAAGGGCGCGACCGTGCCCCCGCCGGACACGAGGAGGTCGTACTCGTGAGCACGTCAGCAGAGCAGGAGACACCGCGCACCGCACCCCGGTCGACCCGGCCGCCCGTCGGAGACTTCGACGCGGGCGTCCCGAGCTTCGAGGCGTCGGGCGGGGACTGGGCGGACATCACCGAGTCCGCCGTGGCCGCGGCCGCGCTCGGCGAGGAGCGCATCGTCGTCAACATGGGCCCGCAGCACCCGTCCACCCACGGCGTGCTGCGCCTCATGCTCGAGATCGACGGGGAGACGGTGACCGAGGCCCGCTGCGGCATCGGCTACCTGCACACCGGCATCGAGAAGAACATGGAGTACCGGACGTGGACGCAGGGCGTCACGTTCTGCACGCGCATGGACTACCTCGCGCCGATCTTCCAGGAGACGGCGTACTGCCTCGCGGTCGAGAAGCTGCTCGGCATCACCGCGGACGTGCCGGAGCGCGCGAGCGTGATCCGCGTCCTGATGATGGAGCTCAACCGGGTCGCGTCCCACCTCGTCTGCCTGGGGACGGGCGGCAACGAGATGGGTGCCACGACGGTCATGACGATCGGGTTCACGGCCCGTGAGGAGATCCTGCGGATCTTCGAGGCCGTCACAGGCCTGCGCATGAACAACGCGTACGTGCGGCCCGGGGGCGTCTCCACGGACGTCCCGCCGGACCTCGTCGAGCAGGTGCGCAGCACGCTCCCCACGGTTCGTTCGTACCTCAGCCAGCTCGGCGACCTCATGCTCGCGAACCCGATCTTCAAGGGTCGTCTGGTCGGCGTGGGGCACCTGAGCCTGGCCGGGTGCATGGCGCTCGGCGTCACGGGCCCCGTGCTCCGCTCGACCGGCCTGCCGTACGACGTGCGCAAGTCCGATCCGTACTGCGGGTACGAGACGTACGACTTCGACGTCCCGACCGCCGACGGCGCCGACTGCTACGACCGCGTCGTGCTCCGGCTCGAGGAGTGCTACCAGTCGCTGAAGATCGTCGAGCAGTGCCTCGAGCGGCTCGAGGCCAGCGCCGGCCAGCCCGTCATGGTGGGCGACAGGAAGATCGCGTGGCCGGCACAGCTCGCGGTCGGCAGCGACGGCCAGGGCAACTCGCTCGACCACATCAAGGAGATCATGGGCACCTCCATGGAGGCCCTGATCCACCACTTCAAGCTCGTCACGGAGGGGTTCCGGGTCCCGGTCGGCCAGGCGTGGCAGACGATCGAGCACCCGCGCGGCGAGATGGGGGTGCACCTCGTGTCCGACGGCGGCACGCGTCCCTACCGCGCGCACTTCCGCGACCCGTCGTTCAACAACCTGCAGGCCGTGGCCGCGATGTGCGAGGGCGGCCAGGTGGCCGACGTCGTCGTCGCGGTCGCGTCCCTCGATCCCGTGCTGGGAGGGGTGGACCGATGACCACGGAGACAACCACGGACGCGTCCGGCGGGCCCGGTCGTCCACGCTCGCGGTCCGGGTACGACGCCGAGAAGGTGGCACGGCTGGCGGCCGACGCCGCGCTGATCGTCGCGCGCTACCCGCAGCCGCGCTCGGCGCTGCTGCCGATGCTGCACCTCGTGCAGTCCGAGGACGGCTACGTCTCGCGCGACGGGATCCGGTTCTGCGCGGAACAGCTCGACCTGACGGCCGCCGAGGTCTCGGCGGTGGCGACGTTCTACACGCAGTACAAGCGCCACCCCAACGGGACGTACACCGTGGGCGTGTGCACCAACACGCTGTGCGCGATCATGGGCGGCGACGAGATCTTCGACGAGCTGAGCGAGCACCTCGGCGTCGGGCACGATGAGACGACCGACGACGGTGCCGTCACGCTCGAACGGGTCGAGTGCAACGCGGCGTGCGACTACGCGCCGGTCATGATGGTCAACTGGGAATTCTTCGACAACCAGACCCCCGGCAGCGCGACCGACGTCGTCGACCGCCTCCGCGCGGGCGAGCAGGTCGCCCCGACCCGCGGTGCCGCGAGCGTGTGCTCCTTCAAGCAGATGAGCCGGGTCCTGGCCGGCTTCACGGACGGCCGCGCCGACGAGGGCGTCGGCGCGGGCGAGCCCACTCTCGCGGGCCTGCGCCTCGCCCGCGAGAACGGCTGGACCGCCCCGGGCGGCCCGACGGACACGGCGGAGGGGGCGCAGGCCCCGGACGGCGGCCCGAGCACCGGGACGACGGGACCTGCCGATGCTCAGGGCGAGCCGGAGGCGGGCGAGGAGCAGTCGAGCGCGGAGCGCGAACCCACCACCGACGCCGACGTCGACCCGGGCGGGAAGCCCGGCACGCCGGAGGCGAAGCCGGACGCGTCGAAGGGAACGGACGCATGAGCGAGCAGAGCGTGGCGGCAGGCCGGCCGTCGCACGACCCGTTGACCCCGGTCCTGTCGGACACGTGGGACGCGGACCGGTCGTGGACGCTGCAGGCGTACCGGGACCACGGCGGGTACGCGGGCCTGCGCGCCGCGCTGGCGCAGGAGCCCGCGGACGTGGTCGCGACCGTCAAGGCGTCTGGCCTGCGCGGACGTGGGGGAGCGGGCTTCCCGACGGGGATGAAGTGGGGCTTCCTGCCCCCGCCCGACGGCGGTCCGCGCTACCTCGTCGTCAACGCCGACGAGTCGGAACCGGGGACGTGCAAGGACATCCCGCTCATGATGGCGAGCCCGCAGGCGCTGATCGAGGGCGTGGCGATCACGTCGTACGCGATCGGGTGCCACCACGCGTTCATCTACGTGCGCGGCGAGGTGCTGCACGTGTACCGGCGCCTGCTGCGGGCCGTCGAGGAGGCGTACGCCGCGGGGCTCCTCGGCAAGGACGTGCAGGGGTCGGGCTTCGACCTCGAGGTCACGGTCCACGCCGGTGCGGGCGCCTACATCTGCGGCGAGGAGACGGCGCTGCTCGACTCGCTCGAGGGGTTGCGCGGGCAGCCGCGCCTCAAGCCCCCGTTCCCGGCGGTCGCGGGCCTGTACGCCCGGCCGACGGTGGTCAACAACGTGGAGTCGATCGCGAGCGTCCCGTCGATCGTCGCCCGCGGCGCGGACTGGTTCACGTCGATGGGGACCGAGCGATCCGCAGGGTACGGACTGTTCTCGCTGTCCGGGCACGTGACCCGCCCGGGCCAGTACGAGGCACCCCTCGGTACGACCCTGCGCGAGCTGCTCGACCTGGCGGGCGGGATGCGCGGCGGCAAGGCGCTGAAGTTCTGGACGCCCGGCGGGTCGTCCACGCCGATCTTCACCGACGCCCACCTGGACACCCCGCTCGACTACGAGTCCGTGGCGAAGGCGGGGTCGATGCTGGGCACGCGCGCCCTGCAGATCTTCGACGAGACGACGTGCGTGGTGCGGGCGGTGAGTCGCTGGACCGACTTCTACGCGCACGAGTCGTGCGGCAAGTGCACGCCGTGCCGCGAGGGCACGTACTGGATGAAGCAGGTCCTGGCCCGCATCGAGGGCGGGCAGGGCACCGAGGCGGACCTCGACCTGCTGCTCGACACGTGCGACAACATCCTCGGCCGTGCGTTCTGCGCGCTGGGCGACGGTGCGACCTCGCCCGTGACGAGCAGCATCGAGCTCTTCCGCGCCGAGTACGAGGCGCACATCACCGGCGGTGGGTGCCCGTTCGACCCGGCCGCGGCCGCGCTGTTCGACTACACGTCCCGCCCGAGCTCGCGTGTCCTGACGGCAGGAGTGCACTGATGACGACGACCCCCGTGAAGAAGGCCTCCGGCGACGCCGCCGTGCCTCCCGCTCCGGCCGACCAGGTGACCTTCACGATCGACGACATCGAGGTCGCGGTCCCCAAGGGCACCCTCGTGATCCGCGCGGCGGAGCAGATCGGCATCCAGATCCCCCGGTTCTGCGACCACCCGCTGCTCGCTCCGGCCGGTGCGTGCCGCCAGTGCCTCGTCGAGGTCTCGGCGCCGGACCGCGAGGGCAACGTGCGCCCGATGCCCAAGCCGCAGGCCTCCTGCACGCTCGAGGCGACGCCGGGCATGGTCGTCAAGACGCAGCGCACGAGCCACGTCGCCGACAAGGCGCAGCACGGCATCATGGAGCTGCTGCTCGTCAACCACCCGCTCGACTGCCCCGTCTGCGACAAGGGCGGCGAGTGCCCGCTGCAGAACCAGGCGATGAGCAACGGTCGGGCGACGAGCCGGTTCGTCGACGTCAAGCGCACGTTCCCCAAGCCGATCTCGGTGTCCACCGCGATCCTGCTGGACCGCGAGCGCTGCATCCTGTGCCAGCGGTGCACACGGTTCTCCCGGGAGATCGCCGGCGACGTGTTCATCGACCTGCAGAAGCGCGGGGCAGCCCAGCAGATCGGCCGCTTCGACGAGGCGGTGCTGGACTTCGCGCCCCCCGCCGGGCAGGAGCCGGGGGACCGACCGGTCGGGCTCGCGCTCGAGGACGAGTCCGGGCAGCCGTTCGCCTCGTACTTCTCGGGCAACACGGTGCAGATCTGTCCGGTGGGCGCGCTCACCGGCTCCGCGTACCGGTTCCGCTCTCGCCCGTTCGACCTCGTCTCGACACCGTCCGTGGCCGAGCACGACGCGTGCGGCAGCGCGATCCGCGTGGACCACCGCCGCGGCGTCGTGCTGCGCCGCCTCGCCGGGGACGACCCGGTGGTCAACGAGGAGTGGATCACCGACAAGGACCGCTTCGCGTTCTCCTGGCAGTCGGCGCCGGACCGGCTCACCCACCCGCTCGTGCGCGACCGTGAGGTCTCCGCCGACGGCACCGTCACTCGCGGCGAGCTGCGGTCCGCGTCCTGGGCCGAGGCGCTCGAGATCGCCGGGGACGCGCTCGCACGTGCCCGGGACGCGGGCGGTGTGGGCGTCCTGCCGGGCGGTCGGCTGACCGTGGAGGACGCGTACGCCTACGCCAAGTTCGCGCGCGTCGTCCTGCGCACCAACGACGTCGACCACCGGGCCCGCGCGCACAGCGCCGAGGAGGCCGACTTCCTCGCGCACGCGGTCGCCGGGAGCGGCGTCGGCGTGACGTTCACCGAGCTCGAGCACGCACCCGCCGTCCTGCTCGTCGGCCTGGAGGCCGAGGAGGAGGCGGGCGTCACGTTCCTGCGGCTGCGCAAGGGCGCGCTCCAGCACGGGCTGCGGGTCTTCTCCGTCGCCCCGTTCGCGTCGCGCGGTCTCGAGCGCGCGCAGGGCACGCTGCTGCCCGCCGCGCCGGGGACCGAGGCGGAGTGGCTCGACGGCATCGCCTCGGGCGACCGGATCCGCACGCTGGCCGAGGCGAGCACGGGCGACGACCCGCTCGCGGCCGCGTCCGACGCGCTGCGCGAGCCGGGTGCGGTCGTCCTGGTGGGTGAGCGCCTCGCCGCCGTCCCCGGTGCGTACAGCGCGGTCCTGCGGGCCGTGGACGCGACGGGCGCCCGGCTCGCCTGGGTCCCGCGCCGGGCGGGGGAGCGCGGCGGGGTCGAGGTCGGCACGCTGCCCGGTCTGCTCCCCGGTGGTCGTCCCGTGGCCGACGTGGCTGCACGGGCCGACGTCGCGGCCGTGTGGGGGCTCGACGACGACGGTCTGCCCGCCGCCCCGGGCCGGGACACGGACGAGATCCTCGACGCGTTGTCCGTCGGGCACCTGCGCGGTCTGGTCGCGGGCGGCCTCGAGCTCGACGACCTGCCCGACCCCGTGCACGCCCGGCGTGCGCTCGAGGCCGCGGACGTCGTCGTGAGCCTCGAGGTACGGCGCTCGGCGGTGACCGGGCTCGCCGACGTCGTGCTGCCGGTCGCTCCCCCCGTGGAGAAGGCCGGCACGTTCTGGAACTGGGAGGGTCGCGTGCGGCCCTTCCGTGCCGCGCTCGACTCGACGGCGATGGCGGACCACCGCGTGCTCGACGCGCTCGCCGACGCCGCCGGCGTACCGCTCGGCACCGCCACGCCCGAAGCCGTCGCGGCCGAGCTCGGCCGGCTCGGGTCGTGGGAGGGAGCGCGCGTCGCGCCACCGGAAGCTGTGTCCACGGACCTGCCGGCCGTGGAGCCCGGCACGGCCGTGCTCGCGAGCTGGCGCCTGCTGCTCGACGACGCACGCGGCCAGGACGGCGAGCGCTACCTCGCCGGGACCGCGAAGCGACCGGTCGCACGGATGTCGGCGACGACCGCCGCCGCCGTGGACGTGTTCGACGGCGAGTCCGTGCGGATCTCCACCGACCGCGGGGACGTCGTCCTGCCGGTGGTCGTGACGGACATGGTCGACCACGTCGTGTGGCTGCCGCAGCGGTCCGCCGGGTCGCAGGTCCACGCGACGCTCGGCGCCCGGCCGGGCGACGTCGTCCGGCTCGCGGCGGCAGACGCCGCCGCCGATGCCCGCACCGTGGGAGGGGAGGACGCATGAGCACCGTGCCCGTGCTGGTCGCCGCACAGATCGGTGCCGAGACACCGGGAGTGCCGGGGATCGCCGCGAACTTCTCCCAGGACAACGGCTGGACCTACCTCGTCAAGGCCGTGCTCATCATCGTGTTCCTGCTCACCAGCGTGCTGCTCGCGATCTGGTTCGAGCGCAAGGTCGTCGGCCGCATGCAGGTGCGGCCCGGGCCCAACTGGCACGGACCCTTCGGGCTGCTGCAGTCGCTCGCGGACGCGATGAAGCTCCTGCTCAAGGAGGACATCACCGTCAAGGCGGCGGACAAGTTCGTCTACCTGCTCGCCCCGATGATCTCGGTGTTCTGCTCGCTGCTGGTGTTCGCCGTCATCCCGTTCGGCCCCGAGGTCCGCATCCCGTGGACGGACTACGTCACGCCCGCGCAGCTCACCGACTTCCCGGTCGCGGTGCTGTACATCCTCGCGTGCGCGTCGCTCGGCGTGTACGGGATCGTGCTCGGCGGCTGGTCCTCGGGCTCGACGTACCCGCTGCTCGGTTCCGTGCGCTCCACCGCTCAGGTGATCAGCTACGAGCTCGCGATGGGTCTGTCGCTCGTCTCGGTGTTCATCATGGCCGGGTCGATGTCGACCTCCGAGATCGTGGACTCGCAGACCGCGCTGTGGTGGTTCCTCCCGCTCCTGCCGGCGTTCATCATCTACGTCATCTCGATGATCGGTGAGACCAACCGGCTCCCGTTCGACCTCCCCGAGGCCGAGGGCGAGCTCGTCTCCGGGTACATGACCGAGTACTCGTCGATGAAGTTCGCGTGGTTCTTCCTCGCGGAGTACATCAACATGCTCAACGTCTCCGCGATCGCGACGACGCTCTTCATGGGCGGGTGGCGCGCGCCGTGGCCGCTGTCCGCGATCAACGACGGGATGTTCAACGAGGGCTGGTGGCCGATCCTCTGGTTCCTCGCGAAGATGTGGGCCTTCATGTTCGTGTTCGTGTGGGTGCGCGGCACGCTGCTGCGCATGCGCTACGACCAGTTCATGCACCTGGGGTGGAAGATCCTGATCCCCGCTGCGCTCGGCTGGGTCGTCGTGCTGTCGGTCGTCCAGGGCGTCCGCCAGTTCGGCGAGGTGGACACCCGGACGGTGCTGATCGCCGGCGCGGTCGCCGCCGTCGTCGTGCTGGCCGTCGTGTGGTTCTGGCCCGAGAAGAGACCCGATCCGCCGGGCCGCCCTGGCGGCACGGCCGGGCCGGCGGCGAAGGAGCCGTTCGACGCGTTCGCGGGCGGGTTCCCCGTCCCGCCGCTGCCGGGCCAGTCCCTCCCGCCGTCCTCGCGTCGTCGGGCCCTGGTGCCCGACGACGCGCGCCCGCCCGGGGCGTCCACCCCGCCCGGTGAGCATCCCGAGAACCCGCACGACAAGGAGGTCGACCGTGCCTGATCTGCCTGATCTGCCTGATCTGCCTGAGCAGCCCGACAGCAAGGATCGGTACGAGCCCCTGCGACCGCAGCACTCCGGCCTGCGTGAGGCGCTCGCGCCCGTCGCCGGCTTCGGGGTGACGTTCTCCTCGATGTTCCGGCCGACGGTCACCGAGCAGTACCCGCGGCAGAAGGTGCCGACCAAGCCGCGCTACCACGGCCGCCACCAGCTCAACCGGTACGCGGACGGGCTCGAGAAGTGCATCGGCTGCGAGCTGTGCGCCTGGGCGTGCCCGGCCGACGCGATCTACGTCGAGGGCGCCGACAACGCCGACCTGCCCGAGGGCGAGCACATGTCGCCCGGCGAGAGGTACGGCCGCGTCTACCAGATCAACTACCTGCGCTGCATCTTCTGCGGGCTGTGCATCGAGGCCTGCCCCACGCGTGCCCTGACGATGACCAACGAGTACGAGCTCGCGGGCCCGACCCGCGAGGGCCTGATCTGGGAGAAGGAGGATTTGCTCGCGCCGCTGCAGCAGGGCATGCTCGCCGCACCGCACCCCATGGTCCCGGGGACGACGGACACGGAGTACTACCGCGGTGAGGTCACCGGACCGGCGGACGAGCAGGTGGCGTGGGTGCGCGAGCACCGGCCCGACGACGAGACGCTGCCGCCCGAGCCGACCGGGCCGGCGCCCGGGGTGCGGCGCGCCGAGCACGTCGCACGCGGCAACCGCAGCGGGAAGGCGGCCCGGTGACCGCGAGCACGGGCGAGGCCGTCCTGTTCTGGTGCCTCGCCCCCCTCATGGTCGTCGCGGCGCTGTCGCTGCTGTTCGCGCGCAAGGCCGTGCACGCGGCGATCGCCGTCATGTTCGTCATGGTCTCCCTCGCGGTCCTCTACATCGCGCAGGAGGCGCCGTTCCTCGGCGTCGTCCAGGTGGTCGTCTACACCGGCGCCGTGATGATGCTGTTCCTGTTCGTCCTCATGCTCGTCGGCGTCGACTCGTCCGACTCGCTCGTCGAGACCATCCGGGGGCAGCGCTGGATCGGTGTCCTGCTGGGCCTGGGGCTCGGCGTCGTCCTCGTCGGGGTCGTCACGCAGGCGACGTTCCCGCCCGCGACCGGACTCGCCGCCGCGAACGCCGAGACCAACCCGGTGGGCCTCGCCCGGATCCTCTTCGGGGACTACGTGTTCGCCATGGAGGTCGTCGGCGTCCTGCTCATCACGGCTGCCGTGTCGGCGCTCGTGCTGACCCACCGGCGTCGTCTCACCCCGAAGCGCGGTCAGCGGGAGATCGCCGACGCGAAGGTCGCGGCCCTGCCCGACGGCGGCCGGCTCACCCCGCTCGCCGCGCCCGGCGTGTACGCGCAGAACAACGCGATGGACACGCCCGCGCTCGACCCGCAGGGCAGGCCGATCGAGGAGTCCGTGTCGCGCATCCTGCGCATCCGCGGCCAGGAGCGCACCGCGGAGTCCGTCCTCGAGCCCGGGCGCGAGGTGCTCGACGAGCACGAGCGGCGCCGCGGGGTCCTCGTCCCGCGCGCCGACGACGCCGACGAGCACCGCGTGGTCGCGGCACCGCAGACGCCGCCGCAGACGTCCACCGAGGAGGGCTGACATGGAGCTCACGAACTACGTGGTGCTCGCCACGATCCTCTTCACGATCGGCGCGACGACGGTGCTGCTGCGCCGCAACGCGATCATCGTGTTCATGGGCGTCGAGCTCATGCTCAACGCGACCAACCTGGCGCTCGTGACGTTCGCGCGCATCCACGGCGACCTGACCGGGCAGGTGCTGGCGTTCTTCGTCATGGTCGTCGCGGCCGCCGAGGTGGTCGTGGGGCTGGCGATCATCGTGTCCATCTTCCGTACGCGTCGGTCGGCCTCGGTCGACGACGTCAACCTGATGAAGAGCTGAGGGGTCCCCGCCGATGTCGATGCTCCTGTCCCCCTCCGCGGCGGCGGTGCTGCTGCCCGCGGAGGGCGCCGCGGTCGCGACGGACGTGGTCCCCGGACCGTTCCTCGCCGCGCCGTTCCTCGTGCTGCTGCCGATGCTCGGGGCCGCGATCCTGCTCCTGGCCGGACGCCGCAGCGACCGCTGGGGTGCCTGGTTCGGCGTGCTCATGTCCGGTGGCGCGTTCCTCGTGGGCCTGTGGGTCTTCCTGTCGATGGCCGGGCTGCCTGCTGACGACCGTGTCGTGGACTACAGCATGGTCGACTGGATCTCGGCGGGCAGCCTCGACGTCGCGCTCGGGATGCGGATCGATCCGCTGTCGATGACCTTCGTCCTGCTGGTGACGTTCGTCGGCACGCTCATCCACGTCTACGCGGTCGCCTACATGGAGCACGACCGCGACCGGCGGCGCTTCTTCGCCTACCTCAACCTGTTCGTCGCGGCGATGCTGGTGCTCGTCCTCGCCGACTCCTACCTGCTGCTGTTCGTGGGCTGGGAGGGCGTCGGGCTGGCGTCGTACCTGCTGATCGGGTTCTGGAACCACAACCGGGCGTACGCGGTCGCGGCGAAGAAGGCGTTCGTCATGAACCGCATCGGGGACATCGGGCTCATCGTCGCGCTCATGCTCATGTTCGCGACGTTCGGCGCGGTGGACTTCTCGACCGTGTTCGCCGAGGTCCCCGGGGCGTCGACCGCGCTGCTCACCGCGACGGGTCTCGCGCTGCTGGTCGCCGCGTGCGGCAAGTCCGCGCAGTTCCCGCTCCAGGCGTGGCTCGGGGACGCGATGGCCGGCCCGACGCCGGTCTCCGCCCTCATCCACGCCGCCACGATGGTCACGGCCGGGGTCTACCTCGTCGTCCGGTCGGCGCCGGTCTTCGAGGGCGCTCCCACGGCGCAGCTCGTGGTCGTGATCGTGGGGGCGGTGACGCTGATCTTCGGGGCGATCGTCGGCTGCGCGAAGGACGACATCAAGAAGGCGCTCGCCGCCTCGACGATGTCGCAGATCGGGTACATGATCCTCGCCGCCGGACTCGGTCCCATCGGGTACGCGTTCGCGATCTTCCACCTCGTCACGCACGGCTTCTTCAAGGCCGGGATGTTCCTCGGCGCCGGGTCCGTCATGCACGGCATGGACGACCAGGTCGACATGCGCCGGTTCGGCGGGCTCACCCGGTTCATGAAGGTCACGGCGATCACGTTCGGGCTCGGCTGGCTCGCGATCCTCGGCATCCCCCCGTTCTCGGGCTTCTACAGCAAGGACAAGATCATCGAGGCGGCGTTCGTCCCGGTCGACGGCGAGCCCTGGCGTGCCTGGGTGTTCGGTGGGGTCGCGCTGATCGGCGCCGGGATCACCGCGTTCTACATGTCGCGGCTGTTCTTCATGACGTTCCTGGGCCGTCGGCGCTGGAACGACGGGAAGGGCGACGTCGCGGGCCGAGGGGCCCAGGACGGCCCGGTGCGTCACCCGCACGAGTCGCCCGCCCTGATGACCTGGCCGATGATCCTCCTCGCGGTCGGCTCCGTGGGGCTCGGGTTCGTCCTCAACGCCGGGGGTCGGTTCGTCACGTGGCTCGAGCCCGTCACCGGTCACGCCGAGCACGAGGAGCCCGTGCTCCCCGTGGCGCTGCTCATCGCGCTCACCCTCGCGCTGGTCGCGCTCGGCATCTTCCTCGCATGGCGCCAGTACGTGGTGACGCTCGTGCCGATCCGCGCCCCGCACGGCTCCGTCCTCACGCGCGCCGCGCGCCGCGACCTGTACCAGGACGACGTCAACGAGACGCTCGTCATGCGGCCGGGTCAGTACCTGACGCGGTCCCTCGTCTACGCCGACAAGGAGATGGTCGACGGCGGCTGGCTCGGTCTGGCGGGCGGCGTGGGCCGCGTCGGCGAGTGGCTGCGCGGCTGGCAGAACGGCTACGTCCGTACCTACGGGGCGACGATGCTCGGTGGCCTCGTCGTGATCGTCGCCGTCGTCCTCGCCCTGACCACCGGCTCCGCGAGCTGAAAGGCGTCGGCCCGATGAACTCGACCTTCCAAGAAGTCCCCTGGCTCACGCTCCTCGTGGCCTGGCCCCTCGTGGGCGCGGCCGCGGTGTGGCTGACGGCGACCGCACGCACGCGCGGTGTCGCCTCCGGTGCGCTGCGCGCGGTGCGCGGCATCGCGCTCGGCGCGGCGCTCGTCGAGCTCGCACTGCTCGCGTGCGCGTTCACGGCGTTCGACACGTCGGACGCCGGCACGCACCAGCTCGTCGAGACGCACGCCTGGATCCCGCAGCTCGGCGTGAGCTATGCGGTCGGGGCCGACGGCGTCGCGCTCGCGCTCGTGGCGCTCGCCGTCGTGCTCGTCCCGCTCGTCGTGCTCGCCGCGTGGAAGGAGCAGGAGTCGGACGTGCGCCGGCTGCGCCACTACCTCGCGCTCGTGCTGCTGCTCGAGGCGTTCATGGTCGCGGTCTTCGTCGCCCGGGACGTCTTCTTCTTCTACGTGCTGTTCGAGGCGATGCTCATCCCGGTCTACTTCCTCATCGGTGGGTTCGGGGTCGGTGCGCGGCGCCGCTACGCCGCCGTGAAGTTCCTGATGTTCTCGCTCGCCGGCGGGCTGATCATGCTCGCCGCAGTCATCGCGCTGTACGTGCAGGTCCCGCTCGACCCGACGACGGGCCTGCGGCCCGAGGACGCATTCCTCACCTCGAACCTCGTCGAGTACTTCGCCCAGAACCCGATGCCGGTGACCACCGAGCGTCTGCTCTTCCTCGGGTTCTTCGTCGCGTTCGCGATCAAGGCGCCGCTGTTCCCGGTGCACACGTGGCTGCCCGACGCCGCGCAGCACGCTCGTGCCGGCACGTCCACCCTGCTCGTCGCGGTCCTCGACAAGGTCGGCACGTTCGGGATGCTCACACTGTGCCTGCCGTTGTTCCCCCGTGCGAGCGACTGGGCCGCACCCGTGGTGATCGTGCTCGCCGTGATCTCGATCCTGTACGGCGCGCTCATGGCGATCGGGCAGAGCGACCTCATGCGGCTCATCGCGTACACCTCGGTGTCGCACTTCGGGTTCATCGTGCTCGGGATCTTCGCGTTCTCGTCGTTGAGCATCGCGGGCTCCTCGCTCTACATGGTCAACCACGGGATCTCGACCGGCGCGCTGTTCCTCGTCGCAGGCTTCCTCGTCGCGCGCCATCCCGAGCGCTCGCAGCGGATCGCGGACTACGGGGGCCTGCAGAAGGTCGTCCCGGTCCTCGCCGGCACGTTCCTCGTCGCGGGGCTCTCGGCGTTGTCGCTGCCCGGCCTGTCGACGTTCGTCAGCGAGATCATGGTCATCGTCGGGACCTTCGCGGTCTCGCACTGGGCCGCGCTGGTGGCGGTGCTCGGGGTCGTGCTCGCCGCGCTGTACGTCCTGCTGACGTACCAGCGCGTCTTCACCGGCGGTACGCCCGCCGAGCTCGACTCGATCCCGGACCTCGGCGCTCGCGAGAAGTGGGTCATAGCCCCGTTGATCGCGCTGCTGCTCGTGCTGGGCCTCTACCCGGCCCCGGCGCTCGATCTCGTGCGCGAGCCGGCCCAGGTGACGCTGTCCGATCTCGCACCCGCAGGCGTCCAGGACCCCCCTCCCACGGACCCGTTCGCTGACGCGTCCGTCACCGCAGAAGGGAGCGAGTCGTGACCGACTCCTTCGTGGCCCCCACGATCGACTGGATCTACCTGGTCCCGATCCTCGTCGTGCTCGGGACCGGCGTCGTCGGCGTCCTCGTCGAGGCGTTCGTGCCGGCGCGGGCGCGGCGCACCGTGCAGGTCACGCTCGCCCTGCTGGCGACCGCTGCCTCGTTCGCGACGATCGTCCTGCTGTGGCGCGACCCCGCGGTCCAGGGCGACCCTGCCACCGGCGGCACCTACGGGGTCCGGGTGCTCGGCGGGTCGATGGTGATCGACCCGTTCGGCCTCGCGGTCCAGGGCGTCGTGGTCCTGCTCGCGTTCCTCGCGATCCTCGTGATCGCGGACCGCACGTCGACGGGTCAGGACGCGTTCGCCCCGACCGCAGCGGCCGTGCCCGGCTCGCCGTACGAGGACCTCGCTCGGCGCAAGGGCATCGAGCAGACCGAGGTGTACCCCCTCGTGCTGTTCGCCGTGGGCGGCATGATGATCTTCCCCGCCACGGGCAACCTCCTCGTGATGTTCGTCGCGCTCGAGGTCCTGTCCCTGCCGCTGTACGTCCTGTCCGCGATGGCCCGGCGCCGTCGCCTGCTGTCGCAGGAGGCGTCCTTCAAGTACTTCCTGCTCGGCGCGTTCGCCTCCGCGCTGTTCGTCTTCGGCGTGGCGCTCGTGTACGGGTACGCCGGCACGGTCGACCTCGCGGCGGTGTTCCAGGTCCTCGCCGGGGGAGGGACGCCGTTCGCCGACATGCCCGGCCTGGTGCTGACCGGCGTCCTGCTCATCCTCGCGGGTCTGCTGTTCAAGGTCGGTGCCGCTCCGTTCCACGCCTGGACGCCGGACGTCTACCAGGGAGCGCCGACCCCGATCACCGGTTTCATGGCGGCGTGCACCAAGGCTGCTGCGTTCGGCGCGCTCCTGCGCGTGCTCTACGTGATCAGCCTGGGGATGGCGCAGTCCGACCCGGCGGCGCAGGAAGACCTGTTCGTCGCCCTGTGGGTCGTCGCGCTCCTGACGATGGTGATCGGGACCGCGGTGGGTGCCGTGCAGACCGACGTCAAGCGTCTCCTCGCGTACTCGTCGATCGCGCACGCCGGCTTCATCCTCGTCGGCATCATCGGGTTCTCGCAGGCCTCGCTGCGCGCCACCGTGTTCTACCTGCTCGTGTACGGGCTGGCGACGGTGGGCTCGTTCGCGGTCGTCACGCTCGTCCGTGAGACGGCACCCGCGCCCGAGCGCGCACTGGTCGACGCGACCGCGGGCGTCGTGGCCCCGGGCGGCGAGAGCGCATCCGCCCCGTCGGCCCCGACGGGCGGCGACCCCGTCGGCGACGATCCGTCGCCCGCGGTGCCCGACGCCGGGGTCGTCCTCGGCGAGGCGACGCATCTCGCGCAGTGGGCGGGTCTCGGGCGCCGCAGCCCGTGGCTCGCCGGAGCGTTCTCGCTGTTCCTCCTCTCGATGGCGGGGATCCCGCTCACGGCCGGGTTCATCGCGAAGTTCTCCGCGTTCGGCGCGGCGATCGCCGGACCCGACACGCAGGGCGGGGGGTCGACGTGGGTCCTCGCCGTGGTCGGCGTCCTGGCGTCCGCGGTGGCGGTGTTCTTCTACGTGCGGATCATCGTGCTGATGTACTTCACGGCACCGGCGGAGGACGCCGAGGGCGTGGGCGTCACCGTCGTCCGGTCCCGTGGACCGGCGGCGATCTCGATCGCGGTCTGTGCCGCTCTGGTGCTCGTCCTGGGTGTATTTCCCTCTCCGGTTCTCGAACTGGCGGCCGAGGCGGTTAAGTTCGTCCCGTGACATCCGTTCCGCCGGGGCCGCACGTACGATCGACGCCCGTGACGACCACCGCAATCCCGATCTCCGACCCGCAGCTCGCGGCGAGGCTCACCGAGCGTCTCTCGAACGTCGAGGCCAGGTTGCGCGACGCCGTCGCGCACGCCGACCCGCTCGCCGACTCCGCGTCGCGACACCTGGTCGACGCCGGGGGCAAACGGCTGCGTCCGCTCCTGACCCTGCTCGCCGCCGAGCTGGGTGAGGGCGACCGCTCCGACGTGCTGGAGGCGTCCGTCGTCGTCGAGCTCACGCACCTCGCGTCGCTGTACCACGACGACGTGATGGACTCCGCGGAGGTGCGGCGCGGGGCACCCGCCGCGCACTCGGTGTACGGGAACTCGGTGGCGATCCTCGTCGGGGACCTGCTGTTCGCACGGGCCGCCTCGACGGTCGCCGCGCTCGGCCCCGAGGCCGTGCTCATCCAGGCGCGCACGTTCGAGCGGCTGTGCCTGGGCCAGCTGCACGAGACGACGGGACCGGCGGACGGCATCGATCCGGTCGCGCACTACCTGCAGGTGCTCGCCGACAAGACGGCCTCGCTCCTCGCGACGTCGGCGCGGCTGGGCGCGATGTTCGCCGGGTGCGACGCGTCGACGGTCGACGCGGTCGCCGCCTACGGGGAGCGGCTCGGGGTCGCCTTCCAGCTCGCGGACGACGTCCTGGACCTGGCGTCCTCGGGCGACGAGTCCGGCAAGACACCCGGGACCGACCTGCGCGAGCGCGTCCCGACGATGCCCGTGCTGCTCCTGCGTGCGCGACTGGCAGGCGGCACGGCGACGGCTGCCGATGCCGCGCTGGTCGCGCTGCTGGACTCCGACCTGTCCGACGACGCGGCGCTCGCGGACGCCGTGCGTGCCCTGCGCTCGCACGCCGTGCTGGCGGAGACGCGAGCTCTGGCCGTCGAGTGGGCCGTCGCGGCCGGGGCCGAGCTCGACGCTTTGCCCGACGGGCCGGTCGTCGACGCACTGCGGTCGTTCGCCCAGGCGCTGGCCGATCGCGCCGCCTGAGCACAGCGTGTGGACGACCTGAGACGGTTGCGTACAGCAACAGTGCGAGGGTGGCGCCGGTCGTGGACCGTCACGCCGTCCGAGCTCGCGCCCGACGTGGCCGCTGCTGCCCCGGCCCGGTCGCACATCGAGCCGTGGCGAGGTAGCACCAGTACGCGCTGACCTGCTGGGACGCTCGTAGGCGGGCCCGCGACCGCTTCGGACCGGGCTGCGCGCCTCCGGTGTGCCGGGGGTGACAGGGGAGTTGTCCCCATGAGATGGGGTCAACCTCACACCGGACGGGCCGCTATCCTCGGGAGCGCGATCGGTGCGTCGCTCGACAGGGGGCGGCAGAACAGTGGCCGGTCGGTACCCGAGAACTGCCACCCGGAGGATCCGTGGGTTTCTGGTCGCGCCTGCGTGAGAACCGCCGTGCCGTGTCGTCGGTGGGCACCGTGACCGCGTTCGCGGTGGCGTTGGTCGGGTTCGCGGTGTTCTACGAGGGTGAGGCGACGGCGGACGTCGAGCTGAACGACTCGGGTGTGTGGGTGACGAAGACGTCGGCCGG
>NZ_JACYHB010000008.1 GCF_014837295.1 Cellulosimicrobium arenosum
TCCGTCAGCGCCGTCGCGTCCGCGATCGCGAACGGCACGTTCAACAACCGCGCCAACGTCTGCGCCAGATACGTCTTGCCCGTCCCCGTCGGACCGATCAGCAGCACGTTCGACTTCGACAGCTCGATGTCGGCGTCCGACCCGTCCTCGCCCGCCGCCTCGGCGGCGGCTGCGGCGCGGATCCGCTTGTAGTGGTTGTGGACGGCCACGGCGAGCGCACGCTTGGCGCCGTCCTGCTCGACCACGTACCGGCTCAGGTGCGCGAAGATCTCGTGCGGCGTGGGCAGGTGCGCGTCCGCGTCGGTGATGTCCGGGACCGTCTCCTCGACACGGTCCTCGTCGACCATCTCGAGGCACAGCGCGATGCACTCGTCGCAGATGAAGACCCCCGCCGGCCCGGCGATGAGTCGCTTGACCTGCTTCTGCGACTTTCCGCAGAACGAGCAGGTCAGGGCTTCAGCGGCGCGTGGACGTGCACCGCGCCCGTTCCCCGAGCCGGAACTGCTGCCGTCCGTGGGTGCCACACGTGCCTCCGTCGGTTCGCCGTCACGTGCGCCCGATGGTAGCGCTACCCGGTGACATTTCGGTCACGACTCCCTTCCCGGACGTCTCGATCCGCGCGAGCAGGGTGAGCCGGCTCGCCATCCGGAAGGCGTCCGGGCGGTCCGGCATCGCGGCGAGGAACGCGTCCCTGTCGTGGGCAGACGTGACGACGAGCTCGACGTCCGCGTCGCACAGCACGTCGACCACGGCGATGAACCGCTGCTGCGCCTCCCTGTCCGCACCGGGGAGCAGCGGCACGTCGGTGACGACCCAGCGACGGAACCGGGACGCCCAGTCGAGGTACTCGAGCGTCGACGTCGCCCGTGCCGCCAGGTCGGCGAACGTCGTCCACAGCTCGCCGTCGCGCGCAGCGGACACGGCGAACGTCCGGGAGCCGGTGCGGACCGTCGTCCGCTCGCCCGCCGCGGGTGCGCGCAGCCCGAGCGCCGCGAGCTGCGCCGGCGCGCCCGGCGACACCCAGCTGCCGCCGGCGAAGCCGGAGCGTCCCCGCCCTCCCCACGAGCGGTAGTCGGTCGTGCCGGCCAGCTCGACGACGTCGAGGTGGGCCTGCAAGAGCTCGATGCCCGGCTCGGCGAGGTGGTGCCACAGCGGGTTCGGCAGGAGCGTGCCGGGCTCGTAGTTGGACGTGGCGACCACGACCACGCGTGCGCTGAACGCACGGCGCAGGAGCCTCGTCAGCAGGGTCGCGTCACCGGTGTCGTGCAGGTGGAGCTCGTCGAGGTACAGCACGCGCGTCCCGCGCAGCAGGTCGTCGATCGCGGCGTCGACGACCGTCGCCCGGGGTGGCGGCTGCGCTGCGTCGTCGGGCCGCGGGGCCGCCCACGACGCGACGCGCTGCGCGTGGATCGCCGCGTGCAGCTCGCGGAACAGCTCGTAGACGTGGACGCGGCGGGCGGCTCCTGCTGTCGGCCCGTCCACCAGAGCGGCGAAGAACGCCCCGACCAGCCAGGACTTGCCGCGCCCCGCGGGACCCCACACGTACAGGCCGCGGAGACCGCGCCGTCGGGCGGTGCGCAGGCCGACGGCCAGCACGAGGAGCCGGTCGAGGACGGATTCCTGCGCAGGGTCGAGGGCGAAGCCCTCTCGCGCCGCCGCCGCCGCGACCGCGTCCCGGATGCGCGTCGCCTCACCATGTACCACCGGTACAGGCTAGGTTCTTCAGGGGCAGTACGAGCGCCGCTGCTCGGCTAGACTGGAACGGTTCCAGACTAGGACTCTGCTCCAGCATGCTGCGCACCCGGGAGGCCGCCGTGACCGACCTGATCGACACCACCGAGATGTACCTGAAGTCGATCTACGAGCTCCAGGAGGAAGGGATCCCGCCCCTGCGCGCGCGTATCGCCGAGCGGCTCGGCCACTCCGGTCCCACCGTCTCCCAGACGGTCGCGCGCATGGAGCGCGACGGGCTCGTCGTCGTCGGCGGCGACCGCCACCTCGAGCTGACCGGTCTCGGCCACGAGACCGCGATGCGCGTCATGCGCAAGCACCGCCTCGCCGAGCGCCTGCTCACCGACGTCATCAAGCTCGACTGGGAGCAGGTCCACAACGAGGCGTGCCGGTGGGAGCACGTGATGAGCGACCTCGTCGAGCAACGGCTCATCGGCCTGCTCCACCACCCGCACTTCGACCCCTACGGCAACCCGATCCCGGGCCTGCACGAGCTCGGCGAGAACTTCCCGGAGGTCCAGTACCTCGACGGCGTCGTCGCGCTGCCCAAGCACCTCGCGAAGACGGACGCCAAGGCGGGCGACGACCTCCGGGTGGTCCTGCAGCGCATCGCCGAGCCGATCCAGGTCGACGTCGAGCTCCTCGCCCGCTTCGCCGAGGCCGGGATCCTGCCGAAGAAGTCGCTCCAGGTGCAGGTCGGGGACGACGGTGTCGTGACCGTCTCGGGCGAGGGCGCGCAGACGGTCATGGACCTGCCGGAGGAGATCGCCCGCCACCTGTTCGTCACGACAGACTGACCGGACCCGCGCGCTCCGCGCGCCCCGCGCGAGCCCCGCGCGCCCCGCGCGAGCCCCGCGCGCCCCGCGAGCCCCGCGAGCCGTCGAGAACGACCTGGGGGCCGTTATCCATCGGATGACGGCCCCCAGGTCGTTCTCGACGCGAAGAGGAACTCAGGCGGGGACGATCAGACCCGCCGTCTGGGTGCGGGCGCGGTCCAGGCGGGCCGCGACGTCCTGCCAGTTGGCGATGTTCCACACGGCCTTGATGTAGTCGGCCTTGACGTTGAGGTAGTCGAGGTAGAAGGCGTGCTCCCACATGTCGAGCATGAACAGCGGGGTGATGCCGACGGGGACGTTGGCCTGCTGGTCGAAGAGCTGGAAGATCGCGAGGCGCCCGCCGATGGCGTCCCAGCCGAGCACCGCCCAGCCGGAGCCCTGGATGCCGGCCGCGACGGCCGCGAACTGCCCCTGGAACTTCTCGAACGAACCGAACTGCTCGGTGATGGCGGCGGCGAGCTCGCCGTCGGGCTGGCCGCCGCCCTCGGGCGACA
Organism: Cellulosimicrobium arenosum; assembly: GCF_014837295.1. Lineage (GTDB taxonomy): Bacteria > Actinomycetota > Actinomycetes > Actinomycetales > Cellulomonadaceae > Cellulosimicrobium > Cellulosimicrobium arenosum. Next base: position 3,062 of record NZ_JACYHB010000008.1, read on the forward strand.
GGTTGTGCCAGAACACGGTGTGGTTCGTGTGGCCACCGAGGTTGAACGCGAGGTTCTTCTCGTGCAGGTTGACCGCGGCGAAGTCACCGGACTCGCGCGCCTCGGCGAGCTTGTCGAGCGCGGTGTTCGCGCCGGTGACGTACGCCTGGTGGTGCTTGTCGTGGTGCAGCTCCATGATGCGCCCGGAGATGTGCGGCTCCAGAGCGGCGTAGTCGTAGGGCAGCTCGGGCAGGGTGTAGACAGGCATGGTTCCTCGGATCCTTCCGTCGGTGTGCTTGCCACGCTAGGACCTCGACCACGGTGCAGGTCAAGGGGAGGCGGCTGTGATCTTGCTGGTCGGACGCCCGACGACGCCCCCGCCCACTCTCCCGCGTGCCGGGCTCCCGCGCTCGCGGGAGCACGTGGTCACCTCGCCGTCTTCCCGTGCAGCCTGGCCGCCGACGAGGCTGTCGCGCCCCGGCTCGGCGGCTTCTCGTATGCCAAGGGACGGTCCGCTTCAGCGCGGACCACCCCCTCCCTGCCGACGTCGTCCGCGATCTCGTCGCCGGTCGCGTCGACCAGACTACGCGCAGCTGGATCGCTGAGACCGCCGTGGCGGGCATGATGGACGGATGCCCGACGTCGCCCGCCCCGGTCTGCGCGTGAGCGCGTCCCTCGTCGTGCCCGACGCCGAGCTGTCGTGGCGCTTCTCCCGGTCCTCGGGCCCGGGTGGGCAGGGCGTCAACACCGCGGACTCCCGGGTCGGGCTCTCGTGGGACGTGATGCGCTCGGCCGTCCTCTCGGCCTCGCAGCGCGAGCGGATCCTCGACCGCCTCGACAAGCGGCTCGTCGAGGGCGTGCTCACCGTCTCCGCGTCGGAGAACCGCGCGCAGCTCCGCAACCGCGAGCACGCGCGCACCCGGCTCGCCGCGCTCGTCGCGGACGCCATCGCGCCCCCAGGTCCGCGACGTCGTGCGACCCGCCCCACGCGCGGCTCGGTCGAGCGCCGGCTCGGCGCGAAGAAGCGGCGCACCGACGTCAAGCAGCTCCGCAAGCCCCCGCGGGACTGAGCCCTGATCCTGCCGCCGAAGGAGTCACCGGTGGTGTCTCCGCGGTTCTGGTCCCCTCGTGCCGTCGTCGAGCCCTGCGGCGCTACGCTCGGCGGGTCCGGCTTCCAGGGTTCGCCGGCGAGCCCCAGATCACAGGAGCGATGTGAGCGTGCCCCCTCGTCTGTCAGCCACGGCCATGTTCTGGTGGGGGGTCGGTCTGTTCGCTGCCGGCATCGTGCTGAACGAGCTCCTCGCGCGCCGCGCGGGCGCCTACGGCTCGCCGGAGCTCGCTCGGGTCCTGCAGTCCGTCTTCGGCATCGGGCACATCGCCGGCACGGCGGCGTACCAGCTCGGCATCGCGACGCTCGTCGGCTCGTTCGTCGTCAGGGCGCTCAAGGACGAGTGGCCGCTCAGACAGACCCAGCCAAAAAAGCCGCAAAAGCACTAACCACCCACCCCACCCACCCCACCCACCCCACCCGCCCCGCCCCCCGCCCCCCGCCCCCATCACCCGCCGTCGAACACGTCATGGAGGTCGTTCTGAGGGGCTAGGCGACCGTCATGACGTGTTCGGCGACAGGGCGAGAGCTGTGGCGGCCGCGGCGGCCAGCGTCTCGGCCACTCGGGTCAGGGACGGGGAGTGGAGGCGCCACTGCTGCCAGTGCTGGGAGACGTGGAGCGCCTGCCCGTCGTCGAAGCCGACCAGGCGGCCCGCGCGCTCGGAGGGGGCGCTCTGCAGGTCGGGGAGCACGCCCCAGCCCATGCCGAGCTCGATCGCGCGGCGGAACTCGTGGGACGCCGGGACGTGGTGCCGAGGCGGGTCGAGCCGGGTGGGGCCGGACCTGTTACGCAGGTACCGGTCCTGGAGGTCGTCCTTGCGGTCGAACGCGAGGACGGGCGCGACGGCGAGCGCGGTGGTGGTCGGGCCCTCGGGAAACCAGCGCTCGACGAACCCCGGGCTCGCCATCGGCCGATAGCGCATCTTCCCGAGCAGCGTCGAGCGGCAGCCGGGAACGGCCTCGGCGACCGAGGTGACGGCGGCGACGGCGGTGCCGTCACGCAGCAGCCCGATCGAGTGCTCCTCGTCCTCGCGCAGCACCTCGAGCCTCGCCCACGCGGCGGCCTCGGCGAGCGCGGGCAGCGCCCACGTCGTCATCGCGTCGCCCGAGACGACCAACGTGATCTCCGGGAGCGGGGCGCCCGCACCGTCGTCGGACCCGTCGGGCGACGGCCCGCGGTCGAGCCCCAGCTCGGCGAGCACGTCCGCCTGCTGGAGCGCCACGTGGCGGGCGTGCCGCACCAGCACCCGGCCGGGCGGGGTGAGCTCCGCCGGGCGCCCGCGCCGCACGAGGACCTGTCCCACCGCGGACTCGAGCGCGCGCATCCGCTGGCTCACCGCCGAGGGCGTGACGCCGAGCTCCTTCGCCGCGGCGTCGAACGTGCCTGTCGCGGCGATCGCCTCGAGCGCGCGCAGCTGATCGGGTTGCAGATCGACCATGAGCTCACCTTACGATCCTGCAGAATCTTTCGCTGTACTGAACATCGTGCGCGACCTATCGTCGACGACGTGAGCCTCCTCGCCGCCGCGCCCGCAGCCCTCGCCGGCTTCGGCACGGGTCTGTCGCTGATCGTGGCCATCGGTGCGCAGAACGCGTTCGTCCTGCGCCAAGGGCTGCGGCGCGAGCACGTGCTGCCCGTCGTGGTGGTCTGCGCGCTGTCGGACCTCGTCCTCATCGCGGCGGGCACGGCCGGCCTCGGGGCCGTCGTCTCCGGCGCCCCTGCCGTGCTCACGGGTGTGCGATGGGTGGGTGCGCTCTTCCTCCTGACCCTCGCGGTGCTCGCGGCACGACGCGCCCTGGGACCCGGCGCGCTCGACGCCGCGGGGACGGGTGCGTCGTCGGCGCGGTCCGCCGTCGGGACGTCGCTCGCGCTGACCTGGCTCAACCCGCACGTCTACCTCGACACCCTCCTGCTGCTGGGGTCTCTCGCCGCGGGGTATGCCGCCGCGCACGCGGGCGGTCCGAGCACCCCGGCTCCCGACGCCGTCCGCTGGCTCTTCGGGGCCGGTGCGGGTCTCGCGAGCATCGTCTGGTTCACGTCGCTCGGGTTCGGCGCGCGGCTGCTCGCCCCGATCTTCGCGCGGCCCACCGCGTGGCGCGTGCTCGACGGGGTGATCGCGGCCGTCATGGCGACGATCGGGGTGTCGCTGCTCCTGGGCGGATGAGGCCCTGGCCCGTCACGTCAGGTGGTCGTAGTCCCCGCGCACCCACGCCGCGTGCCGTTCGGCGGAGCGCAGCACGACGTCCCGCGCGTCCACGGGAACCATCTCCTCGAAGTTGTTGTAGAGCCGGTCGAACGGGCGCCGCGCGACGCGTTGCGCGACGCGCAGCGCCACCGTGCCGGACAGCGGGAGACGGTTGGGGTAGGAGCGCATGAAGCTCACGGACGTCCGGTCCGGGTTCGCCATGATCGTGTCGCCGCTGAGCAGCACGCCGCGGCCCTCCGCGCCCGCCGCCCAGTGCACGACCGCGCTGCCCGGGAAGTGCCCGCCGGGTTGCGACAGCACCACACCGGGCAGCAGCTCGCGCTCGCCCGACCACGTCTCGATCACCGGGTCGGGCCGGGCCACCCACCCGGCGTCGGCCTCCGCGACGAGCACCGGGACTCCGCCCAGGGCACGGCTCCACTCGACCTGCGCCCCGAACATGTGCGGGTGGCTCGCGACGATCGCCACGACCGGGCCGAGCGCGTGGACGGCGGCGGCCGCGTCGTCGTCCACGAAGCCCAGCGGGTCCCACAGGAGGTTGCCCGCGGGCGTGCGCACCACCTTGGACTGCTGGCCGATCCCGACACTCGGCTCGCTCGTCAGGCCGAACAGGTCCGGCTCGAGCTCGGTGACCGTGACCCGCTCGCCCGCCGCGGCGAGCTCGGCGAGCGTCGTCCACGCCTGACCCGTCGCGGGGACGTACTGCCGCTCGTCCGCGCAGATCGCGCAGACCTCGGGTCGCTCGGCGTGCTCGACGGCGCAGGTGCGGCAGATCCACCAGGTGGCGCCGGAGGGGGCGGGGGAGGTCGCTTCCATGCCCTGTGTCTACCGCAGCCCGAGCGGACGTCGCCAGTGGACTGCTCCCCTGTCGTGGCAGGGCGGTCGACTCCGCTCCTGCCGGGCGATCGGTGGGGGCGCGGTGTGCCTGGCGGCCGCTGCGCCGGTGCGTGCCGGTGCGTGCCGGTGCGTGCCGGTGTGCCCGTGCCGCCGGGTGCGGTCCGTGGTTGGCTCGGGTCGTGAGCGGACACGACCCGCAGTTCCTCGGCCCCCTCGTGCCGTTGCCGCGTGCGGACAGACCGCTGCGCGAGCTCCCCTCCACGCACTTCACGGTGCAGCTCGACACCGTGCGGCGCCTCGCCGCGGCCACGGTCGTCGACATCGACGGTGCACTGCTGCGGGACGTGCCACGCGACGACGCCTGGCACCTCGACCCGCGCGTACCCGAGACGGAGCAGGCAGGTCCCGAGCTCTACGCGCGCAACGACCTCGACCGTGGGCACCTCGTCCGGCGGCGGGACCCCGGCTGGGGCGACGAGGACGAGGCGCGGCGCGCGGACGCCGAGACGTTCGCCTACCCCGACGCCGCGCCGCAGGTCGCACGGTTCAACCAGTCGAAGGAGCTGTGGAACGGGCTCGAGGACCACGTGCTCGAGCACGCGCGCGCGCAGCGGTCGCGTCTCGTCGTGCTCACCGGGCCCGTGCTCGCGCCCGACGACCCGGTCTACCGCGGCGTCGGCATCTCGCGGCTGTTCTGGAAGGTCGTGGCCTGGGCGGACGACAGGGCGGAAGGCACGGCGGGCGACACCATCCTCGCCGCGACGGCGTTCGTGCTCGACCAGTCCCCGCAGCTTGCGGGCACCGAGCTCCGGACGGCGACGGCCCGGGCGCTCGCGGCCGGCGACGTGCCGCCCCTCGGCCCCTTCCGGACCTTCCAGGTGCCGGTCGGCGACGTCGCGATCCTGACCGGTCTCGACCTCGGCCCGCTCGTCGCGGCCGACGTCCTCCCGGCCGACGTCCTCGCGCCGATCGAGCCCGGTGCGACCGGAGCCGGGACGTCCGGGACCGGCCCGGAGCCGTCGACGGCGCCGGTGCGGGCGGGGTGGACCGAGCTGCACGTGCCGGCACAGGTGCGTCTCCCTTGACCTCCCTCCCCCACCTGTCGTGGGAACGCTTCCACGACCGGGCCCGGGCGGGTTAGCCTACGTCTGACGGGTGCTGCCCGTCCGTCGTCCACGGTCCGAGGAGGAGCCATGGTGCAGACCACGCTCGCGGACGTCGCCGCGGCCGCGCGCGTCTCGCGGTCCACCGCCTCGCGCGTGCTGCGCGAGTCCGGCTACGTCTCGCCCGACGCCCGGCGCGCGGTCCTCGACGCCGTCGAACGGCTCGCCTACGTGCCGCACCCGGGCGCGCGTGCGCTGGCGAGCGGCCGGGGTGAGCGGGTCGTCGTGGCGGTCGGGTCGCCGTCGTCGGACCTCATGGCCGACCCCTACGTCGCGCGCGTGGTCGCCGCCGCGGGTCGGGCGGCCGACGCCGAGGGCGTCGGCGTCGCGCTGCGCTGGCTCGGCCGGGAGCCGCAGCGCGAGCTCGAACGGCTCGCCCGCGACCCCGGCGTCGGGGGAGTCCTGCTCGTGGACTACTCCGCGGACGTCCTGGCCCGGGTCCCCCGCGACCTCGCGGCGCGCGTCGCGGCGATCGGACCGGCGGACGGCCGGGTGCCGTCCTACGACGTCGACGCCGCCGCGGGGATCGGGGCGCTCGTCGAGCGCGTCGTGGCGCGCGGTCGACGGGGAGTCGTGATGCTCGCCGGTCCCCCGTGGCTGCCGGGGACGGGCCGCGCGGTCGACGCCTACGAGGCCGTGATACACGACGCCGGGCTCCCCGCCCGCGTCGTCGTCGCCGGTCTCACGGCTGCCGACGGCGCCGGTGCGGCCCGCGAGGCACGGCTCCGCTGGCCCGACACGGACGCGCTCGTGGCGATGAGCGACTCGTCGGCGATCGGCGCGCTGCGGGCGCTCGCGCGGGACGGCGTGGCCGTGCCCGACGACGTCGCGGTGACCGGCTTCGACGACCTCCCCCTCGCGGGCGAGGTCGATCCCGGGCTCACGACGGCGACCCACCCGGTCGAGCTCATCACGGCCGCGGCGACGGCCGACCTGCTCGGGCAGCTCCGCGGCCAGGGGCGGGTCTTCCCGTCGGTCGTCGTCTCGCGCTCGACGGCGTAGCAGGCCGGTCGCGCACGGTCCCGTCCGGTCTCACCAGTCGTGCACCGTCCCGTCCTGCAGCCGGTTCACCGGCAGGTATGCCGGCGCGTACGGGTGGGCGGCGGCCAGCTCCTCGTCCAGCTCGACGCCGATCCCCGGCGCGTCGCCGGGGTGGAGGTGGCCGTCGTCGAACGTGAAGGCGTGGCGGAACACCTCGTGCGTGCGGTCGGTATAGCCGGAGTACTCCTGGATCCCGAAGTTGTGGATCGCGAGGTCCAGGTGGATCGCGGCCGCCATGCCGACGGGCGACACGTCCTCCGGGCCGTGGATCGCACTCTTGATCTGACGCGTCGCGGCGTAGTCGAAGAGCTTGCGCAGCGGGGTCACGCCGCCGAAGTGGGTGACCGCGGAGCGGACGTAGTCGATCAGCTGGTCGTCGACGAGGGTCTGGTAGTCGTAGAACGAGTTGAAGACCTCGCCGATCGCGAGCGGCGTGGTCGTGTGCTCGCGCACGAGGCGCAGACCCTGCTGGTTCTCCGCGGGCGTGCAGTCCTCCAGCCAGAACAGGTCGTACCGCTCGATCTCCTTGCCGAGGCGCGCCGCCTGCTGGGGCGTCAGGCGGTGGTGGGCGTCGTGCAGCAGCGGCAGAGCGGGTCCGAACTCGTTGCGCACCGCCTCCAGGACCGTCGGCAGGTGCCGCAGGTAGGCCGCCGTGTCCCAGTCCTCCACGACGGGCCGGGCGCGCTGGTCCTGACGCGCGTCGCCGTCGTCGGGCGCGATCGCCGTCCCGGAGTGGACCCCGTAGACGGCCTGCAGGCCCGGGACCCCGGTCTGCACGCGCACCGCCTGGTAGCCCTCGGCGAGCCGGGCTCGCACCGAGTCGAGCAGCTCGGGGACGTCGCGTCCGTTGGCGTGGCCGTAGGTGCGCACGCGCTCGCGGGACGCGCCGCCGAGCAGCTGGTAGAGAGGGAGCCCGGCGGCCTTGGCCTTCACGTCCCACAGCGCGACGTCGACCGCCGCGATCGCCGCCATGGTGACCGGTCCGCGGCGCCAGTACGCGCCCCGGTAGAGCGACTGCCAGGTGTCCTCGATCCGGTGCGGGTCGAGCCCGACCAGCAGCGGGGCGACGTGGTCGCGCAGGTACGAGACGACGGCGAGCTCGCGACCGTTGAGCGTCGCGTCGCCGAGGCCCGTGATCCCTGCGTCGGTGGTGATCGTGAGCGTGACGAAGTTGCGGCCGGGGCTGGTCACCACGACCTGGGCGTCGACGATCTTCATGCGGGTCCTTCTCCGGTCGTCGGGGTGGGCGGGACGATCATGTCGCAGCTGCCGCGGTCTGCTCGTCCGTCACGAGGGTAGGCGTCGCGCCGCCCGGTGGAGCGACCCAGACCGCGAGACAGAACCGCCGGTCGCGAGATTGCACTCGCCGCGTTCTACCTCGCGACCGCAGCTTCTACCTCAGCGTGGTGGTGTCACGCATTTTGGGTGACGACTGCGGCGACGGGGTTCGTCATCCTGGCCGGAGGGCGCCTGAGCGCGCCGCGGTGGCGTCCGGGCGAGGTGCGATGAACGGTTCCGAAGAGACCTCCCGGTCCGGTGCGGGGGGCGGCGGCCTCGCCGAACGGCTCGCCGCGCTCGAGCAGGAGAACGCCGAGCTGCGCCGCCTCGTCGCGGAGCGCGCCCCGCACGTGGACGAGCCACAGCGCCCACCCCGGCACCGGGGGCGCTCCGCCGCCGCCGTCGTGCTCCTCCTCGTGGCGACACTGCTCGCACCCGTGGCCGCGGTCTCCGCCTGGACCGAACGCACCCTCACCGACACGGAGCGCTACGTCGCCACCGTCGCACCGCTCGCGCACGACCCCGTCGTGCGCCAGGCGATCGCCGGGCGCATCACGCACGAGGTGATGGAACGCCTCGACGTCGCCGCGCTCGTCGACCAGGCGATCGGCGAGCTGCAGAGCACGTTGCAGGAGCAGGGCGTCGCACCCCGCGCGAGCGCGGCGCTCCCGTCGCTCGTGGCGCCGCTGACGAGCGGTGTCGAGTCGTTCGTCCGCGAGACGGCGAACCGTCTCGTGAACAGCGACGAGTTCGCGTCGACCTGGGCGCAGGCCAACCGCGTCGCGCACCGCCAGCTCGTGGCCGTCCTGCGCGGGTCGGGCGGGGACGTGCTCCAGGTCGGCCAGGACGGGCAGCTCACGATCCAGCTCGCCGGGGTGATCGACCTGCTCAAGGAACGGCTCGTGGCGCGAGGGCTCGACGTCGCGGGGAACATCCCGACCGTCGACGCGTCCTTCACGCTCGCTCAGACGTCGCAGCTCGTCGAGGTGCAGAACCGCTACGCCCAGGTGGTCGCGCTGGGCACGTGGCTGCCGTGGGTCGTGCTCGGTCTGTACGCCGCCGGCGTGCTCGTGGCGGTCCGTCGCGCGCGCGCCCTGGTCGTCGCCGGGCTCGCGCTCACGCTCGCGATGCTCCTGCTCGGCGTCGGGCTCGCCGTGGCGCGCGCCCTGTACCTCGACGCCCTGTCGGGGCGGGTGCTGCGGCTGGACGCGGCCGAGGTCGTGTTCGACCAGCTCCTGTCGTTCCTGCGCACCACCCTGCGCACCGTCGGGGTGCTGGGCCTCGTGGTCGCTCTCGTGGCGTACCTCGCGGGGCCGGGGGAGTCGGCGCGAGCACTGCGCGGCGCCGTCGTCCGCGGCCTCGCGCGAGCCCGGGCCGGCGCCGAGCAGCGCGGGGCGTCCAGCGGTCGGCTCGGCACGTGGCTCGGACGGCACCGACGGCCCGCCCGGGTGGTCGTGCTCGCGCTCGCGGCTCTCGTGCTCCTGCTCGCCCCGCACCCGACGCCGCCGCTCGTCGTGGGTACGGCGGTGGTCGCCGGGCTGCTCGTCGCCGTGCTCGAGCTCGTCGCGCGGCCGCCGCAGGAGGTCGCGGGGGACGACGGTCCGGAGACGGCGACGCCGGACGACCGCCCGGGAGATCGCGTTCTCACGCGAACGACATGATGCGAGCCTCCCCGACGCGGTGTCGACTGGGTCCACGGCGACGAGGGGCCGACCTCGCCGGGTCCGTCTCGCGGAAAGCTCGATCGGCGTCGGAGGACGGAGGCTCGTCGTGGACCATGCGGAGACCCTGCAGCGGCTCATGATCAACGACGCGCGCATCGAGGACGGGCGAGGGCTCGAGCCCGAGGTGCTGGACCCGAGGACCCTCGCGCTCGTCCGGCTCGCCGCGCTCGTCGCGGTCGGGGGAGCCGACCCGACCTACGGCGCGGAGGTCGACGCCGCGGTGGGGGCGGGCGCCTCCGCGGCCGAGGTGGTCGACGTGCTGTGCGCCGTCGTGCCGATCGTCGGCCTGCCGAACGCCGTGGCCGCCTCGCCCAAGGTCGCGCTGGCACTGGGGCTCGAGCCGGTCGAGGGGATGTGGGACGACGGGGCGCCGGGCGCCGCGGGAGGGCCCGGGAGGTCGCGGGCTGTCTAGGAGAGCGACGTCGCGAGGCGGGCCAGCGCGCCCGGGACGAGGGAGTAGTAGGCCCAGCGTCCGCGCTGCTCGCGGGTGAGCAGACCGGCGTCCACCAGGATCTTGAGATGGTGGCTGACGGTGGGCTGGGAGAGGCTGACCGGTTCCGTGAGGTCGCAGACGCACGCTTCGCCGCCGTCGTGCGCGGCGACGACGGACAGCAGCTGGATGCGGGTCGGGTCGCCGAGCGCCTTGAACACGCGGGCCAGCTCGCGCGCGCTCTCGGGGTCCGCGGCCTCGCGCACGAGCGGCGTGCAGCACCCGCCCGGGGCGGGTGGATCCGTTGCGTCGAGCGTGAGCGGGGTGGTGGGCATGTCCCCATCTTGCCATGCATCGAAGTTTGTGGATACGTTGGCGGCAAGACGTTGATCGAAACCTGTCGATGCGAGGAGACGTGATGAGCGTAGAGCGTGCGGACCTGCCGGTCGTGGTGATCGGGGCGGGCCCCGTCGGGCTGGCCGCGGCGGCCCACCTGCTGGAGCGCGGCCTGGAGCCGCTCGTGCTCGAGGCCGGTGACGGTCCGGGTGCGGCGGTGGCGTCGTGGGGCCACGTGCGTCTGTTCTCGCCGTGGCGCTACGACGTCGACGCCGCAGCGCGGCGCCTGCTGGAGCCGACGGGCTGGGCCGAGCCGGAGCCCGACGGCCTGCCGACGGGCAGCGAGCTCGTCGAGCGGTACCTCGTCCCGCTGGCCGCGACGCCCGAGATCGCCACGCACCTGAGGACCGGGACCCGGGTGGTGGCCGTCGCGCGCGACGGGGCGGACAGGACGCGCTCGCTCGGGCGCGAGCGGAACGGCTACCGGGTGCGCACCGTGGACGGCACCGGCGCCGTGCGTGACGTGCTGGCCCGGGCGGTGATCGACGCGTCGGGGACGTTCTCGACGTCGAACCCGCTGGGGGTCTCGGGGCTGCCCGCGGCCGGTGAGGCCGAGGCGGCCGCGTTCGTGACCGGACCGCTGCCGGACGTGCTGGGCGCACAGCGCGACCGGTTCGCCGGCCGGCACACCCTGGTGGTGGGGATGGGCCACTCCGCGGCGAACACGCTGCTGAACCTGATCGATCTCGCCGAGTCGGAGCCCGGCACGACGATCACCTGGGCGATCCGGGGCGGATCGCCCCGGCGCCTGTTCGGTGGGGGCACCGACGACGAGCTGCCCGCGCGCGGCCGGCTCGGCACCCGGCTCCAGGCGGCCGTCGAGTCCGGGCACCTGACCCTGCTCAAGCGCGTGTCGATCGAGCGGCTCGTGCCCGGCGACGAGTCGGTGCGGGTGCGAGGGACCGTGCGTGCGGAGGTGCTGGACCTGCAGGTGCACGCGATCGTCGACGCGACCGGGTTCCGCCCGGACCTGGACATGCTGCGCGAGGTGCGCCTGGACCTGGACCCGATCGTCGAGGCGCCGGCTGCTCTGGCTCCCCTGATCGACCCGAACCAGCACTCGTGCGGCACCGTGCCCCCGCACGGAGAGCGGGTGCTGTCGCACCCCGACGACGGCTTCTACCTCGCCGGCATGAAGTCCTACGGGCGCGCGCCGACGTTCCTGCTCGCCACCGGGTACGAGCAGGTGCGCTCGATCGCCGCGGCGCTGGCCGGCGACCGCGCCGCCGCGGACGTGGTCGAGCTGAACCTGCCGGCTACCGGCGTCTGCTCGAGCGACCTCGCCCTGGCCGCCGACGGCGAGAGCGCGGCCGGGTCGTGCTGCGGCACCGCGCCGGCCGAGCCGCAGCTCGTCACCTTCGGGGTCGGGCCCGGTGCCGTCAGGCGGTAGCGACCGCGACCGGCGTGACGCCGAGCTCGTCGAGCAGGGTCAGGATGCGCGCGCGGATCTGGTCGCGGATGGGGCGCACGGAGTCGATGCCCTGCCCGGCAGGGTCGTCGAGCTGCCAGTCCTCGTAGCGCTTGCCGGGGAAGATGGGGCACGCGTCGCCGCAGCCCATGGTGATGACGACGTCGGAGGCCTGTACGGCGTCCGTCGTGAGGATCTTGGGCTGCTCGGCACGGATGTCGATGCCCTCCTCGAGCATGGCGTCGACGGCGACCGGGTTGATCTGGTCCGCGGGCGCGGACCCGGCCGAGCGGACCTCGACGGCCCCGCCGGACAGGGCGCGCAGGTAGCCGGCGGCCATCTGGGAACGGCCGGCGTTGTGCACGCAGACGAACAGGGCGGACGGCTTCGCGGTGGTGGTGCCGGTCATGGTGGCCTCCGGTGGCTCGGTCGGTCGGGGGGTGGGCAGTGCGAGGTCGGGCAGGAGATCGGTGAGCAGGGCGCGGACCCGGGTGTCGAGCTCGGCGCGGATGGCGGCGACCCCGGCGGGTGAGGCCAGCGCGGGGTCGCCCACGAGCCAGTCCTCGTACCGCGTGCCGGGCAGGACCGGGCAGACGTCGCCGCAGCCCATGGTGATCACGACGTCCGCGGCACGGACGGCGTCGTCGGTCAGCGGCTTGGGGAACGCCTCGCCCTCGGCGGTGCCGAGCGCGGCGAGCTCGGGCCGCACCGCGGGGTGCACGTCCGCGGCCGGGGTCGAGCCCGCGGAGCGGACGACGACGCGGTCGCCGGCGTAGCGGTGGACCAGGGCGGCGGCGAGCTGGGAGCGCCCGGCGTTGGCGACGCAGACGAACAGCACCTGCGGGCGCGCGCCCTGGTGGCGGGACAGGTCTGCCAGCCGCTGGCGGGCGAAGCGCTCGGTGAGCGTGTGCAGGTGCGCCGAGACCGTGGCCGACCGGGCCAGGGCCGTGTAGGACTCGCGCACGGTGCGCAGCACGACGCCGGAGCCCAGGTCCGGGTGACGGGTGGCGAGGTCGGCGGCGAGGCGGTCGAGCGCGGCGTCGACGTCCTCGAGTCCGGTCAGCTCGTGGGGTGCGACGAGCGCCTCGAGGGCGGCCGGGGCGAAGGACTCGAGCAGGGTGGAGATCGCGCCCTTGTAACCGGGGGTGATGCGGTACCAGACCCAGGTGCCGCGCCGCTCGGAGGTCAGCACCCCGACCTCGCGGAGCACCTTGAGGTGGTGCGACACGGTGGGCTGGGACACGTCGGTGAGCGCCGCGAGGTCGCACACGCACGCCTCTCCCGCCGGAGAGGTCGCGATGAAGGAAAGCATCCGCAGGCGCAGCGGCTCCGCGAGGGCCTTGAGCGTGGTGGCGACGGCGCCGGCGACCTCGGTGCCGATCGCGTGGGACTCGATCTGCGGGGCGCAGTCCGGGTCCGCGACGGTCGGGGGGGTGGTGGTCATGACCTCACCTCTTCCAGCTCACGTGCAGGGGTGGCGTAGGGGTCGACGGCGAACCAGCGGCGTGCGAGCCACAGCGAGACGTAGACGAGGCCGACGAGCACGGGGACCTCGATGAGGGGGCCGACGACACCGGCGAGGGCCTGGCCCGACGTCGCGCCGAAGGTGCCGATGGCGACGGCGATCGCGAGCTCGAAGTTGTTGCCCGCGGCGGTGAACGCGAGCGTGGTGGAGCGTGCGTAGCCGAGCGCGAGCATCTTGCCGACGACGATGCCGATGCCCCACATGGCGGCGAAGTACACCAGCAGCGGCAACGCGATGCGGGCCACGTCGAGCGGGTGGGACGTGACGGCCTCGCCCTGCAGGGCGAAGAGCAGCACGATCGTGAACAGCAGCCCGTACAGCGCCCACGGCCCGACGGCGGGCAGGAACCGGTCCTCGTACCAGGTGCGACCGTTCGTGCGCTCCCCGACGAGGCGCGAGGCGAACCCGGCGGCCAGCGGGACGCCGAGGAAGACGAGGACGTTGAGCGCGATCTGCCCGACCGAGACGTCCAGGCCCTGGGTGTCCAGCCCGAGCCACCCGGGCAGCACGGTGAGGTAGAACCAGCCGAGCAGGGAGAACGCGACGACCTGGAACACGGAGTTGATCGCGACCAGCACCGCGGCCGCCTCCCGGTCCCCGCACGCGAGGTCGTTCCATATCACGACCATCGCGATGCAGCGGGCGAGGCCGACGATGATCAGCCCGGTGCGGTACTCGGGCAGGTCGGGCAGGAAGATCCACGCGAGGGCGAACATCAGCGCGGGCCCGACCAGCCAGTTCAGCACCAGTGAGGACACCAGGAGCCGCTTGTCGCCGGTGACCGCACCCACGCGGTCGTAACGGACCTTGGCCAGCACCGGGTACATCATCACCAGCAGGCCGAGCGCGATCGGGACCGAGATCCCGCCGATCTCCATCGCCGTGAGCACCTCGGACAGCGCGGGGACGAACCGGCCCAGGACCAGACCGGCGACCATCGCGAGCCCGATCCACAACGGCAGCCACCGGTCCAGCGCGGACAGCCGCCCGCGCGTGGCCGCGGTGGGGTCGCTCACGCGAGGACCTCCTCGATCTCGGTGACCAGCGCCTGCTTCGGGCGCGCCCCGACGACGGACTTGACGAGCTTGCCGTCGGTGTAGAAGTTCAGCGTCGGGATGGACACGACCCCGGCGGCGGCGACGGTCCTCGGGTTGGCGTCGGCGTCGAGCTTGGCGATCGTGAGCCTGCCGTCGTACTCCTGCGCGAGCTCGTCCAGGATCGGGGCGACCTGACGGCACGGGCCGCACCAGGTCGCCCAGACGTCCACCAGGACCGGAATCTCGGAGGCGAGGACCACCTCGTCGAAGGTGTCGTCGGTGACGGTCACGGTGCTCATCGGATCTCCTCCAGCGCCAGCGGCAGCTCGTCGGGGTTCGGTGTTTCCGGGTTGCCGGCGAGGTCTTGCAGGCCGGCGGCGTCGGCGAGCTCGGTGAGGTAGCGCTGGGCGTCGAGCGCGGCCGAGCAGCCCGACCCGGCGGCGGTGATGGCTTGGCGGTAGGTGTGGTCGACGGCGTCGCCGCACGCGAACACGCCCTCGAGGTTGGTCGCGGTCGTGCGCCCGACGACCTGGATGTACCCCTCGTCGTCGAGATCGACCTGTCCCTTGACGAGCTCGGTGCGCGGCTCGTGGCCGATCGCGACGAACAGGCCCGTGGCGGGCAGGGCGCGCTCCTCGCCGGTCACCGTGTCGCGCAGCGTGAGCGCCTCGACCGTGCTCTCGCCGCCGATGCCGGCGACCTCGGCGTTCCACGCGAACTCGATCTTCGGGTCGTTCCTCGCGCGGTCGGCCATGATCTTCGACGCGCGCAGCTCGTCGCGGCGGTGCACGAGCGTCACCTTCTCGGCGAACCGGGTCAGGAACGTGGCCTCCTCCACCGCAGAGTCCCCGCCACCGACGACGGCGATGTGCTGGTCGCGGAAGAAGAAGCCGTCGCACGTCGCGCACCAGGACACGCCGCGCCCGGACAGGCGCCTCTCGTCGTCCAGGCCGAGCTCGCGGTACGCCGACCCCGTCGCGAGGATCACCGCGCGAGCGCGGTACGTCTCACCGTTGCCCGTCACGACCGTCTTGACCGGCCCCTCGAGGTCGAGCAGCGTCGCGTCGTCCCACTGGACGCGCGCACCGAACCGCTCGGCCTGCGTGCGCATGCTCTCCATGAGCTCGGGGCCCATGATCCCGTCCGGGAAGCCGGGGAAGTTCTCCACCTCGGTCGTGTTCATGAGCGCGCCGCCCGCGGTGATCGATCCCGCCAGCACGAGCGGCGCCATGCCCGCACGCGCCGCGTAGATCGCCGCGGCGTAGCCAGCGGGGCCTGACCCGACGACGATCACGTCCTCGGCAGGCAGCCGTTCCTGTATCGACATGGTTCTATATTGACATACATCGAATCAAGAGGCCAGAGGTCACCCGTCGGTCCTGTTGAGGGCCCGACCGGGTGACCCTAGGCTGCAGAGGTGTCCGAGGGGAACCTGGACGGGGTCGCGGCTCGACCTGACCTGAGCCGTACGCTCCAGGCCGGGAAGGTCGAGACGCCCAGAACGCGCCGCGGAGCAGTGCCGCGGCGTGCGCTCATCGAGCGCGCCCGGGGAGGCGGCGCCAGGGTCGTCGGTATCACCGCGCCGCCGGGCTACGGCAAGTCGACGATGCTCGCGGAGTGGGCGGACGCGGAGGACCGCTCGGTCGCCTGGGCCACCGTCGACCGGCTCGACGACGACCCCGCAGCCCTGCTCACGCTGCTCGCCCTCGCGTGCTCCGCGATCTCCCCGCAGGTGGCGGACGTCGTGGAGGACATGCGCGGCCCCGGGCCGAGCTTGCTGGGGCGGTCGGCCCCGCTCCTGGCCTCCGCCCTGTCGCGGACCAGCAGCCCGTTCGTCCTGTTCGTCGACGACCTGCACGAGGCCGACTCGGCGGGCAGCCAGGACGCGCTCGGGATCGTCCTGCGCGGGGTGCCCGAGGGCTCGCAGGTGGTCGTCGCGAGCCGGCACGAGCAGGCCTACCTCGCGCGGCGACGGGTCGACGGGGACGTCCTGGAGATCGGCGCCGACGACCTGCGGCTGGACGCCACCGGCGCCCGGACCGTCTTCCGGGAGGCCCGCGTCGAGGCCTCCGAGGCCGAGCTCGCCGCCGTCGTGGAGCGCTGCGAGGGCTGGCCCACGGGGGTCTTCCTCTGCGCGCTGCTGGTGCGCGACGGCGGCCCGACGTCGGCGTTGACGGGCGACGACCGGTTCGTCGCCGACTACCTCTACCGCGAGTGCATGTCGACGCTCTCGCCCCGGACCCAGAACTTCCTGCGCTGCACGTCGGTGCTCGACCAGCTGTCCGCCGGCGCGTGCGACGCCCTGCTCGACACGGACGACTCGCGCGCGCTGCTGCGCGAGATCGAGGCGGCGCACCTCTTCCTCGTCCCGCTGGACCACCGTCGCGGGTGGTTCCGGTACCACTCCCTGTTCCGTGAGTTCCTGCTCGCCGAGCTGGACCGGGTCGAGGGCGACGCCGTGCGCGGGCTCCACCGTCGCGCCGCCGCGTGGTTCACCGAGAACGGGCTGGCCGCGCGCGCCGTCGAGCACCTGCTCGCGGCGGGCGCGAGCGACGAGGCCGCGCTGCTCGTGGCAGGGCTCGCGCTGTCGACGTACCAGCGCGGCCAGGTCGACGTCCTGGAACGCTGGCTCGTCGCCGTGGGGGACGCCGCGATCGAAGGCTGTCCGCCGCTCGTGGTCGTCGCGGCCTGGAAGGCGCTGCTCCTGGGCGACACCCGCGAGGCGGAGCGCTGGGCCGCGGTGCTCGAACGACTCGACCTGCACGACGCGTCGGACGAGGACCGGACCGCGCTCGAGTCCGCGCGGTGCCAGGTCCGGGCGGCCATGTGCTCGGACGGCGAGGCGAAGGCCCTGGAGTGTGCGCGCTTCGCCGTCGCGCACGAGCCGTCCTGGAGCCCGTGGCGTGACCAGGCGCTCCACCTGCTCGGGTCCGTGCACCTGCTCGTCGGATCGGTCGAGGCGGCGCGTGACGCGTTCGTCGAGGGCGCGCAGTGCGCCGCGGCCATGGGGAACCCGGACTCGATGCTGCTGTGCGAGGCCGAGCTCGCGATCCTCGCGATCGACGCGGGGCGGTGGCCGGTGGCCGCCGAGCACGCCCGCGCAGCGGTCGAGGCGGTCGACGTCCATCACATGGAGGGCTACTCGACGACCGCCCTCGCTCTCGCCGTCCGTGCCCGCGTCGCGCTGCACCACGGCGAGCGGGCCGTCGCCGAGCGGTTCCTGACCCGCGCGATGCGGGCGCGGGTGGCGTGCACGTACGTCCTGCCGTTCCTCGCCCTGCGGGTACGGCTCCAGCTGGCACGTGCCTACGCGACGCTGGGGGACCGGACCGTCGCGATGCACCTCGCGCACGAGATGGACGAGATCCTGCGGCAACGACCTCACGTCGGTCTGCTCGTCGAGGAGGTCGCCACGTTCCGGAGCCGGTTGGAGGAAGCGACGGCGACGCCGGGGGCACCGCCCCTCACCCCCGCGGAGCTGCGGCTGCTGCCGTACCTGCAGACCCACCTCACCATGTCCGAGATCGGCCGCAGGCTCTTCGTGTCGCGCAACACCGTGGGCTCGCAGGTGGGGTCGATCTACCGCAAGCTCGGCGCGACGACGCGCGCGGGCGCGGTCGAGCGCGCCGTCGGGCTGGGCCTGCTCGGCGGCTGAGGCGCACCCCCCGCTCCGCCGTCGACCTGCCGCCGTGGATCGTGCGATCTGCGTGATGAGCCCGCGGTCCCGCCCGACCTACCGTGATGCGGTCACTGTCGTGACGCCCCGCCGGAGGACGAGCAGGAGCGAGGAACGATGAGCGAGGACACGTCTGCCACCGTGGTCGGGCGGCCGCTGCCGCCGGAACGCACCCTGCCGTTCCCGCCGAGGCGCTCGGGCAGCCTCGCCGGGCGCACGCTCGCCGAGTCGACGTACTCGCCGAGGCCGCCGGAGCAGCACCTGCCCGACGACGCGCCGAACGTCGTCGTGATCCTCGTCGACGACGCCGGACCGGCGCTGCCGACCACGCTGGGCGGTCTGGTCCGCACCCCCACGCTCGACCGCGTGCGGGCGGGGGGCGTGGGGTACAACCGGTTCCACACGACGGCGATGTGCTCGCCGACGCGTGCGTCGCTGCTGACGGGCCGCAACCACCACCGGATCGGCAACGGTCAGATCGCCGAGCTCGCGAACGACTGGGACGGGTACTCCGGACACATCCCCAAGACCAGCGCGACGATGGCCGAGGTGCTGCGCCAGTACGGGTACTCGACCGGGGCGTGGGGCAAGTGGCACAACACGCCGGCGGAGGAGACGACGGCGGCCGGCCCGTTCGAGCGGTGGCCGACCGGGTACGGGTTCGAGTACTTCTACGGGTTCCTCGCGGGCGAGGCGTCGCAGTACGAACCCAACCTCGTGCGCAACACCTCGACCGTGCTCCCGCCGAAGACGCCCGAGGAGGGCTACCACCTCAGCGAGGACATCGCCGACGACGCGATGCGTTGGCTCCGGGAGCACAAGGCGTCCGCGTCCGACAAGCCGTTCTTCGTCTACTGGGCCACCGGTGCGCTGCACGGTCCGCACCACGTCATGAAGGAGTGGGCGGACCGGTACGCCGGGATGTTCGACGACGGGTGGGACGCCTACCGCGGGCGCGCGCTCGAGGGCGCGAAGGATGCGGGGTGGGTTCCCCAGGACACCGAGCTCACGCCTCGGGACGAGAGCCTCGACGCGTGGGACGACATCCCCGCCGACCAGAAGGCGTTCCAGTCCCGGCTGATGGAGGTGGCGGCGGGGTTCGGCGAGCACGCGGACGTGCAGGCCGGGCGGCTGCTCGACGAGGTCGAGCGGCTCGGGTACGGCGACAACACGATCGTCGTCTACATCTGGGGCGACAACGGGTCGTCGGGCGAGGGGCAGAACGGCACGATCAGCGAGCTCCTGGCGCAGAACGGCATCCCGAGCACCGTCGAGCAGCACATCGCGGCGCTCGACGACCTCGGCGGGCTCGACGCGCTCGGCACCTCCGCGACCGACAACATGTACCACGCGGGATGGGCCTGGGCGGGCTCGTCGCCGTACAAGGGGATGAAGCTGCTCGCGTCCCACCTCGGCGGCACGCGGAACCCGATGTTCGTGAGCTGGCCCGACCGCATCACGCCCGACTCCCGACCCCGGACCCAGTTCCACCACGTCGTCGACCTCGTGCCGACGATCTACGAGATCCTGGGCATCTCCCACCCGGAGACGGTCAACGGCATCCCGCAGGACCCGATCGACGGGACGAGCTTCGCGTACTCGATCGACGACCCGGACGCGGTAGGCCGGCACCGCACGCAGTACTTCGAGATCATGGGCAGCCGCTCCATCTACTCGAACGGCTGGATGGCCTCGGCCGTCGGGCCGCGCCTGCCCTGGGTCCCCGGGACCCCGGCGGGCATCACGACGTGGACCCCCGACCACGACGTGTGGGAGCTGTACCACTTGGACGAGGACTGGAGCCAGGCGCACGACCTCGCCGCCGAGCACCCCGAGAGGCTCGCCGAGCTCAAGGAGCTCTTCGCCATCGAGGCGGCGCGCAACGAGGCGCTGCCCATCGGCGGCGGACTCTGGGTGCTGGTGCACCCCGAGGACCGCATCACCCCGCCGTACTCGGAGTGGGAGATGTCCGGTGACACCGTGCGGGTGCCGGAGTTCTGCGCACCGGCGCTCGGCAACCGGCCGAACACCGTCACGATGACGGTCACGGTGCCCGAGCGGGCGGAGGGCGTGCTCTACAAGCTCGGCGGTGCGGGCGGCGGGCTCACGTGCTTCCTGCTCGACGGCGTGCTGACCTACGAGTACAACCTGTTCCTCATCGAGCGGACGGTCATCCGGTCGGACGCGCCGGTCGCGCCCGGCGAGCACACGATCGAGATCGCGACGACGTACGTCGAGACCCGGCCCGCCGGGCCGCTGCAGGTCGTCCTGAGCGTCGACGGCGACGAGGTCGCGTCCGGGACCGTACCGACCAGCGCACCGCTGCTGTTCTCCGCGAACGACTGCCTCGACATCGGCAGGGCGTACGGGGGTGCGGTGTCGCGCGAGTACGCCGACCGCATGCCGTTCGCCTTCACCGGGCGGATCGACGACGTCCGCATCGCCTACGTGGTCCCGGACGCGGACCCTGCATGACGACGCAGGACGCGTCGCCCGGCGAACCGGCGGGCGAACCGGCTGTACCGGAGCCGGTCGGACCGCACGGAACGGTAGCGCACCGGCAACCGCCGGGCGAGCGCACGCGTGCGGTGCTCGCCGTCGTCGTCTTGTCCGTGACCGCGATCCTGACGGCGTGGTGCGGGTTCGAGTCCTCGAAGTGGAGCGGGCAGATGTCCATCCGGTTCAGCGAGGCGTCGAGCGCGCGCATCGAGTCGATCGACCTCGCGAGCGAGGCCCGCGACGTCACCGCGATCGACCTGGCGATCTACCTGCAGTGGTTCGACGCGCGCGCGGCCGGCGACACGGAGCTGGCCGAGTACGTGCAGGCGCGCTTCACGCCCGAGTTCGTCGTCGCGTTCGACGACTGGCAGGCGGGCGGGGAGACGCTGCGCTCTCCCTTCGCCGAGGCGTCCTACGTGCCCGAGGGCCGCGCGGAGGCGGCGGCCGCGAGCACGAGGGCTGAGGCGAAGTTCGCGGCGGCGCTGCGCAGCAACCAGCGTGGGGACGACTACGCCCTGCTCACCGTGCTCTTCGCGCTCGTCCTGTTCTTCGTGGCGCTGTCCGAGCGGCACACCGAGCGATGGGCCGGCTGGTACCTGCTCGGGGCGGGGATGGTCGTGGGTGCCGTCGGCGTGGGGATCCTGGTGTCGTTCCCCGTCCTGGTCTGACGTGGCGCGACGCCCTCGCACCGTGCCGCCGCACTTCATGCGTTCTGCGTGAGGACGACGACGGCCCCGCGCGGCAACCTGGCAGGAGGCCCGCGGTCGACGCGGGCACGACGTGAGAGGGGCGGTCGACCATGACGCAGGAACTCGGGCAAGAGCTCCACGGTGATGCCGGGGACGTCGGCGACTTCGAGGAGGGCGGGCCCGTCGACTTCCTGGTCGTCGAGCTCCCGACGGACCGCGCGACGGGCGACGTCGCGTTCCCGCACCTGCTCGACCTCGTGGAGCGCGGCATCATCCGGGTGCTCGACCTGGTCGTGATCCGCCGCGAGGAGGACGGTTCGGTGACCGGCCTCGGCATGGAGGAGCTCGACGACGGCTCGACGGAGCTCGCCGTGTTCGCGGGCGCCCGCTCCGGCCTCCTGGGCGACGACGACCTGGCCGAGGCCGCCGGCGCCGTCGAGCCCGGCATGACGGCCGTGGTGCTCGTCTACGAGAACGCGTGGGCCGCCCCGTTCGCGACTGCGCTGCGTCGCAACGGCGCCCAGCTCGTCGCGAGCGGCCGCATCCCCGTCCAGGCGATCCTCGCGTCGCTGGACGCCGCCGAGCCGGGCGTCTGAGCCCGGCCTTCCTGAGAGGACACTCCCGTGCCAGGACTTCTTCGCGGCGTCGCGCGGACCGCCGCCATCGCCGGGACGGCGACCGCCGTCTCCAACCGCGTCTCGCGCCGCCAGGCAGGCCGGTGGGCGGCGCAGCAGCCCGCGGAGCCCGCGCCGACGTACGCGGCGCCACCCCCGACGTACGCGCAGCCGGCGTACGCCCCGCCCCCTCCGGCGTCGTCGGGGACGGACGCACGGATCGAACAGCTCACCCAGCTCGCCGCCCTGCGTGACCAGGGCGTGCTCAGCCCTGCCGAGTTCGAGGCGGAGAAGGCACGGATCCTCGCCGACTGATCGCGGTCGGCTCGACGAAAGGCACGGACATGGACACCTTCTGGGACTGGTTCGGGTTGATGATCTGGTGGTTCTTCCTCGTGATGTACCTGGTGATCCTCTTCCAGATCATCGGCGACCTGTTCCGCGACCGGCACCTGAGCGGGTGGTGGAAGGCCGTGTGGCTGCTCGCGCTGGTCGTCGTGCCGTTCCTGACCGCACTGATCTACCTCGTCGCGCGCGGTCGGGGCATGGCGGAGCGTCACGCCGAGCGGCTGGCAGGCGCGCGGGCGGACACGGAGGCGTACATCCGCGGCGTGTCCGGCGCGTCCGCGGCGTCGCAGATCTCCGACGCGAAGGCCCTGCTCGACGCGGGGACGATCGACGAGCGCGAGTTCGCCGCGCTCAAGGCGAAGGCCCTGGCCTGAGCCCGACCCGCACCCGGCACACGCAGCACCGACCGCGCCGATCGTCTCGGCTCGTCGAAAGGACCGAACGATGACCGACCAGCGCCACGTGCTGCGACCCACCTACACCCGGGACGGGGTGCGCGCCGTCGCGCCGCGCCTGCAGATCCCCGACGGCGAGATGGAGCCGACGTCCGCGTACCAGCTCGTGCACGACGAGGTCATGCTCGACGGCAACTCCCGGCTGAACCTCGCGACCTTCGTCGCGACGTGGATGGGCGACGAGGCCGACCGCCTCTACGCCGAGGTCTACGACAAGAACATGGTCGACAAGGACGAGTACCCCCGGACGGCAGCGATCGAGGAGAACTGCTGGCGCATCCTCGGATCCCTGTGGAACGTGCCCGACGTGACGGACTGCATCGGCACGTCCACGGTCGGGTCGTCCGAGGCGTGCATGCTCGGCGGCCTCGCGCTCAAACGCCGGTGGCAGCTCGCGCGGCGCACGGCCGGGATGTCGGCCGACCGCCCGAACCTCGTGATGAGCTCGGCGGTGCAGGTGTGCTGGGAGAAGTTCTGCAACTACTTCGAGGTCGAGCCGCGGTACGTGCCGATCACCGCCGAGCACCCGTGCCTCGACGGCAGCAACGTCGAGGAGCACGTCGACGAGAACACCATCGGCGTCGTGGCGATCATGGGCGTCACCTACACGGGCATGTACGAGCCGGTGCAGGAGATCGCGGCCGCGCTCGACGCCCTGCAGGAGCGGACGGGGCACGACGTGCCGATCCACGTCGACGGGGCGTCCGGGGCGATGATCGCGCCGTTCATCCAGCAGGACGTCGTGTGGGACTTCCGGCTCGAGCGCGTGCACTCGATCAGCACGTCGGGCCACAAGTACGGCCTGGTGTACCCGGGGGTGGGCTGGGTCGTGTGGCGCACGCTCGACGCGCTGCCCGAGGAGCTGATCTTCCGGGTGAGCTATCTCGGCGGGGACATGCCGACCCTCGCGCTGAACTTCTCGCGCCCGGGCGCCCAGGTGCTGCTGCAGTACTACCAGTTCCTGCGGCTCGGGCGGGAGGGGTACACCGCGATCCAGCAGGAGTGCCAGGACGTCGCGAAGTACCTCGCCCGCGGCATCGCGGACATCGGCGCGTTCGACCTGTGGAACGACGGGTCGGACATCCCCGTCTTCGCGTGGCAGCTCAAGCCCGGGCACACGGAGAACTGGAGCCTGTACCACCTCTCCGACCGGCTCCGGATGAAGGGCTGGCTCATCCCGGCGTACCCGATGCCCGACGACCTCGGCGACGTCACCGTGCAGCGGATCGTCGTGCGCAACGGTGTGAGCCGGGACCTCGCCGACGACCTGCTCGCGGACATCCGGGTCGAGACCGAGTGGCTCGACGGGCTCTCGTCGCCGATGCCCGTCGAGGGCCTGCGACCGAGCTTCCACCACTAGCCCTCGTGGACCGGGCGGCGGTGGGAGGAGCCGTGAGCGCCTCGACGGGAGCGCTCGAGGTACGACGACGGCTGCGCCGCGAGGCGTGGGGCTTCGCGCTCGGCTCGCTGTGCTTCCTCGTCGGTGCGCTCCCGCCCTATGCCGACGCGGTCGGCGCCGTGACCGTCGGGGTGACCTTCTTCGTCGGCTCGCTGCTCTTCACGGCGGCG
Source organism: Cellulosimicrobium arenosum (assembly GCF_014837295.1). Classification (GTDB taxonomy): domain Bacteria; phylum Actinomycetota; class Actinomycetes; order Actinomycetales; family Cellulomonadaceae; genus Cellulosimicrobium; species Cellulosimicrobium arenosum. The sequence continues at coordinate 27,045 of NZ_JACYHB010000008.1, forward strand.
GCGTTCGTCCAGCTCGCTCTCAGCGGGCGGCGACCCCCGCGCGCCGGCACGCACCCCGCGGACCGGTGGGACTGGTGGGGCGCGGCGGTCCAGCTGGTCGGGACGGTGTGCTTCAACGTCAGCACGGCGGCGGCGCTGGTCGCGGCGGTCGCCGAGCCGACGCTGACCGGTGCCGGCTGGCGGCCCGACGCCTATGGTTCCGTGGCCTTCCTCGTCTCCTCCGCACTCGCGATCGTCGCGACCCGGGACCGGGGACACCTCTGGGACACCGACGCCCGCACCTGGCACGGCACGTGGCTCAACGTGCTCGGGTCCGTCGCCTTCGCCGCCTCCGCCGTCGGGGCGTACGTCGACCCGTCCACCGGGGACTACGTCAGCACGTGGTGGGACGACGCCGGCACGATCGTCGGGGCGGTGTGCTTCCTGGTCGCGGCGCTGCTCTCGCGCCGCTCCGTCGATGGGAATTCGCCGAGTGATGCACTCCCGGCCGAGTGATGCCGTCATCGAGGACGAGCTGGAGCGGCGGACCTCAAGGGTCAGGCCCGGCCGGTGCGCTCCAGGACGCCGCGCACGTAGGCCGCCTGGCCCGCGTGCTGCAGGCTGTCGACCGCGACGCTGATCAGCCGTGCGCCGAGCGTGACGGGCGGGTCCCACGCCTCGTCGACCACCCGGTCGAGGTCGTCGTCCGTGAGCGCCGCGAGCGCGTCGGCCGACTCGGACTGCACGGCGTCGACGTACCCGAGCAGGAGCTCGGCGCTCGCGCGGACCTGCGCGACGTCGTCGGGCGACTGGCCGTAGCCGGACGCCGAGTCGTCGAACGGCAGGTCGAAGAGCCGGGCCCAGCCGTCGCGGGTCCACACCTGGTCGCGCCCGACGGCGGCGGCGACCTGCGCGTCCTGCCCGCGGGCCAGGTGCCAGGCGAGCCAGGCGATGGTGTTGGCCTCGGGGTCGAGCCGCGCGGTGAGCGCGTCGTCGCCGAGGCCGTCGACGGCGCGGGCCGCCGTCGGGCCGATGCGTCCGAACAGGTCGTCGAGCAGTGCGTGTGCGTCCACAGGTTCGCCTCTCGTCGGTAGGTGCACCGCCAGCGTCTCCCGGCGCGACGGGTCCTCGCGACCGGAGGCGGTCGACGGCCGGCCGAACCCGTGGCGCGTTGCCCGGTCCCGCCGCCGGAGAGCCGACCGGGCCGGGTTCAGTCGAGGCGCACGACGACGGTCCCGGCCTTGTGCTCGTCCTCGACGTGCCGGTGGGCGTCGGCGATCTCGTCGAGCGAGTACGTGGCGTCCACGACCGGACGGAGCGCGCCGGAGCGACCGAGGGACAGCGCGGTCCGCAGGGTCGCGGCCTTCTGCGCGTCGGACCGCAGGCCGGTGAACGCGACGACGCCGCGGCGACCGCGCGTGCGCCGCCCGGTCCACAGGTTTCTCCACAGGATCGGCAGGGACGGGACCGTCGTGAGGTAGACACCGTCGTCGGTCAGGAGGTGACGGCAGCGGCGGTACGAGCTCACGCCCGCGGCGTCGAGCACGACGTCGTACCGCGCCGTCGTCGCCGTGAAGTCTTGCGCCGTCCGGTCCACGACGCCGGTGGCGCCCAGCTCTCGGACCAACCCGGTCCCACGGGGTCCGCACACGGCGGTGACCTGCGCCCCGGTGTGCACGGCGACCTGGACCGCCGCCGTCCCGACGCACCCCGAGGCGCCGATCACCAGTACCGACTGCCCGGCCCGGACCCGGGCGTGGACCGCGAGGAAGGGCAGCGCGGTCAGGGGGCCGGCGGCGAGGACCGCGGCGTCGACGGCGGTGAGGTCGTCCGGCACCGGCTCGACCACCCCGTCCGCGCGCAGGACCACGAGCTCCGCGTGCGCGCCGGCACCCATGTGCGTGAGCCCGACGACGCGGTCGCCGACCGAGAACCTGGTCACCCCGTCGCCGACGGCCACGACCTCCCCGGCGACCTCGCCGCCGAGCACCGGGTGACGCGGCCGACGCAGGCCGAACGCGAGGCGCGCGAACCACGGCGTGCCGGAGCGTGCCGCGACGAGAGCGGCCTCGATCGTGCTCGCGCGGTTGCGCACGAGGATCTCGCCCGCGCCGGGCGCGGGGTCGGCGAGCTCGGCGACGTGCACGACCTCGGGCGGTCCGTACGTGGTGGAGACTGCTGCGAGCATCGACGTGTCCTCTCGTGGGCGGGTGTCGTCAGGTGCCGTCGGGGGTGTCCTCGGGGTAGCCGAAGACCTCGTCCAGCGGTGCCCGCAGCGCGCGGGCGACGAGGAACGCCGTCTCGAGCGACGGCGAGTAGCGCCCCTGCTCGATCGCGATGACGGTCTGGCGGGTGACACCGACGCGGTCCGCGAGCTCGGCCTGCGTCATCTCACCGCGGGCGAAGCGCAGGGCACGGATGGAGTTGGTGACCCGGGTCGGTCTGCCGCCCATGTCAGACCCCCCGGCGGTAGGCGACGATCGTCGTCACCGACGACAGGACGGCGGAGACGACGAACCCGAGGTAGACGGCGTTGGCGATCCAGAAGTAGTCGGCCTCGACGAGGGCGAGCACGAGTGCCACGAGCGCCCCCGCGATCACGCCCCACCAGCCGACGGCGACACCGCGCCGTGCGAGCTCGCGGTCGCGCTCGTCGCTCCGGTAGCTCTCGCTCGGACGGACCACCTCGACCACGATCCGTACGACGACCGCCGCGACGACGGAGGCGACGATCGTCCACAGCAGCGGGGCGACGTACGCGACGTCGGCGAGCGTCCCGCCCTGCGCCGTCGAGAGGAGCACTCCCACGTAGACCCCGTAGACCACGACGCTCACCACGAGGTAGACCCACGTGCCCTTCTCCTCGTACGACATGCTGGCTCCCACGGGTGATGTCAAAGATTGCTGACATGAACGAATGTAAAGCAGAACAGACACGACGTCAAGAATGATCGACATACCACGGTGGCCAGGAACAGAGGCGACGCCGTCACGCGACCGTCGTGCGAGCTCGGCGAGCGGACCGTCATCGGCGAAGGTCGAGCGAAGGCGGCGAACCTGGCGCGCCGACCGCGTCCCCGGCCACCTCCCCGAGAGGGAGTTCCCGACCGGCGGTAGTTTGAGCAGCGGACCGACCAGGAGCGCGACAGAGGGGACCGTGGGGATGAGCGAGGACCAGATCCTCACGGTGATCGGTGTCGCGGCGCTCGCGGGCGTCGCGGTGGTCGGGGTGAACGCGGTCGCGCGGCGGTCCGGGGTCGCGGCCCCGCTGCTGCTCGTGCTGCTCGGCGTGGTGATCAGCTTCCTCCCGTTCGTGCCGGCCGTCGAGGTCGCGCCCGAGTGGATCCTCGCGGGGGTGCTCCCGCCGCTGCTGTACTCGTCGGCGGTGCGGATGCCGACGATGGACTTCCGCCGCGACTTCACGGCGATCGGCGGGTTGTCGGTGGTGCTCGTGGTGGTGAGCTCCGTGCTGCTCGGTCTGCTGTTCACCGTGCTGGTCCCGGACCTCCCGCTGGCGACGGGCATCGCGCTCGGCGCGATCGTGAGCCCGACGGACGCGGCCGCGACCGCGATCGTGCGCCGGCTCGGGGCGTCGCCGCGCGTGGTGACGGTGCTCGAGGGCGAGAGCCTGCTCAACGACGCGTCGGCGCTCGTGCTGCTGCGCTCCGCCGTCGCGGCGACGGCGGCGAGCGTGTCGCTGTGGTCGGTCGCGGGGGACTTCGTGCTGGCCGTGCTGATCGCCGTGGCGGTCGGGTTCCCGGTCGGGCTGCTGGGGTTGTTCGTACGGGCGCGGCTGGGCCGCGCCTCGCTGAGCACCGCCGTGTCGTTCGTCGTCCCGTTCGTCGCGTACCTGCCCGCGGAGCTGCTGGGGGCCTCGGGCCTCGTCGCGGCGGTCACCGCCGGACTCGTCACGGGCAACGGGTCGGCGAAGTACCTGCGCCCCCAGGACCGGATCTCGGAGCGGTCGAACTGGGGGATGGTCGAGATCCTGCTCGAGGGCGGGGTGTTCCTCCTCATGGGCCTCGAGCTGTTCGACCTCGTGGCGGACGTCGTCGACACCAACGGCGATCTCTGGCAGGCGGTCGGGGTCGCCGCCCTGACGATCGTGGCGGTCGTGCTCGTGCGGTCGGCGTACGTGCTGCCGCTCGTGCGGGGTGCCGGCCGGCGCGCGCGGCGCGGCGAGCGGGTCCGTCCCGCGATCACGGGCATGCAGCACCGGCTCGACGCGAAGTTCGGGCCCGACGGCGAGCGGCTCGCCCCCACCCTCGGCCCAGCCGGGTCCTCGGCCGGGTCCGTGCCCGCCGCGGACGACGCGACCGGGCTCACCGCGGAGATGCACGCGATCGGCCCGCACCTGCCGTACGCCCCGAACGAGGCTCGGCGAGGTCAGCGGACCGGCGGACCGCGGGCGGATCCGCAGGCGCGGGTCGGTCGCATGCGCGCCGTCCTGCGCCGGCGCGTCGCGGACATCGACTACCTGACGGCGGAACCGCTGGGCCCCCGGGAGGGCGTGCTCCTCGTGTGGGCCGGGATGCGCGGCGTCGTGACCGTCGCGGCCGCCCAGTCGCTGCCCGGTGGGACGCCGCACCGATCGCTGCTCGTCCTCGTGGCGTTCGGCGTCGCGGCGGGCTCGCTGCTGCTCCAGGGCGGCACGTTGCCGTGGGTCGTGCGCCGTCTGGGTCTGTCAGGGGGGTCCTCGCGGGCCGACGGCGACCGCGCGTCGCTGCGCGCCGAGATGGACGACGCCGCGGTCCAGGTGGTCGACGCACCGGACCTCCGCCGACCGGGAGGCAGGTCGTACGACCCGGTGGTCGTCGACCGCGTCCGGCACGACGTCCTCATCGACCTCGAGAACGGCGACGCCGACGACGCGACGCCGGCGGACCTGTTCGACCAGTACCGCGAGCTGAGGCTGCGGGCCATCGAGGCGCGGCGGGCGCGGCTGCTGGAGGCGAGGTCGGCGGGCGTCTACAGCTCCCAGGCCCTGACCTACGCGCTCAACCTGCTCGACGCCGAGCAGATCGACCTCGAGCTCCGGCGCGGTCCCACCGACGGGGGCGACGACACCTGAGCAGCGCCCGCGCCAGGACCGTCCGCGCCAGGACGCCGTGGGGACCGGTCGGAGATCGTCAGCCGAGCGGTGCGCACAGGCAGAACGGGTGGCCCTCGGGATCGGCGTAGACACGGAACGGGTCCTCGGGATGGCCTTCCTCCTCGGGTGTCCCCGTCAACGGGGTCGCGCCGCACGCCAGCGCGTGCTCGTGCGCGGCCTCGAGGTCAGGGACGCGGAGGTCCAGGTGCACTCGTGCGCCACCGGGCCACGGCGGGACCGGCGCGTCGGAGCGCTGGAGCGCGAGGCGCGTGATGCCGTCCCCGGGCGACTCGAGGGTCAGCCAGTCGTCACCGTCGGGATCGGGAGCCTCGTGCCCCGGCGTGTACGCCCACCCGGCGAGCCGTCGGTAGAACTCGGCGAGCCCGCGCGGGTCGCGCGCGTCGACGGTCACGTTGCGCAGCGGCATCGGCGTGAGCGGCGCGCCGGGTCCGCCCGCCTCGCCTGCGGGGGCGCTCATGCCAGGGCCCCGCGCAGCCATGCGACGTCGGCGGGCGCGTCCGCGTGCGTCTCGCAGACGACGGACGTGCCCGCGTCGCGCACGACGCCGAGCAGCAGGTCCGGGTCGATGGTCCCGGCCGTGAGGCCCGCGTGCCGGTCGGCGCCGGAGCCGGCGGTGTCGCGGCTGTTGTTGAGGTGCACCAGGTCCACGCGGCCGGTGATCGCGCGGACGTCCGCCACCGCGGAGGTGAGGTCGATCCCACCCGCCCAGGCGTGGCACGTGTCGAGGCAGAAGCCGACGTTCTCGGCGCCGTCGGCCTGCTGGACCGCAGCCCACAGGCCCTCGATCCGGTCCAGGCGCCGGGCCATGGAGAAGTCGCCGCCCGCCGTGTTCTCGATGTACACCGTCACGTCGGTCTCGAGCGCGTCGATCGCCTTGCGCCAGTTGTCGAACCCCTTCGCGGGGTCCTCCTTCGCGGTGACGTGCCCGCCGTGCACCACCACGCCCGTGGCGCCGATCGCGGACGCCCCGTCCGCGATCTGCTGGAGCAGCTTGCGGCTCGGGATCCGGATCCGGTTGTTGGGGCTCGCGACGTTGATGACGTACGGGGCGTGGACGACGAGCTGGAGGTCGGCCTCCCGGGCAGCGTCGCGCAGCGCGTCGGCGCCGCCGGGGAAGGTGAACTCCGGCCCCTTCCAGGACTGCGGGTCGCCGAGGAAGACCTGCGCGACGTCCGCGCCGACCTCCCGCGCCTGAGAGATGACGTCCGACTGGTCGAGATGGGCTCCGATCCGCATGGTCCTCAACCTACGCGGAACCACCCACGTCGCGCCGCACGGGCGGTACGTAGCGTCAGCGTTCCAGGGTCCGGAAGATCGTGTCCTTCTGGAGGTCGCGCAGCGCGGACCGCGCGCGTCGTCTGCGGTCGGTCGGGTCCACGGTGCGCTCGTCCCCGGGGTTGGCCGAGCGGCGGACCTCGCCGTGCTTGTTCAGCCCGAGGTCCAGGTCCTGGTCGCCCGACGCGTGGGTCGTGCGCGGGTGGTTCGTCGTCGACGGGGCGGTGGTGGCGCCTGGCGAGGAGAAGAGAGGGTGGTCGGGCACGAGGGGCTCCAGGGTGTCGGTGGAACCACCATCGTGCGACGGAAAGGTTTCCCGACCTCGTCGGGCGCGTTTCGTCCGTGTTGCGCGACTAGAGCTGTGCGGCGCGGGCGTCCGAGGCGCCGGCGCCGGCGCCGGCGCACGACGCGACCTCCTGCCCGTCGACGCGCAGCGATGCCCGCCAGGTCCATCCCGGCGCCAGCCCGTCGAGCGCCGCCTCCGGCACGTTGACGGCCTCGGCGACCGATCCCGCGGAGGTCGTGCCCTCGATCTGCTGCCAGGTGCTGCCGCCCGCGTCGAACGAGACACGGAACGTGCTCGCCTCCTCGGAGACGGGTGCGCCGTCGACGTCCTGCACCGCCAGGACCAGGTCGGCGTCCACCGGCTCGTGGGTCTCGGTCCCGGCCGCGGCGTCGACGAAGTAGACCGCGGTCAGCCCCGTCCACCCCGACCCGTAGGGCGTGCTCGGGTCGGGGTCCGTGCTGCTGCGTGTCACGCCCCACCGGGTTGCGGTCACCGTCGTGGGGACGAAGTCGGCCTCGACGGACACGAAGGTGAGCGGCGCGGTCGTCGAGTCTGCGGTCGGCGCCGGGTCGCACCCCGTGACCCACGACGACGAGGCCGTGCTCGTCGGGCCGAGCGCGAATGCCGCGCCCGTGCCGCACAGCACCACCGCGGCGGCGGTCACCAGGGCGGAGGCGCGGCGGCGGGCGAGGGGCCGCGCGGCGTCGGGCCTGGTCCGGTGGAGCACGACGGTGCTCAGCATCGAGTCCGCGAACGTCTTGCGCTGCGGGTGCCACAGGGGTCGCAGGTATCCGATGAGGAGGACGCAGTCCACGACGTGCGCGAGCCAGCGCAGCACCGTCGTGACGATGCCGGCGGGCCGGCCGGTCTCCTGCCGGACGACGACGATCCCGGCGACGCGCTTGCCGGGCGTCGCCCCCGTGTACGCCTGGAGCAGCGCCAGGCCCAGCACCGTCAGCGCGAGCCAGGCGCTGTCGTCCACGCCGACGCCCGCGCCGGCCCCGGACGAGAGGCCCGGCAGCACCGCGGGCGCGCTCGTCGCGCCGGCCGCGAGGAACGCCACGCCCCCGACGACCGCGGTGTCCAGCAGGTAGGCGACGACGCGCCGGGCCCAGCTCGCGTACGGGGGCTGGTCCGGGTCCTGCCCGACGCCGTGCAGGTGCGTCTCGAGGTCGCCGGACCTCGCGTCGTGCGAGAGGACGGGTGCCCCGGTCGGTGCGTCGCTGGTCACGGCAGGATCTTCGCAGAACGGACGGGCGACGTCACGCGTGCGGGGTCCCGTCCGCGGGCTCGGCCCCCGACGGGGGAGGCACTCGGGCCCAGGGGCTCAGGCGCCCAGCGGGAACCGTCCGGCCGGGTCGTAGCGCGCCCGCACCGACCGCAGCCGCGAGGACGTCTCCGGTGACCACGCGCGCTCGAGCGTCTCCTCGGTCCACGGGCCGGACAGGAAGTTCGCGTTCGTCTCGCTCGCGGCCCACGGCGCCGACCACGCCGCGAGCGCCTGCGCGTTCGCCACCATGTCGGGGACCCGGGGCGGGTCCACCCCCACGAGGCTGAGCAGGAAGCCTGCGGTCCGGCCCCCGGCCGCCGACCCGCCGTCGACGTCGCGTGCCGCCGCGCCCCCGAGGTGCCGGAGCTCCGCGGCGACGAACGGCGAGTCGCTCCCCGGCCCGTACTCGGCGAGGAACCGGTCGACGAACGACTCGTCCACCTCGCGCAGCCCTGCGCCGGACACCCACGAGGGGCTCGCGTCCTCCGGGTCGGCGTGGATCGTCGCGACGGCGGTCGTGGGGATCTCGCCGAGCGCGTCGGTCAGGACCGGGGCGAGCGCGCGCAGCGGTGCGGCTCGGAGCGCTCCTTCGTGGGCGTCGCCCGCGTAGGCGAAGCGCACGGTGAGCACCGTGCGCCCGCGCAGCGGCTCGGGGACGAACGGCAGGTCGGGGAGCGCGAGGATCACGGCGGACGTCGAGACGTCGTCGGGTGCGGTGGCCGTCCACCGGGCCCAGCCGCGGAACGCGTCCTCGACGTGCGGGGTGTCGAAGGTCAGCGACCCGGCGTACAGGCTGCTCAGCTCGACGAGCTCGAGATCGAGGCGCGTCACGACGCCGAGACCGCCCTTGCCGCCCCGCAGCGCCCAGAACAGTTCCGGCTCGTGCTCGGCGTCCGTCTCGACCACCGTGCCGTCGGCGAGCACGACACGTGCCCCGCGGACCCGGTCCGTCGTGAGCCCGTGGCTGCGCACCAGCGGGCCGATCCCGCCGCCGAGCGTGTACCCGACGACGCCGACGTGCGTGGACGACCCGGTGATCGGCGCGAGCCCGTGCACAGCCGCGGCGTCGATCACGGCCTGCCAGCGGGTGCCCGCACCGACGCGCGCGACCCGGGTCGCCGGGTCGATCTCGACGCCGGCCAGGCCCTGGGTCCCGACGACGACGCCGTCGGTCACGGGCCACGCGGCCCCGTGGCCGGTCGCGTGCACGCGGACGGGCAGGTCGTGCGCGGCGGCGAGCCGGACCGCCTCGACGACGTCCGCCTCGGACTCCGCGAGGACGACGACCGCCGGGTCGTGCTCGATCAGGGTGCTGTGGGCGGCGACGGACTGTGCGGCGGTCGGGCCGTCGCCGGGAAGGTCGTCGCGCAGGAGCACGCGACCGGTGAGGCGCGCGCCGAGAGCGGCGACCGCGTCGAGCAGGACGATGGAGGGTGCGCTGGTCGTCATAGGAGGAGGAGAGGCCCGCGCGTCGGCTTCGTGACGTCGGGTCGACGGGCGCTACCGCTCGGCGAGGGCCGTCAGCACCCGCTGCACCGACGAGCCCAGACCCCATCGCTCGGTGAGCGCCGCGAGCGCGTCCGGGTCCGCCGGGGCGCTCGGCAGCGCGTCGTGGACGTCGCCCACCGGGGCGTCGCGGGCCACCTGCACGACGACGGGCGCGGCCTCGAGGTAGTCCGCGGCCTCCGTCAGACGGCGGCGCTGGGTCGCCGTGAGGCCAGGGTCGCCGGCATCGCGCGCGGCCAGCACGCCCGCGAGGTCGCCGTACCGGTCGAGCAGCGCGACCGCCGTCTTCTCCCCGATGCCGGGGACGCCGGGCAGGCCGTCGCTCGGGTCGCCCCGGAGGGTCGCCATGTCGGCGTACGCGGCGCCGGTCGCCAGCCCGTAGCGCTCGGCGAGCCGCGACTGGTCGACGACGTCGAGGTTCCGCACGCCCTTGGTGGGGTAGAGGATGCGCACGCCGGCGGAGTCGTCGACGAGCTGGAACAGGTCGCGGTCCCCGGTCACCACCTCGACGAGCGCCCGGTCCCCGCGACCGGCCGCGCGGCCGGACGGGCCCGGTCCGTCGTCGGGTGTCCCCGCGTGCCGCGCGACCTCGAGCGTCGTGAGGGTGCCGATCACGTCGTCGGCCTCGTACCCGGGCACGCCGACACGCGCGATCCCCAGGGCCGCGAGCACCTCGACGATCACGGGGACCTGGACCAGGAGCCTCTCGGGGACCTCCTCGATGCTCCTCGGGCCGGTCGCGCCCGGCTCCTCGCGCGCGACGCGGTGGGCCTTGTACGAGCTGATGGCCTCGACGCGGAACGCGGGCCGCCAGTCGTCGTCCCAGCACGCGACGAGCCGGTCGGGCCGCCGGTCCGTCACGAGCGTCGCGATCATGTCGAGCAGCCCCCGGACCGCGTTGACGGGCGTGCCGTCGGGGGCCTTGATCGAGTCCGGGACGCCGAAGAAAGCGCGGAAGTACAGGCTCGCGGTGTCGAGCAGGAGAAGCTCGGTGCTGGTGCTGGTGCTGGTGCTGGTGCTGGTGCTGGTGCTGGTGCTGGTGCTGCTGCTGCTGGTTCCCGGTGCCGTCGCGTCGGTGCTCTCGGTCATGCCGTCATCCTGCCGCACGCGTGTGACGTCGTGCCGCACGGCGCCGTCTCGATGCGACCGGCGAGCGACCGATGAGAGCGGACGTCGTGAGCGGTCGACCCTGGGAGCGGGCCGGACGTCCGGTGCCCGGCCCCGCGATCCACCTGGAGGCACCATGCTCGGCAAGGGTTTCAGCGGGTTCTCGGTCGACGACGTCGGCGCGGCCCGGACGTTCTACGCGGAGACGCTCGGCGTGCCCGTGCGGGGCGAGGACATGCTCTGGCTCGACCTGCCGGGCAGCACCGGCATCCTGGTGTACCCCAAGGGCGACGCGCACGAGCCCGCGTCCTTCACGATCCTCAACTTCCCCGTCCAGGACGTCCCGGGGACGGTCGCGGCGCTGCGCGAGCGCGGCGTCGCGTTCGAGCGGTACGCGGGCACGCCGGTCGAGACCGACGACGACTACGTGTTCCGGGGCGGCGGGCCGCTCATCGCGTGGTTCCGCGACCCGGCGGGCAACGTGCTGTCGGTGATCCAGGACGACGGCGCGGGGGAGTAGCACCGTCTCGATCGCCACCACGTACCGAGAGCCTGCCGCTCGACGGGTCAGGTGTGCTCGCGGGCCCAGCGCTCGGCGGCGTCGAGGGCCTGCTGCATGCCCCCGAGGACCTCGTCCGTCGCCTCGATGACGGCGTCCTCACCGAGCTCGTCGACGGTCCCGGTGCGCTGGAGCAGTGCGTACATCGCGGGGGAGATGCCGGCGAGGTAGAGCCGGTTCCCCTGGGCCTGCAGCGTCTTCGCGGTGCGGTGCAGCAGGTCGACCATCGCCGACGACGGGATGTCCGGGAGCGTGCGCAGCACGAGCACGAGCGCGGCCCCGTGGGCGTCGTCGCCGCGCGGGAGCGCGCGCTCGATCGTGGGGAGCCCGGCGAAGAACGACGTCCCGGCGTAGTCGACGATCGTGACCTCACCGGACGTCAGCGTGGGCGGGACGTCGGGCGACGCGTGCCAGCGGCCCTCGCCGTCGCGCGTCAGCAGGAGGAGCCGCGACTGCCGGGCGGCCTGCACGCAGTAGAGCAGGAGGGAGAGCACCGCGCCGAGCACGATCGCCTGCTGGAGCGGCAGCGCCGTCGTCGCGAGGAACGTGAGGACCATCGCGGCGGACGACAGCGGCGAGGTCCGCAGCACCAGGCGGATCTCGCGCCGCTTGCCCCAGATCAGCTCACCGCCGACGACGAGGATGAGCCCGCCGATCACGGGCATGGGGATGAGCTCGGCGACACCGCCCAGGAGCACGACGACGAGCGCGAGGAACACGCCGCTGACGACGCCGGCCCAGCGCGTCTGCGCCCCCGCGTCCACCGCGACCCCGGTGCGCGACATCGACCCGCCGCTCGGCAGGGCCTGGAAGAAGCCGCCCGCGACGTTCGCCCAGCCCTGGGAACGGAAGTCGGCGTTCGCGTCGGAGCGCGACCCGTCGGGGTTCGGCATCGACGGCGCGATGCTCGCGGCCTGCGCGAGACCGACGAGCGCGACGGCGAACGCGCCGCCCACGAGCGACGGCGCCACGGACAGGTCGGGCAGGGACAGGCCGGGGAGCGCCGCAGGGATCGACGCGATGTCGGACACCTGTCGCACGTCGATCGACGCGAGCACCACGACGACGCTCACGACGACCATCGCCACGAGCAGCGCGACGGGCACGAGCCGCTCGACGCGGCGCGCGAGGGCCCAGACGACGACCGTCGCCACGGCGACGAGCGTGGCGGCGAGCTCCCACGAGCCGATGTGCACGAGCCAGTCCCCGAGCTGGTACAGCCGGTTGTGTCCCCGCGGGTCGTACCCGGTCGCGTCCTCCAGCACGCCGGTGACGATCTGGAGCGCGATCCCGGTGGAGAAGCCGGTCATGACCGCGTTCGACACGAAGCTCATGACCGCGCCCAGGCGCAGGAAGCCCATGAGGAGCATCGCGATCCCCACCATGACGGTCAGCGTCGCGACGTTCGCCGGGTCCTTCGGATCGAGGCCGACGCCGCTGAGCACGCTCTGCGACGTCAGCGCGATCGCGCTCGTGAGGGTCGTGACCATGAGGACCGTGCGCGCGGTGAGCGAGCCGACGATCGCCGGCACCACACCGGCGTAGAGACCCGCGACGGGGTTGAACCCGGCGATCGACGCGTACGCCATGCCCTCGGGGATGGAGAACAGGCCGGTGACCATGCCGGAGACGACGTCCGACTTCTTGGGCCTGCCGATGCGACGGCCGAGCCTGCGGGCCGCCGACGGGGGCTCCGTCGGCTGCGGACGGGCATCGTCGGACGAGCCCGCCTGGCCGGGCTCGTGCGGGTGCGCGGGCATGCCGAGAGCGAACCACGCGAGGCAGAGCACCGCATCTCGGCTGCGCCTCGCCACGACGCAGCTCCGGTGGCGGTTCCCCGGGGGCCGCCATAGTGTCGGCACGGCCGGGACGCCGCCACGTCCGTGGAGACGAGCCCCGTCCCGCTCGACCGACCGACGTGATCGAGAAGGAGCCGACGTGGCAACCCTGACCGTGTGGAAGTTCGACGACGCGAGCGGTGCGGAGCGGGCCGAGCGACAGCTGCTTTCCCTCCAGAAGCAGGAGCTCGTCCACGTGCAGGACGCCGCGACGGTGTCCTGGGAGCCGGGCAGGAAGAAGCCGAGGACGAGGCAGGGCACCAGCACCACGGGTGTCGGTGCGCTCGGCGGCACCTTCTGGGGGCTGCTCTTCGGCCTGATCTTCCTCGTCCCGCTGCTCGGTGCCGCGATCGGTGCCGCCACGGGCGCGCTCGCCGGCGCGCTGACGGACGTCGGGATCGACGACGACTTCATCGAGTCGGTCCGCAGCAAGGTCACTCCTGGCACGTCCGCGCTGTTCGTCCTCACGACCGGGGCGGTTCTCGACCGCGTCCACGACGCGCTGCGCGCGGAGGGGTTCGAGGGCGAGCTGATCCAGACCAACCTGTCGGCGGAGGAGGAGGCCCAGCTCCGGGCCGCCTTCGACGAGAACGACTGACCCTCCTGCTGCGCGTTCGCCGCCGCCGCGCCTCGACCACGACGAAGGAGCCCGACCCATGGGTGCTGCGATCGGACAGTCGCTGCCTGTCGCGCTCGGTGTGATGATCAGCCCGCTTCCCATCGTGGCGGTGGTCCTCATGCTCAGCAGCGCCAAGGGCAAGGTGAACGCGTTCGCCTTCCTGCTGGGCTGGTTCGTCGCGGTGGGTGGCGTCGCGCTCGTCGTGGCGCTGCTCGCGGGCTCGGGGGCCGACGACGACGGGGCCGCGCCCGCCTGGGCGGCGTGGCTCAAGATCGTCCTCGGCGTCCTGCTGCTGCTCGTCGCGGTGCGCCAGTGGCAGGGACGTCCCCGGGCAGGCACGGAACCGCCGACGCCGAGGTGGATGCAGGCGGTCGACACGTTCACGCCCGTGAAGGCGGCAGGTCTCGCCGTCCTCCTGGGTGCGATCAACCCGAAGAACCTGCTGCTCGTGGTCTCCGGCGGTTCGACGATCGGCGCCGCTGCCGCCGGCGACACGACCGTGAGCGTCGTCGCGGCGATCGTCTTCGCCGTCGTCGCGAGCATCGGCGTGGCACTGCCGGTGGTCGTCTACGTGTCGACGGGCGACCGGGCGGGGAAGATGCTCGACGAGATGAAGGCCTGGCTGGTCGGCCACAACGCCGTCGTCATGGCGGTCCTGCTGCTCGTCATCGGCGCGAAGATGCTCGGGGACGGCATCTCGCTGCTCTGAGCCGGCACGCCGGCTCGGATCGCCGAGGCTAGTCGATGCCTTCCCTGCGACGCTCGTCGACGGTCCGGGCCGCTTCGCGCGCCGCGCGCTCGTTCGCGCGGCGCCGCGAACCACGACGGCCGCTCCTCTTGTCCCGGGCCGCCTTCTCCGGGTCGTGCAGCAGCTCCGAGTCGACGAGCTCGTGGCGCTGCAGGTAGGTGTTGCCCACCGCCTGGATCGTGGCCGCGATCGGGAGCGAGAGGAACGCGCCGAGCGCGCCGAACACGGCACCGAAGGCGAGCACGACGACGAAGCTCACCGCCGGGTTCATCTCCAGCGCTCGCGCCGAGACCTTGGGCGAGAAGACCAGGTTCTCGAGCTGCTGGTAGGCGATGATGAAGATCAGCACGGCGACGGCCTGCGGCACCCCCTGCGAGGTCAGCGCGACCGCGACGGGGAGCGCGCCGCCGATGTAGGTGCCGATCGTGGGCACGAACTGCGAGACGACCCCCGTGAACACCGCGAGCGGCAGTGCGTACGGCGTGTCCACGATGAGCAGGAACACGAACGTGAACGCGGCGGACAGCGATGCCAGGACGATGCGAGAGCTGATGAAGTCCGAGACCTTGATCTGCGTGACCTCCCACAGGTACAGGACCTCCTCCTGCCGGTCCGGGGACAGGAACCGGCAGACCGCTGCCCGGAACGACGGGCCGGCGGCGAGCAGGTAGTAGGTGACGAGCAGGATCGTCAGCGCCGCGAAGATGCCGCCGATGATCGTGGAGCCGATGACGATCGCGCCCGTCGCGACGTCCTGCCCGAACTGGGAGAACACCTCGTGCAAGAGCTCGTCCGACGCCGGGAGCACCACGTCGAACTGGCTCTCGAGGTACTCGCTGACGTTGAGGTAGAGGCGTGGGACCGCCTCCCCCAGCTGGAAGAGCTGCTGGATGAACAGGTTGCCGAAGAGCGCGAGGATCACCAGGATCACGACGATCGACCCGATGAGGGAGACCCCGGCCGCCAGCCCCCGCTTCCATCCGTGCCGCACGAGCCACACCACGATCGGCTCGAGAGCGAGCGCGAGGAAGAACGCGAGGAGGACGTTGACGCCCAGCCCCTTCAGCTGACCCAGCGCGTACCACGCGAAGATGGCGAGGAACACTCCCACGACGGCCATGAGCATCGCGCGGGGGATCCAGCGGGGCGGTCGGCGCGAGTCGTGCTGGACGGGGCGCGTGCCGTCGTCGACCGCGGGCTTGGGCTCGCTCATGCGTCCGAACGTAGCGTCGCACCCGGCGTCGGGCACACGGGCGCGCCGCCCTCCCGGATGCCGAAACCGCCCGACGGTGCCACGATCGACGCGCACGCCGTCGGGCCCGGTCCGGGGTCCAGGACAGGGAAGGAAGAACATGTCACGTCAGTCACAGGTCACCGCGTGGGTCGGATGGGTCTGGTTCGCGGGGATCGTGCTGGTCATGATCGGCCTCTTCAACGTCATCAGCGGCGCGGTCGCGGCCTTCTCGCCGAAGGACCTGGTCACGGTCTCCGAGGGTGCCGTCGTCGTGCTCGACGTCTCGACGTGGGGATGGATCCACCTGGCCTCCGGGGTCCTCATCGCGCTCGTCGGTTTCTTCCTCCTCGCCGGGCGCCGATGGGCCCGTCTCGTCGCGATCGTCCTCGTCGTGCTGAACACCCTGACCCAGTTCACGACGCTCCAGCTCACGCCGTGGTGGTCGCTCGCGACCATCGTCCTCGACCTCTTCGTGCTGTGGGCGCTCATCGTCCACGGCGACGAGGCCGAGCGCGCGGCGCGCTGAGCCGCCGACCCAGCCAGTCGCTCAACCGCCACCCCAACACCCGGGAGAATCCTCATGGCCACCTCCAGCTTCGGTCCCGTCGAGATCGTCGCGCTCGCGTTCCCGTCCGACCGGATCCCCGCCGAGGTCCAGACGGCCGTGCGTGACGTGTTGGCCGCCGGCACCGTCACGCTCCTCGACCTGGCCGTCGTGCGTCGCGACGAGTCCGGCGAGGTCGAGCTCATCGAGGTCGCCGACCTCGGGGACGAGTACGAGATCACGGACGTCACGCTCGCCGGCGAGGGGCTGGCGGGCGAGGAGGACCTGCAGGAGATCGCCGCCGGGCTGGCCGATGCGTCGTCCGCGCTGGTGCTCGTCGTCGAGCACACGTGGGCGCGCGGCGTGGTCAGCGCCGCCGCCGACGCCGGGGGCATCGTGCTCGCGAGCGAGCGCATCCCCGCCGAGGTCGTCAACGAGGTCGCCGACCTCATGCTCGTCGAGGACTGACCGACCCGCTGACCGTCCACCCCGCACGACACGCGAAACCACGAAGGAGAACTCCCATGCCCCCCATCGGTCGTCGTCGCATCGGACGCCCCGGTCTCATCGGGACCGCCGCACGCACCGCGGTCATCGCCGGGACCGCCACCGCCACCACCGGCGCGATGGCCCGCCGCCAGGCGAGCAAGCAGCAGCAGAGCTTCGAGCAGCAGCAGTACGCGGCGCAGCAGGAGCAGGCCCGCATCGACGCCGCCGCGCAGCAGGCGGCGGCGCAGTACGCCCAGCCCGCCCCGCCGACCCAGTACGCGCAGCCCGCCCCTGCCGTCCAGGACGCCCCGGTGGCGCAGGACGACCTGCTCGCGCAGATCGAGCGGCTGGGCCAGCTGCACGCGTCGGGCATCCTGTCCGACGCGGAGTTCTCCGCCGCCAAGGCCAAGCTGCTCGGCTGAGCGGCCCGCCCGACCCGAGAGGCAGGACCAGCATGGCGACCTTCACGGTCTGGAAGTTCGACACCCCCGAGGGCGCTGACACGGCGTCCGGGATCCTGCACGACGCCGCGTCCCAGGGCCTCGTCACGATGATCGACACCGCGGTGGTCAGCTGGCCCGAGGGAGCCAAGAAGCCGACGACCCGGCACGGACAGCAGGGCGAGTGGCGCGGTGCCGGGTGGGGCGCCTTCTGGGGCTTCCTGCTCGGGATGCTGTTCTTCATCCCGCTCATCGGAGCCGCCGCCGGGGCGGCGATCGGGGTCGCGGCGAAGGCGATGGAAGCCGTGGGCATCAACAAGGACCAGCTCGAGCGCATCCGCGAAGGAGTGACCCCCGGGTCCTCCGCGCTGTTCGCCGTCACCGAGGGCGCCGACATGGACCGTCTGGGCGAGCGGTTCCACGGTGCGGTGGGCACCCTCGTGTCGACGAACCTCACCCCGGCGGAGAAGGCGAACCTGCTCGAGACGTTCGACTGATCGCCGACGCCGCGGGCCGTCAGTCGTCGAGCCGCGCCGGCAGGCCGAAGAGCGGGAACCAGGACGCGGTGTCCAGGAACGCGTTGATCGCGACGACACGTTCGCCGTCCGTCTCGATCACCTGCAGCGCCCACGGCTCGTGTCCACCGCCCGGCGCCGGGCGGTACTGGCCGAACCCGAACGTCCCGTTCGCCCGGACCGGGACGAGGCGGGAACCCTCGCACTCGTACCCGGGGCCGACCATCCACGCGACGACGTCCGCCGTGCCACGCAGCCACAGCGGGTACGGAGGCATGGACAAGGTCGCGTCCTCGTGCAGGATCGCGACGAGCGCGTCCATGTCGTAGCGCTCGAACGCGTCGAGGTACCGCTCCAGCAGGCGCTGCTCGACCTCGCCGAGCGCGTTCCGGTCACTGGCCGGCCTCCGATCACCGGCCGACCCGGCCGTGGGTGCCTCGTCCTCTCCCGCATCGAGACCCGAGCTGCCCCAGTGCGCGCGGGCGGCCATCGTGGCGCGAGCGCGCTGGAGCGCGCTGTTCACCGACGCCACCGTCGTCTCCAGGAGCTCCGCGACCTCGGTCGCCTGCCAGCGCAGGACCTCGCGCAGCAGCAGCACCGCGCGCTGCCTCGGCGGCAGGTACTGCAGCGCCGCGACGAACGCCAGCCGGATGCTCTCGCGACCGACCGCCACCTGGGCGGGGTCGCCGTCGTGCGGCAGGACGCGGTCGTCGGGCACGGGCTCGACCCAGGTCTCCTCCGGCAGCACCTGCCCGAGGTTCTCCACCTCCGGGGCCTGCGGGCCCCCCAGTCCCATCGGACGTTCCCGACGCTTGCGCGCCGCGAGCGCGTCGAAGCACACGTTCGTCGCGATCCGGTAGAGCCACGAGCGCACGGAGGAACGACCCTCGAACCGGTCGTACGCGCGCCAGGCGCGCAGGAGGGTCTCCTGCACGGCGTCGTCGGCCTCGAAGGCCGAGCCGAGCATGCGGTAGCAGTACCCGGTGAGCTCGCGACGGTAGGACGCGAGCACGTCGTCCAGGTCCGGGCGCTCGGGGCGAGCGGAACTGTCGGTCGGCGGTGCAGCAGTCATGCTGTCGGTCATCGCAGTCTCCAGGTCAGGTGGGCTCCAGGTCGTGTGGGCCAGGTCACACGCTACTCCGGAGGGCTGACACGCGTCAGTGGCGCCGGCGCACCGGTGCCCGGACGAGGTCGAGCTCGAACCAGACGGTCTTGCCCAGCCCGCCGTCGTCGGCCGCGTCGTGCGTCTCCACGCCCCAGCGGGCCGCGCTGCGCTCGAGCAGCCGCACGCCTCGGCCGCCGGGTTCGTGCGGCTCGGGAGACAGCAGGCGTGGTGTCGACGTCGATCCGTCCCGCACGGACACGCGCACCGCACGATGGCCGACCTCCACCGTCGCGAGCACGGGTCCGACGGCGTGCTGCACGGCGTTCGTCAGGAGCTCGCTCGTCAGGAGCATCACGAGTCGGCGCACCTGGTCGTCGACGTCACAGCTCTCCAGCACGTCGTCGACCCACCGGCGTTGCTCGCCCACGGCGCGCGAGCAGTGCTCCATCGGCCGGCGGTTGACGGTCGGCCTGCCCGGGCGCGGCAGGTGCCGGGCCGAGTACCGGGCACGCACCGCGAGGACCGCGACGTCGTCGCGCTGGCGTCCGCCCACGAGGCGCCGCACGAGGGTGTCGGGCACGGTCGACGTCGCGGCACCGTGCTGCGCACCGAGCGCGACCCGGAGCATCGCGACCCGTTCGTGGAAGGCCGTGCCCCGCTGCTCGACGAGCCCGTCCGTGTACAGCAGCATCGTGTCGCCCTCGGAGAGCCGCAGGAGGTGGTCGTGCCGTGCGCTGCCCGGTCGCACACCGAGCATGATGTCCGGTTCTCCCGGCGCGTCCTCGACCGTCCCGTCGGCGCGGAGCACGAGCGGGGCGGGGTGGCCCGCGGAGGACCACAGCACGTCGAATCCCTCCGGCGTCCGGTCGACGCGGGCCACGAGCGCCGTCCCGCTGGCGTGCAGGCCCAGACCGCTGTTCGCGCGGTCCAGCAGGCGCAGCAGCGTCGCCGACGGCTCGTCCTGGCACCACGCGAACGTGCGGAGCATCGAGCGCAGCTGCCCCATGTGCGCCGCGGCGTGCATGTCGTGGCCCGTCACGTCGCCGATCATCAGGACGGACGCGTCGTCGTCCAGCACGACGGCGTCGTACCAGTCGCCGCCGACCTGGTCCGTGCGCGTCGCGGTCGAGTACGTCGCGGCGAGCTCGATGCGGTGCACGGACGGCAGCTCGGACAGCATGGCCGACTGGAGCGTCGTGGCGACGCGGTGGCGTTCCTCGAGCAGGCGGACGCGGTCGAGCGCGTGGGCGACGTACGACGCGATGGCGGTCTCCGTCTGGATCGAGTCCTCGTCGTGCTCGCGACCGGTGTCCCACTCGAGGGCGACCATCCCGAGCAGCCGGTCCCCGGCGACGGCGGGCAGGAACGACCGGGCACCGGCGTGCGGCTCGCCCAGGAGCTCACCGATGGCCGGGTAGGCGGCGGCGAACTCGGCGTGGTCCCGGAAGAGCTGGGGCACACGGCTGCGCGCGGCCAGCGCAGACGGGCGGTCGTCGTCCAGGCGGAACCTGCGGTAGGACTGGGGGACGCCCGGCTCGAGGTGGTGCAGGGTGGTGTAGGTCATGCTCGTGCCGGTGGGATCGAGCACGGCGAGGCCGGCGTAGCGGGCGCCGATGGTGGTGGCCACGACGGACAGCTTCTCCGTGACGTCGTGCACCGACGTGGCCGTCGCGAAGGTCTCCGACAGGCCCAGCAGGAGCCGTGCGCGGCGGTTGGCGGTGAGCGCTGCCCGCTGCATCCGTCGTGCCCGCGCCTGCGCGAGCCGCAGCCGCAGCTCCGACGTGCACGCGGACGCGAGGTCGGTGAGCGTGGCGAGCTCGTCCGCGGTCCAGGTGTGCGGCCGGGCGTCGATCGCGCACAGCGAGCCGACGACCTCTCCGCGGGGGTCGAAGATCGGGAAGCCCGCATAGGCCCCGACGTGGAGCTCGTCGATGGCCGGGTTGTCGGCGAGCCAGGGGACCCGGCGCGTGTCCTCGACCACGAGCGGCCTGGACGACTGGACCACGTGGCGGCAGAACGAGTGGGAGAGCGGGGTGCGGCGGTCCGTCTGGTACGGCTCCGGCAGCCCCTGCGCGCCGGGGAAGACCTGCTCGTCCTCGAGCACGAGCGTGACGAGCGCCGACGACACGCCGAGCTGGCGTTTGACGAGCCGCGCGAAGCGGTCGAACGACTCGTCTGCGGTGGGGGTCGTGAGCCCCGCTCGCGCGAGCTCACTGATCGCCTCCACCCCGGTCATGCTCCAGTATGACCAGGACAGCCCGGATCGCGACCGGTCGGACCGCTCCGCGTCCGGACGGAGCCCGTGACGAGTCGCCTCAGACCTCGATCAGCCCACGCCGGTGTGCCAGGGACACCGCCTCGGCACGCCCCGATGCGCCCAGCTTCGCGAGCACGTTGGACACGTGCACGCTCACCGTCTTCGCCGAGATGAACAGACGTTCGCCGATCTGCCGGTTCGAGAGCCCTTCCGCGACGAGCAGGAGCACCTCCTCCTCGCGGCCGGTCAGCAGCGTCGAGGTGGTGCGGCGCAGACCGGGCAGGTCCAGGCGTGCACGCCGGGCGAGCGAGCGGACGGCCTCGGCGAGCGGTGCGGCACCCATCGCCATTGCCTCGTCGAGGGCCTCGGTCGCGACGACGTGTGCCCGGTCGCGCTCGTCGGCGGCGCACAGGGCCTCCGCCTGGCGGAACCGCGACCGTGCCGCCTCGTAGCGGTAGCCGTAGTCGAACGCGCGGGTCGCCTCCTCCCACAGGGCCGGGTCGTTCTCCCCGGTGAGACGCGCGTGCTCCGCGACCGCTCGCGCGAGCCAGGCGACGCCCTCGGGCCCGAGCCGGCCGCCGCGTGGACGCCCACGCTCCGCGGTCGTGCGCGCGGCCTCGAGGAAGGGGGCGCCCCGGTCGACGAGAGCGGTGGCGTCGGGCGACGCGACGCCACCGCGGACCCGCGCGGCGTCGGCGGCGTCCGCGAGCGCCGCGAGAGCGAGGGCCGACAGCCAGATGCGCCCGAGGAAGTAGTCGCTCCAGGTGCGGCCGAGGTACTCGACGAGCTCGACAGCGAGGTCGACCGCGGCGTCGAAGCGGCGGGACCAGGTCAGCGCGTCGATCGAGCAGCCGCCGGAGATGAGCGCGATCTGGCCGTCGCGAGACCAGTCGCGGCGCAGCGCCGCACCGCGCTCGATCGTGTCGACGTCTCCGCGCGCGGTCGCCGCGTAGAGCTGGACGCCGTTGAGAGCGGGCGCCGAGCCCTCCGGGACCGTCTCGCCCGTGCTGGCCGTGGGCGAGAGGTCGCCCAGCACGTACCGGACGAGGTCCTCGAACAGGCGCAGCTCGACGCCGTACGTGCTCCAGCCCAGACCGGTGGCCCGGGCGCGCGCGACGCCGTCGCGGGTCACGTCGTAGGCCCGGGTGATCTGGCCCGCGTAGTAGCGGTTGGCCGCGAGGTTGTACCAGCAGCGCAGCTCGGTCGAGATGTCGCCCGCCTCGACGGCACGCTCGCGAGCACGGGCGAGCAGCTCGGCTGCGCGGTCGTCGTCGTCGACCTCGAGGACGGCCAGCGTCGTGAGGGCGTCCGCCTCGACGTCGGGCGCGTCGAGCTGGTGCGCCGCGGCGAGCGCCTCCGCCGCGACCTCGGCGGCGAGGTCGTCCTGGTCCGCGTTCATCGCTGCGCGGGCTCGCGTCGCGAGCGTCCACGCACGGGCCAGCGTCGGCGGTTCGGCGGGCAGGACGGCGAGGGCCGCCCGGGTGTGCTCGAGGACCTCGTCGATGCGTTCGAACCCCAGCAGGTACCGCGAGACGACGTGGCGCAGCGACGCCTGACGCTGCGGGTCGTCGTCGGTCGCCGCGAGCGCCGCACGGGCCAGCGCGACGGCGCGGTCCGGGTCGCCGGAGCGGTCCGCGGCGCCCGCTGCGGCGAGACCGACCGTGACGCGGTCCTCGCCGAGCCGCTCCGCGGCGTCGGGCACGGCGGACCACAGGTCCAGGACCTGCTCGAGGTGGCGCAGCTCCTCGGCCGGGGCGAGCACCCGTGCCGCCTTGCGCGCTGCGGCGCGCGACGCGGAGAGCGCGGCGGGGAGGTCGTGCGCGGCGAGCGCGTGGTGCGCGCGCAGGGCGGGGGAGCCGAGCGTCCGGTCTCCCTCGAGCGCGGCGAGGTAGGCACGGTGCACGCCGACCCGCTCGCCGGGCAG
The DNA here is from genome assembly GCF_014837295.1 of Cellulosimicrobium arenosum. GTDB lineage: Bacteria > Actinomycetota > Actinomycetes > Actinomycetales > Cellulomonadaceae > Cellulosimicrobium > Cellulosimicrobium arenosum. Next base: position 49,853 of record NZ_JACYHB010000008.1, read on the forward strand.
GAGGTCGGACGCGACGGCCTCGGCGAGCAGCGCGTGCCGGAACACCACGGTGTCGCGCCCCGCTCGGCCCGGGTCGCTCTCGACGGCGAGCACGTGGTGCGCGATCGCCTCGCGCAGCGCCCGGTCGAAGGCGGCCGGGTCGTCGCCGGGCGCCGAGCCCTGCGCGAGCGCGGTGCGCAGCAGGGGCTCGCCGACCTGTCGGCCGGACACCGAGGCGGTCCGCGCGAGCGCCTGCACGGCCGGGTCGAGCGACTCCAGGCGCGCGCGCAGGACGTCCGCGAGGGACCAGGGCAGCTCGTCGCCCGGTCCCGCCTCGACGAGCTCCTCCGCGAAGTAGGCGTTGCCCTCGGACCGGGTGCGGACCGACTCGAACGCGTCGTCGGGCAGGCGGTCGCCCGCGACGCCGGTCGTGAACTCGCGCAGCTCCGCCGCGGTGAAGGGCTCGAGGTCCAGGTGGTCGACGCGCGGGTGGCGGCGCAGCTCCGCGAGGGCGGGGCGCAGCGGATGGCGGCGGTGGAGGTCGTCCGAGCGGTAGCTCGCGACGACGGCGACGTGCTCGGACCGCAGGCGCGCGACGACGAAGCGCAGCACGTCGCGGCTCGACGGGTCGGCCCAGTGCAGGTCCTCGAGCACGAGCACGAGGGGGGACTCGTCCGTGCCCGACGCGGCGAGCGCGGCCGCGATGCTCTCGAAGAGCTGGAGGCGTTCACCCTGGCTCTGCTCGTCGTCCGCCGGGACGGCCGTGTCCAGGAGGCGCGCGAGCGCGGGGCGCTCCGCCACGATCGCGTCCACGGAGCCGTGCACGGATCTCAGCGTGGTCAGCGCCTCGGTGAACGGCAGGTAGGGCAGCCCGACCTCCCCGAGGTCGACGCAGTGTCCCCAGACGACGGTCGCCCCGTCGTCCGCCGCGCGCTCGCCGGCCCGTGTCAGCAGGCGTGTCTTCCCCACGCCGGCGTCGGCGCCGACGAGTGCGACGCCCGGCTCTCCGCGACGCGCGCGCTCGACCGCGCCCGCGAGCCTGTCCAGCTCGGACGTGCGGGCGACGAAGGGCGCGCGTGCGGAGGGCCTGGGCACGGAGCCCATCCTTCCAGCCGGGACCGACACGGTGCGCCTCGTGGCGGTGCCGCCGTTCACCGCGACGGGGGCGTTCCTCGGCGACCGTGCGCGCGCAGCCGGCGGAGCAGCGGTCGGCTCGCCCGGCGGTAGTCGTCGCGCTGCTTCTCCCGGTGGTAGGAGAGCTCGGCCTCGAGGGCCGGTCCGAACTGCATGCTCATGGTCTCGTCCCCGTTCCGCAGACCCCGTGCCTGCCTGACGGCCACGTTCGTCCTGAGTCCCCGGTCCGGGGATCGGTCGTCCTCGCACACCTGGCGGGGCGGTGCGCCTCAGATCGGCGACCGACCGTCCTCACGCACGTCTGAGGTACCTCAGACGTGCGTCGGCGCCGCGGCGGTTCGACGGGCCGTTCGGAGGCCCTTCGGCGGCGCGGGGAGCCGGTCGGGCGCCGCCGGAGACGCAGAATGTGCTCCAGGTCACCCTTCCCGTTGCGTGGTGGGTAGGGACGAGCGCAGACTGGACTGAACCTGACCCGCTGTGGGGGTGACCTCGTGACCGAGACCTACGACATGCTGCCGATGCTGGGCCGTGGCAAGCACCGCAACCCGAAGAGGGGCGCGTGCTTCATGGAGCTGGCGTCCTATCTCGCGGGGGAGAGGTGGAGCGACCATCCTCGGTGCACGCACCCGCTGCTCGCGATGCTCGCCCGGGCGGTGAACGACCTCACGATCGACCCGGAGCGGCCCCGGCTGGCGCCCCTGATCCCCTCGGTCATCGGCCTGACGAGCACCGACCCGCACTGGGACGTGCGGATCGCGCTGCGGGCGGCCGTCACGGCTCTCCCCGTGGCCCCGGCGGACCGGCAGCAGACCTTGGCGGTCGCGATCATCGGTGCCGAGAAGATGCTGGACGTCCTCGACGACCGTCCCGCCGGCACCCTCAGCCCGGAGTCGGCCGACGCGCTCGCGTCGTGCCCGCAGACCGCGCGCTGGGCCCAGCGCTTCTGCGAGGGCGCACGGTTGCGCCCCCACCGGTTCGTGCGTGACGCCGCGCCGAGCGTGATCTCCGCCGCGGTGCAGGGGATCGCCGAGGCGTGCGTCGCGGACCCGGACGCCCGGCTCCGGGCGCTCCTGGAGGCCACGGTCGACGACTGCCGGTCCTGGGCGGACGCGGATCCCGCACCCGTGCTCGCGCCGGAGTCGTGGAGCCCCGTCGTCCGGTCCGCCACGGGTGCACGCTGACCGGGCGCGGGCATCGTGAGCGTCACCGGCGACGGCATCGACGATCCCGCCCTCGCGCTGGCTATCCGGGCGGCGGTCGACCCGTCCGCCCCCCCGAGCGGGACGGGGTGCCTCGAGTGCGACCGTGACGGCGGGTGGTGGGTCCACCTGCGTCGGTGCGCCGCGTGCGGGCACGTCGGGTGCTGCGACTCGTCGCCGAGCCGGCACGCGACCGGCCACTACGAGGAGACCGGCCATCGCGTCATGCGCTCGTTCGAGCCGGGCGAGGACTGGTTCTGGGACTTCGGGACGCAGCAGACCCTGGCCGGGCCCCACCTCGCCGCACCCCTCTCCCACCCGACGGCACAGTCGGCGCCGGGACCGGCGGACCGCCTGCCCGACGACTGGTCGTCCCGCCTGCACGACTGACACCAGCCTCGCGTGAGCCTCGCGTGAGCCCGGGCTCGGCGGACCGCACCCTGGTGCGGATCGACGCCCTCGCTCCGCCGTGCGAGCCGGGATCTGCGGGCAACGGATCTGCGCGATCATGCCGCTACCTGTTGAGTTTTTGTGGTGGAAGATGTTTAGTTCTGTGGAACGGTGTGTGCGCCGCGGCCGACGACGGTCGCGGCGAGGAGCGAAGTCGCTCAGGCCGCACGCCGTCGATCGACAGAACCGCTCGACGAGGAGGGCTCCGACCCATGCACCCGATGACAGCGTCATCACGATCCCGAGGACGCCCGCGCCGCGTCCTCGCCGCGGCACTGGCGGCCGTGCTCACCGCGCCGCTCGCCGTCGCCACGGCGGTCAGCGCCGGGGCGGCGCCCGAGGAACCGGCGGCGGTCGCCGACGTCGGCCTGGACAACGGGCTCAAGGGGGAGTACTTCCTCTCCGGCGGCCCGAGCTGGCCGCTGACCGACCTCCGGGCCACGATCCCGGACCAGCGGATCGAGTTCCAGAACCTCGTGCCGACGTTCCAGGAGCTGACCGGGAGGGGCGAGCGGACGTCCGCCCGCTGGACCGGCTCGATCACGCCCGACTACAGCGAGGCGTACACGTTCTCCGCGATCGGTGACAACGGCTTCCGCCTGTGGATCGACGACGAGCTCGTCATCGACCACTGGGTGGACGACTGGGACGTCGAGCAGGTCTCCGAGCCGATCGAGCTCGAGGCCGGCCAGGACTACGAGTTCCGCATGGAGATGTTCCAGAACACGGGCGGCGCGCACCTGCGGCTGCGGTGGCAGAGCCCGTCGCAGGAGCGGGAGATCGTCCCCACGGACGCCTTCACGTACCCGGACGACTTCGTCGTCTTCCCCGCGCAGGCCGGCATCGAGAGCGACGGCACGAGCCTCAACGTGACGTTCGACGGCGCCGTGGGCGGCGTCGACGAGAGCCTCGTCGACCACCTCAAGGTCCAGGTCGACCAGCTCGCGTGGCCCGTCGCCGAGGTCGCCGCGCAGGGCGACGTGCTCGGGATCACGCTGGCCGAGCCGGTCGACCGCGACTCCGCAGCGCGCCTGGTGTACGACGGCGAGGGCGACCTGACGGTCGGTGGCGAGCCCGTGGGCTCGCTCAACCTCCCCGTCACGAACGACTCCGAGTTCCGCATCCAGACCCCCTGGGCGGACGACTTCGACCCGGAGAACCCGCTGCCCGAGTACCCGCGCCCGCAGCTCACGCGCGACCAGTGGCAGAACCTCAACGGGGTGTGGCAGTTCGAGCCGGCGTCCGAGGACGCGGAGGCGCCGCACGGCCGCGACCTGGACGAGGAGATCGTCGTCCCGTACGCCGTGGAGTCCGCGCTGTCGGGCATCGAGCGGCGTGAGGACGACATGTACTACCGCCGCACCATCACGGTCCCCGAGGACTGGGCGGTCGGGACCGACAACCGTCTGCACGTCAACTTCGGTGCCGTCGACTACGAGGCGACCGTCTACCTCAACGGCACCGAGGTGGGCAGCCACCGCGGTGGCTACGACGCGTTCTCGGTCGACGTGACCGACGCCCTCGTCGAGGGCGCCGAGCAGGAGCTCGTCGTCCACGCGGTCGACACGACCGACGGCAGCAACCAGGCCGTGGGCAAGCAGACGCTCAACCCGGGCGGCATCTTCTACACGCCGACGTCGGGCATCTGGCAGACGGTGTGGATGGAGCCCGTCCCGGTCGCGGCGATCGACGACGTCGTCACGACACCGGACATCGAGGCGGGCGTGCTCGCCGTCACCACGCAGTCGGAGTCCGCGTCCGACGGCGCCGAGGTCACCGCCGTCGTGCGCGACGCCGAGGGCGACGAGGTCGGCACCGCCACCGGTGCCGCGAACGAGCAGCTCACGGTCGAGATCCCGGACGCCCACCTGTGGTCGCCCGAGGACCCGTACCTGTACGACGTCGACGTGACGCTCACGGACGGGACGGCGACGGACACCGTCGCGTCCTACGCGGGGATGCGCTCGATCGAGGTCGCCGAGGTGAACGGGGTGAACCGCATCCTGCTCAACGGCGAGATCACGTACCTCATGTCGACGCTCGACCAGGGCTACTGGCCGGACGGTCAGTACACGCCCGCCTCGGACGAGGCGTACGCGTTCGACATCCAGGCGCACAAGGACCTCGGGTTCAACACGCTGCGCAAGCACATCAAGGTCGAGCCGGCCCGCTTCTACTACCACGCCGACACCCTCGGCCTGATGATCTGGCAGGACATCCCGTCCGGCTGGTTCAACGACGGCGACACCCAGGCCGAGTCCCGCACGTTCTGGGAGTCGGAGATGAAGGAGATCATCGACCAGCTCCGGTCGGTGCCCTCCATCGTCGGCTGGGTCACGTTCAACGAGGGCTGGGGCGAGTGGAACCTGCAGGACACCGCGCGCATCGGCAACGAGATCGACGCGTACGACCCGAGCCGCATCCTCAACACGCACTCGGGCTACAACTGCTGCGCGTCGAAGGGTGACTCGGAGACGGGCGACATCATCGACCACCACTCCTACACCGGACCGGCCCTGCCGAAGCCGGACGCGAACCGTGCGTCCATCGACGGCGAGCACGGCGGCTTCTCGATGAGCACCCCGGGCCACATGTGGCCGGGCGTCTCCGCCAACCCGTACGGCGGGGTGGCGAACAGCGAGGCGCTGACGGACGCGTACGTCCAGAACACCGAGAAGCTCGTCCGCCCCGCGCAGTGCTACCTGTCCGGGTCGGTCTACACCGAGATCTCCGACGTGGAGAACGAGCTCAACGGGTTCTACACCTACGACCGTCGCGTCCTGAAGATGGACGCCGCGCGCGTCAAGGACGTTAACGAGCGCGTGATCGCTGCGGCGAAGCAGGGCACCGGCCCCGTGGACCCGGGCACTCCCGGTCTCGAGGGCGTCGGTCGCTGGTCGTTCGACGAGGGCTCCGGCACGACCGCGGCCGACGGCGTGGGGGACCACGCGGCGTCGGGCACGGGCGAGTGGGTGACCGGGCACGACGGCACGGGCTCGGCGATCCACCTGGACGGCGAGGACGACGCGTTCGAGACCGAGGGCCCGGTGCTCGACACGACGGGCTCCTACACCGTCTCGGCGTGGGCGCAGTTCGACGAGAAGCCGGGGAACTGGGCGACGATCGTCGGCCAGGACTCGGTGACCGGGGCGAGCGCGTTCTACCTCCAGTACGGCGGGGACGGCACGTTCGCGTTCTCGTACCTGGACGAGCCGCGCGCGACGTTCCAGGTCGACCCGGTGCTGGGCGACTGGTACCACGTCGTCGGCGTGCGCGACGCCGACGCGCAGACCCTGACCCTGTTCGTCAACGGCGAGCAGGTCGGTCAGTCCGACGTCTGCGGCGGCGTCAGCCCGAGCGGTCCGCTGACGATCGGTCGCGGCCAGTGGAGCGGCAACCCCGTCGACTACTGGCCCGGCACGATCGACGACGTGCGGGTCTTCGACCGCGCACTGTCGGCCGACGAGGTCGCCGACGTCTACGCGGACGACGACGAGGCGCCGGCGCTCGAGGTGACGGCTACCGCCGACACCCGCTGCCTGGCGGGCGCGGCCTACGTCGCGGTGCGCGCGACGAACGACGACGACGTGCCGGTCGACGTCACCCTCACGACGCCGTTCGGGTCCAAGACCGTGAACGACGTCGCACCGGGCAAGAGCGCGTACCAGTCGTTCAAGGTCCGGGCGGAGTCCGCGGAGGCGGGCTCGGCGACGGTGACGGCCACGGGTGAGGTCGACGGCGAAGCCGTGACGACGGAGCTCGACGCACCGTACGAGGCGCCCAGCTGCGGCTGACGCCGAGGTAGCACCGCAGCAGCCGAGGTCGAACGGTGGTCTGTCGCAGGAGGTCCGGGGTGAGCAACCCCGGCTCTCCCGGCAGGCCACCGTTCTGCTCCGACGGGTGCGTGACCGGCGCCCCGACAGGATCGGGGAGGCCGGCTACGCCAGCGCCTTCGACTTGAGCTGGGCGAACTCGTCCGCGTCGATCACGCCGGCGTCGTGGAGCGCCTTGGCGTCGGCGATCTCGGTGGCCGGGGATCGTCCGGTGCTCGCCGTCGCACGCACGTAGTCGTCCATGATCTGCTTGCGGGCGCGGTCCTCGTCGGAACGGCGCTCGGCCATGCCTCGGCCGCGCGCGATGACGTAGACCAGCGCGGCGAGGTACGGCGCGACGATGAGGACGATGATCCACAGCGCCTTCCACCACCCGCTGAGGTTCTTGTCACGGAAGAGGTCGGCCACGATGTAGAAGAGCAGCATCAGGTAGGCGATGAAGAAGAACCACCACACCATGAGCCAGAGCCAGTCCCAGAAGCTGTCCATGCTGCACCCCTCGTGTCGAGGTCACGGACTCCCGTGACCACCCCACTGTCGTGCCGACGCGCGGGGAGATCCTCACCCGCCGGGGGTGGGAGTGGCCTCACGACGGATGTGCAGGACCCGCGCGACGCCGGGAGACTCCGGGTCGTCGACGATCTCGCGGCCGTCCAGCCAGCTCGACACCACGTGCGCGAGCTCGCCCGGGTGGCTGAAGTTCATCGCGTGCGCCGCACCCTCGATGACGACGACGGCGAGGTGCGCCGGAGCGAGCCGGCCGAGCTCACGCACCCGGGAGGGCGGGGGCATGAGCGGGTCGCGCGTGCCCACCACGGCGAGCGTCGGGACCGGGGTCCGCAGCATCCGCTCCAGGGACGGGAAGCGAGCGAGCTCGCTGAAGGTGCTCAGCGTCGCGACGGGGCCGAACCGCAGATAGTCCGGTACGGCGATACGCGCCATGGCCGGGCTCTCCCGAACGGCGTCGCGGGCGAGCTGGACCAGTGCCCGCGGAAGGGGCTGGTTGTGCATCCCGCCCGCGGGCGACGCCAGGACGATGCCGGCGACCCGGTCGGGCGCCAGGTGCGCCACCTCCAGGCTGACGGGTCCGCCCATCGAGTTGCCGAGGAGCACCACGCGTTCGAGACCGAGTGCGTCGAGCAGGCCGAGGAGCGCCTCCGCGAGCCCCGGGATGTCGAGCGTCGTCCGCCGCGGTGCGCTGCGCCCGTACCCCGGCAGGTCGGGGACGAACGTGGTCGCGCGGTGAGCGAGGCGCGCCGCGGTCGGCAGGAGGCTCGTGCCGGAGACCCCGAACCCGTGCACGTGCACGATCGGGACGCTCCCCGGCACCTCGGGGCCGGCCCGGACGAACATCTCGTAGCCCGCCACCTCGATCGTCCGACCGTCCCACGCGACGTCGTCCATCCCGTGATTCTGCCAGAGCAGCCCGCGGACGGTTCCGGACCAGGACCACGGTCACCCGCAGCGGGTGAGGTTGAGCCCCGGGTGCGCTGTGACGCTGGGACGGAGCGCCCGGGAGGAGCCCACGATGTCGGCCGCGCAGACACCGCAGCAGCAGGAACCGCAGATCGCGAGCACGTGGCACACGGCGAGCGCCGACGCGGTGTGCCAGGAGCTCGACGTCGACCCCAGGGTCGGTCTCACCGCCGCCCAGGTCGTGGAACGGCGCGCGCGGTACGGTCCGAACGCGCTTGCGGCGGAGCGTCCGGAGCCGGGGTGGCAGGCGTTCCTGCGCCAGTATCGCGACCTCATGCAGCTCGTCCTCGTCGGGGCGGCGGTCGTCAGCATGATCGCGCTGGGCGACTTCACGACCGGAGTGGTGGTCCTGCTGCTCACCGTGCTCAACGCGCTCATGGGACTGCACCAGGAGGGCAAGGCTGCCGAGAGCGTGGCCGCGCTGCGCGAGATGCTCGTCATGACCGCCACGGTGCGCCGCGACGGCCGCCAGGAGCAGGTGCCCGCGGAGGAGCTCGTGCCGGGTGACGTGGTCGGGTTCGAGGCCGGCAGCAAGATCCCCGCCGACGGTCGCCTGCTCGTCGCGGCGTCGCTGGAGATCGAGGAGGCGGGGCTCACCGGCGAGAGCACGCCCGTCGCGAAGGGGGTCGACGCCGTCGAGGCGGCCGAGGCCCCGCTCGGTGACCGCGTCGACATGGCCTACATGAACTCGCAGGTGACGCGCGGGCGCGGCGAGATGGTCGTGACGGCCACGGGCATGACGACCGAGGTCGGCCGCATCTCCGGCATGCTCAGCGGCGTCGAGCAGGACAGGTCCCCGCTGACGCGACAGCTCGACCGCATCACCGTCATCATCACGGTGATGGCGGCGATCGCCCTCGTGGTCGTCGTCGTGCTGGGCCTCGCGCGCGGCGAGGACTTCGACACCCTGTTCGTCGTCGGGATCAGCCTCGCGATCGCTGCGATCCCGACGGGCCTGCCCGCCGTCGTGACGATGCTCCTCTCCCTCGGCACGCGCCAGCTCGCGGACGAGGGCGCGATCGTCAAGCGCCTCAAGTCCGTGGAGACCCTGGGGTCGACGTCGGCGATCTGCTCGGACAAGACCGGGACGCTCACGCTCAACCAGATGACCGCGCGCCGGCTCGTGCTCGCGGGCCGGCGGTTCTCCGTCGACGGCGAGGGCTACTCGACGACGGGCCGCATCCTCGCGGCAGCAGGGTCGACCGACGTCGCGCTCGAGCCGGTCGCGCTGCCCATGGCCCTCGCGAGCGACGCGGTCGTGCGCGACGGCGCGTGCCTGGGCGACCCGACGGAGGGCGCCCTCGTCGTGCTGGCCGCCAAGGCAGGGCTCGATGTCGAGGAGACGCGCCGCGAGCACCCGCGTGTCGCCGAGGTGCCGTTCGACACCGAGTACAAGCTCATGGCGACGTTCCACGAGATCGACGGCGTGGTGCGCAGCTTCGTCAAGGGCGCGCCGGACGTCCTCCTGGCGCGCTCGACGCGGTATCTCACCGCGGACGGCGGCACGGCGCCGCTCGACGACAACGCCCGGGCGCTCGTCGTGCGCGAGAACGACGCGCTCGCCGGGGAGGGCATGCGCGTCCTCGCCGTCGCGCGGCGGGACGTCTCACGCGCCGATCTCGACGGAGACCTGCTCGGGCTCGCCCAGGACCTCGAGCTGATCGCGCTAATCGGCATCGTCGACCCGCCGCGGCGCGAGGCGCGCGACGCGATCGCCGAGTGCAAGGACGCGGGGATCCGCGTCCGGATGATCACGGGCGACCATGTGACGACGGCCTCCGCGATCGCCGGCCAGCTCGGCATCGAGGGGCGCGCGCTCACCGGGGCCGAGTTCGCCGCCATGTCCGACGCGCAGCTCGAGGCCGAGGTCGCGGGCATCGGGGTCGTCGCGCGCGTCGCGCCGGAGGACAAGGTGCGGCTCGTCGAGGTGCTCAAGCGGCAGGGTGACGTGGTCGCGATGACGGGCGACGGCGTGAACGACGCGCCCGCCCTCGCCCGTGCCGACATCGGCGTCGCGATGGGGATCACCGGCACCGAGGTCACCAAGGACGCCGCGGAGATGATCCTGACCGACGACAACTTCGCGACGATCGTCAAGGCGGTCGAGGGCGGCCGCGGTCTCTACGACAACCTCATGAAGTACATCCGTTTCCAGATGGTCGTGCTCGTCGGGTTCATCCTCACGTTCGTGGGAGCCGGGATCTTCACGATCGCCGGAGGCACGCCCCTGACCCCCTTGCAGATCCTCTGGATCAACTTCGCGATCGACGTGCTGCTCGCGATCGGGCTCGGGTTCGACGCCGCCACGGCCGGCCTCATGCGCCGCCTGCCCCGCCCGCCCTCCGAGCCTGTCATCGGCCGCGCGCTCGGCGCCCGGCTCGGTGTGGGCGGCGTGCTCATCGCCGTCGGGACACTCGTCGCCGTGGCGTGGGGCGAGGCCCGCTACGACCTGCCCGTCGCCACGACGATGGGGCTCACGGCGATGTCGCTCCTGCACGTCGTCGCGGCGCTCGAGTGGCGTGACCCGCGCGCGAGCATCCTCTCCTTCGACACGCTCGCCAACGGGCGGTTCGTCGTGCTGCTGCTGTCGTCGCTCGGGCTGACGTTCCTCGTGACGACACTCGACGGACTGGAGCGCATCTTCGGCACGGTGGGTCTCGACGGAGCGCAGTGGGGGGTGTGCACGCTCGTCGCGGTCGGGTTCCTCCTCCTCGTCGAGCTCGGCAAGCTCGTCCTGCGGCACGTGTCGCCGCGTCCCGGGCCGACGCCGGCCGCGACCCCGGCGCAGGGCTGAGGCGATCTCGTGGCCCGCGACGACGTGACCGTCGACCGGCGTCTCGCCGTCCTGCTCGCGATGGCCATGTTCGTCCTCGTCGTCGACACGTCCTTCATGAACGTCTCGATCTCCGCGGTGGTGCACGACCTGGGGACGACGGTGTCCGGCGTACAGACCGCCATCGCGCTCGAAGCACTCGTCTCGGCTGCCTTCATCCTCATCGGCAGCAAGGTCGGCGACCTCGTCGGCCGACGGCGGGCCTACGTGCTCGGCCTCCTGGGCTACGGGGTCGGTGCGGTCGCGATGACGCTCGCGCAGAGCCTCACCGCGGTCGTCGTGCTGTGGTCCGTCGTCGGTGGGCTGGGCGCGTCGCTCCTCCTGCCGTCGATGCAGGCGCTCGTGCACGGCAGCTTCGAGGGGACGGCGCGCACCAAGGTCTATGCGCTCATCGGGGCGTCGGCGTCGGTCGCGGCGGCGATCGGGCCCCTCCTCGGCGGGTTCATCACGACCTACCTGTCGTGGCGCGTCGCGTTCGGGCTCGAGGCGGTGGTGATCGTGGTCGTGCTCTCGGGCATCCGGCTCGTCCACGACGTTCCCTTCACGGGCGACCGGTCGGTCGACGTCGTCGGCGCGGTGCTCTCGGTGCTCGGCATGGGCGGCGTGGTGCTCGGCGTCCTGGTGTGGCAGGAAGGCGGCGAGGCGGTCGGGCTGACCATCGCGCTCGGCGTCGTCGCACTGGTCGGGCTCGCCCTGTGGGTGCTGCGCCGCGAGCGGCGCAGAGCGGCTCCGCTGGTCGACCCCGCGCTGTTCCGCTCGCCTGCGTTCCGCGTGGGCGTCTCCCAGCAGACCCTGCAGCAGGTGGCACTGGGCGGCGCGATGATCGCCCTGCCCGTCTTCCTGCAGATGGCGCTCGGCTACGACGCGATGCTCGCCGGCCTCTCCCTCGCACCCCTCTCGCTCAGCATGTTCGCCGCGGCGATCCTGGCGGGTCGTCGGGCCGGGCGACGGCGGCCCGCCACGCTCGTGCTCGCGGGCTTCACGCTCCTGGTCGTCGGGATCGCCGCACTCCTGCCCGTCGTCCCGCGCGCGACGTCGGGCTGGTACCTCGCCCTCCCGCTCGTCGTCGCCGGGGGCGGCCTCGGCCTGCTGGTCTCACAGCTCAACGCCTTCACGCTCTCGCCGATCGCGGAGGACCGCGTGGGAGAGGCCGCCGGGGTGAACTCCGCCGCGGGGTCTTTCGGGCTGTCCCTCGGGCTCGCTCTCGCGGGCGCGGTCATGCTCGCGTCGATCGCGACCGGCTTCAGCGCTCAGGCGCAGGACAGCCCCGTGCTGCCGCCCGACGACAAGGCCCGGGTGAGCGAGGTCCTCGAGCAGGACGCCGAGGTGATGAGCGACGCGCAGCTCGTCGGGCTGCTCGCCGACGAGCCCGCGGCCGTGCGCGAGGAGATCCTGCAGATCAACGACGACGTGCGAGCGCGAGCACTCCAGATCGCCCTCCTCGTCCCGCTCTGCGCCGGACTCCTCGGGGTGGTGCAGGCGCTCCGGATGCGCCGGCTGCCCGACCCGGCGCCCGGAGCCGCAGCCCCGTCGATCGGGTGAGCGCAAGGATCCTTCCCGGTCGTGCCGAGGGGGCCTCGCGACCGCGAGGTCACGGGAGGAGGCCGAGGTCGCGTCCCCGGCGCACCGCCTCGCGTCGTGACCCCACGTCGAGCTTGCGGTAGAGCGCCTTGAGGTGCGCCTTGACCGTGTTGACGGACACGAAGAAGTCCTCCGCGATCTCGACGTTGCTCTCCATGGTCGGCAGCACGGCGAGGATCGAGAGCTCGCGCTGGGTGAGCGGCTCGACGATCGGCGCAGGCTCGAGCGCACCGCCCGAGCGAGGAAGGAGCGCTCGTAGCCGGAGAGCCAGGGCGTCGTCCCGGCGCGAGACGGCGCGGGTCACGAGCGCACACAGCTCGGGCGTCGAGACGGTCAGGAACGGCCGCGCGAGCTGTTCGGGGGCGGCGGTGTCGAGGGCGCGGGCGACGACCCGGTCGGCACGCCGGGTCCCTGCGCGCGCGAGCGCGGCCGCCTCCAGGAGCGTGGCCTCGACGGCCGTCAGGTCGTCCGCTCGCTCCCCGGGCCCGTCGGGAACACCCTCCAGGGCGCTCAGCGCCGCCCCAGTCATACCGTCGGCCAGGAGGATCCGTGCCCGGCAGACTGCGGTGACCGCACGCGAGCCGAGCCCGTCCCGGTCCCCTCGCGAGGTCGGGGACGCGACGCGCCCGCCCGGTCCGGGAACCGCCCGCTCGAGCAGCCGCAGCTCCGTCGCCGCGCGGGCCCAGAGGTCCGCGAGCACGGGCGGCGCCGCCGTGGGACCGAGTGCGCCATCGGCGGCAGCGAGCGCGTGGCGTGCGGCCCGGCCGTGCCCGCGCGACGCGGCGACCAGCGACTGCAGCAGCCGGACCGCGGCCTCCGAGGCAGGCTCCCTCCCCCCGGCGTCGGCGGCGAGGGCGTGCGCCAGGGCCCGGTCGAGCCCGTCGTCCACCGCGTGCAGGTACCGGGCCCAGACGATCGCCGCGTGGGCCGTGCGCGCCTGGACCTGCGTGTCCCACCCTCTGGGCCGCACCGTGTCGAGCGCCGCGCGTGCGGACGTCTCGCCGTCGGCGAGCCGTCCCTCGGCGACGTCGAGCAACGCCGAGGCGGCCCGAGCACCGAGGTCGACGAGCCCTTGCGCAGCGGAGACGGCGTCGTCCGTCCCGGCGGCTCCTGCGCCGAGGACCCCCACCCGTTCACGACGCGTCCCACCCCAGGGCGATCCGGTCGTGGCGCACCACGCGAGGCCCGCCTCGCGGTGCGCGAGAGCGAGCTCGCGGTACGTCTCGAGGGCGGGGAACGGGAAGGGAACGGCCTCTACCGCCGCCAGCGCGGCAGCCGCAGCGGCCGCGAGCCGGCGCACGTCCCCGAGCGAACGCGCCGCCGACGCGTCCAGGAGCTCGAGCAGCACCGCGGAGGGGCTCGCGGCGGCTCTGCCGTCGTCGGCGAGGAGCGCGCGGGCCCGGGAGAGGTGATGGCGTGCGGCGTCGTACCTGTCGCCGACGTTCGCGATCGCCGCTGCGCACAGGTGCAGCGCGACGTCGGGCTCCAGCTCCGCGTACGGCACCTGACCCAGGACCGCCGCGACGGCCGCTCGGTGCGGCCCCACGAGGTGGACGGCCGCACCGTCGACGAAGACCTCGCCCACGAGGCTCCAGTCCTTCGAGGCCACGGCGTGCTCGAGCGCGCGCAGCGGCTCGCCGTGGTGCACGAGCCACCCCGCCGCGGCGCGGTGGACCTCGAGCACGGCAGCGGGGTCCTCGAGCAGGAGCTCACCGCGCAGCATCTCGCGCAGCAGCGGGTGGTACCGGTACCACACGCCCTCCTCGCCGAGCGCCGTGACGAACCCGTTGGCCGCAGCCAGCTCCGGCAGGAGACGTCCTGCGGGCGCTCCGGGGGCCATGGCGGTCGCGAGCTCCACGCACATCGTCGCTGCGAGGCTCGTGCGCAGGAGGAAACGTCGTGCCGCGGGACTCTGGCGGTCGAGCACCTCTCCGAGGAGAAACTCTGCCGCCGACCGCTCCGCGCGTGCATGCCCGACCAGGTCGGGCGGGGCCTCGACCTGGAGCCGGACACCGACGGCCCAGCCGCCGGTCTCGTCGAGCAGCCGCTCGACCTCTCCGTCGTCGAAGGTGCGACCGGCCCGGGAGCCGAGCGAAGCGATCGCCGGTGCGTCGAACGCGAGCTCCGCCGCCCCGATCTCGACGACCTCGCCCTGGCCGCGGAGCCGCTGCAGCCCCAGGAGCGGGTCGAGCCGGCTGAGCAGCACGAGGTGGACCGGCAAGGGGTATCGCAGGAGGTCGTCGACCGTCGCCGACACGTCCGCGCCCACGAGGTGCTGGTAGTCGTCGAGAACGACGACGACCGGTTCGGGCAGCAGCTCGAGGCCGCCCAGGATGCGGCGCAGGAGCTCTGACGACATGCGCGAGGGCACGCTCACCGCATCGAGCGGGTGACCCGGGGGCACGGCACCCGACGCGCGGAGCGCGGCGAGCAGGTCGGACCAGAAGGCGGTGGGTGTGTTGTCGAACAGCTCGAGCGTCAGCCAGGCGATCCGCGGGCCAGGAAGAGAACGAGCCCACGCGGCGACGGCCGTGGTCTTGCCCCACCCCGGACCTGCGGAGACGAGGGTGAGGCGTCGCGCGACGGACGCCGTGAGCCGGTGCTCGAGCGCGGGTCGCCGGACGGTGGACGGAGTCAGCACCGGGATGGTCGTGCGCGCCCGCAGAGCACCGGAGGCGACCGGGGAGCGTCGCGCGACCTCCGGCTCGGCACCTGGCTCGACCGAGACCATGCGAGCAGGCTACGCGCGTGGTATCCCCAGCGCCCGGGCGCGCACGGGCTCACGTCGCCACGGCCGGCGGCACCCCCGTCGGGTGAGCCGTCCGGTGCACCCCACGGGCATCCTGGCGAGACGTGGACGACGGCGGGAGACAGACGTGGCGCGGACGAGGGCGGTCGAGCTGATGGTCGTGGGACCCGACCTGCCCGACGCGGAGCTCGCCGAGCTCGGGGTGCGGCGTTCGACGTCGTGCACGCTGCTCGAGGCGACGGTCCGCGACCAGGCTGCGCTCTACGGTCTGCTGCAGCGTCTGGCTTCCCTGGGGCTCGACCTCCTCGAGCTGCGGGTGTCCTCGCCCGGCGAGCGCGCCGACGTCGAGATCGTGGTGCGTGGACCGGTCGGCGCGCTCGTCCAGGAGATGCTGCACGACGTGGACCGGTCCGACCCGGCGACCGTCACGTCGTACCAGGTGCGCGACACGGACCTCGCCGGCCTGCTCGCGGCCTTGGGCACCGCGCCCTCACCCTCGGCGGGTGAGGAGGCGGGCAGCGGGGGCGGTGACCGTGACGCGACGGACGCACGCCCGGACGGCCAGGACACCCAAGACGGCGATCCGACGACGAGGGAACGACCGGCAGGGTGAGCGTTCTACCCCGCGGGGGTGGCTACCGCGCCGAGGGCGTCCAGCGCCGCGAACGGGTCGTCGCGGCGTTCCGGGGCGGGGGAGACCGGAGTCAGCACGACGCTCGACACGCCGTGCTCACCGAGGTGCGCGAGCCGCGCGCGCACGTCCGACGGTGACCCGGAGACGGTGAGCACGTCGACCCAGGCGTCGGGCATCGCGGCGGCGAAGGCCTCCGGCGACGCGCTCGCGCGGGCCAGTGCGCGCAGCTCGTCCGCGAACGGGAGCGGGTCGACGTGCACGGACCAGTCGCTCTCCGCGAGGACCGCGAGCCCGGGCCGGGCGAGCGCGCGGGCCTGCGCCGCGTCGTCGTGCACCACGCCGTGCGCGAACGCGACCACCCGGTGCTCGGGCGGAACGGCCCCACCCGCCGACGCCCGGCCCGTGTCGATCGCCGCGCGGGCCACCGCGAGGTACTCGGGCGTGACGGGCATGTCGAGGATCGTGCCGTCGGCGACGCGGCCGGACACCTCGAGCGAACGGGGCCCGCGCACGCCCGTGAGCACCGGCGGGGGGACCGCGGGCGGGACGTGGAGCGCCACGTCGTCGACCCGCACGTAGCGCCCGGTCGCCGCCACCCGCTCGCCGTGCAGCAGGGACCGCACGGCCGCCGTCGTCTCCTCGAGCATCGCGAGCGGGCTCGCGGGCCACACGCCGATCTGCCGCATCCACGACGGCATGCCGTGCCCGATCCCCACCTGCAGCCGTCCGGGGTGGATCGCCGCGAGGGTCGCGGCCTCCATCGCGACGGTCGACGACGCGCGCGTGGCGGCAGGCAGGATGCCGATGCCCACACCGATGCGCGACGTGGTCGCGAGAACCGTCGCCGCCTGCGCGAACCCGCCGTGGAACGTCAGGTCCTCGACGACCCACACCTCGTCGAGCCCCACCTCCTCGGCGCGCCGGGCGAACGGCACGATCTGGTCGGCGGGCAGGGAGCGCGGGAGGATCACGCCGAGAGCGGTCATGGCCCGACCGTACGCGAGCGAGGTCAGGTGGCAGGGGCGCCGGCGACGTTGACCATCCACACCGTCCCGAACCGGTCGGTCACCATGCCGAACTCGTCGCCCCACGGGGCGGTCTCGATCCCCATGACGTCGCGCGCGCCGTCGGAGAGGGCGGCGAACCACGCATGGAGCTGTTCGCGCTCCTCCTGGCCGCCCGACAGGGCGATCGTCCCGTGCGGCGGCGCCGGCGTCCCCGGCGGCACGTCGGAGGCCATGACCGTCCCGACACCGGGGACCTCGACCTGGGAGTGCATGACCTTCTTGGCCGTCGCGGGGTCGTCGACCGGGCCCACGGAGTCGAACGTGTCGATCGCCGGCTCCGCGCCGAACACGGAGCCGTAGAGCTCGATGGCCTCCCGCGCGTCGCCGTCGAAGTTCAGGTACGGGCTGATCTGTACGGACATGGGTGCTCCCTCTCGTGGCCCCGGACGAACCTGTCGACGGGTAGACCCGGCGTTCGCCCGGGACTCATCGGCGTGGGCGTGGGGAGCAGGCGGTCGATCTCAGTCCTGGACGGTCACGCCCAGCGCGTCCGCGAGCAGCGGCGCGAGGCGCGCGAGCTGGAGCTCGCCGACCGTAGCGCCGGCGAGGGACCGGACACCTGCGATCTCGTCCAGGTCCGCGCCGCGCAGGTCCACGTGCTCGAGAGTCGACGCCTGCACGTCGAGCCGTCGCACCCGGGTCCCGACGAACGCGACCCGGGTCGCCCGCGCCTGGACCAGGTCCAGCTCGTCGATGGTGCAGTCGGTGAACAGCACGTCGTGCAGGTCGGCGCCGCGCAGGTTCACGAATCCCAGCTTGCAGCCGACGAGGTGCACGCCGTGCCACGTCGACTCGTACAGCTCGGCCGAACCGAGCCGCGAGTCGCGCACCTCGACGTCGCGCCACCTCCCCCGCACCCCGCGCAGGACCGGCACGTCGAGGCGTTCGAGGACGACCTCGGCCAGGCTCGCGTGACGCAGGTCCGCCTGGTCGGCGCGCAGACCGACCACGCGCGTGCCGAACAGGCTCGAGTCCTCGAGGTCGACGGCGTCGAGGTGCAGGTCGACCAGCTCGAACCCCTCGAGGTCGGCGCCCGTCTCCAGGTCGTAGGCGTCGCCGGGGGTGAGGTCGGGCAGCACGACGGGGTCGAGCGACGGGGGGACGGTACGGGGTGCGTCGGGCACGGAGCAGGCTCCCGTCGGCAGGGTCGAAAATCCCGGGACTCCGGGCTCCGACGAGCCTACTGTCGAGGGATGACAGCCCACGACGCGACCCTCGACGCCGAGCGGCTCGCCGGGCTCGACGCGCACCTGAGCGCCGCCGCCGCGGCGGACGAGCTCTCCGGCGTGGTGCGGATCGAGCGGCACGGCGAGGAGGTGTTCGAGCGCGCCTACGGCGTCGCGTCCCGGCGCTGGGGCGTTCCCGTCCGCACGACGACGCGGTTCGACGTCGCGTCCGTGACCAAGCTCTTCACCGCCGTGGCGGTGCTCCAGCTCGTCGGCGAGGGCCGGCTCGGCCTCGACGACCGCATCCACGACCACGTCGACCTCGGCGGCACGACCATCCCGCGCGAGGTCACCCTCCGGCACCTGCTCACGCACTCGTCCGGCATCGCGGACGACGCCGACGAGGAGGCCGGCGAGTCGTACGAGGCGCTGTGGGTGGACAGGCCGACCTACTCGGTGACGCGCACCCCGGACTTCCTCCCGGGTTTCGTCCACAAGGAGCCGAACTTCCCGCCGGGCGAGGGCTGCCGGTACTGCAACGTCGGGTTCGTGCTCGCGGGGCTCGCGCTGGAGACGGTCACCGGCACGACCTACCGCGACTACGTGCGCGAGCACGTCTTCGGCCGGGCGGGTATGGCGGACTCGGGCTTCTTCCGCATGGACGAGGCCGTGCCCGACGTCGCGGAGGGCTGGGAGCCGGCCCGCGCCGTCGGGCCCGACGAGCCGCCCGACGACCGCCCCGTCCCGGGGTGGCGGCAGAACATCTACTCCTACCCACCCGTCGGCTCGCCCGACGGCGGCGCGCACGTCACGGCCGCCGACCTCGCCCGGTTCCTGGGCGCGGTCCGCGACGGCACGCTCCTGCCGCCCGACCTGACGCGCGCGTTCTTCACGCCGCAGGTCAAGCACGACGACGGCGACACGGAGGAGACCGAGGAGAAGACGGGCCCCGGCCTCCCGGCCAAGACGCGGACGGCCGAGGTGCACTACGGGTTCGGCCTCGAGTTCGAGCTGCGCGCCGACGGCAGCGTGCGCTCGGCCTACAAGGAGGGCATCAACACGGGGTCCAGCGCGATGCTGCGCCACTACCCCGACGGCCCGGACGCCGCGTCTCCCGGGACGACCGTCGTCGTCGTGTCGAACCTCGAGGCCGGCGCCTGGGAGCCGGCGCGCGCGCTCGACGCCCTAGTTTTCAGCACCACGTGAACCCAGAGGGTCACCTGGTGCTGACAACGCTCGGCGTCATACCAGCCCCAGGTAGCGAGCCAGAGCTTCCTCCACCGTCGCGAGGTCGTCGTGGTGGAGGAAGGCGACGGGCTCGCCGACGAGGTAGGTGACGTCGACGGAGCGGATCTGGTCGACGAGGAGCACGGTCTTCTCGCCAGCGATCTCCAGCTCGGGGCGAAAGGTCATTGCGCGTGCGCTGGTGGACGTCGGGATGATGGTCGCGACCGTCCACGGGGCATCGGTGGGTGACAGCACGAGGCCGTACCGCTTCCCGCCTTGCTCGTGGCCGCGGGGGGTTCCGAGGTCGATCTTGTAGACGGCTCCGCGGATCACCAGGCGTCCGGCTCGTCGTTCAGGTTCTCGTCTCGGTTGGCGATCATGGCGGCGCGCGCCTCATCGAGCCAGCGTTCCTGTTCGAGCAGGCGCAGGCCGCGGCGTACGGCGTCGCTGGCGGCGATGCCCTCGCTGTTGAGGCGGTCGAGGATGCGGCGGTCGTCAGCGGTGGTGCGGAAGGTGACGGAGCCGCGCGTGGGCGTGAGGCTGCTGACCCGCCTGGTTTCGGGGACATCTCGTCGCTTGTCGCCGACGTGGACGTTGGCCGTCGAAGTCATGCCTTCACTCTACGTCGGCTGTCCCGCGTTTGTAAGACGAAGGGAGTGCCCGCCTACCACGCTCGAGCCCCCTGACGAACGCCACGTTGTCATCGCAGTGACGCGACCACGTCATCGCAGTGACGCGACCACCTTGTCGACCCGTCGCTGCCGCGTCTCCGACGCCTTCGCCGCCTCGATCGGCTCGACGATCGCGCGCTGCTTCGAGTACGACAGCGCGTCGAACGCCGCGCGTGCGTCCGCGTCGGCGAGCGCCGCGGCGAGGTCGTCCGGCACGACGACGGTGCGCGGGGCGTCGTCGACCTCGACGTCGATCTCCACGTCGTCACCGGCGGCGACGCCCGCCGCCTCCCGGTTCGCCGCGCTGAGCGAGATGACGAACTGCCCCCGGTAGAACACGAGAGACGACCGGTACGTGTGCTCGCCGATCGTCACGCGCACGGGGAACTTCCGTCCCCGCCCGAACGACAGGGCCACGTCGTCCGGGATCGGCAGTCCCGTCGTCGTGCCGCCGGCGGCCTCTACCGTCGTGCTGATGCGCATGTCGCCTCCTGGCCGTCCTGCCCGACCGGTCGTCCGGCCTTCCCACGAGACCTCCACACGGTCTCGAACTCATCGGCGCTCCGGCGCGACAAGCCTCGCCTAGGCTCGTCGACCGTGCACCCCGGACTCCTCGCCGCCCTCCCGGCCGTGCTCTCAGCCGCCCCGACGGCGGCGCAGGAGCCCGCGCTCGACGGCGTCGCGGGCTGGGCCGTGAACCTCATGGAGACGCTCGGGCCGGTCGGCGCGGCGATCGCCATCGCGCTCGAGAACCTCTTCCCGCCGCTGCCGAGCGAGGTCATCCTGCCGCTCGCGGGCTTCACCGCGAGCCAGGGCAGCTTCGGCGTCGCGGAGGCGATCGTCTGGACGACCGCCGGGTCGGTCGTGGGCGCGCTCGCCCTCTACGCGGTCGGCGCGCTCGTCGGCCGCGAGCGCACGCGGTGGCTCGCGGAGAAGATCCCGCTCGTCAAGGTGCATGACGTCGACCGCACCGAGCAGTTCTTCCTGCGGCACGGCGGCGCGACCGTGTTCTTCGGCCGCTTCATCCCCATCTTCCGCAGCCTCATCTCCATCCCCGCGGGCGTCGAGCGCATGCCGCTGTGGAAGTTCACCGCCCTGAGCGCGGCGGGCAGCGCGATCTGGAACACGATCTTCGTCGTCGCGGGGTACTACCTGGGCGAGAACTGGCACGTCGTGGAGGAGTACGCAGGCATCCTGCAGACCGTCGTGATCGGGTTCGTGGGCCTCGCGGTCGTGTGGTTCGTCGTGACGCGCGTGTGGCGGTGGGTGCACGACGCCGAGCGCCCGGCTCACGCCCGCGGGCGCGGGTCCGCCCCGGACGACGAGTAGCGCACCCACGCTGCGGTGCGTGCCGTTCTCGTCGATGATCGGACGGTGACAGGCCCCGCCACCGCGGCTCTCGCGCCGGCGTCGAACGCGCCTTCGCCGCTCGACGCGCAGCGACACCGCGTCCGCGTGCGCGTCCTGACGGCGCGCGTCGTGCTCGTGCTTGCGGTGCTGGGGATCGTCGCGGTGCTCGCCCGCGGGCTGTGGTCGCACCTGACGCTGTTCCGCGACGTCGTGCCGGGCCTCACGCCGGGCAGCGGCGCGACGACGCTCCTGCTCGTGTCGCTCGTCCTGCTGCTCACGGCACGCGGCCTGCGGCGCGGGCACCGGCTCGCGTGGGCCGTGACCGTCCTGGTCCTCGGGCTCTCGGCGGGCCTGCACGTGGCGCGCGGCGTGGACGTGGTCCCGTCCGTCGTCGTGCTCGCCGCCACGGTGTGGCTCGCGACCCGGTGGCGCGCGTTCCCCGTCCTGCCGACCCGGCGTGCGGTCCGGCGCGCGGTGCTCCTCGTGTCGCTCCTCCTCCTCGCGTGGGTGCTCGCGGTCGTCGGGCTCGTGATCGTCGTGCTCAACGCCGAGGACCCCGACGCGGCGCTCGAGGGGTCGTGGCTCACGGTCGTGCACGTCGTGTCGACCGTGGTCGACGTCGCCGTGATCGCGCTCGTCCTGTGGTGGCTCCTCTCGCCGCGCGCCGCGGCCCGGCTCGGCCCCGTGGAACGGGTCGAGGAGCGGGAACGTGCGCGCGCCGTCGTGCAGCGGTACGGGACGGGCACGCTCGACTACTTCGCGCTGCGCGACGACAAGGACTGGTTCTTCGTGGGCCGCAGCGTGGTCGCCCACTCCGTGCGCGGCGGGGTGTGCCTCGTGTCTCCGGACCCGATCGGTCCGGTCGAGGAGCGCGAGACGGTGTGGGCCGAGATGGTGGACCACGCCGCCACGCAGGGCTCGTCGCTCGCGGTCGTCGCCGCGGCCGAGGACTGGCTGCCCGTCTACGAGCGCAGCGGCCTGCACGCCGTCTACCTCGGCGACGAGGCGACGGTCGACTGCACGACGTTCACGCTCGCCGGGCACGACCACAAGTCGCTCCGGCAGGCGGTCAACCGCGTCGCGCGCTCCGGGTACACCACGACGTTCCACGACCCCGCGACGATCGATCCCGACCTCCGCGCCCAGATCGTCGCGATGAGTGACGAGTCGCGGCGCGGCGAGGACGAGCGCGGCTTCTCCATGACCCTCTCGCGCCTGTTCGACCCCGCGGACACGGGCCTCGCGATGTCCGTCACGCGCGACGCCGACGGCCGCGTCGACGCGTTCTGCCAGTGGGTCCCCGCCGCCGCGATCGAGGGCTGGTCGCTCGACGTCATGCGTCGCCGCACCGACGCCGAGGGCATCCCGAACGGCCTGATCGACGCGACCGTCGTCGCCACGATCGACCACCTCGCTACGACGGGCCGGCGCGGGCTCGGCCTCAACTTCGCCGTGATGCGCGAGGTCCTCGAGGGCGGACGCGACGGGCGCGTCGACCAGCTCGCGCGACCCGTCCTGCAGCGGCTGTCCGAGGGGACGCAGATGGCGACGCTCGGCTCGTTCAACGACAAGTTCGACCCGACGTGGGTCTCGCGCTACGTCCTGCTCGACTCCGCGGAGCTGGCCGCGACCCAGGCGCTCGTGGTCGCGGGTGCCGAGGGCGTGACGGAGATCCCCGTCATCGGGCGGTTCCTGCGCGGGGTCGGGGCGGCGACGTGATCCTCTCCGTCGCGGCCGCCGTGGCCGCCGCCGTCGCGTACGCGGTGAGCACGATCATGCAGGCCGTCGCGACGCGGCGGGCCCACGGCCTCGCCGTGGTGCGGCACCCGCTGGTCATCGGTGGCCTCGTGCTCGACGGCGTCGCGTTCCTCCTCTCGCTCCTGGCCCTGGACCACCTCCCGCTGTTCGTCGTGCAGGCGATCGTCGCGTCGTCGCTCGTGGGCGTCGTGGTCCTGGCCCGCGTGGTGCTCCACGCTACGCTGCGCCGCACCGACCTCGTCTCGATCGGGGTCGTCGTCGTCGCGCTCGTCGTGCTCGCGCTCGCCGCGGGCGAGCAGCCCGCGACCGAGCCGCCGACCGGTTTCACCACGTGGACCGTCGTCGTCTCGCTCGTGCTGGTCGCCGGGGTCGTGCTGGCCTACCGCCGCGGGCACCCGATCCTGCTGGCCCTGCTCGGCGGGCTCGGCTACTCCGTCGCCGCGATCGCCGCGCGCGGCGCGCACGCCTCCGGCGACATCCTCGACACCGTCCTGCAGCCGCTCGTCGTCGCGATCCTCGCCGCGGGCGCGGCCGGCGTCCTCGGCTACCTTCGCGCCCTCGAGAAGGGTGCCGTCGGCTCCGTCGCGGCGACCGTCTCCGTCGTGGAGGTCCTCGTCCCGGGTGTCGTCGGGCTGCTCGTGCTGGGCGACGTCGTGCGCGACGGCTGGGCCGTGCCCGCGGTCGTCGCGACCGTCCTCGCCGTCGCCGGGTGCGTCGTGCTCGCCACCAGCCCGGCCAACGCCGCGGCGGAGGAACCGGTCCCGACGCCGACGGGCGGCGTCGCGCCCGCACCGGGCCCTGCCTAGGGTGTCGGGGTGAGCGGAACCGAGAGAACCGAGCCCAGCACGACGTCCGGCGAGACCCCGCTGGACGTTCCCACCTTGGCCGAGCTGCGGCGTCGGACCTCGGTGAAGTGGCACGCCTACGCGCCGGACGTGCTGCCCCTGTTCGTCGCCGAGATGGACGTCGCGCCGTGCGAGCCGGTGGTCGACGCCGTCACGGCGGCGATGCGCGCGGGGGACACCGGGTACGACCACGGACCGGCGTACGCGGAGGCGTTCGCGCGGTTCGCGCAGCGGCGCTGGGGCTGGTCGTTCGACCCGGTTACCACCCGCACGCTGCCCGACGTGATGCTCGGGATCGTCGAGGTGCTGCGCGTCCTGACGTCGCCGGGCGACGCGGTCGTCGTGAACACGCCGGTGTATCCACCGTTCTTCGCGTTCCCCTCGAGCGAGGGCCGCCGCGTGGTCGGCGCCCCGCTGACCGCGGAGCACCGGATCGACCTCGCGACGCTCGAGGCCGCGTTCGCCGACGCGACCGGGGTCGCAGCCCACGGCCACGGCGCCGGGTCGGGGCGTCGCGCCGTCTGGCTGCTGTGCAACCCGCACAACCCCACCGGCACCGCGCACACGCCCGACGAGCTCGCGGCCGCCGTCGGGCTCGCCCGCCGGTACGGGGTGCGGGTCGTCGCCGACGAGATCCACGCGCCGGTCACGCGCCCCGGGCACGACGGGCATCCCGCGACCGTGCACACCCCGCTGCTGACCGTCCCCGGGACGGACGACGCCGTCGCGGTCGTCTCCGCGTCCAAGGCGTTCAACCTCGCGGGGCTCAAGGCCGCGCTCGCCGTCGGCGGGCCGGCCGCGGCAGCCGACCTGCGGCGCGTCCCTGAGATCGCGGGCCACGGCGTGCAGCACGTGTCGGTGCTCGCGCACGTCGCGGCGCTCGACCACGGCGACGACTGGCTCGACCAGGTCCTCGTGGGCGTCGAGCGCAACGCGTGGCTGCTCGCCGACCTGCTCGCGGAGCACCTGCCGGACGTCCGCCACCGCCCCGGTGACGCGACGTACCTCGCGTGGCTGGACTGCCGGGCGCTGACCGACCTGCCCGACGACGGCGGCGCGCCCGCGGCCGACCCGTTCCGGTGGTTCCTCGACCGGGCCGGGGTCGCGCTGGAGGACGGGCGCCGGTTCGGTCCGGGCGGTGCGGGGCACGTACGGCTCAACCTCGCGACGAACGTCGACGTCCTCACCGAGGCCGTCGAGCGGATGGGGGCGAGCCTGGCGCGCTGACGGACGGGCATGGGCAGGACTCCCCATCGCGGCGAGCCCGTCGTGTACGTACCGTCGAACGGTCCTGCCGCGTGCCGCCGGTCTCCTCATCGGCTGCCCGTGGAACCCCAGCAACGCAGAAGACCGAGGGAGACGTGTCATGGGCGGACTGTGGGGCGCGGACGTCGCAGCCCTGCGCGAGCTCGCCGGACAGCTCGCCACCGGCGCGGGTGCGCTGCGCACCACCCAGCAGCAGGTCTCCTCCCTCGTCGAGTCGGCCGTGCGGTGGGAGGGGCCCGACGCCGCGCAGTTCCGCTCGGACTGGTCCGCGACGCTCGCGCCCGCCGTGGCGAACGCGTCGACCCTGCTCGAGCACGCGTCGGACGCGCTGCGCCGCAACGCCGACGAGCAGGAGTCGACGAGCTCCACCGGCGGCGGGCCCGGTGGTCCGGGGTCCCCGGGCGGTTCCTCGGGCCCGGGGGGCGGGACGCCCGGCACGCCGACGCCCGGCGAGTACGCCGAGATGAGCGCGTCCGAGCGCGCGGACTGGCTCGCCCGGGCGAGCGACGCGCAGATCGCGGCGCTCTACGCGCAGATGGTGCAGGACGGCGTCGACCCAGAGTCGCCCGGCTTCGGCGACCTGGCCTCCGCGCACTGGACGCGGGTCGCCGCCGCGGAAGCGGGGTTCGACGTCGCGGACTGGGACCCGTCGGCGGGATCGGCCGCGAACCGGGAGATCATCGAGGGCGTCTACACGTACTACGGCGAGCTGTACCTGGACCACCCGTGGATGCAGTGGGCGGGCATGGCCGCGATGATCGGGCCGTCGTTCGCCGCGGGGTTCTTCGACCTCGACATGATGCGCGAGCTGGCCCAGGGGGTGGGCGACGCGGCCGAGCACCTGCCGCCCGGCGTCACCCCGGACGCCCTCGAGGCCGTCGCGGGCATGACGGACGCCGAGCTCGGCTTCTACGAGAACCAGTTCCTGTCGATGCAGCGCGAGATCTTCGTCGACCAGGCCGGCATGCACGAGGCGTACCTGAGCGGGGGCCTGCCCGAGATGGAACGCATGCTCGAGGCCGGCGTCATCGACGACGCGGCGTACCAGGCGTGGGCGGACATCGACGCGGGCCGTGCGGGGGACGCGCAGGCGCTCGCGGACGGGAACACGGCGCTGCTGTCGCGCGAGCAGAACCAGATCATCGCCGACGACTGGCAGACGATGCGCGACCATGCGGGTACGGGGGAGGCGTTCACCTACCTCATGACGCTCGTCGGCGAGCCGTCGATCCCGGGCGCGGGCACGTACGCGCAGTACGACCCGTTCACGGTGAACGTCGAGACCCCGGGACCGCAGGACGTCGGCATCCCGTTCACCGGCATCTCGTTCGACAACCCGCTGCAGGGGAGCGTGAGCGTCGAGACCCCGCTGCCCGGTGGCAACATCGCGGACCAGGGGGCGCGGTGGGACTACATCACGCGCGACACCCTGCCCGCCTACCAGCAGCTCATCACCGAGCACCCGGACCAGGCGGCGCAGATCATCGGCAGCGACGTCTCCGACCGGATCGACGGCTACCGGCTCACCGATCCCGGACGCATCGGCCGGATCGTTGACAGACTGGGCGAGTGGAACGTGGACGTGGACCAGTGACCCGGCGGCGCGCGCGCGGGCGCGGTGCGGCCCTGACCGCCGCGCTCGTGGCCGTCCTCGCGCTCGCGACGGCGGGGTGCAGCATCACGTTCGGGGACCCCGACGACGACGGGGCGAGCACGACGACGGGCGGCGGCGGGACGTCGTCGGGCACGAGCGGCACGACGATCGAGGCGATCCAGGAGGGCGAACCCATGCGATGGGACGTGAGCACGCCGATCAGCGCGGAGTCCGTGGGACTCGGCGAGAGCATGGCGGTCGTCGAGCTGCCCGGTGGTGCGGCGGAGGTCGAGCTGACCCTGCCCAGCGGGGTGTGGTCGACGACCGCGGAGGAGCTGACCGTCGAGCCGCGGCGGGGGTACGTGTCGACGATCAACGTGTTCCGCACGCTCTCCGGCGGCCAGGCGGTGCACGACCAGCTCGTCGCCGACGCCGACGTGCTGGGCTTCCCGGTGGACCAGATCGACCGGTGGCTCGACGACGACCTGCCCGCCTCGCTCGAGGCGTCCCGGGCGGGCGGCACGCGCGCGCGGACCGGGATCAACGGCAACGACGGGGACGTCGTGACGTCCGTGCAGATCAGCCACGAACCCGGCCCGGGTGGCGACGAGGCGATCCGGCTCTGGTACGTCGTGCGGCCGGTCACGCCCGACGGCGAGGGCGAGTGACGAACATCTCTGGCTCATGGGTGCACTGAGTGCAACGCTGCACCTAGTGTAGTGACGTGACCGCAGACCCGAGCCCCGGCGACGACCGTCGCGTGCGCCTCAAGGCGCGCACGCGGGCCTCGATCGTCGCTGCGGCGGCCGCGCTCATGGACGAGGCGCACGGCCTGGACTTCACCGTCGACGCGCTCGCGCAGCGCGCCGACGTCTCTCGCCGGACCGTCTTCAACCATTTCGCGTCGCTGGACGACGTCGTCGCCGCGGTCCTTGCGGACGCGCTCCACGGGATCGTCGACTCGCTGGCCGAGGAACCACCGCGTGCCGCGGACCCGCACGCCGCGATGGCCGCCGACGTCGTGGCGGCGCTGCGCGCCGCGGACCTCGTCGCCACGATCTCGTCGCTCACGCGCGGTCTCGGGCTCCAGGGCGACGCGTGCGTCGTCGCCGGCCCGCTCGACGACCTCGTCCCGGACGTCCCGGCGCACCAGGCGATGATCCTGCTCCGCTCGCTCGCCGAGGTCAGCGAAGAGCTCGCGACACAGCTCGACCGACGTCATCCCGAGGTCGACCGGCTCGACGTGGACCTGACCGTCGGGTCGCTGATGAGCAACCTCGTCGTCCTCTACCGGTACTGGCTCGCCGAGACCGGGGGGCAGGCGGACCGGAGCGCGCGCGAGACGTGGGCGCGCCTGCTCGAACGGTCGCTGACCCTGCACTCCTGAACCACTCCTGACCGTCCGGACCCCCCTCCCGAACTCCCAGACCTTCCTGGAAGGACACCATGGCTGAGCTCCTCTACCGCCTGGGCCGCGGCGCGGCCCACCACGTGAAGGCGGTCGTCGCCGCGTGGATCGCGGTCCTCGTCGTCGCGGGCGCCGGCTTC
Source organism: Cellulosimicrobium arenosum (assembly GCF_014837295.1). Classification (GTDB taxonomy): domain Bacteria; phylum Actinomycetota; class Actinomycetes; order Actinomycetales; family Cellulomonadaceae; genus Cellulosimicrobium; species Cellulosimicrobium arenosum. Next base: position 78,213 of record NZ_JACYHB010000008.1, read on the forward strand.
GCCCTCGCAGGCGGCACGCTGACGGACAGCTTCTCGATCCCCGGCACCCCCACGCAGGAGGTGACCGACCAGCTCGCCGAGGAGATCCCCGAGGCCGCGGGCGGCACCGGCACGATCGTCCTGACGACGGACGACGACGAGCCCTTCACCGACGACCAGGAGCAGGCGATCGGCGACGTGATCGCCGACGTCGAGGACGTCGACGGCGTCGAGACGGTCGTCGACCCGTTCGCGACCGAGGCCGACCGGGCGGAGCAGGCCCAGAAGATCGCGGACGGCCAGGACGAGCTCGCCGACGGGCAGGAGCAGCTCGACGCGGGACGTGAGCAGCTCGAGTCCGGCCAGCAGCAGCTCGACGACGCGCGCGCGGAGCTCGAGCAGGGTCAGGACGAGCTCGACGCGGCGCGCGAGCAGGCCGAGGCAGCGGGCGCGATCGACCAGGTCGGCCCGCAGCTCGACGCGCAGCAGGAGCAGATCGACGCCGGTCTGGCCGAGCTCGAGTCGCAGCAGGACGAGCTGGACGCGGGCCAGGACGAGCTGGACGCCAACGCCGCCGACCTCGAGGAGGGCACCGCAGAGCTCGAGCAGGGGCAGGCGCTGCTGGACCTCGCATCCGGCATCAGCGTGGTCTCCGAGGACGGCACGGCCGCGGTCGTCACCGTGATCTTTACCGACGCCCAGATGGACGTCTCGCAGGAGACCAAGGATGCGGTGATCGACACGTTCACCGACGAGGTCGGTGCCATCGACGGCGTGAGCGCCGACTTCGGCGCCGACGTCTCCCAGGAGGCACCGTCCGTCATCGGCCCGGGTGAGGTCGTCGGCCTCGTCGTGGCCGCCATCGTCCTGATCGTCATGCTCGGCACCCTCATCGGCGCTGGCCTGCCGCTCGTCACCGCGCTCGTCGGCGTCGGGGTGAGCGCGCTCGCCGCGCTCGCGTTCTCCGGCGTGGTCGAGATGTCGTCCGTGACGCCGGTCCTCGGCCTCATGCTCGGCCTCGCGGTCGGGATCGACTACGCCCTGTTCATCGTCAACCGGCACCGCCGGCAGCTGAAGGAGGGCTACGAGGTCGACGAGTCGATCGGCCTCGCGAACGGCACGTCCGGCAACGCCGTGGTCTTCGCCGGGATGACCGTCGTCATCGCGCTGCTCGCTCTCAACGTCACCGGCATCCCGTTCCTCGGCCTCATGGGGACCGTGGGCGCCTTCAGCGTCGCCGTCGCGGTGCTGGTCGCCGTGACGCTCACCCCGGCGCTGCTGTCCGCCATCGGCATGCGGATCCTCAACAAGAAGGAGCGGGCCGTCCTGGCCGCTCCCGAGCCGCACGCCGCCCACATGGACGCGAGCACCGAGCCCGGCAAGAAGCCGCTGCGGCCGATGAACACGTGGGTCGCCGTCGGGCGCGTCGTGCTCGGCATCGCGGTGCTGGGCGTCGTCGCCATCCCTGCCCTGGACCTGCGCATCAACCTGCCCGACGGCTCGTCCGAGCCGCACGAGTCCACGCAGTACCAGGCGTACTCGACGGTCGCGGAAAAGTTCGGCGCCGGTACCAACGGCCCCCTCCTCGTCGCGGCGGACATGCCCGCCCCGGTCGCCGAGGACGACCAGGTCGCGGCCCAGCTCGCCATCGGCGAGCAGCTCGCTGCCCAGGACGACGTCGTCGCGGTCGCCCCCGCCGCCGTGTCCGAGGACGGGACGGTGCTGGCCTTCCAGGTGATCCCGGCCGACGGCCCGACGAGCGAGTCCACCGAGCAGCTCGTGCACTCGCTGCGTGACCTGTCGCCCATCAGCGTGGACGGCGTGGACGGGGACGTCGAGCTCGGCGTCGCCGGCGCCGCGAGCGGGAACATCGACATCTCCCAGAAGCTGTCCGACGCGCTGCCGCTCTACCTGGGCGTCGTCGTCGGCCTGTCGATGCTGATCCTGATCCTGGTGTTCCGCTCGCTGCTCGTCCCGCTCATCGCGACGCTCGGGTTCATCCTGAGCTACTTCGCCGCGCTCGGCGGGGTCGTCGCGGTGTACCAGTGGGGCTGGCTCTCGGGCTTCTTCGGCGTCGAGAACCCCGGGCCGGTGCTGAACTTCCTGCCCACCATCCTCGTCGGCGTGCTGTTCGGCCTCGCGATGGACTACATGCTGTTCCTCGGGACGGGCATGCGGGAGGCGTACGCGCACGGGGCGCCCGCGCGGATCGCCGTCGTGCAGGGCTTCCGGGCCGGCCGATCCGTCGTCACCGCCGCCGCGATCATCATGATCTCCGTGTTCGGCGGGTTCATCTTCGCCGAGGACGCGATGATCCGGCCGATCGGGTTCGCGCTCGCCTTCGGCGTGCTCGTCGACGCCTTCGTCGTGCGGATGCTCGTGGTCCCCGCGCTCATGCACCTGCTCGGCGGGGCGGCCTGGTGGCTGCCGAAGTGGCTGGACCGCATCCTGCCGGACGTCGACGTGGAGGGCTCGGCGCTGGAGCGCCGCCACCCGCACGACGCCGAGCCGGCGAGCCGCTGACCGCGAGATCGACCCGAGCGCACCGAGATCGACCTCCCGCAGGTCGATCTCGGGGCGCTCGGGTCGATCTCGATGGGAGTCCGAGGCGTGCGGTAGCCTCCCGCGTGTCGTGTTCATCCGAATTCTGGGGGTCGTGCGTGCGTCATCGACGAAGCGTTGCCGTGCTGGTGCTGCCGGCGTTGGCGCTGCCCCTTGCGGCCTGCACACCTGACCAGCCGTCCCCGGACGGGGCCGCCGCCGCGCTCGCCGAGGGCATCGCGCGCGCGGACGTGAGCGGGGTCGCGTTCGTCGACCTCGACGCGACGACGGTCCAGGACCACCTGGACGCGGTCCTGGAGCCGGTGGCCGACGTCGAGCACACCGTCGAGGTCGAGAAGCTCACGGTCGACGACGCGGAGGACGGCGACGCCCAGCGCGCCACCGCGACCCTCGCCTACACCTGGGACATGTCCGACGAGGCGGCGTGGGAGTACACGACGAGCGTCGACCTCGCGTTCGTCGAACCTGCCGAGGGCGAGGACGGCCCCGGGGAGTGGGCCGCGGTCTGGGAACCCGACGTGCTCGTGCCGGACCTGCAGGACGGCGACAGGCTCGCCGTCGAACGCGTGCGGGCCGAGCGCGCGGAGATCCTCGGGGCCGACGACGCCTCGATCGTCGCCGACCGTCCCGTGTACCGGATCGGTGTCGACAAGACGCACGTGGACGCCTCCGGCTGGGAGAGCGCGGCGCGCGACCTCGCGGACGTCGTCGGGATCGATGCCGACGCGTACGCCGAGCAGGTCGCCGGTGCGGGGGAGAAGGCGTTCGTCGAGGCGATCACGGTGCGGACGCAGGACACGGCGGGCATCGACGTGGACGACGCCCGGGCGATCGACGGTGTCGCCGTCATCGACGACGAGCTCCCGCTCGCCCCCACGCGCGAGTTCGCGCGGCCGATCCTCGGCCGGGTGGGCGACGCCACGGCCGAGATCGTCGACGAGTCGGAGGGCGAGATCGTCGCCGGGGACACCGTGGGTCTGTCAGGGCTGCAGCGCCAGTACGACCAGCAGCTGCGCGGCGCGCCCGGCGTCTCGATCTCGGTCGTGCCCGACGGCAGCGCCGAGGACGAGGAGCCCGTCGAGGTCTTCGCCGTCGACCCGGTCGACGGCGTGGCGCTCAGCACGACGCTGCGCCCCGACATGCAGGTCGCCGCGGAGCAGGTGCTCGCGGACCAGACGACCCCCGCGGCGATCGTGGCGATCGAGCCCTCGACGGGCGACGTGCTCGCCGCGGCGAGCGCGACGGCGGGCGACGGCCTGTCCACCGCGACCACCGGGCAGTACGCACCGGGCTCGACGTTCAAGGTCGCGTCGACGCTCGCGATGCTCCGGGCCGGCCTGACCCCGGACAGCACCGTCTCGTGCCCCGAGACGATCACGGTCGACGGGCGCGAGTTCCAGAACGTGCCCGGGTATCCCGCCGACGCGCTCGGCGACGTGCCGCTGCGGACCGCGTTCGCGAACTCGTGCAACACGGCGATGATCGGCCAGCGGGACACGGTCGACCAGCAGGCCCTGCACGACGCCGCGGCCTCCCTCGGCCTGGGCGTCGAGTCGGATCTCGGCGCGCCCGCGTACTTCGGCGACGTCCCCACGGACTCGCAAGGGACGGACCACGCGGCGTCGATGATCGGCCAGGGCCGAGTCCTCGCGTCGCCGCTCGCGATGGCGACCGTCGCGGCGAGCGTGTCCGCCGGCCACCGCGTGTCGCCGGTCCTGGTGCACCCGGACGTGCAGTCCGTGGCGGACGAGACACCGGACGCGGGCGACCTCACCGAGGACGAGGCGGCGACCCTGCGCAGCCTCATGGCGTCGGTCGTCACGGACGGGTCGGCGTCGGACCTGCAGGACCTGCCCGGAGAGCTGGGCGCCAAGACCGGCACCGCGCAGTACGACGACGGCAGCGTCGCGCACGCCTGGATGATCGCGACGCAGGACGACCTCGCGGTCGCGGTGTTCGTCGAGACGGGAGAGGGCGGTTCCGTGACGGCCGGTCCGCTCATGCACGCGTTCCTCGACGCGCCGAACCACTGACCCGTGTCCCACGACGAGGGTCGGGGGCAGCGGGTGTGCGCGGTGCGCGACGCGGTCACCGCTTGCTCCACCGTGACGGGAATGTCTGCGGGTGGTCGGGCGTTGTCGACGAGCAGGTAGGATCGGTGCTGCAGGCGACGATCTTTGCCGCCCGCCGATCACCCAGCGATCACCCAGCGACCTCCGGGAGACACTTCGTGTCCGTCAGCGTGCCTACGTGGTACCTCACCGAGCGCCGCGTCGTCGACCTTCGTCGCGTCGCCAGCGCTCTGTGTCGCTGACCCTTCGTCGTCGCTGACCTTCCCGGCCCACCGTGCCGGGTGCGCACCGCCGCGCCTCCGGTCAGCACCGTGGCTCTGCCGCTCGACCCGCCTCCGACACCTCGGCGCACTGCGCCCGTGGGGGCTGGACGGTGCACGCGACCGAGCCTCGCGCCGACCGGCTGACGCCGGACCGCGACGACGTCCACCTCCCCCTCCCGAGGTCGGCGCCAGGCAGCGCGCCGCCGAACGTCACGAAAGGCTCCTCCGTGTCCTCCTCTCCCAAGAAGCCCCAGCAGGCTTCCGACCGCCACGACGACGCGTCGTCGGCGCCCGTGAAGCGACGGCTGCGCTTCCCGTCGTTCAGCGTCCAGATCCTCCTGGGCCTCGCGCTCGGTATCGCGCTCGGCGGCATCGCGCTCGCGATCGGCCCGCAGGACGCCGACGGCGAGGTCCCCAACGGCCTCACCACGACGCTCGCGACGATCGGCTCCTCGTTCGTCACGCTGCTCAAGGCGATCGTCCCGCCGCTCATCTTCACGGCGATCGTCGCGTCCATCGCGAACCTGCGAACCGTCACCAACGCCGCGCGCCTCGCGGGTCAGACGCTGCTCTGGTTCGCCATCACCGCCGCGATCTCCGTCGCCGTCGGCATCGGCCTCGGCCTGATCTTCCAGCCCGGCAACCGCGCGTCGGTCTCGATCGACGATGCGTCCGAGGTCGGCCACACCGGCTCGTGGCTCGACTTCCTCACCGGCATCATCCCGGGCAACGTCCTGGGCCTCGGTGCTGGGACCGACCTCGACACCGCTGCGGACGGCGCGGTCACCGGCGCCACGACGTCGATCAACTTCAACGTGCTGCAGATCCTCGTCGTCGCGCTCGTCATCGGCATCGCAGCCCTGAAGTCCGGCAGCAAGGCCGACCCGTTCCTCGCGTTCAACCGCTCGGCTCTCGCGATCATCCAGAAGGTCCTGTGGTGGATCATCCGCCTCGCGCCGCTCGGCACGCTGGGCCTCATCGGCAACGCGATCGCCACCTACGGCTGGTCGTCGCTGAGCTCGCTCGCATGGTTCGCCGTCGCGATCTACGTCGGCCTCGCGATCGTGCTGTTCATCGAGTACCCGGTGCTGCTGCGGGCCAACGGCCTGAAGGTCATGAGCTACTTCCGCGGCGCCTGGCCCGCGATCCAGCTCGCGTTCGTCTCGCGCTCCTCGATCGGCACGCTCCCCGTCACCGAGCGTGTGACCGAGCGGAACCTGGGCGTCCCGCGCGAGTACGCGTCGTTCGCGGTGCCGCTGGCCGCGACCACCAAGATGGACGGTTGCGCCTCGATCTACCCGGCCATCTCGGCGATCTTCGTCGCGGAGATCTTCGGCATCAACCTGTCGATCACCGACTACCTGCTCATCGCGTTCGTGTCCGTCGTGGGCTCCGCCGCGACCGCGGGCCTCACGGGCGCCGTCGTCATGCTCACCCTGACGCTCTCGACGCTGGGCCTCCCGCTGGCCGGCGTCGGGCTGCTGCTCGCGATCGACCCGATCCTCGACATGGGCCGCACCGCGGTCAACGTCGCCGGGCAGGCGCTGATCCCGACGATCGTCGCCAAGCGAGAAGGCATCCTCGACATCGAGCAGTACGAGGCCGCGTCGGCAGAGGACCTCTTTGCCGACGACGAGGCCGCGGACGTCACGTCCACGACCGAGGAGGCCGCGGCGTCGGGCACCCACGAGCGGGAGCTCGCTCCCGCCCGCTGACGTCGAGCACGTCACCAGCACCACCGGGAACGGGGCGGTGTCGTCGTCCGCCGGACGACGACACCGCCCCGTTCCCGCGTTCCCTGGCGCGCGGGTCAGGACTGCGGCGGGCGCGGCTCGCGCAGCACGGTGAGGCGCGCGCGGTACTCGGACTCGTCGATCTCGCCGCGCGCGTAGCGCTCGCCGAGGATCGCGACCGGGTCCGGGCCGGCGTGGCGCCACGGCCCGGAGCCGCCCGGTCCCCAGCCGCGGCGGGCCCGCCGGGCGATCAGGAAGATCACGGACGCGAACAGCAGGAACCACAGCAGCGGGAAGATGAACCACCACGGCCCCGGCCCCCAGTGGGGACCGGTGACCACGGCAGCAGTGATCGTGCCGGTCACAGGTGCGGTGGCGAGTGCGGTGAGCATGACGACCTCCGGTCGGGTGCGGCGCGCCGACGGTCGGTGCGCACGGCCGCCGCTGCGGCCGTGACTCCAGGCTTCCCGGTGCCCGACGCCGCGTCGTCCCCCGCCCGTGCCGACCGGGCTACCCCCGTGGTGCCGTCGGGGACGGCGGGTTCAGTGCGCCCAGCCCGGTCGTACGAGCCCCGACTCGTACGCCGCGACGACGAGCTGTGCGCGGTCGCGCGCGCCGAGCTTGGCCATCGTGCGGGACACGTGGGTCTTCACGGTCGACTCGGAAAGGTAGAGCGTCCCCGCGATCTCCTCGTTCGACAGCCCGCCCGCGACCTGGCCGAGCACCTCGCGCTCGCGTGGCGTCAGGTCCGTCAGACCGTCCACCGGCCCGACGGCGCGCGTGGCATCCGCGACCCGTGCGAGCAGGCGCCGGGTGACGGTCGGGGACAGGAGCGCGTCCCCGCACGCCGCGACGCGCACGGCGCGCACGAGGTCGGCCGGCTCCGTGTCCTTGACGAGGAAGCCGCTCGCGCCGCCGCGGATCGCGTCGGTCACGTAGTCGTCGTGCTCGAACGTCGTGACGACCACCACGTGGACGTGCGACGCCGCACGGTCGGCGACGATGCGCCGCGTCGCCTCGAGACCGTCCACGCCGGGCATGCGGATGTCCATGAGCACGACGTCCGGCAGGTGCTCGAGCGCGAGCTGCACCGCGTCCTCTCCGGTCGCGGCCTCCGCCACGACGCGCATGTCGTCCTCGGAGTCGATCAGCGCGCGGAAGCCGCCGCGCACGAGGGCCTGGTCGTCGGCCAGCACGACGTCGATCACGGTGTCTCCTCGGGCGGGACGGTCGGTGTTCCCGGCGTCGGTGCCGGCCACGGAAAGCGTGCCCGAACCCGGAACCCACGTCCACCGGGGCGCCCGGCGTGGCCCGCAGACGGACCGTGGTCGAGCCTCCCGCCGACGGACCCGACGCGCTCCCGCATGCCGCGCAGCCCGTAGCCGGGCGGAGGGAACGGCGTCGCGGCGGGCGTCGCACCGTCGTCGGACACCACGACCGTGACCGTGCGCGGACCGCGCGACCCGGGTGGTCCCGCCTCCACCCGGACGCGCACGTCGGCGCGCGACGCGTCGGGCGCGTGCCGGCGGATGTTGGTCAGCGACTCCTGGACCACGCGGTAGACCACGCCGACGAGCCGGTCCGGCAGCGCCCGGGCGGCCGGGTCGACGTCGAGCCGCACGTCGAGGCCGCCCGCGCTCGCCTGCTGCACGAGCCGCGCGAGCGCGGTCAGGTCCCACGTCGGTGCGAGCGGCGAGGCGGCCTCCGGCGGCTCGCGCAGGCCGTCGCCGGGCTCCGCCCGCACGACCCCGAGCACCGCGCGGACCTCGTCGAGCGCCTCGACGCTCGTCGAGCGGATCGCGGCGAGCGCGCGGCGCGCCTGCTCCGGGTCGCGGTCGAGCAGGTGCAGACCGACACCGGCCTGCACGGAGATCGCGGACAGCGAGTGGGCGAGCACGTCGTGCACCTCGCGCGCGATGCGCAGCCGCTCGGCCGCGACGGCGTTGCGCTCGCGCTCCTCCTGGGTCGCGCGCCGGGCCTCCCTCGCCTCGGCGGCCCGCGCGGCCCGGTCGCGGACGGCGACCGCGGCGAGCAGCACGACGACGGTCCAGGCGGCCCCGCCGAGCAGCGAGGCGGGCGGCGGTGCGTCCGGTCGCGCCGTGGTCGCGGCCACGACCGTCCCCGCCAGCAGGACGGCGCCACCCCACGCGACGGCACGGCTGCGCGCGACCGGTCCGCTCAGCACGACCGCGGCGAGCACGACCACGGGCCCCGCGAGCGCGGGTCCCCACGGGTAGCCCGCCGCGAGGTAGGCGCCGCACGCCGCGACGGAGACGACGACCGCGACCGCGGTGCGGCGCACGGAGCGGGTGGGGAGCAGGACGACCACGACGGGTGCGACGAGGAGGAGGGCGAACGCCGCGGCGTCGGGCGTGCGCGCCTGCGGCTGACCATGGGCGGCCCCCAGGGTGCCGAGCACGGAGATCGCCGTGAGGAGCACCGCGAGGAACACGCGGGGTCGACGACGGTCCAGCGGGCCCATACGTCGAACGCTACGCCGCACCCGACGCCCCACGCGTCGTCCCGCAGTACCGCGCGCCGTCCCCCGGTGGTGGGGTCAGGGGGTGGGGGTGACCGCCGCCAGGACGACCGGGTCGGTGCAGCCGCGGGCGAAGCCTGCGATGCGCCGGTCGATGTCACGGCCGAGGAACCACGTCCCGATCCGTTCCGCGAGCGGTGCGAGCCAGCGGGGGCGGCAGCGGAAGCTGTAGCGCCAGGTCGCGCGCGTGCCGCCGGACGGGTCGGGGGCGAACCGCCAGCCGCCCGCGAGGTTCTCGAAGAACCACGAGCCGCGGACCATGCGCATGCCCACGTTGGTCGGCGGGTTGTACGACACGTACTCGCTGACCATCGACAACCCGGACCGGTGCCGGGTCAGGGTGCGCACCCCTTTCGCCGGGGCGGTCGCGCCGTCGAGGAACCGTTGCCGTCGGATGAACGGGTCCCAGCGCAGGCGCACGTCACCCGTGGTCTGCGAGACGGCGAACGCGGTCGCCGGGTCGACCGGGACGATGAGCGAGGACTCGACGACGGGCATCCGTCGATGCTGCCATGCCACCTCCCCGGACGCGCGGACGCCCCGCCCTCGGAAGGACGGGGCGGCCGGGCCGGAGGGACGAGGTCAGGAGGTGAACTCGTACCCGGCGTCGACGCACTGAGCGCGGAACGCGTCGAGAGAGGGCTGGAACTCCGTGGTGACGACGTCGACCCCTTCCAGCGCGGCCTGGAACGGCGCCTTGATGCCGTTGAGGTTCTCCTGGAGCTCGGGCTCGGCGAAGCGCTGCACCGACGCGATCTTGTCGCGCGTCGTGGCGAGCTCGACGCCGCTCTCGTCCGTGACCGTCTCGGAGGTGAGGGCGAACGTGCTGCTCACGCGCTTCGCGAGGGAGTTCTTGCCGCCGTCGTAGAACCCGGCGCACGTCTGCTCGACCGTGACGACGGTCGGCTCCGGGGCGTCGGTCGCGGCCGGGCTCTCCGTCTGGCTCTGGGAGGTGTCGGACGCCTCGGCCGACGGGTCGGTCGTCGAGGCGCAGGAGGACAGGAGGAGGGCGCTGGCGAGCACCGCCGTGGCGGTGAGGAGGGACTGACGCATGATCAGGATTGCAACGCGCGAGGGTGCCCTTGCGCAAGCTGCGGCGCGCGCCGTCGGACCGCGGATCCGCGGGATCCTGCGGTTCTTCGGCCCCGCGTGTGCGGAGGTTCACAGGACCGGTACGGGCGTACCGGGTTCAGTCGACCGTCAGGACGACCTTGCCGCGCACGTGACCGCCGGCGACCAGCCGCAGCGCGTCGGCCGCCTCGGCGAGCGGGAAGGTCTGGACGGGGACCCGGAGGCGGCCGGCCTCGGCGAGCGCGAGCACCTCGTCGAGAGCGCCGCGCGCGTCCGTCTTGTCGGTGATTCCGGCGGCGCTCGACGTCTCGCCGCCCGTGATCGTCACCGCGCGCGGCGCACCGTCGTCGGAGGTCGTCCGACCGTGGAGCAGGTCGAGGGTCGCAGCGATCGTCTCGTCGGTGCCCACGAGGTCGATCACGACGTCGACCTCTCCGAGCCCGTCCGGCAGCGCCCGGACGGCGTCGACCAGCCCCGAACCGTAGGCGACCGGAGTCGCGCCCAGGTCGCGCAGGTAGTCGTGGTTGGGCTCCGAGGCTGTCCCGACCACGCGGGCGCCGAGCGCCTGCGCGATCTGGACGGCCGCCGTGCCGACACCGCCGCTCGCGCCGTGCAGCAGCACGACGTCGCCCTCGCTCACGTCCGCCTGCACGAGAGCGGAGAACGCCGTGGCCGCCGCGACCGGCAGGACGGCCGCCAGCTCGGCCGGGACCGACGCCGGGCGGCGTCGGACCTGCTCGACGGACACGACCGACAGCGCACGCTGCGCTCCCGTCCCGTTCCACAGCACGTCGTCGCCCGGGGCGAGGTCCGCGACGTCGGGACCGACGGCGTCGACCACCCCGGCCGCCTCGAACCCGAGGACGGCGGGGACCTTGCCCCCGAACGCACCGGAGAGGCGCTTGAGGTCGGCGGGGTTGACCCCGACGACGCGGTTGGCGACGCGCACCTGACCGGGCCCCGGGTCGGCGACGTGCTCGTCGTCGACACGGAGCTTCTCGGGTCCGCCGAACTCGTCGAACGTGACGACCGTGCTCATGTCACGACACTCTTCCACCGCTCGGCCGACACCGCTCTGCGGTCCCGTCCCACGAACGCCCGCCGAGCAGTGAGCTGCCGCCCCGATCCGTCGGTCTTCAGGGGCCGCAGCTCACTTCTCGGCGGGCGGGAAGTCGTGCGGGGCGTGCGGTGTTGTGGGAGGTGTGGACGAGCTCGAAGAGACTGCGGCGCGCGAGCGCTTGGTCGCGCTGCGGTCGCAGGCGGTCGGTCGCCTCGCTGCCCTGCGCGGCGACGTCGCGGACATCGTGGACGCGTCGCGCGACTCGAACGCCGACGACGAGCACGACCCTGACGGCGCGACGATCGCGTTCGAGCGCGCCCAGGTCGAGGCGTTCGCGCGCGACGCCGCGGCCCAGGTCGAGGAGGTCGACGCCGCGCTCGCTCGTCTCGACGCGGGCACGTACGGGACGTGCGCGACCTGCCGAGCCCCGATCGCCGCCGCACGCCTGGCGGCACGCCCCACGGCCCGCACGTGCATCCCCTGCGCGAGCACCTGAGCCCCCACCCGCCGAGACGTGAGCTGCCGCCCCTGCTTCACGCGAAACAGGGGCGGCAGCTCACCTCTCGGCCATCGGGTGGCCAGGGGCGCGGTCAGGCGGTGAACCGGGTCGCGCGTTCCGTGACGTGGCCCGTGCCGCGGCCGTCGTTCGCCGCCTCGTCCCAGCGGTAGACCTCGGTGCCCGTGATGAAGACGTGCTCTGCGCGCGAGGTCACGTCGAGCGGGTCGTCCGACCAGATCACGACGTCGCCGTCCAGGCCCGGCGCCAGGGCCCCGACGCGGTCGTCCAGCTCGAGGAACGACGCCGGGTTGACCGTCAGCGCCGCGAGCGCGGTCTCGCGGTCCAGCCCCTCCTTGACCGCGAACGACGCCTGGTGCACGAGGAAGTTGATCGGCACGACCGGGTGGTCGGTCGTGATCGCGACGCGCACGCCCGCGCGGGCGAGCACGCCGAGTGTCGCGATGTCGCGGTCGCGCAGCTCGACCTTGGACCGCGACGTGAGCATGGGCCCGAAGATCACCGGGACGTCGCGCTCGGCCAGCACGTCGGCGATCGCGGCACCGTCGGTCCCGTGGTTCACCACGAGCCGGTAGCCGAACTCGTCGGCGAGGCGCAGCGCGGTCGCGATGTCGTCGGCGCGGTGGGTGTGCTGGTCCCAGAACAGCTCGCCCGCGAGCACGCGCGCCAGCGTCTCCTTCGTCAGGTCGCGGTCGAACGGCTCGCCCTTCGCCTCGGCCGCGTCGCGCTTGGCCGCGTAGTTCTGCGCGTCCACGAAGGCCGCGCGGATGACCTGCGCCACGCCCAGCCGGGTGGACGGCGTCTGCTTCTTGTCCCCGTACACGCGCTTGGGGTTCTCGCCGAGCGCCGACTTCACCGACACCGCCTCGCGGATCACCTGCTCGTCGACGGTCCGCCCGCCCCACGTCTTGATCGCGACGGTCTGGCCGCCGATCGGGTTGCCGGACCCGGGCTTCACGACGGCGGTCGTGACACCGCCCGCGAGCGCGTCGCGGAAGCCCTCGTCCTCGACGTAGATCGCGTCGATCGCGCGGAAGGCCGCGCCGTTCGGGTTCGTCATCTCGTTCGTGTCGTTGCCGGCCCAGCCCTCGCCCTCCTCGTGCACGCCCATGTGGGCGTGGGACTCGACGAACCCGGGCAGGACCCAGCGCCCCGCGGCGTCGACGACGCGTGCGCCGTCCGGCACCGTGACGTCGCGCCCGACGGCGGTGATCACCCCGTCCTCGACCAGGACCGTCCCGTTCTCGATCGGGGGAGCGGAGACGGGCACGACGTAGCCGTTCGTCACGGCGACGGTGCCGCGCGCGGTGCGCGGCTCGGTGCGGGCGGGGCGGGGGTGGGATGAGGTCGTCATCCCCCCATCATCGCCCCGAGCAACCGCGGTCGGCGACGGGGCGCTATCCTCCTGCCGTACCCGCCGTCCGCGCGCGAAGGAGCCCGCATGTCCGTCCTGGTCGGGCTGTTCCGACTCTTCCTCGTCGTCCTCGCGCTCGTCGGCACGCGCGAGATCTGGCTGCACGGCGACGTCGAGGGACTCGTGTACTTCACGAACCAGACGGGTTTCCTCGTCGCGATCTCGTTCGCGTGGGCAGGGATCGCGTCGCTCCTGCGCACGACGCAGCCGCCCGCGTGGTTCAAGGGCGTGGTGACGCTCGCCGCCGCCATCACCGGGCTGGTGGCGCTGCTCGTCCTCGAGCCGGAGTCGCCCGACGCTCCCGCGGTGTTCCTCGGCCTGACCGACGGGCAGATCGAGCACCAGGTCCTGCCGCTCGCGGTGTTCGCCGACTTCGTGCTCCTCGACGCCCACCGCCGCTTCCGTGGCCTGACCGCCCTGCAGTGGCTGCTCTACCCGGTGGCGTACTTCGTGTTCGCCCTGGTCCGGGGGGCACTGAGCCCCGGGAGCGAGTACCCGTACGCGTTCGTCGACCTCGACGCGCTCGGGTGGGCGGGCCTCGGCGCGAACCTGCTGGTCTACGGCGCGGCGTTCTTCGTCCTCGGGCTCGTGCTCGTCGGGATCGACCGGGTCCTGCCGCCGCGCCCGCTGATCGGCGGCTACCCCGACGGCAGCACTCCGTCCGGGCGCGACGCACCGACGGAGGCCGGTGAGGTCGCAGGGACCACGACGCAGGGGACCGCGGTCGACGGCTCGAGGCCTGCACCCGACCAGCGCTGACCAGGGCCTCGCGTGGACACGGACGGCACCCCGACCCTCGACGCCCCACGGAGGCCACGCTGCCCGGAGGGGCCACGTCCGGCTAGGGTTCCACTCGTGAGCTCGTCCGTCCCTGGTCCGTCGCGCGTGGTGCGTGCCGTGCTCGTGGCGACGCTCGTGCTGGCCCTCACCGCTGCCGCGCACCGCGTCGGTGGCGGCTCGCTGCCCGACCCGCTGGTCGTCGCGGCGCTCGCCGCGTTCACGGTCGCGGGCACGACGGCGGCCGCCCGCGCCCGCTTCACCGTCCCACGGCTCGTGGTCCTCCTGGGCGGGGCGCAGCTCGTGCTGCACGGCGCGCTCACCTGGCTGGGCGGGCACGACCCGCACGGCACCGTGGGCGGGGCGTCGTGCGTCTCGGCCACCGCCGGGCACGCCGGGCACGGTTCCGCGCTCGCGTGCGGGACGTCGTCGGGCAGCGCCACCGTGCCCGACGTCGCGGGCTCCCTCGCCACGCACGCCCACCACACGTCCGGGACGGCCGGGTGGGTGATGCTCGCCGCGCACGTCGCGGCGACCGTCGTCCTCGCCCTGGTGCTCGCCCGCGGCGAGCGAGCGTTCGAGCGCCTCCTCGGGTGGCTCTCGTCGCGCCTCGTCCGCGTCCCGCGGACCGTGACACTGCCCACAGCGCCCCGCGCGGCGGTCGTCGTCGCGCGCGTCCGGCGCCTCGCGCACCGGCACGCCGGTGCGGCGCCGACGCGCGGACCACCGGTCGGCGGCAGGCTCGTCGGGACCGCTCCCTAGCCCTCCTCGCTCGTCCGCCCCTGCGGACCCCCCGACGTCGCCGACCCCGGCATCCGCCGTACCCTGGGCACTACCGCGCGACACCCCCCGCGCCGGACGGAAGACATCGATGAATCCCAGCACTCTCATTCCCGCGCGCATCCGTGCGCTCGCCGCGACCCCGCGGCCGGCACGTCGGCCGGTCCTGCCCGCTGCCGTCGTGGTCCTCCTGTCGCTCGTCGGCGCGCTCGCGCTGACCGCGTTCCTCGCGACGCTCGGCGCGCTGCCCGCGCAGGCGCACGACCAGATCGTGTCCACGGACCCGGCCGACGGCGCCGAGCTCGACGCGCCGCCCGCCGCGATCACGCTCACCTTCAGCACCGAGCCCCTGGACGTGCAGCCGCAGGTCGTCATGACCGACGCCGCGGGCGACGTCGTGCTCGACGGCACCCCGACCATCGACGGTGCCGACGCGACCCTCCCGATCGAGGACGGCACGCTGACCGGCGGTGCGTACAGCGTCGCGTGGCGCGTGGTGTCGTCGGACGGGCACCCCATCGAGGGCACGTTCGGCTTCACCCTCGCGGACCAGCCGGAGTCCGCGCCCGCCGAGGACCCGACGACCGAGGACCAGGAGTCCGAGGGCACCGAGACCGGGGCCGAGAGCGCGCAGGAGTCGGACGACGCGGCGTCGGGCACGGCGGACGACGCCACCCCGTCGCAGAGCGCCTCGGCCGGTCCGGCGGACGAGGACTCCGACGGCTCGGCCACGACCACCATCGCCCTCGTGACCGGCGCGGTCCTGATCCTCGCCGTCGCGGTCGTCGGTGTGATCGCGTGGCGCCGCCGCGGTGCCGGTGGGAGCGACGGGAGCGACGGCAGCGACGAGGCCCACCGCGGCCCGGACACCCCTGCCTGAGACTGACATGAGCACCGCGCACCGCACCCCGGACCGCTCGACCGAGCAGGCGAGCGCTCGTGCCGACGAGCCGCGGGACGACGGCGCGACCTCGACGGGCGACACCCCGCCCGTCGAGGGCTTCCGCCTGCCCGCGATGCGGGCGACGGAGGTGGTGCTGCTCTGGTGCTTGCCGGTCGCGGTGCTCGTCGCGATCGCCGGACTGGCGCTGACGGGAGAGCTCGCGCCGCGCCAGCTCATGGACCCGGGCGCCGTCGTGCGCTACGGGTTGCCGGTCGCGCGCGTCGTGCACGACGCCGCGGCGGCACTGACGATCGGGCTGCTCCTGCTCGCGACGGTCGTCCTGCCCGGTCAGCGAGAGGTTCGCGGGGCGGTGTCGTACACCCAGTGGACGGCGACGCGCTGGGCCGCGCGGGCCGCTGCGGTGTGGCTCGCGGCAGCCGTCGCCGTCATCGTCTTCACGGCGGGGAACTCGACCGGGATGTCGCCCGGTGACCCGGGCTTCTGGGGTCAGGTCCGCTACTACGCGACGGGGATCGAGCTGGGTCAGTACCTGTCCGTCTCGGCGCTGCTGGTGGCCGCGACGCTCGCGGTCGCGACCGGCGCCCGGACGGTCGGTCGGGTCGCGACCGCGTTCGTGCTCTCGCTCGCGGCCCTCCTGCCCGTCGCGCTGTCGGGGCACGCTGCGGGCGCGGCCGAGCACCTCAACGCGGTCAACTCGCTGCTCATCCACCTGGTCGCGGTGACCCTGTGGGCGGGCGGTCTCGTCGGGCTCGTGCTCCTGCGCCCGCGCATCGACAAGGCCGCGCTGCCCCAGGTCGTCGCGCGCTACTCCACGATCGCGGCCTGGTGCTTCGGTGCTGCGCTGTTCTCCGGCGTCATCAACGCGTCGCTGCGCCTCGAGTCGCCAGCCGACCTCGTCACGACGACGTACGGCTGGATCCTGTGCGTCAAGATCGTCGCGATCTCGCTCCTGGGCGTCGCGGGGTGGCTGCAACGCCGCCGCATCATCCCGCGGCTCTCCGGCCCCGGGGGTGGCCGGGCGTTCGCCCGCCTCGCGGTGAGCGAGGTGCTGGTCATGGCAATCACGTTCGGCGCGTCGGTCGCGCTGTCGCGGTCCGCGCCGCCCGTTCCCCAGGACCCGGTCACCTACGACGTGCGGTACTCGCTCCTCGGCTTCCCGGACCCCGGCCCGGTCTCCGTGCGCGCGATGCTGCTGACGTTCCAGCCGGACTGGCTGTTCCTCGGGATCGCTGCGAGCCTCGCCGGGCTGTACGTCGCGGGGGTCGTGCGGCTCGTGCGCCGCGGGGACCGCTGGCCGGTGGGCCGCACGGTCATGTGGCTGCTCGGCTGCGTCCTGCTCGCGTGGGCGACGAGCGGTGGGCCCGGCGCGTTCGGCTCGCTGCACTTCTCGACCCACATGATCCAGCACATGTCGCTCATGATGTTCGTCCCCCTGCCGCTCGCGCTCGGTGCGCCCGTGAGCCTCGCGCTGCGTGCGCTGCCGGCGCGCCGCGACGCCTCGCGCGGGCCGCGCGAGTGGATCCTCGTCGCCGTGCACTCGCGGTACTCCCGGTTCCTCACACGACCGGCCGTGGCGGGCGGGATCTTCGCCGGCAGCCTGGTCGTCTTCTACTTCACCGGCTGGTTCCAGTACGCCCTGTTCGAGCACCCCGGGCACCTGCTCATGCAGGTCCACTTCCTGCTCAGCGGTTACCTGTTCTTCTGGGTCATCCTCGGCGTCGACCCCGGTCCGGCGCGCGCGGCCTACCCGATCCGCCTGCTCGTCCTGCTCGTCACGATGGCCTTCCACGCGTTCTTCGGCGTCGCCGTCATGGCGGACCAGCAGCTCCTCGCCGAGGACTGGTGGACGGCGATGCAGTACACCGACCGCCAGGAGCTGCTCGACGACCAGGCGGTGGGCGGCTCGATCGCGTGGGGTGCGGGTGAGCTGCCCGTGCTGCTCGTCGCGATCATCGTGGCGGTGCAGTGGACGAAGGACGACGAGCGCGTCGCACGGCGCCGGGACCGTCAGGCCGATCGTGACGGCGACGCCGAGCTGGTGGCCTACAACGCTCGCCTCGCCGAGATGGCGCGCGAGGACGACCGTCAGGGACGATGAACATCGCACTTTTGATTGACCACTGTCAAAAGTGGCGGTACGTTCGGACCCGGACGGACGAAGGGCGCGACGCGGCGGCCTCGGTCTCGAGCGGAGGAACAGGTCGATGACGACCACGAGCACGGTGGGACGGACGGGGCCCGGCGCTGCGGCGCGGACGTCCGGCATGCCCGTGCCCCTCGCGCGCGGGGTACGCACCGGCGTGCTCGCCTCGACGTCTCTCACGGTCGGTGCCGTCGCGCACGCCACGGCAGGCGGGCACGTACCGGGAACGCCGAGCCTCGTCGTCCTCGGCGCGCTGACGGTCGCGCTCTGCGCCCTGGTCGCGCGTGCTCGCTCTCGCGTGCTGGTGCTCGTCCCGTTCCTCGCCCTCCTGCAGCTCGTCCTGCACCACGGGTTCATGCTCGCCGGGGCGATGCCGGGCGGCGCCGCCGGGTCGATGCCGGCCATGGCCGGCGAGCACACCGCGCAGGCCGGTCACGGCGTCGGCGCGGCCATGCTCGTCACGCACGCCGCGGCCGTCGTCGTCACGGCGGTCCTCCTCGCCGCGACCGAGCGCGCTGCCCGGCTCGCGATCGCGGTGTGGACCTGGCTGCTGCCCGCGTTGCTGGGCATCCTCGTCCCCGTCCCGCCGGCACGGCCGGCCACGGTTCCCTTCACCGCGCGCGGTGCTCGCACCCTGCAGCAGGTGCTCCGCTCGGTCGCGCCACGGCGCGGGCCGCCGTCGGGCATGCCGACCGTCGCCTGACCGGCCTGGCGTCGCACCCTGTGCGACGCCGTGGACGGCGCGTGCGGTCACCGCCGTCCACCATCTCTCGCACATCCGTCCCCGGGGCATCGCATGCCCCCGCACGGCCGTGCTGCCGCGAAAGGCACGACGACCGATGACTTCTGTGACCCCTCGCTCGACCGAGGGCGACACGGCGCCGGCCCAGCCGCCGACCGCCGTGCTGACCGACACCCGCCCCCCGACGAAGGCTGCGACCGGTCCGGGTGACCTCCCCCCGCCCCGGGCGGGGATCTGGGAGGCGCTGCGCCCCCTGGTGCACCGGCTGCACTTCTATGCCGGCATCCTCGTCGGCCCGTTCCTGCTCGTGGCGGCGACCACGGGCCTGCTCTACACCACGACCCCGACCCTCGAGCCGATCGTGCACGGCCAGGAGCTGTTCGTCGACGAGGTCGGCCCCACGACGTTCGCGATGGACCAGCAGGTCGCGGCGGCGCGCGACGCCCACCCCGAGGGATCGGTCGTGCAGGTGCGACCCCCCGCGACCCCCGACCGCACGACGCGTGTCGTGCTCGCGGTCGACGACGTGCCCGAGGGATACACGCGCACGGTGTTCGTCGACCCCTACACGCTCGAGGTCCAGGGCGCCCTGCCGACCTTCGGCGAGTGGCTGCCGGTGCGCGCCTGGTTCGACGACCTGCACCGCAACCTGCACCTCGGTGAGGCCGGTCGCTGGTACTCCGAGCTCGCGGCGTCGTGGCTGTGGGTCGTCGCGCTGGGCGGGCTCGCGATGTGGGTCGCACGCGTCGCACGCACCCGCAAGGCCCGGCGCCTCGTCGTGCCGGAGGTCCGCGCCCGCAGCGTGCGCAAGCGCGTGCTGTCCTGGCACGGAGCGGTGGGGACCCTGGCGATCGTGGGGCTCCTCGGTCTCTCGGTCACCGGGCTCACGTGGTCCGAGCGGGCGGGCGCCAACATCTCCGACGTACGCGCGGCGCTGTCCTGGGGAACGCCGCAGATCGACACCGCGCTGCCCGACGCCGACCCGTCCGCCGAGGTGCAGGGTGGCGAGCACGACCACTCCGGGGGAGCCGGGTCCGCGGCCACGTCCGACGACGTCCTGACGGCCGGCCTCGGGATCAACGGCGCGCTCGCGGTGGCGCGCGGAGAAGGACTGCGAGACCCGTTGCAGATCACCCCGCCCGACGGTCCGGGCCAGGCGTGGACGGTCAGCGAGGTCAAGCGGTCCTGGCCGCTGCAGCAGGACTCGGTCGCGATCGACGGCCGTAGCGGAGCGGTCGTGGACCAGCTCGACTTCGAGGGCTACCCGCTGCCGGCGAAGCTCACGACGATGGGCATCTCGCTGCACATGGGCCTGCTGTTCGGGATCTGGAACCAGCTCGCGCTGGCGGCACTCGCCGTCGGGCTCATCACGCTGATCGTCCTGGGCTACCGGATGTGGTGGTTGCGTCGGCCCACGCGAGCCCTGGGACGGGGCCCGGGGCCGCTTCCCCCGCGCGGTGGGCTGCGCCGGGCACCCACCTGGCTCGCCGTGGCCGTCATCGCGCTCGCCGCGGGCGTCGGCTGGGTCCTGCCGTGGTTCGGCGTCCCGCTGGCGGTCTTCCTGCTCGTCGACCTGCTGCTGGCCGCTCGCGCACGACGCCGGATCGCCGCGTGACGCGCCACCCGAACCCCGCGAGGCCGCCGAGCCGCCCGGCCGCTGCCCGCACACCTGACGACCGTCCCGAGGAGAGCATCATGACCCAGCCGATCCGCACGACCGACCCGACCACCACCACGAGGAAGCCGGCCACGAACCGCACCCGCGTGCTCGCCGGAGCGGGCGTGGCCGCGCTCGCCGTCGGCCTCGCCGCCTGCTCGTCGGACGCGTCCGCCGACCCCGGGGCGGTCGACACCGCCGACGGCGCTGCGCAGACGACGGAGGCGGCCGCGCTGGAGATCACCGACCCGTGGGCCAAGGCCGCCGACGAGGGGATGACCGCGGCGTTCGGCATCCTGGTCAACGACTCCGACGCCGACGTGCGCATCGTGTCCGCGACCAGCGACGTCGCCGGCATGTCGGAGCTGCACGAGATGGTGGCCGGCGACGACGGGGCGATGGTCATGCAGCAGAAGGAGGGCGGCTTCGTCGTCCCGGCCGGGGAGGGCCTCGAGCTGGCGCCCGGCGGGAACCACGTCATGCTCATGGACCTCCAGACACCGGTGCAGCCGGGTGACGACGTCGACGTGGTCCTGACGGCCGAGGACGGCTCGACCTTCGAGTTCGTCGCCCCTGCGCGCTCGTTCTCCGGCGCGAACGAGGAGTACCACGGTGACGACGACATGGAGGGCATGGAGAGCATGGACGGGGCCGACGGCGGCGACAGCGAGAACGCCGACTCGTGACCGGCTCGGAGAAGGTCGACAGGGCCCACGGGCCCGACGCCGACGACGGGACGGACGGTGTCGGCTCGGCTCGGCGCGGGGCGTCCCGCCGCGCGTTCCTGCGGGGTGGTGCCGCCGCGTTCGGCGGCGCCGCCCTGGCGCTCGGCGGCCGCTCGGCCTGGGAGGCGGCGGCCGCGCCGTCACCCACGGCGGGGTCCGCGGCGCCGGCCGCGCCGCCGGACGCGAGCGGTCGCGCGACCGTCGAGTTCCGCGGCGCGCGCCAGCCCGGCGTGACCACGCCCCCGCAGGCGTTCGGCGCGTTCGTCGCGTTCGACCTCGTGGAGGGCGTGGACCGGGACGCCCTGGTGCGGCTCATGCGGATCTGGACGGACGACGTCGAGCGCCTCATGGCCGGGGAGCCCGGGCTCGCCGACACCGAGCCCGAGCTCGCGACAGTCCCCGCGAGCCTCACCGTGACGGTGGGGTACGGGCCCGGGCTGTTCACCGCGGCGGGTCTCGAGGACCGTCGTCCGACGTGGCTGCGCCCGCTGCCCGCGTTCGGCGTCGACCGGCTCGAGGACCGCTGGAACGGCGGCGACCTCGTGCTGCAGGTCTGCGCCGACGACGACACCACCGTCTCGCACGCGCTGCGCCTGCTCACCAAGGAGGCGCGCACGTTCACGACGGTGCGCTGGGTGCAGCGCGGGTTCCGCGGAACGCCCGGGGCGCGGCCGCCGGGCACGACGATGCGCAACCTCATGGGCCAGGTCGACGGGACGCGCAACCCCGACCCGGGGATCGACCCCGACCTCGTGTGGCACCCGGACGACGGCGCCGGCTGGCTCGCAGGTGGCACGTCGATGGTCGTGCGCCGCATCGCGATGGACCTGGACACGTGGGACGAGCTCGACCGCTCGGGCCGCGAGCAGGCGGTCGGGCGCAGGCTCGACACCGGCGCACCCCTGACCGGGACCCACGAGCACGACGAGCCGGACCTCGCGGCGAAGGACGCGAACGGTCTCGACGTCATCGGCCCGTTCGCGCACATCCGGCGCGCCCGCACCGACGACGCCGGACAGCGGTTCCTGCGCCGCGCGTACAACTACGACGCCCCGCCGTCGCCGGGTGCGCTGTCCGACTCGGGTCTGGTGTTCGTCACCTTCCAGGCCGACGTGGACCGTCAGTTCGTCCCGATCCAGCAGCGGCTGGACGAGCTGGACCTCCTCAACGAGTGGACGACGCCGGTCGGCTCCGCGGTCTTCGCAGTGCCGCCGGGAGCGCGGCCGGGCGAGTACCTGGGGCAGGTGCTTCTCGATGGGTGAGCGTGCCGTGGCCGGAGCCCCGCACCGGGCCGGTGCCGACCCCGGTGCGCCGACGTCCTCGGGACCGTTAGCACCGAGCGCTATGGTTCGCGCGTGACGACGCCCGGAGCGGGGATGCTCCGCCGCGCGCGAGTGCTGCTGCTCGCCGCGGCGGTCGTCGGGCTGTCCGTCCTCTCCCACCTTCTCGCGGGCGGTCGTGGCCCGGGCGTGGTCCCCCTGCTCGTGCTCACGGTGCTCACGGCGGTCGGCGTCCTGCCGTTCACCCGCGCTCGGCTCGGGCTGCCGCGCCTGCTCGCGCTGCTCGGCACCGGGCAGCTCGTCCTGCATGTGGCGTTCGAGCGGTGCGCCGCGCTCGGGCCGGCCACCCGGTCCGCGGTCCCCGGCCACGCCACGACGGCCGACCTGGCGGCCGCCGTCGCCATGCTCGCAGCGCACGCGGCGGCGACCCTCGGCCTCGCGCTCGTGCTGCGGTACGGCGACGCGGTCCTGTGGCGCCTGTGGGCGTGGCTGACGGGCCTCGGTGCCGTCCACGACGGCGCACCGGTCCTCGTGCCCAGATCTGCCGCGCCCCGCACGGGAGCGCCCGTCGCGCACGCCGCGCCCGTCCGCGGGGCGTGGCACGGCCGGGCGCCGCCGTGGACCATCCTCGCCCCCGCCCACTCCGAACTCCTGACATGAACTTCCGGCCTGAACTCCTGACCTGAGAGGCAACACCATGCGAAAGACCCTGCGCGCACTCAGCGCCGCCACCCTGACCACCGGACTCGTCGTCGCGGGCGCGAGCATCGCGTCCGCGCACGTCACCATCACCCCGGACACGACCACCGCCGGCTCGTACGGCCTGCTGACCGTCAGCGTCCCGCACGGCTGCGACGCCTCCTCCACCACCGAGGTGTCGGTCCAGATGCCCGAGCAGATCGTCGCGGTGACGCCGAGCGTCAACCCGGGCTGGGACGTGGAGAAGGTCATGGAAGACCTCGACTCCCCGGTGGCCGACGGTCACGGCGGCGAGTACACCGAGCGCGTCTCCGAGGTCGTGTACACGGCGAAGACCCCGCTGCCGGACGGCTACCGGGATGCGTTCGTGCTGTCCCTGAAGATCCCCGACGTCGCGGGCGATACTCTCGTCTTCCCGACCGTCCAGACGTGCGAGGAGGGCGAGAGCGCCTGGGTCGAGGTCCCGGCCGAGGGCCAGAGCGAGGAAGAGCTCGACCTCCCCGCCCCGATGTTCGAGGTCACCGCCGCCGAGGCGGAGGGTGACGCCGCCGCGACGGACGAGGAGGCGACGGCCGACGAGGAGACCGCGGACGTGGCCGAGGCCGACGCCGAGGAGCCGGCCGCCGACGGCACGGCGGTCGCGTCGTCGGACGACGCCGGGACCCCCGCGGCGACCTGGGTCGCGCTCGCGCTGGGTGCCGCCGGTCTGGTGCTGGGGCTCGTCGCGTTCCTGCGCACGCGCCGCACCCAGGGCTGACCGCGGTGACCCACCACTCGGTGCGGTACCGGGCGGTGGCGCTGCTCCTCAGCGCCGCGGCCGGGCTGCTGCTCGCGATCCTCGCGGGCGGCCCGGCCGCGGCGCACGCCGTGCTCGTCGGCACCGACCCGTCCGACGGTCAGGTCCTCGACGCGCCGCCCGACGACCTGACCGTCACGTTCAACGAACCGGTCCAGGTGGTCGAGGGCGGCACGAGCGTCCTCGACGCCGACGGCGCGCCCGTCCCGGTGTCCGTCACCGCGGTGGACGACGCGGTCGTCGTCACACCCGACGACGCGCTCGCCGACGGCACGTACGTCGTGAGCTGGCGCGTCATCTCTCTCGACTCCCACCCGATCGCGGGGGCGTTCTCCTTCTCCGTGGGTGCACCGAGCGAGACGCCGGTCGACGCCGCCGCGGCGGAGATCGAGACCGCGTCCTCGGGCGTCGTCGTGGCCCGTGCCGTCGACCAGGCGGCCGTCTACGTCGGGACCTTCCTCGTCGCCGGGATCGTCGTGTTCGAGCTCCTGATCCTGCACGCCACGCCGGGTGCGATGCCGGTCCTGCGCGCCCGGCTGCGGCGGGTGCGCGACGTCGCGTGCGGCGTCGCCGTGGTCGGGATCGTCCTCTCGGTCCCCCTCACGGTCGCGTGGCAGGCCGGTGCGGATCTCGGTGCCTTGGTCGAGCCCTCGATCTGGCGCACGGGGTTCCGGTCCGACACCGCGCTCGCGGGCGCGCTCGGCCTCGTCGGGATCGTCGCCGCGACGGTCGCCGCCCCCCGCGCCGGACGCGGGACGCGCTCCGCGTGGCCCGCCGCTGTCGCGCTCGGCGGAGCGGCGCTCGCGCTCGGCTCGCTCGTCCTCGTCGGGCACACGCGCACGTTCGCGCCCGCATGGCTCGTCGTGACGACCGACGTGCTGCACGTCGCCGCCGGAGCGGTGTGGCTCGGCGGGGTCGTCGGTCTGGGGCTGACGCTCGCTCCCTCCGCCCGGGTCGACCCACGACGCGCGGCGGTGACCGTGTCCCGGTTCTCGAGCCTCGGGGCGTGGCTCGTCCTGACTCTCGCCCTGACGGGGACCGTGCTGGGCTGGCGGATCCTCGGGACGCTCGACGCGCTCTTCTCGACGGCCTACGGGCAGACGCTCGTCGTCAAGGTCGGGGTGGCGCTGAGCATCGTCGCCGTCGCCGCATGGAACCGGTACAAGCTGGTGCCGGCCATGGCGCCGGGTTCCGACGCGTCCGACGGCGCCGGCGGCGCGACGGCCGGCGCGGACGCCCGGCGTCGGCTCGGGCGGACCGTCGGCGTCGAGGCCGCGCTGCTCGTCGTGGTGCTCGCCGTGACCGGGCTGCTCGTCTCCAGCAGCCCGGTGGAGGCCACCGACGCGACGGGAGGATCCGGGGACGACGCCGCCGCGGGCGCCGAGCACGGGGCGCACGACGTCGTCGTGGTCACCGAGCCGCTCGGGGACGGCACGCTCGAGGCCACGGTCACCCCCGGTGCGGTCGGTGTGAACTCGCTCGAGATCGTCCTGACCGACGCCGACGGCGACCCCCTGGAACCCGTGGACACCCCCGAGGTCTCCGCCACCCTGGCGGAGCCGGCGATCGGTCCGTTCGACCATCCCCTGACCGAGACGGCGACCGGCGCCTACGAGGCGCCGCTCGACCTGCCGCTGCCCGGCGACTGGACGCTCACCGTGAGCGTGCGGACGTCGAAGTACGAGAGTCCGATCGTCGAGATCCCCGTGGAGGTGGGACCATGACCCGCGAACCGAGCCCGCGGCGTCGGGCACCACGGATCGTGCTGGGGGGGCTCGCCGCGGCCGCGCTCGTCCTGCTGCCTGCCGTCCCGGCGGCCGCGCACGTGACCGTCGGGAGCGTGGAGCCGAACGGCGACGGGACGTCGCGGATCACCTTCACGTTCGACCACGGGTGCGACGGCGAGGCCACGGACGCGGTGCGCGTCACGATGCCCGCGGGGGTCGAGGCGCTCGCGGCCGGCCAGCCGGACGGCTGGACCGCGGACGTCTCGGCGGACGCGGTGAGCTGGGAGGGCGAGCCCGTGCCCGACGGCGAGCGCGCCGAGCTCACGCTCGACGTCCGGGCGGAGGGCGAGATCGGGCACACCTTCGTGTTCCCGACCGAGCAGGAGTGCCCGTCGGGAGAGGTCTTGGCGTGGACCGACGCCGACCCGACGGGCGCGTACCCGGCGCCGACGTTCGTGGGCACGGCGGCAACCCTCGCTCCTGCGTCGGCCGCCGGGGCTGCGCCGGACGCACCGGCGGGAGGAACGTCGACTCCGCTCGGCCCGTTGGCCGTGGGCGTCGTGGTCCTGGCGGTCGCCGCGGGCGCTGCCGGTGGGTGGGCCGCCCGTCGCCGAGCGAGCACCGCCTGAGAGTGCTGTGATGTAGATCACTCTTCATGGACGTCCCGAACCCGCCCCGGCGGCGTCCCTCGTTCATGAAGGACGTCGCCGCGACGGGTCACGCGGCGCCGACCCGGGCCGGTGGCGGTCCGCGACGCGAGCTCGGCTGGGGGGAGCTCACGTGGCGGACCGCCACCGGTCTTTCCGTTCCCGGGCGTGCGGACCCACCCCTCGGCGGAGGTGCCCTGAGGCGACCGCTCACGACAGGTCGCTGCGGGCCCCCAGCCACGGGGCCAGGTCGTCGTCGCGGCCGAGCCAGCGCAGGCCGCCGTCGCTGAGCTCGTCCTGCGTCGCGAGCGCGTCGGTGAACGCGTCGAGCAGACGCGGGCGGGCGTCCTCGCCCCGGCCCGGCCGTTCCGGTCGGGCGCCGACGACGACGATCCGCGTGTGCGGCGCCAGGCTCGCGCCGTCCGAGGACGCCACGTCCGCCCAGGCCCCCAGGCCGCCGATCGAGAGCTGGCCGCCCGCACCCTCCCACGCGCACAACGAGTCCGGGCGGTTCGCGACGTGGAAGACGCCGCGCGAACGGACGTACCCGCCACCCAGGTCCTCGATGCGGCGCAGCAGCCGCTCGGGGTCGAACGGCCGCGCCGACCGCAGCTCGAGCGTCCAGCTCCGGTCGCGGGGGTCGCGCGCCGTGTGCGCGGCCCGCACGCCGTGTCCCGCTCGTCCCGCCGAGGCGGCCCGCCGTGGTGGCCCGGACCGTCCCCGGGTCACGGCCGTGCTGCCGGTGTGCGGTGCCCCGAGCGGATGGGCGCGACGCTCGGCAGCGGCGGCGTCGTGAGACCTGGCGGCCAGGTCGCCGACGACGACACGGTGCAGCCCGTCGAGCCGGTGCGAGTCCTCGCCGCGGAGCCGGTCGACCAGGCCTGAACCGGTCGGTGCGGTCGCGCGGCTCCCGGACGTCACGACGAGGTCCGCGTGCTCGAGCTGCGCGGCGACCACCTCGCCCACGGCGCGCTCGTCGTCGTCGGTCAGCGCGATCCCCCGCTCGGCGACGAGATCGTCGGCGAGCAGGTCGTGCTCGACCGTCTCGACGTCCACGACGGCGAGGACGGTCGCGAGGCGCAGCCGCTCGAGCTCGCCACCGGGCGCAGCCGCACCGGCGAGCGCGCGGGTCACGGGCAGCGACTCCGCCGCGACGGGCAGGGCCAGCACCACGTGGTCCCACCGGCCGTCGTCGGCCAGTCGGCGCAGCGTGGGGACGGCGTCCTCGCGCACCGCGCACGACAGGCACGCGTGCTCGAGCGGGACGACCTCGTCCTCCACGACCCCGGCGGCGTCGACGACGACGCGGTGCAGCTCGCCCTCGGTCGCGCGGATGTCGTGGCGCACCACGACCGCACCGGGTGCGCCGACGACGAGGCCGAACACCGCCGACTCGCGCAGGACGGGATCGATCGTCGACAGGACGCTGAGCGCGGCGCGGTCGTCCGCCGGGGTCGGGTCGGGTCGGGTCTGGCTCATGCGGGTGCTCCGTTCGGTCTGCGGGACTGGCCACACCGTACACCTTGACGGGAATGATTCTCACTATCTATTGTTCCACTCGTCGTCAGGAAGGAACACCACATGGCTGCCGTCTGCCAGGTGCTCGGCACCTCGCCCGGGTTCGGGCACTCGATCTCGCACTCCCACGTGCGGACCAAGCGCCGCTTCGACCCCAACGTCCAGAAGAAGCGCTACTGGGTGCCCTCGCTCGGGCGCCACGTCACGCTGCGCGTCAGCGCGCGCGGCATCAAGACCATCGACCGCAAGGGGATCGACGCCGTCGTGGCGCAGGTCCTCGCCCGAGGGGAGAAGCTCTGATGGCATCCCGCGTCGACCTCCGTCCCGTCGTGAGGCTCCGCTCCACGGCCGGCACCGGTTTCACGTACGTCACCCGCAAGAACCGCCGCAACGACCCCGACCGCATGGTCCTGCGCAAGTACGACCCCGTCGCACGACGCCACGTCGACTTCCGCGAGGAGCGCTGATGGCGAAGACGTCGAAGATCGCCCGGAACGATCAGCGCGCGGCCGTGGTCGCGAGCTACGCCGAGCGTCGCGCCGTGCTCAAGCGGATCGTCGCGGCGTCGTCGTCCACGCCCGCGGAGAAGGCCGCGGCAGTGAGCGAGTTCCAGCGGCAGCCTCGCGACGCGAGCGCCACCCGGCTGCGCAACCGCGACGTCGCCGACGGCCGACCGCGTGGCTACTCCCGAAAGTTCGGGCTGTCCCGCGTCCGGCTGCGCGACATGGCGCACCGGGGTGAGCTGCCCGGCGTGACGAAGTCCAGCTGGTAGCCCACGGGCACCCGCCGCACCGAGAGGAGAACAGCATGAAGAAGGACATCCACCCCGAGTACGGGCGCGTCGTCTACCGCGACAGGTCGGCCGACTACGCGTTCCTCACGCGCTCGACGCTCGCCGGGAGCCATCCGGGCGGACCGGGCACGCCGCACGAGACCGTCGTCTGGGCGGACGGGAACGTCTACCCCGTCGTCGACGTCGAGGTCTCGAGCGCGAGCCACCCGTTCTACACGGGCGACCAGCGCGTCGTGGACACCGCTGGCCGCGTCGAGCGGTTCCGTCAGCGCTACGGCACGCGTGCGCAGGGCGGCGGTGCGCGATGAAGGTCCGCGCGTCGCTGCGCTCGCTCAAGGACAAGCCCGGCGCGAAGGTCGTGCGCCGCCGGGGCAAGACCTACGTCATCAACGAGGCCAACCCGCGCTGGAAGGCCCGACAGGGCTGAACCGACGCAGCCCGCGCCGCCGACCGGCGCGGGCACGGCCCGCCACCACCACGAGAAAGGAGCGGTCGCCCACG
This sequence comes from Cellulosimicrobium arenosum, assembly GCF_014837295.1. GTDB lineage: Bacteria > Actinomycetota > Actinomycetes > Actinomycetales > Cellulomonadaceae > Cellulosimicrobium > Cellulosimicrobium arenosum. The sequence goes on from NZ_JACYHB010000008.1 coordinate 107,112, forward strand.
CCGGGACGACCGACAACCCATGCACCTCACCGCACCCACCACATTCCGCCGAGACGTGAGCTCCCGCCCCGGACCCGCACGAGACAGGGGCGGGAGCTCCCGTCTCGGTGCACGGGCGCTCGCCCTCGGCGTCCTTCCGCTCGTTCTTGTCGCCGGGTGTGCCAACGGGGCGGGGGAGGGTGACGGGGGCGGGGAGCCCGCGACGTCGGGCAGCGGGTCGCCCGAGGCGTCCGACGTGAGCGAGGCCGCCACCGTGACGCCGCGCCTGGTGCTCACCCACGACGGCGGCATCGAGATCCTCGACGCCACGACCCTCGAACCGGTCGGCGACGTCGAGCTTCCCGGGTTCAACCGGGTCAACCCCGCGGGCGACGGACGGCACGTCCTGGTGTCCACGACGGGCGGCTTCCAGGTGCTCGACGCCGGGACGTGGGCCGAGCCGCACGGGGACCACTCGCACTACTACACCGCGGACCCGCTGCTCACCGACGTGACGTACGCGGCCGAGAAGCCCGGCCACGTCGTCGTGCACGACGGGCGCACGGCGCTGTTCGACGACGGCACCGGCGACGTGGTCGTGCTCGACTCGGCCGCGGTGGCCGACGGCCCCGACGGCGCCCGCACCCTCACCACGCCCGCCGCCCACCACGGCGTCGCGGTCGAGCTGCCCGACGGGACCCTCGTGGTGAGCGAGGGCACCGAGGACGCGCGGACCGGCGTCCGCGTGCTCGACGCCGACGGCGCCGAGCTCGCCGCGAGCGACGAGTGCCCCGGGGTGCACGGGGAGGCCGTCGCGGCCGACGAGGCCGTCGTCGTCGGGTGCGAGGACGGTGTGCTCGTCGTCGCCGGCACGACGATCACCAAGGTGGGCAGCCCCGACACGTACGGGCGCATCGGCAACCAGGCGGGGACCGAGGCGTCGCCCGTCGTGCTCGGCGACTACAAGTCCGACCCCGACGCCGAGCTCGAGGAGCCGACCCGGGTCTCCCTCGTCGACACGCGCGACGGCACCATGCGCCTCGTCGACCTGCCCGCGAGCTACACGTTCCGGTCGCTCGGCCGCGGCGCCGACGGCGAGGCGCTGGTCCTCGGGACGGACGGGTCGCTGCACGTCATCGACCCGGAGAGCGGCGAGATCGTGCGCTCGATCCCGGTGATCGACGCGTGGGAGGAGCCCGCCGAGTGGCAGTCCCCGCGGCCCGCGCTGTTCGTGCAGGACGGGATCGCCTACGTCACGGACCCCGCGGGCCAGGCGATCCACGCGGTGGACGTCGAGGGCGGCGAGGTGTGGAGGAGCGCCGCGCTCGACGTCGTGCCCGACGAGCTCACCGGGGTGAGCGGTGACGCCGCCGCCGGCGACCACGAGCATGCGGACGACGCGCGCTCCCACGGCGAGGAGCACCACGACCACGAGCACGCGGGCGACCAGGAGGGCGACCAGGAGGGCGACGACGGGGGCACCCAGGAGGGGTGAATCGGGCACCGATCGCCTTCAGGTCGCGCGAATCCGCGCGTGTTCCCTAGTGTTGACCCCGGTGCAGGCCCTCCGGCTGGCACACTGAGCCCTGACGCGGCGGGTGATCACCCGGCCGCGTGAACCGAAGAAGGGAACCCCATGTCGCTCAACAAGTCCGAGCTCGTCTCGGCCATCGCCAGCAAGGCCGACCTGACCAAGGCGGACGCCGAGAGCGCCCTCAACGCCCTGCAGGAGGTCCTCATCGAGTCGCTGGGCCAGGGCGAGGCCGTGAAGATCACGGGTCTGCTCTCCGTCGAGCGTGTCGAGCGCGCCGCACGCACGGGCCGCAACCCGCGCACCGGCGAGGAGATCTCGATCCCGGCCGGCTACGGCGTCAAGATCAGCGCCGGCAGCCTGCTGAAGAAGGCCGTCGCCAAGTGACGACCCGCCGACGGCGCCGCTGACGGGTCGTCGGCGACGGACGAAGGCCCGGACCCCCGCAGGGGTCCGGGCCTTCGCGCATCCGGAGCGCTCACGACGCCCGGGCCGGGCCGCTCGTCAGGCGCGCACGACGTTCGCGAGGATCCCCCGGGCGCTCAGGCGCGTGCCGATCGCGACGTCGACCTCCTCGAAGGCCTTGTTGGCGCGCGCGATACCGACGGCGCCGGCCATCGCGCCGTGCCCCGTCGCGCGCTGCACCCGGGCGACGAGCGCACCGGCGGCGTCCAGGAAGTCCACCGTGAACACGAGGTGCTGGTTCTTGCCCGCGAAGGCACCGAGCCAGAAGGTCTTGGACCTGCTGCCGCGCTCGACGGACCACTGGCCGCTGGGCTGCTGCGGGGTGATCGTGAACCCCTGCTCCTGGAGCGCCGCGGCGAGCTCGTGACGTGCGGCGTCGTGGTCGCCGGTGAGGAAGTAGTCGACGGTGGCCATGGTTCTCCTGGATCGGTCGGCGGGGTCGGCGCCTGCCGCCCCCCTGACCGCGCGGACGCACGGCCGGGTGTGATGGTAGCGACAACGTGCCAGCATCGTCGGGTGCGCGACCGCCCCAGCAGCCTCCACTCCCACGTCCACGGCCCGACGGCGCCGGCGACGCGACGCGTCCGGGTGGTCCTGGCCGCGCTGCTCGTCCCGGCCCTGCTCGCCACTCTCGTCGGCCTCGTCGCGCTGTGGCCGGCCGCCGCGGACGTCCCGGACCGCATCCCCGTGGCGGCGGAGGGCAGCTCGGTCCTGCGCGCGACGGTCACGGGCCCGGCCGACGCGGAGACCGGCGTCGTCCCGGCCCGCCTGGACGCGGGCTCGCGCGCGGAGGGCGAGGACGTCGGCGGCGACCAGGTCACGGTCGTCGTCCCGCCCGAGTACGTGGCGTACGGGCTCGACGACGGCGACCGCCTGCGCGTGCTCCACGTCCCCGGGGCCGTGGCCGCCGGGAGCACCCCGTACGTGTTCCTCGACTTCGAGCGCGGCCTGCCGATCGGGATCCTCGCGGTCGCGTACGCGCTCGTGGTGCTCGCCGTCGCGCGCTGGCGGGGGCTCGCCGCGCTCGCGGGGCTGGCGGGGGCGTTCGCCGTCATCGGCTGGTTCACGCTCCCGGCGCTGCTCGGGGGCCAGGAGGCGCTGAGCGTGGCGGTCGTGACGTCGTCGCTCGTGATGTTCGTCGTGCTGTACGTCGCGCACGGGTTCTCGGCCCGGACCTCGACCGCGCTGCTCGGCACGCTCGTCGGCCTGGTGCTCACGGCGGTGCTCGGCTGGTGGGGGTCGGGCGCGGCGAACATCACGGGCCTGACGTCCGAGGAGTCCCTGTGGATACCGAGCTACGCACCGTCGCTCGACATCCGCGGGGTCGTGCTGTGCGGGATCGTCCTCGCGGGGATGGGCGTCCTCAACGACGTCACGATCACGCAGGCGTCCGCCGTGTGGGAGCTGCGGGCCGTCGCGCCGCTCGCGACGCGCCGCGACCTGTTCACGCGCGCGATGCGGATCGGGCGCGACCACATCGCGTCGACCGTCTACACGATCGCGTTCGCGTACGTCGGGGCCGCGCTGCCGCTGCTCATGGCCGTCTACCTCTCGGACCAGGCGCTCGCGACGAGCCTGACCTCCGGCGAGATCGCGGAGGAGGTCGTGCGCACGCTCGTCGGGTCGATCGGGCTGGTCCTCGCCATCCCGATCACGACGGCGATCGCGGCGCTCGCCGTGCCCGGGCCGGTCGCGCCGGGAACTGCCCCGCTCGATCCGACGGTGCCGGAGGTCGAGGCGCGCCAGACCGCCCGCCAGCCCGACGCCTGAGCGCCCTCTTCACCGGACCGCCACCGTTCCCCCTGTGGACGCGGCCCCGGGCGGCTCCCCGGTCCGCCAGGATGTGCGCATGAGAGAGCGCTGGGTCGAGACCGCGCTGGTGCGGCTGCCCGACACCCGCAGGTGCCCGGGCTGCGCCGAGCTCTTGCGCTCGACCCGCTGCGACCTGTGCCTGCTCGACCTGTCCGGCCCGGCGGCGCACCGCATCGCCGCGGCGTCCCGCGCCGCTGCCGACGCGCTCGCCTACCGCCAGGCCGAGCTCGACGCGTTGCGCGCCTCCCAGCCCGAGGCCGCGGCACTGGACCGTCGTCTTGCCACCGGATCCGCGGACGAGGCGCGTCCTGCGCAGCCGGCGCTCGCTGCGCGGCCGCCCGGTGCGCAGCGGCCGGTGGCCCCACGGGCCGGCGCCCAACGCCCCGGCCCACCACCTGGTGCTCCACGTCCTGGCGCGTCACGACCCGTTCCGCGGTTCCCGCAGCAGCCCCCCGCGCCGTCGCGACCGGTCCCGAGCCCCGCTCGGACGGTCGGCCTGCAGCCGATCCTCGCCGGGGCGGGGGCGGGCCTGCTCGCCGTCGCAGCGGTGGTCTTCGTATTCTTCACGTTCGCGGACGACCTCGCGCTGCGCGCCCTGGTCACCGGGCTCGTCACGCTCATCACGGTGCTCGCCGTCGTCGCCCTGCGGCGCCTGGGACTGCGGGCGTCGGCGGAGGCGGTGGCCGCGCTCGCCGTGGTGCTCGCGCTCGTCGACGCCGAGCTCGCGCTCCAGGCAGGTCTCCTGTCGGCACTCGACCCCGCGCTCGCGCGCGCCGTGCTCCTCGGCGTGCTCGCCGTCGGGCTGGGGGTCGTCGGCGACCTCGGACGCATCCGGCTGTGGGTCACGGGAGCTCTCGTCCTCGCGCCCCTGGTCCCGCTCGTCGCGGCCGCCGCGGCCGGTTCGGGCCGGGTCGCAGCGGCGTCCTCCCTCGCGCTGCTCGCGTCGGCGCTCGTCACGATCGGCGCACGACCCGTGGTCGCCCGGTCCGGTCCGCGGGTCGGCAGCGCGCTCGTCCCGGAACGGGGCTACCTGCGGGCAGCGCGGCACGTCGTCGTGCCCGCCGCCGCTCTCGCCGCGCTGTTCGTCCCGTCGCTCCCGGGCCTGCCGGGCCGGTCCGGCGGCGCCGTGCTCGTCCTCGCGGTCGCGCTCACGGCGACCGTGCTCCGGCTCGCGACGCACGAGCGGTTCTGGCTCGCCACGGCGGGTGCTGCGGCGGCGCTCGCCGGTGGTGTGGCCGTCGTGGGCGCGGGCGGCCTCGCGGCCGCGCCCGTCGTGGCCGGGCTGGTGTGGTTCGTCCTCGTCGCGGCGAGCGGGCCGTGGGTCAGCGGCCGGGTGCGCACGTCCCGCCCGCTCGCGACCGCCTCGCGGGCCGACGTCCTGCTCGGCGGCGCGCTCGTGGTCGTGTGCCTCGCCCTGCCGGCCCTCCTCGCGCCGGTGGTGCGCGTGCTCGGCACGCTGGCCGACGTGACAGCGAACGGCCCGGCACGCGTGCTCGACACCGCGCCGCTCGGGCTCGCGGGCAGCAGCGGTCTCGACGGTGGGTCGAGCGTCTTCGACCCGGCCGCGGTGAGCCTCACCCTCCTCACCCTGCTCGTCGTCGTCCTCGTCGCGCTCGTCGCAGCCCGGTTGCCGGTGCTGCGCCCGGCGGTCCCCGCGACGACGGGCCCGCGGGCGGACGCGCCCGGACCGCTCGTCCCCGGTGCGCCGGCCCTGCGGCCCGTGCCGGTGGTCGCTGCCGGTCGCGCCACGGCGCCGTGGTTCGCGCTGCTCCTCGTGCTCGGCGCCGTGCTCGACGAGCGGCTCGCCCCCGTGACCACGTTCGTGCTCCTCGCCCTGCTCGCGGCGGTCCTCGTCGTGGTCACGGCGCGTCCGGCGTCGACCGCGCCGTCCGCGCTGTCCGCCCCGGCGACGGACCCCGCCGCACCGACGGCGGGGGTGCTCGTGCGCGCGGTCCGGCGCCGAGCCGGTCGGGTGCTGCGCCCGGCGTCCGCCGCTGCCGAGGGCGCACGCCGTGCACTGCGCCGCGCCGGAGCGACCGCGCAGGTCGACGTCGAGCGCGCCCGGTGGCGCGCCGCCGGCGTGAGCGCCCTGTTCGTCGCGACGGCGCTCACCGTCCTCGTCTCGTGGGACGCGCGGTCGACGGCGACCGTCGGCGGGCTCGTCGTCGCCGCCCTGCTGCTCGGCGCGCGCGCGAGCGTGCCCCGCGCCGTGCGGCCCGCGCTCGTGGCGATCGCGGACGGCTACGCGCTCCTCGTCCTCGGCACGACGCTGGGCTGGGCCGGGCTGGGCGGGGTCGCGACGCTGTGCACGGTCTCCGCCGTCGCGTCGCTCGTCGCGCTCGGCGCGACCGTGCTGGAACGGCTCGACCGGGACTCCTGGCGCGCGGTGCTCGCGGTCACCGCCGTGCCGTTCACGCTCGGCATCGGGAGCGTCGTCGTCGAACGCAGCTGGTGGTCGGTCGGCGCGTGCGCCGCGATGCTCGCGCTCGAGGTGACGCTCGTCGTGACGCGACGCACCGGCGCCGACGTCGCGCTGCGAGCGCTCGCGGCCGGGCTGGTCCTGCCGACCGCGTCCGTCGGGGTCGTCAGCGCCGGCGCGCTCCTGCTGACGGGCAGCGGGTCGCCGGTCGTCCTGCCGGTCGTGGCGCTCCTCGTCGCCGTGGCCGCCGCCGCCGCCCGACCGGTGGCCGACGCCGTCGCCGCCCGCGTCCCCGCGCCTCCCGACGGCTCGCCCGCGCCTCCCGGAGCCGTCTCGGCCGGGACGGGCGCCACCTGGGTACGGACGGCGCTCGAGGCGAGCGCGGCGCTGACCGGAGCGATCGCCGTGGGGCTCGCGTACGGACGGGCCGCCGCCGGGCCCGAGGTCGCGGTCGCCGTCCTCGTGCTGCTCGCCGTCGGTGCGGGTCTGCTCGCGCGCCAGCACGACCGCGCCGGGGTGTGGTGGCTGAGCGCCGCCCTCGGCACCGCGGCGACCTGGACGGCGCTCGCCGCCGCCGGGATCGGGCTCGTCGAGGCGTACACGCTCCCGCCCGCGCTCGTGGCGATCGTCGTGGGCGCGCTGCTCGCACGCCGTACCACGCGCGGATGGGACCTCGCGGGAGCCGGTCTCCTCCTGCTCGTCGCGCCGTCGTTGCTCGTCCTCGTGGCCGCCCCCGGTGCGGGTGACGTGCGGGCGCCCGCCCTCGTCGCTCTCGGCGGCGTCGCGGTGCTCTCCGGTGCCGCCCTCGTCCGCCGGCGACCGCGTGGCGGCACGAGCGCACGGGCCGGCGCGCGACGTCTCGTGGGGGCGGGCGTCCTGGCGGCCACGGCAGGGACGGTCGAGGCCGTCCACGTCGGGCACGTACCGGGAGGGGGTGCGGTCTTCGTCCTCGGTCTCGGCTGGGCCCTCGCGGGCGCCGGCGTGGCGCTCGGAGCCGGCCTCGTGGGGGCGGGCGCGGCACGGATGGTGCGCCGCGACGTCGTGCGTCGGTGGTCGCTCGCGCCCGCCCTGGCACTCGGCGTGGTCGGCGTGGTCGCGAACGTCCGCCCGGTGTGGGGCGTGATCGGGACGGTGTGGGCCCTCGAGGTGCTGCTGCTCGCGCTCGTCGTGGTCGGGGTGCGCCGCGCCCTGCGCGGCCGGGACGACGTGCCGCCGGCCTGGTTCACCTGGCTCCTGGCACTCGTCGCGGCGATCGGTGCGTGGTCCCCGCGCGAGCTGCGCGTCGAGGTGTTCTCGCTCCCGCTCGGCGCCGGTCTCCTCGTGGCCGGCTACCTCGCGCTGGTCGCCGGTCCGCGGCGCGCCGACACCGGCGCGCGGCCCGGCCCGGTCCACGGCGCGGGTGACGTCGTCCGGACCAGGCCCGCGTGGCCGGTCGCGCAGGTCGGTTCCTGGCGCACGCTCGCGCCCGGCATCCTCGCGGTCGTCGGTCCGTCGGTGCTGGCCACGTACACCGACGCGCGCACGTGGCGCGCCGTGCTCGTCGTCGTGCTCGCGCTCGTGGCCGTGCTCGTCGGCACGCGCAGGCACCTCGCCGCGCCATTCGTCCTCGGCGTCGCCGTGCTGCCGGTCGAGATCCTCGTGGTGTTCGTGTCCCAGCTCGGGACCGCGATCTCGGCCGGTCCGTGGATGCTCACGCTGGCCGCTGCCGGGGGCCTGCTGCTCATCATCGCGACCTACTACGAGCGGCGGATCGCTGCGTACGACGGCGCGGCGGCGTACGTCCGCGATCTCCGTTGACCGGTCCGAGCAGACCCGCCACGGCCGTGCGGGTGTGACCGGTCCACCCCGGGGATACCGTCACAGCATGATCGAGCCCGACAGCCTGCTCGACGACGAGCAGACCAGGTTGAGCCGGGTCGTGCGCGAGCTCGCGGACGAGGTCGTCGCGCCGGCCGCCTACCGGTACGACACGGAGCGCCGCCTCCTGCTGGAGATCGTCGCGCAGCTGGGCGAGCTCGGTCTGTTCGGTCTCCCGTTCCCGCGCGACGTCGGCGGGCAGGGCAAGGACTACGTGTCGCTGTGCGTCGCGGTCGAGGCGCTCGCACGCGTCGACCAGTCGATCGCGGTGACGCCCGAGGCGGGCGTCGGTCTCGGCATCGTGCCGATCTACCGCCACGGCACGCGCGAGCAGCGCGAGCGCTGGCTGCCCGACCTGCTCGCCGGTCGCGCGCTCGGCGCGTTCGGCCTCACCGAGGCGGGCGCCGGCTCGGACGCGGCTGCGACCCGCACCACCTGTTGCGAGGGATCCTCAAGACGAGAGGCACAGGTGCGGCGCGCCCAGGAGCGCGAAGCGTCACGAGTTTCGGACCCCAGCAGTCATGAATGGGAGCGTCGCTTCTTGGAGACGTCGAACCAACCGTGGAAATGACGCGCTCAGTGGAACTGACGGGTTCTGCTTAACGCTCCCCAATCGTTGCGCTGGATATGCGCGCTACCCCCCGGTAGGATCCGACCCGAAGAATTTACCAGTTCTCAGCCAGGGCAAGGAGTCGCCGCTTCGCAGAGACGCGATCGACTAGATCGCTCACTAGATCGGGCAACAGGACGTGCCCATCTCTTGAATCATATCGAATTAGCTTTAAGTTCATGTTGCGTCGCACCGATGCCTCGACATGCTTATGGACCTCGTCTCTCGGGCAAACCATGTAGTGCGGAGGGGAGTTCGGGTGGACGTAGTTCTGAGATTCCAGGAATAGCCTCAGATCGGGGTCTGAGAGACTGGTTCCGACGAAAAGAAACGTGTGAGTAAGAAACAGGGCTCCAACTAATTCAAAGAACCCTTGATGGCTCGCCCTTTGCGCGGCGTAGTCGGATCGAGTGAAGATCATCTTGGAATGCTGATCTATCGTGCCGTGGACCTTGAGGATTGCACGATACTTGCGGCGCATGACATAGGGAATGTCCTGGTCATCGTACGACTTAACTACAGTCTCACCGTTCGTCTCGTTGCCCGCATACGTGTCGTAGATCTTGTCGAAGTTCGGCGTTAGCACGAGGGACAGATCCAAAGCGTGAAGATTGCGGTGTAAGTCACTGGGTCGGTATCTTGGTGCCAAGAAGGATTCCTTGAGTAGCTCGGGCCAACTCTCGTCCAGATTGTCCTTCAGTAGTTCGCATGCCGTCAGAAAGTCTCGGCCGTCAATGAGTGACTTGATTGTCGCACTTGGGACCCGACCTTTGAGGCGCCTTCGACCCTTCTCAAGAAAGTCTCCCCATGTCGGTGGATGCTGACCAGTATCCGTAGTCGCTGCAGCAGAGACTCCGGCGCCGAGGTAAAGCACTGCACGCCTTCTCGCGATGTCCTCGACAAGCTCGTCGGGCCAGTGGTCAGGCATGTGCATCACCAACGTTGTCCATAAGGCGGTGAGTAATACCGCGAATCGTCGCGCGAAATTCCCGGACTTTGGTAAAATGTGCGCCAACCACTCCATCCCTTCCCTCAAGGGCGAAGATGGGTTTGCGGCTTGTCTGGCCGAGCGGTACAAGTGAGTGAAGTGTTGGAATCGATCCAAGATCCAAGGGTTCGACGAGAGCTCCTTCCGGCAGAAGGTTCTGGCCGACTGTCGCGGGAACCCTTCGCATGATTCGCTCGTACGCCTTAACAGGGCGAGCGTTTCCACCAGAATCTCTCTTGAAGGTATACTGTTGCGTTACATAGCCAGCAAACGCTAGGTCCCACGTCGGATCAGCTACCTCAAGCTCTTCCGCTGGGTGGGAGATGTCTTCAAGCCCCTTTTCGTACTTGCTTCGCCAGCCCTTGAGCGACTTTGCGATGTTCTCGATGGCCTTCAGGCTGAAGATATCGAGCGACATTGGCGTTATAAAGTAGTCGCAGCTAAGAAGAACTGCTCGATTAATCGACCCGAGGGACGGGCCCATGTCGAAGAAGACATAGTCGTATTCGCCGCACCGCTCAAGCAGGTGTGAGAATAGGAGGGTAGTACGCAAACCACGGATGTCTCCAGCGGCACCCTGGACCCAGTCTGTAGCGAGTAGATCCTCGGTCAGCCCGAGATCTGGATCTCCAACAAGTACGTCCACACCAAAATTCGCGTTGCGGTACGTTTTAAGTTCGCTAGCAAATCCGCGCCCCCTCGACAGTGGGCGGACGATGCTGTGTATTGTGAAGGAACTCTTTTGATACAGATCCTCCAGAACGTCGTCCGAGAAGATGCTTTGCGTTGCATTGCACTGAGGGTCGGCGTCGACGATCAACACCTTCTTCCCCTCTTCACGAGCTAAGTATGCGGCCAGATTGCAAAGGAGGGTGGTCTTGCCAACTCCGCCCTTGTTGTTGAATACGGCGATTGAGCGCAAAGGGGTGCCTCCCGAGGACGTAGGTCTTTCCGGAGGTTAGCAGAATCCGTAGTCATCGGCAGGGTGAAATGCGGTGTATCGAGTGGGACCTACAGGTCGCCCTTCTTCTGCAGGTAGCGCATCGCGACCCAGCCGAACGGGATCCGGGCCCAGTACGTCGCCACGCGGAACAGCAGCGTCGCCGACGTCGCGAGCGCGACGGGCACCCCGGCGGTCGTGAGGCCCAGGGTGAGAGCAGCCTCGATGGCGCCGAGCCCGCCGGGAGTCGGGACGGCGGCACCGGCGGCGTTGCCGACGAGGTAGATCACGGCGACGTCCACGAGGGACAGCTCCTGGCCGAACGCGGCGAGCGCCGCGTCGAACGCGAGCACGTAGCCGAGCGTCATGATGACGTTGCCACCCAGCCCGACGGCGAGGCGTCCGGGCTGGCTGAGCATGTCCGACAGGCGCGGCCACACCTGCTGGATCGTGGGCCGGATCTTGGCGAGCACCCAGGTGCGCACCGCAGGCACGAGGAGGGTCGCGAGGACAGCCAGCGCGACGCCGCCGATCGCGAGCAGGACCGTCGTGGACGGGAGCTGGACGAGGCCACCGTCGCCGGTGAAGACCGACAGCACGACCAGGATGACGATCGTCACGATGAACTGTGACACCTGCACGAGCGCGACCGTGGCGACCGCGACCGGGGTCGCCACGCCGCGCTTGGTCAGCATCCGCAGGTTGAGCGCGGCCGGCCCGATGCCGGCGGGAGTGGCGAGCGCGACGAACGACCCGGCCGCCTGGGTGAGCGTCGCCCGCCACATGGGCAGGCGTGTCGACGAGAACGCGACGAACGTCAGCGCGGCCCCGATCCAGGTGAGGATGCCGAGCAGGAACGAACCCACGGCCCACCACGGGTTCGCCTCGGCGACCGCTGCGGTGACCTCCTCGAAGTTGATGGTCGTGACGATGACCGAGACGGCCACGATCGTCAGCGTGAGCATGATGACCGTGCGTGCGCCGAAGCGCGTGATGCGCTGCGGCTCGACGTCGGCCTCCGGGAGCCGTTCGACCAGCACCGCGCGCAGCTCCTTGAGCAGCTCCTTGTTCTGCCGCAGCTCGTCGCGGGTGCTGCGCGGCAGCGCGACGGACTGCAGGAGCGGGCCGATCGCGCCGATGTCCTCCTCGGGCAGGACGCTCACGGCCGACTCGACCGCGCGGCGGGCACCCACCCGCAGGGCGAGGAGCGCGACCATCTGGCTGAGGTCCATGCGGCGTGCCAGCTCGGACGACGCGATGTCGCCCTGCTCCCACCCGGTGAGCCACACCTGTGGCTCCGCGTCCTCGAGCGCGCGCCGGACGAGCACGACGTCGGACGTCAGCGCCCGGTGCGCCAGGCCGGCCGAGTGGGCCACCTGGATCTGGCGCCAGGCCTCGCCGAGCACGGCGTCGGTGAGCCGGTCGGCGGGCAGGTCGCGCAGCGACACCGCGCCGCCGGCGTGCTCGTGGACGAGCATGATCGAGTCGGCGGACTCGGCGACGCCGAGCAGCCGTGGCGCGCGCACCCCGGCCGCGCGCGCCGCGTAGGCGAGGAGCGCTGTGCGCTCGCCCGCGGCGCGCAGCGAGATGGCTGTCCGCCCCTCCAGGCCGCGCAGGCGCAGCGAGCGCCAGAGTCGGGTGAGGAACCCGACGACCTGCCGGTCGCCGTCGAGCACGACGACGTCCCGGCGGACCCCGTCCTCGTCGACCATCGCATAGACGCGGTTGTCGCCCTCGCCCGAGCGGGCGAGGGCCACCGCGGCCGGGTCCGACGCGGTGTCACGCCCGTCGCGGCCGTCGAGGACGCCGGACCTGTCGCCCGCGGTGGTCGCGTCCGAGCCCCGGAGGACCCCGACCTGCACCTCCGACGTGACGTGGCCGGCGGCGTCGACCTCGGTGACCGGGTCGTCGACCGCGTGGGCGCGCTCGTCGTCGGTGACGTCGCGCACGCGCACGAGGGTCGCGGGGGCGAAACCCGCCCGCCGCACGCCGGCGACCAGGTCCGGCCCGTAGGCCCGGTCGCTGCGGACACCTGACGCGTAGCGCACGAGCAGACCGGCCATGCGTCCGAGCAGGAGCGTGACGAGGATGCCGGGCAGGGACACCTGCCCCGTGATCAGGACGATGCCGATCGCGACCAGCAGCAGGTTCCACGACCACGCGACGGACCGGCGCCGGGTGCGGGTCCCCGCGGCGGTGAGCAGGCCGGCGATCGCGACGACGTAGCCGGGGACGGTGAGCCGCCACTCGCCCCGCGAGTAGACGGAGAGCCCGCGGACCAGCTCGGGCGAGCCCCACTGCTCGACGGCGAGCACGAAGACGACCCCGAGCAGCAGCCCGACCGCGGCCGCGGCGATCGCCTCGACGACCTGGCGCCCGAGCCGCCGGATCCCGAGCTCGATGAGCACCGCCGTCGGGATCGCGAGGGTGACGAGGCCCTCGAGGACGGCGACCGGGAAGATCAGGATGCGGGCGAGCAGCTGGCTGAAGCTCTGCACGTCCTGCGTCACGCCCGCCGTGGTGCCGTGCGCGAACACGGTCATGAACATGACGACGGCGACGCCGATCGCGCAGAGGACGAGGTTGACGACGTCGCTGGGGTGCCGCACGCGCTGCTCGGCGGTGTCGACGACGCGGACCGTCCCGGCGTCGGGCTCGTCGCGCCGTGCCATCAGGGCCTGGAGCGCGCCCGTGCGGGGGCGCGGCTCCGTGCCGTCGGACGGCGCGAGCGTCCCGACCTCGACCACCGAGCCGGACGGGCGGCGGCCGTCGTGGGGCTCGGTAGCGTGCTCGGGCATACGGCCGAGTCTAGGTGTGCGAGCCGCTGCCGGCCCGGAATTCCGCCGTGCCGTGCGCCACGCCCGCGCGTGCGCGTCGCTAGGGTGGCGGGATGGCGCTCCAGCGAGGCGACGCGATGTACGCCGTCCGGCCGGTCGTGCTCCTGGGTGGGCTCGTCGCGGTGTACTGCCTCGTGCCGGTGCGCCCGGAGTTCTCGATCCCGGCGGCGCTGACCGTCCTCGCCGCGAGCATCGTGCTGTTCGTGGTGGTCCTGGTGCGTCAGGAGCGGCGGATCGTCCGGGCGACGCGCCCGCTCATGGCGGCGGTCGAGGCGATCGTCATCCTGGTCTCGGTGTTCCTCGTCAGCTTCTCGCTCGTCTACGTCGGGCTGTCGGAGAGCGACGCCGGGTCGTTCACCGAGGCGGTGGACAAGCTCGACGCGGTCTACCTGTCCGTCACGGTGCTGACGACGACGGGGTTCGGCGACATCGCCGCGGTGAGCGCCCCGGCGCGTGTGGCGGTGACGGCGCACATGCTGGTCAACGTCACGCTGCTGGCGGTGGGGGTGCGGATGGTCACCCGGTCCGCGCAGCAGGCGCTCACGCGTCGCCAGGACGCCCGGCGGCAGGAGACCGGGTCCTGAGGGTGGAGCGGGCCCGGGCGGCGCGGGAGCCTGCGCAGGCGAATGCGCCCCAGCCGTTCCTAGGATAGGAGGGATGGCCCCACGGGGGCGACGGACGGCGACGACGCCGAGAGCACCGGAGGTGCGCATGGCACGACGTTCGAAGGACGAGGACCAGGGGAAGGCCGGGCGCGAGGTCGCCGACGGCACCGGTACGGATGCCACGGCCGAGCAGAAGGTCGAGGTGCGCAACCCGTTCCGGCGCGTGTGGTGGCTGCCGGTGGTGCGCGGTGTGCTGCTGGTCGTCCTCGGTCTGCTGCTGATGATCGAGCCCCTCGAGCAGCTCGAGGTGCTGCGCCTCGTGCTGGGCGCGTTCCTCGTCGCCGACGGCGTGCTGGTGGCCGTCCAGTGGTTCGCGCACCGTCGGCAGACGAGCTCGGCGTGGTGGCTCGCGCAGGCCGCGGTGAACATCGTGTTCGGCGTCGTGGTCGCGTTCTGGCCCGACCTGAACCCGACCGCGCTCTACTACGTGCTGTCCGTGTGGGTGCTGGTCCTGGGGATCGTCGCGATCGCCGGCGCCGCCGGTCTCACCCGCAACCGCGACCTGGGTGCCGCGTGGATGCTCGCGTTCGGCATCACGTCCACGCTGTTCGGCCTCCTGCTCCTGACCCGGCCGCTGGACTCCCTCGACGTGCTGCGCCTCGTGGTGATCGTCTTCGCGCTGTACGCGTTCGTCGCGGGCGCGATCCACGTCGTGTCCGGGTTCGCGGTGCGCGCGATCGCGCGCGAGCTCGGCGACCTGCGAGGTCAGGCCGAGGCGGCGGGCGTCGTCGTGACGGGCGGGTCCGTCCTCGGTTCCGCGGCCGCGCGGCCCGACGTCGCGGAGGCCGGTGCCGCCCGCGCGCCCGGCCCCGCCGCCGCCCCGGTTCCGGCAACCTGGCATGCCACGGAGCCGGACGCCGCGCCCGAACCGGCGCTCGCCCCCGGCACCGTGTCCGATCCGGCGTCCGCTCCGGACACCACGTCCGATCCGGCGCTCGCCCCGGACACCGCGCCGGAACCTGCGCGGAGCGCCGACACCCCGCCGCGGACCGATGCCGGCGCGTGGCCCGGGGAAGCCGCGGACGAGGCGCCCGGGTCGGGCGCCCGGCCGGGCTCGACGGGGGCACCGCCCGCGCGCTGAACGGGCCGCCCCTCGTCGTGGACTCCGGTGCTCGGGGAGCGGGCGGTGCGTCCGAGGCGGTCGCGCCCGTGGCGGAGCGGTGAAGATCCCGGTCAGGAACCGGGGCGTCGCGCGCGATGTGACCGCGACCGCGAGAAGGTCGTCGTGTGACGACGTCAGGGGACCGTCCCGACCGGGCAGCGCGCGTGTCGCGCGCACTGGCGGGCGTCGTCATCGGGTTCGTCGGGCTGGCCCTGGTCGGGCTGATCGTCGTCGTCATCGGGTACAACGTCCTCGTCAGCGGGTGGGCCGACCAGTACGACTCCGACGGACAGGTCGTGGTGGACGGCGGCTCGGGCGACCCCGCCGCGCTCGGCACCGACGCCGGGGAGGCCACGGACGTCGTCGGGCAGGGATCGGGTCCGGATGAAGGGTCGGGCCTGGACGCGTCGAACGAGGCCTACCGGCAGCGGGTCGGCACACCGGAGGGCGACGCCGAGGCGGCGCTCGCCCTCCCGGAGGTGCAGACCGCGCTGGACCCGCTCGCCGCGGGGGGCCCGGTCGACCGCGACGCGGTGGTGGCGGCGCTGGTCGGTGCCGGGTTCGACGGCGTGCAGGTCACGCCCGAGGAGTCGCCCCTCGGGACGCGCGCGACGTCGTTCGGCGTCGGGGTGGCGGTGCCCGGCGGGTGCGTGTTCGGCGAGGTAGCGCCCGCCGGCGTCACGCTCGAGGCGGGCGGCCCGATCGCCGACGGCGGGTGCCTCGAGATGCCGACGCACTGACCCGACCGGCGCACCGACCGGCCGGCTCACGATCGGCTCACGATCGGCTCAGGCGAGGCCCAGCGACTGCTTCCACTCCAGGGGCAGGAGCGCGTACCCGACGAACGCGACGACGTCGAGCAGGGTGTGCGCGACCACGAGCGGCATGACGCGCCGTCGTCCCCAGCGTGAGGTGTAGAACCACGAGAACACGACGCCCATGACGACGTTGCCGAAGAACGGCCCGATCCCCTGGTAGAGGTGGTAGGAGCCGCGCAGCAGCGAGCTCGCGACGACGAACTTCACGCGGCCCCAGCCGAGGTCGTGCGTGCGCTCGTACAGGTAGCCGACCGCGACGACCTCCTCGAGCAGCCCGTTCTGCAGGGCCGAGAGGATCAGCACCGGGACGGTCCACCACGCGGCGTCGAGCGCGGCGGCCTGGACCTCCACGGTGATGCCGACGGCCCGGCCGGCCAGGTAGAACGCCAGTCCCGGGATGCCGATCGCGGCGGCGAGCGCGAATCCCCAGCCGAGGTCGCGCCAGGGCCGCGCGAGGTCGAGGCCGATCGCGCGGACCGCCGAGCGCCCGCGCGCGCTGAGCAGGTAGAGCGCGAGCGCGACGGGAAGCACGGCGAAGAAGATCCCGACGACCTGGTACGTCAGGTCGAGGTACGGGCGCGCGGACTGGCTGACGTTGAGGCTCGCGGACTGGTCGCGCAGCGGGGTGTCCGCGGTGAGCCGCGCGACGATCGCGATGATCGCGTAGACGGCGGACTTGCCCAGGCTCAGGCCGAGGACGATCCAGATCTCGGCGCCGATGCGGCGGCGGGCAGGACGGTCGAGGGCGACGGCGGGCTGCGCGGACCGGGCGGACGGCGCGGGTGGGACGGACTGGGCGGACACCGTCCGGTTATAGCACCGCCGCCCGGACCGGGCCTGAAGAGGCTCACCCCGCTCGGGGTGGACGACCCGGTCGGCGTGGCGGGCGGACGTCGCGGGGAAGGCGGTGCGCGTCGGCCAGGGCGCGGCGCAGCAGCAGCTCCATCTGGGCGTTGACGCTGCGCAGGTCGTCCGCGGCCCAGCGTGCCAGCGCGTCGTGGACCGCCGGGTCCAGGCGCAGGAGCACGGACTTGCGCTGTGCCCTGCGTGGCGGGGGCCCGTCCGGCTCGTCGCCCTGCCCTGCGGGCACGCCGCTGCCCGACGACGCGGCGGGGGCGTCGTCGGGCAGCTCGGGTTCCTCGGTCGGGGCTGGCGTCACTGGTAGAGGGAACCCGCGTTGACGATCGGCGTGGCGCGGTTGTCGCCGCACAGCACGACGAGGAGGTTGGAGACCATCGCGGCGCGACGCTCGTCGTCGAGCGTGACGACGGACTTCTCCTCGAGGCGGTGGAGCGCGTCCTCGACCATCGACACCGCGCCCTCGACGATGCGCGAGCGGGCCGCGATGATCGCACCGGCCTGCTGGCGCTGGAGCATGGCCTGGGCGATCTCGGGGGCGTACGCGAGGTTGGAGATGCGGGCCTCGATGACCTCGACCCCGGCGACGACGACGCGCTCGGCGACCTCCGCGGCGATCTCCGCGGACACGACCTCGGTCGCACCGCGCAGCGACTCCTCGCCGGCGTCGGCGTCGTCGTACGGGTGGGACATCGCGACGTGGCGCAGCGCGGACTCGGACTGCACGATGACGAAGTCGTCGTAGTCCTCGACGGCGAAGCTCGCCTTCGCGGTGTCGGCGACCTGCCACACGACGATGGCCGCGATGTTGATCGGGTTGCCGTCGGCGTCGTTGACCTTGAGCTCGCTCGTCTCGAAGTTCCGCACCCGCACGGACACCCTGCGGCGGGTCGTCAGCGGCACGGTGACCATGAGTCCGGTGCGGCGGATCGTGCCCAGGTAGCGCCCGAAGAGCTGGACGACGAGCGTCTCGCCCGGGCTGATGACGGACACGCCCGTGCCCGCGACGACGCCGAGGACGACCACGACGACCCCGAGCACGACGAGTGCGGGGGCGCCGGTCGCGCACAGCACGACGCCGCCCACGACGAGGACCGCCGCGAGGAGGATGGCGAGGACGGCGCCGCCGGCGCCGAACGCCCACGCCGGTCGTTCCGTCACGTCGACGCGGGTCCCGGCGTGGCCCACGGGCCGTCCGGTGGGCTCTCCGCCGACGGACTCCTGCGGCGGGGCGGTCTCGGTCATGGCGTCGTCCTCTCGTGCGGCACTCGCCGCGGCCGGTGGCTGGGATATCAAAGTGATATCACATTAGCGTGGCCGGGAGCGATCCGGACGCGGCCCAGGGTGTCCGCCAGGAACTTCGCGACGCGGGGGTTGTGCACGGGTGACGACTGTGCCAGGCTGTACAAACAGGTTTGCACCACAAACTACTCTGCTCATATCGACAACTCCTCAGCGAGGTCATGCGACATGTCCACGGATCCCGGACCTGCTCCGGACGGCGAGCACGCCGCCGACGGCGCCGACCCCACCTTCGACCCGGCCGCGACGCTGCGTCTCATCCGTGAGCAGCAGGACCGTGCGCGCGCCGCGACCGAGCCGGACGGCCGCCTGCTCTACCTCGCGTGGGGCCTCTCGTGGGGCGTCGGCTACCTGTGCCTCTATCTCAGCGCCGGTGCCACCGGGAAGCCCCCGGCGTGGGCGTTCTGGGTGTTCGCCGGCGCGATCGTGGCGGCCGTCGCGTTCACGATCGTGCACACCGTCACCCGCACGGCCGGGACGCGGGGCGTGAGCGCCCGCACGGGTGCGATGTACGGGTGGTCGTGGATGCTCGGGTTCCTCACGTTCGGGGTCGTCATCGGGGGCCTCGGGCGCGCCGGAGCGTCCGACGAGGTGATCGCGCTCGCGAGCAACGCGTTCGCGTGCGTCGTCGTCGGTCTGCTCTACCTCGGGGGTGCTGCCGCGTTCCAGGACACCCGGTTGTTCGTCCTGGGCGTCTGGATCCTCGTCGTCGCCGCGGTCGCCACGTTCGCGGGCCTGCCGCTCACGTACCTCGTGATGGCCGCCCTCGGCGGAGGCGGGTTCCTCGTCATGGGAGCGATCGAGCAGGTGCTGCTGGTCCGACGCCGCGCACGCCCGGCTCCCGGGACCGTGTCGCGTCCGGGGGAGGCGGGCGGTGCCTGACGTCGACCTCGATCCTGTCATCCACGCACCGGCACGGCTTCGGGTCGTCGCGACCCTCGCCGCGCTGTCGACCGGGGACGAGCTGTCGTTCCCCACGCTGCAGAAGCTGCTCGCCATGACGGCCGGCAACCTGTCGACCCACCTGCGCAAGCTCGAGGACGCCGGCTACGTCCGCGTCACCAAGACCCACGAGGGCCGCACGCCCGCGACCTACCTCGCCCTCACGCCACGCGGCCGGGCCGCGTTCGAGGACTACACGACCGCCCTGAACACCCTCCTGAGAGGAGCCGGAGCATGAGCTCCCAGCGAACCGGACCCAGCCCGACCAGCCCGACGAGCCCGAGCAGGCGACCCGGCCACGCGGCGTCGGGCAGCTCCACCGCCGTCGTGGCCGCGGACCAGGTGACCCGCCGCTTCGGCAGCGTCGTCGCGCTCGACGACGTGTCCCTGACCGTCGAGCCGGGCGAGCTCGTCGGGCTGCTCGGGCCCAACGGCGCGGGCAAGTCCACGCTGCTCTCCCTGATCAGCGGGCAGCGCAAGCCCGACGCCGGGACGGTCCGGCTGTTCGGCGGCGACCCGCGCGACGCGCGCAGCCGCGTCGGGCTCGGCCTGACCCCGCAGGAGACCGGGCTGCCCGCGACGCTCAAGGTGCGGGAGGTGGTCGACTTCGTCGGCGGCCACTACCCGGGCCCGATCCCGACCGCGCAGCTGCTCGACCAGTTCGGCCTCGGCGAGCTCGCCGACCGTCAGACGGGCGCGATGTCGGGAGGGCAGAAGCGGCGTCTCGCGGTCGCGCTGTCCCTCGTGGGCCGGCCGCGCGTCGTGCTGCTCGACGAGCCGACCACCGGTCTCGACGTCGGCGCGCGCCAGGCGCTGTGGGACGCGATCCGCACCTACCACGGCGAGGGCGGGACCGTGCTGCTCACGAGCCACTACCTCGAGGAGGTGCAGGCGCTCGCGGAGCGCGTCGTCGTCATCGACGAGGGCGTGGTGCGGGCCGACGACTCGCTCGACGGGATCCTGCGGCGCGTGTCGCTGCGCCGCGTGCTGGTGCGCTCGTCGGCGGACCTGTCCGCACGCCCGGGTGTCGTGCGGTCCGAGCGGCGCGACGACCGCGGCAAGCAGGAGCTGTACACCCCCGACGCGGACGCCCTGGTCCGCGACCTCGTCACGTCGGGCGTCGACTTCCGGGACCTGGAGATCCGCGGGGCAAGCCTCGAGGAGGCGTTCGAGCAGATGGTCGCGGGAGACTCCCGGAAGGTGTCAGCGCCCGCTGACTCCCCAGGTTCACGCAGTGCTGACAGCTCGACGGAGGACGCACGATGAGCGCGACGACGACGACGGCGGGATCCGCCAAGAAGGGCGCGGCGCTGCCGACCCCGGCGCGGCTCACCTGGCTGCACCTGAAGTACCAGTTCCTCGAGACCGTGCGGGTGCCGATCGCGGTGCTCGGCAACCTGCTCTTCCCGGCGCTCGCGATGTTCTTCTTCGTCGTGCCGCAGAAGGAGGTCGCGGGCGACCCGGTCGCGGCGACGACGGCGGTCGCGTCGCTCGGTCTGTTCGCGATCTGCTCCGCGAGCCTGTTCACCTACGGGCTGGGTGTCGCCGAGGACCGCCAGCTCCCGTTCGACCCGTTCCTGCGGTCGCTGCCCGCGGGGCCGGCGCCCCGCATGATCGCCCGGGTGCTCAACGGCGGGATCTTCTCGCTGTTCGGGCTCGTGCCGCTCATCCTCATCGGGTGGCTGTTCACGTCCGCGGCGGTGACCTGGTCCCAGCTCCTCGCGGGCGTCGGGACGGTCCTGCTCGTGTCGGTGCCGTTCGTGCTGCTCGGGATGGCGGTCGGCTACTCGCTGTCCGCGAAGGCCGCGCTGCCCGTGGTGCAGGTCATCCTGTTCCCGCTCGCGTTCGCCGGCGGCCTGTTCCTCCCGCCGTTCCTCTTCCCGCCGTGGCTCGACGCGATCTCGATGGCGACGCCGACGCGCGCCGGCCGCGACCTGCTCGTCCAGGCGCTCACGGGCGAGCCTGCGTACGGCCTGGCGTGGCCGGTGCTGATCGGCTGGACGGTGCTGTTCGCCGCCCTGGCGGTCGGCGCCTACCGTCGCGACGAGGGCCGCCGCTTCCGCTGACCCGATCCCTCGCCGTCGAACACGACATGAGCGTCGCCGACGACGTCAGAACGACCCTCATGACGTGTTCGACGCCGGGGGTGGGGGGGTGGGGGGTGGGACAGGTGTGCGGGGCCGGCCGCTTCCTGACCGGCCTCGCGCACCTCGCCCCCCGTCACCGTGGTCGCACGGACCAGCTTCACGTCGTGCGCGGTGAACGCCCGCTCGTCGTGGTCCGTGAGATCGGCGGGGAACGTGTCGCCGAGCAGCAGGTGGTCCCAGCGCTCGACGGTCTCGTCGATCGCAGGCCGGGTCGTCGCTGCCCGCTGATCTCGAACATGGCCGAGCGGCGCGTGCCGCTCAGATCGTGACGACGGAGCCGGCGTCGACCCGGTAGCTCGACCCGATGACGTAGCTCGCGCGCGCCGAGCACAGGAACGCGGTTGCCGCCGCGACCTCCTCGGGCCGCCCGCGTCGCTCCACCTCGATGGACGGTCGCGACGCGTCCTTCGATGCCCAGGTCCACGGGTGCTCCCCTCGTCGTGTGCCGCCATCGTGGGCAGACGCCGCGGGGCTCGCACCCTGGACCGTGCCGTGGGCGCTCAGCCCGCCCGGCGCAGGCGCAGCGAGTTCCCGACGACGAGGACCGAGCTCGCCGCCATCGCCGCACCCGCGATCATCGGGTTGAGCAGCCCGGCGGCCGCGAGCGGGATCGCTGCGACGTTGTACGCGAACGCCCAGAACAGGTTCTGCTTGATGACGCGCAGCGTCCCGCGCGAGAGCCGGATCGCGGTGGCCGCGCTGCGCAGGTCGCCCCGCACGAGCGTGAGGTCGCTCGCCTCGATCGCGACGTCGGTGCCCGTGCCCATCGCGAGCCCGAGGTCGGCGGTGGCGAGGGCGGCGGCATCGTTCACGCCGTCCCCGACCATCGCCACGACCCGGCCCTCGCGCTGGAGGCCGGCGACGACGTCGACCTTCTGCTCCGGGCGGACCCGCGCCGTGACGTCCGAGTCCGCGATCCCGACGGCGCGTGCCGCCTCCCGCGCCGCACCCTCGCCGTCCCCGGTGAGCAGGTAGGGCCGCAGGCCGAGCGCCGTGAGCTCGGCGACCGCCTCGCGTGACGTGGGCTTCACCGGGTCGCGCAGCACGAGGACCGCGCGGGCGCGGCCGCCCCACGCGACGACGACGGCGCTCGCCCCCCTGCGCTCGGCGTCGGCGAACGCGTCGTCGAGCTCGGTCGGTGTCGCGACCGACTGGCCGGCGAGCCACGCGGGCTGTCCCACGAGCACGCGCCGCGCGTTCAGCCCGCCGTCGCCCGAGCCGAGCGAGAGGCCGGAGTGCGCGGTCCGCACGACGGCCTCGACCCCGCCCCCGGCCGTGCTCCGAAAGTCGAACGCCTGCAACGAACCGACGCCGACCCGGTCGCTGCCGACAGCCCCGCCGGAGCTGTCAGCGCCTGGTGAGCCCCCGGGCTCACGAGACGCTGACAGGTCGCGGGCGGCGGCGGCGATCGCGCGCGCGATCGGGTGCTCGCTCAGCGACTCGACCGCGCCCGCGTGGCGCAGCGCGTCCTCCGCGTCGTGGTCAGCAGGCGGTGACTCCCCGGGGTCACGGGGCGCTGACAGGTCGAGGGTGCCCGACGGCGTCACGACCCGTTCCAGCGCCATCGCGCCCTGGGTCACGGTGCCCGTCTTGTCGAGCACGACCGTGTCCACGCGGCGGGTCGACTCCAGGACCTCCGGTCCCTTGATGAGCACGCCGAGCTGCGCACCGCGCCCGGTCCCGACGAGCAGCGCCGTCGGCGTCGCGAGGCCCAGCGCGCACGGGCACGCGATGATCAGCACGGCGACGGCGGCGGTGAACGCGAACTGTGCGCCCGCACCGGCGAGCAGCCAGCCCGCGAGCGTCGCCACGGCGAGCACCAGCACGACCGGCACGAACACCGCCGAGATCCGGTCCGCGAGGCGCTGCACGGGTGCCTTGCCCGTCTGCGCCCGGGACACGAGCCGACCGATCTGTGCGAGCGTCGTCTCCTCGCCGACGCGCGTGGCACGGACCAGCAGCGCGCCCGAGGTGTTGACCGTCGCGCCCGTGACGTCGTCGCCGGGGGCGACGTCCACCGGGACCGGCTCGCCCGTGAGCAGCGACGTGTCGACGGCGCTCGTGCCCTCGACGACGACCCCGTCCGTCGCGACCTTGTCCCCGGGACGCACGACGAACAGGTCGTCGACCCCCAGGGCGGCGACCGGGACGCGCTCGGTGACGCGTGCGCCGTCGGGCCCCGTGCGCGGCGAGCCGTCCGGGGCGAGCAGCACCCGCTCCGCCTCCTTGGCGCCCAGCTCGAGCAGCGACCGCAGCGCGTCGCCCGCGCGGCGCCGGGAGCGGTGCTCCGCGTACCGGCCGGCGAGCAGGAAAGTCGTGACGACCGCGGCGACCTCGAAGTACAGCTCCGGGGCGCCGTCGTGCCCGCGGGACGGGATCAACGACGGCTGCATGCGCATCCCGATCTCGCCCGCCCCGCCCAGGAGCAGGGCCCACGCCGACCAGAGCGTCGCCGCGACCACGCCGATCGAGACGAGCGTGTCCATCGTCGACGCCCCGTGCCGGGCCGCGCGGAACGCGGCCGTGTGGAACGGCCACGCCGCCCAGGTCACGACGGGCAGGGCCAGCGCCGCGACCACCCACTGCCACCCCGGGAGCTGCAGCGCGGGGATCATCGACAGGGCGACCACGGGAACCGTGAGCACGGCGGCGACGCGCAGGCGCCGGAGCAGGTCCGCGCCGCGGCTGCGCGTCGGCGCGGACGTGTCGGGGTCGTCCGGCGGATCGGTCGGGGATGCGGCCGGGGCCGGGCGCAGCTCGCGGCGGGTCGTGACGCGAGCGCGGTAGCCCGCCTTCTCGACGGCGGCGACCAGGTCCGCGTCGTCGACCGTGCCGGCGAGCGTGACGTGCGCGCTCTCGAGCGGCAGGTTGACGGTCGCCGTGGCGCCGTCGACGTGGTTGAGGCGCTTCTCGACGCGCGCGACGCACGACGCGCAGGTCATCCCCTCGATCGCGAGGTCGACCTCGGCGAGCGGCTGGGGGTCGAGCGGGCGGGACCGGTCAGCGGTCTGCTCGGCAGGGACGGTCATGGTGACTCCTCGAAGGTTCGCGTGGTGTCACCGGCGCGGTCCGGGGTGGCGGACGGCACGGCGTGGGCGCCCCTCGGGGCGCGGCGCGAAGGACCCGGGTCGCGGTGGCGACGGTAGGCGGGTGGTCCGCGAGGGTGCACACGTGGTGCAGGGCTGTGCAGATCGGTGCAGATCGGTGCGGGTGCGCCGAGGGCGCTGCGGTCAGCCCTCGGTGTGGATGGAGAGGTCGTGCGCCGCCTGCTTCTCCGCGGACTGCTCGCGGTACTGCGTCGCGAGCGCGTCCTGCTGGACCTCGATCGTCGCGACCTCATAGCCGGCCTCGGCGATCGCCCCGCGCAGAGCGGCCTCGTCGAGCGGGTCGTCGGAGAACACGGTGACCTCGGACGCCTCGCCGACCCGCAGCTCGATGCTGACGTTCTCGACGCCGTCGACGGACTCGACGGCCGTCGTCACGTGCGACACGCAGTTGGCGCAGGTCATGCCGGTGACGCCCACGGTCGTGACGGTGCTCATGGTTCTCCTCGGGTGTTCGGTGCCCCGGCGGACCGGGTGGCGGGTCGGTTCGGAACTGTCAGCTGCGGACGAGGCGCGCGATCGCGTTCGCGGCCTCGCGGACCTTGGCGGCGCCCTCGTCGTCGGACCGCTTCGCGGCGTCGACGACGCAGTGCCCGAGGTGGTCCTCGACGAGGCCGATGCTCACGGCCTGGAGCGCCTTGGTCACGGCGGAGACCTGGGTGAGGACGTCGATGCAGTACACGTCCTCCTCGATCATCCGCGCGATGCCGCGGACCTGCCCCTCGATGCGTCGCATCCGCTTGAGGTACGCCTGCTTGTCGGAAGCGTATCCGTGCGGACCGGAGTGGTCGACGTGCTCGGTGTCGGCGAGCTCGACCACGACGCCCTGGGTCGTGCCGTCCATGTCCCCTCCAGAGGCCGAAGGTGTTGGCTCGACCATACCCCTAGGGGGTACCTCCGTCAAGGGTGCAGAGTCACGGGAGGGTCACGATTCTCCGTTCGACGGGCAATGCCTCGGCGTTCGACCTAGCGTCCCAGGCATGACCGGTCGACGACGGCAGGCGGTGCGCAAGGGGGCCAGGGCGGTCCTCGTCGGCGCGGCGCTCGCTGCCGGAGCCGTCGTCGGAGCGCCGCCCGCGAGCGCGTGCGCGTGCGGTGCCGTGGTCGACAGCGCCGCGTACGAGTCGGCCGTCACCGCGGAGACCGCAGCGCTGCTGTGGGACGGCGAGACCGAGACCGTGCTGCTCGAGCTGGCCGCGTTCTCCACGGCACCGGAGGTCGGTCTGCTCCTGCCCACGCCGGCGCCGGCCGAGGTCGCCCTCGCCGACCCGGAGATCTTCCGAGAGCTCGACGAGGTCACCGCGCCGCGACCCGTCGTGTCCGAGCACCGGTGGTGGCCGGAGCTGTCCTTCGGGCTCGAGGACGGCTCCGCGGGCGGCGCACCCTCGGTCGCGGTGCTCGACGAGGTGCGTCTCGGACCGCTCGACGTCACGACCCTCGCAGCGACGGACGCGAAGGCGCTCCGGTCCTGGCTCGCGGAGCGCGAGTTCGAGCTCTCGCCGTCGATCGAGAAGGCTCTCGCCCCGTACGTCGAGGAGAAGTGGTCGTTCGTCGCCGCGCGCCTCGCGCCCGAGGCGGCCGGCCAGCTCGACGGGACCCTGCAGCCGCTGCGCGTCACGTTCCCCAGCGACACCCTCGTGTACCCGATGCGGATGTCGTCGGCCGCCTCTGCCGAGCAGCGCACGCGCACCTACGTCCTCGCGGACCACCGCATGAACCGTTCCGACGAGACGGCAAGGACCACCGCGCCCGAGGTGCGGTACGCGGGCCGGGTGGACGCGGGCTCCGTCCGCTCGGCCGAGCTCGCGGCCCTGCTCGCGCAGGGGCCGTACGTCACGGCGTACGAGCAGACCTTCACCGACCCGGGCGCCGAGATCGTCTCCGACTTCACCTTCGCGCAGGCGCCCACCGACGCGACCGTCGCGCACTCGTACGCCGTCGTCGTCGACAAGCGGGTCGGCCCGTTCCTCGCCGGGCCGGTCCTCGCGTTCGGCGGGGTGCTGGTGCTCGCCGCGCTCCTCGTGTGGGGGTCGCGTCGTCACCGCGCCGCGCTCCGCGTCCCCGCCGTGCACCGGCCCGTCCGGGCCTGACGTGCGCGTCGCCGCGACAGCGCGCGCCTCGAGGTGTTACATGAGGACCGAAACGCCCGTCGACGGGACGGCCGGCTCGACTCGCTGACCGATCCTCGCCACCGATCCGCCCCAGCGATCCGCCCAGGAGCCACGATGACCCAGGACCCGATCCTCTCCGCGTTCTCGACCACGGCCAAGCAGGTCTGGTACTGGCCGCTGATCCGTGGCGTGGTCGCGATCGCGCTCGGCATCGTCGCGATCGCCTGGCCCGGCATCACCGCGGCCGCCCTCATCTGGGTGATCGGCATCTTCGCGGTCGTCGACGGCATCCTGGAGATCGTCGAGGGCATCCGTCGCCGCGGCACTGGTGGTGCCACGGCGCTGCTCGTGACGATGGGCGTGCTCAGCCTCGCCGTCGGCATCCTGCTGCTCGTGTGGCCGGGGAAGACCGCCATCGTGCTGACCTGGATCGTCGGCTTCTGGCTGGTCGTCTACGGCCTGTTCCAGTCGATCTCGAGCCTCGAGCTGCGCAAGGTCCCGGGCAGCGGCTGGGGATGGGGCGTCTTCGCGGGCGTGCTCGCGCTCGTCTTCGGCCTCCTCGTGCTGTTCAACGTCAACGCCGGGCTCGTCTCGATCGTGTGGCTCATCGCCGTCTTCACGATCATCTGGGGGATCATGCTCGTCGCGTTCGGCTTCCAGATCCGCAGCCTCGGCAAGCAGGCCGGCACCGCGGCCGCCCGGGGCTACTGACCCGACGGGCGCGCGGGCGTCGGTGCCGGGTCAGTCGACGGCCGCCGCCGCGGCACGGGCAGCCGCGGGGAAGGCCTCGACGATCTGCTCGACGGCACCGTCGTCGTGCGCGGCCGAGACGAACCACGCCTCGAACACCGACGGCGGCAGGTTGACCCCTGCGTCGAGCATCGCGTGGAAGAACGCGCGGTAGCGGAACGACTCCTGCGCCTGGGCCTGGGCGTAGTCCCGGACGCCGGCGCTCGCGGCCAGTTCCCCGAAGAACACGGAGAACAGCGACCCGGCGCGCTGGACGCGGTGCGCCACACCGGCGGCGTCGAGCGCCTCGCCGACGGCCGACGACAGCACGGACGCGACCTCGTCCACGCGCGCGTACACCGCGGCGTCGGCCAGGCGCAGCGTCGTGAGGCCCGCTGCCACGGCGACAGGATTTCCTGACAGCGTGCCCGCCTGGTACACAGGCCCGAGCGGCGCGAGCCGGTCCATGATCGCGGCCGGTCCGCCGAGCGCCGCGACCGGCATCCCGCCGCCCACGACCTTGCCGAACGTGAACAGGTCGGGCGTGAACCCCTCGGCGCCCTGGCTCCGCAGCACGGAGTTCTCGAGCCCCCACCACCCGCCGGGCCCGACGCGGAACCCCGTGAGCACCTCGTCGAGGACCAGCAGCGCACCGTGCCGCGCGGTGATGCGCCGCAGACCCTCGTTGAACCCTTCGGTCGGCGGCACGACGCCCATGTTCGCCGGGCTCGCCTCCGTGATGACGGCCGCGATCTCCGAGCCGCGCTCTGCGAACGCGCGCTCGACGGCGCCGAGGTCGTTGTACGGGAGGACGAGCGTCTCGGCCGCGCTGGCCTCGGTCACGCCCGCCGACCCCGGCAGGGCGAGCGTCGCGACGCCGGATCCCGCCTCGGCGAGCAGCGCGTCGACGTGCCCGTGGTAGCAGCCCGCGAACTTCACGACCAGGTCGCGACCGGTCACGCCGCGCGCGAGGCGGATCGCCGTCATGGTCGCCTCGGTGCCCGTGGACACGAGACGCACCCGCTCCACCGCGGGCACGCGGCGCCGGATCTCCTCGCCCAGCGCGACCTCGCCCAGCGTCGGCGCGCCGAACGACAGGCCGCGCGCCGCGGCGTCCTGCACCGCGGCGACGACCTCGGGGTGCGCGTGGCCCAGCAGCGCCGGCCCCCACGAGCACACGAGGTCGACGTACTCGCGCCCCGCGACGTCGGTCACGTAGGCGCCGCGCGCCGACGCGATGAAGCGGGGGTCGCCGCCCACGGACCCGTACGCCCGCACGGGCGAGCTCACGCCGCCGGGCAGGACGCCCTGCGCGCGCACGAACGCGGTGTGGTTGTCGGTCGTGCTCGTCATCAGCGCGCTCCTCCGAACGTCTCGTCGCGCAGCCAGCCCGCGATCTCGGTGGCCCAGTAGGTGAGGATCACGTCCGCGCCGGCCCTCCTGATGCCGAGCACGGACTCGGTGATCGCGCCGCGCCGGTCGATCCACCCGTTCGACGCAGCGGCCTCGATCATCGCGTACTCGCCCGACACCTGGTACGCCGCGACCGGCACGGGCGACGTGCCGGCCACCGCGGCGAGCACGTCGAGGTACGACCCGGCGGGCTTGACCATGACCATGTCCGCACCCTCGGCGAGATCGAGGTCCGCCTCGCGCCGACCCTCGCGCGCGTTGCCCGCGTCCATCTGGTAGGTCCGCCGGTCGCCCTGCAGCGCCGAGTCCACGGCCTCGCGGAACGGCCCGTAGAACGCGCTCGCGTACTTCGCGGAGTAGGCGAGGATCCCGACGTCGGCGAACCCGGCCTCGTCCAGCGCCGCGCGGATCACGCCGACCTGGCCGTCCATCATGCCCGACGGCGCCACGACGTCCGCGCCGGCCCGGGCCTGCGCGACGGCCATCGTCGCGTAGCGCTCCAGCGTCGCGTCGTTGTCGACCACCGTGGCCTCGCGCGAGCCGTCGTGCCGGGTGGTCAGGACACCGCAGTGCCCGTGGTCCGTGAACTCGTCGAGGCACGTGTCGGCCATGACGACAGGTCCGACCCTGCCACTCGTGCCACCCGTGCCACCCGTGCCACCGGTGCCTGCGGCCTCGGCCTCGCGGACCGCGTCCCGCGCGATCCGGATCCCGCGCTGCAGGATCCCGTCCTCCGCGTCCGCCTCGGTCCCGGTGGCGTCGCGCAGCGCCGGGATGCCGAACAGCATCACGCCGCCGAGCCCCGCGCGCGTCGCGTCGCGCACCGCCTCGGCGAGGGTCGCCTCCGTGTGCTGCACGACGCCGGGCATCGACGAGATGGGGTGCGGCTCGGCCAGCCCTTCCTTGACGAACAGCGGCAGCACGAGGTCGGCCGGGTGCAGGCGCGTCTCCGCGACGAGCCGACGCATGCGCGCGGTGGTGCGCAGCCGTCGGGGCCGGTGCGGACGGGTGGGGTGCGAGGTCACGAGGGGTCTCCTCCGTCGGTCGGGGCGGCGCTGTCGATGGGCTCGGCACCGTCGTTCGGGTCGGCGCTTCCGGTCGGGTCGGAACCAGGGCCGACCCGGACGGGAGCGGTCGCCGACAGGACGGTGCCGAGGGCGGCGGCGAGCGCGTCGTCCGTCGGGCGCTGCGCCACGGCGTCGAGCCGCAGCCCGACGGTGCGCGCCGCCCGCGCGGTGGGCTCCCCGATCGCGACGGCCGCGACGTCGTCGCGCGGCCCGAGCTGGCGCGCGATCTCGCGCGCGACGCTCCCGGACGTCAGCACGACGGCGTCCACCTCGCCCGCGCGCCACGCGGCGACGACGTCGGCGGACAGGTCGTGCGCGACGGTCCGGTACACGGTCACGACGCACGGCTCGAACCCGAGCCCGCGCAGCCCGTCCGCCATCGTCCTCGCCGCGAGGTCGCCCTGGGGAACCAGCACCCGCGCCGCGGCACCGGGTCCGGCGGAGGAGTCCGGGTCCGCCGGGGAGGCGCCGTGCTCGCCGGCGAGAGCGCGGAACGCTGCGACCAGCCCGCGCGCGGAGTTCTCCTCGGGCTCGAGATCGACGGCGACGCCGACCGCCTCGAGCGCGCGCCGCGTCGCCGGCCCGACGGCGGCCCACCGGGCCCCGCGCGCGAGGTCCGCCGGCGTCGTGCCGCGTCGGGCGGCGCTCGCGGCGAGCTCGTCGATCGCGTTGACGCTCGTGACGACCACCCAGGCGAAGGTGCCGCGACCGAGGTCCGCGACGGCGTCGTCCACCGGTGTCGTGTCCGCGACGGCGGCGCGCTCGATCGCCGGGCTCACCAGCACGCGGGCGCCCGCGGCGCGCAGCGTCGTGGCCAGACCGGCGGCACGCTCGGTCGACCGGGGGACCAGCACGGTTCGCCCGGCGAGCGGCCCGCGGCCGGGTCCGGGACCGGTCTCCGCGCGGTCCGAGCCCTCCGGAGGGACGCGGGTCTCGCGACGAGGGGGGACGACGGGCGCCGGGCCGCGCGACGGGTCGCGCAGCGGACCGGGTGTCACGCCTGCTCCCCGCGGTAGCCGCCGTCGCGCAGCGCGCGTCGCGCGCTCTCGGGCGTCGGGCCCGGCGTCGGCTGCTCGACGACGGGGCGGGGCGTGGCCGCGCCCGCGCCTGGATCCGGGGCGCGCAGCGGTGCGAGCCGCGACGCGCCGTCGGCGACGAGGGCGTCGGCGACCCGGGTCCCGAGGTCGCGGGCGGCGTCGTCCCGCGCGCGCGCCGTGTGCGGGGCCGCGGCGTCGGGGAGCGACGGACCGGGCAGCTCCGTGCGGGCCGTGTGGCTGAGCTGCTCGGTCCCGTCGACCCGGGCGACGACGGCGGCCAGCGTGAGGACCCCGCCGTCCAGCGTCGCGTGCGCACCGACCGGGGCGGCGCAGCCGGCCTCGAGACGGGCGAGCAGCGCGCGCTCGGCGAGCACCGCGAGCCGGGTCGGTTCGTGGTCGAGCGCCGCGAGCGCGCCGGCCAGGACCGCGTCGTCGAGCGACGACGACCGGACCTCGACGGCGAGCGCGCCCTGGCCCGCCGCGGGAGCCATGACCGTGGGCTCGAGCGCCTCGGTGACGTGCTCCTCCAGGCCGAGGCGCAGGAGGCCCGCGTGGGCGAGCACGACCGCGTCGAGGTCCGCCTCCTCGCCGTGGACGCGGGCGAGCCGGGTCCCGACGTTGCCGCGGATGTCGATCACCTCGAGATCGGGCCGGACGGCGCGCAGCTGCGCGGCGCGGCGCGGCGAGCCGGTCCCCACGCGCGCGTCGCGCGGGAGCCGCGCGAGCGTGAGCCCGTCGCGCGCGCACAGGGCGTCGCGCGGGTCCTCGCGCTCGGGCGTGACGATCGACAGGCCGGGCGCGGGCTCGGTCGGCAGGTCCTTGAGGGAGTGCACCGCGACGTCGCAGCGCCCGTCCAGCAGAGCGGACCGCAGGGCGGTGACGAACACGCCCGTCCCACCCATCTGGGCGAGCGATCCGGTGAGGACGTCGCCCTCGGTGCGGATGCGGACGGTCTCGATGTCGCGCCCGGTCAGCTCCGCGAGGCGGCTCGCGACGTGCCCGGTCTGGGTGGTCGCGAGCGCGCTGCCGCGGGTACCGACGCGAAGGGGCTGGGTGCTGCTCACGGTCCCCAGTGTCCTCCGCGTCCGTGCATTCTCGAAATGCCCGGTCCGTGAACGCAGGGCCGTGGCGTCGACGTGATGTTGTCGTGACGAACGGTCAGTTCGATGCGGACGCGATGTCATTTCCGCGCGCAGAGGATTGTTCATTCTGCGGCCTTCGCGCGCGACTTTCTCTCAGAGCACCCGCGCGCATTCCTGCGCGTGCGCGACGATCGACGCGAGGCCCGTCCCTGCGATCCAGCCGCCGGTCACGGCGAGGCCGGGGACGTCGTCCACCCGGGCGGTGAACGACGCGACCTCGCGCCGGTAGGCAGGCGTCGGCGGGGGGAGCGCGCCGTTCCAGCGGGTCACGACGTGACCCAGCACGCGCCCGTGGAGGTCGACGTCGAACAGGCGGGACGCGTCGAGCAGGACCCGGTCGAGGTCGGGTTCGCTCGCGACGCCCATGCGGCCGTAGCTCAGCCGGACGACGTGGTGACCGGGTCCGGCGACCTCGCGCACGCGCGCCCGCAGCCACGGCCACTTCGCGGTCGAGTGGGTCAGCGCCTTCGCCTCGACGTCCAGGAGCCGCGGCTCGCGACCCGCGTCCCGGTGCGGCGGCGCGACGAGCATCCCGGTGCCGCGCGGCGAGTCGTCGAGCTCGGGCGCGCGCAGCAGGAGGGTGACGAGGCGGACGTCGGCCCCGGGCTCGGGGTCGGGCAGGAGGTCCGCGGCCCCGCCGACGAGCGGCCCGAGCAGGTCGACGACCCCGGACGTGGTCACGACGAGCCGGGACGCGACGAGCTCGACCTCCCCGTCCGGGGTGCTCGCCCGCACCACCCAGTCGCCGAGACGTAAGCTGCCGCCCGCGATCGGCTCGATCCCGGGGCCGGAGCTCACTTCTCGGCCGGGGGCGCGGGTGATCGAGACGACCTCGTGCTGGGTGCGGACGTCCAGGTTCGTCGCCAGCGCTTCCGTCAGGCGGTGGATGCCGCCGTCGATGCCGCGGACCGCCGAGCCGGCCGGGGCCAGGGCGCGCAGCGACGCGACCGCACGGGCCAGCGATCCCTCGCGCTCGACCGCCGCGAGCAGTCCGGGCGCGACGGCGTCCACGTCGAGCCGGTCCAGGGGTGCGGAGTGCACGCCGCCGGCGACGGGGGCCACGAGCCGCTCGGTGACGCGGGTGCCCATGCGCGAGCGGACGAGCGACTCGAGCGTCCCGGTCTCGGTGAACCGGCGGGGGAGCACCCGGTCGAGGCTCGCGCGCAGGGACCCCGAGATCCCCACCGCCCGGCGCACGTCCGGCGCCCACGGGCGAGCCGGGATGCCGAGCACGCCCGCGCGCGGCAGGGGGAACGCCCGGCCCGCGGAGTACCCCCAGGCGCCGACCGCCGACGGTTCGACGACGTCGAGCCCCAGCTCGCGCACGAGGTCGCCCACGGCCGTGCCGCGCGTGGCGAACGACTCCGCGCCCACGTCGACGCGCACGCCGTCGAGCCCGGGCAGCGCCTCGCCCCGCACGGGCCCGCCCGCGACCGGGGCGGCGTCGAGCACGACGACGTCGAGCCCGCGCTCGCGCAGCGTCCGGGCCGCGGTCAGGCCGCCGATCCCGGCGCCGACGACGACGGCGTCCACCCAGGACGTCGCGCGTGGGGTCCCGGCGGCCGTGGCGCTCATCGGACCGCGGCCGCCTGCTCGTCGTCCGCCGTGCGGTCGACCGCGGCACGGCCCTCGCGGTGGACCAGCTCGACGACGCGCGTCAGCACGTCCGGGTCGGTGTCCGGCGGGACGCCGTGGCCGAGGTTGAGCACGTGGCCCGGCGCTGCGGCGCCACGCGCGAGCACGTCGCGCACGTGGGCCTCGAGCACCGGCCAGGGCGCGGTGAGGAGTGCGGGGTCCACGTTGCCCTGCAGGGGGACGACGCCGGTCCGCGCGGACCCGGCGACCGCGCCCGCGGCGTCGGGCTGTGCGCCGTCCGGTGCCGCGTGACGGGGCCGGGCGGGCGCCGTGGGAGGGGTGTCGGCGAGGAGCCGGGCGGCCTCGTCGAGCGGCGTGCGGTAGTCGACGCCCACGGTGACGTCCCGGACCCCGGCGGCCAGCGCGACGTCGCGCATGGCCGGCAGCAGGTGACCGGTCCCGGTGCCGAAGTGGACCGCCGGGACCCCGAGGTCGGCGACGTGCGCGAGCGCGCGCGTCGACGCACCGGCGGCACCGTCGAGGTAGTCGGCGAGGGAGAGCGACCCGGCCCACGAGTCGAAGAGCTGGGCCGCGCTCGCGCCCGCGAGGACCTGGGCGCGCAGGAACGTGCCCGTGAGGTCCGCCGCCCAGTCGACGAGGCGCTGCCAGGTCTCCGGGTCGCCCCGCAGCATCGAGCGCGCGGCGAGGTGGTCGCGCGACGGGCGACCCTCCACGAGGTAGGCCGCGAGCGTGAACGGCGCGCCCGCGAACCCGATGAGCGGCGTGGTGCCGAGCTCGTCGACCGTCAGCGCGACGGCCTCGGCGATCGGCTCCAGGGCCTCGGGGGTGATCTCGGTCTCGACGAGGCGCGCGACGTCCTCGGGCGTGCGGTACGCCTGGCCCATGACGGGCCCGACGCCGGGCGCGATGTCGACCTCGACGCCCGCGAGCCGCAGCGGCACGACGATGTCGGAGAAGAAGATCCCCGCGTCGACGCGGTGGCGGCGGACCGGCTGCAGCGTGATCTCGGACGCGAGGTCGGGGCGCAGGCACGCGTCGAGCATCGTCGTGCCCTCCCGCACGGCGCGGTACTCCGGGAGGGAGCGTCCCGCCTGGCGCATGAACCACACGGGTGTGGACTCAGGCCGTTCCTGTGTCGTGCCCGCGCGCAGGGCGCGCACGAGCGGGGACTGCGCGGTGCGGCCGTCGACGAGGGGGTGGCCGGAGGAAAGGGCGACAGGAATCACAGTTCACGATTCTGCCTCCCTCCCGGGGAAATGGTTGAATCGGAGGCACTGTGGCTCTTCTCTCCCTGACGGCAAGCCACCACGAGCTCGACCTCGACGCCCTGGAACGACTCTCCACCGGGGCCCACTCGATCGCCGGGTCCGCGGTCGCTTCCTGCGACGTCATCACCGGTGCGGTCGTGCTCGCGACGTGCAACCGGTTCGAGCTGTACCTCGACGTCGACGCACCCCTCGACGGGCCCGGCGTGCGGCACGCGACCGGGCACGTCGCGCGTCTCGTGGCCGACGCGTCCGGCGTCCCCGTGCCCGACGCCGCGACCTCCTTCCGCACCCGCGCGGGCAGCGAGGTGGCGGAGCACCTGTTCTCCGTCGCGTCCGGGCTGGACTCGATGGTCGTGGGGGAGCGGGAGATCGCCGGGCAGGTCAAGCGTGCGCTCGAGGTCGCGCACGCCGACGGCGTCACGTCCTCGACGCTCGAGCTGCTGTTCCAGACCGCGTCCCGGACGTCCAAGCGCGTGAGCACCGACACCGCGCTGGGTGGGGCCGGGCGGTCCGTGGTCGCCCTCGGGCTCGACCTGGCCGCGGCCGAGCTCCCGCCGTGGCAGCAGGTGCGCGCCGTCCTCATCGGCACCGGGTCCTACGCGGGTGCCAGCCTCGCCGCGCTGCGCGCGCTCGGCTGCCACGACGTGCGGGTGTACTCGCAGTCCGGCCGCGCCGAGGAGTTCGCCGCGGCGCGCGGGGTCGAGGCCACGCACGACCTGGTCGACGCGCTCGGCGAGGCCGACCTCGTCGTCTCGTGCAGCGGCGCTCGCGGGCGCATGGTCGACGGCGCGGGCGAGGGCCGCGCGGGAGGCACCGCAGCCCGTCGTGAGCAGGCGATCGAGCACGTGCTCGACGCCGCGGCCGTCGTCCGCGCGCGCGAGCGGGCCGCCGTCACGGCGGGGGAGCGGCCCGGCGGACGGCCGATGGTCGTGCTCGACCTCGCGCTGCACCGCGACGTCGACCCGCACGTCGCCGACGTGGAGGGCGTCCTGCTCTACGACCTCGCGACGCTCGCGGCGCACTCGCCCGCCGTCGCGTCGGGGACCGTGGACCGCGCCCGCTCGATCGTGGACGACGCCGCGCACGCGTTCGAGGAGAGCCGGCTCGGCCGGGCGGCGGACACCGCCGTCGTCGCGCTGCTCGCCGACGCCGACCGCCGGATCCTCGGCGAGGTCGCGGACGTCGTCGCGCTGCGCGCGGCCGACGGCGACCCGGTGAGCGCCGACGAGGCCGAGGAGATCGCGCGCACCGTGCGCCGCCGCGTGCACGCCGACCTGCACCAGGCCATCGTCGCCGCGCGCGCCGAGGCCGTCGCGGCCGCCCGGTCGGCCGAGCGGTCCGTCGTCGACGACGCCGAGGCGCTCATCGCGGAGGCCGACGCGGGGATCGTCTGACGACCCAGGGCGGGTCGCCGATCAGCCGGCGCGGAGGAACTCCGGTCGGATGACCTCGCGCAGCGCCTCGGTGATCACGGCTGTGTCGACGGGACCGGGCGCGGCGTGCTGCGAGTCGAGCGTCTCAAGGATGGCGAGCCGAGCCATCGTCGAGATCGGCAGGTCACGAGTGGCTGCCAGTGCGGCCAGACGATCGTGCTGTTCAGCGGTCAAGCGCACCGACAGCACCTTCGGAGGGTCGCCACCGGTGCGGCGAGAGCCGACAGCGTCGCCAGGCAGCGCGTCATGGCGCCGGGCCTCGGACTCCTCAGCCATGCGCGCAACCAGCGCCTCCACCTCGCTCCTATCAGTCATCGCATCTTGCCGGTCGGGCTAGAGCGCGTCTCTCGATGTGACAGCGCAGTCATCGGCGTGCGATGGTGTCGGGGACCCGCGGGCCACCTGCCCCCCACCGTCGACGAGGACGAGGAATGAGATCCCTTCCCACTGCTCTGACCGCCACACTGCTCGGGACTGCGCTCGTCGCCGTCGGGCTTCCTGCGACCGCTGCCCCACCGGGCTCCGCGGGTACCGGGACCGCTGCTGCGCCGTCGGGCTCCGACCTCTCCCAGGAGGTCAACCCGTTCGTCGGGACCGAGGACGAGGGCAACGCCTACCCGGGCGCGACGGTGCCGTTCGGCATGGTGCAGCTCAGCCCGGACAACACGAACACGTACGGCTCGACGTCGTACAGCAACGACGCGGGCCGCGTGTGGGGCTTCAGCCACCGGCACGTGAACAGCGCGGGCTGCCCGGCCGCCGGTGAGCTCCTGGTCACCCCGGACACGTCCGAGGCCCCGCGCACCACGCGGGACTTCATCGACATCGAGGACGGCACGGAGCACGCGTCGGCCGGGTTCTACGAGGCGACGCTCGCGAACGACGTGCACGCCGAGCTGACGGCGACCACGCGCGTCGGGCTGCACCGGTACACGTTCCCCGCGTCCACGACGTCGCACCTGTCGTTCAACGTGGGGCAGACGCTGCGTGACGCGGGCGCGAGCGACGTCACGTGGGTGGACGACCACACGCTCGAGGGCTGGGTCGACAACGGCGGCTTCTGCGGCGGCACGCCGGACGAGCAGCGCTACTTCTTCTCGGCGACGTTCGATCGCCCGGCCGCGTCCACCGGGACGTGGGGCGAGGACGGCGAGTACGTCGCCGGCTCCGCGCAGAGCGAGAGCGACAGCGGCGACAACGGCGCTGTCGCCGTGTTCGACACGACGCAGGACCAGGACGTCGAGGTCGCCGTGGGCGTGTCGTTCGTCGACGTGGAGGGCGCGCGCGCCAACCGCGAGGCGGAGGCCACGGACGACGACGGCACCCAGGTCGCGTTCGACACCGTCCGGGAGCAGGCGCGCGACGCGTGGAACACGGAGCTGGGCCGCGTCGAGATCGAGGCGTCGGCTGACCAGCGTCGCGTGTTCTACACGCAGCTCTACAAGACGCTGCTGTCCCCGACGATCGGCTCCGACGTCGACGGCCGCTACCGCGGCACCGACCTCGCGGTCCACGCGACGGACGGCTGGGACTACTACCAGACCTTCTCCCTGTGGGACACGTACCGCACGCAGGCGACGCTGCACGCGCTGCTCGTACCGGACCGCGCGCAGGACATCGTGCGCTCGATGTACCAGCACCGGGTCGAGGGCGGCTGGCTGCCGCGCTGGTCGCTCGGCGCGCTGGAGACCAACATCATGGCGGGCGACCCGGTGACGCCGTGGATCGCGGAGAACTTCGCGCTCGGCACCGTCCCCGACGACATCTCCGACGAGCTGTGGGACTACCTCGTCGAGAACGCCACGACCACCCCGCCCGACGACGTCGAGTCCGTCGGGCGCCAGAGCGTCGAGTTCTACGAGGAGAACGGCCACATCCCGTTCTACCCGGAGAACGAGGGCGGCCTCGGCGGGCAGTTCGAGGAGTACCGCCACGGCGGGTCCGCGACCATGGAGTTCGCCCTCGCCGACGCGAGCGTGGGTGCCGCGGCGCAGCGCACGGGCCGCACCGAGGACGTCTCGGCGTTCCTCGCGAAGGGACGCAACTGGCAGAACCTGTGGAACCCCGACGTCGAGCTGTCGGGCGGGTTCCAGGGCATGGTCAACGCGAAGCGCCCCACGGGTGAGTTCGCGACCCTGCCCGAGCTGACCGACGTCACGCGCTCCGGCTTCCACGAGGGCGTGCCGTGGCAGTACCAGTGGATGGCACCGCAGGACGTCCCGGGTCTCGTCGACGCCATGGGCGGGGAGGACGGGTTCGTCGAGCGCCTCGACTACTACTTCGACCAGGACGCGCTCGCCGCGGAGCCGGGCGTCTCGCCCGACGCCTGGGCCGACGGCGGTAGCGCGTACTACACGACGATCCACTACAACCCGGGCAACGAGCCCACGATCGGCAACGCGTGGCTCTACGGGTTCGTGGGCCAGCCGTGGAAGACGAACGACGTCCTCGCGGCCAACCTCAACCGTTTCCCCGACTCCCCGCACGGCGGTGTCGGCAACGACGACCTCGGCACGCTCGGCGCCTGGTACGTCATGGCAGCGCTCGGCTTCCAGCCCGTCGAGCCGGGTTCCGGCATCCTGGCGCTCAACGCGCCCAAGGTGCAGTCCGCGACCGTCACGCCCGACGGCGGCGCGCCGTTCTCGATCTCCGCGGAGGGCGCGAACGAGAAGCTCCCGAGCTACGTCGCGGGCGTCACCGTCGACGGCGCGGACCACACGGCGGCCTGGCTCGACGTGTCGGCCCTCCAGGGCGGCGGCTCGCTCGACTTCGACCTGTCGGACTCCAGCGAGGGCCTGACGTGGGGCACCGCCCCTGCCGACCGCATCCCGAGCGTCTCGGCCGAGGACGCGGCGACGCCGTCGGTCGACGTGCAGGCCTCCACGCGCTGCCTGGCGGGGACCGCGTACGTCGCGGTGCGGGCGACGAACACCGGCGACGTGCCGGCGGACGTGACGTTGTCGACGCCGTTCGGGTCGCGGACGTTCGCGGACGTCGCGCCGGGGCGCAACGCGTACCAGTCGTTCAGCGTCCGCGCGGACGCGGTCGACGCCGGGGTCGCGACCGTGACGGCGACGCCGGCCGGTGGCGTCCCGACGACGGTGCAGGCACGGTACGACGCCCTGGGCTGCTGAACCGCGGGTCGAGACGCGCGACGAGGGCCGTCGTCGGGCAGCAGGTGCCCGACGACGGCCCTCGTCGTCGGTCGGCCAGGCTCAGTTCCTGACCGGCTTCAGCACCAGAGCTGAGCCCCCACCCCTGCGCTGCGGCTCGGCGACGGCGGTCAGCAGCCCGTCCGGGCCGATCTGCACGGCCGTCGCCGCACCGATTTCCGCGGCGGAGGTGAACGAGTCGCCAGACGGCACGAGCGTATGTCCGTACTCCTCGAGCCCCGGCCCGTAGGCCTGGATGAACTCGGGCTCGGCGATGACGTTCGCGGTGTTGCGCTGGGTGGCGCGCGGCGCGGCGAGCGCCTCGTCGATCGGCATGCCCCGGTCGAGGTGGTTGGTCAGCGTCTGGAGCACCGTGGTGATGATGGTCGACCCGCCGGGGGAGCCGAGCGCCAGCACGGGCTCACCGTCGCGCAGGACGAGCGTGGGTGCCATCGACGAGCGCGGTCGCTTGCCGGGCTCGATGCGGTTTGGGTCGTCCTCGTCCCACACGAGCGAGAAGTCGGTGAGCTCGTTGTTGAGCAGGAACCCGCGGCCCGGCACGACCATCCCTGAACCACCGGTCTGCTCGATCGTCAGCGTGTACTCGACCACGTCGCCCCACCGGTCCACGACCGTGAGGTTCGTCGTGGAGATGTTCTCGGTGTCTTCGCGCTGCTCCACGGCCGTCTCGCTGCACGCGGCGTCGTACGCGTCGACGTCGCCCGCCGCGACGGGCTTGGGCGCGGCGGCGTCCGGGTCGAGCAGGCACGCGCGAGAGGCCGCGAACTCGTCGGAGAGAAGGGTCTCGAGCGGCACGTCGACGAACGCCGCGTCACCCAGGTACGCGCCGCGGTCGGCGAACGCGAGGGCGCTGGCCTCGAGGTAGTGGTGCAGGTACTCGGTGTCCGACATGCCGGCGAGGTCGAACGTCTCCAGGATGTTCAGCGCCTCGCCCACGGTGGAGCCGCCGCTCGACGGCGGTGCCATGCCGTAGACGTCGTACCCGCGGTAGTCGGAGACGGTCGGCTCCTGCACCAGGGCCTCGTAGTCGTCGAGGTCGTCGAGCGCGAGGTAGCCGGGCGGCACGGGCAGGTCGGTGTCCCGGCTGGTTCGCGGGTCCTGCACGGCACGGACCATCTCACGGGCGAGACGCCCCTCGTAGAAGACGTCGGTGCCGAGCAGGGCGAGCAGGGTGTAGGTCTTCGCGAGGTCGACGTTGCGGAACCGGGTCCCGACGCGCGGGGCGTCGCCGCGCGGCAGGAACAGCTTGGCCGACGCGGGGAAGGCGGCGAACCGCTCGGCGTTGTCGAGCGTCTGCTGGCGGAACGTCTCGTCGACGACGAAGCCGCGCAGGGCGAGCACGGTGGCGGGCGCCAGCGCCCTGCCCAGCGAGTAGGTCCCCCACTCGTCGAGCGCGGTCTCCCAGGTGGCCAGCGTGCCGGGCGTGCCGACGGAGACCCCGCTGGTGACGAGCTCGGGCGTGAACGGGTAGGGGGCGCCTGTCGCCGGGTCGATGAACGCGTCGCGCGGCATGTCCATCGGCGCCGTCTCGCGCCCGTCGATCGTGGAGACCTCGCCCGTCCGCGCGTCGTAGTGGAGGAAGAACCCTCCCCCGCCGATGCCGGCGCTGTACGGCTCGGTGACGCCGAGCGCCGCCGCGGTGGCCACGGCGGCGTCGACGGCGTTCCCGCCGCGACGCAGCACGTCGAGACCCACCCGGCTGGCCTCCGGGTCGACGGTGCTGACCGCACCCCCGTACCCGACGGCGGTCGGGACCTTCTCGTCCCGCCCGCCGTGCCACCCGCCCTGCGACCCGCTGTCGGCGACGTGGCCGGCGTCGACGGTGGTCGCAGAGGCGGCGCCCACGACGACGGTCGTCGCGGCGAGCGTGACGGCGGCGACCGCTGCCATGGTTCGGACGCCGAGACGTGGCCGGCCGGGACTGCGGTGGCCGGTATTGCGGAAGTCGGAGCTGCGGGGGCCGGGACGAACGGAGCTGCGGTGGTCCATGGTCGTCTTCCCTCGGTGAGCAGGGGTCCTCGTCTACCCACGGTCGCGCAGGGCGGCGGATCTCGCGCGCCGAGCCCCCGTCACGGGCGGTCCGCGCGAGTAGCCTCGGTGGTTGTGACGACCACGGACCCGACAGACCGCCGGACGACGCGCCTCGGCGTCCTCGACATCGGCTCGAACACGGTGCACCTCGCCGTCATCGACGCCGCCTACACCGCCCGGCCGGTCCAGACGGCAGGCACGCGCACGGTCGTGCGGATCATGCGCTACCTGCAGGCCGACGGCTCGCTGTCGGACGAGGGCGTCGCCGCCATGCTCGCCGCCGTCGACGACGCGATGGCGCTCGCGCGGGAGTCCGAGGTCGAAGAGATGCTGCCCATGGCGACGTCGGCCCTGCGCGACGCGACGAACGGGCCGCAGGTGCTCGCCGCGATCGGCGAGCGCGTCGGGCAGACGGTGCAGGTGCTGTCCGGCGAGGAGGAGGCACGCCTGACGTTCCTGGCCGCGCGCCGCTGGCACGGGTGGGCGGCGGGCCGCCTCCTCGTCCTCGACATCGGTGGTGGGTCGCTCGAGATCGCGACGGGCGTCGACGAGGAACCCGACCTCGCGACGTCGGTCCCGCTCGGGGCGGGGCGCATGACGATGGCCTACCTCCCCGGCGACCCGCCCGACCCGGCCGATGTCGACGCGCTGCGCAAGCACGTGCGCGCGACGCTCGCACCGA
This sequence comes from Cellulosimicrobium arenosum, assembly GCF_014837295.1. Taxonomy (GTDB): domain Bacteria; phylum Actinomycetota; class Actinomycetes; order Actinomycetales; family Cellulomonadaceae; genus Cellulosimicrobium; species Cellulosimicrobium arenosum. The sequence continues at coordinate 149,170 of NZ_JACYHB010000008.1, forward strand.
CCGTCGAGGCGTTCGAGCGGCTCCCGCGGCCCGACCACGTCGTCGCGACGTCGAAGACCTTCCGCTCGCTGGCCCGCCTCGCCGGCATGCAGCTGGAGGTCGTCGGGCCGGACGAGCGCTGGCGCATGCGCCGCTCTCAGCTCGCCGACTGGGTGCCGCGGCTCGCGCGCCTGACCGCCGAGGGGCGCACTGCGCTGCCGGGCATCACCCCCGAGCGCACGTTCCAGATCGTCGCGGGCGGCGTCGTCGCCGTCGAGACCATGAAGTCCCTCGGCGTCGACGAGCTCGAGATCTGCCCGTGGGCGCTGCGCGAGGGCGCGATCCTGCGCCGGCTCGACCACATCTGAGGGGTCTGGAGGCTCGCCGTACCGCGCGCGCCGCGACCGCGTCATCCTCGGACGGGCGCAGCGCGTTCGGTGAGGCTGAACCAGTTCCCCGAGTCGTCGGTGAAGACCGCCTCGACGCCATACGGGCGGTGCACCGGCGGCTGGCGGAACGTCACGCCCTTCGCGCTGAGCTCGCGGTACGTCGCTTCGCAGTCGTCGGTCTCCATCACGCCGGCGCCCATCGTGCCCTTCGCGACCAGCGACCGGAGCTGTTCCGCGCTCTCGGCGTCGCGCCCCATCGAGCAGTCGGACAGGACGATCGTCCGGCTCGGGTCGCCCTGCGGGCCGACGGTGAGCCACCGAAAGCCGGCGCCCGCCCCCTCGAACTCGGCGCCCATCGAGACGTCGTCGCGCAGCTCGAAACCGAGGACGTCCGTGTAGAACGCCTTCGCGGAGTCCTGGTCGAGCACGAACACGGTTGTGTGGGACAGGGTGAGCATCGCGTGTCTCCTCTCGCGGCGACGGACTCCGCCACCGGTACGGCCGCCCGGCCGTTCGCCCTCGACGTTACGGGCGGACTGTGTCCGAGTGCTTCTCGGATCGTGCGGTCGTGCCCGCGGGCGTTCCGGCCCCGTCGTCGCCCTCGGGGGAAGTGGTCGGTCGTGGTTGCGGCTGTCCCCAGGCGAGTGCGAAGCAGCCGGGCACGGGAGGCGGTCCACCGCGCCGCACGTGCTCGGTGCGATACGCGGTGGGCGTGACGCCGACCATCGCGGTGAACCGCGCCGAGAACGTCCCGAGGCTCGTGAAGCCGACCGCGTGGCAGACCTCCGTCACCGTCAGGTTCGCCGCCCGCAGCAGGTCCTTGGCGCGCTCGACGCGCCGGGTCGCGAGGTAGGCGATCGGGCTCGTGCCGAACGCGCGCGAGAACTCCCGGGCGAAGTGGAAGGGCGAGTACCCGGCGACCTGCGCGACGTCCGCCAGCGTCAGCGGCTCGGTGAAGTGCGCGTCCATGTGGTCTCGCGCCCGACGCAGGTGCACGGCGACCTCGGCGGGGACGGGCGCCGTCGTGCTCACGACGACCAGCGCGGCGGGTCCGAACCCCACGCGTGCGCGGGCGCGGGGTAGTCATCGAGCGGCTCGTCCCCGAGCCGGTCGAGCGCGGGCCGGGCCGTGGTCAGCGCGGTCCTCCGGCCGTCGAGGTACACGCCGTGCCCGACGACGCACCCCTCCCCGGGTGGGCGAGGTGCCCCGTGCGCGGGGTCGCGACCGGGTGCGGCGAGCAGCGCGGCGGCGGTGCGGGCGAGCACACCGTCGACCTCGCGCCCGCAGCCGTCGGCGGCACGCTCGGCCAGCGCGTCGACGACTGCTGCCGCGACGAGGTATCCCGTCGCATGGTCGAGCGCCTGGGCGGGCAGGGCGCCCGGTGTCGCGTCGGCGACCGGACCGCTCGTGCCGTCGCGCGTCCCCTCGACGAGCGCGATCCCGCTCGCGGCCTGGACGATCGAGTCGAACCCGCGACGCTCCGCCCACGGTCCGTCGTCCCACGCGCGGACGCGGGCGTGCACCGCGCCCGGTGGCACGTGCAGCCCGAGGGACTCGATCGCGCCTGGCCGGTATCCGGTCACCAGCACGTCCGCCCCGGCGAGCAGCTCCTGGGCGTGTGCCAGGTCGGCGGCGTCCCGCAGGTCGAGGAGCGTCGACCGTTTGCCCTGGCCAGTGTCGAGGTGCTGCCACCCGATCTCCGGGAGACCGGGGGCGTCGACGCGCAGCACGTCGGCGCCGAGCAGCGCGAGCGTACGGGTCGCGACCGGGCCGGCGATCACCCGGGTCAGGTCCAGCACCCGAACTCCGGTGAGCGGTCGAGGACCGCGCGCGAGCGGTACGGGTCGTGCGTCGTCCTCGCGCACCCGGGTGCGCACCGGCTCCGCCGAGCCCACCCCCCGGCCCGGCGTGGAACGCCACTCCTCCGCGGTGCGGACCCGCACCGCGATCGCCCCCGCCGCCGCCGCGGCGTCCTCGACGTCCTGGGCCGACCACGCGGACAGGTGGGTCGCGAGGTCGTCCCGACCCGCGTCGTCGGGCAGGTCCGTCAGGTGCAGCAGGTGCTCCCGGTGGTGCGGGTAGTTGGCGTGCGTGCGGACCCAGCCGTCCGCGACCGCGAAGAAACCGGACAGCGGTGCGAAGCCGTCGACCGGGGAGCCGTCCAGGCGCAGCAGCCGGTCGCTCGTGAACGCCGCGGCGACCCGCTCGGGGTCCGGGGCGCGGGGGCTGCGCCGCGACCTGCCCGCCCGCGCGGCCGCGCGCTGGACCGCGACCACGGAACCGACGGCCAGGTCGAGGACGGGGAGCGTCGCGGAGAGGAAGCCCGTCAGGGGGTTCACAGCTCCGACCGTAGGCCCGTCACGCAGCCACCACCAGGGGAAGTGCGCCGGGCGCGCAGCAGGTCAGCGCGTCGTGATCGTCCCGGGGAAGGCCGCGGCCGAGCTGTCGAGCGAGCCGTCACCGCCGCCGTTGATCTCCATGAGGTACTGCACGAGCTGGTAGTCCGACCTCGGGGCACGGGCCAGGCTGAGCGCCAGGTCGTCACCGCCGAGCGGGGTCATGTCGTAGTCCGTGGTCACAGCGCGCACCTGCATGCCGAGCGCATCGTTCTCCACGCCGGTGCGGACGCTGTCCGCGAGCGAGCTCATCTGGTCGTGCGTCAGGTTGAACTGCACCTGCTGGCCCGGCGAGACCTCGCTCGACGGCGAGAAGCCCGAGATGTCGCGGTAGTTGAGGATCTGGGCGGTGTTGTCGTCGGCCGTGATCTCGTACGTGTAGGTGCGCGCCGACACGTCCTCGGCGCCGGAGGCGTCGTAGGTCTGCGCCATGCGGAAGTCGCCGCGGTCGCCGTAGGTCGCCGTCATGAGGTTCTCGGAGCGGCCGTCCGGGTAGGTGGTGAGCACCGACGAACCGGTGTTCTCGCCCAGGTCGACCCCGACGTCGAACGGGCCGACCGATGCGTCGAGCGACGACGTGGACGTGTAGTCCACCTTCTGGATCGTGGTGGTCCCCGAGATCCCGGTCGACGGGTCGGCCGGGATGTCGCCCGTGACGAGGTACTGGTCGTACGCGGCCTGGCCCTGGGGCGTGGAGAGGTCGAACTCGGCCGTGCGCAGCGACGCGCCGTCGAGCGACGTCGTGTTCCCCAGCATGACCTTCACCGCGTCGAAGTCGACGCCGACGCCGCCGTAGTTGGAGATCGCCTCCGTCGGCCCGGCCGTGACCTGGACGGTGTTCTCCCCGGTCCGCTCGACGAGGCTGCTCACACCGCTCGACTCGGTGATGTCCGACTTCACCGCGATGTGCTTGAACGCAGCCTCGAGCTCGGTGCCGGTGTAGTTCCCGCCCTCCATCGTCACGGACGAGCCGACGGGCATGGACCTCGGGTCGAACGGGTTGATGCTGCCCGGGTCGGCGACGTCCGCGCCGTCCGGCACCTTGACGACGTACTCCGAGGTCACGCCCGTCTCGTAGCTGCCGCTGACCCCGTAGCCGCCCTTCTCGAGGCCGCCCTCGACGCCGATCGAGACGTCCGACTTCGACGTGTACGTGGTGAAGCCGTCGGCGCTGTGCTCGCCCGCCGTGTACTCGGCCCCGCCCGTGACGCCGAACGAGAGCTTCGAGCCGTTGCCCGTCGTGACCCAGTCCGAGAGCGAACCGGAACCCGACACCGTGGTCTCGCCCGTCTCCGGGTCGTAGGAGACGCCGCCGCCGACGCTCGCCTTGTCGCCCTCGGTCGCGGGCGAGCCGGGGAGGCCGTCGTCGCTCGTGCGGTCGTGCTCGCCGCTCACCCCGACGGTCGGGCCGCCGGGCGCGCCGTCGCCGGACCCGCCCGACCCGCCCGACCCGCCCGACCCGCCGGAACCCCCAGAACCGCCAGGTCCCCCGGGCGCCCCAGGCGTGCCGGATCCCCCGGGGCCACCCTGCCCGCCCGGGCCACCCGAGCCGCCGGCCGAGCCGCCGCCGCCTCCGCCGCCGCTGTCGGTGCTCGTGCCCTCCTGGTCGTCGGCGTTCGTGCGCAGCTTGCGCGCGGAGTCGCGCAGGACCGTCGCGGCGGAGCTCAGCGCCGGTTCGAGCTCCGCGGTCCAGCGGCCGCGCAGTTCGTCGCCGTCGGGCCCGATCCACCGGGCACTGCTCACCGCGCTGCGCAGCGTCGCGCGCGCGGAGTCGAGGTCGTCCGACGACGTGGCGAGCTTGTCGGCCAGGGAGCGCAGCTCCGCGATGTTCGCGCCGTACATGCCCATGGATCCAGCCCTCTCCCCGCTACCGACGTCACCGGCGAGGGTAGCGCTCGGGGCCTCACGCTGGCACGGGATGCCCATGGGGCGAGGTCCCCATCGTGTGAGCGTTCACCGCGCGGGTGCGACGAACCGCAATTACCGTCAGCAAGGGTGCCGTCCACCCGACACGCCGAAAACCGCACGATCTCTACGAAGCCAGGGGGCGACGACGATGATGGGAATCCTGAGACGCAAGTTGGGCGTGGTCATCGTGGCGGTGGTCGCGACGCTCTCCGCGGCACTCGCCCCCGTGCTCGTCGCGCCGTCCGCGAGCGCCGCCGCATCGGTCGTGTCACCGCTCGCGAAGGGGTCGTACAACCTCTCGTCCTACTACGGCCCGCGGTGCATGCCGACCGCGAACGCGTCGACGTGGCACCTGGGTCAGGACATGGGCGCGAAGTCGGGGACCCGGATCAACGCGATCGCCGCGGGGACGGTGCTGCGCGCGGGCTCGGTCAGCGGGTTCGGGCAGTGGGTCGTGATCAAGCACCGGACCGTCTCGTCGGTCTACGGGCACGTGCTCGACGGCGACAAGTACGTCAAGGTCGGGCAGAAGGTGAAGGCGGGCCAGCGCATCGCGGACGTCGGCTCGACCGGGACGTCCACGTCGCCGCACCTGCACCTGGAGATCTGGAACGGCACGTACGGCTCGGGCGGGGCGCACACCGACTCGCTCGCCTTCCTCAAGGCGCGCGGCGTCGACCTCGCGGCGTCGGCGACCTGGCGGGCGAGTCGCAGCGTGCCGTCGTCGTGCACGTACTACGCCCAGACGCGCGTCAACCTGCGCGCGGGCGCGTCGACGTCCACGAAGGTGCTGACGGTCGTGCCGAAGGCGGGCAAGGTCACCGCGAAGCCCGGCGCGAGCTCGGGCTCGTGGCGCAAGGTCACCTACGGCTCGCGCACGGGCTGGATGCACGCCGCATACGTGAGCCCGCGCAAGCCGGCGACCACGACCACGGCCGCACCGGCGAAGCGGACGCTGTCGTACGTGACCGCGACGAGGCTGAACATGCGGGCCAAGCCGTCGACGTCGTCGGCCGTGCTCACGACCCTCAAGAAGGGCAAGGCGGTGGAGCACCGGGGTACGGCGTCCAAGGGGTGGCTCAAGGTGAAGGTCGGGTCGAACATCGGCTACGTCTCGACGGCGTACATCTCGTCGACGAAGCCGCGCTGACCGCCCGGCGTCAGCCCGCGGCGGGCGTCCCCGTTCCCAGGACCTCGCCGTCCGCGTCCAGCGCCTGGACCGCGACGTACGCCGCGCCGTCGGGCACGGGTGCGAGCGCCGTCTCGAAGCCGTCGCGCGGCGCCTCGGCCACGGTCTCGGCGTCGTCCTCGGACTCGCCGGCCACGAGCCGCCACGCCGCGACCTCCGTCGCGCCGTTCCAGCTCGCGTGCGCCGTCCCGCCCTGCACGACGACGGCCGGCGGGTCCGTGGGGCGGCCCACCCAGTCGTCGGTGCGGTAGGAGCGGTACGACTCGCCGGCCTCGAGGGGGAACTCGCGGACCAGGGTGCCGTCCCCGGTGTACTCGCTGACCATCTGGCCGGAGCCCCAGCCGATGGTGACGTTCCCGTTCTCCATGACCTGGACGTTGCCCTGGCTGCCGGCGAGGAGCTCCGGGTCGCTCGGGAGCCACTCCTGGTCGACCGTCGCGGTCATCGCGTCGGTGTCGAGCGCCAGCCGCAGACCGCGCGAGCGGTCGCCCACGGGCGGGTCGCCCTCGTTGTCGAACAGGGTCAGGGTGCCGTCGTCGTGCAGGCGGGCGTCGTGCTGGTACGCGAACCGTGCGCCGGTGCCGTCGTCGGGGCCCTCGAGGTCGAAGTCGCCCGACTTCCCGCCGAGCACCCACTCGACGTCGCCGCTGTCGAGGTCGATCTTGTACACCGCGGAGGTGTTGCGGGCGGAGATCAGCAGGTCGCCGTCGGGCGCGAGGTTGGCGCTGTTGACGTGGAACCAGTCGAACGGGGCCTCCTCGGAGCCGTTGGAGCGGTCCTCGTCGTCGTTCGGGCTGGTCATGGTCTCGGTGATGTCCACGTGGTCGGACGCGCGCCACTCCCACAGGACGTCGCCGGAGTCGATGTCGACCTCCTGGACGACGTTGTCGAACCACCAGCCGTCCTCCGGCCCGTCGACCGCGGTCAGGTCGTGCTCCTCGGGGACGTAGGCGAGCAGCAGCATGGTCCCGTCCGGCGTGATGGTCGCGTCGTGGATGTCCGCCATCTGCGGGTCGACGTCGCCACCGGTCGTCACGCGGCCGATCTCCTGGTAGGACTCGTCGAGGATGACGATCTCGCCCTCGCCGTGCCCGATGAACTCCGTCTCGCCCTCGTAGTAGGTCATGACGGGCTCGCCGTCGAGCTCCTGGACGCGCACGTCGTACGCGGCCTCGTCCTCCGGAGCGATCCACACCGGCTCGCCGGCCGTGTCCACGAGCAGCGGGCCCTTCTTGGGCGCCGCGCTGAGCTTGGGCGCGACGACGTACAGCCCGTCGTCGTCCGCGGGGGCCGACGCCGCGGCCGGGCCCTGCGTCATCGGCAGCACCGGCGCGATCAGGTCGGTCGAGCGGTAGCGGTGGACCGACGGCGGCGGCGCGGAGTCCGACGGCGTGGGTGTGGGCTCGGGGTCGTCCGACCCGGTGCAGGCAGCGACGGCGAGCACGGTGGCGAGGGTCGTCGCGAGTGCTCCGGTCGCCCGTCGGTGAGGGGACTGTCGGGGGTCCATACGCCGAGCGTACGGACCAACGGTCGCGGTCACCCAGGAAACCGCCGTCCGAACGGACCGCTGCGATCCCACCGACGAGAACGACCTGGGGGTCGTGAACATTCAGATGACGCCCCCCAGGTCGTTCTCGGCGGAGGAGCTACGCGAGGTGGTCCGCGACGAGGCGTTCGGAGAGGCCCGTGTACGACGCGGGGGTCAGGGCCGCCAGGCGCTGCGCCACGTCGTCGGGCAGGCCGAGGCCCGCGACGAACTCCTGGAGCCGGGCGCGGTCCACGCGCTGGCCGCGCGTGAGGTCCTTGAGGCGCTCGTACGGGTTCTCCATGCCGGGCACGCCCGCGACGGACGCGGCGCGCATGGCCGACTGGATGGGCTCGCCGAGGACCTCCCAGTTGTGGTCGAGGTCGTCGGCCATGAGGTCGGCGTTCGCGGCGAGGGCCTTGAGGCCGCGGCGCACGTTGTCGATCGCGAGCAGCGAGTGGCCGAACGCGGAGCCGATGTTGCGCTGCGTCGTGGAGTCCGTGAGGTCGCGCTGCAGGCGGGACGTCACGAGCGTCGCGCCGAGCGTGTCGAGCAGCGAGCACGAGATCTCGAGGTTGGCCTCGGCGTTCTCGAACCGGATGGGGTTGACCTTGTGCGGCATGGTCGACGACCCGGTCGCGCCCGGCACCGGGATCTGCGTGAAGAACCCGAGCGAGATGTACGTCCACACGTCGGTCGCGAGGTTGTGGAGGATCCGGTTGAAGCGCGCCACGTCGGCGTACAGCTCGGCCTGCCAGTCGTGCGACTCGATCTGGGTGGTGAGCGGGTTCCACGTCAGCCCGAGCCCGGTGACGAAGTGCCGCGAGACCTTCGGCCAGTCCACGCCCGGCACCGCGACCGTGTGCGCGCCGTACGTGCCCGTCGCGCCGTTGAGCTTGCCGAGGTACTCGGCCGCGCCGACGCGCCGGAGCTGGCGGCGTAGCCGGTGGGCGAGGACCGCGACCTCCTTGCCGAGCGTCGTGGGCGTCGCGGGCTGGCCGTGGGTGCGGCTGAGCATGGGGACGTCCGCGAGGTCGCGCGCCATGTCGGCGAGCTGGTCGGTGAGCGCGGTCGCGGCGGGCAGCCACACCTGCTCGACGGCGCCGCGCACCATGAGCGCGTACGACAGGTTGTTCACGTCCTCGCTGGTGCACGCGAAGTGCACGAGCTCGCCGACGCCCGGCAGGACGGTGCCCTCGCCCAGGGCCTCGGGGGCTGCGGCGAGCCGACGCTTGACGAAGTACTCGACGGCCTTGACGTCGTGCACCGTCTCGCGCTCGATCGCGGCGAGCTCGGCGACCTCCTCGCCCCCGAACGTCGCGGGGATCTGCCGCAGGTACGCGACCTCCGTCTCGGAGAGCTGGGGCGCACCGGGTACCACGGGACGGACCGCGTTCTCGTCCACCACCTGCACGCCGTTGCACAGCGTGATCAGCCACTCGACCTCGACGTGGATGCGCTCTCGGTTGAGCGCGGCCTCGCTCAGGTGGTCCACGAGCGGCGCGACGGCGGCGCGGTAGCGGCCGTCGAGCGGTCCGAGCGCGATCGGCGGGGTGACGTCGGCGAGGCTCGCACGGACAGGGGTCGCGGCAGGAGTGTTGTCGGGCACGGGCCGATTCTCCCACGGGTGCCCGACGCCGTCCCTGCCCTTCCGCAGTCCGGGCGGCCGCGCCCGCGGCCGGGTGGGAGCCGTTCTGGCCGTCCACAGGACGGGGCCGTGCGCCGCCGTCCACAGCGGCCTCCGTGCGGCGTGCTGCGGCCGCCGCGGCTTCCTACGCTCCCGGCATGACGACCTCGACACCGCTTCCGATGTGCCGTGCAGCCACGCCGTTCGCCGTGATCGACGCGCGCTCGCACCTGAGCACGTGCGCAGGCGACACGACGTCGGTCGCCGCCGACCTGCGCGCCCTCGACGTGGCCTGGGCCGGTCCCGCCGCGCAGGCCTACGGCGACGCGATCACGGACGCGTGCTCGCTGCTCGACGTGGTGCCCCCCGCCGTCGAAGACGCCCTGCGCCTCCTCGACGCGTTCTCGGTCCAGGCGGAGGAGGACGCGACGGCGCAGGCGCTCGCGCAGGCCGCGACGGGGCTCGGGTCGTGACGGACGCGCTCCCGGCGCCGTCGGTCGTCATCCGGGGCGGGGGAGCTCCCACCGCCGTCGACACCGTGGTCGTCGCCGCACAGGCGCTCGTCGTGCGCACGCTGGCTGCCCGGCTCGCCGACGTCGCCGGGAGGTGCCGGTCGGCGCGGGTCACGCTCTCCGGCGTCGGCCCGTCGCACTTCGCCGTCGGGGGTGTCGGTGCCTGGGGAGGGGCGACCGTGCCGAGCTGGCCGGCGGCGCAGCCGTTCCCGTGGTGGCCCGCGCACGTGGGCCGCGCGAAGCAGGCGGCGCTCGACGCGCTCGACGGCCTCGTGGCGCAGGTCGAGCAGCGCGAGTCGCAGGTGCGCGGCATCGGCGACCGGATGCAGCAGGCCGTCACGGTGTACGACGACGCCGCCCTGAGCGCGGAGCAGCAGGTCGCGGCGCTGGAGCTCCTGCTGCGCGGAGCGGTCGTCCGGTTCTCGCCGCTGGGCCCGTTCGTCCCGTCCGTGCTGGAGCCGGTCGTCGGGCTCGGTGTCGACGGCGCGGCGCCGGCCGTGGCGGACTGGGTGCGCGGCGAGGGGTTCTCGCCGGGCCGCGTCGCGACCGAGACCGCCGCCGGCCATCCCGCCGCGGTCGCGTGGCTGTCCCGGTGGATCGGGCTGCTCGACGTCGGGTGGTGGCGGCGCCCGTGGGTGCCACCGGGCGTGGGGAACGCGTCGTCGGTGCTGAACGGGTTCACGTCGAGCGACCGCTCGCGCTACCTCGACGACCCGCAGGTCACGCGGCTCGCGACCCCGCCCGGCCTCGACCTGCCCGACTCCCGCGACGCGGCCACCGCGCTGGACGCCGTGGACGTGCTCTACGACACGGACGTGCTGCCGGGCTCGGTGGTCAGCGTCCAGCGCGTCGACAAGGGGGCGGGCGAGGCTCCGTCGTGGGTGGTGGCGATCCCCGGGACCCAGTCCGGGCCGGGCAACGTCTTCAGCATGCGGTCCAACTTCACGCTGATGGACGACGACGTGGACCACCGTGCGGACGCGGACAGCGTCAAGGCCGTGCTCGCCGCGATGGACGACGCGGGGATCCGGCCCGACGAGGACGTCCTGCTCGTCGGCCACAGCCAGGGCGGGATGGTGGCGTCCGTCGTGGCGGGCGCGACCGTCGGCCGGTACTCGGTCCGACACGTCGTGACCGCGGGGTCACCGGTCGCGGGGTACGAGCTGCCGAAGGGTGTGAAGGGGACGCACCTCGAGACCCAGGGCGAGGGGGTCTCCGACCTCGACGCGGCGGAGAACCGCGCCACGCCGGAGCGCGTCACCGTGACCGGCGAGTTCCGGACCGCCGCCGGGGAACCGATCGGCGACGTCCCGCACGGCGTCGGGTTCCACCAGCGCGTGCTCGCGGAGGCGACCGACGTCGGCGACCGCGGGCTCGAGGAGAACCTGGCCGACGTGGAGGAGATCCTCGCCGGGGACCGGGATGATCCGCAGCTCTACGAGGCGCGCCTCGTCGAGCCGCCGGAGCGGTGCGTCGCACCCCTGGCGCTGCCGGCGCCGTTCGGCCCGCCCTCGTTCCCGCCGCCCGGGCTCGTCCTGCCCCCGCGCGGCGCGTGAGCTCAGTCGTCGCGGCGCTTGGGCACCACGGCGGAGATCGCGAAGTTCAGCAACGAGATGATCAGCGCCGCGAGGAGCGCCCACCAGAACCCGCCGATGATGCGGATGCCCCAGTCGGTCTGCTCGGTGATCCACGCGGTCAGCATCAGCATCAGGGCGTTAACCACGAGCGTGAAGAGGCCGAGCGTCAGGATGTACAGGGGGATCGACAAGACCTGGACGATCGGCTTGATCACGGCGTTGACCAGCGAGTACAGCAGGGCGACCGCGAGGATGATGACGAGCTTGCCGCCCGCCGTGTCGGATCCGACGATCTGGAAGTGGTCGTCGATGAACAGGCTGGTGAGCCAGATGGCGAGGCCGGTGACGAGGACGCGCAGGACGAAGCTCATAGCGGGCATCCTCGCACCTCGCCCGGGTCGAGGTCACTCACCCGCGCGTGTTCAACCGCCGATGATCACGGTCGGGCATCCGGGCCCGACGACGTTCCCCCCGTGGACGGTGGTGTCCCCGACCCGGGCGGCGGGCAGGCCCGAGACGAGGACGGTCACGCTCCCGACGGCGATGCCGTTCGGTGCGGGGGACGCGCACACGACACCGACGCCGTTCGCCACGGCCAGCGGCCTGCCCCCCACGAGCACCGTGGGGACGGTCGCGCCGGGGGTGACGGGGCCGCCGACGTGGGGCTTGGGCCCGTCCGAGAGGGGGCAGACGACCTGGTCGCCCGCGCACGCGGCCGGTCCGGTGGGCATCAGGGTGCCGAGCCCGAGTCCGAGCCGCCGTCCGCGCTCTCCTTGCTGTCCTTGCCGGCCTTCTCGGCGTCGGGCGTGAACATGGTCCCGCCGAAGTACATGGACGTGTCGCACGCGTCCGGCGCCGGGTCCTCGCCCAGGGGAGCGCCCGGCTGGCGGCACGTGACCTCCATCGTCAGCACGGAGCCCTTCGCGAGCGTGATGGGCGACTGGAAGTGGTAGTCGAGGTCGCGGAAGTTCTCGAGCGCGAAGTCGAGGAGCTCGTCGTCGTCCTGCGAGATGGTGAGGCGGCCGAAGTCTCCCTGCGGGTTGCTGAGGATGACGTCGTCGATCGTGAGCGTCGACTTCTCCGGGACCTCGAAGGTCACCGAGTCCGTCTCCCCGGCACCCGGCTGCGAGTCGAGCCGCTGGCGCACCGGTACCGACGTGCCCGACGGCGGGACGAACTCGGCGACCGCGTCCTCGGTGTCGGAGAGCGTCGTCCCGGCCTCGGTCGCCGCGACGTTCGCGTCCGACGCCGCCCCGGACGCCTCCTGGGCCGCGCTGGACGCCTCCTTCGCCGCCTCCTGGGCCTCCTCGGCCGCCTCCTGTGCCTGCGTCAGGTCGTCGCCGACGGCCTCCTTCGCGGCGGACGTGATCGCGGGCTTGAGCAGCGTGAACCACAGCACGACGAGCAGCACGAGCAGCGCGAGCAGGGCCAGCAGCGCCTTGAGGAACCACTTGGGCAGCAGCGCCGTCTGCACGTGCGTGCCGTCGAGCGTGACGGGGACCGAGTTGTCCGCCTCCACCTGGACGACGAACGGCAGGGTCTTGTCCGCGCCGCGCCAGAACGTCTTGCGCGGGCGGACCTTCACGTCCGTGAACGAGGCGGTGCCGGGCGCCACGGTGAGCAGCGGTTCCTTGACCGTGAACACGAGGTCGTCGGTGCCGTCCGCGCAGGCCAGGATGACGGACATCGGGGTGTTGCCCCGGTTGTCGACGGCGACCTGGTGCTTGGCGCCGCGCCGCCCGTGCGTCGTGCGCGGGACGAGCTCGGCGGTGGTGTCGAGGAACGGCAGCACCTCGACGACGCCCTCGGGGACCACGGCCTCGTCGGGGTGCTCGAGCGGGATGACGCGGATCCCGAACTGCAGCTCGCCCGCGGGGACCTCGGCGTTGCGCGGCGGACGGAACGTCAGCGTCGCCGTCGTCGCCGTCTCGGGGTAGAGGCCCTCGATCATGGCGGGCTCGACCACCGTCCAGCCGGCCGGCACACCGAGGACCTCGAGGCGGTACGCCTCGACGATCGTCCCCGTGTTGCGCACGGTCAGCGGGACGGTGACCTCCTCGCCCGGGATGAGCGCGATGCTCGTCGCGTCCAGGGTCGCCAACGTTCCCATGCGCCTGACGCTAGGGCGGGCACCGCGCGCCGGGCAGCGGCGCCGGGGCGGCCGATCGGGCACCTGTCCTGCCCGTTGAGTCCTTGATGAGTGCACGGAGAGCGGCCTGTGGAGACTGATCCTCCCGGGCTGACGACGACCCGGGCGGGGTGCGACGACTGCAGGGAGCAAGGGCGATGGAACGAGTCACGGTGTCGGTCAGTGCGCAGGACGCGATCTCGGAGGCGGGGGTCGTCAGTGCGCTGCGGCCGCGCCCCGAGGTGCGGGTCCTGGGGCAGGGGGAGGATCTGCGCGACGCGCAGGTCGCGGTGGTGGTCGCGGACCAGCTGGACGACGATGCGGTGCGCCTCGTCCGCACGGTCCAGCGCAACGGGGGCGGACGGTCGGTGCTCGTCGCGGGCCGGCTGGACGAGAAGGACGTCGTCGCCGCGGTCGAGGCGGGCGTCGTCGGCATGGTGCGGCGGTGCGAGGCGACGCCGGACCGCCTGGTCACGGTCATCCGTGGCGCCGCCGGCGGGGAGGGGAACCTGCCGCCCGACCTGCTGGGCAAGCTGCTCGGCCAGGTGGGCTCGCTCCAGCGGCAGGTGCTGCAACCCCGCGGGATCACCTTCACGGGGCTCGCGCTCCGCGAGGTCGAGGTCCTGCGGCTCATCGCCGACGGGTGCGACACCGCCGAGGTCGCGCGCCACCTCGCGTACTCCGAGCGCACGGTCAAGAACGTCCTGCACGACATCACGTCCCGGCTCCAGCTGCGCAACCGCGTCCACGCCGTCGCGTACGCCCTGCGGGAAGGCCTCATCTGACCGCCACGGGGCGGCCGGACGGCTCGTCCGGGCCGGCTCTGCCCTTTCGGGTACCCGGGACTGCACGTTCTGCGGGACCACGACAGGTGCCACGGCGGGCGGCCGCAGTGCAGCGTGAGCCGAGAGTGCGGTCACGTGAGGCGGTTCGGGAGGTGAGCGGTGGAGAAGGTCGGGACGGGGCTCGGGCTGCTCGCCGTCGTCGGGCTCCTGGTCGGCGGCGCCCTGATCGTGCCCGACGACGCGGCCGGGGCGACCCGTCCGCCCGACCTCCCGTCGCCCGCCGCCCAGGAACCACGTGTCGCGTTCAGCCTGGACCGGGACGAGGTCGCCCAGGTCGACCTGGACTTCTCCCTGGACGTCAACGGGAGCGCCGGGTACGTCCTCGACGGCGTCGAGCTCACCGATCTGCAGGTCGGTGAGACGGGCCGGGCACACGAGGGAGAGACGTCGTCGGTCGTGCCCGACGGCGGGTCGGACGAGTACCAGCAGGCGTATGCGCTGGTGAGCGCCCGGGGAGCGAACGAGGACGTCGACGTGTACGTCCGACTGCTCCCGGCCGGCGCGCCCGAAGACCTGCCCGAGGACCAGTGGGAGACCGTCCGGGTGACGTGCGACGACGCGCAGGAGAGCCACCCGGTGCTCACTGCCGACCTGACCCAGGTCGCCTACTCGACCGACGTCTCGGGCGACTGGGAGGTCGTGGTCGCCCCGGTAGGGGAGCGGTGCGCCGGTGACGACGCCGTCTCGCCCGCCCCCGACCCGGACGCGGACGACCTGTGGCCGGCCTGGGGACCGGACGACGCCAGCGTCTTCTTCTCCAGCACCCGGGACGACCCGCTCGGCGACATCTACGCCGTCCGGCTCGAGACGGGTGGCGCCACGACCGCGTCCGCTGCGGTCGCCTCCCCCCCGATCGTCACGACCGCCTACACCGCGTCCGCGTCGGCCGCCGTCGTCGTACCCGACGGGCCGGTGGAACGGCTCACGGACGACCCGGGCGCGGACACGATGCCGACCGTCCTCATGGACGCGCAGCAGGAGCCTCTGGTCCTGTTCACGACGACACGGTTCCGTGCCGAGGGGTCGGTCGCGACGTTCGAGCTGGGCTACTACTGGAGCGAGGGTGACTCGGCCGGCACGGTCACCGTGCACGACCCGTGGAGCGACGCGCCCGACGGAGCGGGACCGGACGTCGGCAGCGAGCCGACGGCGCGCCTCGTCGACCTCGACGACGGCGGCAGCGGCATCCTGGTCGCGTACACGGTGCCCGATGAGGAATCGGCCGAGCCGGCGGTGTGGGTCGCGTACCTGAGGGTGAGGTTCGGCGAGCCCTCCGCAAGCGTCGCCTGGGCGATCCCGTCGGTGGCCGGGGTCTCGCACCCCGACTGGGCGACGGTCCGGGCGATGCAGGGTGGGTTCTACTCCGACGAGGAGACCGAGCCCGGCAGCGCGCGCCTGCGGTTCACGCAGCGGTCCGGGGCACGGGACGTCGCGGACGGTGCCACCGCCGGCGGAGCCGGTCCGACGGACGTACGCGTCCTGACGGACCGGCCGGCCACCGAGGACCACCTCGACGACTCCGCGCCCGCGTACTCGCCGGACGGCACGCGGGTCGCCTTCAGCGCCCTGCTCCCCTCGGACTACCCGCAGGACTCGGAGGCACAGATCCGTGACATCGCCGTCGTCGAACCCTCGACGGGTGCGGTCTCGACCCTCGTCCCCATGGACCTGTACGGCCTGCACAACCCGGACTGGTCGCCGGACGGCGCGCGTGTCGCATACTCGGGGCTGAGCGGTTCCCAGGAGCGCATCGGTGTCGGGTGGGTGGACGTCGGTACGGGTGCCACGGACTGGACCCCGGACGACGGCGGGGGGCCGTGGACGCCGCTGCACCCGTCGTGGGCGCCCGACGGCGAGAGGCTCGTCGCGGAGGCCGGGAGCGTCGACGACGACGACCGGACGCCGTACCTCGGGGTCCTCGACGTCGACGCCCGCACCTGGACGCCGCTGACCATGGAGGTGGTGGACGACTGCTACCGACCCTACGAGGAGTACAGCTGCCCCACGGCCGAGGCGTGGGTGCGAGGTCGTGACCCGGCCTGGTCCCCGGACGGGTCGCAGATCGCGGTGGCGGGACTCCGGCTGGTCTCGCCCGAGTCCGAGGACGAGCTCGGTCCCGAGCCGTTCGCGCTCGACGTGGCGCCCGGTGGCATCTCGGTGATCGACGTCGCACCCGGCGTGGCGACCGGCACCGCGCCGGCGGACGGCACCCCCGCCGTCGTGGGTGTCCAGGCGGCGACAGGCTTCGACCGGTCGGCGCAGATCCGCACGACACAGCCCGACGTCGTGCCGACCCCCGATCCGGACGACCCGACCGAGGAGCCCACGCCCGACCCGGACCCGGAGCAGGTCGCGACGCCCAGCCGCGCGCGCATCGCCTGGTCCGACGGGCCCGCCTGGTCGCCCGACGGCGCAGAGATCGTGTTCAGCGGCCAGCCGGCAGGGCGACCCGACGACCGCGACCTGTACGCGGTCGCACCCGACGGGACGGGCCTGCGCGTCGTCGTCGACAGTGCGGGACCGCTCACCGACCCCGACGTGCAGCCGGTCGGGGACCTCGCCCTGGACCTGACCGCAGACCCGGCACGCCTGGACGTGGACGGGACCTCCGCGGTCGCGGCGACCGTCGCCAACGAGGGGACCATCCCTGCTGCGCCGACCGTGGTCCTCGCACTGCCGGCCGGGCTGCGCGCCGGCGACCTCCCGTCCGGGTGCACCGCCGAGTCCGGGACCACGCCCGGCACGTCCCTCGTCACGTGCCCGGCGACGCAGCCCCTGGCGCCGGGAGACGAGCTCACCACGGTCGTGCCGGTGGTCGCCGAGGTGTCCGGCTCGTTCGACGTCGCGGGCGCCGTCACCAACCCGGGCGCGGAGGACGACGTGGACGACAACGTCGACGAGACCTCGTTGCAGGTGGACGGACCGGTCCCGCCACCTCCTCCTCCTCCCCCGGTCCCGGTTCCGGTGCCAGGGGGTGAGGCCGCGCTCGAGATCGACATCGGCGTCTCCGCGGAGCGCGCCTGGGTGGGCGGGCACGGCGTGGACGTGACGGTCACGCTGCGGAACACGGGCGACGCGACCGCGACCGACCTCGTGCTCGCGTCCACCTACCCGCCGGGGCTCGCGCCGTCGGGCATCCCCGAGCCACCATCAGGCACTGCGCCGTCCGACGCCGCGGCGTCGGGCGGCGAGTCCCCGGACGATCCGGTCTCGGACGGCCCGACGACGGATGGACCCGGCGCGGACGGCCTGGCGACGGAAGGGCCCGCCGCGACCGACGACTGCCTGGGCGGCTGGGGAACGTGCCCGCTCGACGACCTCCCGCCCGGGGGCGAGCTCGTGGTGTCCTCGACGCTCGAGCCGGTCGGTCCGGCCGGGACCGGCACGGTCGACGCGAGCGTCACCGGCCGTACGGTCCCGGTCGTGACTCTCGGCGGACTCCTCGGGGACGCAGCGACCGGTGGCCCCCTCGAACCGGACGAGCCGCTGACGGGAGAGGCAGCGGTCGACGTCGAGGTCGTCCAGCCCTGGCTGCGGATCCTGCCGGACGTGGCCTCGCCCGGCGACGTCGTGCTCGCCTACGGCGAGGACTTCCCGCCGGGTGAGGACGCGATGCTGACCTGGTCGGACGGCATCACGTCGGCCCCCGGCCCGTACCCCGTGAACGAGGACGGGCGCCTGAGCGTCCCGGTGCTCGTCGTGCGCAACGACCTGCGCGGCAACCGGTGGCTGCGCGTGACGAGCGGGCCACCGCCCGCCATGACGACGCCCCGCGTGGTGGACGCCTCGACGTCGGACCTGGAGGCGGACCCGGACGCGGAGCCCGTCCCGCCGTGCCCGGAACCACCCGCGGCGCCGCCAGACCCGGACGCCACCGACGTCACCGACCCCACCGACCTCACCGATCTCACCGACCAGACAGCTGCCGCCGACGCGGGGTCCGCGGACCTCGCCTGGTGCGAGGTCGACGGCGCCACGCTCGTCGTGACCCCGACCGTCTCGGTCCCCGAGACGTTGGAACGGAGATGAGCGCATGATCACCGAGGTCGACGACGCGCTGCGCGCCCTGGTGCGCGAGGCGCTCGGCGAGGTCGAGGTCGCGTTCGACGCGCCCACGAAGGACTGGGCCGCGCGCCGCAACGCCCCGACGGTCGACGTCTACCTCTACGACGTGCGCGAGGACGTGAAGCGTCGTAGCCACGGCACGATCGAGCGGCGGGCCGAGGACGGCACCGTCTCCGCCCGCAGCGATCCGCCCCGCCACTTCCGGCTGTCCTATCTGGTCACCGCATGGACGCAGCGTCCCGAGGACGAGCACCGGCTCCTCGACACCGTGCTGCAGACGCTCATGAGCCTCGACGCGCTGCCCCGGGAGCACCTCGTGGGCAGCCTGGCCGAGGTCGGCGCCGACGTTCCGCTGACCGCAGGGATGCCCCCGGCGGAGGACCGCAGCGTCACCGACGTGTGGACCTCGCTCGGCGGGGAGCTCAAGCCGTCGGTCGAGGTCGCGGTGACCGCGCCGTTGCTGCGCAGGACGCGGCGCGAGCTCGGCCCGCCCGTGCGCGAGGAGCTGCTCCTCGGCGCCCGCTCCACCACCGGCGACGCGGTCGACGACGAGCGCCGCCGGCACCGGGCACCCGCCGCGGCCGACCGCCCGGCCCCCGCTGCGCCGCCGGCCGGGACCTCCCGGCCGCCCCGGGCGAGGAAGCGGTCATGACGGACGCGAGCGTCGCTCACCTCCTCGGCCGCCTCGACGTCCTCGAGGAGCGCGTGCGCGCGCTCGTCGCCCGACGCCGCGTGGGCGACCCGACCGCCGACGACCCGTTCCGCGGCCTGTACCTGACCGACGCCGCGGTCGACCACCTCTTGGGCGGGCCCGCACCAGGTGCCGACCTCGTCGTCGCCGCGGACCGGCTCTCGGCCGTCGAGCGGGCCGCGGACGCGGCCGAGGGGAGCGGCGCGCGCGTCCGCCTGCGCTCGCTCGCCCGCGCGTTCGACCTCACTGACCTCGACACCGAGCTCCTGCTCGTCGCGCTCGCGGGTGAGATCGACCACCGGTTCGAGCAGCTCTTCGGCTACCTCAACGACGACGTGTCGCGCCACCGGCCCTCGGTCGGGACGGCGTTCGCGCTCTGCGGGGTCCCGCTCGCGATGGCGCCCGCGCGGCACCGGCTCACGCACGGGCCGCTGGTCCGCAGCGGGCTGGTCGTCGTCGAGGACCTCGACCGGCCGCTGCCGGGCAGGGCGCTACGGGTCCCGGACCGCGTCGTCGGGCACCTGCTGGGCGACGACGCGCCGGACCCGGCGCTCGCGGACGCCCTCACGGACCTCGTGCCGGTGGAGTCCGACGACGCCGCACGCCTGCGCCGGGTGCTCGACGCCGGGGTGCGCCTGGTGTACGTGCGCCAGCCGTCCACAGGGTCGGGCGCGTCCGCCGCGGTCGCAGCGCTGAGCGCGACGGGGCGCGACGTCGTCGGGCTGGACCTGCGGCGCGTCGGCAGCGACCCGGTCGGCCTGGTCGGTGCCGCGGTCCGGGAGTCGTGCCTGCGGGACGCCGGGCTGGTCGCCGGGCCGCTGGACGCCGTGCTCGGGTCCGAGGGCGTCGTGGCGGAGCTGACCGAGGGCGTGGGCGTGACCGTGCTCGTGGGGGAGCGCGCGTGGGACCCGGACTGGTCGCGCGCGGCGCCCCTGCTCCTGGACGCGGACGAGGGCACGACGGCGCAGCGGGCGGCCCTGTGGGGGGCCGCCCTCGGGGACGTGGCGGGGGACGTCGACCTCGACGACGTGACGGCGGCGTTCCGGCTACGGCCCGAGCAGGTGGTGCGGGCGGCGCGGGCCGCCGGTGCGCAGGCCGTGCTGCGGCCCGACGGCCGGGTGTCGGCCGACGACGTGCGCCGCGGTGCGCGGGCGGAGAACGGGGGCGCGCTCGACCGGCTCGCGCGACGGGTGGAACCGGCAGTCGGGTGGGACGACCTCGTGCTCGCCGGCCCCGCGCTGCGGGCGCTGCGCGAGGTGTCGCAGCGCGCGCGGTACCGCGACAGGGTGCTCGGCGACTGGGCGATGCGCCCCGGCGGTGCGCGCGGCCGGGGCGTCGCGGCGCTCTTCGCGGGCGGGTCCGGTACCGGGAAGACGATGTCGGCCGAGGTCGTGGCGCACGACCTCGGTCTCGAGCTCTACGTCGTGGACCTCGCGGCGGTCGTCGACAAGTACGTCGGCGAGACGGAGAAGAATCTCGAACGGATCTTCACCGGCGCGGCCGGCGTCAACGCGGTGCTGCTGTTCGACGAGGCCGACGCGGTGTTCGGCAAGCGCACCGGCGTCCAGGACGCGCACGACCGCTACGCCAACATCGAGAGCGCCTACCTGCTGCAGCGCATGGAGACGTTCGACGGCCTCGTGATTCTCTCGACCAACCTGCGCGCCAACATCGACGAGGCGTTCACACGGCGCCTCGACGTGGTCGTGGACTTCCCCGTGCCCGACGACGACGCCCGTCGCCTCCTGTGGGACCGGTGCCTCGGCACCGTGGTGCCGCGTGCGGACGACCTCGACCTCGACTTCTGCGCCAAGGCGTTCGAGCTCGCGGGCGGGGGCATCCGGTCCGCCGCCGTGAGCGCCGCGTACCTCGCGGCCGCCGACGCCGGGGTCGTCGAGATGCGGCACCTTGTCACCGCGGTGCACCGCGAGTACCGCAAGCTCGGGCGGCTGACCCAGCCGGGCGAGTTCGGACCGTACTGGGAGCTGGTGGAGTGATGTCCGAGCACGAGGAGAAGCCCCGCGGCCGGGCGCGACGGGTGGCGCACGAGACGACCCTCGACCCTGTGCGGCGGCCGGGCCGGGCGCGACACGAGGCGGCGGGGGTGCTGACCTCGACCGACCCGGTGCAGAGGACGCTCGACGCGTCCGCGGTCCGCGGGTTGCAGACAGGGGCCGGCAACTCGTCCGTCGCGCAGTCGCTGAGTCCCGAGGCGGCGGTGCAACGCAGCGTGACCACCGAGGAGCTGTTCGCCGCCGACCAGGAGGTCTTCGACGCGGTCCTCGAGACGTTCCCGAAGCATCTCACCGCGGTGATCGGGGAGCCGGTCTCCTTCGTCGACGTGCTCGACCACGCCCAGGACGCCCCGACGCTCATCGGCCAGGTGCGGTTCTTCCTGAAGTACCAGGAGGAGTGCCGGGCGGCAGCGAAGAAGCTCCTCGCGGAGGGTGGGAACGTCGTGGCCGAGCGCGCCGCCATCGAGGACAGGCTCATCGACGCGTTCGGACGATGGGGGCGCCTGCCGTCAGACGTGGTGCCGAGGCTCGCGTCAGCGCTCTCCGGGCGCGTCGCGCTCCACTCCCCGGACGGTCTTGCGAGGGCCCGGTACGCCGAGTGGTTGGCGATCCCCGGGGTTCAGGTCACGAAAGAGAAGAAGCTCCTGGTCGCGATGCAGTCCTCCCAGGTGGTGGCCTTCGCGAACCGGCACATCCAGCCTCGCAAGCTCAACCTGCGGTTCGGCAGCGTGGGGATGCACGACTCGATGCACGAGGCGCTGCACATCCTCTCGGGCGCCGGGTGGGACAAGCACGTCGGGCTCGGCGACGCTCAGGGCTGGCCCGCCACCGTGGAGGGGGCGACCGAGCTCATGACGCGGTTGCTGCTCCAAGACCTCGGCATCGCCAAAGGCGGCGACTACTACCTCAAGGAGGTGAACGAGGCGCTGCGACTCATGAAGCTTGCCGGGATCGACGTCGTGCAGCTCGTCGGCTACTACTTCCAGGATGCCTCGGTCTTCCGCGGCGTGCTGAGGATCAAGGAGGACGTGCAGGGGGGTGGCGGATTCATCTCGTCCGCCGTCCTCGACTACACCGGCGGGAGCCGGAAGAAGAAGGTCGGCGCACACCCGAAGGAGGCGACGCAATGACACGCGAGCCGGAGTCCACGGGTCACCACGTCGTCCGGGAGCGCCCGGCCGATCGGCAGGAGCGGCCGACAGGCCCGGCCGGCGCGCGGGCGGCCGAGGCCGTGGGCCCAGCCGTCGACGCGGTCACCGGAGGGCGGGACGCGGTGCTCGGCGAGGAGCAGCTCCGGATCCTGCAGCGTCACGTCGGGAACGGGGTGCTCCAGCGCGCCCTCGACGGAGGAGGGCGGTCACCGGTGCTCGACGTCGTCGGCCGGGGGGGCGGGTCGCCGCTCGCCCCGGAGGTGCGTGAGGACATGGAGTCGCGACTGGGCGCGAGCTTCTCCGACGTGCGGGTCCACACCGGAGGGACTGCTTCGACGTCGGCCGCAGCCGTCGGGGCGCATGCCTACACCGTGGGCCGCGACGTCGTGTTCGGCGCCGGGAAGTTCGACACCTCGTCGATGTCCGGGCGGACGAGGCTCGCGCACGAGCTGACGCACGTCGTCCAGCAGCGCAGCGGCCCCGTGTCAGGTACCCCGACCGGCGACGGCGTCAGCATCTCGGACCCGGGTGACCGCTTCGAGCGCGAGGCGGAGACCACGGCGCTGCGCGCGATGCGTTCTCCGTGACGGGGTGGCACCCGGTGGCTCGCGACCCGCTACTTCTGTTGATCAGACAGCAAAACATGCCTACCGGTCGACAATGACTCGGAGGTTCCCTAGGCTGCTGAACGTCCCGACGGTGCGGTCGGGATCCCGACGAAGGAGTCGTCCATGTCTGCACGCCTCGTCCGACGTCCGCTCGCCCTCGCCGTCACCGGAGCGCTGCTCCTGACCGGTCTGGCGCTGCCCGCCGGTGCTGCCGACGCGGTGCCCGACCCCGAGGTCGTCGGCCCGGTGCCGAGCACGTCCGCCCCCGGCGACCCCGCCCACGGCTACCCGTTCCTCGCGACGGACTACGACCTCGCCGGGCACGGCTACGTCGAGGAGGAGTTCTTCCTCGAGGGCGAGGCGACGCGGTACCAGGCCGACGGCGCCACGGACGCGACGGTCCTCAGCACCGGCCACGACTACCGCACCCGCATCGTCGTCCGTCGCCCCGCGGACCCCGCAGCCTTCAACGGCACCGTCATCGCCGAGTGGTACAACGTCTCGAACCAGTGGGACCAGGAGGTCGACTGGTTCCAGACGCACGAGCACCTCGTGCGCGAGGGCTACGCCTGGGTCGGCGTCTCCGCCCAGCGGGCCGGCGTCCACTCCGCGACCGGTCTGCGCACCTGGAGCCCTGAGCGCTACGGCACGCTCGACCTCACCGACGGCGGCACGGTCACCGACGACACGCTGTCGTGGGACGTCTTCAGCCAGGCGGTCCAGGCGGTGCGCGAGCCCACCGGCACCGCACCGCTCGGACCGCTCGACGCCGAGCGCGTCGTCGCGACCGGGCACTCGCAGTCGGCGGGCCGTCTGTGGTCCTACGTCAACTCCGTCGACCCGCTCGCGGACGTGGTCGACGCGGTCGTCCTCCACGGTGGCGGCGGCGCGATCCGCGACGACATCGCGACCCCGGTGTTCAAGATCAACAGCGAGACCGACGTCGGGATCGACCTCCTCGGTGCCGCGCAGCGCCAGCCCGACACCGACCTGCTGCGCACGTGGGAGGTCGCCGGGGCGTCGCACGGCGACTGGAAGCTCATCACGGACTACGGGCGCCTGCGCATCCGCGACATCGGCACCGCGCCCGGGGGCTATCCGGGTACGCCGCAGACGTGCGACCAGCCCTCGGGATCCCGTGTGCCGCAGCACATGGTCCAGAGCGCCCTGTACGACCACGTCGCGGCCTGGGTGGCCGACGGGACGGCACCGCCGTCGGCGTCGCCTATCGAGCTCACCGAGGACCCGCGGACGGTCGTGCGCGACGAGCTCGGCCTGGGCCTGGGCGGCATCCGCCTCGCCCAGCAGGACGTGCCGTTCCGGATCAACTCCGGCGCCAACGCGGGTCCCGGGTTCTGCTTCCTCGACGGCAGCTCCGCGCCCGTCGACGACGCCACGCTCGCCGAGTGGTACCCGGACGCGCAGGAGTACGCGGACGACGTCGTCGCGTCGACGAGCGCCGCGGTCGAGGCCGGCTATCTGGCCGCGGACGTCGCGGCCGATCCGGCCTGGTACACCGACGTCATCGAGCTCGTGGGCGACCGTATCGACGCCGGGACCGTCGAGGCCGCGGTCGGCGAGCAGATCCAGGACCGCATGCAGCGAGCGCTCGAGGCGGCCGACGCCGGCGACTGGGAGGCAGCCGACGGCTTCGTCGAGGAGGCACAGGCCCTCGGCGACACGCAGGTGGACGACGCCGACGCGGCGGCGAGCATCGTGCGCTCCACCACGGCGGTGCGCGGGATCATCGAGCTCTCGGGGACGACCGACGGACTGGCGATCTCCAGGGCGGCACAGTCGCGTTGCCTGGCCGGGAAGGCCTACGTGGCGGTCCGGGCCACGAACGACGACTCGGTGCCGGTGGACATCACGCTGACCACGCCGTTCGGCGAGAAGACGGTGGCGGATGTGGCGCCGGGTGCGTCCGCGTACCAGTCGTTCGCGTCGCGGTCGACATCGGTCACCACGGGCAGCGCCCAGGTGTCGGCGTCGGGTGACGGCCGGTCGTTCGCCGCCGACGTCGCGTACGACGTCCTCGACTGCGGCTGACGCGTCGCCCGATCCGGTCCGGGTCGGTGACAGCCCGGGGCAGCGGTTCGGCCCCGGTCGCTGTCCCGGGGAGGAGTGCGCGGGTGGGGGTTGCCCGCCCCGCGAGAGAGTGTTCAGCGGTCCCGGCTGTGCGCCGCGAGGATCTTGGCGACGTCGGCGACGTCGGTCCGGACGCCCTCCGCGATGGTCATGACCAGGTCGTAAGCGTCATCCTCCTCGAACGTCAGCACCCGATCGTTCACGTCGTAGAAGTACAACGTGGCGAGCCAGCCGAGCCGCTCGTTCCCGTCGATGAGCGAGCGGTTGTCCGTGACGGAGATGAGCAGGGCTGCGGCCTTCTCGTGGAAGCCCGGGTAGGCGTCCTGCCCGTACATCGAAGCCGCTGGCCTCGCCAGGGCTGATGACAGCAGTCCGGCGTCGCGGACCTCGGGGTCGCGACCGAGGATCACGCGAGCGGCTGCGAGCAGGTCGCTCTCGTCGAGGTAGATGGTCACCGTTGGCCTCTCTGCCTGGTCAGGCCAGGCGATCCATGAGCGGCCGGTTCTCGTCGTACAACCTCCGGAGGGCGGCGTCGCGAGCGTCGACGCGCTTCTTGTCGTACTCGATAACCGCGCGCTCGATCGCGGTGTTGGCCGAGGTGTGCTCGGTCTCCACGATGCGATCAAGGGCGGCGGCCGCGTCCGGCCCCAGCCGAAGGGTCCTTGCTCGTGCGGTCATGGTGCAGCTCTCTATCGTCGGAGCTTGTTGAGGACACCAGGACGGTACCACCGTGACACCGCCGCGGTACCGGTCCGGTACCGCGGCGGTGTCATCTAGCCCTTGCGGGTCGACGCGTTGCGCTCTCCGCGACGCAGACCGCGTGAGCGCCTGACGAACCGTGACGAACCTCTCCGACCGGACAGACCTGTGAATCGCAGAGATAAGTGGCCGGTTTTTCGCAGAGCTATCTGACCGTTTACGGGCTCATCCGATCTGAGGGTGTAGCCGTGGTCTGAAGCCGCCGGCCTCGAGCAGGGATCGTGCGATGTAGTGGGTCAGGTTGCGGAAGCCGAGGGCGGAGCCGCGCAGGTGCTCGAGCCGGCCGTTG
>NZ_JACYHB010000009.1 GCF_014837295.1 Cellulosimicrobium arenosum
CAACCGTCGACGCCGTCAGCGCGGCCTCGGCAGACTCACCCCGGTCGAGTTTGAGATGATCTACCGGACCGCAGACGCGGCCTGACTACCGCACACCCCGAGTGTCAACCAGACCGGGGGCAGACCCTCGGACAGCTTCCAGAACTACTACAAGGACCTGTCGCTGCGGATGAAGAACCGCGAGCTCGACCTGGTCATCGTCGTCAACATGTTCCTCACCGGGTTCGACGCCACCACGATGAACACCCTGTGGGTGGACAAGAATCTGCGGGCGCACGGTCTGATCCAGGCGTATTCGCGGACCAACCGGATCCTCAACTCGGTCAAGACCTACGGCAACATCGTCTCCTTCCGGGACCTCGAGGAGCAGACCAACGACGCGATCGCGCTCTTCGGCAACCCGGATGCCGCGGGGATCGTGCTGCTCAAGCCGTACGGGGAGTACTTCGACGAGTACGCGGAGAAGGTCACCGAGCTGCGTGAGCGGTTCCCGCTCGGTGCGCAGATCGCGGGGGAGCAGGCGCAGAAGGACTTCATCGCCGTCTTCGGGGCGCTGCTACGCCTGCGCAACATCCTGCTGTCGTTCGACGACTTCAGCGGCAACCAGATCCTCACGGACCGGGACCTGCAGGACTACCAGTCCCTCTATCTGGACTTCTACCAGTCCTTCCATCGCGCCGACACGGCCGAGCGGGAGTTGATCAACGACGACGTGGTGTTCGAGATCGAGCTGATCAAGCAGGTCGAGATCAACGTCGACTACATCCTCATGCTCGTCGAGCGCTTCCGGGCGGCGAAGGGTGACGGTGAGGACAAGGAGATCAAGGCGACGATCGACCGCGCCGTCGACTCCAGCCCGTCCCTGCGCAACAAGAAGGATCTCATCGAGGAGTTCGTCGACCGCCTCTCCATCGACGAGAGCGTGGCCGACGAGTGGCGCACCTACGTCGCGGCCAAGCGCGAGGCCGAGCTCGAGCGGATCATCACCGAGGAGAACCTCAAGCCCGACCAGACGCGCGACTTCATCTCCGCGGCGTTCCGCGACGGGCAGGTCCGGACCACCGGCACGGCCGTCACCACGATCCTGCCGCCGGTGTCGCGGTTCGCGAAGAACTCGGGTCACGGCGCCAAGAAGCAGACGGTCATCGAGAAGCTCACCGCGTTCTTCGAGCGGTTCTTCGATCTCATGTGAAGGCTGGCTCACGCCCTCAGTCGGGCGCAGGCAGCGCCGACGGCGACGCCGAGCACCGTACCGAGGACGACGTCGCTCGGGCGGTGCGCCCCGACGGCGACGCGGTCCAGCGCGGTGAGCACGACGACGAGCGCGAGCACGGCGGCGACAGTCCGGCGGGCGGTCGGCGAGAGCGCGCTGCCCGCCACGAGACCGTGCACGACGACCGCGACCACGGTGAGGTTCGTGACATGCCCGGACGGCGTGCTCGAGCCGGGCGTGGGGACGAGCGCGACGACGTCGGGCCGCGGGCGCCGCCAGGCCGCCTTGGCGCCCGCCTGGGCCGCCCAGCCGAGGAGGACGGTGCCGACGGCACGTGCGGAGGTCTTCGGCGAAGGCATTCCCGAGCGCGAGAGGCGGGCGGCCGCGAGGGCGACCGCGGGGAGCACGACCAGGTCGACGCGACGGGCGGTGAACGCGACGTCCCACGCGACGGCCGCGTGCCGGAGCGACGGACGCTCGCGCGTGCACGTGACCGCGGCGCGCACGGCGCGCTCGTCCCACGCGGCACACGTGCGCGCCACGTCGCGGATCCGCGGGGCGAGGGGCACCTGGGGAACCTACGTGCTGGCGCGGTGGCCCGCACGACGGCGGGACGCCGGGAGAGGTGTAACCCGAAGGACACGCGAACGAGACACGATGGTTTCGTTCGGACTCTGGTCTAAAGGTCGCGCCAGCGATAATGTGAAGGAGACCGAACAAACCCCGGCGACGTCCGGGCCGAAGAGCGACGAGGCCTTCATGTCTGATCGATCTCCCACCCGCCCGGTTCCTCCCAGCACCGCACCCGGCGCGCGGCGTCGGCTCGCTGGCGCCGTCGGCGCCACGGCGTCCACCGCGCTCCTGCTCGGCGCACTCGCAGCCCCCGCCGTGGCCGCACCGGCGGACCCCCCCCACGGCGCCGCGGACCTCAACGGGTACCGCAGCGTCGGCTACGTCATGGCCGACTCGCGCGTCACGCGCGACTTCCAGATCGCCGACCTCGTGCGCACCGGCGCGATCGAGGACCTGACCCACATCAACTACGCGTTCGGGAACGTCACCGCGGACCTCGTGTGCGACATCGCGGACGTGCCCGGCGAGGGCGACCCCGAGAACGACTACCTCGCCGAGGTCTCCGCGGCCGACTCCGTCGACGGCACGGCCGACGTCCCGGGCCAGGCGCTCGCGGGGAACTTCAACCAGCTCCGCGAGCTCAAGGACGTCAGCCCGGGCACGAAGGTCCTCGTCTCCCTCGGCGGGTGGACCTGGTCCGACCACTTCTCCGAGGCCGCGTCGACGCCCGAAGGCCGGACCGCGCTCGTCGACTCGTGCATCGACCTGTACATCGACGGAAACCTGCCCGAGGTCGGGGGCAGAGGTGGCCCGGGGGCCGCGGCAGGGATCTTCGACGGCATCGACATCGACTGGGAGTGGCCGGTCACCGGCGGCGAGACCGCGAACGCGCGGCCCGAGGACAAGGAGAACTTCCTCCTGCTCATGGAGGAGTTCCGCAGCGCGCTCGACGCGGCCGGGGCGGCGACGGGCGAGGACTACCTGCTGACGGCCTTCGCTCCGGCGGGTGGCTGGAACGCCGGCGAGGGCGGCTGGCTCGACCCGCGCCTGTTCGACGTCGTCGACTTCCTCAACGTCCAGGGCTACGACTTCCACGGCGGCTGGGTGCCGAACCAGACGGGCCACCAGGGCAACCTGCACCCCGACGGCGACAACAACTGGGGTCTCGGTCTCGACGGAGCGCTCGGGATGTACGTGGATGCGGGTGCGGACCCGAGCCAGATCAACGCCGGCCTCGCCGCGTACGGGCACGGCTGGTTCGGCGTCGAGGACGGGTCGCAGGCGTGGCAGCCCGCGCAGGGCTACGTGGGCACCAAGACCTACGCGGAGCTGCAGGCGCTCGACGGCGAGTCCTTCTTCGACCCGGAGCTCGGCGCGTCCTGGCTGTACGACGGCGACGAGTGGTGGTCCTACGACGACCCGACGTCGGTCACGGCCAAGGCGGAGTTCGTCGCCACGCAGGGCTACGGCGGCGCCATGTGGTGGGACCTGTCCGGTGACCACCGCAACGAGCTCGGCGACGCGCTGGGCTCGACGCTGCGCGCCGCCACCCCGGGCCCCGGCGTCGCGGCCGAGTGTGCGGTCCCCTGGTACGGCTCGGGCGTCTACACGGGCGGCGACGTCGTCTCGCACGGGGGCACCGAGTACGCGGCCCAGTGGTGGACCCGCAACCAGGTGCCGGGCTCCAGCAGCGCCTGGCAGCAGATCGGCCCGTGCGGCACGGCGCCCGACGTCGAGGTCCAGCCCTGCGCGTCCGAATGGTCGCGAGAGGCGGTCTACACCGGAGGTCAGACGGTCACCCGTGCGGGCGTGAACTACACGGCGCAGTGGTGGACGCGGGGCGAGCTGCCCGGGTCGACCCCGTGGGGCTCGTGGGACCCGGTCGGCCTCTGCGCATGACCTGTCGCCGCGCCCCTCGTGTCACTCGTCGACGAGCCGGTCCGGCGCGGGCTGTGTAGGAAGGGGGGATGAAGCAGTCAGCGGGACTCGTGCTCTACCGCGTCGCGGACGGCGTGGTCGAGGTGCTGCTCGGGCACATGGGCGGTCCGCTGTGGGCGCGCAAGGAGGCGGGCGCCTGGACCATCCCCAAGGGCGAGCTCGATCCGGGGGAGGAGGCGCACGCGGCCGCGCTGCGCGAGTTTGCGGAGGAGCTCGGGGTGCCGGCGCCGTCCGGGGCGGGCCCGGACCTCGAGCTCGGGACGGTGCGCCAGCGGGCGGGCAAGCTCGTCACGGCATGGGCCCGGGAGGGGGATCTCGACGTCGGCGCGGTGGTGAGCAACACGTTCGCGCTCGAGTGGCCGCCGCGCTCGGGGCGGATGCAGGAGTTCCCCGAGATCGACCGGGCCGGGTGGTTCCCGCTCGCCCGTGCCCGTGGCGTGGTGGTGTCGGGCCAGGTGGAGCTCCTCGACCGGCTGGAGGCCGAGCTCGGACGACGAGCGGACGGTCAGCCCAGCAGGTAGGGAGCGGCCAGGAAGCCGCCGAGCAGACCGAGCACGACGACGGCGCCGGCGGACAGGTGCGAGCGGCGGGCGCGGTCGGTGGCGCGGCGCACGGGCCCGGCCGTGCGGGCGCGGCGCGAGTCGGCGCGGGAGTCGGTCAGGTGATGGGTCATGGTGGTCATGTCGGCTCTCTCGTCGTGGACGTTCCAGGACTAGAGACCGTGCACGGCCCGATCTGTGACGCGATCTGACCAACCTGTGAAGCGATCTGCGTCACACGGCGACCGGTGAAACGCGCCAGCCCTGATGCATCATCGTGCACCAGGGCTGTTCGGCTCGCGCGCGCAACACTCTCGGACGGTCAGCCGGCGCGCAGGACGAGCGCGTCGCCCTGGCCGCCGCCGCCGCACAGGGCCGCGGCGCCGACGCCGCCGCCCCGGCGCCGCAGCGCGAGCGCGAGGTGCAGGGCGAGGCGCGCGCCGGACGCGCCGACGGGGTGCCCGAGGGCGATCGCCCCGCCGTCGGCGTTCACGACGTCCGCGTCGATGCCGAGGTCCGCGATCGACTGCAGCGCCACGGCGGCGAACGCCTCGTTGATCTCGACGAGGTCGAGGTCCGACGCCGCGAGCCCCTCGCGCTCCAGCGCGGCCTCGATCGCCCGCGAGGGCTGCGAGTGCAGCGAGCTGTCCGGGCCGGCGACCTGCCCGGCCGCACCGATCTCGGCGAGCCACGTCAGTCCGTTGCGCTTCGCGAAGGCACGGCTCGCGACGACGACCGCCGCCGCGCCGTCGGACAGCGGCGAGCTCGACCCGGCCGTGATGGTGCCGTCCGCGACGAACGCGGGCCGCAGGCGCTCCAGCGCTTCGAGGCTCGTGTCCGCGCGGACACCCTCGTCGTGCTCGACGACGACCGGGTCGCCCTTGCGCTGCGGGACGCTCACGGGCGCGATCTCCTCGCCGAGGCGGCCGGCGTCGCGCGCGGCCGCCGCGCACTGGTGCGAGCGGAGCGCGAACGCGTCCTGCTCGGGCCGTGCGATCCCGCGGGTCGCGCACCCGCGGTCGGTGAGCTCGCCCATGACCTCGCCGGTGAACGGGTCGTCGAGTCCGTCGTACGTGATCGAGTCGGCCATCGTGACGTCTCCGAACGCGTGGCCCGCGCGGGAGCCGAGCAGCAGGTGCGGGGCGTTCGTCATGGACTCCTGGCCGCCTGCGACGACGACGCTCGCCTCGCCCGTGCGGACCAGGCGCGCGGCGTCGATGATCGCGGTGAGCCCGGACAGGCACAGCTTGTTGACCGTCACCGTCGGCACGTCCCAACCGATGCCGGCCTGGATCGAGGACTGACGGGCCGGGCCCTGCTTGCCGCCGGCCTGGATGACCTGGCCGACGATCACGGTGTCGACCTGCTCGGCCGAGACGCCCGCGGCGGTCAGCGCGCCGCGGATCGCGTGCGCGCCGAGGTCGGTCGCGGACAGCGACGCGAGCGCGCCGCGGAAGCGGGTGAAGGGCGTGCGAGCGCCGTGCAGCAGGACGGGCGTGACCTCGTCCTCGGGGGTGATCTCGGTGGGGAGGCCGCCGTCGGCCACCGGGGACTGCGTCATCGTCGCGCTCCGTTCGGGAGAGGTGGCCCCGGCGCCGCGAGGAGGGGAGCGGCGCCGGGGAGCAGGGTGGGGTGGGTCAGGCGAAGGCGGAGACACCCGTGATGTCGCGGCCGACGATGAGCGCCTGCACGGACTCGGTGCCCTCGTAGGTGTGCAGGGCCTCGACGTCGGCGAAGTGCCGCGCCACCCGGTTCTGCAGCAGGATGCCGTTGCCGCCGAGCAGGTCCCTGGCGCTCGCGGCGATCTCGCGTGCCCCGCGGGTGCACGTGTACTTGGCGAGCGACGCCTGCGGGCCGGTGAGCTCCCCCGCCTCGTCCCGGCGCGTCATCTTCGCGACGAGGAGCTGCAGCTGGGTGAGCGTCGAGAGCATCCGGGTCAGGCGCTCCTGGATCATCTGGTTCGCCGCGAGCGGGCGGCCGAACTGCACGCGCTGCGTCGCGTAGGCGACCGCGGTCTCGTAGCACGCGACCGCGTGCCCGACGGCGGCCCACGCCACCCCGAGCCGCGTCGCGAACAGCACGCGCGACGTGTCCTTGAACGACCGTGCGCCGGGGAGCGCGGCGTCGGCGGGGACGAACACGTCGTCGAGCACGACGTGCGCCTGCCAGATCGCGCGCAGCGAGAACTTGCCGGTGATGGTCGTGCCCGTGTAGCCGGGGGTGTCCTGCGGGACGACGAACCCGTGCACCTGTCCGTCGGCATCTTCACCCACGAGCCGGGCCCACACCACGGTGATGTCGCCCGACGACCCGTTGCCGATCCACTTCTTCTCGCCGTTCAGCACGTAGCCGTCAACCCCGCCACGAGTCGTCGCGACCGCGGTCGTCTCGAGCGAGACCGAGTCGGAGCCGTGCGTCGGCTCGGTGAGGGCGAAGGCCCCGATGATCTCGCCGCGGGCCATCGGCTCGGCGTACCGGGCGCGCTGGGCGTCCGAGCCGAGCATCTGGATGGACCGCAGCGCGAGCCCGCCCTGCACGCCGCAGATCGTCGCGACCGAGCCGTCGCCGCGAGACATCTCCATCGCGGCGAGTCCCGCGGCCATGAGGCTCACGCGCGGACGGCCCTCGACGTCGACGCCGTCGCGCAGGAGGTCGAGGTCGCCCAGTCGCTCGACCAGGTCGAGCGGGACCTCGGCGCGCTCCCAGTAGTCGTCGATGACGGGCAGGACCTCGTCCTGGACGAACTGGCGCACGAGCTGCTGGTGCGCGCGGTCGGCGTCGGTCGCGTCCGCGAACGCACCGGCGTAGTCGATGTCGAGCGGTGTGGTGAGGTCGTAGCCGGGCTCGGTGACCCCGGGCGTGATCGGCGTTGCGGGCATCGGTGCTCCCTCGGCGTGCGGTCGTCGGCCGGCCAGGACGACGGTCGCGCCGACCGTTGCGGGGCCGGCGTCGACGGTGGTTCCCTCCATGGTCGCGCGATACCGCGTCTCAGTCAATGTGAGACCTAGTATCGAAGCCTCGCCCGACACCGGCTCGATCGTCGCGCCCGGCGCCACGGGCACCGTGGGCGATGATGAACCCATGACGCTGACCCAGTTCCTGCTCGCGCGGATCGCCGACGACGAGGCAGCGGCGGACTCGCCGGTCGGGTCGGCGGGAACCTTCTGGTCACCGGCACGCGTCCGGGCGGAGTGCGCGGCGAAGCGACGCATCGTCACGCTGGCCTACGAGGCCACGGGGTACGACATGACCGTCGATCTCGAACGCGAGTCGGACTCACGCACCGAGAGCGGCGTCGAGTTCGTCGGTGACCGCATCCTCAGGGCGCTCGCGACGCCCTACGCCGACCACCCCGACTACGAACCCCGGTGGGGCGCCTGACCACGGGCCGGCGCCGCGGACGCGCGCCGGGAGGTGCCTAGGCCTGCGTGCCGGCGGCGACCTCCGCCGCCGTGGCCTGCCGCCTGACCCGCCACCACACGAAGAACCCGACGAGCGTGAACGCGCCGTAGAACACATACATGAACGCCGACGCGTAGAACCCCGCGTCGACCAGGAGCGGGACGCCGACGACGTCGACCGCCACCCAGACCAGCCAGAACTCGACCCAGCCCTTCGCCATGCCGTACGTCGCTAGCAGCGAGCCCATGAAGATCCACGCGTCCGCCCACACGGGCTCGTACGACTCGAGGGCACGGAAGATGGGCGTCAGGACGAGCGTTCCCCCGACCAGCGCGCCGACGAGGAACGCGCGCTGACGCCACGTGGCCCAGTGGGGCACGACGGCGACGCCGTGGCTGTCCGCGTCCGCGTCGCCGAGCTTCCGCTGGGTCCCGCGCCACTGGACCCAGCCGTAGACCGACACGATCACGAACATGACCTGCCGTCCCGCCTGACCGAGCAGGTTCACCGGGTTGGGCGTCGCGAACACCGCGCCGAGGAACACCGTGAGCAGCAGCAGGTTGCCGACGATGCCCACGGGCCACGCCCACACCTTGCGCCGCATGCCGCCCAGCGCCGACGCCAGGCCGAACCCGTTGCCGACGATCTCCCGCCACAGCAGGTGCTGGTCGCCGATCGTCAGCTGCGCGTCGAACAGCGCGTGAATCGGATCCATCGGATGTCCTCGTCCTCCCGGGCACGACGGCTCCGGGGGCGTGAGGACGGCCGCGACCGGTCGCCGTCGGCTGTCGACGGGCACGGCCACGCCGCACGTGCTTCTCCCATCCGGACTGTCACCGTCGGTCCCGGAGTTCCACCAGGTCAACCGCGCGTAGGGCGCGGGTCGCGGACTGTCACCGCCGGCTCGGAATTGCACCGACCCCGGAGCACGTTCGTGCGTACTGCACTGCAACGGCAGATGCTACCGACCCATTCCCCGAGCTGTCAGCCCTCCGTACGGCTCTGGGGTCACCGGGGGCCGACAGGTCGTGGGTCAGGACAGGGCGTCGCGGACCGCGCGGGCGACGGCGTCCGCGACGTCGTCCGCGGTCGTGCCCGGGTCCACCACGGTCACCACCACGCGGGGGGTCGTGCCCGGCCCGACGGCGCGGGCGTCGTCGGGCACCTGGCGTGCGGGCCCGGCGGGCGCGGCGGCACGGCCCGACGTCGCGGCGCGGCGCAGGTCTGCGAACGCCTCCTCGAGCTGTGGGCGCAGGTCCTGGTCGGGCGCTCGCAGCCAGCGACGCAGGAGCGCGTTGTGGACGGCGACGACGGACGCGGCGAACGCGATCGAGGCCGTGGACCGGCGCTGGTCCGGAGGGAGGGCGTCGCGCAGGTAGGCCGTGAACGCGCGCTCGTAGCGGTGCGTGGTGACCAGCTCTCGGTCGCGCAGCGCCGGGACCTGCTGCAGCAGGTCGTGGCGCGCGAGCGACGTCTCGCGCTGGCCCACGTGGTGGTCGAACACGAGCCGCGCCGTCCGGCACACCTCGACGTACGGGTCGACGGACAGGTCGGCCACGAGGTTCCCCGCGGCGTCGGGCACGGGGCGGGTGGCCGCGAGCATGACGACCACCTGGTCGAGCAGGAGCTCGTGGTCGGCGAAGACCACGTCCTCCTTGGAGCGGAAGCGCCGGAAGAACGTGGCGCGGCTGACCTGGGCGGCGTCGGCGATCTCCTCGACCGTGGTCTGCTCGTACCCCTGCCGGGTGAAGAGCTCGATCGCGGCGTCGACGGCCTGGGCGTGGGTGCGGCTGCGGACGTCGGTCATGGTTGCCGACGGTACACCGGGCGGGCTCGCCCGCCAGGGCGGGACGGTGCGAGGCTGGTGCCGTGACCGAACCACCGACGGCCCCGGCGAGCGACCCGTCGACCAGCCCGCAGCTCGATCCACCCCGCGTGCACGCGATCCACGTCGCCAAGGCGCGCCGCCTGCCCACCCGGACCGTCCCCGAGGTCGAGGCGGAGGCCGGGCGCGGGCTCGTGGGAGACAGGTACCACGGGTCGAAGCACCGGCACGTGACCGTGCAGACGCTCACCGACCTGGCCGCCGCGTCCGCCGAGCTGGGCTCGGACATCGATCCCGGACTGACCCGTCGCAACGTGACCCTCACGCACGGCGACCTGCCCACGAGGCCGGGCTCGTTCCTGACCATCGGCGACGTCGAGCTGCAGGTGCTCCGGATCGCCGCACCGTGCCGGCTGCTCGACGACTGGATCGCGCCCGGAGCGATGCGCTCGATGCACGGCCGCGGCGGTGTGGTGTGCCGGCTGCTGACCTCCGGGACGATCCGAGTCGGCGACGAGGCGCGCTGGCCGATGTCGGACGGCACGCCCGAGGCATCGCGGCCGACGCGTCAGAGGACGAGCCGGTAGAACCGGAAGAACGAGAAGTCCTCGACCGGGAGGACCTCCAGGCCCGAGAACCCCGCGTCGAGCGCGTAGCGCCGCAGCGTCGCGGGTCGAAGGACCGTCCCCGTGCCGACCGACGGCTGCGACGAGAGCCCGTCGGGCAGGCACACGAATAGGCTGTAGCCGTACATCACCCGGTCCACGTCGTCGGCGGGTGCCGTGAACTCCTCACCCACGGCCTCGTCCATGACGACGACGAGACCGCGCGGCCGCACGGAGCGCCGCACCGCGTCGAGCACCGCGACGGGCCGGGGCATGTCGTGGACGCACTCGAACGCGAACGCCGCGTCGAACGGGTCGGTCGCGTCCAGCTCGGACGCGTCGCCGTGGTGGAACGTCACGCGGTCGGCGAGTCCCGCCGCTGCCGCGGCTGCTCGCGCCGCCTCGACCGACGGGCCGTCCAGGTCGACGCCCTGCACGACGGCGTCCGGGAACGCACGTGCGATCGCGAGCGTCGACCACCCGAACCCGCACCCGACGTCGAGGGCCCTCGCCCCGGGACGCGACAGCGCGCTCTCGGCCGCCGGCAGGCGCCGCAGCGTCGGCCCGAGCTCGTGCTCGAACCATGGCCGGTTGATGTCGGCCTGGGCCTGGCGCGCGTCGTCGCCCAGCTGGTCCCACGACACCCCGCCGCCCGTCCGGTACGCGTCGAGCAGGTGCGGGAGCTGCGGCCCGACCGCGGCGATCATCCGGGCGAGCGGAGCCGTGTACGCGAGCGACGACGCGTCGGTGAGGACCTCCGCGTGCGCGGCGGGCAGCGCGTAGAGACGCTCGCGCGCGACGTCCTGCGGGTCGGCGTCCAGCGCGGGTGCCGC
Source organism: Cellulosimicrobium arenosum (assembly GCF_014837295.1). Lineage (GTDB taxonomy): Bacteria > Actinomycetota > Actinomycetes > Actinomycetales > Cellulomonadaceae > Cellulosimicrobium > Cellulosimicrobium arenosum. Next base: position 10,929 of record NZ_JACYHB010000009.1, read on the forward strand.
GCCGGAGTCCTGGGCGACGAGGATCCCGGTCGCCGCCTGCTGCTCGAGCCACTCGCGCGCGTACCGCTCGTGCGTGCCGGTGGCCTCGGCGAGCGCGGTCGACGTCAGCGGACCGCCGTCGGCGAGCGCGCGGTACCAGCCGAGCCGGTCGCCGACGTGGACCGCCAGCACGTCGAACGCCCCGAGCGCCGCGTCGAACAGCCGCGTCGCGAACGCGTCCACGGGTGGTGGCAGGCGCTCCGGGACGGGTGTCGACTGCTCGTCGGCCGTCATCGTGCCGAGACTCCGTCCCTGCGTTGGCCGGGCGTGCCGAGGTCGACGACGCCCGTCCCTCGACGGTAGACCTCACGGCACAGCGCGTCGAGAGGTCGGGACGTGCGGGGTGGGCGAATTCGGTGCCGGTCGATGGCGCCAGGTGGCAGCATGGCGGCCATGCTCGTCACCCTGACCGCCACGGCGGCACCCGACGCCGGTCTCGACGATGCGACGGATCTCGGGTTCCTCCTGCACAAGCACCCCGGGCGGGCCCAGGTGTTCGAGCTGCCGGTCGGTCGCGCGCACGTCTTCTACCCCGAGGCGACGTCGGAGCGGTGCACGGTCGCGCTGCTGCTCGAGGTCGACCCGGTGGGGATCGTGCGGGACAAGCGGTTCGGCGGTGGCGGTGGTGGCTTCGCGCTCGCGCAGTACGTCAACGACCGGCCGTACGCGGCGTCGTCGATGGTCGCGGTCGCGCTGGGCAAGGTGTTCTCGACCGCGACGGCAGGCAGGTGCGACGCGCGCCCGGGGCTCGTCGACGTCGCGATACCGCTCGAGGTCCACGTCCCGTCGCTGCCGTGCCGGGGCGGGGTCGACCTCGTGCGCCGGTTGTTCGAGCCGCTGGGCTGGACGGTCGACGCCGCGGCCGAGCCGCTCGACCCGACGGTGCCCGCGTGGGGCGCGTCGCGCTCCGTCGACCTGCGGCTGCGCGGGAGGTCACGGCTCGCGGACGCGCTGACGCAGCTCTACGTCCTGCTGCCCGTGCTCGACGACGCGAAGCACTACTGGGTGTCGACGGACGAGGTCGACAAGCTCGTGCGCGCGGGCGAGGGCTGGCTCGCCGGCCATCCCGCGCGCGAGGAGATCGCGCGCCGGTATCTCGCCCACCAGCGGCGTTACGTCGACGACGCCGTCTCTCGCCTCGCAGAGCCCGACGACACGGCCGCCGACGTCGGCTCCGCTGCCGCGGGTCCCGGCCTCGCGGCCCCGGACGGGACCGGACCGGAGAGCGGGGCCGGGCCCGCCGACGCCGGGCCGCCGCCGCTCGCCCGGCAGCGTGCCGACGCGGTGCTCGCCGCGCTGCACGACGCCGGTGCCCGGACCGTCGTCGACCTCGGCTGCGGCGAGGGAGCGCTGCTGCGCAGGCTCGCCGCGGACCGGACGTTCACGCGGATCCTCGGGACCGACGTGTCGGCGCGCGAGCTCGAGCGTGCCGCCGCCCGCCTGCGCCTGCACGACGCGAGCGACGCCGAGCGCGAGCGCGTGCGACTCGTGCAGTCGTCCCTCACCTACACCGACGACCGGCTGGCGGGGTTCGACGCCGCGGTGCTCATGGAGGTCGTCGAGCACGTCGACCCGTCACGGCTCGACGCGCTCGAGCGTGCCGTGCTGGGCCACGCGCGCCCGCGGACCGTCGCCGTGACGACCCCGAACGCCGAGTACAACGTGCACTACCCGGCGCTGCACGAGGGGCCGCAGGGCGGGATGCGCCACCCGGACCACCGGTTCGAGTGGACGCGCGCGCAGTTCCGCGCCTGGGCGGACGCGGTAGGGGAGCGGTACGGATACGGAGTGGCGTACCGCGACGTCGGCCCGGTGGACACCGGCCCGCCCACCCAGATGGCCGTCTTCACCGAGCTGTCAGCGCTCGGTGGGCCCAGAGACTCACGAGGTGCTGACAGGTCGTCGGGGGGTGCGGCATGAGCGAGCTCAGGGTGCCGGCGTCCAGCCTCGTCGTGCTCGTCGGGGTGTCCGGGTCGGGGAAGTCGACGTTCGCGCTCGAGCGGTTCGGTCCGTACGAGACCGTGTCGTCCGACGTGTGCCGCGGCCTCGTGTCCAACGACGAGAACGACCAGTCCGCCACGAAGGCCGCGTTCGAGGTGCTCCACACGATCGTCGCGCAGCGCCTCGCGGCCAACCTCCTGACCGTCGTCGACGCGACGAACGTGCAGCGCGAGGCCCGCAAGAGCCTCGTCGCGCTCGCCCGGTCCCACGACGTCCTGCCCGTCGCCATCGTGCTCGACGTGCCGGCGCAGGTCGCGATCGAGCGCAACGTGGCGCGCCTCGACCGGGACTTCGGCGCGCACGTCGTCAAGCGGCAGCACGCCGCGCTGCGGTCGTCCCTGAAGTCGCTGCAGCGCGAGGGGTTCCGGACGGTCCACGTGCTGCGCGGCGAGGACGAGGTCGCCGCCGCACGGATCGTGCGCACGCCCCTGCTCACGGACCGCCGCGACGAGACGGGCCCGTTCGACGCCATCGGCGACGTGCACGGCTGCCTCGACGAGCTCGTCACCCTGCTGGACCGCCTCGGGTACGTCGTCGTGCGCGACGACGCGGGCCGGCCCGTCGACGCCGCCCACCCCGAGGGTCGGCGCGCGATCCTCCTCGGCGACCTCGTCGACCGCGGCCCCGACTCGCCGGGCGTGCTGCGCCTCGCGATGGGCATGGTCCGTGCCGGGCACGCGCTCGCCGTCCCGGGCAACCACGAGCACAAGCTCGTGCGTGCGCTCGCCGGCCGGGACGTCACGGTCTCGCACGGGCTCGAGACGACGCTCGCCCAGCTCGCGGACGAGCCCGAGGAGTTCCGGCGCGACGTCGAGTCGTTCTGCCGCGACCTCGTCTCCCATCTCGTGCTCGACGGCGGCGCGCTCGTCGTCGCGCACGCCGGGCTCAAGGAGTCCTACCAGGGCCGGGCGTCGGGGCGCGTGCGCAGCTTCGCGCTCTACGGCGACACGACCGGAGAGACCGACGAGTTCGGCCTGCCCGTGCGCTACCCGTGGGCGGACGACTACCGCGGCCGCGCGACGGTGCTCTACGGCCACACTCCGACGCCCGAGGCGCGGTGGGTCAACAACACGATGTGCCTCGACACGGGCTGCGTGTTCGGCGGCAAGCTCTCCGCGCTGCGCTACCCCGAGAAGGAGCTCGTCGAGGTCCCGGCCGCCCGCGTGCACTACGAGCCGGCCCGGCCCTTCCTGCCCGACGACGCGGGGCCCGGACCCGGCGCCGGTTCCCCCCGCGGGGTCGGCGGCGCGCGCGAGCCCGACCTGCTCGACGTGACCGACGTCCTGGGGCGCCGCGTCGTCGAGACCGCGACGCACGGGCGGGTGTCGATCGGCGAGGAGAACGCCGCGGGCGCGCTCGAGGTCATGAGCCGGTTCGCCGTCGACCCGCGGCTCCTGCTGCACCTGCCGCCGACCATGAGCCCCGTCGCCACCTCCACGCTGCCGGGTCTGCTCGAGCACCCCGACGCCGCGTTCGCCGCGTACGCGCGCGACGGCGTCGGGCACGTGGTGTGCGAGGAGAAGCACATGGGCTCACGCGCGGTGCTGCTGGTCGCGCGGGACTCCGGCGGTGGAGATGGTGCGGACGGGTCCGGTGGTGCAGGTCGCGGACGGTCGGTGTCGCGGATCGTCGCGGAGCGGTTCGGGATCGAGGCCCCCGGGGCCGTGCACACACGGACCGGCCGGTCCTTCCTCGACGAGCCGACGACTGCCCTGCTCCTCGCGCGCGCCGCCGCGGCCCTGGAGGCGGCCGGGACGTGGGACGCGCTCGGCGCGGGCTGGGTCCTGCTCGACGCCGAGATCCTCCCGTGGTCGCTCAAGGCGGACCAGCTCCTGCGCGACCAGTACGCGAGCGTCGGTGCGGCGGCGCGCGCCGTCATGCCCGCCGCGCTCGACGCCCTCGCCGCGGCGCAGGCGCGCGGGATCGACGTGGGGGAGCTGCGGCGTCGTACCGCCGAGCGGGCCACGGACGCGGAACTGTTCGTCGAGTCCTACCGTCGGTACCGCTGGGACACGGGGGGCGCGACCCCCGACGACGTGTCCGGCGAGGGGGCGATCGGCGACCCGTTGCGCGGCGTGCAGGTCGCGCCGTTCCAGGTTCTCGCGAGCGGGACCGCCCGGCCGGGGGGTGGGCAGGGAGCCGCCGTCGGACCGGGCTCGGCCGGGACGACGTACGGCGACCGCGACCACCTGTGGCACCTCGACGTCGCAGACGCCCTCGTCGCGGCGGACCCGGAGCTGTTCCGCACGACCCGGCGCGTCGTCGTCGACCTGTCCGACGACGCGTCCCGCGCCGCGGGCACCGCCTGGTGGGAGGAGCTGACGGCTGCCGGGGGAGAGGGCATGGTCGTCAAGCCGCTCGAGAACCTCGTGCGGCGCGGCGGCGGCGGGACGACGGGCGGCGGGCTGGTCCAGCCCGGTCTCAAGGTCCGGGGGCGGGAGTACCTGCGCATCATCTACGGACCGGAGTACACGCAGGAGCACAACCTGGAGCGGCTGCGGGAGCGGTCGCTCGGGCGCAAGCGCTCCCTGGCACTACGGGAGTACGCGCTCGGCCTCGAGTCGTTGGACCGCGTCACCCGGGGCGAGCCGCTGTGGCGCGTGCACGAGGCGGTGTTCGCCGTCCTCGCGCTGGAGTCGGAACGAGTGGACCCCCGCCTCTGACCGACCCCCCGCCCGGCCTCGCCATGGGGGCTTAGGTTCGCCTATCCTGACCTGCGTGGCGGACGAGGTGAGCGGGGACCGGGCGGCGGCTCGCTCGCCCCTGCTCGCCGTACGGGGCGTCAGCATCCGGCACCACGAGCACGACGACGACCCTGCGCACGACGACCCTGCGCACGACGGCGCGGCGGACGACCGATCGCGCGGCGCGACAGCACCGACACCGTGCGACGTCACGTTCGACGTCGGGCCGGGCGAGGCGGTGCTGCTCCTCGGTCCGTCGGGCTGCGGCAAGTCGACGCTCGCGCTCGCGACGAACGGCCTCGTGCCGCACGTCGTCGGCGCGGACCTCGACGGCACCGTGCACGTGCGCGGGCGGTCCACGGCCGACCACGACACGCCGGACCTGTCGCGCGACGTCGCGATGGTCTTCCAGGACCCGGACGCCCAGGTCGTCACGGGGACGCTGCTCGACGAGGTGTGCTTCGGTCCCGAGAACCTGTTCGCCCCGGTGGACGACGTGCTCGCGCGCGCCGAGGATGCGCTGCGCCGCGTCGGGCTGTGGGACCGCCGCGCCGACGACCCGGTCACTCTGTCCGGCGGCGGTCGTCAGCGCCTCGCGATCGCGTGCGCGCTCGCGCTGGGCTCGCCGCTGCTCGTGCTGGACGAGCCGACGGCGAACCTCGACCCGGCGGGGACCGAGGAGGTCTACGCCGTGCTGCGCGAGGTCGTCTCGACGGGGGACCGTGCCGTCCTGCTCGTCGAGCACGACCTCGACGCCGCGGTCTCGCTCGTCGACCGGGTCGTGGTGCTCGACGCCGCGGGCCGCCTCGTCCTCGACGGAACCACGCGTGACGTCCTCGCGGGCCGGGCGGACCTGCTCGCCGACCTCGGCGTGTGGCTGCCCACGGCGACGCTCGCGGCGCTGCGGCTGCGCGACGCGGGCGTCGGGATCGACACGTCGGGCGGGCTGCCGCTCACGCCCGCCGAGCTCGCGGCGCTGCTCGACGCCGTAGCCGTCCTCCCCGACCACGGCCAGCCCGACGTCCCGCCCACGACGCGGGACGCGGGCCGCGCGGGCGGGCCGACGCTCGTCGTGGAGCACCTGACGTTCCGGCGCGGTCGCGGCCGGGGCGCGACCACCGTCCTGCACGACGTCTCCCTGGCCGTCGCGCCGGGCGAGCTCGTCGCCGTCGTGGGGTCGAACGGGGCCGGCAAGACGACGCTCGCCCAGCTCGCTGCCGGGGTGCTGCGGGCGCCGCGCGGCAGCCTCGACGGGAGCGTGCGCGTCGCCGGTCTGGACCCGACGCGGACCGACCCGCGCGAGCTCGCCGGCCACGTCGGGTTCGTGTTCCAGAACCCCGAGCACCAGCTCGTCACGAGCCGGGTCGACGACGAGCTCGCCCTCGGCCTGCGTGTGCGGGGCGTGCCCGACGACGAGGTCGAGGCCCGCGTCGAGGACGTCCTGCGGCGGTTCGGGCTGACCCACCTGCGCGACCGGCACCCGTTCCTGCTGTCCGGAGGGCAGAAGCGACGCCTGTCGGTCGGCACGGCGATCATCTGCCGCCCGGACGTCCTCGTGCTCGACGAGCCCACGTACGGGCAGGACCGCGAGCGCGCCGCGGAGCTCCTCGACCTCCTCACCGCGCTGCACCGCGAGGGCACGGCCGTCGTCGTCGTGAGCCACGACATGCAGCTCGTCGCCGAGCACGCGACGCGCGTCGTCGCGCTCGCCGGCGGGCGGGTCGTCGCCGACGGGACCCCGTCGGCGGTCCTGGCCGACGACGCGGTGCTGAGCGCGTGCGGGCTGCGCGTCCCCGCGCTCGCGCGCGCGACGCGTGGTCTCGTCCGCCACCCGGCGTGGCGGGGCGTCACGCGCCTCGTGGACCTCCCGGTCGCGGCCGTCGCGCGGGTGCCGGCATGAGCGCCGTCGTGCGCCCCGGGCCCGCCGGCGTCGAGACCAGGCCCGCCGCCGTCGACCCCGGGCCTGCGGCAGGTAGCCCGGGCGACCGGTCCGGAGCGCGTCCGGGGACCTTCGCGGGGCCCGCGTGGGACCTGCGGACGTACGACCCGCTCGTCACGACGCTCGGGCCGCTGCCCGTCGTCGTCTTCGTCTTCACCACGCGCGACCTGCTCACCCCGGCACTGATCGCCGCCGCGGCGCTCGCCGTCGTCCTCGTCATGGTCCGTCCGCCCGGGCGTGTCCTCGCGGCACTGCTCCTCGGGCTGCCCCTGCTGGCGGTGGTCATGACCGTCTCGTTCGGCGTCCTCACCGACCCGCACACCGTGGACGGCACGACGCTCGTCGCGAGCGTCGGACCGTTCGAGCTGTGGTCGGGTGCGCTCGTCACCGGGCTCGCGACGAGCCTGCGGACCGTCGCGCTGCTGCTGCTCGTGCTGGTCGGCGGGCTGTCGACCACCGGTGCGGACGTCGTGCGGGCCATGGTGCAGCAGCTCCGGGTGCCCTACCGGATCGGCTACGCGGCGCTCGCCGCGCTGCGGTTCGTCCCGCGGTTCGGCCACGAGCTCGAGGTGATCCGCTCGGCGCACCGGGTGCGCGGCGTCGATCACGGTCGGGGCCCGCTCGCCGGGCTCCGCCGCCAGGCCGGGTACGCGGTGCCCCTGCTCGCCGGCGGGATCCGGCACGGCGAGCGCGTGTCCCTCGCGATGGAGGCGCGCGGTTTCGGGGCGCACCCGGCCCGCACCGAGCGGGTGCGGATCCCGTTCCGCGCGCGTGACGTCGTGTTCCTCGTCGCGACCTACGCGGTCCCCGCCACCATCGTGCTCGTCGTCGTGCCCGCCCTGGCGCGCTCGGCCGGCTGAACCCGGGCCGCCCACCCGGGTCTCCCGCCCCGGCCCGAGACCACCGACCACCGACCCGACACCCGCCCGACCACCGACCCGACCCGGAGAACCCAGAATGCCGACCTCGACCTCCCGGACCAGCCGGTCCCTCACCACGCGCTACCTCATGACGTGCGCGGCGATCGGCGCCGCGACCGGCGTGCTCCTCGTCCCCGCGAACTTCGTGTCCGCGGCGCTCGCCTCCACGGTCCCCGTGCTCTACTCGGCGATGGTCGGGCTGTGGATCATCGGACCGGTCCTCGCCCTCGCGCTCGTGCGGCGGCCCGGCGCCGCCGTGCTGACGATGCTCGTCGCGGGCGTCATCAGCAGCGCGTCGCCGCTCGGGGCGTCGTCGATCCTGACGTGCCTCATGATCGGGGCCGCCCTCGAGCTCGTGTTCCTCGTGACGCTCTACCGGGTGTGGTCGCCGTGGCTGTTCTGCACGGGCACGTTCGTGTTCGCCGCGCTCTACACGTGGTCCGCGTTCGTCGCGTTCGACGCCGCAGCGATGGCGACCGTCGTCCAGGTGCTGATCGTCGTGCTCATGATGGGCAGCGCGCTCGCGGGCGCGTGGCTCGGGCTGCTGCTCGCACGACGCCTCGAGAAGGCGGGCGTGGCGCGCGGTCTCGCGCCGGCGCGGACGCGGACGGCGGCGCCCGTGGAGACGGCGGCGGCGCCGTCGGGCACGGCCACCGCTGCCGAGAGCGCCTGAGGCGGCTCAGCCGCCGAGGAAGGCGCTCAGCGCGAGCGCCGAGAAGATCACCGCCCCGACGACGACCGCGAGGGCGACGACCCAGCCGCTGGTGCGCTCGGCGGCGGGGGGCCGGGAGACCGGGCGGGAACGGGGCGGCGGCCGCGTGCCGGGCGTGCCGGTACGGGCCGGCCGGGTGGCCGGGGTGTCGGGGAGCTGGCTCGTCACGTGCGCCTCCGGAGGTCGCGACGCCGCTGCCCGACGCCGTCCGTCCAGTCTTCGCCAGGACGTGACCCGCGCGCGTCGGCCGACCGGCGGATCCTGCACCCCGGTCGTGTACGACCTGCGGATGACAGCCGGGCGGCGGGCAGCCCGCGGGATCGGCCGACCGGCGTCGGGCAGGATCGGCCAGAGGTCAGCGGGGCGCGTTCTCCTGGTGCGGCGGTCGGTGGTCGTCGCCGCGGCCGTTGCGCGCGACGCGCTGCAACCAGCGGACCTCGCGCAGCGCGACGGCTGCCGCGACGAGCAGCGGGACCCAGGCCCAGGTACGGCCGCGCAGCACGAGGGTCAGGCACACGACGGCCACGACGATCCCGCCGAGAACCGTCGCGACGCTCGACCAGCGCGTGCGGGTGCGCACCGTGTCGACCCGCTGCCACCACCTGCGCAGCCGGTCGTGGGGGCCATCGCCCGTTGGTACGGTCACGGGGCCACCCTAGCGATGCCGGCGGGAGTCGCCCTCCGGTCGCGCCCGTGCGTGGGACGACGCAGGTTGGATGCACGGCACGTGGCCGTCGAGCACCGAGGAGAGCGCATGAGCGTCGTGAACCCGCCGAGCGACCTGCGGGAGTACATCGAGTTCCTGCGCGACCGCGGCTACACGGTGCGGGACGGGCACACGCCCGACCCGGACCTCATCGACCCCGAGGGGAACCCGGTCTACACGTGGCAGGAGGGATACCCGTACGACGAGCTCATGGACCGCGACGCGTACGAGCGCGAGAAGTACCGGCTCCAGGTCGAGCTCCTGAAGTTCCAGTACTGGCTGGAGGACAACGACCGGCGCGCGATCATCCTGTTCGAGGGCCGGGACGCGGCAGGCAAGGGCGGGACCATCAAGCGGTTCACCGAGCACCTCAACCCGCGCACCGCACGCGTGGTCGCGCTCTCCAAGCCGAGCGACCGCGAGCGCGGTCAGTGGTACTTCCAGCGCTATGCCCAGTACCTGCCCACCGCCGGCGAGATCGTGATGTTCGACCGCTCCTGGTACAACCGCGCGGGCGTCGAGCGGGTGATGGGCTTCTGCTCGGACGAGGAGTACCGGACGTTCATGGCGCAGGCCCCGGCGTTCGAGCGGATGCTCGTCGACTCCGGGATCCACGTGACCAAGCTGTGGTTCTCGGTGTCGCGCACCGAGCAGCGCACCCGGTTCGCGATCCGTCAGCTCGACCCGGTGCGGCGGTGGAAGCTGTCCCCGATGGACCTCGCGTCGCTGGACCGCTGGGACGACTACACGGCCGCCAAGGAGGAGATGTTCCGGCGCACCGACAAGAGGTACGCGCCGTGGACGATCATCCGGTCCAACGACAAGAAGCGCGCACGCATCAACGCGATGCGGTTCTTCCTCAGCAGGTTCGAGTACGAGGGCAAGGACCACGAGGTGGTGGGGACTCCCGACCCGCTCCTGGTCATCCGGCGGAAGAACGAGCCGGCGGACGAGTAGCCGGAGGGCGCCGCACGGCCGACGCGCTCGACCGGCTCGCGCCGGCAACCCCAGGAGGGCTCGCGAGGAAGGGCCTAGGGTGTGGGTGTGATCCAGCACACCGTCGCCTTCCGCCTCGTCCATGCCGCCGACAGCCCGGAGGAGGTCGAGTTCCTCGCGACCGCGCGGCGGACGCTCACGTCGATCCCGGGCGTGCGGGACTTCACCGTCTCGCGGCAGGTGAGCGCCAAGAGCACGCTCACGTTCCAGTTCTCCATGGTGTTCGCCGACGCGGCCACCTACGCCGCGTACGACGCCCACCCCGCGCACCAGGGATTCGTCGCGGAGCGCTGGGTGCCCGAGGTCGCCGAGTTCGCAGAGCTCGACCTCGTCCCCCTGACCGACTGAGCGCACGCGGGGAGGGCCGGTCGCCGCGCGGGCGGTGCTCCCCGCGTGTGCCAGGGTGACGTCATGACCCAGATCGACCTGCGCATCTTCACCGAGCCCCAGCAGGGGGCCACCTACGACGACGTCCTGGCCGTGGCACGGGCCACCGAGGACCTCGGCTTCGACGCGTTCTTCCGCTCCGACCACTACCTCGCGATGGGTGGCGACGGTCTGCCTGGCCCGACCGACGCCTGGACGACCCTCGCCGGTCTCGCGCGCGAGACGAGCAGGATCCGCCTCGGCACGCTCGTGTCGTCGGCGACGTTCCGCCACCCGGGGGTGCTCGCCATCCAGGTCGCGCAGGTCGACCAGATGTCGGGCGGGCGTGTCGAGCTCGGCCTCGGCGCGGGCTGGTTCGCGCGTGAGCACGAGGCGTACGGCATCCCGTTCCCGGAGCGGCGGTTCGGGATCCTCGAGGAGCAGCTCGCGGTGATCACGGGGCTGTGGGAGACCCCCGTCGGGGAGACGTTCGGCTTCGACGGCGAGCACTACACGCTGACCGACTCGCCCGCGTTGCCGAAGCCCGCGCAGGCGCGGGTCCCCGTGATCGTCGGCGGCCACGGACCCAAGCGGACCCCAGCGCTCGCCGCCCGGTACGCGAGCGAGTTCAACGTCGCGTTCCCCGACCCAGGCGTCCTGCCCGACCGGATCGAGAACGTGCGCGCCGTGTGCCAGGACGCCGGCCGGGACCCGGACTCGCTGGTCTACTCGGGCGCGTTCGTCCTCGCCGTGGGCAAGGACGAGGCCGAGTTCCGTCGCCGGGCCGCGGCGATCGGGCGCGAGCCCGACGAGGTGCGACGCAACGGCCTGGCCGGGACCGTCCCCGAGGTCGCCGACAAGCTCGCGGTCCTCGCCGAGCAGGGCGCGACCCGCTTCTACCTGCAGGTCCTGGACCTGCACGACCTCGACCACCTCGATCTCGTCGCGCGCGAGGTCGCGCCGCAGCTGCGCTGAGGCGTCGCCGGTCCGGCCGGGCACGCGCGGCAGCGCGCTGCGGCGTCCCACCTGTCGGGACGCACGGCGCGCCGGCGCCGTGAATTCTTCGTTTCCGCCGATGAACGAGCGGTTTCCGGTTCGTGGAGGACGGCGCCGACGAGCGTGCCCGACGACGTCCGCGGCCGACGGCGGAACACGCGTGGGAACGCTGCCACGCCGCGGATGCCGTGCCTCCGCCGCGCTGCCGGGCGTGCCGGCGAGCATCTTCACACACGGTCGGGTGCCCCGGACGGTCGCGACACGTCGCCTCCCTTCACCCGTGACAGCACCCGGTGCGCGAGCTAGGTTCGCCGCAGACGACGAGGTGGCCCGCTCCCGAGCAGGCCACCTCGCACCGTCTCCGGGCGTTCGCCCGGTGGAAACGCACCACGCAGCACCCCCGACGCCGACGAGGTCGCCGCACCCGCGGACGCCGACCGGTGTCCGCGACTCGAGCCCACAGAGACCCGAGGACACGCGATGGCCGTCTCCGAGTTCGACCGCCTTGTCGTCACCCCACGACGCACGCAGTACGTGCGCTCCGCGTCGTTCGGCCCCCCGGCCGAGCCCGCACGGTCCACCGCCCCGCCCCGGGACGAGAACTCGGCGGCACGCTCGCCGTCGCTCGTGCTGATCATGCTGATCGCCACGCTCGGGGTCGTGGCCTATGCCGTCTTCCTGCTCAACCCTGCCAACCGGGGCGACGCGCTGCCCTACGTCATGGTCATCACCGCCGAGACGGTGCTGGTCACCCAGGCGCTGCTCGCGATGTGGACCGTGCTCTCGAGCGGGCACGACACGCGCGGCTTCTCCTTCCACCACGCGAAGGACCGGCTGTTCGACGTCCCCGAGATCATCCGCGACAACGCCGAGGACGACCCGACCCGCTGGAACCTGTACCTGCACGACGAGCCCGTCACCGTCGACGTCTTCATCACGACCTACGGAGAGGACCTCGACACCATCGCGCGCACCGTCCGCGCCGCCGTCGCGATCCGCGGAACCCACCGCACGTGGGTGCTCGACGACGGCCGGTCCGACGACGTGCGCGACCTCGCCGCCCAGCTCGGTGCACGCTACGTGCGCCGGCTGTCGAGCAACGGCGCGAAAGCCGGGAACGTCAACCACGCGCTCGCCATCGCCAAGGGCGACTACTTCGTCATCCTCGACGCCGACTTCGTCCCCCGGCCCGAGTTCCTCGTCGAGACCGTGCCGTTCTTCGTCAAGGACGACGTCGCGTTCGTCCAGACGCCGCAGACCTACGGCAACCTCGACAACCTCATCTCGCGCGGTGCCGGGTACATGCAGGCCGTGTTCTACCGGTTCGTCCAGCCCGGCCGGAACCGGTTCAACGCCGCGTTCTGCGTCGGCACCAACGTGATCTTCCGCCGCGCCGCGATCGACGACATCGGCGGCATGCACACCGACTCCAAGTCGGAGGACGTGTGGACGTCGCTCATGCTCCACGAGCGCGGCTGGAGGACGGTCTACATCCCCACGACCCTCGCCGTCGGCGACACCCCCGAGACCGTCGAGGCCTACACCAAGCAGCAGCTGCGCTGGGCGACCGGCGGATTCGAGATCATGCTCCAGCACAACCCCCTGAGCCCGCGGCGCACGCTCACGCTCGACCAGCGCCTGCAGTACACGGTGACCGCCACGCACTACCTGGCGGGCATCGCGCCGCTCGTGCTGCTGCTCGTCCCGCCGCTGCAGATCTACCTGGACCTGACGCCCATGAACCTCACGATCTCGTGGGGCACGTGGCTGCTGTACTACGCCGGGTTCTACGTGCTGCAGATCGCCATCGCGTTCTTCACCCTCGGCTCGTTCCGGTGGGAGGTGCTCATGCTCGCGTCCGTGTCGTTCCCGATCTACACCAAGGCCCTGTGGAACGCGATGACCGGCAAGGAGCAGGCGTGGCACGTGACCGGGCAGAAGGGTGCCGTCCGGTCGCCGTTCACCTTCATGATGCCGCAGGTGCTGTTCTTCGCGTTCCTGCTCATCACGTCGGCGGTCGGGGCGTGGAAGGAGTGGGGCGACGCGATGCCGAGCCTCGCCCTCGCGTGGAACGTGACCAACACGTTCATCCTCGGGGCGTTCGTCGTGACGGCGTTCCGGGAGTCGGTCGCGGCGAAGAGCGTGGCACGTTCCGAGAGAGGGCAGCGGCCCGGCGGGGTGCGGCGGCGGGGGCGGGCGGTCGCGCCGGGTCTTCCATCCGGCGCCTCGTTCCTCGGCGCCTCCCGCCAGGCCCGCCACGACCCGGTGCGACCGCCCGTCCCCGCCGCCTCGTCCGACCGTGCGGACTCGCGGCGGTCCGCGGGTGCGCTCGCCGTCTCCTCCCTGCCCGACGGCGCGTCGTCGGGTCCCGTCGTCCCTGCCGGAGGTGTCGCATGACCTGGTCCAACCGCTTCCGACTCGTCGCCGGGCTGCTCGCGGTCGTGCTCGTGTGCGCCGCGCTGACGCTCGTCATGAACCGCCGCCTCGCGCAGGCCACGAGCGAGTCGGCCACGATCCGGGCCGAGTCGCTCGGCATCGGCACGGACTACGCCGGGACCGTCAGCGAGGCGCTCGTGGAGGACGGTGACGAGGTCGCCGCGGGCGACCCGTTGTTCACCGTGAGCAGCCTGACGCTGCAGCACGACCTGGCGCTCGGGCTCGTGAGCACCGACACGGCCGCGTACCAGGTGGACGACGACGGCACGATCACGCTCGTCGCCCCGTACGACGCCGTCGTGACGGAGGTCGCCGCGCGCCAGGGCGCCTTCGTCGAGGCGGGGTCCACGATCGCGACGCTCGACCGGGCCGGTTCCCTGACCGTCGACGCCCAGGTCGAGCTCGACCCGAGCGACTTCGCGCGCGTGCGCACCGGCGCGCCCGTCAGGATCCTCCTGCCGGACCGGAGCGAGCTGACGGGCGAGGTCGCGTCCGTGTCCGTGACCGACGACGAGGAGGAGAACAGGGTGCTCGCGACGGTCGAGGTGACCAGCGACGAGCTCGCCGACGGTGCGAACGACGGGCTCGTGTCGTCGGGAACTCCGGTCGTCGCGAGCATCGACCTGCACGTCGACGGACCGCTCGCCGGGGTGAACGAGACCTTCGGGGACTTCCTGCGGAAGGTGGGGCTGTGAGCACGCCGACGAACGGGCGCTACGCGCCGTGCGCGCTCGCCCTGGCGACGGCCCTGGTGCTGCTGAGCGGCTGCAGCGTCTTCGGGTCCGACGCCGCGCCGGCCGACAGCGAGGACGGTGGTGCCGTCGTGGTGCAGCCCGCCGCGGACCGCACCGGTACGCTCCCGGACGTGGACCCCTCGATCCTGCCGCAGGAGTCGGTGGCGCCCGCGCCCACGATGCGTCTCGCCGACGGTCTCGTCCCGCCGACGAACCGCTGGTTCTCCGGGCTCGTGCTCGGCGACGAGCCGCTCCCCGTGTTCCCGGTGCCGCTCGCGTTCGGCACGACCGACGGCGGGTTCGGCGTCGGGCTGCCGGCCGTGGAGGTCACCCCGACGGCGATCGTCGGGCCCTTCGTCCCGCAGGTCGGGGTCGACGTGGGGGCCGCGTCGTCGGTCCTCACCGCGTACGACACGGCCTCGGTGACCCTCGAGCTGCGCGACGCCGACGGCTCGCCGCTCGGAGACGTGAGCCTCGTCCAGGGGTCGCCCGTCCTGCGGTACACCGCGGCGACGGACCAGACGGCCGGGCTGACCCAGGCGTTCGTGGCGTCGGACGACGCGGACGGGCTCGTCACGGCGGAGATCGACGGGCGCACCTGGCTCCTGGTCGGTCCGGACGGGCCGTCCGACGCGGAGTCGATCGCCGCCGACGGACGCTCCGTCGACCTTGCTGCGGGGGAGTCGGTCGCGTTCGTCCCGGCCCCCGACCCGGTCGGGTCGTCGGGGCAGACCTCCGACGAGGTGCTCGTCACGCTCGCGACGGCGGCGGCCATCCCGGTGACCGGCACGAGCCTCGCCTACGGCGCCGACGACTCCGGCGTGACGACCGCGATCACCTACGAGACGGGCTCGCCCGACGCGGGGACCGTCGTCGTGCGGATGCCGCACCAGCGCGAGGACGGGGCGACGTGCGACCTCGGCACGTACGCGACCGTCCACGGCACGGTCGAGGTGTGCGTCACGCGCACGCTCTCGTGGTCGAGCCCCGCGGTCGAGCCGGCGGGCGCGCTCGACGTCTCGGGGCTCACCGCCGACCAGGAAGCGGAGCTCGCCGACCAGGTGCGCGCGGACGCCGCGGCACGCGAGGACGGGCTGGACCTGCCGTCGGACACGTACTTCGGCGGCAAGTCGCTCGCCCGCGAGGCGAACCTGCTCGTCCTCGCGGAGCAGCTCGGTCTCGACGACGTCGCTGCCCCGCTGCGCGAGCAGCTCACCGCGGCGCTGCGCGAGTGGGCCGAGCCGGACGGCTGCCAGTCCCGCGACGCCCGGTGCTTCGTGTACGACCCGGCGGTGCGCGGGGTCGTCGGGAAGACGCCGAGCTTCGGTTCGGACGAGTTCAACGACCACCACTTCCACTACGGCTACTTCCTGTACGCCGCGGGCATCCTCGCGGCCGACGACCCGGGGCTCGCCGCCGACCTCGCGCCCGTCCTGGACCTGCTCGCCGCAGACGTCGCGGCGGGTGCGGGCAGCGACGACTTCCCGGCGCTGCGGGTGTTCGACGCGTACGCCGGGCACTCCTGGGCTGCCGGGTACTCGCCGTTCGCGGACGGGAACAACCAGGAGTCCGCGTCCGAGGCGGTGTCCGCCTGGAACGGGCTCGCGCTCTGGGCCGCGGCGAGCGGCGACGACGAGCTGGAGACCCAGGCCCGGTGGCTGCTCGGCGCCGAGGCCGCGTCGGCGCGGGAGTACTGGACGGACTTCGACACCGACGACCCCGCGGTCGACGGGTTCTCCCACTCGGTGACGTCGCTCGTGTGGGGCGGCAAGCGCGACTGGGCGACGTGGTTCAGCGCGGAGCCGAGCGCGATGCTCGGGATCCTCGTGCTGCCCACCCAGCCGGTAGCGCAGTACCTCGCGGGCGACCCGGAGCGCATCCGGGCCAACCTCGACGAGGCGCTCGGCGGCCCGCGCGAGGACCCGGCGTCGTGGGACGTCATGTTCGGCGACCAGCTCCTCATGTACTCCTCGCTCGCGGGGCCGGACGACGCGGCGTCGGCGCTCGACGTGGCCCGCGACCTGCCGGACGAGCGCATCGACGACGGCAGCACGCGCTCGTACCTGCTCGCGTTCCTCATGTCCCGCACCTGACCGCCCGGGCACTACCCTGCTCCGGGGGCTGTTCACAGGATCTACACGGGCGGGAGAGCCATGAGCGCCATCGGGTGGCGGGTGCACGGGAACGGCAGGACGGTCGCGCCGGGGGACGCGGTGGCGCCGGACGAGCGGCTCAGCTGGCCGCGCACCGTCGGGATCGGCATGCAGCACGTCGTCGCGATGTTCGGCGCGACGTTCCTCGTGCCGCTCATCACCGGGTTCTCCCCGGCGACGACGCTGTTCTTCTCGGCGATCGGTACGGCCGGTTTCCTGCTCATCACGAGGAACCGGCTGCCCAGCTATCTCGGGTCGAGCTTCGCGTTCATCGCGCCCATCGGCGCGGCGACCGCGTCGCAGGGGCAGTCGGTCGCCGTCGGCGGCATCCTCGTCACGGGTCTCGTGCTGGCGGGCGTCGGTCTCGTCGTGCACCTCGCGGGTGCGCGGTGGATCGACGTCGTCATGCCGCCGGTCGTCACGGGCACGATCGTCGCGCTCATCGGCTTCAACCTCGCCCCGGCGGCGTGGGGCAACTTCCAGCAGGCGCCCGTGACGGCCGTCGTCACCCTCGCCTCGATCATCCTCGTGACCGTGCTGTTCCGGGGCATCCTCGGGCGGCTGTCGATCCTGGTCGGCGTGGTCGTCGGGTACGTCGTCGCGACGATCCAGGGCGAGGTGGACTTCGAGCCCGTGCGGGACGCCGCGTGGCTCGGGCTGCCCGAGTTCGTCACGCCGACGTTCGACGTCGCGGTGCTCGGGCTGTTCGTGCCCGTCGTGCTGGTCCTCATCGCCGAGAACGTGGGGCACGTGAAGTCGGTCGCCGCGATGACGGGCAAGAACCTCGACGACCTCACGGGCCGCGCGCTGTTCGCGGACGGTCTCGCGACGACCTTCGCCGGCGTCGGCGGCGGGTCCGGCACGACGACCTACGCCGAGAACATCGGCGTCATGGCGGCGACGCGCGTGTACTCCACCGCCGCCTACTGGGTCGCCGCGGCGACCGCGCTCGTGCTGTCGCTGTCGCCGAAGTTCGGTGCCCTGGTCGCGACGATCCCGGCCGGTGTCCTGGGCGGGGCCACGACGATGCTCTACGGCATGATCGGCGTCCTCGGCGCGCGCATCTGGGTGCAGAACAAGGTCGACTTCTCCGACCCGGTGAACCTCACCACGGCCGCGGTGCCGCTCGTCATCGGCATCGCGAACTTCACCTGGGTCACCGGTGACCTCACGTTCGAGGGCATCGCGCTCGGCACGGCGGCGGCGCTGGTGATCTACCACCTCATGCGGACCATCGCCCGATGGCGCGGCACGAGCGAGGAGCCCGCGAGCCCGGCGTCCGCGCCGGGCGGCGACGAGCACGCGGTCCACGACGCCCGCTGACGGCGGGTGCACGTCGGGCTAGGACAGGCGCAGGCCCAGCGTCAGGCCGTCCTCGGTGACCGCGAGCTCCGTGAGCCCCAGGTGCCGGTAGAAGCCCACCGCCCCGACGTTGGCGCGCGCGACCCCGAGGTGCACGCCGGGGACGCCGGCCGACCGCAGGGCGTCGAACAGCGTCGCGAGCAGCCGCCGCCCGTTGCCGCCGCCCTGTGCCCCCGGCAGCAGGTCGACGTGCAGGTGTGCCGGGTAGTCCGCGACCAGGTGCGGGTCCGTGCGCCGCGGTGCGTGGATCAGCCGCACGAGCTCGGCGTCGCGGGAGGCGTCCGGGAAGTCGTCGAGCGGATAGCGCTCGCGCAGGGCAGGCCACCACTCCCGTTCGCACCGCTCCTCGAACGCGAGGGTGTCCCGCGTGCCGACGACGTACCCGACGGCGTCCCCTGCGTCGTCGAGCACCGACGCGAGGTCCGGCTCGAGCGCGAGGTACGCGCCGAGGTAGACCTCGCCGAGGAGCCGTGGATCGCGAAGGTCGGCCGTGGCGTCCTGGCCGGCGGCCCCGGTGCGCAGGCAGACGTCGTAGAGGCGGTCGACCTCGGTACGGTCACCGACGCGGGCCGGCCGGATCGGGAGACGAGAGACCGGCGGCACCGGGGGTCCCGGTGGCCCCGAGGTCACCCCTGGGCCGCCTCGGCGGCGGGGTCGTCCTCCGCGGGCGGGGCCGGCGACGGCGTCGGGGCGACCTCGTCGAGCGGGACGCAGCCGGCGGGGTCCTCGAGCGGGGTGTCGGCGTCCAGGCCGACCAGCTCCGGGTCGACCAGGCCGACGAAGTCCTCGCCGATGTACAGGTCGACCGCCCCGCCCTCACGGTCGTCGAGCACGAGGCCGGGATCCTGGTAGTGCGCCGCGAGGGTGTACGCGGCGGCGATCCCCTTCGCGCCGAAGTGGATCTGCGTGCGCGCCATCGGGTCCGGTCCGTCCACGCCGTCGGCGTCGGGCGCGTTGCCGATGGCGTCCACGGTGAAGCCGCGCTCGAGCAGGGACTCCTGGTTGGTCCCCGCCAGCGGGGCGCTCGAGCCGGACGCGTTGAGCACCGTCACGTGGACCTTCTTCGCGGCGACGGGCAGCGTCTCCTCCGGCAGGCACGGCACGTCGACGTCGGCGAGCTCGTCGGCCTCCTCGGGGGTCGACAGCGCGCGGTCGAACGGTGCCTCGATCGCTCCCGTGTAGACGGCGAGCGCACCGAGCCCGACGAGAGCGAGGAACGCGATGAGCAGCCCGAACACCACGGCCTGGCGCTCGTGCATACGCCGACGGCGCACGGTCCGGGCGCGTCGGGGGTCGGTGCTCACGCCAGAAACCTACCGGACGCTCGCCTCATCGCACGGTCAGCACGCGCGCGTGGAGGATCGCACGCTGCTGGAGCGCGGCGCGCAGCGCGCGGTGCAGCCCGTCCTCCAGGTACAGGGCGCCCTGGTACTCGACGACGTGGGCGAACAGGTCGCCGTAGAACGTCGAGTCCTCGGAGAGCAGGGTGTCGAGATTGAGCGTGCGCTTCGTGGTGACCAGCTCGTCGAGCCGCACCTGACGTGGCGGTACGTCCGACCAGTCCGACGCGCTGACCCTGCCGTGGTCCGGGTAGGGGCGCCCGTCTCCGACGGCCTTGAAGATCATGCGGGCAATCATAGGTGCCCGACGGCGGCACGGGGCCCAGGTGTTCGGCTGATGGTCACGTGGTCGTCACGACTTCCCCACGGCGGCGGGGACTCGCTGTCCTGGGCGTGCCTCCCGAGGGTGGGCGCGTGGTGGACTGCAGCCATGACGCCCACGCTGCCCGACGCGCCTCCCGCCGCGACGCGTCGTCGTGCGCTGAGCCCGTTGTCGGCCCGACGCCGCGTGATCGGCTGGGTCCTGGCGCTGACGTCCCCCGGAGCGATCTCGCTCCTGTTCCTGGACACGGGCGGTCTCGTCGGCCTCCCCACGCAGGTGCTCGTCTTCCTCGCCCTGACGGTCGCCGTCGCGCTGGTCGGGGGGACGTGGCCGGCGCTCGCGTGCGCGCTCGTGTCGTTCCTCTGCATCAACTGGTTCTTCACGCCGCCGACCCGGCTCCTGAGCGTCGCGGACCCGGAGAACCTGCTCGCGCTGCTGCTGTTCGTGCTCGTCGCCGTCGGGGTCGCGTCGGTCGTGGACCTCGCGGCGCGGCGCCACGTCCAGGCGTCGCGAGCAGCGGTGCTCGCGGAGACGGATGCGGCCCGCACGGCGCTGCTCGCCGCGGTCTCGCACGACCTGCGCACGCCGCTGGCGGCGATCCGCACGGCCGTCGACGGGCTGCGCGCGACGGACGTCGAGCTCGCGCCGCAGGACGCGGACGCCCTGGTGGAGACGGTCGCGACGTCGACCGGGCGGCTGGAGCAGCTCATCGACAACCTGCTCGACCTCTCGCGCCTGCAGGCCGGGGCGGTCGTGCCGTCGCTGCGAGCGGTGTCGTTGGACGAGGTGGTGCCGGTCGCGATCGAGCCGGTCGCGGGCTCCGTCGAGCTCGCCCTGCCGGACGACCTGCCCTTCGTCCACACCGACCCCGGGCTCCTCGAGCGCGTGGTCGCGAACGTCGTCGCGAACGCGGTGCGCTGGTCGCCGGGCCGAGTGCAGGTGGCGGTGGCGGTGTCGCCCGCCAGGGTCGAGCTGCGCGTCGTGGACCGCGGTCCCGGTCTCGACGCCGCCGCGAAGGCCCGGATGTTCGAGCCCTTTCAGCGCCTCTCCGACACCGGGGGGAGCGGCGTGGGTCTGGGCCTCGCGGTGGCTCAGGGCTTCGCCCGGGCGGTCGGTGCGACGATCCTCCCCGAGGACACCCCTGAGGGAGGGCTGACGATGGTCGTGTCGGTGCCCCGCGCCGAGCCGCACCGCGACGAGCCCGGGGTCTGAGCGTGGCGAATCAGGTGACCGGAAACCGCGTGCTCGTCGTCGACGACGACCCCGGTCTGCTGCGCGCGATGGCGATCACGCTCCGCGTGCACGGCTGGGACGTCACGACCGCCGCCACCGGACGCGCCGGGACGGACGCAGCGGTGACCGCGCACCCCGACGTCGTGCTCCTCGATCTCGGCCTGCCCGACGTGAGCGGGCTCGAGGTCATCGCGGCGGTGCGTGGGTGGAGCCGCGTGCCGATCATCGTGCTCTCCGCGCGCCAGCTCGGCGACGACAAGATCGACGCGCTCGACGCGGGCGCGGACGACTACGTGACCAAGCCGTTCGCGATGCCGGAGCTCATGGCGCGCCTGCGCGCGGCGGTCCGCCGCTCGGCGCACGAGCCGGGCGAGGACGAGCCGGTCGTGGAGGCGGGCGACCTGCACGTGGACCTCGCGCGGCGCGAAGTCTCCCGGGGCGGCGAGGTCGTGCGGCTCACGCCGACGGAGTGGGCCCTGCTCGAGCTCCTCGTGCGGCACCGCGGTCGCGTCGTCGCGCGCGAGCAGATGCTGCGCGAGGTGTGGGGGCCTGCGGCGACCCGCGACACGCACTACCTGCGGGTCTACGTGGCCCAGCTGCGGCGCAAGCTCGAGGACGACCCGGCGTCGCCGCGGCACCTGCTCACCGCGCCCGGGATGGGCTACCGGTTCGAGCAGTGACGGGGTGCCTCCGTCAGCCGATGACGGCGGTGCTCTCGGGGCGCCGATAGAGCCGGGGGCGCGAGCGCAGGGCGAGCGCGGTGCCGAGGGTGATCGGCCCGAGCCGCCCGAGGAACATGAGCAGGACGAGCGCGAGCTGGTGCGGCCACGCGAGGTCCGCGGTGATCCCGGTGGACAGCCCTGTCGTCGAGAACGCCGACACCACCTCGAACAGCACGCGGTCCAGACCGTGCGGCGAGGTGGCCGTGATCACGAGCGTCGGGACGAGCACCACCGCGACCCCGAGGAGCGCGACGCTGACCGCCTGCCGTTGCGTGGCGGGGGAGACCCGACGGTCGAACGCGGTGACGTCCGGGTCGCCGCGCAGCTCGGACCAGATGAGGAACGCGAGGATCGCGAACGTCCCGACCTTGATCCCGCCCGCCGTGCCGGCGCTGCCGCCGCCGACGAACATGAGCACGTCGGTGCCGAGCCACGTCCCGCTGTGCATCGCGGACGTGTCGACCGAGTTGAACCCGGCGGTGCGCGCCATGACCGACTGGGTCACCGCCGCGAGGAGCCGGTCGCCCACCCCGAGCGCGCCGAGCGTGCGCGGGTTGGTCCACTCCGACGCGAGGAAGAACAGCGTCCCGCCGCCGAGCAGCACCCCGGTGGCGAGGACCGTGATCTTGGTGTGCAGGCTCCAGCGCGACGGCCTGGCCCGCCGGTGCCGGTAGAGCTCGAACAGGACGGGGAACCCGATCCCGCCGACGACGACGGCGGCGCACAGTGGGAGGCACACCCACGGGTCGCCGACGAACCCCATGAGCGAGTCGGGGTACAGCGCGAACCCCGCGTTGTTGAACGCCGAGACCGCGTGGAAGAGCCCGCCCCACGCGGCCTCGCCCGGGGTGGCGTCGTACGCCACGAGCAGTCGTAGCCCGACGGCGAGCGCGACGACGCCCTCGACCAGGACGGTCACGCGCAGCACCCCGACGAGCACGGACCGCAGGTCGCCGAGACCCACGTTGCGGGTCGACGCCGCGGCGACCATGCGGGTGCGCACGTCGAGCCGGCGCGAGATGAGCAGGCCGAGCATCGACGCGACCGTCATGACCCCGAACCCGCCGAGCTGGATGAGCACGAGGATCACCACCTGGCCGAACGGGCTCCAGAAGGTCGCCGTGTCCACGACGACGAGGCCCGTGACGCACGTGGCGGACGTCGCCGTGAACAGCGCCTCCACCGGTGTCGCCGACCGACCGGTCGCCGACACCGGGAGCAGCAGGAGCAGGGTGCCGACGCCGACCGCCACCGCGAACCCGGTGGCGACGAGCCGGCCGGGTCGCGCTCCCGACGACGGCCGGTGCGGCCCGCGGGGTCGGAGGCCGGGCACGACGCGCGGGGGCAGGAGACGGTGCACGCTCCCGGTCTACCCCACCGCCGCCGTCGGCTGTCCCGTCTTGACGGGATCCTGACGCCCCGCACCTCATCGGCCGATGAGCTCGGCCCGAGACCACCACCACGTGGTCGCCGCCCAGCCCGCGACCGCGACGAGCGGTGCGGTCGCGAGCTGCCAGGCGCTCACCACGACCCCGTCCCCGCCCATGCCGAGCCACAGCCCGGGCGCGGCCCACGGGAACCAGGCACCGCCACCCACCACGGTGACGACCTGCGTGACGACGACGATCCCCAGCACCGCGCCGACGCCCGCGAGCGCGTCGCGCCCCCACGTGGCGACGAGGCCGAACGGCAGCGCGAGCAGCGCCGCCAGGACCCCGCCGACGACTGCTCGCGCGGCACCGGGCCAGGGGGAGCCCGCCGTCGTGCCGAGGACGAGGCCGAGGCACAGCGCGACGGCCACCGCCGCGACGCTCGCCGCCGTCGCCCAGAGCGTGACGACCGCGAGCTTGGCCGACGCGATCCCCGCGCGGGACGGGCGTCCCGTGAGCAGGGGCTCGATCGTGCCCTGCGCGAGCTCGCGGCCGAACACCCAGCTCACGACGAAGCCCCCGGCGAGCAGCACGGCGACGGTCAGCACCTGACCGGTCGTCGTGGTGACCGCGTCCCACCCGTGGCCGGGGACCATCGGCCGGACCTTGAGCGCGAGCGTGCTGTCCCCGCCGTGCTCCGCGGCTGCGGCGAAGCCGACCGCGAGCAGCGGGACCGCGAGGACCAGGACGGCGGTCGCGACGTGCGCGACCCGCGACCGCGCGAGCTTGAGCAGCTCGGCGCCGAACGTCGGGCTCATCGCGGGCCCTCCGACTCGGCGGGGGTCACGTTCCCTGCGGCGGCGTGCACCGTGCGGAAGAACTGGCGCTCGAGGTCGACCCCGTCCGGCGGCAGCTCGCCGACGAGCAGGCCGTCGTGCACGACGGCGATCGAGGTGGCGACGCGCGCCATCTCGTCGAGGTGGTGGCTGGAGACGAGGACGGCGGCGCCCTGCGCGGCCCGCGCGAGGACGCGTTCGCGCACCTCGATGACGCCGGCGGGGTCGAGCGCGTTCGTGGGCTCGTCGAGCACGAGCAGGTCGGCGTCGTGGACGAACGCCGCGGCGAGCGCGAGCCGCCGCCGGTTGCCGTCCGAGAGCGTGCGGGCCGGCCGCGCGGCCCAGCGGTCGAGCGCGAGCGAGGCGAGCAGCTCGTCCGCGCGGTGGGCGGCGCCGCGCGGGGTGCACCCGTGCAGCCGTGCAGCGGTGTGCAGGTTCTCGCGCACCGTGAGCTCGCCGTACGCATCGCCGCTGCCGACGAAGGCCACCCGCGAGCGCACGGCGGCCGGTGCGCCCCACGCGGACGACCCCCAGAGCTCGGCGCTGCCGCGGCCCGGTCGCAGCAGGCCGACGAGCAGCCGCAGGAGGGTGGACTTGCCGGCACCGTTGAGCCCGACCAGCGCGAGCACCTCGCCCGCGCGCACCTCGAGGTCGATCCCGCGGACGGCGGCGACGTCGTCGAAGGAGCGGGCGAGCGCGGTGGCACGGACGGCGGGCACGTCGCGTGCGGTGTCGGGGGTCGACGAGGTCACGTCACGCACCGCGACCACCGCACGTCGTCGGCCCCGTCCGGTCGAGCCGGGGCACGAGCACGGACAGCGCGCGCCGGACGGTGTCGGCGAGGTCGCTCCCGCCCGCGAGGTCGTCGGCGTCGGCCCAGTGCAGGAGCGCGGCGGTGAGAGCGGCCAGGGTCGCGCCGACGGCAGCGCGGGCCACGAGGGGGTCGGTGCCGTCCGCCACGAGCCGGTCGACCACGGCGTCCTCGGTGCGCGCGTTGTTCCGCCAGACGGCCCCCCGCAGGGACGGGGTGCGCGCCACGAGCCGCGTCCGCCGGCGGACCACCGCGACCGCGTCGTCGGGGATGTCCTGCCAGGCCGCACGCAGGCCGTCGACGGTGCGCGCGAGCGGAGGGTCGGTGCGGGGCCGCGCGCCGACGGCGGCGACGAGCACCGGGTCGTAGGGGTCGTCGAGGAGCACCTGCTCCTTGGTGGGGAAGTGCCGGAAGAACGTCATCTCGGTGACCCCGGCGGCGCCGGCGACCTGGGCCGCCGACGTCGCGTCGTACCCCTGGCGCTCGAACAGGTCGAGAGCAGCGGCGACGAGCGCGGCACGCGTGCGCAGGCTCCGCGACGAGGGCGACGACGGTGCGACCATGTCTTTGATGTTAGTCACTAACATCAAAGTGTCAAGACTCGAGCAGATGGTCGCGGCGCGTCCGGTCGCCGGGACGGGCCACGACCACCTGCTCGGCGGCGACCGGGTCAGGTGGAGGTCACGTCCCGCCGCCGGAAGCCGACGAAGCCGACCGCGAGGAGGGCGAGCGCGACGAGCGTGAGCAGGCCCAGGCTGCCGGCGTCGAGGTCGTCGCCCGGCAGCTGCGGGACGTGCCAGTACGGCGAGACGCCCCGCGCGGCGTCGGGCAGGTCCTCGAGGAGCGAGCCGAAGATGCCCACGACGAACGCCCACAGGAACAGCACCCACGCGAGCCCGGCGAGGCCGGGCCGCCAGCCGAGGCAGACCCAGACGACACCGACCAGCGCGAGCACTGCGGGCAGGTACACCACCGCAGCCGCGACGTACTCGCCGAGCGTCGGGGTCGTCACGCCCACCGTCAGGGCGCCGAGGCCGAGCGCGAGTCCCGAGACGACGAGCAGGACCACCGAGCCCAGCACGGTCACGGCGAGCTGGGCGCCGAGCCACCGTGTGCGGCTCGTCGCCGTCGCGAGCACGGGCTCGGCCCGCCCGCTCGTCTCCTCGGCCCGGGCCCGCAGCGCGGAGGAGATCGCGAACCCGCCCACGGCGAGCGCCATGAACACGGTCAGGACCGCGACGAACCCGTTCACCAGGTCGTCCTCGCCGAAGAGCGCGGCCATCTCGGGGCTCGTCGCGGTGAGCTCGTCGACCATGTCTCCGACGGAGTCGACGAACGTGCCCGACGCGTACGCCATGACGGCGATCCCGGCCCCCCACGCGACGACCGAGCCGAGCTGCTGTCGCCACGCGAGCGCGAACGGCGAGCGCAGGCTCCGGGCCGCGTCGGCCGGACCGGCACGGGGCGGGAAGAGCCCGGCGCCGACGTCGCGCCGGGTCGCCAGGGACGAGGCCAGGAGCAGGAGCAGCACGACGAGCGCGAGGGACAGCGCGAGCGGCCACCAGCGCAGGTCGACGAACGATCGGATCTGCTGCGCCCACCCGATCGGGGAGAGCCACGAGACCCAGCTCCCGTGCGTCTGCTGGACGTCGCCGATCGCGCGCAGCAGGAACGCGACACCGAGCGCGGCGAGCCCCAGGCCCGACGCCGTGCGGGCGTGCTCCGTGAGCTGGCTCGTCACGAGCCCCACCGCGGCGAACACGAGGCCGGTCACGCCCACGGCGGCCCCGAGCGCGAACGAGTCCGCCGCTGCGAGGCCGGCCGCGACGAGGACGGCGCCGCTGAGCACCGCGACGAGCGCGTTCGCGATCAGCGCCAGCAGGAAGGTGGCGGTCGCCGGGGCGTGGCGACCGACGACGCCGGCCCGCACGAGCTCGGATCGGCCCGTCTCCTCCTCGGCGCGCGTGTGCCGCACGACGAGCAGGACGTTCATGATCGCGACGGCGATCATGGCCCACAGCGCGAACTCGTTGGCGACCAGCGCGCCGAGCGTGTAGTCGTCGAGCCCGTAGCCCGGGCCGGACATCATGATCGCGGCCGGGCTCGACACGAGCTCCGCGCGGACCTGGCGGTCGGCCGCGGTGGGGTAGACGGCGTCGAGCGCCGTCACCGCGTAGAGGAAGAGGAGCGCGACCGAGAACGCCCACACGGGGGTGCGCACGCGGTCGCGACGCAGCGCGAGGCGCAGGAGCGTCCCCGTCCCGGCGAGCGACGAGCCGCCGCGGTGCTGCTGGTGCCGCGCCGGTGCGGTGCGCGGGGTGGTCGCGGTGGCGCTCACAGCGCACCGGCCGTGTCGATGCGCTCGAGCTCGTCGCCGTAGTGGCGCATGAACAGCTCCTCGAGCGAGGGCGGCGCGACGTGCAGGGACCGGACGCCGTAGGGACCGAGGGTGGTCACGAGCCCGGCCATGTGGTCGTTGTCGACGTCGAACCGCGCGCGCGGACCGTCGTCCGTGGGCTCGACGAGGAGGTCGTGCACGCCCGGCAGCGTCCCGAGGTCGGTCGCGTCCCGCTCGGTCACGACGGTCACGGCGGACCGCGTGAGGTGGCGCAGCTCCTCCAGGGTCCCCGACTGCACGACCTTGCCCGCGCGGATGATCGTCACGGTGTCGCACAGCTTCTCGACCTCGGCCAGGATGTGGCTCGAGAGCAGCACGGACCGGCCTTCGGCGACGAGCTCGCGCACGCACTCGGTGAACACGGCCTCCATGAGGGGGTCCAGGCCCGAGGTCGGCTCGTCGAGGACGAGCAGCTCGACGTCGGACGCGAGCGCGGCGACGAGCGCGACCTTCTGCCGGTTGCCCTTGGAGTAGGTGCGCGCCTTCTTGGTCGGGTCGAGCTCGAACCGGTCGAGCAGGAGCGTGCGACGGGCCGGGTCGACGCCGCCGCGCAGGCGGGTCAGGAGGTCGATCGCCTCGCCGCCGGTGAGGTTCGGCCAGAGGTTCACGTCGCCGGGCACGTACGCGAGGCGGCGGTGCAGCGCGACGGCGTCGCGCCACGGGTCGCCGCCCAGGAGGCTGACGGAGCCCGAGTCGGCGCGCAGCAGGCCGAGCAGGACGCGGATCGTCGTGGACTTCCCGGCGCCGTTGGGGCCGAGGAAGCCGGCGACCTCGCCCTGGCGGACGGTCAGGTCGAGACCGTCGAGCGCCGTGAACGCACCGAAGGTCTTGCGCAGGTCGTGGATCTCGACGGCGGGCGTGCCGGCGCGCGCGACCGCGGCGCGGGAGGTGGTGGTCGGAGTCGTCATGGGTTCTCTCGTCTCGGGGAGGTGTGCGGGCTCGAGGGACGACGGCGTGGGCGACGTCAGGCCGACGCGGCGTCGTCCTCGGCGGGCGGGTCGCCGACGTAGAGGAGGTACTCGTCGAGCATGCGGCGCGTCGTGAGGAACCCCTCGGTGTACAGCTCGAGGGCGGGCAGGGCGATCGAGTCGAGGTAGCGACGGGTCGCGCGCGCGAGGTCCGCCGGGTCCTGGGGCGGGTCGAGCGTCAAGGACAGCAGGAGCGAGCCCATCGAGCTGAGCACGAGGAAGCGGGCGCGCGCCTCCTCGTCGCGGCTCGGGGTGGCCACGCCGGCGTCCACGGACGCGCGAAGGTACGACACGGCGTCCGTGGTCAGGTGCTCGAGGAACTCGCGCGCGAGCGCGCCGCCGGACTGGAGGCTGCGCAGCGCGTAGCCGACGGTGGGGGCGTAGTCGTCCACCCGCGCGAACCAGGACGCCATGGGCATCGCACCCGCGGCGTCGGTCATGACGTCGTGCTTGGTCTCGCGCACCGTGGCGAGCACGTGCGCGTCGCACGCCTCGCGCAGGCCGTCCTTGGATCCGAAGTGGTGCAGGACCAGCGCCGCGCTGACGTCGGCGTCGGTGGCGATGGTGCGCAGCGGTGCGCCGAACCCGTCCCGGGCGAAGCGCTCGATCGCGGCGTCGCGGATGCGTGCACGCGTCGTGAGGTCGCGCTCGGTCCCGGTCTGGCGGGGAGAGGCCGTGCGCCGGGGGGTTTCTGAACGCATGTTCAGCATGCTAAACGTCTGTTCAGCCGCTGTCCAGGCATGGGGGCGCGCGTGGACGGCCGGTCGGAGGACCTCCGTCACGGCCCGGTCTCGGCCCGCCGCTCGCCGAGACGACGTGGACATCCTGTGGCAGTGTCGTGACGACGGAGGTGCGCGACGCCGCGCGCCTGTTCGGGCTGGGTGAGCGGAGGACACCGCCATGGGGGATCGTCGATCGGCGACGGACGGCACGACTCGAAAGGGTCGGGCGCGGCAGGAACGGCTCGCGCGCCGTGCGCGGAGGGCGTGGGCAACGCTGGGTACTGCTGTGCTCGCTCTTCCGCTCGTCCTCGTGCCGGCGATGCCCGCGTCGGCGGCAACGTGGGCGATCGGGAAGTCCGAGACCAGCACGGGGCCGTACCAGCCCGGACAGACCGTGACGTGGGTCGTGACGATCTCGTGCTCCGACCCCAACCAGGACCCGTGCACGCCGACCACGATGACGGACCCGATGCCGGAGTACGTCGATCTCGTCAGCGCGTCGATCCAGAGCGCGGGGACGGGTACGGTCAACCCGCAGATCGACGTCGATCAGGACACGGACACCGTGACCTACACGGCGGACAGCGTGAACAACGGTCAGCAGTCGCAGATCCTCATCACCGGGGTCGTCTCCGACGACATCCCGTACAGCCAGGACGGCGTGCCGATCACCAACACCGCGACGGTCGTCTCCGACAACGCTCCCGAGGAGCCGGCGTCCGACGACATCATCCCCGAGGTCCCGCTGGTCCTCGACTCCGAGACCACCAAGTCGATCGACCCGGACGGCGCGATCGCGAGCCCCGGCACCCCGGCGACGGTGACCATCGGCGGCACGAACACCTCCAACGACCCCGTGGACTCCCTGGTCATCACCGAGCCGACGGCCGGGACGGACCCGAACCCGTTCACCTATCTGGGCTTCACGGGCTGGGGGGCGGTGGCCTGGCCCGAGGGCGCGACGTCGGCGGACGTGACGTTCACCTGTGCCGACGGGTTGACCCCGACCGACAGCAGCACGACCCCGGACACCCTGCCCGACCCGCCGGCCGGCTGCGAGGTCGAGGGCTTCACGGTCGAGTTCGAGGGCGACATCGAGATCGGAGCCTCCGCGTCGATCCCGTTCGACGTCGAGCAGTCCGACGCGGTCACGGAGCTCACCGACACCACGACGCTGACGAACACGACGTCGTCGAACGTGATCCACGGCGACGACTCGTCCGACCCCACGGACGCGAGCGACACCTACGTCATCACACCGCCGAACAACTCCGTCACGCCGACCAAGTCGTTCGACCCCGCCGTGGTGAGCGCTGGCTCTCCGACGACCGTGACCCTCGGGGCCACGAACGACGGCGACCCGACGACGTCGATGACGATCACGGAGCCGTCGCCCGGCACGGACAGCCCGTTCGAGGGCGACGACCCGCTCACCTTTACCGGCTGGGGCACCGACGGCGCCGGGGCCGGCGTCGTCTGGCCGAACGACGCCGACGCCGCGAGCGTGACGTTCACGTGCGCCGACGGCACGACGACCGACCCGATCCCCGCGGAGGCGGAGGACACGTTGCCCGACCCGCCGGCCGGCTGCGACGTCGTCGGGTTCTCGATCGAGTACACCGGGAACATCGTCACCGGTGCCCAGGCGACGATCCCCTTCACCGCGGACACCGACCCGGACCAGGCCGAGGACAACGTCCTGCACCCGAACGAGATCACGGTCGACATCCCGAACGACTCCGAGACCGCGGACGCGACGCTGGAGACGCTCACGGACCGGCTCGCCACGGTCACGACCAAGTCGATCTCGCCGTCCACGATCCCGGCGCTGCCGGGGCAGACGGTGATCGTCGGGCTCCCGACGCAGCTCCTGCCCTTCGGCGAGGACGGGTCCACGACGAACGCCGACCAGATCGTGGTCCAGGACCCGACCGACACCGGTGACCCGGGGCCGTTCTGGGACAGCTTCACCGCGTCGTCGGTCCGGTCGACGGACGTGCCGGCCGGCACCGAGCTCACGATCAACTACTGGAACGGCACGGAGTGGGTCGAGGCCCCCGGCTGCGGCAGCCCTGTGCAGGGTGCCGCGACGGTGAACTGCGACCTGCCGGACGACGCCCAGGGTGTCCAGTTCGTCTACGACGACACGACGGGCGACGGGATCCCGCCGGGCACGAGCGTCTCACCGAACTTCGTCGCGTCGTACGACGGCCCTGAGGACGCCGACGACCCGATCGAGAACTGCGGCGCGTCGAGCGCGTCGAGCGGCACGGTCGCACCGACCGACCCGGCCGAGGGCTGCGACTCCGTCGACCCGTTCCCCGTGCCGGTCGGCCCGGGTGACCTCGACTTCATCGAGAAGTCATTCCTCGCCCCCGAGGGCCAGTCCGGCGAGCCGTACACGCTGCGCGCCCGCACGCAGGACGGGATCACCGCGCAGATCACCTGGTCGACCAACGGTTTCGAGGGCGTGGACCCGATGGTGATCAGCGACATCGCGGACCCGGTGGCCGCGGACGACCCGGCCATCGCCGGGTCGTTCTACGACGCGTTCGACCTGGTCCGGGTCGAGGCGATCGACCCGTCCGTGGACCCGCTCATGATCTACGACGCCGTCACCGGCGTCGAGCTGTTCATCGCGGGCGCCTGGGTGGACGCCGTCGCCGACCCCTGCAGCGTGGCGGCGCCGTGCACCACGTCCTTCCCGGGCTACACGCTCACCGCCGACGAGCAGGCCAGCGCGACGTCGGTGCGACTCACCTACACCGAGTCCCCGACGCGCGCGGAGTTCCCGACCGACCCGACCCAGCCCGCTGCCGGGTCGGGCGTGGCGCGCTCGACACTGGCGGACGGGCGGCACCTCGACTTCACGTTCCGGCTCCGCGACGACCGCCGCAGCGGCGGACCGGCGCTCGGCGAGCAGCAGGGCGAGATCTACAACAACCCCGACGACCCGGGCCTCGTCACGGACACCGCGCGGGGTACCGCGACGTTCCAGGGGACGGACCGCACCGACACCGACGCCGACGACGTGCTCATCCTCGACGAGCCCATCAACGTGGGGATCACCAAGGACTGGACGGGCGGCCCGTTGTCGGTCCCGCCGGAGGGCACCCCGTACGAGGACTTCCCCTCGACCGTCGCGACCATCACCGGGTCGAACAACTCCGTCGCCCGGGTGGACGAGCTGCGCATCGCCGAGCCGTCCACGGCCAACGGTGACTTCGTCGTCGAGCCGGAGGTCGACGCGGGCACGAGCCCCTTCGACGCGTTCACCCTGACGGACATCATCGACGTCGCGCCCCCGGACGGGGTCGACACGACCACGGTGACGCTGACCACCGTCGGCGGAGGGACGACCGACTACACCGAGGCCGAGGCAGAAGCGCTGACGGCCGCCCAGCTCGAGGACGTCGTCGGCGTGGAGGTCACGTTCGACGGTCGCATCGCGTCCAACGAGTCCGGCAACAACGAGGGCGTCCTGGAGATGAACCTCAAGCTCCGCGAGTTCGACCGGTACACCGGCGAGCGGGTCACCGTCGACCACGACCCCAACCCGGTGCCGAACAGCGCCGGGGCGGAGGTCTCCGACCCGGGCGGCACGACCGACCAGACGCCGCAGGCCTGGGACACGGCCGACATCGAGCTCCAGGACGCCGAGATCACCATGGAGGAGACCAAGTCGTTCAGCCCGGCCACCATCGTGGAGCCGGGGACGGACGCCGAGGAGAACCCCACGTCGACGCTGACCATCACCGGCCAGCCGACCGGCCCGTCGCGCGCCGTCGAGATGACGCTCCAGGACATCGACGGCAGCTTCTGGAACCAGTACGACCTGATCGGCTTCGACGCCTCGACCCTCACCGCGCCGATCGACCAGGTGCAGGTGGACGCCTGCACGGGCGGCACGTACGACGAGGACAACGACACCTTCTCGGACTGCACGTGGACCGACGGGGAGCCGTCGAGCACGTTCGCGCTGCCCGCGGGCGTGGACGCCGCGGACGTCGTCGGACTGCGGTTCACGTTCACCCGGGCCGACGGGGAGATCTGGGAGAACCCCGCGAACCCGACGCAGGCGGTGAACCTCGAGGTCCAGGTGCGTGACACCCTGCGTTCCGACCCGAGCACCCCGGTGCCGAGCGACCTGGAGCTGAACGACCCGGCCCCGGGCGAGGATGCGCCGGGTGTCGCCACCAACGACGTTACCGCCACGGTCACGGGAGCGGACCTGGTCTTCAACCCGGACGACCCGGAGAACCCGATCCCGGTGAGCAGTGACGCCGACGCGTCGGGGACGATCGTCTACCAGCACACCGAGAACGGCGTGGAGATCGTCAAGGACTTCAACTCCGACATCACCGGGGGCACTGAGCCGCCGGGGGCGCCGTTCCCGATGAACATCACGGTGACGAACGTCGGGAACCGGCCCATCTACGACCCGGTGGTGATCGACGACCCGATGCCCAGCGACGCGGACGGACCGCAGCTGCGACTCGCGGACGTCGACGAGCCCTACAGCTACGCGCTCACGGAGCCCACCGAGCTCGATCCGCCGCTGCCGGCGCCGCCAGGACAGCCGAATGGGCCCCAGATGCCCACGGACCCGGACGACGTGACCGTGGACCGCACCGGCAACATCGCGGGCCTCACCTTCACGTTCCCCGAGGGCACCGTGCTCGAGGTGGGTCAGGTCTACACGATCACCGTGCAGGTGGAGTTCCGGACGACCCTGGCTGCGAACACGGTCGTGAACAACACCGCCGGTGTGACAGGCGACCGGCCGTGGGACGTGTGCCAGGCGCAGTCGAGCGAGGACGGGAGTCCCATCGACGGGCGCCTCGACGAGGACACCGGGGCGTGCGAGGCGGACGCGGACGTGACGCCCGTCCCGTCGGGCGTCCTGGCCGAGTCGAAGTCCGTCAAGGCGACGAACGACGAGTACCCGCTCGGCATCATGGTCGACCCCGACCAGCCGGGGAGCGTCACCCCGGAGGAATGCGAGGCGGACGCGGACGGCTTCTACTCCTACCCGTGCACGCCGATCATCCCGCCGGGGGCGGACGAGACGTGGCGGATCCGAGTCGACAACGTCGGCAACCTCCCCATGGACAAGGTGGTCGTCTACGACCGGCTGCCCGTGCCGGGAGACACCTCGTCCGACCCGACCAGCAGCTCTGCCCGCGGCTCGCAGTGGAGGCCGTACCTCAACAAGAACGAGCCGCCACGGCTGGTCAACGCACCGCCCGGCAGCACCACGACGTTCTACTACACGACCGTCGACGACTACTGCGCCGACGACCTGATCGACCCGGTGAACGAACCGACCTGCCCGGACGACCCGGAGACAGGGTGGACCGCGCTCACTCCCGACCTCACGGAAGCGCAGTACCAGCAGATCACGGCGTTCAAGGCCGTCATCGAGATGGACCCGGACAACCTCTTCCAGCCGGGCAGCTACATCGCGGTGGAGGGAACGACGACCACCCCGCCCGAGGCGCCGGAGGCGGGCGACCGGTCGATCGCGTTCAACTCGGCCGCGGCGTCCGGCGTCGTGGTGACCCAGTCGGGCGACGAGATCAACTCGCTGCGTGCCGAGGGCGTCAAGGTCGGCGTCGCTACGGCGACCGGTCCGCTCGAGGTGAACAAGCTCGTCACCGGTGACGGCGCAGAGAACGCGCCGAGCTCGTTCGACCTGGAGGTGCAGTGCACGTCCGCCGTCGGGACCTGGGTCGAGACCGAGCTCGACCCGATCCCGATCACGGTGACGCCGGGGACCCCGGTCGTCGTGCCGAACCTGCCGTACGGGGCCGAGTGCGTCATCACCGAGGACGCTGGCGCCGGGCAGACGCGCCTGCTGCTCGAGCCGAGCAACGTCACGATCGACAGCGAGGGCCCGGACGACCCGACCACGATCACGGCGATCAACGTGTACGACCTGTCGAGCATCGTGATCGACAAGGAGGTCGTCAGCGATGCCGTCGACCAGGACGGCGACGCGGTCGAGTTCGGGCCGTTCGACGGCACGGTGGACTGCACGTTCCTCGGCGAGGAGGTCTACGCGGACGGCTACGGCCCCGACGACCCGATGACGTTCGAGCTGGAGGACGGCGGCTCCGTCGAGTTCGACGGGCTCCCGGTGGGGGCCGAGTGCACCGTCACGGAGACGGGCGCCGGCAACGCGTCGTCGACCACCATCACGGTCCAGCAGGGCCCGCTCGGGGACCCGGTGGTCACGGACGGCACCTCGGCGGACCTCACGCTCGCGGGCGACGTCGTCGGCCAGCCGCGCAACGCGGTCACCCTGACCAACACCTACGACGTCGGCGTGATCGACCTGCAGAAGGTCGTGGACGGCGAGGGCGCGGACGCCTACGGGGCCGGGCCGTTCGACATCGACGTCGTCTGCACGTTCGACGACGGGGACGGCACGGGGCCGCAGACGGTCTACGACAGCACCGTCGTGCTCGGCGGCGGCGGCCCGCTCGACGCGGAGATCGCGAACCTCCCGGCGGGTGCGGTGTGCGACATCGAGGAGACCGACGACGCCGGCGCGACCGGCGCGGTCGTCGTCCCGGACCAGGTGACGGTCGACGCGGACACCCCGGCCGAGGTCGTCATCACCAACACGTTCGACGTCGGCTCGATCGAGGTCGACAAGGATCTCGCGGGTCTCGGCGCGCTCTACGGGCCGGGCCCGTTCGAGGTCGAGCTCGCGTGCACGTACGAGGGCGTGGACCTGACCATCCCGGGCGGAGCGGTGCGCGAGATCGACGGCGGGTCGAGCGTCACGTACGCCGGGCTGCCCGTCGGCTCCGAGTGCACGCTCACGGAGACGGACACGTTCGGTGCGTCGTCGACCACCATCACGGTGGACGGGGGCGACCCGGTGGACGGGACGTCCGTGGACGTCACGGTGCCCCCGGCGACCGACGGCGACCCGACGACGGTCGAGGTGGGCATCACGAACACCTTCGAGACCGCACCGCTGGTCGTGCAGAAGGTGGTCGACGGCGACGGGGCGGCGTTCGCGCCGCCCATGCCGGAGATCCCCGAGCTGCCCACGACGATCGAGGAGCTGCTCGACTTCGACTTCAGCTCCATCCCGTTCGACGAGTTCCCGTACGAGGTGTCGATCGAGTGCACCACGTCGCAGGGGACGCCCGCCTCCGTCCCCGGTGGCCCGAGCCGGATGTTCGGACCGGGCTTCCCGGCCCTGTACTTCGGTCTCCAGGACGGCGACGAGTGCACCCTGACGGAGACGGAGGACGGCGGAGCGACCTCGAGCACGATCGACCCGGACCCGGTCACGATCACCGGCGAGGCGACGATCGAGGACCCGATCACGGCGGTCGTGACCAACACCTACGACGCCGGGTCGGTCGAGGTCGACAAGGTCGTGGACGGTGACGGCGCGGACGCGTTCGGGGCCGGGCCGTTCGAGTCCACCCTCGCGTGCACGTTCGAGGGCGCGGACGTCACGATCCCGGACGGAGCGACGCGCTCGTTCGTCCCGGGTGAGCCCGCGGTCTACGACGGGCTCCCGGTCGGCGCCGAGTGCGTCGTGACCGAGACGGCGACCGGCGGAGCGACGTCGAGCACGGTCTCGGCGATCGGCGACGGTGAACCCGGCGCGGTGACGGTCGCCGGGGACCCGGCCGCACTCACGGTGACCAACACCTTCGACGCGGGCGAGGTGGTCGTCACGAAGCAGCTCGCCGGCCCCGGCGCCTCGGAGCACGAGGGCGACGAGTTCACGGTCGAGCTCTCCTGCACGTGGGTCGTCGACGGCGAGACGACGGACGTCGACCTGCCCGACGGCGGAGAGCGGACGCTCTCGGCGGCGGACGACTGGACCGCGGTGTACCTGGTGCCCCAGGACGCGTCGTGCACGGTCGCTGAGACCGACGCCGGGGACGCCGAGGAGGTGAGCATCGCCGTCGACGGGACGGACGTGACGGCGGACGGTACGGACGGCGCCGCGACCTCGGACGCGTTCGACGGCCCGACGGCAGACGACGGCAGCGTCGACGTCACCGTGACGAACACGTTCCCGAGCAGCGGCGGGAGCGAGTCCGGCGGCGACCTCGCCAGGACGGGGTCATCGGTGCTCGTGATCACCGTGCTGGCGGTCCTGCTGCTCGCCACCGGGGCGCTCGTCGTGACCGGCTCCCGCCGTCAGGAGGAGTGACGAACGCCGTCGCGGCGACCAAACCGTGGCGCCCCCTGCCCAACGGGGCCGATGAGCCGTAGGGTGGGTCGTAGCCGTCGGCGGCACCGCCGACGTTCACGTCCCGGCGCGTCGGACCGTCGGGACGTCGGAGGACCCGCTGCACACACGTGCGGCGGGTCTTTCCGTTCGTCCGTCGGCCCGCGTGCTCCGGCTGACCACCGCCGCAGGCTTGAACCGAACGCTCGGACGGAGCACCCGGAGGCGGGAACGACGACGGGCCCGCCGCGTGGTGCGGCGAGCCCGTCGGTCTGGCGGAGGATGGGGGATTCGAACCCCCGAGGGCTGTTAACCCAACACGCTTTCCAAGCGTGCGCCATAGGCCACTAGGCGAATCCTCCTGGTGCGGTGCCGTCGGGACGCCCGCAGCAGCGGGACGCGACCGGACGACAGCAGCGCAGACGAGGATACCGGACACGAGGGCGCCGCAACGAATCGGAGTTCTCCCGTGCGGGTTTCGAGGTCCGGGTGGTCCTGGGCTAGGGTTGGGGCAGACCCCTCGTGCGGCATCATCTCGCCGAACTCCCCCAGGGCCGGAAGGCAGCAAGGGTAGGTGAGCTCTGGTGGGTGCACGGGGGGTCCTTCTGCTCCCCGGGTGCTCTCGTGCGTGTCGGTCGTGGCGTCTAGAGTGACCGGGGTGAGCACCGCCCTGTACCGCCGCTACCGGCCCGAGACCTTCGCCGAGGTGATCGGTCAGGACCACGTGACCGCGCCGCTCATGCAGGCGCTGCGCAGCGGCAGGGTGAACCACGCCTACCTCTTCTCGGGGCCGCGCGGCTGCGGCAAGACGACGTCCGCCCGCATCCTCGCGCGCACGCTCAACTGCGAGCAGAACACGCTCGAGCACCCCGTCGACACCCCGTGCGGGCGGTGCCCCTCGTGCGTGGACCTGGCACGCGGAGGCCCGGGGAGCCTCGACGTTGTGGAGATCGACGCGGCGTCCCACGGTGGCGTGGACGACGCGCGGGACCTGCGCGAGCGCGCGACCTTCGCGCCGACGCGCGACCGGTACAAGATCTTCATCATCGACGAGGCGCACATGGTCTCGCCCGCGGGTTTCAACGCGCTGCTCAAGATCGTCGAGGAGCCGCCCGAGCACGTGAAGTTCGTCTTCGCGACCACCGAGCCGGACAAGGTCATCGGCACCATCCGCTCGCGCACCCACCACTACCCCTTCCGCCTCGTCCCGCCGGACGTCCTGGGCCCGTACCTCGAGCAGCTGTGCGCTGCCGAGGGTGTCACCGTCGGGTCCGGGGTTTTCCCGCTCGTCACGCGAGCGGGCGGAGGGTCGGTGCGGGACTCCTTGTCCGTCATGGACCAGCTCATCGCCGGCGCCGAGGACTCGCACGTCGACTACGAGCGCGCCGTCGCCCTCCTCGGTTACACCCACGCGACGCTGCTCGACGACGTCGTGGACGCGCTGGCAGCACGCGACGGGGCCAGCATCTTCCGCGTCGTCGACCAGGTGATCGCGACCGGGCACGAGCCGCGGCGGTTCGTCGAGGACGTGCTCGAGCGCCTGCGCGACCTCATCGTCATCGCCGTGTCGGGCGACGAGGCCGCAGCCGTGCTGCGCGACCAGCCTGCGGACCAGCTCGCGCGCATGCGTGCGCAGGCCCAGAACCTGGGCGTGGCCGAGCTGTCCCGCGCCGCCGACCTCGCCAACGACGCGTTGACGGAGATGAGCGGCGCGACGTCGCCGCGCCTGCACCTCGAGCTCCTCGTCGCGCGGCTGCTGCTGCCGGGTGCGGACGACGGTGCTGCCGGCTTCGCCGCCCGCCTCGACCGGCTCGAGCGTGGCGGTCTGGCGGCCCCGGCAGGGGCGGCGGTGCCGGCGGCGCCCGGACCGGTGGCGACCGTCCGCCCCGACGTCGCCGCGGCGCCTGCACCGGCCCGGCCCGCGCCGGGTGCAGCGGGTGGGCTCACCGGTGCCGCCGCCGTGCGCGCGGCGCTGCGGCCGGCAGCCGGCGACCCCGTCGTGCCGGAGACCGGCGCAGCACCCGACCCCGTGCCCGTGCGTGCCACCGATCCCGTGCCTGTCACCGACCCTGTGCCTGCCACCGACCCTGTGTCTGCGTCCGACCCCGAGCCTGCTTCCTCGGGTCGTGCAGCGGACGCGGAGCCGGTCGGGACCGGTCACGAGACCGTCGGGCCGATCGAGGACGAGGCGGTCACGCCGCCGACGAGCGCGGTCGACGCGGGCGAGCCGGACGGGACGGCGTCGTCGTCGTCGTCCGACGAACCCACCGCGGGGACCATGACCACCGAGATGCTGCGGCGGCGCTGGGACGAGGTCGTCGCCGCACTGGGCAACCAGGTCACGCGCGCGCTCGTCGGGCCGAACGCGCAGGTCGTCTCGCTCGACGACGGCGTGCTCCGCATCGGCTTCGTCGCCCCGGGCATCGCCCGCACCTTCTCGCAGCCTCGGCACGTCGAGGCGGTCGAGGAGTCGTTGTACCAGACGCTCGGCGTCCGGGCGCGGGTCGAGGCGTCCGTGCAGGAGGGCGGGGCGGGACCAGCCGTCTCCGGTCCGGAGCGTGCCCAGGACCCGCCGTCGCCGGACGGGCCGCCGTACTCGGACGAGCCCGTCCAGGACGTGCCGCGCACGCCCGGGGACACCTCCGCTGCGGGTACGGCACGGTCCGGGCTGCGACCCTCACCCGGCACCGGAGGGGTGAACCCGCCGTCGCAGGGCGAGAACGTGGCTCCGCGGGGCACCGCGCCTGCCGGCACCGGCTCCGGCCGTGTCGCACCCGGCGGCCTGGGGGGCGCGCGAGCCGTCGGTGCCGCGGCCCCCGGTCCGTCGCGGTCGGCGCCACAGGCGACTGCAGTCGCCGTGGAGCGGGACCGATCGAGCCCGGGCGTCGGTGTCGCGGTGGCCGAGCGACCCGACCCCGGCGCGTCGACGACTCCCGGGGAGGCGTCCGTCGACGCTGCCGAGGCGGCCGACGCCGCATGGCTCGCGGGCGGTGGCCTCACGGCGCCCGTGCCGGCACCGGCGCCCGCAGGGACGGCGTTCCCGGCCGACCCCGCACCGGCGCCCGAGCCTTCGGTGCGCAGGACCTCTCCCGCGCCGGGTGCACCCGGTGCGGTCTCTCCCGCCCCAGCTGCCCTCGCCCCGGCCGCAGCCGCCCCGCGGTCGACGAGCCGGGCGTCCACGGACACCGGCGTCGCCGCTCCCGTCGACAACGCTCCCGTCGACGACGCTCCCGCGCGCCGCGTTCCCGAGTCCCCGCGTCGGCTCGCCGAGCGTCAGGTGCGAGAGGCGCGGTCGCGCACGGCACCTGCCGTCGCGCCGCCGACCTCGGTCGGGGTCGCAGAGTTCGACGAGCCGTCGGCGGACGATCCCGACATCGTCTCGAGCGGGCTGGTCGGGGCCGCGCTCGTCGCGAGGCTGCTGGACGGGAAGGTCATCGAGGAGATCCAGGACCAGGGCTCCTGAGCGCGCGGGAGGGCCTGACGGGTGGGTAGGGCCCCGTAGGCTGGGGGCGTGTACGAAGGCGCGGTCCAAGACCTGATCGACGAGCTCGGCCGACTTCCCGGCGTCGGGCCCAAGAGCGCGCAGCGCATCGCGTTCCACCTGCTCGCTGCGGACACGTCCGACGTCCGACGGCTCGCCGACGCCCTGACCGAGGTGAAGGCCCGCGTGCGGTTCTGCGACACGTGCGGCAACGTCGCAGAGTCCGAGCAGTGCCGCGTGTGCGCCGACCCGCGCCGTTCGGTGGACGTGATCTGCGTCGTCGAGGAGCCGAAGGACGTCGTCGCGATCGAGCGCACGCGCGAGTTCCGCGGCCGGTACCACGTGCTCGGTGGCGCCATCAACCCGATCGAGAACGTGGGGCCCGGTGACCTGCGGATCTCCCAGCTCATGACTCGGCTCGCGGACGGCCAGGTCACCGAGGTCATCCTCGCGACGGACCCGAACGTCGAGGGCGAGGCGACGGCGACGTACCTCGCCCGGATGCTCGGTCCCATGGGTCTGCGCGTGACACGCCTGGCGTCCGGGCTACCGGTCGGGGGAGACTTGGAGTACGCGGACGAGGTGACCCTCGGCCGGGCGTTCGAGGGCCGACGACTCGTCGGCGGCTGACGGAGGGTGGACACCATGGGGGAGATCGAGAACGATCCCGACCTGCAGGAGATCGCCGAGGGCATGGCGGGCCAGGCCCGCGCCTACCTGACGACGACGACCCAGGTCGCGGCCGGCGCCGTGCCCGGTGCCGCCCTCCCGCTCCTGCTCCTCGCGCTCTCCGACGTCCTGGCCGCAGGAGCGCGGCTCGGCGCGGTCGGCGATGTCGTGCCGGTCGAGCGGTTCGAGCCCGACCCCGGCCCGGACACGGACCTGGATCCGCTGCGCACCGCGTTCACCCGCCTGTTCGACGGGTTCGACGACTACGTCGAGGTCACGGACCCCCTCGTCGGGCCGGAGATCGGCGCGGCCAGCCTGTCCGGCGACCTCGCGTGCGTCGCCGAGTGCCTCGCGAAGGGCTTGCAGCACTACGAGACCGGTCGCGAGCTCGAGGGCCTGTGGTGGTGGCAGTTCTCGTACGTCTCGTTGTGGGGTGAGCGCGCCGCGAGCGGTCTGCGCGTCCTGCAGAGCGCGCTCGCGCACCTGCGGCTCGACGTCGAGGACGACGTCGCCACCGAGGCGGAGTACGACGCCCTGCAGACGTGATCGCGGGCGCGCGGGCGGTCAGGACCCGCCGGGCGTCGCGCCGTAGTGGTCGCCCAGGGCGGCGGGGTAGTCCTCCCACCGCAGGTCGGCAGGGTCGCGCCCCTCGCGAGCGGCGACGAGCCGGTCGAGGTAGTACTCCCAGCCCGGCCCGACGGAACGTGCGTCGTCGCCGGGTGCGAGGAGCTGACGGAACGTGAGCGTCGTGACGCCCTCGGCCTCGGCGAGGTCGAACCCGATGTGCCAGGTCTCGTCACCCGTCGCCGTGTCGGCCGCGAAGCGGAAGGGTGGGTCGCAGCGCGTGATGGTGTACTCCTCGGGCTCGACGTCCTCGCCCTCGGCGGTCATCCGGAAGCTGACGTGACCGGTCGAGGGGTCTCCCGTCCAGCGTCCGATCCAGCGGGCGAGGCGGCCGGGTTCGGTGAGGCTGGCCCAGACATCCTCCACCGGCGCCCGGAACGTCCGGGTGACCACCAGCTCCGTCCCCGCGGGCCCGTGCTCGACCAGCCCGCCGGGGACGAGCCGTGCCCCGGCCGCGGAGCCGCCCGCGTCGTCGGGTGCCGGGACCGGCGACGACGTGGCGAGCGCTGCGAGGAGTGCACGCACCGGTTCGAGGCCCTCTGCCCGGGCCGAGTACACCCGGGTCCTCCCGCGGGTCACGACACCCACGAGTCCTGCCTCGCGCAGTACCCGCAGGTGGCGGCTCACTCCGGGACGCGAGACGCCGGGGCGTCCGGCCGCGAGGGCACCCGCGGTCAGGTCCTCGCGTCGGAGTGCGAGCAGCAGGTCCCGGCGCACCGGGTCGGCCAGCGCGGCGAACACGTCCATGGCTAAAGCGTAACGCGCCGGTTACGCATCGTCGTGGTACCACTAGGGGGTGCTGCCGACCTTCGTCCTCCCGTCCTCCGGAGCGCTCGAGATCGACGGGCTGACGCTCGTGCTGCTCGTGGTCGCTGCGCTCGCTGCGGGCTGGATCGACGCCGTCGTCGGCGGGGGCGGTCTCGTCCAGCTCCCTGCCCTGCTCCTCGTGCCGGGGATCAGCCCGGTGCAGGCTCTCGCGACCAACAAGCTCGCGAGCATCATGGGCACGT
This sequence comes from Cellulosimicrobium arenosum, assembly GCF_014837295.1. GTDB lineage: Bacteria > Actinomycetota > Actinomycetes > Actinomycetales > Cellulomonadaceae > Cellulosimicrobium > Cellulosimicrobium arenosum. The sequence continues at coordinate 53,688 of NZ_JACYHB010000009.1, forward strand.
CCGTCAGCGCGGCGACCTACTACCGGCGCGTGGGCCCGGACCTGCGGACCGCGGGCCCGATGGCGCTCACGGCCCTCGTCGGCGCGATCGGCGGTGCGGCGCTCGCGTCCCGCATACCGGCCGAGCTCTTCACGCCGATCATCCTCGTCGTGCTGATCGGCGTCGCGGTGTACACGATCGCGCGGCCGCAGCTGGGGCACACGACGAACCTGCGCTGGGAGGGCAACGGGCACCGGTGGGCCGCCGCGGGGATCGGGCTCGTCATCGGGACCTACGACGGCCTGCTCGGGCCGGGCACGGGAACGTTCTTCGTCATCGCCCTGGTCAGCGGGCTCGGGTACGCGTTCCTGCCGGCGTCGGCGCTGGCGAAGATCGCGAACTTCGCGACGAACGCCGGCGCGCTCATCTTCTTCGTGCCGTACGGCGCCGTGATCTGGGGCCTCGGGCTCGCGATGGGCGTCGCCAACTTCGTCGGCGCGTACATCGGTGCGCGCATGGCCGTGGCGAAGGGCAGCGCGTTCGTGCGCGTCGTGTTCGTCGTCGTCGTCGGCGCCCTCGTGATCAAGCTGGGGTACGACGTCGTCCAGGACCTCCTGGGATGACGTGAGCCCGGACTGACGTGAGCCGCGCGGGCCAGGGACGTCCGGGACGACGAGACCCGGCCGGGCCGCGCGCCACGGACCAGGGGCGTGGTCCGTGGCGCGGTCTCCCGACCGGGTCCGCCGAGGTGGGTGCGTCGCGCGACCGTGGGGACGGTCGACGAGGGCCCACCGGCTAGGAGGAGCGGCGCGGCCACCCCGTCGAGATCGTCTCCTCGTCCTCCGCTTCCGTCTCGAGCGGGTCCTCGTGGAGCTCGGCGATGACCGACGAACCCGGAGCGCCCGGCGTCGACCCGTGCAGGTCCGGACGGTTCGCCACGGTCGTGACGCCGCTCGACGCCTTGTAGCCCTTCTTCCGCATCGCGCGGGCACGCTCGCCCGCAGACCGCAGCCGCGGGTTCACGTACTCGTCGATCCCGAAGTTGATGAGCGAGAGAGCCATCCCCAGCAGCGCGATGCACAGACCGGCCGGGATGTACCACCACCACGCGTCCGGGAACGCCCCGTTCTGCTGCGCCCAGAACAGGATGGTTCCCCAGTTCAGGTTGGTGATCGGGATGATGCCGATGAACGCGAGCGTCGTCAGGCCGAGCACGGCTGCGGTCACGGTGCCGACGAAGCTGGACGCGATGATCGCGGTGAGGTTCGGCAGCATCTCGACCGTGATGATCCGGTACAGCTTCTCCCCGTTCGCGCGAGCAGCCTGGACGAAGTCCCGGTTGCGCAACGACATCGTCTGGGCGCGCAGGACACGTGCGCCCCAGGCCCAGCCGGTGAGCGCGAGGACCGCCGCGATGAGGAACAGGCTCGGGCTCTCGTAGTTCGACGCCACGATGATCATCAGGGGCAGCGCCGGGAGCACGAGGAACACGTTCGTGATCGCCGACAGGCTCTCGCTCTTCCAGCCCGCCACGTAGCCCGCGGTCACTCCGACGAGGACCGCCACGATCATGGCGATGATGCCCGAGAGGAATCCGACGACGAGGACACCGCGGGTTCCGTAGATGAGCTGGCTCAGGATGTCCTCTCCCATGTTGGTCGTCCCGAGCAGGTGGGCCATGGACGGTGCCTGGGCCCCGTATGCCTCCGGGTCCTGCGCGCGCGGCTCGTAGGGCGCGAGAACGTCGCCGAAGATCGCGACCAGCGTGAAGAACCCGAGGATGATCAACCCGGTCAGGGACTTGCCGTTGCGGAACATCGCGAACGCGGAGCCAGCCTTCGAGCGCTTGGTCTTCGCGGGCCGCGACGGGGGAGCGGGGTCCGGCGTCGCCGGGTCGGTGGTGCTGTCCTCGCTCGTCGCGGGGCTCGTGGTGGACGTCATGGCTCAGGCCTCCGTCATACGGGTGCGCGGGTCGAGGGCGGCGTGCGCGACGTCCGCCAGGATGTTGGCCACGAGGACCGCGAGGGTGATGACGAGGAAGAGCCCCTGCATCAACGGGTAGTCCTTCGCGTTCGTGGCGTCGAGGAGCTGCTTGCCGACGCCCGGGTAGGAGAAGACGAGCTCCATGACGAGGGTCCCGCCGACGATGAAGCCGAGCGAGAGCGCGAAGCTCGACAGCTGCGGGAGGACGGCGTTGCGCGACGCGTAGTGGGTCAGGACCCGACGCGGGCTCAGCCCCTTGGCCTGGGCAACCGTCACGTAGTCCTCGTCGAGCACCGTCATCATCATGTTGCGCATGCCGAGGATCCAGCCACCGAGGGATGCGACCACGATCGTCAGCGCGGGCAGCGTGCCGTGGTGGATGACGTCCCCGACGAAGTCCCAGGACCAGTTGGGCACGACGCCCTTGCTGTACGCGTGGGAGGCCGGGAACCAGCCGAGCGAGACCGAGAAGACGGCGATGGCGATGAGAGCCATCCAGAAGTAGGGGACCGTCGACAGGAAGGTCGCGACCGGCACGATCGCGTCCGCCCTGCTGCCGCGACGCCAGCCGATCACGGCGCCGAGCGACGTGCCGAGGAAGAAGCTGAGGATCGTCGCGATCCCGACGAGCCCGATCGTCCACGGCAGTCCGGCCGCGATGACCTCGGTGACGGGCGCCAGCCCCTTGGAGAACGAGAGGCCGAGGTCGCCGTGGAGGAGGAGGCCCCAGTACTCGACGTACTGCTGCCACAGGGACTTGTCCGTGTTCAGCCCGAACAGGATGCGCAGCGAGTCCGCGGCCTCGGGACTCACCCGACCCTGGTTCTTGGCCAGGTAGGCGTTGACGGGGTCGCCCTTGAGCATGCGCGGCAGGAAGAAGTTGATCGTGATCGCCGCCCAGGCCGTGAACAGGTAGAAGGCGGTGCGACGCAGGAAGAATCTCACGGGGTCAGCTCCTCGACGGCGCAGCGGCCGGGCCGGTCCCGGAGAAGTGGATCTCCGGGTTCGGCGAGGCGTCGCGCAGCGAACGGGTGTACGGGTGCTGGGGATCGAGGATCACATCGTCCGACGGGCCGCGCTCCACGACGACACCGTGGTGCAGCACCATGATCTCGTCGCTGAAGTGCCGGGCCGTGGCGAGGTCGTGCGTGATGTACAGGACGCCCAGGTTGTTCTCGCGCTGCAGGTCGGCGAGGAGGTTGAGCACGCCGAGGCGGATCGACACGTCGAGCATCGAGACCGGCTCGTCGGCGATGAGCAGCGACGGCCGGGACGCGAGCGCTCGCGCGATGGCGACGCGCTGCCGCTGCCCGCCGGACAGCTCGTGCGGCCGGCGCTCGGCGATGTCCGGGTCGAGGCGCACGTGCTCGAGAAGGCGGGCGACCTCCGCGTCGACCTCGTCCTTCGGGACCACCTTGTCGAGCCGCAGCGGACGCTCCACGTGGTGGCGGATCGTGTGGTACGGGTTCAGGGAGGCGAACGGGTCCTGGAACACCATGCGGACCTGTTGGCGATAGCGACGCAGAGCGCTGCCCCGATGGGGGATCTGCTTGCCGTCGAGCAGGATGTCGCCCGACGTCGCGTGCTCGAGCTGCGTGAGGATCTTCGCGATCGTCGACTTGCCGCTGCCCGACTGTCCGACGAGAGCGATGGTTCGCCCGGACGTGAGGGTGAAGCTCACGTCGTCGAGCGCGAGCAGCTCGCCGGCGCCACGGATCTTGTAGCGCTTGGTGACGTGGGAGAACTCGAGGGTGGTCATGAGGTCGCACCTCCTGTGACGGCGCCGGCGGCGACGGTGTCGTCCGAGCGGCCGTACACGAAGCCGCCGCGCTCCCCCGTCAGGCTCGGGAACGAGCCGAGGAGCTTGCGCGTGTACTCGTGCTGGGCGTGGTGATAGATGTTCGCGGCGGTGTCGAGCTCGACGATCTCACCCTGGAGCATGATCGCGATCCGGTCGGAGATCTCGAGCAGGAGCGGCAGGTCGTGCGTGATGAAGACGACCGAGAATCCGAACTGCGTGCGCAGCTCGGAGATCTGCTGGAGGATCTCACGCTGCACGAGGACGTCGAGCGCCGTCGTCGGCTCGTCCATGATCATCAGCTGCGGCTTGAGCGCGAGCGCCATCGCGATCATCACGCGCTGGCGCATGCCGCCCGAGAGCTCGTGCGGATAGGACTTGAGCCGGTCGCGCCCGACCCCGACGAGGTCGAGCAGGTCGCCGCACTCCCGTGTGCGCTCCGCGCGGCTCATCCCGGGGCGGTGGGTCGTGAACACGTCGGCGAGCTGCTTCCCGATCTTCGTCACGGGGTTCAGCGAGCTCATCGCGCCCTGGAAGACCATCGAGGCCTTGTCCCAGCGGAAGCGCCGCATCTCCTCCTCGGACAGCGCGTTCATGTCGACGTCGGTGCCCGACTCGTCGTGGAAGATCGCGGAGCCCTGCGGGATGACGGCCGGGGGCTTGAGGAGGCGCTGCACGCCGTAGGCGAGCGAGGTCTTCCCGCAACCGGACTCGCCGGCGAGGCCGAGGATCTCCCCGCGGTTCAGGGTGAAGGAGACGTCGCTGACCGCCTCGACGGGTGGGTCGACGTCGTAGACCACGCTGAAGTTCGAGACCGTGAGCAGGGGGTCGGTGTTCACACGTCCTACCTGTTTCTGTGCTGGTTGGTGCGCGGGGTCCGCGGGGTGGGCGGGCGGAGGCCTCGGGAGGACGGCCGCTGCCCGCTCACCCCGCGGGTTCAGACGATCAGGGCTCTGATCAGCCCTTGACCTGAAGCTCGTTGAGGATCAGGACGGCGGTCATCTGCGTCGGGTCCGGGTTGGCGTAGGGGTCGTCCTCGCTCGGCCAGCCGACGTAGTTGCGCGTGTTGAACTCCGAGATGAACGGGCGCGTGCCGATCGGCATGGCCGGGACGTCCTCGACGAAGATCTTCTGGACCTTCTCGATGGCCTCGGTGCGCGTGGCGTCGTCGGTGGCGTTGGAGTAGTCCTCGAGCGCCTGGGTGGCTTCCGCGTTGTCGTAGCGACCGAAGTTCCAGTCGGCGGGCTCGCCGACGGGCTTGAGCTGCCTGCCGTCCATGATGTTGCTGTAGAGGTCGAACGGCGTCGCGCCGGCGTCGGTCCAGTGCAGGATCGCGTCGAACTCGCCGTTCTGCTTGGCGGCCCACCAGGTGTCCTGGTCGGGGGTGTCGACCTTGGCGTCGACGCCGATGGCCTTGACCTCGTCGGAGATGAGCGAGATGCCGGTGACGTAGTCGTTCCAGCCCTGCGGCACGGAGAGGGTGAAGGTCACCGCGTCGCCGTCGGGGTCGATCAGGGTCTCGCCGTCCATCGTGTAGCCGGCGTCGGTGAGCACCTTCTTGGCGCCGTCGACGTCGACCGAGTACTCCTGGCCGGCGAACTCCTCGGAGATGTACGGGTCGCCGGCGGGGGTCGGCAGACCCGTGACGGACGTCAGCAGCGGGACGCCACCCTCGCGGGCGACCTGCTGGTGCTTCTCACGGTCGACGACCATGTTGACGGCCTGGCGGAACGCCGGGTCGTCGAACGGCTTCTTCGTGGTGTTGACGTACATCGTGTCCGTGCCCAGGCCCGCGGGCGCGAAGTAGACGTTGTCCTCGTCCTTGTCGACGTAGGCCGACTCGACGTTCGGGATGAACGCCTGCGCCCAGTCCGCGTCGCCGGTCGCCAGGGCGGTCGTCAGCGCGGTGTTGTCGTTGTAGGACACGTAGTACAGCGTGGGGACCGCGAGCTCGCCGCCCCAGTAGTCGTCACGGGCGCTGAGCGTCACGCTCTCCGTGCTGAAGCTGTCGAGCGTGTACGGACCGGTGCCGACCGGGTCCATGTTGGTCTCCGTGGCGGGGTCTGCGACGTCGGCCCAGATGTGCTCCGGCACGACGAACTTGTGCAGCACCTTGTCGCGCTTCGCGAACATCGCGTTCTCGAAGGAGACGGTGACCTTGTCGCCGTCGGTCGTGACCTCGTCGATGCCGAGCGCGGCGTTGTCGAGCTCGGGCTTGTCCTTGAGGAGCTGGTACGTGAACGCGATGTCGTCGGCGGTGAGGTCCTCGCCGTCGCTCCACTTCACGTCGGGCCGGGTGGTGAAGGTGACCGACTTGTAGTCGTCGGACCACGTGATCTCGGAGGCGAGCCAGGGCTTGTCCTCCTGGGAGGGGTCGATCACGTTGACGAACCCGACGGGCTCGTAGATCGCGTTGGCATAGCCGAGCTTGAGTGCGGACGAGTCGCCGATCCAGGGGTTGTTCGACTCGGTCGCGATGGCGCCGTCGGGCTTGGCGATCGTGAGCGCCTCGGTGCCCTGGCCCTCGGCCCCCTCGGTGGTGGTGTCGTCGCTGTCGTCGTTGCCGGAGGACGACGAGCAACCGGTCAGCACGAGTGCTGTCGCGATGCCCAGGGCGATCGCGGAGGCCTTCAACCTCATGAGAACTCTCTCCTTCGAAGAACTTCCGCCCGACGGCCGTCGGGTCGGTGCTGCGGGATGTGCGGGTCTTGCTCGGGTGGGACGAGGAGCGTCCCGGGACCGCGGTCCGGTCACTCCTTGTCGATCGTGGTGTCCCGCACCTGGACCGCGGTGTCAAGGCGTAGGTCGCGGACGGAACGCCCTACCCGGATCCGGTACTCGCCGGAGGGTAGGTGCCAGCGTGCGCTGTTCGGGTCCCACACCTCGAGCACGCGGCGGGGGACGGTCACGGTGACGTGCTCGGCGGAACCCGCCGCGACGTCGAGCGAGGCGAAGCCGCCGAGCCAGCGCGCGGGCCGGTCGCGGTGCGCCACCGGCGCCGCGGGGGCGGCGGCCGGAGCCTCGAGGTACACCTGGACGGTCTCGTGACCGTCGCGGGTACCGGTGTTGGTGAGGTGGACGCCGACGGCGAGGTCGCCGTCGGGCAGCACGGTCACCGGGTCCAGCGCGTCGTACGACCACGTGGTCCAGCCGAGACCGTGACCGAACGGGACGGCCGGGACGCGACCGTCGCGCTCCCAGGCGCGATAGCCGACGTGCACGCCGTCCGTGTAGTCGACGAACCCGTCCCGGGGCCGCGCGTGCGGCACGGGCACGTCGGTCTCGTCGGCAGGCAGCGTCCAGGGGAGGCGACCCGTGGCCTCGACGTCGCCGGCGAGGACGTCCGCGATCGAGTGCCCGGCCTCCTGGCCGGGGAACCAGACCCACAGGACGGTCCGCGCGCGGTCGATCCAGGGCAGGAGCACGGGTGCGCCTGCGTTGACCACCACGACCGCGTCCGGGTCGACGTCCAGCACGCGCTCGACGAGCTCGTCCTGGCGGCCCGGAAGCGCGAGCGAGGCGCGGTCCCAGCCTTCCGACTCGACCTCCTCGTTCGTCCCGACGACGACCACGGTCAGGTCGGCGCTGCGCGCGGCCTCGACGGCCTCGGCGATCTCGTCCTCCGGGGACGGTCCGGGCACGTGGTGGCGCAGCTCGGCACGGACCATGTTCCCGTAGCCCTGGGCGCGGGTCACGAGCAGGGTGGCACGGACGTGCACGCGGCGGGGCGTGTCGACGTGCACGACGGTCGCCACGCCCGCCGGGTTGTTGATGGACGAGTCGAGGATCACCTCGACCCCCGAGCGGCGGGCGTCGTGCGCGACGACCGCGCCGTCGATCTCCACGGTGTGGCCGGGGACGACGCCGACCTCGATCGTGTGGTCGCCGGGCTCGTCCAGGACGACGTCGGCGTCGAGCACGACCGTGTCGACCGCGTCGGGCAGGTCGTGCCAGAACCCGTCCCAGCCCGACAGCGTCGTGGTGCGCAGCGTGCTGCCGTCGGCGTCGAGCCAGGTCGCGTGCAGCGCGGCGCCGTCGCGACCGCGCCGGACGAGGTCCAGCGGCGGGGCGAGGCGGCGCGGGTCGCCGCCTCGCGCGACGGTCAGCCGGGCGCCCGGGTAGCGTGCCGCGAGGCCCTCGGCCGGCGTCACGACGTGCGCCGGGGCCACGGTGGAGCTCCCGCCTCCGAGCACGTGGGGACGGACCGCGTTGGGTCCGACGAGCGCGATCGAGCCGGGCTCGGGTCGGTCCCAGACGGGGTCGTGGACGTCGGAGCGCAGCACGACGGTGCCCCGGGCCGCGGTGCGACGGACGAGGGCGCGCAGGTCGTCGTCGTAGGTGAGCGGCAGCGCGGGCTCGTCGAGCGCGCCGACGCGGCGTGCGAGCAGCAGGATGCGGGCGACCTTGTCGTCGATCTCGTGCTCGGGGACGGTCCCGTCCTCGACGGCCCGGAGCAGCCGGTCCTCCCACGGACCGCCGGGGCCGGGCATCACGAGGTCGAGCCCGCCGTTGGCGGACTGCTCGGTGGTGCGGGTCGCGACCCAGTCGGAGACGACGACGCCGTCGAAGCCGAGCTCGTCCTTGAGGACGTCCACCAGGAGGTGGCGGTGCGCGGTCATGGGGCTGGACTCCGCACCGTCGTCCACCTGGTTGTACGCCGACATGACCGACCAGGCGCCCGCCGCGACGGCTGACTCGAACGGTGCGAGGTAGACCTCGCGCAGCGCGCGCTCGTCGACGCGGGAGACGTACGAGGTGCGGTCGGTCTCGGAGTCGTTCGCGACGTAGTGCTTGACGCAGGCCGCGACGCCCTGGTCCTGCAGGCCGCGCACGACGCCGCTCCCGACCTCCGCGGTCAGGTACGGGTCCTCGGAGTAGCACTCGAAGTGGCGACCGCCCACAGGGGTGCGCTGGATGTTGACCTGGGGGGCCAGCACCGCGTCGACCCCGTGGTCGCGGGCCTCGCGGGCGAAGGCCCGGCCGGTCTCGAACGCGACCTCGCGGTCCCAGGTGGCACCGATCGCGCTGGGGCACGGGAAGAGGATCGAGGTCTCGCCCTCGGCGTCGCCCGTGCCGCGGACACCGGCGGGGCCGTCGGACAGGACGACGGGCCGCAGTCCGAGCGAGTCCTGGGCGTGCAGGCGCCACATGGACGAGCCGGTCAGGAGCCGCACCTTGTCGCGCAGCGGAAGAGCCTGCGCGGTGCTGCGCAGGGTCGCGAGCTCCGCTGCGGCGGGCGCTCCCGGGGGGGACTGCAGTGTCACGTTCCGTGCTCCTCGACGTCGAGTGGCTTGCTGCTGCGAGAACTTACCGTGCAGTCAGTAAGTTTGGCAAGCACCACTATAAGCGCAGGTCAGAGGGTTGATACCAGGGTTGATAGGTCACGATTTGGTGACGAGCGCGCTCGAACTGTGCGTAGGATCTGCTCCGGGCACCGGCGCTCGCGATCCGTCGGAGGGTCGCCGAGGTCGACGGGACAGGTGTGTTCAGGTGCGGACGGGAGGTAGGGGGCCATGGCGACGACCAGGCGGACGCAGCGCGTGCGCGCCGAGACCTTGCGCCGGCGGGAGGAGATCCTCAACGCGGCGATGGCGACGTTCGGCAGCAAGGGGTACCACGCGGGTCCGCTCGGCGAGATCGCGGACCAGGTCGACATGACGCACGCCGGGGTGCTGCACCACTTCGGCTCCAAGAACCAGCTGCTGCTCGAGGTGCTCCAGCACCGCGACGACACCGACGTCGCCGAGCTCGTGGAGCAGCGGATCCCGGGCGGGGTCGAGATGTTCCGGCACCTCGTGCGCACCGCGTTCCTCAACGCCCGGCGGGCCGGGCTCGTCCAGACGTACGCGGTGCTCTCCGCGGAGGCCGTCACCGACGAGCACCCGGCGCGCGCGTTCTTCCAGGACCGGTACCGCACGCTGCGTGCGGAGGCCGTGGAGGCCTTCGAGGAGCTGTGCGCCGAGCGTGGCGTCACCGCGACCGAGGCCGTCCGGCACGCGTCCGCCGCGATCCTCGCCGTGATGGACGGTCTGCAGGTGCAGTGGCTCGTCGACCCCGAGCGGGTGGACCTGGGCGAGGCCAGCGCCTATGCCATCGACGCGATCGTCGCGGCCGTCGTCGGACCCCTCTGACCTGCGCTCTTGCCACTCCGGGCGGCGTCATGTCTATCCTGGAGCGACCCACAAGCACCCGGCGGACCGTTGAGAGAGACGGCGGCCGGCGACAGATGGAGAGAAGCACGTGGCACTTGTCGTGCAGAAGTACGGCGGATCGTCCGTGGCGAACGCCGAGAGCATCAAGCGCGTGGCGAAGCGCATCGCGGAGTCCAGAAGAGCAGGTAACGACGTCGTCGTCGTGGTGTCGGCCATGGGCGACACCACGGACGAGCTGATCGACCTCGCCCAGCAGATCACCCCCCTCCCGCCGCAGCGCGAGATGGACATCCTCCTCACCGCCGGCGAGCGGATCTCGATGTCGCTGCTCGCGATGGCGATCACCAACCTCGGGGTGAAGGCCAAGTCCTTCACCGGCCAGCAGGCGGGCGTCATCACCGACGCCGTGCACGGCAAGGCGCGGATCGTCGACGTCGTGCCGCACCGCATCCGCGAGACCCTCGAGAAGGGCCAGGTCGCGATCGTGGCCGGGTTCCAGGGCGTCACCAAGAACACCAACGACGTCACGACGCTCGGCCGCGGCGGGTCCGACACGACCGCCGTCGCGCTCGCAGCCGGTCTCGGCGCCGACGTGTGCGAGATCTACACCGACGTCGACGGCGTGTTCACCGCGGACCCGCGCATCGTCCCGGCCGCGCGCAAGATCGACCGCATCACCTACGAGGAGATGCTCGAGATGGCCGCCAGCGGGGCCAAGGTCCTCGCGCTGCGCTGCGTCGAGTACGGGCGCCGGTACGGCGTCCCGATCCACGTGCGGTCGTCCTTCGCGTCCCGCGAGGGCACGCTCGTCACCGCGAACTCGCACGTCACCCACACCGTCCACGACGACCTGCACGTGCCGGTCGCAGTCTGGGACCGCATCCCCGGCACGCTCACCGTCCCCGACAACCACGAAGCCGCCACCGAGGAGACCGCCATGGAAGACCCGATCATCTCCGGCGTCGCGCACGACCGCAGCGAGGCCAAGATCACGGTCGTCGGCGTCCCCGACGTCCCCGGCGTCGCCGCGCGCATCTTCGAGGTCGTCGCGACCTCGGGCGTGAACATCGACATGATCGTCCAGAACGTCTCGGCCGCTCGCACGGGCCTGACGGACATCTCGTTCACCCTCCCCGAGGGCGACGCGAAGGCGGCCTCGTCCGCGCTGTCGGCCGTGAAGGACGAGCTCCGCTACGACTCGCTCCAGATCGACGACCAGATCGGCAAGCTCTCGCTCGTCGGTGCCGGCATGAAGTCGCACCCCGGGATCTCGGCGAAGCTGTTCGGCGCGCTGCGCGACGCCGACATCAACATCGAGATGATCTCGACCTCGGAGATCCGCATCTCCGTCGTCACCCGCGAGGACGCCCTGGACGACGCCGTGCGCGCCGTCCACAGCGCGTTCGAGCTGGACGGCGACGGCGAGGCCGTCGTCTACGCCGGGACCGGACGTTGAGAGGAGAGGCCGACATGACCGAGAACACCGCTGCTGCGCCCTCCACCGGGCTGAACGTCGCCGTCGTCGGCGCGACCGGCCAGGTCGGCGCCGTCATGCGCCGCCTGCTCGACGAGCGCGGCCTCCCCGTCGCGAGCATCCGCTACTTCGCGTCCGCGCGGTCCGCCGGGTCGACGCTGCCGTGGCGCGGCACCGAGATCGTGGTCGAGGACGTCGCCGCGACGGCCACCGAGGACCTGCGCGGGATCGACGTCGCGCTGTTCTCCGCGGGCGGCGCGACCTCCCGGGCGCAGGCCGAGCGCTTCGCCGAGGCGGGCGCCGTCGTCATCGACAACTCGTCCGCGTGGCGCATGGACCCCGACGTGCCGCTCGTCGTGTCCGAGGTCAACCCGGGCGCGCTGCGCGAGGCGCGCAAGGGGATCGTTGCGAACCCGAACTGCACCACCATGGCCGCGATGCCGGTGCTCAAGCCGCTCGCCGACGAGGCGGGTCTCGAGCGTCTGGTCGTCGCGACCTACCAGGCCGTGTCCGGCTCGGGCCTCGCCGGGGCCGAGGAGCTGCGCGCCCAGGCCGTCGCGGGGGCCGCGGCGGACGGCGACGGCGCGGGGCTCACCGGCCTCGTCCACGACGGCGGTGCCGTCACCTTCCCCGCGGCCGAGAAGTTCCCGCGGACCATCGCGTTCAACGTCGTGCCCGTCGCGGGTTCGATCGTCGACGACGGGCTGGGGGAGACGGACGAGGAGAAGAAGCTGCGCAACGAGTCGCGCAAGATCCTCGACCTGCCCGGGCTCGCCGTGGCCGGGACGTGCGTGCGCGTGCCGGTGTTCACGGGGCACTCGCTCGTGATCCACGCCGAGTTCGGCGCGGCGCTGTCGCCCGAGCGGGCGCGCGAGCTGCTCGACGGCGCCCCCGGCGTCGCGCTCGCGGACGTGCCGAACCCCCTGGAGGCGGCGGGCAAGGACCCGTCGTTCGTCGGGCGGATCCGCACGGACCAGTCCGTCCCCGGCGGCCGCGGGCTCGCACTGTTCGTCTCGAACGACAACCTGCGCAAGGGCGCCGCGCTCAACGCGGTCCAGCTCGCAGAGCTGGTAGCGGCAGACCTGGCCACGATCCGCGCGGCGTACACCCCGGCAGAGGCGTCGGTCTAGACCACCCCCCAGCTGCCGAGCACGACCTGAGGGACGTTATCCGCGCGATAACGTCCCTCAGGTCGTGTTCGGCGGCTGGGGGTAGAGGCGTCAGGCTTCGAGCAGGGCGCGGATCTCGGTCGCCGTGAGGGCGCGCGAGAAGAGGTCCTCGTCGTCGCCGAGGATCGCGCCGATCATGCGGGCCTTGCGGTCCTTGAGCTCCATGACCTTCTCCTCGATGGTGCCCGACGCGACGAGCCGGAAGACCATGACGTTGCGCGTCTGGCCGATGCGGTGCGTGCGGTCGACGGCCTGCGCCTCGGTCGCGGGGTTCCACCACGGGTCCAGCAGGTACACGTAGTCGGCCTCGGTGAGGTTCAGCCCGAACCCGCCGGCCTTGAGGCTGATCAGGAACAGCGGGGCCGTGCCCTCGCGGAACCCCCGCACGACGTCGGCCCGCTCGCGCGTCGAGCCGTCCAGGTAGGCGAACTCGATCCCCTGCGCGCGGCACCGGTCGGCCACGAGGGCCAGATAGCTCGTGAACTGCGAGAACACCAGCGCGCGGTGGCCCTCCGCGACGACCTCGACGAGCTGCTCGAACAGCACGTCCAGCTTGCTCGACGGCACGCCCGCGTACGTCTCCTCGTCGACGAGCGTCGCGTCGAGCGCCATGCGCCGCAGCGTCGTCAGGGACCGGAAGATCGCGATGCGGTTGCTGTCGAAGTCGTCGAGCAGCCCCAGCACGCGGGTACGTTCGCGCTGCAGGCGGGCGTCGTAGGCGCGGCGGTGCTTCGGCGCGAGCTGGACGGACAGGACCTGCTCCTGGCGGTCGGGCAGCTCGGGCGCGACCTGCTCCTTGGTGCGCCGCAGCAGGAGCGGGCGGACCCGACGCCGCAGTCGGGCCACCCGGTCACGGGCCAGCGCGCGGACGTCGTCGTCGGCGGTCGGCCGGGACGCGGCCTCCACCGGCTTCGCGTAGTCCTCGCGGAAGCGCTGCAGCGACGGGTACAGCCCGGGCGCCACGACGGCGAGCAGCGCCCACAGCTCGGTGACGTTGTTCTCCATCGGCGTGCCCGTCACGGCGAGCTTGAACGGTGCGCGCAGCGCACGGGCGCAGGCGTTGCCACGGCTCGCGTGGTTCTTGACGAACTGCGCCTCGTCCAGGATCAGCCCGGCCCACTCGGTCGCGCCGAACTCCTCGACGTCGAGCCGGAAGATCGCGTACGACGTGACGACGAGGTCCGCCTCCGCGACCTCCTCGGCGAGCGGCGCGGCCGCCCGCGCGCGCGTCCTGGCCCGGACCCCCACGCGCAGCCCTGGCGCGAACCGCTCCGCCTCGGCGACCCAGCTGCCCACCACCGACGCCGGCGCCACCACGAGGAACGGCGCGCTCGTACCCCGCTCGCGCGCGTGCGCGACCAGCGCGAGGGTCTGCAGCGTCTTGCCGAGGCCCATGTCGTCGGCCAGGATGCCGCCCAGCCCGTGGTCGTAGCAGAACGCGAGCCACTCGAAGCCCTTCTGCTGGTACGGGCGCAGCTCGGCCTTCAGGCCCGACGGCGCGGGCAGCGTCTGAGGACGAGCGGGGGCGTCGCCGATGCTCTCGTTCCTGGCGAGCGCGAGGAGACCACCGACCGACTCGCGCCAGCGATCGGACTGGTCCACGACGTCGGCCAGGTCCTCCAGCTCGCCCCACAGGCTCGCCTGGTGCCGGCTGATCCGCGGTGTGCCCGGCCGGTCGCTCAGCCGAGCGGCCTCGTCGAGGAGCTCGCGGAGGCGGTCGAGGGAGGAGTGGTTCAGACGCAGCCACGAGCCGTCGCCGAGCAGGAGCCGGTCGTCTCGGGCGGTCAGAGCCTTGAGCAGGTTGGGCAGCGGGACCTGTCGGCCGTCGACGTCGACGCTGACGGCGAGGTCGAACCAGTCCGTCTCGGCGGTCTCCGTCGCGCCGAGGCGGACGGTCGGCGTGGCGCCCAGCTCGGTGTACTCGGGGACGTCGCCGGCGTCCACCCGGACGTGGTCCAGGCCGTCGAGCGCGGGGAGCAGCACGTCCGCGGCGTCCATCGCCTCGAGCCCGGTCAGCAGGTGCTGGTCCTGCGGGCGCAGGTGGGCGAGCACGGGCAGGGCGCGCAGGGCCGTGTCGACCTCGGCGAGGGTGCTTTCCTCGGCGGGCAGGTCGCGCAGGTCGACGTCGAGCGCTGTGGCCCGCACCGGGCGGGTCACCGGGCCACGCGGGGTGTCGTACTCCCAGCCCCAGGTCAGACGCAGCCGGGTGGGCGACTCGAAGTCCGCCCGCACGACCAGGGTCGGCACCGCCGGCTCGGGCAGCTCCACGATCCCGTCTGCGCTGAACATCTCGATCTGGCGCGCGAGGCGCGGATGGTAGTCCGCCCAGTACTGCTCGGCGTCCGCGGACGGGATCTCGATCGGGTCGCCGGTGAGCAGGTCCGCCGTCAGGTCGCCGACCGGGGCCGTGCTGGGCCCGAGGAGCAGCACGCGTTCCCCGGCACCGTCGTCGAGCGCGAAGAGCCCGCCGTCCCCGACCGTGCCACGGACCGTGCCGGCGGCCGGGACGCCGTCGAACTCCAGTCGTGGCGCGATCCGCAGCCCGTCGTCGGCGGTGCTCACGTCGAGAGCCGCGCGAGCCCCGGTCGCGACGCGGATGGTGTCCGTCTTGGTGCTGCCGACCAACGGGACGCCCAGCTCGACGGCGCGGGCCAGGTGCGGCCACAGCAGCCGCGGCGGGAACGCGGCGAGACTCTCCCAGGAGCTGGCGCCGTACAGGTACGGTCTCGTGCCGCGCATCCCGGCGAGCTCGAGCAGCCACTGGTGGGCCTGCGGCTCCCACGGGATGCCGCGGTGCCCGTAGCGGAGCGAGTCCCAGGTCAGCTGCCCGGCCGACCACGCGCCGTTGCGGCCCTGCGTGGCGGGGCGGACCGACACCGTGCGCGGCCCGGGTGCCGGTCGCCCGAACCGCCGTCGTTCCACGCCGTCGACCCGCAGCTGCAGGCCCAGCGGCGCCGTGACCCGCGGAGCCGGGGTCTGGGCGGCGGCCAGCGGCAGCCGGTCGAGCACACGCTGCCAGGTGGGGACGACGGCGGCCCGGCCGTCCCGACCCCGGGTGGCTGCCGGTGCCGCGCCGGGCAGCGCGCCGCCCGCGGCCAGCTCGGCGGCCTCCAGCAGCAGGGCGGCCGCGTGCTTGCAGGCGATGCCCACCGGGCACGTGCAGTCGGCGTCGTCGAGCTCGATCCCGCTCCCGGAACGCGCGAAGTACGCGGCGCACTCGTACACGTTGCGCCCGCTGCCGCGCACCGTCCCCTCGAGGCTGAGCTCCGTGGCGTCCCAGTTCACGTCCAGGACCCGGCCCTGCGCCTGGTAGGCCGAGCCACGCTGGAACGCGGCCTGCCCCACCAGCACAGCGACGTCGGAGTCGCTCGGGGCGACGAAGAGCACGGCCACCTGGCGATGATGTCACGCGCCGCCGACGACGCTGCCGTGCGATCAGAGGTACGTCAGAGGTTGCGCGATCGCAGAGACCTATGGTTCATTAGTCAAGTAATGAACCACAGAACACGTGAAACGCGAGAGGATGGGCGCCATGTTCGACGGACCTGAACCCATCTACCTGCAGATCGCCCAGATGATCCGGTCGCAGGTCCTCGCGGGTGAGACGGCGGAGGAGGAGCAGGTCATGTCGACGACGGAGCTCGCGACGACGTTCCGCATCAACCCGGCGACCGCGGCCAAGGCGTTCGCCCTCCTCGTCGACGAGGGCGTCCTGTACAAGCGGCGCGGCCTCGGCATGTTCGTGGCACCCGGGGCCCGCGAGCGACTGCTCGCGAGCCACCGCGACTCGTTCTTCGCCGAGGTCCTCGATCCGGCGCTCGGGCAGGCCGACCTGCTCGGCATCCCGACGTCCGCGATCGTCGACCACGTCCTTGGCCGCGCACACCCCGACCAACCCACGACCGACACCCCGAGGTGACCACCGTGAACGCCCGGACCGCCCCCTCCACGAGCGCGCCCCCGAGCCCCCCTGAGCCGTTCGGTGCCCAGCTGCGCGACGTCGTCGTGCGCTACGGCAGCGACGACGACGCCGCGCTCGACGGCGCGACCCTGACCATCCGCCCCGGCACCATCACCGGGCTGCTCGGCCGCAACGGCGCGGGCAAGACCACGCTCGCCGCGCTGCTCGCCGCGTTCCGCCGGCCGACGTCCGGCACGGTGCGTGTCGGTGCCGACGGCGAGCTCGAGGACCCGTTCGAGAACCCGTGGTCGACGACGCACGTCCAGCTGGTCCGCGAGAGCGGTGACGTGTGGGGCGACAGCAAGGCGAAGGACACGCTCGACTACTACGCCGCGCTGCGGCCGCACTGGGACGCGGACCTCGCCGCGCGTCTCCTCGACGAGTTCGAGATCTCGCCGCGCAAGCACCCGGACCAGATGTCGCGCGGCAAGCGGTCGGCGTTCGGCGCGGCGATCGGCCTCGCGTCGCGCGCGCCCCTGACGATCTTCGACGAGGTCTACCTCGGCATGGACGCACCGAGCCGGTACGCGTTCTACGACGCGCTCCTCGCCGACTACGCCGAGCACCCGCGCACGATCGTCCTCTCCAGCCACCTGATCGACGAGGTAGAGCGGCTCTTCGAGGACGTCGTCGTCATCGACCGGGGGAAGGTGCTGCTCGCCGAGCCCGCGGAGGACGTCCGCTCGCGCGGCGTGAGCCTCACCGGGCCGGCCGAGCTCGTCGAACGGTTCGTCGACGGGCGCGAGGTCCTCGCCCGGCAGCGCCTCGGGGGCACCGCTCAGGTCACGCTCTTCGGCGCGTTCGGCACCGACGAGCGCGCCGCCGCGACGGGCGCCGGTCTCGAGGTCGGCAGCGTGCCGGTGCAGGACCTGTTCGTCCACCTGACCCGACGACCCGGGTCCGACCGGGAGGAGGCACGATGAGCACCGAGACCCACCCGAGGCCGTCGGCCGAGCGTGCGGCGGAGCGTGCCGCCCTCGCGGCCGCGGCCCACCGTCGTGGTGTCCGCGCGGCGACCGAGTACGCGGTCGGCGTGACGTGGTACGTCGGCATCTGGTTCTGGGCCATCGCGATCGTCGTCGGCGCCACCATCCTCGTCGTCATGCAGCGCAACGGCGACGTGGACGTCGACGCGGTGAACAGCGTCATGGACTCGGCGCGGTTCTTCCTCTTCGTCCTGGGCATCGTGGTGCCGCTGTCGATGGTCGCGCTGCACGTCGCAGCGGGCGGCACGCGCCGCTCGTTCACGCACGGCCTGTGGCTCTCGGGCGTCGTCGTCGGCGTGTCCTACGGTCTCGCCGTGGCGGCCGTCGGCTGGTTCCAGTGGTGGCTCTTCACCCGCAACGGCTGGTCCGCGACCAGCGCCCAGCACCAGCTCTACGCGGACGGGTCCGAGGTCGGCCTCGTGCTCCTCGTCCAGTCGCTGCTCTGCGCGACGTACTTCCTCGCCGGCGTCGTGATCGCCCTCGGCTACTACCGCGCGGGCTTCTGGGGCGGCACGGCCCTCGTCCCGGTCGCTGTCGTCCCCGCCGCCCTCGCGGAGATCAGCCTCCAGTCGGGCTGGTTCGGCCGGGCGCTCGCCGACTGGGTCGGCCTCGCCGGTGCGCCCGTCTGGGCCGCGACGCTCGGAGGTCTCGCGGCCTTCACCCTCGCGGCGCTCCTCGTCCGCGCCGTCCTGCGGAACCTCGCCCTCCGTCCCGTCGAGTTCGCCGCGAGCGTCGCCCGGGGCTGACCCGGGACCCGTCCACCACAACGACCAGGCCGCATCCGGGCCCGACGGCGCATCGCCGTCGGGTGGGTGCCGCACACCCTGAAGGAGCCACCATGACCGCACCGCTCCCGGCGCCCGCGTCGGCCCTCTCCCCTTCGACCGGTGCCGCCGGACCGGTCGTCGAGGTCCGCAACCTGCGCAAGACCTACCCCGGCCCGAAGGGGTCGACGGCGCGCAAGGTCGCCGTCGAGGACGTGAGCCTCTCCGTCGCGCCCGGCGAGATCTTCGGCATCCTGGGCCCCAACGGCGCGGGCAAGACGACGACCGTCGAGTGCCTCGCAGGTCTGCGCGAGGCGGACGGCGGGTCCGTCCGTGTGCTGGGCGTCGACCCGCAGACCCGTCCGGAACGGGTCCGCGACGTCCTCGGCGTCCAGCTCCAGGAGTCGGCGCTGAACGAGAAGATCACGGTCGACGAGGCGATGAGTCTGTACGCCTCGTTCTACGACGCGCCGGCGGACGTCGAGGAGCTGCTGGTGATGCTCGACCTCGTCGAGCACCGCCGCGTCGCGTACGCGAAGCTGTCCGGTGGGCAGAAGCAGCGGCTGTCGATCGCGCTCGCGCTCGTCGGCGACCCACGCGTCGCGATCCTCGACGAGCTCACGACCGGCCTCGACCCGCAGGCGCGCCGGAACACGTGGGACCTGGTCGAGCGCGTGCGGGACCGCGGCGTGACGATCCTGCTCGTCACGCACTTCATGGACGAGGCCGAGCGCCTGTGCGACCGGCTCGTCGTGATCGACGCCGGTCGCGTCGTCGCGCAGGGGAGCCCGGCCGAGCTGATCGACGCGCTCGACGACACGCGCACGGTGCGCCTGCGCGTGCCCGCCGCTGACCGCGACCTGACGTGGCACACGCTCGCGGGGCTCGTCGACGTCGAGTCGATCGACGAGGTCGGTCGCGAGATCGAGGTCAGCGGGACGCGGCGGGTGCTCCCCGCCGTCGTGCTCGCCCTGGCCGAGCACGACGTCGTGCCCGACGACGTCCGCACCGTCCCCAGGTCCCTCGAGGACGTGTTCGTGGCCGTGACGGGCCGTACCTACGACCCCGCCGACGGCGCCAGCGCCGCCGTGGGCCCCGCTGAAGGAGCAGACCGATGACTGCCGCGACCCTTGCCCCGACCCTCCCCGCCGCCCGGTCGCACGGGTGGCGCGGGTTCCCCACGCTGCTCGCCACCGAGTCCCGCCTGTGGCTCCGCGAGCCCGGCACCGTGTTCTTCTCGCTCGCGTTCCCGACCGTGCTGCTGCTCGGCGTGACCTTCGCCATCCCGGGCATGCGGGAGCCCATCACGGGTACCGGGAGCGCGTGGGACGGTCGGTCCGCCATCGCGGCGTACGTGCCCGTCGTGCTCGCCGCCGCCGTCGCCACGCCCGCGCTCACCACCATGCCCGTGTCGTTCGCGGGGTTCCGGGAGAAGGGCCTGCTGCGCCGTCTGTCGACCACGCCCATGCGGCCCCAGGGCGTCGTCCTGGCGCACCTCGTGATCAACCTCGTCGCGATCGCCGCCGCGGCGGCCGTGGCGCTCGCGGTGGGTGCCCTCGTGCTCGGCTACCCCGCGCCGGAGCAGGTCGGGACGGTCGCGCTCGCGTTCGTGCTGACCGCGACGTCCATGATGTCGCTCGGGGTGGTGATCGCGTCGCGCACCTCCAGGGCGAGCACTGCGTCCGCGATCGGCTCGCTCGTCTACTTCCCGCTGTTGTTCCTGTCGGGGCTGTGGACACCCGGCCCGATGATGCCCGACGCCGTGCGTCAGGTCGGTCAGCTCACGCCGCTCGGTGCGGCCTCGCAGGCGATGACCGCGGGCTGGTTCGAGGACGGGTTCCCGGCGCTGCAGGTCGTGGTGATGGCGGTGTGGACCGCCGTGCTGCTGCCCCTGGGCGTGCGGCTCTTCCGCTGGAGCTGACGTCCTCGCGCGCGAGGCTGCGGGGCGCTCCGTACCCTGTCGGCATGAGGCCCTTCCTCCTGCTGGCCTCGCGCGCCGAGGACGTCGCGGCGGACGGCGAGCACGACGCCGTCCTGCGCTTCGCCGGGCTGCGGGCCGACCAGCTGCACCGGGTGCGTATGGAGGCGGGTCCGCTCCCAGCGATCGCACTCGACGACTACTCGGGCGTGATCGTCGGCGGGAGCCCGTTCGACTCGTCCAGGCCCGACGGCGAGAAGTCGGACGTCCAGCGCCGTGTGGAGCGCGAGCTCGCCCCGCTGCTCGACGAGATCGTGGACCGTGACTTCCCGTTCCTCGGCGCGTGCTATGGCGTCGGGACGCTCGGGCTGCACGAGGGTGCGGTCGTCGACGAGACGTTCGGCGAGGAGATCGGGGCCGTGACGATCCGCCTCACCGACGCCGGCCGCGCCGACCCGTTGCTCGCCGACGTCCCCGACGAGTTCGAGGCGTACGTCGGGCACAAGGAGGCGGTGACCCGGCTGCCGCCGCACGCGGTGCTGCTCGCGTCGTCGGACACGTGCCCGGTGCAGATGTTCCGGTTCAGGGAGAACCTCTACGCGACGCAGTTCCACCCCGAGCTCGACCTCGACGGGATCCTCACGCGCATCGGCGTCTACAAGGAGTACGGCTACTTCCCGCCGGAGACGGCGGCGGACGTCGAGACGCGTGTGCGCGGCCGAGACGTGCACGTCCCGCACACCATCCTGACAACGTTCGTCCGCCGCTACGCCCGAGCGTGACCGTGCGCCGGTCAGGCGGGGGTCGTGATCTCGGCCGGGGAGGTCGCAGCGGGGGTCGGTGTGCGGCGGTGGGCGCGCACCGACCAGGCGATCGCTGCCGCCCAGAGGATCGCGATCGCGCCGAGAGCGACGCCCTGGACCGTGGTGCTCGCGTCGATCCAGTCGGACCGCAGGAGCGTGCGCACGTTGGTCAGCACGATGACGCCGCCGACTGCCGACCCGAGGATGCGCGGCGGCAGGTGCCGTACGAGCCACGCGGCGATCGGGGCCGCGACGAGACCACCGACGAGAAGTGCGAGGACCCACCGCAGGTCGATGCCCTGCGAGCCGAGGGAGAACATGAAGCCGAGCGACGCGGCGATCGCGACGAGGAACTCGCTCGTGTCGATCGACCCGATGACCTTGCGCGGCTCGATCCGTCCCGACGCCAGCAGCGCGGGCGTCCCGACCGGCCCCCACCCGCCGCCACCGGTCGCGTCGACGAACCCGGCGACGAGACCGAGCGGCCCGAGGAACCGCTTGCGCAGCGGCAGCCCGAGCCGCCCCGTCGGCAGGCCGACGAACGTGAAGCGCGAGAGCACGTAGATCCCGAGGCCGAGCAGCAGCACCGACATGACGGGGGCCGCGAGGTCGGCGGCGAGGTTCGACAGGAACGTCGCCCCGACGAAGGCCCCGATCGCGCCCGGGACACCGATGCGCAGCACGACCTTCCAGTCGACGTTGCCGAACTTCCAGTGCGCCGCCCCGGACGCGAGCGTCGTGCCGATCTCCGCGAGGTGCACCGTGGCCGACGCCGCGGCCGGGTTGGTCCCGATCGCGAGCAGCAGCGTCGTCGACGTCACGCCGTAGGCCATGCCGAGGCTGCCGTCGACGAGCTGGGCGCCCAGGCCGACGAGGGCCAGGAGGATCAGTGTGCGCACCGCGGGCTCCTTCTCGTGCCGCCGGGACCTCCCCGACTCTCCCGACAAGGTTGACTGATCTTGTCGGGTATTACCAGAGGGCGATCACATCGTGGGCGCGTGTTAACGGGACGCCGCGGCCAGGAACCGGCGCTGCCCGGGCCGCGGCCCTCGGTGCCCGACCGTCAGGGGTTCTCCCAGGCGTCCGCGCGAGCGGCGAGAGCCCGTACCTGCGGGGGCAGGTCGTGCTGCACGACCTGCGCGATCGTCACGCGGTCCAGCACGTCGCGAACGCTCGTGCGCAGGGCCACCCACACGTCCAGCAGGCCCGCTGCCGAACCCTCGTAGGACAGGCTCGGCGGTCGCTCGTCGCGCACGGTGACGAGCGGGCCGTCCACGGCACGGAACACGTCCGCGAGCGTGATCTCCGCCGCGGGGCGCGCGAGCCGGTGCCCGCCCGACCGGCCGCGCACGCTCGCGACGAGCCCCGCCCGGCGCAGGTCGGCGAGGATCCGCTCGAGGAAGCTCACGGGCAGCCCCTGACCCGCGGCGAGGTCCTCGGCGCGCACGGGCTCGCCCTGCGGGGACGCCGCGAGCTCGACGCACGCCCGCACCGCATAGTCCGCCTTCGCCGAGACACGCATGCACCCATTGTGCCGCGGACCGGAACTCCACCCGCGGTGGCAGGTGGCCAGCGCGCCGGCAACCCGTACGCTGACGTGGTGGATGTGCGGGCACGGTTCAATGTGCAGGTGGTCGCGGATGTGAGCGTGCCCACGGCGCCGCGTCGTCCCACCATGGTGCTCGCGCACGGCTTCGGGTGCGCGCAGTCGATGTGGCGCTTCGTCGTGCCGGCGTTCACCGACACCTACCGCGTGGTGGTGTTCGACCACGCCGGGTGCGGTGCGGCGGACCACTCCGCCTACGACCCGGAGCGCCACGCCACCCTCGACGGGTACGCGGCCGACCTGATCGAGATCGTCGAGGCCGTCGCGGACGGTCCCGTGACCCTCGTCGGCCACTCGGTGAGCAGCATGATCGCCGTCCTCGTCGCCACGGCCAGGCCCGACCTCGTCGAGCGGCTCGTGCTGGTCTCCCCGAGCCCTCGCTACATCGACGACGCCGGCTACCGCGGCGGCTTCACCGCCCAGGAGATCGACGAGCTGCTCGAGACGATGGACGCGAACTACCTCGGCTGGTCGCAGGTCATGGCACCCGTGATCGCGGGCAACCCCGACCGCCCGGGCGTCGGTGACGAGCTCGCCGACTACTTCTCGCGCGCGGACCCGGACGCCGCGCGGCGCTTCGCACGCGCCACGTTCCTCGGGGACAACCGCGCCGACCTGGGCCGGGTCCGCACGCCGACCCTCGTGGTCCAGTCGCGCGTGGACCCCATCGCCCCGGCCGAGGTGGGGCAGTACGTCCACGAGCACCTGCCGCACAGCGAGCTGGTGACGATCGACTCGTTCGGCCACTGCCCCAACCTGTCCCACCCCGACCTCGTCGTCGCGGCGATGCGGGGCTGGCTGGAGGAGAGCTGATGCCCACGTCCCGCGAGGAGCGCTGGAACGTCGTCCCCGTCGCGCTGCTCATGCTCGACGCGGACTCCCACGTCCTCGACGCGAACGCCGAGTTCCTCGGTCTGGTCGGAGGCGCGAGCGCCGTCGAGGTCGTGGGCCGACGGCTCAGCGAGCTGCTCACGGTCGGCGGACGCATCTTCTGGGACACCCACATCGCGCCGTTGCTGCGCGTCGACGGGCGGGTCGACGAGGTCGCCGTCGAGCTGCGGACGCACGACGGTCGTGAGCCCGTCCTGCTGAGCGCCGTCGAGCGCGTGTGCGAGGACCACCACGTCATCGAGGTGGCGATGTTCCGCGCGCGGGAGCGCGCCCGGTTCGAGCACGAGCTCGTCGGTGCGCGCCGCGCGGCCGAGGCGTCGGAGCGTCGGGTCCGCGCGCTGCACTCGACGGCCGCCGACCTCGCGAGCGTGGCGGGTCGGGACGGTGTCGCGTGGGTCCTCCTGCGCGCCGCGGTCTCCACGCTCGGCGCGGGCGACGCCGCACTGTGGCTGGTCGAGGACGACGCCGCGCTGCGGCGCTGGGGAGGCGCCGAGGGGATCGTGGGTCCCGCGCCGGAGGAGCTCACCGGGACGTCGACCCGGTCGGCGGGCGCCGTGGTCGTCCCGCTGCGGGTCGCGGGCGCGCTGCTCGGCGTGCTCGTGCTGGAACCGCGGCGCGCCGCGTCCGCCGACCCGCTCGACCCGGTCGTGCTCGCCGCCGCCGGCCAGCAGGCGGCGCTCGCGCTCGCGCGCGCGGCGCTGCACGAGCAGAGCGTCTCCGTGGCGGCCGAGCTCCAACGGGCGATGCTCGACGGCGCGCTGACCCTCGACCCGCGGGTCGAGGTCGCCGCGGAGTACCGCCCCGGGGTCCACGAGCTCCAGGTCGGCGGGGACTGGTACGACAGCTACCGCGTCGCGCCGGGCAGGCTCGCTCTGTCGGTGGGCGACGTCGTCGGCCGCGGACTGGGCGCCGCCACCGCGATGGGGCAGCTCCGCACGGCGTCGCGAGCGGTCGCCGACTCGCGTGCGGGCCCGGAGCAGGTGCTGGACCGTCTCGACCGGTTCGTCGAGAACACGGGCACCGGGTTCATGGCGAGCCTCGTGTACGCGCAGCTCGACCTGGACGAGGGCTTGCTGCACTACGCGTGCGCGGGGCACCTGCCGCCGCTGCACGTGCGGGCGGACGGCACGTCGGCGTTCCTGTGGGACGCGCGCTCGACGCCGCTCGGGGTGCGCACGGCCGAACCGCGGGCGTCCGCCGCCGTCCAGCTGGCACGGGGGGACGTCGTCGTGCTCTACACCGACGGGATCGTGGAGAGCCGGGACCGCGACCTGCAGTCCGGGCTCGAGGTGCTGCTCGGGGCGGCGACCGACGCGCTGGTCGGCACCGTCGACCCCGCTCTCGGGCTGGGCGCCCTGGCCGAACGACTCGTGGCCGACGCGCCCGAGCACGACGACTCGTGCGTCCTCGCGCTGCGGTGGTCGGGCGAGCCGGCGCGCGAGGCGGGTCCCGACGTGGCGGCTCAGCGCGCGAAGTAGGGACCGCCACCGGGGTCCGACAGCGCGCGCCGCGCGTGCTGCAGGCGCTCGCGGGAGGAGAGGGCGAGGTCGCTGGGCAGGTCGGCGGGGGAGAACCAGCCGACGGC
Source organism: Cellulosimicrobium arenosum (assembly GCF_014837295.1). GTDB lineage: Bacteria > Actinomycetota > Actinomycetes > Actinomycetales > Cellulomonadaceae > Cellulosimicrobium > Cellulosimicrobium arenosum. The sequence continues at coordinate 78,757 of NZ_JACYHB010000009.1, forward strand.
CAGCGACTCGTCGTCGCCGACGTGCGCGGCGGCCGCGGCGACGGCCGAGACCGGGTGGCACACGAACGCGAGGTCGAGGTACTGCGACAGGTCGCCGTTGGGGTACCGGACCGGTTCGGTGACGGTCACCGCGACGAGCGCGTCGACGACGACCTCGACGCCGGTCTCCTCGAGCACCTCGCGTGCCAGCCCGACGGCAGGATCCTCGCCCGGCTCGAGGATGCCGCTGATCACGGCCCACTGCCCGGTGTCCGCGCGCTGCCCGAGGAGGACGCGACCGTCGTCGTCCAGCACGACGCCCGAGACCCCGGGCATCCACAGCAGGTCGGTCCCGACGTGGGAACGCAGGGCGGCGACGAAGTCGGGGATCGGCATGCCCACGATCGTAGGCCGAGCGCTCCGCCGCGATGCTCAGGGGTCCGGAGCGGCGGGCACGCGTGCTATCGTCCCTCCGTGACGTCTCAGTGGTATTGGCGCTTTACGCAGGCTCCCGGTGGGGCCGTGCGGGCGTTCGCCTGACCACAGACCACCACCCGGAGCCAGCACAGGGCCTTGGACGCAGACCGCGTCCGGGCCCTTCGTCGTGAGACGGGCCGCGCGGGGACCACGGGCGGCAGCGGGCCGGTGAGGGCCGACGCGAACTCCGTCTCGACGACGGCCCCGCATCCCCGCCGAACGAACCCAGGAGTCCCCGTGACCAGCACGACCGCCCGAGGCGCCCGCGTGGCGCAGTCCGACGAACCCGATAGCGTCGATGCCGTGGACAGCCCCGAGCTGCAGGCTCGCACGCACGACCTCCGGGTCCGCGCGCTCGACGCGCTGCCGCAGCCGCGCACGATGCTCGCCGACCTCCCGCTCGGGGCGACGCGCAGCGACCTCGTCACCACGTCCCGCCGCGAGATCCGCGACGTCCTGACGGGCGACGACGACCGCCTCCTCGTGATCGTGGGCCCGTGCTCGGTGCACGACCCGCAGGCCGCGCTCGACTACGCGACCCGGCTGGCCGCCGTCGCGCACGAGCTCGCCGACGACCTCCTGGTCGTCATGCGCGTGTACTTCGAGAAGCCGCGCACCACGGTCGGCTGGAAGGGCCTCATCAACGATCCGCACCTCGACGGCTCGCACGACGTGCACCACGGGCTGCGCCTCGCGCGCGAGGTGCTGCTCGGCGTCCTCGACGCCGGGGTCCCGGCGGCGAGCGAGTTCCTCGAGCCCACGAGCCCGCAGTACATCGCCGACGCGGTCTCGTGGGGCGCGATCGGCGCACGCAACGCGGAGTCGCAGGTGCACCGCCAGCTCGCGTCGGGCCTGTCGATGCCCGTGGGGTTCAAGAACGCGACGGACGGCGACGTGCAGATCGCGGTCGACGGCTGCGTGACCGCCGCGAGCGAGCACACGTTCTTCGGCATGGACTCGCTCGGCCGGGCCGCGGCCGTGGAGACCGCGGGCAACCCGGACTGCCACGTCATCCTGCGCGGCGCGCGCACCGGACCCAACTACTCGCCCGACGACGTCGCCGCGGCGCTCGCGGTCGCGCGCACCTCGGGGCTGGGCGGGCTCACGGAGCACGGGCTCGTCGTCGACGCGTCGCACGGCAACTCGGGCAAGAGCCACGTGCGCCAGGCGGAGGTCGTCCGTGAGCTCGCGGTGCGCCTGGCCGACGGCGAGCAGGGCATCACGGGACTGATGCTGGAGTCCTTCCTCGTCGCGGGCGCGCAGAAGCCCGCGCCGTCGGGCCTGACCTACGGGCAGTCCGTCACGGACGCGTGCATCGACTGGGGCACGACCGCGGACCTGCTGCGTGAGCTCGCCGGCGCCGTGCGGGACCGCCGGGAGTCCTCGGACGGACCGTCGTCCGGCACCTGAGCGACGTCGACCGGATGTCCCGGACCTCGATCGAGGGAGCTGGGTCGCCCGACCCATCCGGCAGGGCGTCGGCGCCGAACCTCTCTCGTCCCGGACGGTCCGGGACGTGGACGAGAGGTCGTCCCGTCGAGCTCGACCACGGCGCGTGCCGGTGCGAGGAGACGGGCCCGTGCGGCAGACTGTCCGGGTGCCACCACCCGTGACGACGAACCCGTCGGGCGCCGTCGACGCCGCGCTCGCCGCGTGCGCCGACGGTGACCCCGCCTCGTTCACACCCGTGTACGACGCGCTCGCGCCCGTCGCCTACGGCACGTGCCTGGGCGTACTGCGCGACGCGGACCACGCGGCCGAGGTGATGCAGGAGGTGATGGTGGAGGTGTGGCAGACGGCAGCACGTTTCGATGCCGCGCGCGGCTCCGCGCGCACCTACGTCGCGACCCTCGCACGCCGTCGCGCCGTCGACCGGGTGCGGGCCGAGCAGGCGCGCCGCGACCGGGACCAGCGCGACCTCGACACGAACCTGGCGACCGCGCCGCGCGACATCGTCGCCGACGACGTCGAGCGCATGCTGGAGGGCGCTGCCGTGCGCCGCTGTCTCGGGTCCTTGACCGACACCCAGCGCGAGGCCGTCGTCGAGGCGTACTACGGCGGATACACGTACCGCGAGGTGGCGGACCGGCTCGACGCCGCGCTGCCCACCGTCAAGTCGCGGATCCGCGACGGCCTGATCCGGCTTCGCGAGTGCCTGGGGGTGAACCGTGGCTGACGACATTCGCCCCGACGTGCGCGACCTGCTCCCCGCCTACGCGCTGGACGCCGTCGACGACCTGGAGCGTCGCGCGGTCGAGCGCCTGCTCGAGTCCGACCCGGACGCGCGCCGCGAGCTCGACGAGTTCCGCGACGTCGTCGCCGCGTTCGCGGTCGAGCAGGCGCCGCCGGCCTCGGTGCGCGACTCCGTGCTCGCCCGCGTGGCCGACACCCCGCAGGTCTCGGCGACGCCGCGCGCGGGCTCGGCGTCCGGCGTGACTCCGCTGCGCGCCGCGCAGCACTCGGCCGGTGGGCGTGCGCGCGTGCGCTGGGGGCTCGTCGCCGCCGCCGCGGCCGCCGTCGTGGCGGTCGGCGTCCCGACGACCGTCGCGGTGCGCGCGACCCAGGAGCAGCAGCGGCTCGAGGCACAGGCCGACACCGTCGACCGGATGCTCGCGGACCCGTCCGCGACGATCGTGCGCAGCGACGTCACCGGCGGGGGAGAGGCGTCGGTGCTCGTCGCGGGCGACGACTTCCTGTTCCGCGCCAGCGACCTGCCGGACGCGGGCGACGACAGCGACTACCAGCTGTGGGTCGTGGACGCCGAGGGCGCCGCGACGTCGGCGGGGGTGCTGTCCGCGGACGGCGGGTCCGTCGAGCAGCTCGTCGAGGACGTCCCGGGGACCGCGGTCGCGATGACCGTGGAGCCGGAGGGCGGGTCCCAGCAGCCGACGACCGAACCGATCGTCGTGCTGGGGGCCTGACGCCCCTCGTTCCCGGAGCAGGTCCCCGCGGGGACCCATCCGGTCCGGGCAGGTCTCCGAACCCACCTCGAGACGCCCCGCACCAGCGGGGCGACGACCTCGAGGAGAGACCGATGAACGTTCGCACCCGTACCTCTTACGCGGTCGCCGGCATCGCCACCCTGGCCGTGCTGGGCCTGTCCGCGTGCAGCTCCGACTCGGACGCCGGAGCCGACACGACCGCCGCCGACTCGCAGACCGACGACACGTCGGACGACATGTCGGACGACATGGCCGACGACTCCATGGAGTCCGAGGACTCCGAGGACATGGCCATGGACCCGGCCGCCAACCTCGTGGGCGCGGGCTGCGAGGCCTACGCCGAGCAGGTGCCCGACGGCGCCGGATCGATCACCGGCATGTCGACCGACCCCGTCGCGGTCGCCGCGTCGAACAACCCGATGCTCACCCAGCTCACCGCTGCCGTCTCCGGCGAGCTCAACCCCGACGTCGACCTGGTCGACACGCTCAACGGCGACGAGTTCACGGTGTTCGCACCGGTCGACGACGCGTTCGCGAAGATCGACCCGGCGACGATCGACACGCTCAAGACCGACGCCGACATGCTGTCGTCGATCCTGACCTACCACGTCGTGCCGGGGCAGCTCACGCCTGACCAGGTCGTCGGCGAGCAGACCACGGTCGAGGGCGGCACCGTCGAGGTGACCGGCTCGGGCGACGACCTCATGGTCAACGACGCGAAGGTCGTCTGCGGTGGCGTCATGACGCAGAACGCGACGGTCTACCTCGTCGACACGGTCCTCATGCCGACCATGTGACGCACCGCGACACCACCCGCACGACGCCGAGATCGACCCGTCCGCTGCGAGATCGACCCCCAGAGGGTCGATCTCGCAGCGGACGGGTCGATCTCGTGGTGCGTGGGTGGCTGGACCCATCCATGCACGTGGCCGCGACGAACCGTGGGTATGGAGACGCTCATCCTCATCGGTCTGCTCGGTGGCCTCATCACCGGCATCTCGCCGTGCATCCTGCCGATGCTTCCCGTCATCTTCTTCGCCGGGGGTGTGCAGGGTGCTCGTACCACGGCCCGTGCATCGACCCCGGGGGGATCGGACGGTGCCGCGCCCGGTGCCGGCAGCACCGACGCGGCCGGCAGCACCGAGAGCGCCGGCGTCTCGTCCTCGCTCTTCGCCGGGCTGCCGCAGGCGGTCGGCGTCGGGGGGCGGTCGCGGACCGTGTCGTCACGCCCCTCGCGCGGTGGGACCTTGACGGTCGACCTCTCGGGCGACGACGACGCGGCGGACCGCGCGGCGTCGGGCACGACGGGTTCCGGCACGACGGGGTCCGGCACGACGGGACCCGATGCGACGGGACCCGGCGGGACGGGCCGTGCGAACCCGGGCGGGTGGACGAGGTCCGGTCGGCGGACGAGTCGGCGATCGCTGCGCCCATACCTCGTGATCGCCGGCCTCGTGCTGAGCTTCAGCGTCTTCACCCTGCTCGGCTCGCTGCTGCTGACCGCGCTGGGTCTGCCGCAGGACCTGCTGCGCTGGGCCGGGATCCTCCTGCTCGTGCTGATCGGGATCGGGATGATCGTGCCGCGGTTCGAGGAGGTCCTCGAGCGTCCTTTCCAGCGCATCGCGCAGCTCGGTGCGCGCCGCGGCGCCGCCCGGCAGGACCGGGGCGCGTTCGTCCTCGGTCTGGGTCTCGGGGTGCTGTACGTCCCGTGCGCGGGTCCGGTGCTCGCGGCGATCACGGTGGCCGGGGCGACGGGGAACGTCGGGCCCGGGACGGTCGCGCTGACGGTCTCGTTCGCGATCGGGGCCGCGATCCCGCTGCTCGTCTTCGCTCTCGCGGGCCGCCGCGTCGCCGAGCGGGTCAAGGGCTTCCAGCGGCACACGCGGGGCATCCGGATCACCGGCGGCGTCGTCATGATCGTGCTCGCCGGTGCGCTCGCGCTCGACGCGCCCGCGGCCCTGCAGCGGGCGCTGCCCGACTACACGGGCTCGCTCCAGCAGCGCGTCGACGAGAACGACACGGTCCGCGAGGCGCTCGACCTCGGCGGCCTCGTCACCGACGAGAACCGGGAGCTGTCCAACTGCTCGAACGGCGCGTCCGAGCTCGAGGAGTGCGGTACCGCACCGCAGATCCGCGGCATCGACACCTGGCTCAACACGCCCGACGGCGAGGCGCTGGACCTCGAGGGGCTGCGCGGCAAGGTCGTCCTGGTCGACTTCTGGACGTACTCGTGCATCAACTGCCAGCGCGCGATCCCGCACGTCAACGCCTGGTACGAGCAGTACCAGGACGTGGGCGAGGGCTTCGAGGTGATCGGCGTGCACACGCCCGAGTTCGCGTTCGAGCGCGAGACCCGCAACGTCGTCGCGGGCGCCGAGGACCTCGGGGTCACCTACCCGGTCGCGCAGGACAACTCGTACGCCACGTGGACGGCGTACCGGAACCGGTACTGGCCCGCGCAGTACCTCGTGGACGCGGACGGCACGGTGCGTCACATCCGGTTCGGCGAGGGGGGCTACGAGAACACGGAGAAGCTCGTGCGCGAGCTGCTCGAGGACGCGAACCCGGGCGTGGAGCTGCCCGCACCCACCTCGGTGGGCGACGCGACGCCGGACGAGGAGACCACCCCGGAGACCTACTTCTCGATCAAGCGCGTCGTGAACTACTCGGGCGAGCCCACGTACGCCGCGGGTGAGCAGGAGTTCGCGCTCACCGACGACCAGCCGCAGGACACGTTCTCGCTCGGCGGCACGTGGGAGGTGGACTTCCAGGGCGCGACGGCGGTCTCCGACGACGCACGCCTCCGGCTCGCCTACCGGTCCACCGACGTGTTCACGGTCCTCGGGGGCGAGGGCACGGTGACGGCGCGGGTCACGCACGACGACCGCACGACCGAGCGGGAGATCGACGTCTCCGGGAACCCCACGCTCTACCCGGTCCTCGAGGGCGACGGCCCGACCGAGGGCGTCGTGGAGCTCGACGTCCCCGCGGGCGTCCAGGTGTTCACCGCGACGTTCGGGTGACGTCACCGGACCGGACCGGGCCGGGCCGGGCTGACCGGGCCGGGCTGACCGGGCCGGGCTGACCGGGCCGGACGGCGAGAGACGCTCAGCCCGGCGTCGTCGTCCACGCCCCGATCTGGGCGGACCCGCCGTCGAGCAGGTCGAGACCCTCGGTCGCGCCCTCGGTCCCGGCGAGGGGGACGACGACGTCACCGCCGTCCGCCCCGGAGCCGTGCGGCGCGACGAGCAGGCTCGTCACCCGGGGCGGGTCGCCCGCGGTCGACCCGCCACGCCAGGTGAGGGTCGCCGTCGCGGTGCCGCCCGGGGACAGCTCGACCGGGCCGCCGCCGTCGGGGCCCGTCGCGGTGTCGGGCTCGAGCAGGATGTCGGTCTCGGCGCCGTCGGACGCGACGAACCGCACGCCGGGCGGGCCGGAGAGCACGCAGGCGCCGGCGGTGTCGTTGCGTGCGGTGAGGGTCAGGAACCGGCGCCCGAGCGCGGCGTCGAACCCGCCCGCCGTGACGGACAGGTCGGCGGCGGCGCACGCACCGGCGGGGGCGCCGGCCGCCGCACCCGACGCGCCGGGGAGCGTGCCGGAGCGGGTGGCGGACGCGCCGTCGTCGGCGATCCCCTGCACCTGGTACGCGAGCGGAGGGCCGTCGTACCCGGTGGCGGCGAGCCAGCGCGCGAGCGTCGCCGGGTCCGCGGTCGAGACCACCGTGAGCAACGGGCCCGACGGGACCCCGGAGCGTCGCGCCTCGTGCGCGACCTGCGTGACCGTCGCGCGTGCCGCCACGTCGGCGACGAGGCGCAGCACCGCGTCGTCCGGGACCGAGGTGCCGTCGCCGTCGAACGACCCCGCCCCGTACCCGGTGACGACGATGCTGGTGAGGCCGCGCCCGTCGTCGCGCACGAGGCCCGCGACCGGTAGGAGGTCGGGTGCGGTGGCGACCTCGACGTCGGCACGTTCCGCGGTCAGCACGACGGACCGCACCCCGTCGTGGCCGACGAGTCGCACCGCGTGCGCCACGGGGTCGGTACCGAGCAGGCCGGGTCCGTCGTCCGACGTCGCGTACACCTCCAGGGCAGCGGTGCCGGCGGAGGTGCCGGCCGAGGTGCCGGTGACGAGCAGCTGCCACCGGCCCTGCCCCTCGAGCAGATCGCGGGCGTCGTCGGCCGTCCGCTGCGCGGCGCCCGGTCCGGGCAGCGGAGCGGCGAGCTCGAGCTCCGCCGACAGCCCGCTCGACGACGGCGTGACGACAGCACTCGCGACGCCGGGCAACGCGTCGAGCGCTGCCCGGACGTCGGCGCCGCGCGTGGTGGGGTCCGGGTCGACTGCCCCGCTCGGCGCCGGGCCGACGACGGGGTCGTCGGTCGGCCCGGCGGTCCGGCCGGTTCCGGTGGCGTCGGCGTCGAGGACCGACGGCGCGACGAACGCCGCCGTCAGGGCGAGAGCGATGCCGCCGAGCGCCGCGACGGTCGCCGCGGTCGTGGTGATGCCCCGCGGACGCGGGCTCGTGCTCGATGGGTCCACGACCAGGACGCTATCCCTCCCGGTGCCGGAGCCGGCCGGTGAGCGCATGACGTGCACGTTCCTCTCACCCGACGCTTCCTCGTCCTGGCGCTGACCTGCCATGACCTGGACGGGCGATCGGACCGCTCATAGCATTTCTTCGTTTGGGCGGCAATATCTGGCATCATCCGAGACATGACCCTGAAGACGGCCGCGGAGCTCGCCGCGGTCGACGAGCCCGCGTGGCCGACGCTGTCGCGCATGCTCGGTCGCGGCACGGTCGAGGTCGTCCCGGCCCCGGCCTGGTCGCTCGAGGTGCTCTTCCGGCTCCAGGTCACCGTCCGCTCGACCTTGGGAGCGCTCGCACTGCACACCGGCGGCGTGCTGGTCGACGGCGGGTGGCTGCGCCTGCTGGGTGGGGGAGGATCGGGCCTGCCGGACCTCGCGTCCGTCAACGGGCTCGGCGAGCCGGACGAGTTCAGCGCCGCGCCGTCGGTCCTCGTCGTCGCGTACGACGTGCTCGGGGGGACGTTCGCGATCAACGGTGGTGGGCTCGACGGCCCGCTGGGGAACGTGCACTACTTCGACCCGGGCGCGCTCGCGTGGCTGGACCTCGGGTTCGGCCAGGGAGCGTTCCTCGAGTGGGCGGTCAGCGGGGGCGCGGGAGACTTCTACTCGTCCGCCCGGTGGCCGGGGTGGTACGACGAGATCGCGTCGGTCGGCCTCGACGAGGGCCTGAGCGTCTACCCGCCGCTCTGGTCCGTCGAGGGGCGGGACGTGGCCCGGACCACGCGCTCGCGCGTGCCGCTGGACGAGCTGGTCGTCTGGCACTTCGAGATGGCCGAGCGCATGGCTCCCGTCGACGACGACGAGGACTGGCGACCCGGCGACGCGGGACCGCTCGGCCCCTGAGCGCAGTTCGCGTGCCGACCGCACCGCGCGGCGCGGGTCCTCGCCCACACCTGTATACAAGTGCGCAGTCAGGTGCCACGATGGTCGGGTGACCACCACGCCCGACCTGCGGACCGCGGTGGGCCCCCGCGGTCGGCCGCAGGGTCCCGACCCCGCGCTGGCACGCCGCCAGTCCGGCGCGCGCGCGGTGTACGAGCTGTTGCGCGGTCACATCATCGACGGGACCCTCGTACCGGGTGAGCGTCTCACCGAGCCGGTGCTCGCCGGCCGGCTGGGGGTGTCCCGCACCCCCGTGCGCGAGGCGCTGCGGCTCCTGCAGGCGGAGGCGCTCGTCGTCGAGCTCCCCACGGGCGGCGTGCGCGTCGCGCCGCTCGACGTCGCGGACGCGCGTCGCGTCTACGAGGTCCGCGCGCGGCTCGAGGGTCTGCTGGCCCGGGACGCGTGCGAGCGTGCCTGGCCCGACGACGTCGCGCGCCTCGCCCGCCTTGTGACCCTCATGGACGCCGTCCGGGACCACGAGGACGAGGTCCTGCGCATCGGCGCCCAGTTCCACGGCGAGATCGAGGCGCTCGCGGACAACCGCTGGTGCTCGGCGCTCCTGCGTCAGATCCGCGGCCACGTCGACCGGTACCGCGCGCTCGCCGCGCGCGGTCGCGTCGGGACCACCGACCACGTCGACGAGCACCGTGCCGTCGCCGACGCCGTCGCACGAGGTGACGCCGTGGCGGCCGAGGCCGCGATGATCACCCACATCGACCGCAGCGCAGCGCTGGCCGACCAGGCGCTGCGCGCCCCGACCGACCCCGCCGTCACTCCGACGACCGGCGCTGCCCCCACCGACGCTGCCACGACCGACGAGAGCTGAGCCACCGATGCCGTACACCCACCACCTGCGCGTCTACCCGAGCGCGGAGCCGCTCGACCGCACGGACCAGCTCGCGTGGAAGCTCGCCGAGCTCGCGACCGACCCGGTCGAGGTCACGCCCGAGGTCACGGACATGATCGTCAACCGCGTCATCGACAACGCCGCGGTCGCCGCGGCGAGCCTGACGCGCGGCCCTGCCGTCGCCGCGCGCGGCCAGGCGCTCGCCCACCCGTACCGGCCGGGTGCCACGGTCTTCGGGTGCGACCTCGCGACCCGCACCGGCCCCGAGTGGGCCGCCTGGGCGAACGGTGTCGCGGTGCGTGAGCTGGACTTCCACGACACGTTCCTCGCGGCCGAGTACTCCCACCCCGGCGACAACATCCCGCCGGTCCTCGCGGTCGCGCAGCACGTCGGCGCCACGGGGTCCCAGGTGGTCCGCGCGATCGCGACCGGCTACGAGGTCCAGGTCGACCTCGTGCGCGCCATCTCGCTGCACCGGCACAAGATCGACCACGTCGCGCACCTCGGTCCGTCGGCCGCCGCGGGCATCGGCACGCTCCTGGGCCTCGACACCGAGACGGTCTTCCAGGCGATCGGTCAGGCCCTGCACACGACGACGGCGACCCGGCAGTCGCGCAAGGGCCAGATCTCGACGTGGAAGGCGCACGCCCCCGCGTTCGCCGGCAAGGTCGCGGTCGAGGCGGTGGACCGCGCGATGCGCGGCCAGACGTCGCCCGAGCCGATCTACGAGGGCGAGGACGGCGTCGTCGCGTGGCTCCTCGACGGGCCCGACGCCGCGTACGACGTCGTGCTCCCCGCCCCCGGCGAGGCGAAGACCGCGATCCTCGACACGTACACCAAGGAGCACTCCGCGGAGTACCAGTCGCAGGCGCTCATCGACCTCGCCCGCGCTCTGCACGACGAGAACCCGTGGCTCGCGGACCCTGAGAACGTCGCCGACGTCACGATCTTCACGAGCCACCACACGCACCACGTCATCGGATCAGGCGCGAACGACCCGCAGAAGTACGACCCGGCCGCGTCGCGCGAGACGCTCGACCACTCGATCCCGTACATCTTCGCGGTCGCGCTGCAGGACGGCGGCTGGCACCACGTCGACTCCTACTCCCCCGAGCGGGCCGGTCGGCCCGACACCGTCGAGCTGTGGCACAAGGTCACCACGGCCGAGGACCCCGAGTGGACGCGGCGCTACCACGCGACCGACCCCCAGGAGAAGGCGTTCGGCGGGCGCGTCGAGATCGAGCTGGCCGACGGCGGGAGGATCGTCCGCGAGATCGCCGTCGCCGACGCCCACCCCCTCGGCGCCCGTCCGTTCGGGCGCGAGCAGTACGTCCGCAAGTTCCGCACGCTCGCCGCGGGCGTCCTCGAGGACGCCGAGGTCGAGCGCTTCCTCGGCCTCGCCGAGCGGCTGCCGTCGCTCACGGCGGCCGAGGTGCGCGAGCTGACGATCGTCGGCCGGCCCGGGCTCCTCGACTCCGTGCCCCCGCCGACCGGGCTCTTCGAGCTCGGGCGGGAGCCGGCGGCACCCGACGTCGAGGGAGAGGGCTTCACCATGCACGAGAAGACCGAGGGGGAGGGAGCCTGATGCTGTACAGCCAGGTCACGCCGTCGGACAAGCGGCGCGGGTTCCGTGCGGCGCTCGCCGCCGCGCGGTCGTCGGGCGAGCCCCTGCGCGTGCCGGGCGCGTTCAACCCGCTGTCGGCGCGGCTGATCCAGGACAAGGGCTTCGAGGGCGTGTACGTCTCCGGGGCCGTGCTGTCGGCGGACCTGGGACTGCCCGACATCGGGCTGACGACGCTCACCGAGGTCGCGGGGCGCTCGCAGCAGATCGCGCGTGTGACGGACCTGCCGACCCTCGTCGACGCGGACACGGGGTTCGGCGAGCCGATGAACGTCGCGCGCACGGTCCAGACGCTCGAGGACGCCGGGGTCGCCGGAGCCCACGTCGAGGACCAGGTGAACCCGAAGCGCTGCGGTCACCTCGACGGCAAGGAGGTCGTCGGGCTCGACGAGGCGGTCAAGCGCGTCCGGGCCGCGGCCGACGCGCGCCGCGACCCCGGCTTCCTCGTCATGGCACGCACCGACGTGCGCGGGACCGTGCCCGGCCCGGACGGGTTGCGGCTCGCGGTCGACCGCGCGAAGGCGCTCGTCGACGCCGGCGCGGACGCGATCTTCCCCGAGGCCATGGCGGACCTCGGGGAGTTCGAGGCCGTCGCCTCGGCGGTGGACGTCCCGGTGCTCGCCAACATGACGGAGTTCGGCAAGTCCGAGCTGTTCACGCGGCGACGGCTCGGGGACGCCGGCGTGGCGCTGATCATCTACCCGGTGACGCTCCTGCGGATCGCAATGGGCGCCGCCGAGCGCGCGCTCGACGAGATCGCCGCGACCGGGACCCAGGCCGGCCAGGTCGAGGGCATGCAGACACGCGCGCGGCTCTACGAGCTCCTCGACTACGCCGCCTACAACCAGTTCGACGAGGGCATCTTCACCTACCGCCCCTGACGGACCACCGCACACGACCTGACCCACCTCACGAGGGAGTGACCGCATGACCAGCTCCGGCGCACCGACCACCGACGACGGCGTCGAGATCCGCAAGGGCCTCGCGGGCGTCGTCGTCGACGTCACGGCCGTCTCGAAGGTGAACCCCGAGACGAACTCGTTGCTCTACCGCGGCTACCCCGTGCAGGACCTCGCCGCGCGCCGATCCTTCGAGGAGGTCGCGTACCTCCTGTGGCACGGCGAGCTCCCGACACGGGGCGAGCTCGCGGACCAGACCGCCGTCGAGCGCGCGCACCGCGCCCTGCCGGGGAACGTCCGCAACGCGATCCTCGAGCTGCCGACGACGTGTCACCCCATGGACGTGTGCCGCACCGCGGTGTCGCAGCTCGGCGCGCACGACCGGGACGCCGAGGACTCGTCGCCCGAGGCGGAGCAGGCGAAGGCGCTGCGTCTGTGGGCCGTCCTGCCCGCCGTCGTCGCACTCGACCAGCGCCGTCGCCGCGGGCTGCAGCTGGTCGAGCCGCGCGACGACCTCACCTACGCCGAGAACTTCCTCTGGATGGCGTTCGGGGAGGAGCCCGAGGAGGCCGTCGTGCGGGCGTTCGAGGTGTCGATGGTGCTGTACGCCGAGCACTCGTTCAACGCGTCGACCTTCACCGCGCGCGTCATCACCTCGACGCTCTCCGACCTGCACTCCGCGGTCACCGGTGCGATCGGGGCGCTCAAGGGCCCGCTGCACGGCGGCGCGAACGAGGCCGTCATGGCGACCTTCGCGGAGATCGGTACCGCGGACCGCGCCGAGGCGTGGCTCGACGACGCGCTCGCGAGCAAGCGCAAGATCATGGGGTTCGGCCACCGCGTCTACAAGCACGGCGACTCGCGCGTGCCGACGATGCGGGCGACGCTCGACGACCTGGTGCGCCACTACGACCGCCAGGACCTCCTCGACCTCTACACCGCGCTCGAGACCGCGATGACCGAGCGCAAGGACATCCTGCCCAACCTCGACTACCCCGCGGGCCCGGCGTACCACCTCATGGGCTTCGACACGCAGATCTTCACGCCGCTGTTCGTCGCGTCGCGCGTCGTCGGCTGGACCGCCCACGTCATGGAGCAGCGTGCGGCGAACGCGCTGATCCGGCCGTTGAGCGAGTACGTCGGGCAGCCACAGCGCGAGGTGCCCGAGGTCTGACCGGCAGACCGCTCGGGGCCTGTGCGGTGTGGTCTACATCACGATCCGACCGGTGCGAGGGCGGCCAACGGTACGTTCCGCCCAAAGCGCCGAGACCTGGACTCCCGTCCAAGATGTGAACGGTCACAGGCCTCTTGCATGCTGCTCGCATGGCTTGGGTGACGATCGGGTGGGTGATGGTCGTCGCCGGGGCCGCAGCTGCGATCTTCTTCGGACGCCGGGTGCGCGGGCGGTGCACGACCGGAGCCGACGGCCTCGCCGTCGGCTGCGGAGGCGGGCTGGCGCTCTGGGGAGGAATCGTCGTGATCGTCGCCACGATCCTCCAGGGACCGTGACGACGCGTCGGCCCTCCTCCCGCGCAGGGGGCTGGGAGGAGGGCCGACGTCACCTCCGGAGAGCGCACCTCAGCCGGGTCGCCTGCTCCCGGACCTCCGCGAGCATCTCCGCGTACCGGGCGTCCTCGCGGCCGTAGGGGTCTGCGACGTCGTGCGCCCGAGCGGGACCGATCGTCGCGCGCGTGCGACCGGCCGCGGCGACCAGGGCTCGCAGCCGCGCCTCGTCGTCTCTGCCGCTCACCGCGTCCGCGCCGGCGTGCTCGGCCAGGAGCACCAGCTCGGTGAGCAGGAACGTCCGCCGCAGGGCGCCCGGGACGACGCCGAGCACCGCAGCACGGTGCTCGGCCGTCATGGTCACGACGACGTCGCTCCTCTCGACGAGGGAGCTGTCCAGCGCGCGCGCCGTGAACCCGGAGGTGTCGATGCCCAGACCGGTCAGGCGGCGTGCCACGGGCTCGGCCACGGCGGCCCCGACGAGGGCCCGCGTGCCGGCGCTCGAGACCGAGACCGAGCTGTCGAGCACGTCCGCCAGCAACAGCTGGGCGGCGGGGGACCGGCAGATGTTCCCGGTGCACACCACGAGCATCGACAGCAAGGCTCTCCTCTCGACCGCCGGGCGAGGCGTCGGCGGGCTGGTTACTCTAGCGCGAGCGGTGTCGCCCTACCGGGCGGTGGCCCAGGGGGCGAGTCGCAGGGGGCGGCATGGTGCATGACGGCTGGGGTCCGCGATGGACCGGTGCGATGACCGGCGTCGACGTCGAGGAGCGGCCCGCCACGCCGGTGCGTGCGCGTCGTGCGCCGCGAGCACCGTCGCCACCCACGCCTCGGCCTCGGCGACGGCGCCGGCGTCGCGGGCTGCGCGTCGTCGTCGTGCTCGTCGTGGTCGTCCTCGCCTGGGCCGCCTGGCTCGCTCTCGACGCGCTGCGTGCGAGAGCCGCTCTCGAGAGCGTCGCCGCGGACCTGCCGGCGCTGCAGACGCAGGTCCAGCAGGGGCAGGACGCCTCTGCGACCCTCGTCGCGGTCCAGGAGGAGGCTGCGACGGCCGCCCGGGCGACGCACGGCCCGCACTGGCGCATCGCGTCGGCGCTACCGGTGGTCGGTGACGACGCCCGTGCGTTCGCCGACGTGGCGGGCGCCGTGGACGAGCTGGCCGCGCAGGCGCTGCCGCGCCTCGCGCGCGCGGCCGAGGTCGCCGCACCCGGGCGTCTCGTGCCCACGGGCGGTGTCGTGGACCTCGCACCGCTCCAGGAGGCACGCTCCGACGTTCTCGCCGCCGACGCGTCGGTCGGCTCGGCGCTCGAGACCGTGGAGGGCATCGACACCGGGTCGTTGGTACCCCAGCTCGCGAGCGCGGTCGACGAGCTCGCCGGGCAGCTCGTCGAGGTCCGGTCGGCCACGGCGACCGCGGCGCGCGCCGTCGACCTGCTGCCGCCGATGCTCGGTGCCGACGGGCCTCGGGACTACCTCGTGCTCGTCCAGAACAACGCGGAACCCCGCGCTGCGGGCGGTATCGCCGGGTCGGTGCTGCACCTGCGCGCCGAGGGCGGCGCGGTGGAGCTGGTGGAGGTGCGGGCGGGCAAGGACCTCGGCGGCTACGACGAGAGCGTCCTGGACCTCGCCGGTCCCGAGAAGGCTCTGTTCGGGGACGACCTCGGGCGGTTCATGGTCAACGCCACGTCGACCCCGGACTTCCCCCGTACCGCTCAGCTCGCGCGGGCGAACTGGGCGGACCGCACGGGCACGCAGGTGGACGGTGTCCTCGCGGTCGACCCCGTCGCGCTGCAGGGTCTGCTGGAGGCGACAGGTCCCGTCACCTTCACCGACCCGGCCGGCGCCGAGGTCCGGATCACCGGTGACGACGCGGCCGCCTTCCTCCTGGACGGGGTGTACCGCCGATACGAGGAGCCTGCGGTGCAGGATGTCGTGCTGGCGGGAGCAGCCGATGCCGTCTTCCGGGCGCTGACCAGCCTGGACGACGGCAGCCCGGCACGCGTCGTCGATGCGCTCGCCCGGTCGGCGCGCGAGGGCAGGCTGCTCGTGTGGTCCGCCGACGAGCGCGAGCAGGGTCGGCTCGCAGGAACGGTGCTGTCGGGAGAGCTGACGGGCGCGGAGACCGACGCGTCCGGCGAGAGCTCGCCTGTGGTCGGCGTCTTCCTCAACGCGTCGTCGGCCGCGAAGGTCGGCTACTACCTCGACGCGAGGGTCGCCGTCGAGGACCTGACGTGCCGCCCCGACGGATCGCAGGCCTTCACCGTCGCCGTGACCCTCACGTCGATCCTCTCGCCCGACGACGTCGCCGAGCTTCCGGGGTACGTCCTCGGGCAGGGCGGCGACGGGACGATACACACCAACCTGCTCGTCTACGCACCCCGGCACGGCGCGATCCGGGGCGCCGATTCCGACGGCGGTGCGGACCTGGGTCTCTTCTCGCAGGTCCACGACGGGTTGGTCGTCGGTGGACGCACGGTGGACCTCGAGCCAGGAGCCGCGCAGACGTACCGATACCAGGTCGTGAGCGGAAAGAACCAACCGGGCATCGTCTCGGTGACGAAGACTCCCGGTGCACGGACGACGAGCGACAGCGTTCCCGCTTCCGGGTGCGAGCAAGGTGTGTTCTCCTAGTACTGCACGGCGGGGGGCCGGGCATCCGTGGCGCATCGTCTCCGCGGAGCCGGAGGTGTGCTGGGCCCCCGCGACTCGATCGAGGCAGGGGGCCTTTGACATGAACGTTCGACGCGCAGCGACAACGCTGCTCCTGGCCGCGGCACTGGCCGCAGCACCGATGGTGGCGTCCGCCTACGAGGCGGACGAGTACGAGGTCGGCATCTCCACCACGACGCCCGCGCCCGGTGAGGCGTTCACCGTGACGGTCGGCGGACCCGTCGCGAACCCGACGATCACGCTCACCATCAGCTCGCCCGACGTCCCCGACGGGGCGATCTCCATCGCCGGTACCAAGGCCTCGACGAAGAGCACCACGAACGGCTTCGCGTCGTTCACCGTCACTCTCGCCGAACCCGGCACGTTCTCGCTCGTCGCGACCGACGCCGACGGCACGGTGCTCTCGTCGCAGCAGATCGTCGCGTCCGACGCGGCGGAGGACGGCGCCGCAGAGGGCGGCGTGGCGGGGGACGGCTCCGGCGAGGAGGGGGCGAGCGCGAGCGGCTCCGACGGCTCGGGGCTCGCGGAGACCGGAGCGGACGAGGTGCTGCTCATCTCGGGTGCCGCGCTCCTCGTCCTCGGTGGAGCGACAGCGCTCCTGGTCAGCCGCAGGCGGCGCTCGACGAGCGACCGCCCCTGACGTCCGGAGCCGGCCGAGCAGGAACCACAGCACAGCCGGCGGTACGCGCGGTGCGCCGAGCATCCACAGGGACTCGCGGAGCACGAGCGCTGTACCGGCGGCACGGACGTCGCGGGGGGCACCATGACGTTGGAGAAGGAACACAGGACCGGTGGGCCGGAGCAGCGTCCCGCCGTGCCGAAAGGGACAGCGAGAGGCAGCACCGCGTCCTTCGACACAGGACAGCTCGTCCGGATCGCGCTCGGCGCCTACCACAGGCCCGGGTGGAAGTCGCGGCTCGTCCGCCGCGTCGCGCTCGTCGACACGGCGGCCGTGGCGACCGCGCTGGCGGTCGCGTACCTCGTGCGGTTCGACGGCATCGGCGGGACCACGCTCGACCTGCAGTACCTGGCCATCTCGGTCGGGCTGCTCGGCACGTGGTTGCTCGCCCTGCGCATGGCCTTCTCGCGGGAGGGGCGGCTCCTCGGGACCGGGGCGCCCGAGTACGCGCGGGTGGTCAACGCGACCGTGGCGGTCTTCGGCCTCGTCGCGATCGTCGCGTACCTGGTGAAGTACGACCTGGCCCGGGGATACGTGGCGATCGCCCTCCCGGTCGGGATCGTCCTCCTGCTGCTCGGCCGCTACACGACGCGACGGCGTCTCGTCGCGCTCCGCGAGCGCGGCAGGTGCCGCTCCCGGACCGTCGTGGTCGGGGGCCGCGACGGTGCGGCGCACCTCGTCGACGAGCTGCGGGGGGCCACCCACGCCGGCTACCAGGTCGTCGGGGTCTGCGTCCCGGGAGGACCTGCCGACCCGGGGGAGCAGGTGGCGGGCGTCCCGGTCGTCGGCGACCTGGCTGACGCGTCTCGCCTCGTCGAACCGCTGCGCGCCGACACGGTCATGGTCACGGGCTCGGATCTCGTCACCCCACGAACCGTGAAGCGGCTCGCGTGGGACCTCGAGCCCTGGGGCGCGGACCTCGTCCTCGCGCCCGCCCTCACCGACGTCGCAGGCCCCCGCATCCGCACGCGTCCCGTCGCCGGGCTCCCGCTGCTCCACGTCGAGGCTCCCGGGTACTCGGGCCCGCAGCACGTGCTCAAGCGGACCTTCGACGTCGTGGGCGCACTCGTGCTCGTCGTGCTCTTCTCGCTGCCGCTGCTCGTCACCGCGGTCGCGATCAAGGCGACCAGCCGTGGCCCGGTCCTCTTCCGCCAGGAGCGCGTCGGTCTCCAGGGCGAGCCGTTCACCGTGCTGAAGTTCCGGTCCATGGTGGTCGACGCCGAGTCCCGGCTCGAGGACGTCCTCGGCAAGGGCAACGTGGGCGTCTTCTACAAGCCCAAGGTCGATCCGCGCGTCACCGCCGTCGGGCGGTTCATCCGCCGGTACTCGATCGACGAGCTGCCGCAGCTGTTCAACGTCCTCGGGGGGTCGATGAGCCTCATCGGGCCGCGCCCGCAGGTCGCGCTCGAGGTCGACCAGTACGACGCGGAGATCGGCCGCCGGCTGCTCGTCAAGCCCGGGCTCACCGGACTCTGGCAGGTCTCGGGCCGGAACAACCTCACGCTCGAGGAGAGCGTGCGGCTGGACCTCTACTACGTCGAGAACTGGACGATGGCGGGCGACCTGCTCATCCTCCTGCGGACGCTCCGAGCGGTGGTGGGGCGTGACGGCGCGTACTGAGAGCGGTCGGTCGCCCGTGCGGCGAGCACACCCGACCCGGACAGCATGTTCAGCAGCTCGGCAGCACCCAGTGACGACGAACGGGGCAGGCAGATGAAGAAGGCACTGGTCACCGGGATCACCGGCCAGGACGGCTCCTACCTCGCAGAGTTCCTGCTCCGCAAGGGCTACGAGGTCCACGGGTTGATCCGCCGTGCGTCGACGTTCAACACCGCACGGATCGACCACCTCTACCAGGACCCCCACCAGGAGGACGCGCGGCTCTTCCTGCACTACGCGGATCTGTCCGACGGCGCGCGGCTCGTCACGCTCCTCTCGCAGATCCGCCCCCACGAGGTCTACAACCTCGCCGCGCAGTCGCACGTACGCGTGTCGTTCGACGAGCCGGAGCACACCGCGGACACGACCGGGACCGGTGCGATCAGACTCCTGGAGGCAGTCCGCCTCGCAGGCATCGACACGCGCTACTACCAGGCGTCGTCCTCCGAGCTGTTCGGTGCGACTCCTCCGCCGCAGAGCGAGATCACCCCGTTCTACCCGCGGTCGCCGTATGCCGCCGCGAAGCTCTACGCGTACTGGATCACGAAGAACTATCGCGAGGCGTACGACCTCTTCGCCGTCAACGGCATCCTCTTCAACCACGAGTCGCCACGGCGTGGCGAGACGTTCGTGACGCGCAAGATCACGCGTGCGGTCGCCGCCATCCACGCGGGGACGCAGGAGGACCTGTACATGGGCAACCTCGACGCGATCCGCGACTGGGGCTACGCGGCCGAGTACGTCGAGGGCATGTGGCGGATGCTGCAGGCGGACGAGCCCGACGACTTCGTGCTGGCCACGGGGATCGGGATGAGCGTCCGGGACTTTCTCGAGGCGTCGTTCTCCCATGTCGGGCTCGACTGGCGGGACCACGTGCGCTTCGACGAGCGCTACCTGCGCCCGACAGAGGTGGACGCGCTCATCGGTGACCCCAGCAAGGCTCATGCCGACCTCGGGTGGAAGCCGGCCGTCGACGGCCGAGAGCTCGCCCGGATCATGGTGGAGGCGGACCTCGAGCTGCTCCAGCACGCCGGCTCGCCCTGGATCGACCGCGTCGCTCTCGCCACCTGGGACGCGGCATGACGGGCCACGGCGACGACCGCGACCGGGTCTCCTACGCACCGGCGCCGCTGGACCGGGACGCCACGTTCTACGTCGCAGGTCATCGAGGTCTGGTCGGCTCGGCCATCTGGCGGCGGTTGGAGTCGGCCGGGTTCGGGCGTCTCCTGGGCCGCTCCTCGGCGGAGCTGGACCTCACCGACCGCGATGCCGTCCTCGACCTCTTCCGCGAGCACCGACCTCGATACGTGGTGGTCGCCGCGGCGAAGGTGGGCGGCATCTTGGCGAACGCCACGTACCCGGTGGACTTCCTCAGCGAGAACCTGCGCATCCAGGTGAACGTCCTCGACGCGGCGCGCGCGTACGAGGTGGAGCGGCTCCTCTTCCTGGGTTCGTCCTGCATCTACCCGCGGCTCGCCCCGCAGCCCATCGTCGAGGAGTCGTTGCTCACCGGCCACCTGGAGCCGACGAACGACGCGTACGCGATCGCGAAGATCGCAGGCATCCTCCAGGTCCAGGCGGTGCGGCGTCAGGACGGCCTGCCGTGGATCTCCGCCATGCCGACGAACCTCTACGGTCCCGGGGACAACTTCTCCCCCGCCGGGTCCCACGTCCTCCCGGCCCTGATCCGGCGCTACGACGAGGCCGCCGCGTCGCGCGCACCCAGCGTCACCAACTGGGGGACCGGCTCGCCGCGCCGTGAGTTCCTCCACAGCGACGACATGGCGGACGCGTGCCTGCACCTCCTCGAGCACTACGACGGTCCTACGCACGTCAACGTGGGCACCGGCACGGACGTGACGATCCAGGAGGTCGCCGCCACGATCGCCGGCGTCGTCGGCTACGAGGGCGAGACGCTCTGGGACCGGACCAAGCCCGACGGGACGCCGCAGAAGCTCCTCGACGTCGCGCGGCTCCGGTCGACAGGGTGGACCGCGTCGATCGGGTTGGAGGAGGGCCTCGCCTCGACCGTCGAGTGGTACCGCTCGAGCACGAGGACCGGGAGCAGGACGGCGGCATCACATGTCGGGGCCTGAGGTGGGGAGCACGCTCGGCGGTCGCCGCATCACCGTGGTCGGGACCAACTATGCGCCCGAGACCACGGGGAACGCCCCGTACACGAGGGCGCTCGCCGTCGCGCTGGCGGACGCCGGCGGTGACGTGCGTGTCGTCACCGGGGTGCCGCACTACCCGCAGTGGCAGGTGACCGATCCGCGCTACACGAGGGGCAGCGTGTGGGCAGAGGTGATCGACGGCGTGCCGGTCACGCGCGTGCGGCACGTCGTGCCGGCGCGACCGGGAGTCGCGGGCCGCGGCGCCTTCGAGGCGACCTTCTTCTCGAGGGCGCTGCAGGTGGTGCGCAGGCAGCCGGCGGACCTCGTGATCGCCGTGACGCCCATGCTCTCCGGCCTGGCGGCAGCGACGTTCTCGGGCGCTCGCGCGCGAGCCGTGCTCGTGCAGGACCTGACGGGCAACGGCGCCTCTCAGTCGGGAGCCGCCGGCCCGCAGATCGGTCGGGCCCTCGGTCGGGTCGAGTACGCCATGCTCCGACGGTGCGCCCGCGTCGGGGTCATCACCGAGAGGTTCGAGGACGTCCTCGTCGCGAAGGGGGTCGACCCGTCGCGGATCGACGTGCTGCCCAACTTCTCGCACGTCGAGCGCACGGCCACCGACAGGCTCGCTGCGCGGCGCGCCCTGGGCTGGAACCCGGGGGACTTCATCGTCGCGCACACCGGGAACATGGGGATGAAGCAGGGACTCGAGAGCGTGGTGGATGCCGCGATTCTCGCGGAGCACGTCGGGCCGCCGGTGAAGTTCGTCCTCGTCGGCGACGGGAACCAGCGTGTCGCCCTCGAGCAGCGCGGGCGGAGCGCGAGCCGTCTTGATCTCGTCCCTCCGGTGACCGCCGAGCAGTACCCGGCGGTCCTGGCTGCGGCGGACGTCCTGCTGGTCAACGAGAAGCCGGGCGTGGTCGAGATGTCCATGCCCAGCAAGCTCACGTCCTACGCGGCCGCCCGCCGGCCGGTCCTCGCTGCCGTCGAACCGGGGAGCATCACGCACTCCTTCCTGACGGAGCACGATGCGGCGCTGGTCGTGCCGGCCGGTCGGCCCGGAGAGCTCCTGGACGCCGTGCTCGAGCTGGCCGCCGGCGAGAAGGAGCGGGACGACCTGGCGCACCGGATCGGACGGCTCTACGACACGGTCTACAGCAGGGAGGCCGCCGAGCGTCGATACGTCGAGTTCGCCGGCCGAGCGCTCGGGGTCTTCCCGAGTCGCACGACCGACACCGCCCGTCCGTCCACCAGGGCGGCGGCGTGACCGCGGGCGAGCGGACAGGGCCGGTGGTCTCGGTCGTCGTACCCGTGCACGACGACGCCGAGCATCTCCCCGCGTGCTTCGCCCAGCTGGACGCCCTCATCTACGAGAACCTCGAGGTGGTGCTCGTCGACGACTGCTCCGTCGACGACTCCGGGCGACTCATGCGCGAGTACGCCGCGAGCCGTCCGCACGTGCGGGTCATCTCGTCGGACGTGGTCCGTGGTGTCGCGCGGGCACGGAACACCGCTCTGGCGGAGGCGAGCGGCTCGTACATCTGGCTGACCGACTGCGACGACACGTGGTCGCCCGAGATCGTCTCCCGGCTGGTCGAGGCCGCAGAAGCAGCTCGGGCCGACGTGACGATGTGCGACGCCGAACGCGTCGTCGCGGACACCGGTGCACGGAGCGTCATCGCCGACTCCGTCAGCGGGGCGGCCGACGGGGCCGAGCTCCTCGCGCAGCTGCTCACCGGCCGTGTGAAGGGACACCTGTGGAACAAGCTCTTCCGCGCGGACGTGCTCGGCACCGACCCGTTCCCGCTGACGCGTGCGCACTCGGACCTGGGCGGGATGCTCACGCTCGCGGGGAGCGTAGGGCGGATCGCGACCGTTCGCGCCGTCCTCTACACCTACAGGGTGCGGGCGGGGAGCATCCTCAACTCGGCGACGTACTCGTGGACCGATCTGCCGACCTGTCTCGAGCAGGCGTGCGCAGCCGTGGGCGCACTGCCGCAGGCCACCGGTCGGCGCCTGTCTCCGGCGCTCGACGCCTTCGCCCTGCGTGCGGTCCATCTGCCGCTCGCCAACGAGGTGCTGCGCCGGGACGGCCCGTCGGACGTGCTCGTCCGAGCCCGCGCAGGCATCCGGCGCTTGCTCGTGCCGTCGCGGTTGGTGAGGAGCATGCGTCTGGTGGGTACGGGCACGCTCCTGCGAGCCGTCCTGCTCTGTGCCGCGCCACGGTGGTACGCGTCGCTCTACCGGCAGCACCGGGCGCGTCGCTGGGGTCGGACGGACGCCTTCCGGCTCGCGACCGGCGGAGCCCGACCGTGAGCACCGTGGTCGCGCCGCGGGCGATGGTGAAGGACTATGCGGGTGTCCTCGGAGGTCGCGTGCTCGCGGCGCTCCTGCAAGCGCTCACCTTCGTCCTCCTCGCGCGTGCCGCCGGCCCGGGCGACTTCGGACTGGTCGTCGCGACCACCGGTGCGACGACGGCGGTCTCGGCAGCCTTCGGCTTCGGCTTCGGCCCGTACCTCGCCCGGATACGGTCCCTCCGGCCCGACTCGACCGTGGTCGGGGACCTGGTCCGGCAGAACAACCGGACGAGCGTCGTCCTCGGTGCTGCAGCGCTCGTGGCGTTCGTCGCGCTCGGGCTGCTCGACCCCCGGTTCTGGGCGCTCGCGCCGCTCGCGCCGGCGCTCGTCGCCCAGCGCAGCTCCGCGGTCTGGCAGGGGTTGGCGGTCGCGGACGAACGCACGCGGCTCTTCGGCGCTGCCCTGTCGCTGCGTCGCCTCGTCCTGCTCGTGGGCCTGGGGCTGCTCCTGGCAGCCGGGGTCGACACGCTGCTCTCGTTCGCCATCGCCTCCGTGGTCTCGGAGTCATCGGTCAACCTCTTCCTCCGCCGTCGGCTGGCGTCCTCGGTTCCTGCGGGAGAGGGGCGGACCCTTCGCCCGCTCGTCCGCGAGGCCGTCCCGTTCTGGATCGAGACGATCGCGGGGCAGCTGCGCAACCTCGATGTCCTGGCGGTCACCGTCGCGGGCGGGACGGTGGCGGCAGGCATGTTCGCCGCGGCATCCCGTGTGAGCTCCGTGGTGAACCTCGTCCCCAGCACCCTCGCGACAGTTCTCATGCCCCGGGTGTCGAGATACGGGATGTCGCAGCGGCGTGCGACGGCTGCCGCCGTCACCGTGGGAACGGGCTTCATGGCAGTGGTCCTGGCCGGGATCGTCGTACTCGCACCGTGGGCGGTGCCGGTCGTGCTGGGCGACGCGTACACGTCGGCGGTGCCTGTGCTGCAGGTGTACTGCTGCGGCCTGCTCGTGCTGGCGTTCGTGACGATGATCAACGCGGTCCTGCAGGGTGCCGGTCTCGCTCGGGTCGTCGGTCGTGCGTCGATGATCGGCGCCGCGGCGATCATCGTCGGCGTCGCGGCAGGGGCGGCGACCGGCGGAGCCGTGGGCGCGAGCATCGGCTACAGCGCGGCATGGATCGTCCAGCTCGTCGTCCTCGCCGTCATGGTCCGCGCCGTGACCCGGCGCACGGCGCTATCACCGGAGGAGGATCGATGACCGTCGAGCAGGGTGGGACGCGGACGTTCATGGTCCTGTCGGGACCGTTCCGCAACGTGGGTGACACGATCATCCGACGACGGGGGATCCAGTGGCTCCAGGCCGCGGGCACGCCCCACGTGTACGTGGGTGCGGGTCGCGAGCGCTGGGTGGCGGACGTGGTGCCGGACGGCGACGTCGTGGTGCACACGCGGTTCACGGCGTGGCTGCGGGCCCTGCTGCGCACCCCTCGTCGGTCGCGCGCCCTGGCCCTCGAGCCGGGTGAGTTCTCCACCGACCACCGGTTCGCGCGGCCGGTGCTCGCCGCCGCCGTGCTGGCCGTCGTCGTCCGCCTGACCGGTGGCCGGGTCCTCCAGCTTCCTCGCGCGCTCGCGGCCTCGTCACCGGGGTGGGGTGCCGTGTACGGCGTCGCCGTCCGGGTGGCCGACATCGCCCTGTGGCGCGAGGAGCGGAGCGCGACCCGCTTCCGTCGAGGGAGCCTCGTCCCCGACATCGCCTTCGACGACCCCCTGGCCGACCCTGCGGGCTCCGCGTCCCGGAGCCTTCTCACGATCTCGCTGCGAGGAGACCGGGAGCCCGTCGACGCGCGCTGGTTCGACGCCGTCCGTGGTGCCGCAGCGGACCTCGGTCTCCAGCCCTGCGTGGTGGTCCAGGTCGAGAGCGACGGACCGCGGGCGACCGAGATCGCCGCCGAGCTGGACGCCGAGCTGGTCTCGTGGCCCGCGCAGGTGAGCTCGAGCGAGCAGGAGGAAGCACTGCGCAGCGTCTATCGGCGGACCGCGATCACCGTCAGCGATCGTCTCCACGTCCTGGTCGTCGCGGCGGTCGAGGGGTCGCTCGTCGCCCAGGTCGCGGTGCGTCCGACGACGAAGATCGAGAGGCACATGCTCGCTGCCGGTGTGCCGTGCCCGAGCTTCGACACGGGGCGCGACTCCGCCGCCGTCGTCAGGGAAGGGCTCTCGTCGCTCGCCTCGCAGCGGGAGGACGTGCTCCGACGCGTAGGGATCGCGCGAGAGAAGGCGGCATGGGTGCGGAGAGCGTCGACCACGACGCTGCGCGGACGCCCGACCTTCGGCATCGCGGAACGGCCCGTGACCGGTTCCCTGGTCGAGGAGCCGACGACGTGACCCGGCCGACGACCCTCCTCCGTCCGCTCGTCGGCGAGCTCTCGGCACGAGACGATCCGCCGCTGGTGCTGCGACGCGAGCGACCGGCCTCCACCCTGCTCGATGCCCTCGCGCCGACGACCGGCATCGGGATCGGCGTCGGCGTCCCTCTCGTGCTGGTGGCCACGTTCGAGATCGACGCGAGCCGCCTGCCCTTGCTCCTCGTGACCGCGATCGCCGGCTGGCGGCTCTCGTGGACCACGTTCAGGTCGAGCGGTGGCATCGTCCAGCCCTTCTTCTACCTGTACTTCTTCCTCTTCCTGGGTGTGGCCCCTCTCGTGCAGCTCGGCGTCGGCCGCCTGCCGTGGAGCGTGGTGCCCGACGACGGCTCGGTGCGGACGGCCGCGATGGTCGTCCTGCTGGCTCTGCTGGCGCACGAGGTGGGCAACCTGGTCGGTAGGGGGAGAGCGTCGCGACCACGCCCACCCACCCCGGTCCGGCGCGTGCTCGATGCGCGACGGGTACGCCTCCTGCTCACACTGGCTCTCGTCCTGTACGCCATCGCCATCGCGCGACTCGGCGGGCCGGGGGCACTCTTCTCCAGCCGCTTCGAGCGGGGAGAGACCCTCTACGGCACCCGGGCGTCCGAGGCCGATTCCCTCGGGATCCTCCTGTCCGTCGCGACGACCGCCGTGGTGTTCGTCGCCGCGTACGCGAGCGTGCTGGTCGCCAAGCGCTCCCGGTCCGCCGGGCAGCGGGTCGTCGCGCTTCTCGCAGTGCTCCTGGCGGTGACCCTGACCAATCCGGTCTCGTCCGCCCGGTATCACGTCGGAGTGGTCTGGGGAGGCCTGCTCATCGCCGTCCTCTGGCCGCTCACGCGGCGAAAGGTGGCGGCGCTCATGATCGCGTTCACCGCCGGTCTCGTCGTCGTCTTCCCGCTGCTGAACCTGTTCCGGACCGCGACGACGCGCGACTCCGACGGCCCGTCGACCGCCGTGCTCGGTACCGTCGACTTCGACTCCTTCCAGATGGCGGCCACGGCGGTGAGCTATGTGCGACTCGCCGGGTACCAGCTCGGAGAGCAGCTCCTCGGCGCGGTGACCTTCTGGGTCCCTCGCAGTCTCTGGCCCGGGAAGCCGCAGGGGTCCGGGAGCATCCTGGGCGAGTCGTTCGGCTTCCCGATCACGAACCTGTCGACGCCGCTGCCTGCGGAGCTGTACCTCGACGGCGGGCTCGTCCTCGTCGTCGTGGTGCTCGTGGTCTACGGGTTGCTCGGCGTTCGGGCCGACGCGCACGTGGAGAGCCGCACCATGTCCTGGACGGGACTCTTCGTGCCCGTCTTCGCCATCTACCAGGTGATCCTCCTGCGCGGGTCGCTGCTCCAGGCGATGATGCTGATCTCCCTCATCGCTGGTGCACTCTGGTTCGCCACGGCGCGCGTCGCCAGGCCGGACGACGCGGGGCCACGACCTGCCGATCGACGGGAGGTCCCGTGAGAGTGCTCCAGATCGTCACGCTGGTCAGCGCCGACGGGGCGTACGGAGGCCCCCTCACCGTCGCCCGGCTCCAGTCCCAGGAGCTGGCCCGCCGGGGCCACTCCGTGCACCTCGTCGCCGCGCGGGACACGGCGGGTGCGCTGGCTGCGCAGTCGTACCGGGTGACGCTCGCGGACGTGGCGTTCCGGCTCCCCGTGGGTCAGCACAGCGGCATCGTGGCGCCCGGTGTCCTCGCGGCGACAGGTCGGCTGCTGCGGGGAGCCGACGTCGTCCACGTCCACCTCGCTCGCGACCTCGTCACGCTGCCTGCGGCGGTCTCGACGCTCGGCAGCAGGACTCCGCTCGTCGTCCAGACGCACGGGATGGTCAAGCCCGACCCGCGCGCGAGCGCCTCTGCCCTCGACACCCTGGTGATGGGGCCCGTGCTGCGGCGTGCCGACGAACGGCTCGTCCTGACGACGGCGGACGCGGAGAACGTGCGGGCGGTCGCCGGCGCACCGCTGGCGACCCGTCGGATCCCGAACGGGGTCCCTGTCGCGAGCGGCGGCGCACGATGGGTCCCCGAGCACGAGCAGGAGGTGGTCTTCTGCTCGCGGTTGCACCCGCGGAAGCGCCCGGACGAGTTCGTGCGTCTCGCGCACGAGATGCGGGGACGCGGCTACCGCGGTCGGTTCACCGTCCTGGGTCCCGACGGCGGGAGCCTGGGTGCCGTGCGATCGCTCCGGGCGGAGCTCGCCGTCGACGACCTCGACATCGCCGGTGCCGTACCGCCGGACGACGTCGCAGCCCGGCTGTCGAAGGCCCAGGCGTTCGTGCTCCCGAGCCGGGACGAGCCCTATCCGATGGCCCTTCTCGAAGCGATGTCCCTCGGGCTGCCCTCGGTCATCAGCCGGACCACCGGGGTGTCCGAGCTGTTCGAACGGACGCGCGCGGCACTGGTGACGGACGCGAGCGCTGCGCAGATGGCCGACGCGCTGCTGCCGGTGCTGCGGGACGAGCGCCGGTGGGCCGAGCTCGCGCGCCGTGCCAGGTGCCAGGTCCAGGAGACGAACGGCATGGGTCGGGTGGGAGACGTGCTCGACGAGGCGTACCGCGCGGCGCGCGACGAAGGAGTGAGGCATCGTGGACAGCACTGAGGCACCTCCGGTCATCGACCTGGGAGCGGTGCCGGAGGCAGAGGTCGGCTGGGGCCGCTCGGCGCTCGTCGTCGCGCTGTGGCGCATCGTCGAGAGAACGCTGGTCACGAGCTCGGTCCAACCGAGCTCGGCGGTCCGTCGGGCGGCGCTGCGCGTCTTCGGCGCGGAGATCGGCCCGAGGGTGATCGTGAGGCCGCGGGTCCGTGTCCGCTTCCCGTGGAACCTGAGCGTCGGAGCCAACAGCTGGATCGGTGAAGGTGTCTGGATCAGCAACCGGGAGCGAGTCACCATCGGTCGGGACGCGGTCCTCTCGCAGGAGACGTTCGTGACGACGGGGAGCCACGCCCATCGCAGCGACATGAGAGTCGTCGCGTCACCCGTGACGATCGACGACGGGGCCTGGGTGACCGCGCGGTGCGTCGTCCTGGGCGGTTCCGTCGTCGGTCGTTCGGCTCTCGTGACACCGATGACGGTGGTCCAGGGCCGCGTGCCTGCAGGCAGCATGTTCGGCGCGCCGCCACCGAGGATCTTGGGCGACCGTTTCGCGGCACCCGGTACGCCACGGGGAGCACGAGCGCGCGGGCAGGAGACGCGAGACCATGGGACGGGCAGCCGGCCGGTCGCGGCGAGCCCGCGGGGGAAGCAGGGGGACGATGGAACTTCGTGACTACGTGAACATCATCGTGAAGCGGTGGCCTGTCGCCGTCGTCGTCGCGTTGACGGGTGTCCTTCTCGCCGGCGCGGTCTCCTTGGCGGCCACGCCGACCTACTCGGCGCGGTCGCAGGTGTACGTGTCGGTCCAGGGCTCGGACAGCACGACCGATCTCCTGCAGGGTTCCAACTTCACGGTGCGTCAGGTGAAGTCGTACACGGAGCTCGTCTCGACCCCGCGCGTGCTCGATCCGGTGATCGAGGAGCTGGGACTCGCCGACGACGCCGCGTCGCTCGCGGAGCGGGTCGGCGCGGAGTCTCCGCTCGACACGTCGCTCATCAACGTCACCGCCACCGACGAGTCCCCACGGCTCGCCGCCGACGTCGCGAACGCGGTGGCAGGGTCGCTGGCGGACGTGGTCGCCGAGCTCGAGACGCCTGCGGCCGGCGGCGACTCCCCGGTGCAGATCAGCACGGTGCGCACGGCGACGGTGCCGCAGTCGCCGTCGTCTCCGAACCTCCGGCTGAACCTGGCGCTCGGCCTCGTGGTGGGTCTCGCGCTGGGGATCGGTCTGGCGGTGCTCCGCGAGCTCTTGGACACGCGCATCCGGTCGGCCGCCGACGTCGAGGCCGTCGCGAGCGCCCCCGTGCTGGGCATCATCGGGTACGAGGAAGACGCTCCCGACCACCCGCTCATCGTGCAGGAGTCGCCACAGGCGCTCCGCGCCGAGGCGTTCCGGCGACTTCGTACCAACCTCCAGTTCCTCGAGCTCGACCAGCGCGCACGAACTTTCGTCATGACGTCGGCACTGGCGGGGGAGGGCAAGACCACCACGAGCATCAACCTGGCGATCACGCTCGCCGACGCAGGACAGCGCGTCGTGCTCGTCGACGCGGACCTGCGTCGGCCCTCCGTCGCGAAGTACATGGGGATCGAGGGGTCGGTCGGCCTCACGACGGTCCTCATCGGCAGGGTCGCGCTCGAGGACGCCGTGCAGCCGTGGGGGAGCGGGACGCTCGACGTCGTCGCGGCGGGGCAGGTCCCGCCCAACCCGAGCGAGCTGCTGGGGTCGGAGGCCATGGCCGACCTCGTCGAGCGTCTCGGGACCGACTACGACGTCGTCGTGATCGACTCGCCGCCGCTCCTCCCGGTGACCGACGCCGCCATCCTCGCCCGGCGCTCGGGCGGCGCCATCCTCGTCACGGGTGCGGGCACGGTGCACCGCCAGCAGGTGGAGGGTGCGGTCGCGGCGCTGGAGACGGTCGGGGCCAGACTCCTGGGCGTCGTCGCCAACCGCGTCCCGCTCAAGGGCGCGGGCTCCGGCTCGTACGGGTACTCGTACTACGAGTACACCAGCCGGCCGGTGCAGCCGGCGCGGCGGCGGGCGGAGCCCGCGCACGGGAGCCGGCGGAGCCTTCGCAGGCTGCTCCGGACCGACCGACAGGCCCCGCCGTCGTCGGCACCGGACGGGCCGGCCCCGGCAGACGCCGCGCCGGCCGAGATGCCCGCGGCAGAGCGCGTGCCCGCGGGGTCGTCCCCGTTCGTGCCCACGACGTCGTTCGACGAGGTCGTCGCGCCCCGCACCGGGCGCTGAGTACCACCGGCCGCAATGCGGCCACCGTGGCACGCAGGGGGTGTGCCACGAATCAGTGCAGGGGGAGACATGAAGATCTCGGTCATCGGTTGCGGCTACCTCGGCGCCGTCCACGCGGCGTGCATGGCGACGCTCGGCCACGACGTCGTCGGCGTGGACGTCGACGCGGGCAGGGTGGCGGAGCTGACTGCCGGCCGCGCACCCTTCTACGAGCCCGGACTGCCGGACCTGCTCGCCGAGGCGGGCGCGACCGGACGGATCACGTTCACCACGGACGTCATGGCAGCTGCCGACGCGGCCGTGCACTTCCTGTGCGTGGGCACTCCGCAGCGCGCCGACTCCTACGCGGCGGACCTGACGTACGTCGACGCCGCGTTTCGTTCCTTGCTGCCGCATCTCGGCCCCGAGGCGCTGGTGGCGGGCAAGTCCACGGTGCCCGTCGGCACCGCGGACCGTCTCGCCGCGGAGCTGTCCGGCGTCCGACCGGACGCCGCCCTGGTCTGGAACCCGGAGTTCTTGCGCGAGGGGTTCGCGGTCCAGGACACGCTGCGTCCTGACCGCCTGGTCTACGGGGTGCCCGACGACGATGCGCGGGGACGTGCTGTCGACCTCCTCGACGAGGTGTACGCGACACCGATCGCGGAGGGCACGCCGAGGCTCGTGACGGACCGGCCGACGGCAGAGCTCGTCAAGGTCGCGGCCAACTCGTTCCTCGCGACGAAGATCTCGTTCATCAACGCGATGGCGGAGCTGTGCGAGGTCGCGGGCGGAGACGTCACGCAGCTCGCCGACGCGATCGGTCTCGACGAGCGGATCGGTCGCCGGTTCCTCAACGCCGGGCTGGGCTTCGGTGGGGGATGCCTGCCCAAGGACATCCGCGCCTTCATGGCGCGTGCCGAGGAGCTGCACGCGGACCCCGCGGTCGGCTTCCTGCGCGAGGTGGACTCGATCAACCTGCGGCGCAGAGAGCGCATGGTCGACCTGACGGTCGGCGTGCTCGACGGGCGTCCGCTCGCAGGCGCACGGATCGCGGTGCTCGGCGCGGCCTTCAAACCCGACAGCGACGACGTGCGGGACTCCCCGGCCCTCGACGTCGCGGAACGTCTGCACGCCCGGAGCGCGCGCGTCGTGGTGACCGACCCGCAGGCGGTCGCGAACGCGCGCCGCAAGGCACCGCACCTGCGCTACGCGGACTCCGTCGAGGAGGCGGTCGACGGCGTGGACGCGGTCCTGGTCCTCACCGAGTGGCGCGAGTACCGCGATCTCGACCCCGGCAAGCTCTTCGGGCTCGTCGCCGCGCCGCGCGTGGTCGACGGCCGCAACGCGCTCGACGCCGACACCTGGCGCGCGGCCGGGTGGGTCTATCGAGCCCTCGGGAGGCCGTGAACGTGCTCCGGAGGGCTGCGGTCCGGGTGACGCTATGCGTCGCGCTCGTCGCGGGCTGTGGGGTGCAGGACCCCCGGCATGATGCGCCGCGCGGGGGGAGCGGGCCGCCGTCGGGCGAAGACGCGCTCGTGCTCGAGCCGACGGATCCGGCGCGCTACGCCGCGCTCGTCGTCTCGGAGACGAACGAGCTCCGTGCCGGCACGGACTCCCCGGAGCTGACGACCGACGTCTGCGCCACCGAGGCGGCGACGGCCCGGGCCGAGCAGCTCGTGGGGCGGTCGGAGCTCGACCACGCCCCGCTGGACGACGTGATCGCGTCGTGCGCACCACCCGGGGGCACTGCGGCGGAGAACCTCAGCCGCGCCGCGGCGAGCCCGGCGCAGGTCGTGGAGGCCTGGGACGGTTCGCCGGGGCACCGCGCGAACCTGCTCGACCCGGCGCTGACGCGGGTCGGCGTCGGGTGCGTGGTCGACACGACGACGGGGCCAGAGCAGATGCTCTGCTCGCAGGTCTTCCTCGGCTGAGGCAGCGAGGCGCCGAGGAGTCGGTCCGTCGACACGCCGTGAGATTGCTGCCTCCCGCTAGAGTGTGCGCGTGCTGAGCATGGACGAGGTCGTCGAGCGGGCCGCGCGGACCCGGCGTCGCCGACGAGCGGCGGTCTGGATCGCCGCCGTCCTGGCGGTGCTGGTGCTCCTCGGCGTCGTCGTCTGGCAGGTCGTCGCACGCACGGCACGTCTCGAACCCGGTTCCCTGAGCTGGTGGGATGGGCCGACGGTCGCGTCGTGCGCGATCCGCGACGACGAGCCGGCGGCGAACGTGGTCGGGTCGCAGGACCCCGAGGCGCGTGTCGTCTACTCCGTGCGGAACCCGAACAGGGTCGCCGTCCGGCTCACCGCAGGCGACGACGTGCTGCGCTTCCAGCGTGAGCTGTTCGACCCGACCGGGGACTTCCAGGGCGCCCCGTCGGAGGACCTGGTGGACAGTGTCGTCGTCCCGCCGGGGGAGGAGGCGTTCGTCCAGCTCGAGCCCGACATGTCCGGGTCGTGGATCTCTGGTAGCTACGTGTCCCTGTCGCTGGGGTTCGACGTGCTGGGGATCGAGCGGAGCGAGAGCCTGGCGATCGACCCGGTGGTGCTGCTCGTGAACGGGTCGAGCGCGGACGCCACGCTCGTCGCGGAAGCCACCCTCGAGGGCTGCGGGACCTAGCCCGCGGGGTAGCAGCGTGCACTCACGAGGTGAAGCCTTCGAGCTCCGCCCGCTCCACCGGGCCGTCGCGCAGGATCAGGGCCTTGACGTCGTCCATGCGTTCCCACACGTTGACGGCCATCGCGGCCTCGACCCGGCCGTCCGAGACCCAGAACGCGACGAGCTCGTGGTCGGCGACCGAGCCGCTGACCACGAGCTCGTCGTAGGCCTCGGGGCCGGCGACGAACCCGAGGTACTCCATGCCGACGTCGTACTGGTCGGAGAAGAAGTAGGGCAGCTCCCGGTACGGCTCGGCGGCGCCGAGCATCGCGCGCGCGGCGTGCGGGCCCTGGTTGAGCGCCGTCGCCCAGTGCTCGACCCGGATCGACCGTCCGTAGCGGGCAGACGGCACGCTCGCGACGTCGCCGGCGACGAACACGTCCGGGTCGGTGGTCTGGAGCGTCGCGGACGCGACGATCCCGCCCGTCGCCGAGTCGAGCCCGAGGCCGGCGGCCGCCGCGGTCCCGACGTTCGGCGCCGCGCCGACGGCGACGAGCACGACGTCGGCCTCGACGTGGGTCCCGTCCGCGAGCGCCACCCCGGTGGCGCGGCCCCGGACGCCCGTGATCGCCGTCGCCTCGGCGCGCCGGTGCAGGTGCACCCCGCGCTCCGCGTGGAGCTGCCCGTAGAGCTCGCCCATCTCCGGGCCCAGGACGCGCTCGAGCGGGTGGGCACCGCGCCCGACGACGCTCACGTCGAGTCCCTTCGACCGCGCGGACGCCGCGACCTCGAGCCCGATCCACCCGTCCCCGACGATCGCGAGGCGCCCTGCACCCGTGCGCGACGACGTGTCGAGCGCGGCAGCGAGCCGCTCGCTGTCGTCGACCGTGCGCAGGCTGTGCACACCGTCCAGGTCGGTTCCCGGGACGGGGGGAGTGCGCGGTGCGGAGCCGGTCGCGAGCAGCAGGCGGTCGTACGCCAGGCTCCGCCCGTCGTCGAGCGCGACGCGGTGCGCGGCCGGGTCGAGTCCCGCCGCGGTCACCCCGGTCAGGAGCTCGACGTCGTGGTCGGCGTACCAGGCCGCGTCGAGCGGGAAGATGCTCTCGCGCCCCACCTCGCCACGCAGGTAGTCCTTCGACAGCGGGGGTCGTTCGTACGGCCGGTGCCGCTCGTGCCCGACGACGGTCAACCCGCCTCCGTAGCCCTCCTCGCGGAGCGTCTCGGTGGCCTTGGCGGCGGCGAGCCCG
Organism: Cellulosimicrobium arenosum; assembly: GCF_014837295.1. GTDB lineage: Bacteria > Actinomycetota > Actinomycetes > Actinomycetales > Cellulomonadaceae > Cellulosimicrobium > Cellulosimicrobium arenosum. The sequence continues at coordinate 112,960 of NZ_JACYHB010000009.1, forward strand.
CCCCCGACGACGACGACGTTCTCGATGCTCACGGCAACCTCCAGGTGGCGGGCGGTCGTCTCAGTCTGGTAGCCCTGGTCCGCGCGCGCCCGGCGTAGGGTCGTCAGGCGTCGAGCCCGGCCCGCCACGTGTCGAGGAGCCGTGCGACTGCGCGCGTGTGTGAGCGTGGCGGACCGCGGAAGCGTGGTGACGATCGAGCAAGTCTGCCCGGGCCCGAGGACCGCCCATCGTGTGGCGCGCACGCGTCGAACGCATCAAGCCTCCGGCCCGGCCCGGCCCGGCCCGGCCCGGCCCGGCCCGGTGCGGTGCGGTGCGAGGTCGAGCCGGACGCAGCCCAGCCAGGGGAGCGGGAACGACAAGAGGCTCTCTGCGCAGCGTTTCCGCTGCTCAGAGAGCCTCTTGGTTGGTCGGGGTGACAGGATTTGAACCTGCGACCTCGTCGTCCCGAACGACGCGCGCTACCAAGCTGCGCCACACCCCGAGTGCCGACCACGCGTCGTCGGGCACCGCGAACGATGCTCTTCTGCGTGGGAAGCCTGCTCAGAATAGCCCACGGGTGGCCCTAGGACGAAACCGGCCCGTGGTGACGTGGACGACGCTCGCGGACCGCCCTCTCAGCGGGCCGTCAGCGTCAGGAGCGTGGCCTCCGGACGGCACGCGAACCGGAACGGCGCGTACGGCGACGTCCCCGCGCCGGCCGAGACGTGCAGCCACGTGGAGCCCTCGCCGCCCGGCTCGTCGGGGCGCGCACCGGGCCACCCGTGCAGGCCCTTCGCCCGGCCCCGATCGAGGTCGCAGTTGGTGACGAGCGCGCCGAACCCCGGGACGCACAGCTGTCCCCCGTGCGTGTGGCCGGCGAGCACGGCGTCCGCGCCGTCGGCGTGCATCGCGTCGAGCACGCGGCGGTAGGGGGCGTGCGTGACGCCCAGGCGCAGCGTCGGGACGTCACTCGTCGAGCCCGTGGTGCCGGGCTCGGGGAAGACGTCGCGGTCGAGGTGGGGGTCGTCGACCCCGACGAGGTCGAGCTGCACGCCGCCGACCCGGAGCGAGTCCCGTCGGTTCGTCAGGTCCACCCAGCCCGCACGGGAGAACGCGGCCGCGAGCTCCGCCGCCGGAAGGGTCGGGGGCGAGCTCGTGAGCGGGGACCTGGCGTCGGGCAGGAGGTACCTCGCCGGGTTCTTGGGCTGTGGCGCGTAGTAGTCGTTCGAGCCCATGACGAACATGCCGGGCGCACGCTCGAGCAGCGGTTCCAGGGCGGACAGCAGCGGGGCGAGCGCGTCCCGGTGGGCCATGTTGTCGCCCGTGTTCACGACGAGGTCGGGCTCGAGGTCGCCGAGGGCATGCACCCAGGCGATCTTGCGCTGCTGCGACGGGACGAGGTGCAGGTCCGAGACGTGGAGCACCCGCAGATCGCGCGCACCCGGCGGGAGCACCGGCACCGTGACGTCACGGACGGTGAAGAGCTTCGTCTCCAGGTGCGCGTAGGCGAGACCGCCCACGGCCGCCGCGGCGAACGCACCGACGGCCCGGGCCGCGTGCGGGTTCAGCCGTTCCCCCCGACGAGGTCGTCGAGCAGACCGCCGAGGTCGCCGGCGTCGCGACCGACGCCGTTCCCGCGGTCGCCGCGGTCACCGCCGTCGCGACCCCCTCCGTTGTCGCCGCCGCCGCCGTCGTCACCGCCGCCGCCGTCGTCACCGCCGCCGTCGTCGTCACCACCGCCGCTGTCACCGCCGTCGTCACCGCTGTCCGCGGTGGGCCTCGGCGGCGGGGCCGGCGCGTTGACCTTGTTCCAGTCGGGGGCGCCGAACTCCTTGGCGGGCTCGCCCTTGAGGGCGCTGTCCATGTAGGCCTTCCACGTCGGCGCGGCCAACGTCGAGCCGAACCACCACCGCTGGAACTCGCCGTTGATCGTGAAGTCGCGCATCTCGACGTCGTTCTCGGCGTTCCCGATCCAGACGGCCGTCGAGACCTGGGGGGTGAAGCCCAGGAACCAGGTGTGCCGGTTGAGCTGGGACGTCCCGGTCTTGCCGGCCGACGGCCGACCGTCGAGCTGCGCCGCCTTGCCGGAGCCCTGCGTCATGACGTTGGTGAGCGCGTAGGTGACCGTGTTCGCGACCTCGGGGTCGAGCGCGTTCTTGTCGCACTTGGCCGCGGGGACGTCGAGCTCGTCACCGGAGGAACCCACGACCTTGGTGATCGCGAGCGGCTGGCAGTAGGTGCCCCCGCTGGCGAACGTGGCGTAGGCGGCAGCCATCTGCAGCGGTGAGGAGTTCTGCGTGCCGAGCACCATGGACGGCACCATGGTGACGCCGCTCTCCTTCTGGTCCGTGATGGACGGCTGGTACCCGATCGACTCCGCGGTCGACTTGATGTCGCACAGGCGCAGCTTGCTCTCCATGTCGGCGTACGCCGTGTTGATGGAGTTGTACGTCGCCTCCAGGGCCGTGATGCTGCCCTTGCTGTCGATGCCGTCGGAGTTGCCGGGCTGCCAGGGCGTTGCCTCGTTGGGCACGTGCGCGCCGCAGAAGTCGAAGTCGGAGTTGTTCCACGCGCGGCTGTTGGCGTTGACCCGCTCGTAGAGCGAGTGGCCCTGCTTGAGCCATTCCGCGAGGACGAAGGGCTTCCACGACGACCCGGGCGAGAACCCGTTCGACGACCCGTGCGCCTGGTCGACGCTGTAGTTCACCGCCGTCGTGTTCGGCTCCGGCTCCTCGGTCGCGTCGTAGCCACGGTTCTGCGCCATCGCCAGGATCTTCCCGGTCCCGGGCTCGACGGACACGATCGCGTCCTCGATCTTGCTCGGGTCGTCGGGCGGGACGGCCTTCTTGGCCTGCTTCTCGGCCGCCTTCTGCATGGCCGGGTCGAGCGTCGTGTAGATGTTGAGCCCACCGCGGTACAGCAGCGCCGTGCGGTCGTCCTGCGTCTCGCCGAAGGTGGGGTCCGAGATGATGACCTTCGTGACGTAGTCGCAGAAGAACGCGGCGCCGCCGGCGGCCTGGCAGCCCACCTCGACCGGCTTGACCTTGAGGGTGTCGGCGATCGGCAGCGCGCGGCTCTCGTCGTACTCGTCCTTCGTGATGAACCCCTGCTGGTACATCGTGTTGAGGACGGTGTTGCGTCGGCTCTGCGCCTTCTCGGGGTTGCGCGTCGGGTCGTACGACCCGGGGGCCTTGGTCACTCCCGCGATCGTCGCGGCCTCCACCGCGTTCAGGTCCTTCGAGCTCTTGCTGAAGTAGTGCTGGGACGCCGTCTCGACGCCGTAGACGGACGTACCGAACTGCGCGATGTTGAGGTACCCCTGGAGGATCTCCTCCTTGCTCATGCGCTTCTCGATCGAGATCGCCAGCTTCGCCTCGCGTGCCTTGCGGCTGAGGCTGTCCTCCTTGGCGGCCCAGATGCCGAGCTCGTCGTCATCGCGCACGGCCTGCTCGATGAGCACGTTCTTCACGTACTGCTGCGTGAGCGTCGAGGCACCCTGCGTCGGCTTGTCGAGGAGGTTGTTGACCGCCGCGCGCGGGATGCCCTCGATGTCGACCCCGCCGTGCTCCCAGAAGCGCTTGTCCTCGATCGCGACGACCGCGTCCTGCATGTAGGGCGAGATCTCGTCCAGCGGGACGACGATGCGGTTCTCCGTGTAGAACGTCGCGAGCTCGGTCTTGCCGTCGTTCGCGTAGATGCGCGACATCTCGGCCAGCGGACCGGGCTCGAGGTCCTCGGGGAGCTCGTCGAACACTTCGAGCGCGCTGTCCGTCGCGGTGTTCGCGCCGGCTGCGAGCGGGATGAACAGGCCCGCGGCGAGCACGCCGCCGACGCCGGACACGAGGACGAACGCCAGCAGCAGGGCGATCAACTGGTACGCGTTGATCTGCCGACCGCGTGGACGCACAGAGGAAGCCATGGTTCCACCCTAAAGGAGGGCCATGGGCGCGGCCCGGGTGCCGGCGGCGCAGCGGTGTGCGGGTTGTGTGAGCATCCCGTACATCCCTCTCGGCCGCTACGCTCGCCCCATGGCAACCACCTGGGAGTACGCGACCATCCCCCTGATCATCCACAACACGAAGGCGGTCCTCGACCAGTGGGGCTCCGACGGCTGGGAGCTCGTCCAGGTCGTCACCGGGCCCGACGGGAACGGGCTGGTGGCATACCTCAAGCGACCCACCGGGGACAAGTAGTGGACGCGGCACCGGCCGGCGCGGCGGGTTCGGCCCCCGGTACGGTCGCTGCGCGTCTCGCCGAGCTCGGCATCACCCTGCCCGGGGTCGCGAAGCCCGTGGCCGCCTACGTGCCGGCCGTCCGCACGGGTCGGTATGTCTGGACGTCCGGCCAGCTCGCGTTCGTCGACGGGGCTCTCCCCGCGACGGGCAAGGTCGGGCACGGCGAGGGCCTCGTCCCGCCCGACGACGCGGCGCACCTCGCGCGGTTGTGCGCGCTCAACGCGCTCGCCGCCGTGCACGACGTCGTCGGCTCCCTGGACCAGGTCGTGCGGGTCGTCAAGGTGGTCGGGTTCGTCGCGAGCGACCCGTCGTTCACCGGCCAGCCAGCCGTGGTCAACGGCGCGAGCACGATCCTCGGGGAGATCTTCGGCCAGGCGGGCGTGCACGCCCGCAGCGCCGTCGGGGTCGCCGTCCTTCCCCTGGACGCCCCGGTCGAGGTCGAGCTGGTCGTCGAGGTCGCCGACTGACCGGTGCCCGGCCCACGCCGGGCGCGTGCCCCCGGAGGGGGTCAGCGCGCGCGACGCTCCAGGCGGTCGAGGTCCAGCAGGACGACGGCGCGGCCCTCGCGCCGGACCCAGCCGCGGGTCGCGAAGTCGGCGAGCGCCTTGTTCACGGTCTCGCGCGACGCGCCGACGAGCTGCGCGAGCTCTTCCTGGGTGAGGTCGTGCGCGACGCGCACCCCCTCGTCGGTCTCCTCGCCGAACCGCGTCGACAGGTCGAGCAGGGCCTTGGCGACGCGTCCGGGGACGTCGGAGAACACGAGGTCCGCGAGCGTCTCGTTGGTGCGTCGCAGGCGGCGCGCCAGGGCCTCGAGCAGGTGCTTGGCGACGCTCGGGTGCTTCTCGATCCACGCGACGAGCTGCTCGTGGCCGAGCTCGTAGATGACGGAGTCCGCGACCGAGCTGGCGGTGGCGGTGCGCGGGCCCGGGTCGAACAGGGACAGCTCGCCGAACATCTCGCCCGGGCCGAGGATCGAGAGCAGGTTCTCGCGGCCGTCGTTCGAGCGACGGCCGAGCTTGATCTTGCCGGTCGCGATCACGTAGAGGCGGTCCCCGGGCTCGCCCTCGCGGAACAGCACGTCACCGCGGGTGAGCTCGACCTGCTGCATCGACTCGAACAGGGTGCGGGTCTCGTCCGCGTCCATCGTCGCGAACAGGGGTGCGGAGAGCACAACGTCGTCGTCCACGCGGAATCCTTCGTCTCGACCGACAATCTTCCAGGACAAGTCTGCCCTACCGCCGCAACTCCGGGCGCACGCGCGGGCCGGTGTCGGACCATGAGGCTAGCGTGGGGCTGTGAGCCACGCCGAACCCCGCGCCGTCGAGCCCGAGTCGCACCTGGCCCTGGTACGCCGGGCGCGGCGCACCGACCGTGCGCTCGCGCAGACGTATCCGGACGCGCACTGCGAGCTGGACTTCACGACCCCGCTCGAGCTCTTGATCGCGACGGTGCTCTCGGCGCAGACGACCGACAAGCGCGTCAACCTCACGACGCCCGAGCTGTTCGCGTCGTACCCCGACGCGGCGGCCTACGCGGGGGCCGAGAGGGCAGAGCTCGAGGACATCCTGCGCCCCACGGGGTTCTTCCGGGCCAAGACGCAGTCGGTGATCGGGATCGGGCAGGCGCTCGTCGACCGGTTCGGCGGGGAGGTCCCGGCACGTCTCGAGGACCTCGTCACGCTGCCCGGCGTCGGCCGCAAGACGGCGAACGTCGTCCTGGGCAACGCGTTCGGGATTCCCGGCCTCACCGTCGACACGCACTTCGGCCGGCTGGTGCGTCGTCTCGGCTGGACCGACGAGGAGGATCCGGTCAAGGTCGAGCAGGCCGTCGGGGAGCTCGTGGAGAAGAAGGAGTGGACCATGCTGTCCCACCGCCTGATATTCCACGGTCGGCGGGTGTGCTTCTCTCGACGGCCGGCGTGCGGTGCGTGCAGCATCGCGCGCTGGTGCCCGTCGGCAGGGATCGGGGAGACGGACCCGATCAAGGCGGAGAAGCTCGTCAAGACGGGCTGACGCCCTGTCAGTCGCGCGGAAGCCGCGCCAACCAGTCGAGCAGGATGTCGGCGACCTCGTCGGGTGCCTCCTCGGGAAGGAAGTGCCCGGCGTCGGGCAGGACCTCGAACCGGAAGTCGCGCGCGAGCGCTGCCCCGTCCGCGTCCGCGAGCTCGCGCCGGAGCAACCCGTCGCGCCCGCCGTGCACCTGCAGCGCGGGCACGTCCACCGGACGCCGCAGGGCGTTGCGGAAGCGGCGTCCGTCCGGACGCGGCGTCGACCGGACCGCCCAGCGCAGCGACTCCATCGCGGTGTGGGCGGCGAACGGGATGCGCATGGCCTCGCGGTAGCAGGCGACGACGTCGTCGTCGAAGGGGGAGGCCGCGCCGTCGGCGAGGAACCGGTCGACCATGTCGCCCTGCACGAGCGAACGTTCCGGCAGCGTCGGCACCTGGAAGAACGCGAGCCGCCGCCGCGCGACCGGCGTGAGCAGGCGCTGCGCCGAGACGTGCACGCGGACCGGGTGCGGCGCGGACAGCGCACCGACGCCGGCGGTGACCGCGGGCTGGAGGGCTGCCATCGCCCACGCGAGGGTGCCCCCGGTCCCGTGCCCGACGACGACCGCGCGGCTCGCCCCGAGCGAGCGGATCACGCCCGCGATGTCACGCGTCCGCGTCGGGGCGTCGTAGCCACGGGGAGGCTTGTCGGACGCCCCGACCCCGCGCACGTCCATGGCCGCGACCCGGTACCCCGCTGCGGCGAGGGGCTCGATCTGGTGACGCCACGCCCACCAGTACTGCGGGAAGGAGTGCAGGAGGACGACGAGGGGCGGCCCCGGGGAGCGCGGGCTGCGACCCGACGTGCCCGCGAGCGCGACGTGGAACCGGGCCCCGTTCGCCGGCACGAACTCGTGGCGCCACGGCCCGTCGGGTAGTGCGCAGGTGAAGTCGCTGGGGTCCGTCGTCACCCGGACGAACCCACCGGGGTGCCGGTGCCGTCGTCCGCCCTGACGCCGGAGGGCTCGGGGTCGGCCACGGGCCGACGTTCCTTCGGCGGATCGAACCGGTAGCCGACGTTGCGCACGGTCCCGATGAGCTGCTCGTGCTCGGGCCCGAGCTTGGCGCGCAGCCTCCGCACGTGCACGTCGACGGTACGGGTGCCCCCGTAGTAGTCGTAGCCCCACACCTCCTGCAGGAGCTGGGCGCGGGTGAACACGCGCCCCGGGTGCTGCACGAGGTACTTGAGGAGCTCGAACTCCTTGTAGGTCAGGTCGATCGGTCGGCCCCGCAGCCGCGCGGTGTATCCGCTCGCGTCGATGGCGAGCTCGCCCGCGGAGATCTCCTGCGGCGCGCTGTCGTTCGATCCCGCGGCCGAGCGCTCGACCACCAGGCGCAGCCGAGCCTCCACCTCCGCCGGGCCCGCGCTCTCGAGCAGGAGCTCGTCCGCGCCCCACTCCGCGGTCACCACCGTCAGCCCCCCCTCGGTCAGGACGAGGACGAGCGGCACGGTGAGCCCGGTCGCCTGCAGCAGGCGGCACGTCGTGCGCGCCGCGGCGAGGTCACGACGAGCGTCCAGCAGCACGATGTCCGAGTCCGGCGCGTCCACGAGCGCGGACGGTTCCATCGGGAGGACGCGGATGCGGTGCGAGAGCAGCCCGAGCGCGGGCAGGACCTCGACAGAGCCCCCGGTCGCGGGGGTGAGGATCAGCAGGTCCGCCATCCGGCACCTCCTTCTTCCGGGACCGGGCCGAAACCGTCCCGATCGTGCCGGTGCCGCCGTCGTGCGGCCCCGTCCGTGGTGGTTACCGTATCGCGTGACCGGGGTGGAGGTGGAAGCGTCTCAGCGTTCTGCGGACGTGGCCAGGACCGGATCTGCGAGACTCTGAGGCGTGCAGCCCGACCCGATCTCCTCGCCGACGCCCCGAGCGGGGTGCTGACCGCCCGTGGATCTCTCGACCCGCGCCGTCGTCACGGCGTGCCTGGCCGCCGGTGTCGCGGTCGCCGCATACTTCGGACCCGTACCGCTCGCCGCCGCGGCAGCCGCGCTCGCGCTCGTGGTCGCCGTCGGGTGGCCCCGGCTGCTCGACGTCCCCGTCCACGGCGGTACCCGCGTGGTCGTGGCGCTCGCCGGCCTCGGGGCCGTCGGCGCCACGGCCGCCACGCGGGGCGAGCCCGCGCTGCGTCACCTGCCGGTCGTGCTCGCGCTCGCCGTGGTGCTGGCGTTCGTCGCCGAGCTGCTGCGCCGCGACGGCCGCCCCCGGCTCGTCGAGTCGCTGAGCGGCACCGTGAGCGGCATCGTCGTCGCCACGTCCTGCGCCGGATGGATCGCGACCGGGAGGACCGACGCCGGCGCGTCCCTCGTCGTCACGTGCGCCGTGGCGCTCGCGATCGCGTCCGCCGTCTCGGCGCTCCCGCTGGGGCTGTGGGCGGGCGGGCTGGCGACGCTCGCGCTCGCCGTCGTCGCGGGCGGGGCCGTCGGTTGGGCGATGCCGGACCTGGACATGCAGAGCGGTGCCTGGTCGGGCGTGGTGGCAGGACTGCTGGTCGCGTCGCTCCACGCGTTGTTCGACCAGCTCCCGGACCTGCGCGGTCGCCTCGGCGCGCTCTCGGCGTCCGCGCTCCCGGTCGCGGTCGGGGGCACGCTGATCTTCGTCGTGGGGCGTGTCATCGTCGGGTGACTTCCGGACCGAGCCCTCCCGGCCGGTAGGATCTGACCCCATGAGCCCGCACACTCTCGAGCTGATCTTCCTCGGACTCCTCCTCGCGGCGACGGTGACCATCATGTGGTTCGCCGGCTACGTCGTCTACAAGCTCTACCGGGGACAGCGGTGACCTCGTCCCGACCCGCCGCCCGGAGGTAGCGACCGTGCCGTTCGAGTTCCCGGAGGGCCTCGCGCCCGAGGTGTACCCGCTCGCCTGGCTCGTCGGCCGGTGGCGCGGCGAGGGCCGCATCAGTTACCCCGGCATCGAGGAGAAGGCCTTCGTCCAGGACCTCGTGCTCGACCACGACGGCGGCCCCTACCTGCGGTACGAGTCGACGCTGCGCGTCGTCCACGACCCTGCGGACCCCGCCGACCCCACGGACGCCGCTCCGGAGGACGGCGGCTGGCCCGAGCGCGACCCCGCGGCGCTGGACGCCGCCGCGTCGACCGGGGACGTCTGGTCCACCGAGACGGGCTACTGGCGCGTGTCCACCGAGCGGCCCGCGGAGCTGGAGGCCGACCGGCACCCGGTCGAGGTCCTGCTCGCGGACCCTGCCGGTCGGGTCTCGGTCTATCTCGGGGCGGTCGGCAACGGCCGCGTGGACCTGGCGAGCGACCTGATCGCGCGCACCTCGACGGCGTCGGACGTCACGGCGTCCAAGCGGCTGTTCGGCCTCGTCGAGGGCCGGCTGCTGTGGGTGTGGGAATTGGCGGCCTTCGGCGAACCGTTGCAGTCGTACGCGTCCGCGCGGCTCGACCGCCGCCCGGCAGACTGACGCAGATCGACGCGCTGCCCCTCACCCGGGCGACGACCGAGGAGGAACTGTGACCACCGGATACACCAGCCCGCTGCTCCACCGCCACGGCGCCGTCGCGGCGTCCGGCGTCGACGAGGGCGTCGCCTGGCACTACGGCGACCCGACGGGGGAGCAGCGTGCGCTGCAGACCGGCGGCGCCGTCGTCGACCAGTCCCACCTGGGCGTGGTCCGCGTGGCCGGCCCGGACCGCCTGAGCTGGCTCCACTCCATCACCTCCCAGGACCTCGCGAGCCTCGCGCCCCGCACGTCCACCGAGCTGCTGGTCCTGTCCCCGCAGGGGCACGTCGAGCACGCCGCCGCGGTCGTCGACGACGGCGAGGCCACGTGGCTCGTCACCGAGCGGTCGCACGCGCCGGACCTCGCCGCCTGGCTCGACCGCATGAAGTTCATGCTGCGGGTCGAGATCACCGACGCCACCGACTCCTACGCGGCGCTCGGGGAGCCGGTCGACGCCGAGGGCGTCGACGGGGAGCCCGTCACGTGGCGCGACCCGTGGCCCCGCGTGACCGGTGGCGGGACCCGGTACGGCCCGCCGGAGGAGGATCACCCCGGCCAGGACCGCGCCTGGCGGCTCGTCCTCGTCCCGCGCGCGGAGCTCGAGGCCGCGGTGAGCGCGCGCGAGGCCGCCGGGTGGCGGCTCGCCGGCACGTGGGCGAGCGAGGCGCTGCGCGTGGAGGCGTGGCGCCCGCGGCTCGGGACCGAGGTCGACCACCGGTCGATCCCGCACGAGACCGACTGGCTGCGGACCGCCGTCCACCTGCACAAGGGGTGCTACCGCGGGCAGGAGACGATCGCGCGCGTGCACAACCTCGGCAGGCCCCCGCGCCGTCTGGTCATGCTGCACCTGGACGGGTCCGGTCACTTGTTGCCTGCCGGGGGCGCGGAGGTGTCTCTCGACGGTCGCGCGGTGGGCGCCGTGACGACGGTCGCGCGCCACCACGAGCTCGGCCCCGTCGCGCTGGCCGTGGTCAAGCGCGGCACCCCCGAGGACGCGGTGCTGCTCGTCGAGTGCGACGGCGGCGAGATCAGCGCGGGGCAGGAGGTCGTGGTGCCCGGCGAGGGCGTCTCGGCGGACCGGCCGGCTCCTCGTGCACAGGTGGCGCGCGGCCTGACCCCCCGCGGCGAGGGTGCTCCGACGAGCATGCTGTGAGTCACGGATGACGGCGCCGGACGCCGAGCCCGCCCGGGCGGCGGCCGATGCCGCCCGTACGGCCTGGCGTCGCCTGCTCCTGCGCGCGCGGTTGCGCCAGGGCGGGTCCCGGGTGCACGCGGCGTTCTGGCCGGTCGTCCAGGCTTCCGCCGCGGCCGGGATCGCCTTCGCCATCGCGCGGTACGGGCTCGGGCACCCGGCGCCGTTCTTCGCGCCGGTCGCGGCCTGGATCTGCCTCGGCTTCAGCCAGGACCGTCAGCTGCGGCGCGTCCTGGAGGTCGCGGTCGGCGTCGCGATCGGCGTCGGGCTCGGCGACCTGGTCGTCCATGCGATCGGCTCGGGCTGGTGGCAGGTCTCCGTCGTCCTGGCGATCTCCGCGCTGGCGGCGAGGTTCCTCGACCGCGGCGTGATGCTCACGACCCAGGCGGGCGTGCAGTCGATCGTCATCGTCGGGCTCCCGGCCGTCGCGACCGGCGGCCCGCTCGGCCGCTGGACCGACGCGCTCGTGGGCGGTGCGGTCGCCCTCGTCGTCGCGGCGCTGACGCCGGGGGACCCGCGCCGTCGCCCCCGCGCTCTCGGTGCCGAGGCGACGGCGGAGCTCGCACAGGTCCTCGAGACGCTCGCGCGGGGGCTCCGCGAGCGAGACCGGGCCGACCTCGAGGCCGCGCTCGTCGGAGGCCGGGCGTCCGAGGGCACGCTCGAGGAGTGGCAGTCGGCCGCGACGTCGGCGCGCGAGCTCGCACGGGTCACCGCGGCAGGGCGTCCGCGACGCGAGGAGCTCGGGGAGCTCGAGCGGCAGGCGGTCCTCGTGGACCGCGCGATGCGCAGCGTCCGGGTCCTCGCGCGCCGCTGCCTCCCGGTCGCCGACGGAGCCGACGACCGCGACCTCGCGCCGGTCGCGGACCTGGTCGCGCGCTTCGCTGCCGGCACGAGCGTGCTCGCGGAGGCGATCGGTGCGGGACGCGACCCCGCGGTCGCGCGCGAGGTGCTGATCGAGACGGCTCGCGGCGCCGACCCGCACGTCGTGGGCGCCGGCGACTGGCAGGTCCAGTCGCTCGTCATGCTGCTCCGCTCGCCGCTCGTGGACGTCCTCGAGGCGGCCGCGGAGACGCCCGAGCAGGCCCGGGACGCGCTGCCCGAGCTGTAGGGGACCAGAACCGATGTTTCACCCTGCGCGGGGGGCGCGGGCCCCGGTACGGTCAGGGGATGGACGTCGCCGTCAGCGCTCTCCGGGCCGAGCTGAAGTCGTGGATCGAGCGGGCGAGGGCCGGTGAGGAGATCGTCGTGACCGAGCGCGGCATCCCGGTGGCGCGGCTCACGGGAGTCTCGACGACCGACCTCGTGACGGAGCTGACGCGTGACGGCGTGCTGACGTCTCCGCACGTCGAGCGTCCGGTCCGGGAGGTCGCGTCGACCGAGGCGGTGCGGCCCACCGTGGCGGCGGACCATCGCACCGCCCGCTCGTCCGGCGTGGCGGCGCTCGTGCGCCGCATCCGGCGCTGAGAGGACGACGTGGCCCTCGTCTACTTCGACGCGAGCGCGCTCGTCAAGCTCTGCGTCCCCGAGCCGGGCGCAGGGCTGGCCTCCCGCCTGTGGAACCGGGCGGACGTCGTCGTGACGAGTCGGCTCGCCGACACCGAGCTGCGGGCGGCGCTCGCGGCGGGGCTCCGCGCGGGCCTTCTCGACCCCGTGGCCCACGCGGACGCGCTGGGGACGTGGACCGCGTTGTGGCCGGCGCTGCACGTCGTCGAGCTGACCGGTGCGGTGGCCGCGCGGGCGGCCGACATGGTCGGCCACCGGCCGGGCACGCGGTCATCGCCGGGCCTGCGCAGCAACGACGCCGTGCACGTCGCGAGCGCGCTGGCGGTCGCGCACGACGACACGCTCGTGGCCGCGTGGGACCCGGTCGTCGCGGCCGGTGCTCGGGGCGCCGGTCTGCGCGTGGTTCCCGAGCCGCCCGCCAGAACGTAGGCTCGGGCCGTGTTCGGAATCGTCGGGTCCCTCCAGTGGATCATCTACCTGCTCCTGACCCTCGTGGTCTTCGCCACGCAGGTCTTCGCGCTGGTCGACGCCGTGCGGCGGCCCGCGAGCGCGTTCACCGCGGAGGGAAAGCTGTCCAAGCCGATCTGGCTCACGATCCTGGGGGTGGCGGCGGCGCTCGGCTTCCTGTCGCTGCCGCTCGGTGGGCCGAACCTCGGGTTCATCGGGATCATCGCCGTCGTGGCGGCCATCGTCTACCTCGTCGACGTGCGTCCGCGCCTGCAGCCCTACGGCAACGGCCGTGGGCGCGGGACGGGCGGCGGACGCCCGGGCGGCTGGTGACCGCGGTGGGGACGCCCGGGGGCACGGCGCGCGCCGCCGTGGCACGCCGTGCCGTCGAGCTCGCGGAGGTCCTCCGCGGCGACCTCGTCGAGTCCGTGCACCTGGGGCACCTCGTGCTCCTGGGCGCGACCGTCGCCGGGTCCGGCGACCCGGACGGTCCTCCCGCCGAGGAGCTCGTCCTGGGCGACGCCGACGCGGTGGTCTGGCCGCGCTCGAGCGTCAAGCCGTTCCAGGCGGCCGCGATGGTGCGGCACGGCCTGGACCTGCCGCCGCGCCTCCTCGCCCTGGCGGCCGCGAGCCACGGCGGCGAGCCGGCGCACCTCGCCGGCGTGCGAGAGATCCTCGCCGGTGCGGGGCTCGACGAGTCCTCCTTGCAGAACACTCCCGACATGCCGCTGCACGCCCCGTCGGCGCTCGCGTGGCAGCTCGAGCACCGGGGACCTGCGTCGATCACGCAGAACTGCTCGGGCAAGCACGCGGCGATGCTCGCGACGTGCGTCGTCGCCGGGTGGGACACGTCGACCTACCTCGAGCCCGACCACCCGCTGCAGGTCGCCGTCCGACGCGCGGTCGCCGAGCTCACGGACGTCCCCGTCGACCACGCGACCGTCGACGGCTGCGGTGCGCCGCTCTTCTCGACGACCGTGCGCGGGCTCGCCCGAGGGTTTGCCCGGATCGCGTCGGCGCCGTCGCGCGCGCCCGGCTCGCCCGAGGCACAGGTCGCGGTCGCGATGTCCGCGTTCCCCGAGATGGTGGGCGGCCAGGGTCGAGACGCGACGATCGCGATGCGCGCCGTCCCCGGGCTCGTCGCCAAGGACGGTGCGGACGGTGTCTACGGCGCGGGACTGCCGGACGGTCGCGCCCTCGCCTTCAAGGTGCTCGACGGAGCGTCGCGCCCCCGGCCCGCGCTGCTCGTCGCCGCGCTGCGGCGACTGCGTGCGGACTCCCTGCCCGGGGTCGACGGCGCGGCGCTGGACGATCTCGGTGACGTCCCCGTGCACGGCGGCGGGCGGACCGTCGGCGCGGTCCGTGCCGTGCTCGACCAGGTCGCCGACGCGTGAGGGCGGTCGTGCAGCGCGTCGCGCACGCGAGCGTGAGCGTCGTGGGCGAGGACGGCACGGCGCAGGTCGTCGGGGCGATCGGCCGGCCGGGGCTGCTCGCGCTCGTCGGCGTCACGCACGACGACGGCGAGGTCCAGGTCGAGACCATCGCGCGCAAGATCGCCGAGCTGAGGATCCTCACGGGAGAGCGGTCCGTCCTGGACGAGGGCGCACCCGTGCTCGTCGTCAGCCAGTTCACGCTCTACGCCGACACGAAGAAGGGTCGCCGCCCGTCGTGGAACGGCGCCGCGCCGGGCCCCGTCGCCGAACCCCTGGTCGACGCGGTCGTCGAGCGTCTGCGGGGACGCGGGGTGGAGGTGGCGACCGGTCGGTTCGGCGCCCACATGGCCGTCGAGCTGGTCAACGACGGCCCGGTGACGCTGGTCCTCGAGGCCTGAGCGGGTCGGCGGGTGCTCAGGCGCGGGCGCACCACGCCACCGAGCCCGGTGCGGTCGCATCGACGGACGGCGACGCCCGTCGAGGGGTCAGCCCCGGCGGGTACGGCGCGCCAGCAGGACGACGACGGCGCCGAGAGCGGCGAGGCCGGCCGCGATCGCGGCGTACATCCCGACCGTCGCGCCCGTCGCGGCGAGGCTCGGGTTCTCCTCGGTGTAGGTGACGGGCGTCGCCGGGGGCGGCGTCGACCCGTCCGGCGGGGGCGTCTCTCCCGGCGGGTTGGTCGCGCAGTCCGGCGACGACGGCGGGTAGTCGACGGTCGCGACCGTCTCGGGGTTCACCTGGAACAGGACGTCCACGGACGGGCGGACCCAGTCGAACTCGTCGCCCTCGACCCACGTGTCGCCCTCGAGGCGCCAACCGGGCCAGTCGATCCCCTGTCCGTCCGGTCCCGCGACGGCGCCCGGCCACGGCACGCGCCCCGTCAGGGGCAGGTCCGCCTCGACGACGTCGTCCCCGTCCGGGTTGAGCCACGTGATGGTGACCGTGTCGTTGTCGGTCCCCGTGACGTCGACCTCGTACCGCAGGTACGGCACGTCGCCGTCGCAGATCGGGTCGAGGATGCTGAGCTGGATCGTCGGCTCCTCGGGGACGTAGACGTCGTCCGCCGCAGCCGCCGCTGAACCGGCCAGCACCGCTGCCGCGCTCGCGGCCACGGTCGCGACGAGCGACCGCGTGATCGCGCGTCGTGATCTGGACCTGCTCATGGCTGGATTCCCGTCTCGAGTTCGTATGACGTGCTGTGTGACGAGGGAGCCCGGAAGGGGTCCTTCTGATGCTGTTCGGCATGCACCTCGGATGCCGACCACACTAGCGATGTTGCGCCCCGACCTGGACGATCGTCCGGGTGAAAACGTGGCGACGCCACGCATCGTGACCGGTCCGTGACACGAATTCACCCCGGGCGCGCGCCGCAGCTATCCGCAGGGCGCGACGTCGAGCGTGCGGAGCCCGCCCGCGCGCGCCGTCGGGGTGCTCCAGACGTCGACCTGCCCGTCGCCCGTACCGAGGACCGGGGACGTGCGGGCGGGCGTCACGGTGCTGAAGGTGAGCGCGACGGACTCGCCCGGTGCGAGGTCCTGCATGACCGACCGGGCGGCTCGGCCGGCGATCATCGCGGGTTGCGCGGGTGCCGGTTCCTCGCCGACCTGGATGTCCGTGAGCCAGCCGCCGTGCGGCGCGTAGAGCACGACGAACGTCCGCGTGACCCCGGGTGCGACCCGGTCGGCGCCACCGCCCGTCACGTACCAGGGGAGGTCCGCCGCGTCGTCCGGCGCCGTCGACGCGAGCGCGACGGTGAACGTGTCGACCCGACCGGCCGCCGTGCACGTGCTCTCGGTGAGCGTGATCTCGTGGTCGAGGTAGTAGCTCATCTTCCCGCCGGTGCCGTCGTTGAAGAAGACGCCGATCGAGTCGCGCGCGCGGTCCGCCGTCTCGATGTCGCCCGCGACGACGGTCCCGGTCAGCCGCTCCTGCTCGTCGGGGTGCGCCGACCACACGAGGAGGCGGTGCTCGTCGGCGCTGCGCACCAGCGCGTCCGACGCGACCCCCAGGTCGACGTCGCCCGCGAGGAACGTGCTCATGACCTGGGCGGAGACCGCCGCGAAGAACGCGTCGGACGCGTCGCCGCCGCCGTAGTCCGCGTAGACGTCCGAGAGCAGCGTCCGCACGACGTTCTCCGAGTCGACCGTCCGCCCGTCGACCTCGATCGGACCCGTCGCCTCGAGCAGGTAGGACAGCGCGACGGGGTCCGTCGCGACCACGCCGTCGACCGCCTCGTCCTGCGAGCGCAACCACATCTCGGCGGTCAGGGCGGCCGCGGTGGGGAAGTCGGGCGTGAGCGTCGTGTCCTGGAGGAACCGGCCCACCCGGTCGGTGTAGAGCTGCTCTACCCCCGGGTCGAGCGGGAGCACGGGCGCGTCGAAGATCGGGATCTCGCCCGTCGGGACCTGACGCTCGAGCGTGACCTTCCCGTCGTCGACGGTCACGAGGGCGAGCGCGCCCGGGATCCCGCCGGTCGCACGCAGCTCCGCGTTGTTCTGGGCGAGCACGAGGTACCGGCGGGGTCCGTCGGCGCCGAGCATGACGGGCCCGAGGCTCGTCACCCGGTCGGCGGTCCGCACGGTCGGCCGCAGCTCGTCGGTCGCCGCGACGAGCTGCGCGAACGGGGCCGCGGTCTCGGCGTGCAGGTCGGCGGGCTCGACCGTGGCGAGGCGCGCGTCGATCGCGTCGAAGGTCGAGGCCGCGTCCGCCATGACGGGTGCGGCGTCCTCCAGCGGGGCCAGGTCGACGCCGTCGGGCGTCAGCGTGAGCGCGCCACCGCCGACCACGCCCGCGACCTCGGCGAGCGACGGCAGCACGACGGCGGCGAGGTCGTCCGCGGTCGCCGACGCGACCGCCACCGCGTGCACGTCCGCCCCGACGAGCGGCGCGTGCGCGGCGAGGGCCCACAGGGGCCCGTCGGTGCTGGACCGGGCAGTCGCCGTGTGCCCCTGGACGCGGTCGAGGACGGCCGTGGCCGTCTCGAGGTCGCCCGTGCTCGCGGCGTCCTGCGCGGCGGGCACCTCGGTCAACGCCTCGGTGAGCGCGGCGCGTGCGGTGAGGGCGTCGCGGGCGAAGAGGCCGACGGCGACGAGCGCCGCCACGACGAGCGCGAGGACGGTCCAGCCCACCCAGCGGTGTCGGCGGCGTGCGCGCCCGGTCCCGGACGTCGTCGTGCTCATGGGCCTCAGGGTAGGTCGTCGGAGGGTGGGAGGATCACCCCCTCGTCGGATCCGAGCGGGTGATTGTGCGCGTGCAAGGGACGGCGGGCCGATGACACAGTGCAGGCAGGTGCGGATGACGAGCACGCCTCCGCCGGCTGCTCCGACCGCAGGCTGCGCCATCGACGAGGAGACGCCGTGACGACCCAGGCCACACCCGGGCCCCTGCCGAGTGGTGGCGCCCGCGACCGGGCGTGGTTCGACGCGCTCTTCACCGCGCACTCGACCGCGCTGTACCGGTACCTCCGCCGTCGCCTCCCGGCCGCCCACGGTGGGAGCACGCAGGACGCGGAGGACCTCGTCGCGGAGGTCCTGGTCGTGGCGTGGCGGCGTCGCGAGGACGTGCCCGACGGCGCCGAGCTTCCCTGGCTCTACCGGACGGCCGGCTTCCTGCTCGCCAACCATCGCCGTCGGGTCCGGGCGCTCCCGGTCGCCGAGCTCCCGCAGGACGCGGACGACGCGGCCGACGTCGAGCACGTGGTGGTCCAGGACGACGTCGTCCGGCGTGCCCTGGCGGCCCTGTCGCCGCGCGACCGGCGGATCCTGCTCCTGCACGCGTGGGAGGGGGTGACCGGGGACGACCTCGCCCTCGCCCTCGGGATCTCGCGCGGTGGTGCGGACGCGGCACTCTCCCGTGCCCGCGCCCGGCTGCGCACGGTCTGGGCGGACGCGCAGGACGACGCACCCGTCTCGACGCAAGCCACCGCGCCCTGACGACACACACCGGGTGGACGGGCGACCGGCCACCGGAGACGTAGGAGAGCGTGATGACGACATCGGACCCGAGCGGGACCGCGGACGAGCCGACCACCGCCCAGCCGGGGGCGGAGGAGCCGACCCCTGACGGATCGAGCCCGGACGAGGCGTTCGCGAGGCTGCGCGCGGCCGACCCCGCGTCCGTGGACGAACCGGACGCGGACGCGATCGCGGCAGCCGTCGCGGCCCGCCTGGTCACCGGCGACGACCTCGCCGGGCGCCGGGCGGAGCGTGTGCGACGTCGGGCGCCGTGGCAGGTCGCGGCGGCCGTCGCGGGCGCGGTGGCCCTCGGTGGTGGCGGGTACGCGCTCGGTGCGGGTGCGGCGGGTCCGTCGAGCACGTCGGACGCGGCGGTCGTGGGTGAGGTGGCGCAGCTGGACGGGCCGATCCGGCTCGAGTCCTCGATCGAGACCGGAGCGTCCGCCGCCGCGGGCGACGACGCGGGCGGTCCCCGGGCGAGCGGTCCGGCGGAGTCGACGGTCGCGGGGACGAGCGCGGACTCGACGACCGCGGGCCCGTGGTGGGGGCGCACGGTGTTCCACCAGGAGGGCCTGTCGACGCAGGGCGACAGCGCCGAGGGCTGGGCGTACGACGCCGCAGGGGTCTTCTCGCCGGAGACGGCGCAGCGGGCCGCGGACGTGCTGGGTGTCGAGGGCGCGGTGCGCGAGGACTACGGGTCCCTCGCGCTGGGCTCGCCGGACTGGACCGGACCGGCGCTCACGCTCGCACCGGACGGCCTCGCGAGCCTGAGCTTCAGCGACCCGACCGGGGACCCGTGGAGCTGCGCCGAGCAGGTCGTGGGCGAGGACGCCGCCACCGAGGGGGACTGCGCCCGACGTGACCTCGGGGCGGCACCCGCTCCCGACGAGGCGGTCGGGGACCTGCGGGGGACGCTCGTCGAGCTCGGTGTCGACGTGGACGCGTACGAGCTGGTCGGCTCTGAGCAGGACGGCGGCGACGTCCGGGTCACGAACGTGACCGCGCACGAGGTGGTCGACGGTCAGCGCACGGGGGTCACCTGGGACGCGTCCTACGCAGGAACGGGGCTGTTCCAGCTCTACGGTCCGCTCGCTCCGCGCGTGGACCTCGGCGGGTACGACGTCGTGAGCCCGGCCGAGGCGGTCGGACGGCTCGGCGACCCACGGTTCGCGTCCGGGGGCCCGGTCGCCTACGCCGAGACGCTGCGCACGTCGATGCCGACGGAAGGCCGGACACCCACCGTGCCACCGACGGTCGGCGCCGGGAGCCCGATCGCCTGGCCGGTCGCGGACGTGACGATCGCGGACGCGCGGCTGGGCCTCGCCGTCCAGTACCAGCCCGACGGCGCGGCGGTCCTCGTCCCGGCGTACGAGCTGTCCGACGCCCAGGGCACGACGTGGTCGGTCGTCGCGGTGGCGGACGACCAGCTCGACTTCTCGACGGACTGACCCCTGTCGCGCCGGTCGGCCGACCGGCGCGATAGGCTTCTGCTGCGGACCACGCCACTGATCGAAGAAGTACGTTCTCTTTTGATTGACCTTCGACAAAAGTGTGACTAGGGTCGCAGCGGACGTCGGCACCGATGCCGCCGTCGCACGCAGACGTCGCGTTCCGGCGCGTCGTCGAAGGACCGGGAGCGACGATGCACCACCACAACGCAGGGCGGACAGGGATCTGGTTCGTCGGGGCCCGAGGGTCGGTCGCGACGACCGCGACGCTCGGGCTCGCCGCCATCGCGGACGGGCATGCCGCACCGACGGGGTGCGTGACCGCCGCGGAGCCGTTCGCGTCCGCACCGCTCCCCGAGTTCGCCGACCTCGTCGTCGGCGGTCACGACGTCTCCGACGTGTCGATGCTCAAGCACGCCGAGCTGCTCGTCGAGGCGGGGATGATCGCCCCGCGGCTGCTGACCGCGGCACACAACGCGCTCGAGCGTGCCGACGCCGAGGTGCGGCACGGGTACGACCCGCGCGACGCGGAGCAGCAAGCAGGTCCGGGCGGAGCGCGCGAGTCCCAGCAGGCCGCGGCCGAGCGCCTCGCCGCCGACATCGTCGACTTCCGTGACCGGCACGACCTCGCGCGCGTCGTCGTCGTCGACCTCGCCTCGACCGAGCCGCTGCCGGAGCCGGTCCCCGAGTTCACCGACCGCGCGCTGCTGCTCGCAGCGCTCGCGGACCCGGACCGCGCCGTCCTGCCGGCGAGCTCGGTCGTCGCGTACGCCGCGATCCTCGCGGGCGCCCCCTACGCAGGGTTCACGCCCTCGGCGAGCATGGCGCTGCCGGTGCTGGTCGACCTCGCCGCCGAGCGGGGCGTCCCGTTCGCCGGCCAGGACGGCAAGACCGGGCAGACGTGGTTGCGCACGATCCTCGCGCCGGCGTTCGCCGCGCGCGGGCTGCGCGTCCTGTCGTGGGCCGGCACGAACCTCCTCGGTGGGGGCGACGGCGCGACGCTCGCCGACCCCGAGGCCGTCCGCAGCAAGCTCGCGTCCAAGTCGCGGGGTCTGCAGGACCTCACGGGGAGCCGCGTGACACCGCTGCACATCGACAACGTGCCCGACCTGGGCGACATCAAGGTCGCGTGGGACCACGTCCACGTCGAGGGGTTCCTCGGCTCGCGGCTGACGCTGCAGACCACGTGGTCCGCGCACGACTCGATGCTCGCCGCACCCCTCGTGCTCGACCTCGCGCGTCTGCTCGCGCTCGCCGACGCCGCCGGCCAGGGTGGGCCGGTCGCCGAGCTCGGCTTCTTCTTCAAGGACCCGTGGGGGAGCGGCGTGCACGACTTCGCGGCCCAGACCGTCGCGCTCGCCGACTGGGTCCGCACGACGGCGGAGGCTGTCGCGGAGGCCCCACGGTCGTGAGCGCGCCGACCCTGCGCGATCATCTCGACCTGGTCCGTGCGCCCGCCGTCCTGTCCGTCGTCGGCGACACGCTCGCCGGGGCCGCCGCCGCGGGGCACCGCCCGACGCCGCGTCGCGCTCTCCTCCCGCTCGCGTCCGCGTGCCTGTACGCGGGCGGCATGGCGCTCAACGACTACGCCGACCGTCATCTCGACGCGCTCGAGCGGCCCGAGCGGCCGATCCCGTCCGGTCGCGTCACACCCCGCCGCGCGCTCGCCGTCGCGACGGGCCTGACGGCCGGCGGCATCGCGCTCGCCGTGGCCGGGGGAGGGCGGCGCGCGCTGCCGGTGGTGCTCCCGCTCGCCGCGAGCGTGTGGACGTACGACACCGTCGCCAAGGAGTCGCCCGCCGGCCCGCTCGTGATGGCGGCGTGCCGTGGGCTCGACGTCCTTCTCGGTGCGGGCGTCGGCCACCTCCGCGCTGCGGCGCCCGCCGCGGCGACCCTGGCCGTGCACACCGCGGGCGTGACCGTCCTGTCCCGGGGAGAGGTGCACGGCACGACGGCGCCCGTCGCGACGACCGTCGCGGCCGGCACGCTCGCCGTGGCCGGGTCGGTCGTCCTCGGTGCGGTGCGCGCGGCGTCGGGCGCGCGGACCCTCGGGGAGGGCCCGGGGCTGCGTCGCGCCCGGCTCGCGGTGTCGGTCGCCGCCACGGCCGCCTACGCCGCGACGTGCCTGCCCCGCCAGGTCGACGCCGCGCAGGCGCCGACCGCGGACCACGCCCGGACCGCCACGCGGTCGGGGATCCGCGCGATGCTGCCGCTGCAGGCCGCGTGGGCGGCGCGCGGGGGCCACCTCCCGTCGGTCGCGGTCCTGGCGGGCGTCGAGGTCGCCGGCCGGTTCGTGCGGCGCGCGTCGCGTCGACCGGGTCGCGTCGAGATGAGCGAGACGTGAACAGCGCGCACCCCATGCCGTTCACGCTCGGCTACGGCACCAACGGCTTCACCGACCACCCGCTCGAGGTGACGCTCGACGTGCTCGAGAGCGAGGGCTACGGTGCGGTCGCGCTCACGCTCGGGTTCCCGCACCTCGACCCGTTCGCCGAGGGCTGGCGCGAGAGCGTCGACACGCTGCGAGCCCGCCTGGACGCCCGGCGCGACGGCGCCGGGATGCGGGTCGTCGTCGAGACCGGGACGCGCTTCCTGCTCGACCCCTACCGCAAGCACCGCCCGACGCTCGTCGACGACGAGGCGACGACGCGGCTGCGGTTCATGGAGCGCGCCGTCGAGATCGCGGCAGCGCTCGACGCGGAGTGCGTCTCGTTCTTCTCGGGCGTCCTGCCAGCCGGCGCGTCCGAGGCCGACGGGTGGGCACGGCTGCGCGACCGGCTGCCCGGGCTCGTGGCCCACGCGCGCTCGCACGGCGTGCGCCTGTCGCTCGAGCCCGAGCCCGGCATGCTCGTCGAGACGGTCGCCGACGCCCTGCGCCTGCGCGACGAGATCGGCGGTCCGCCGGAGCTGGGGGTCACGGTCGACGTCGGGCACTGCCTCGTCGTCGAGCCCGACGGCGTCGTGGGTGCGCTGCACGCCGCCGGGCCGCACCTCGCGAACGTGCAGCTCGACGACATGCCGCCCACGCACCACGAGCACCGTCCGTTCGGCGAGGGCGAGATCGACCTGCCGCTCGTCCTCGCGACGCTCGCCGACGTCGGCTACACGGGCGTCGCGGCCGTCGAGCTGCCCCGCCACTCCTACGACGCCCCGGGCCTCGCGCACCGCAGCATGACAGCGCTGCACACGGCCTGGACGGACCGAGACAGCAAGCGAGACACCCTGGAGGCGCCATGACGGACGACGACCGCTGGCTCGACGACGCCCTCGCCGAGGTCGCCCGGGACCCGGCCTCCGCGCCGCGACTGTTCGCGGTCGCCGGACGCAAGGTCGGGCGCTCGCCGCTGCGTCCGGGGTCGGATCCCGCAGGGATCGTGCACGGGACCGTCGACGACGCGGCACGTGCCCGGCTCGTCGCCGCGCTCGCGGGCACGCTCGGCACGGGGCCCGCGTTCGCCGCACGCCTCGCGGACCTCTACGGCCACGGGGACACGGCGGAGCGCCGGGGCGTCCTGCGCGGGCTCGACGCGCTGACCGAGCGCGGCACGCTCGTGGGCGAGCAGGCGCAGGACGTCGTCGTGGTGGGCCGCGAGCTCGCCGCGGACGCGCTGCGGACCAACGACCAGAGCCTCGTCGCGGCGGCGGTGGGACCGTTCGCGGCGGCGCACCTCGACCAGCACGCGTGGCGGCACGCGGTGCTCAAGCTCGTGTTCATGGGCGTGAGCCTCGACGCCGTCGCCGGGCTCGACGACCGCGCGGACGACGAGCTCGCGCGCATGGCACGCGACTTCGCGGCCGAACGGCGCGCCGCGGGACGCACCGTGCCCGACGACGTCGCCCGCGTCGCCCCCGACCTGGCCCCCGGTCCTGCCGGACAGACCTCGAACCCCGAGAGGACCGCCTGATGCGCATCTTCGACCCCCACATCCACATGACGAGCCGCACGACGGACGACTACGAGGCGATGTACGCCGCGGGCGTGCGGGCGATCGTCGAGCCCGCCTTCTGGCTGGGTCAGCCGCGCACGAACGTCGGGTCTTTCCTCGACTACTTCGACGCGCTGCTCGGCTGGGAGCGGTTCCGGGCCGCGCAGTTCGGCATCCGCCACCACGCCACGATCGGCCTCAACCCCAAGGAGGCGAACGACGCGCGCTGCCGCGAGGTGCTCGACGAGATCCCGCGCTACCTGCTCAAGGACGGTGTCGTGGCGGTGGGCGAGCTCGGGTACGACTCGATGACGCCCGAGGAGGACGAGGTCTTCGCGCGCCAGCTCCGGATGGCGCGCGACGTCGAGCTGCCCGTGCTCGTGCACACCCCGCACCGCGACAAGCTCGCGGGCACCCGGCGCACGCTCGACGTCGTGCGCGAGTCCGGCCTGCCGTCCGAGCACGTGCTCGTCGACCACCTCAACGAGACCAACGTCGCGCTGGTGCGTGACGCCGGTGCCTGGGCGGGGTTCTCGATCTACCCCGACACCAAGATGGACGAGGACCGCATGGTCGCGATCCTGAAGGAGCACGGGACGGAGCGGATGATCGTCAACTCGGCCGCGGACTGGGGCCGCTCGGACCCGCTGAAGACCCTGAAGACCGGGCGTGCGATGCTCGCCGCAGGCTTCTCCGACGACGACGTGGACCTGGTGCTGTGGCGCAACCCGGTCGAGTTCTACGGGCAGTCGGGCAACCTCGTGCTGGACCCGGTGCCCGGCTTCGTCGAGGGCGACCTCCCGACGCCCGGCGTCGAGTTCGAGGGCTCGTCCGTGCTGCGCGGCGCGCGGGCCTGACGGCGCCACCGATGCTGCTCTCGTACTGCACCAACGTCCATCCCGCGGAGGACCTCGACGGGGTCCTGGACCAGCTCGCTCGCTACGCCGGGCCCGTGCGCGCGTCCGCGGGGCTCGACGTGCTCGGCGTCGGGCTGTGGATGCCCGCCGTGCTCGCGCACCGCCTCGCAGGGTCGCCGACGGACCGCGACCGGCTGCGCACGGCGCTGGCCGAGCACGGCCTCCAGGTCCACACGCTCAACGCCTTCCCGTACGGGGGGTTCCACGCGGACGTGGTCAAGCTCGACGTCTACACCCCGACGTGGGCGGACCCGGAGCGCCTCGCGTACACGCTCGAGTGCGCGGAGGTGCTCGCGGACCTGCTGCCCGACGGCCCCGACGGCACCGACGGCCCTGCCGGGTCGATCTCGACCCTTCCCCTGGGGTGGCGGGTGCCGTGGACCGAGGCGGACGACGACGCCGCGACCCGCGCGTTCGCCGAGCTCTCGGCGGGGCTGCGCGAGATCAGGGAGCGCACCGGGCGGACCGTGCGCGTCGCCGTCGAGCCCGAGCCCGGATGCGTGCTCGACACCGTCGAGGACGTCGTGGCCTGGCTCGCCGCGCGCACCGGTGACGACGTGCCGCCCGAGCGGCGCATCGACCCCGAGCACGTCGGCGTGTGCCTCGACACGTGCCACCTCGCCGTGTCGTTCGCCGACCCGGTCGGCGCGGTGCGCCGGATCACCGACGCCGGGCTGCGTGTCGTCAAGGTGCAGGCGTCGGCGGCGCTGCACGTCGCCGACCCTGCCGACGTCGCGGCCCGGACCGCCGTCCGGGACTTCGTCGAGAAGCGCTACATCCACCAGGTCCGTGAGCTCGCCGCCGACGGCACGGTCCTCGCGGCGGACGACCTGCCCGACGCGCTGGGCGACGACGCGGGCCCGCCGGGGCTGCCGGGACAGGGACCGTGGCGCGTGCACTTCCACGTCCCGCTCCACCACGAGCCCGCGAGCCCGCTCACGGCGACGACCGACGTGCTGCGGGCCGCGGTCGTCGCCGTCCGCGAGGCGCCCCACGGGGACCAGGCCCACCTCGACGTCGAGACCTACACGTGGTCCGTGCTGCCCGAGGGCGCGGCGACGGACTCGCTGGTCGCGGGGATCGCGGCCGAGCTCCGCTGGGCCGGCGCACACCTGCTTCCCGACGCCCCCGTCGCCACCCCCAGGAGGACCGCATGAAGCCCGTGCTGCTGCTCGACGTCGTCGGGCTCACCTCGACCGCCCTCGCCCACATGCCGCGCCTGCGCCGCCTCGCGGAGGGCGGGTGGCACTCCGAGCTGGCGACGGTCCTGCCCGCGGTGACGTGCTCCGTGCAGTCGACGATGCTCACCGGGCTGAGCCCGGCGGAGCACGGGATCGTCGGCAACGGCTGGTACTTCCGCGAGCTCGGCGACGTGTACCTGTGGCGCCAGCACAACCGGCTCGTCGAGGGCGAGAAGCTGTGGGAGGCGGCCCGCGCCGCGCGCGAGGGCTACCGCAGCGCGAACGTGTGCTGGTGGTACGCGATGGGCATGACGACCGACGCGACCGTCACGCCGCGCCCGATCTACCACGCGGACGGTCGCAAGTCGCCCGACGCGTACGTGCGGCCGCCGGCGCTGCACGACGACCTCGTCGAGCGGTTCGGCGAGTTCCCGCTCTTCACGTACTGGGGGCCGACCGCGTCGATCGCGTCGTCGCGGTGGATCGTCGATGCGACGCGGCACGTCCTGCGCACCCAGGCTCCGGACCTGACGATGGCGTACGTCCCGCACCTCGACTACGACCTGCAGCGGTTCGGGCCCACGTCGCCGCAGGCCGACGCCGCCGCCGCCGAGCTGGACGCGACCCTCGCGCCGCTGCTCGACGACTGCGCGAACAACGGCGTGACGGTCCTGGTCGTGTCCGAGTACGGCATCGCCGACGTCGACCGGCCCGTCCACCTCAACCGGATCCTGCGCCGCGAGGGGCTGCTCGAGGTCTATGTCCAGGCGGGCACGGAACAGCTCGACCCGTGGACGTCGCGCGCGTTCGCAGTCGCCGACCACCAGGTCGCCCACGTCTACCTCGGGGACCCGCACGACACGGCGCTGCACCGGCGCGTGGCGGACCTGCTGCGCTCCGTCCCGGGCGTGGACGAGGTCCTCGACCGCGAGGCGCAGGCCCGGTACGGGCTCGATCACGAGCGGGCCGGTGACCTCGTCGTCGTCGCGGAGCCGGGCGCGTGGTTCACGTACTACTTCTGGCTCGACGACGACCGCGCGCCCGAGTACGCGCGAGGCGTCGACATCCACCGCAAGCCGGGCTACGACCCGGCGGAGCTCTTCTTCGACCCGGCGGACCCCCTCGCCAAGGCCAAGGCGGGCCTGAACCTCGTCAAGAAGAAGGTCGGGCTGCGGTACGCGATGAGCACCGTCCCGCTCGACGCGTCCTACGTCCAGGGCTCGCACGGGAGGCTGCCGACGTCGTCGGCGGACACCCCGCTCGTCCTGTGCTCCGACGCGGACGTCCCGGCCTCGGTCGCGTCCCTCGTCGCGTCCGACGCCGGTCAGGTACCCGCTGCGGCGATCAAGGGCCTGGTCCTGGAGCTCCAGGGGCTGGGAGCCACGGCCCGCACCTGACCCGGGACCGCTCGCACCGGGAGGCCGGGACGGCAGACGACGAGGCCGCCACCCCACGGGGTGGCGGCCTCGTCGTGCGCTGCGACCGGGGCTACGAGCAGCTCAGCGCGTCGTACTCCGCGTCGTAGGACGTCGTGACCTCGGTCCCGTCGATCTCGGCCGTGGCCTCGACCGTCGCGGTCCCCGCCTCGACCGACGCGGCCCGGACGGCGAAGGACTGGTAGGCGTTCTTGCCGTCCGCGACGTCCGCGAACGTCTTGGAGCCGTACGGCGTGGTCACGGTGACGTCCGCGGTGGCACCGGACTCGTTCTGCGCGCGGACCGCGACGTACGCCTTGCCCGCCAGGCACCGGGCCTGGGCGGTGACGGTGACGTCGACCGCCGCGTCGGACGTCGTGACGTCGAGCGTCTGCCAGCGCTTGGACGGTGTGGCGTTGTGCAGGTTGAGCAGCAGGAGCTTGCCGGTCGCCGCCTCGGCTGCCGCGTCGGACCGGTTGACGGTGATCGAGGTGTCGTCGGCCCCGACGTACAGCAGCTGGTCGCCGCCGTCGAACCAGTAGTCCGGCGCGTACGGGTCGCCCGTGAAGGTGGACGTCGCGTCCACGAGCTGGTCGGACGACGACGAGTACGGGGAGTACGTCAGCACCTGGAACGTCGGGACGTCGCCGGGCTCGATGCCGAGCGAGCCGATGCCGACCGGAATCACGACGACGTTCGAGTCGAACACCGAGGTGTCGACGTCGCCCCACACGGAGTTCACGGGCTGCAGGTCGATGTTGTCACCGGCCTCGTACTCCGTGCCGTCCGGCGCGGTCCAGTCCTTGAGGGTGAACGTCGCGGCGAGGGTCAGGTCGGTCTCCGCGCTGTACTTGATCGCGTCGACCTCGAAGTCGGCCGACCCGTCGGAGTCGACGTCCACCTCGACGGCCGGGACCGACACCGAGCCGAGGCTCGCCCAGTCGCCGTCCATCGCGATCCCGACGCCGATCACGCCGTCTGCCGGGTCGTCGCCCGCGGCCTCGACCTGAGGGGCCGTCGACGTGAACCCGACCGCACGCACGTCCGCCGCCGCGATGGCCGTCGCGGACGAGCCCTCCGCCGCGTCCGCCTCGAGCCGCGGGCTGGTCGCCTTGAGCTCGAACGGTGCGACGAGCGAGGTCCAACCGCCCGCGTCGACGCCGCGGCCGGAGAGCTCGAGCGACGCGGACGTCGCCTGCTCGCCGGCGAACGTCACCGAGGCGGCGGTGAGGTCGCTCACGAGCTTCGGAGAGGCCTGCACCGGGACGCGGAGCTCGGCGCCGCCGTCGTCCGGGGTGAGCACGACGCGTCCGCTGAGCGAGGAGACGAAGTCGCGGGGGACCCCGACACCCGAGTCGGGCGACGACGTGGGGTCGAGCTCCTTGGCGAGCGTCTCCGGGTCGGCCGTGAGGGTCACGGTCACGAGCGTGCTCTGCCCGGCCGCGACGGTCACGGTCGCGGGAGCGACGCCCACGGTCGCTCCGCCGGCCGTGCTCGACTGCGTGAACCCCGTCGTGTAGGTCATCGGGGTGTCGCCGGTGTTGCGCACCGTGACGGCCTTGCGGACCGTCACCGGCTCGGCGGCGACCTTGACGACGCCGAACGCGAGCGAGACCTGCTCGGCGTCCTGCGCGGCGTACGCGAGCGTCGCGTTGCCGGTCGCGTTGACCGCGTCGACGCGACCGGACCCGACGCGCTCGGGCCCGTAGGCCACGCCTTCGCCGTCGGGCTCGGTGAACACGTCGTGCGTCGCCGTGTTCATCACGTCGGCCTTGATCTCCTGCGGGCTCCAGCCGGGGTTGGCCTGCTTGACCAGGGCGGCGATCCCCGCGACGTGCGGCGTGGCCATCGACGTCCCGGACTTGATGCTGCCGCCGTCGAGGCGGCCGGACGCGGCGGACGCGATGCCGGTGCCGGGCGCCGCGACGTCGGGCTTGGCCACCCCGAGGGAGCCGTGCACGCCGCGCGACGAGCTCGCGTTGAGCGTGTCGGCGATCCCCGGGATCTCCACGAACTCGCTCATCGCGAAGGACGGGCCGACCGTCGCGACGAGCTCGCCCGCCTCGATCGCCGGGTAGAGGGCGTCGTGGCTCGGGCCCGTGAGCTGGGCGCCGGGGATCCCGGCGTTGCCGGCGATGCCCGCCGCGAACGACTCGAGCTCCGAGGAGAGCAGCACGCCGACCGCACCCGCGGCCTCGGCGTTGTCGAACCGCGCCGTGCTGCCGCACTCGCGCGTGGCGTCGGCGTCCTCCCAGTACAGGTACGCGATCTTGCCGTCGACGGCCTCGGCCTGCTCGGGCGTGAAGGCCGTGCACCCGCTGAAGTCCTCGGCGACGAACCCGACGGGCGCCGTCACGTCCTCGGAGCCGGCGTAGTTCACGGAGCTCTGCGCGGGGTACGTCCCGGCGAGGTCCTCGGGCTCGGCGACCTCGATCGCGTCGAACGTCTGCGTGTTGCCCACGGAGTTGGCGACGGTCAGCGCGGTGCGCGCGTTGCCGGGCGACCCGCCGACGTCGGTCACGTCGCCCGCGTTGCCGGACGCGAGGACCGACAGCGTGCCGAGACGCGAGAGCTGGTCGATGAACAGGTTCTCCGGGTCGTCCGCGGGGCTGCCGTCCGAGCCGAGGGAGAGGTTGACGATGTCGAGGCGGTCGGACAGGTCGCCGTCGCCGTTCGGGTCCGCGGCCCACTCGAGCGCGTCGACGACGACGCTCGTCGAGCCGCCCAGGTCGCCGAACACCTTGAGGGAGTACAGCCCTGCCTCCGGGGCCGAGCCCGGGCCGACCTGCCAGTCGGACACGTCGGTCAGCGTCGAGTAGTCGCCGTCGAAGGTCTCGCCGTCGGCGGTCACGCCGTAGCCGCCGGTGGTCCCGGCGACGTGCGTGCCGTGGCCGGAGCCGATCGAGTCGAGCGAGTCGATCGGGTTCTCGTCGGGGGTGGGGACGAGCGTGGTGTTCGGGACGGTCCCGCTCGCGTCGTAGTCGTACCCCGCGAAGTCGTGGCCGCCGAGGAACTTCATGTCGTCGAACGTGCCGCCGGGGACCGGCCCCTGGCCCTTCTCGCCGTACGCCTCGTCGAACGCCTCCTGCGTGCCCGGTCCGCCGAAGTCGGCGTGGGTGTAGTCGAGACCGGTGTCGATGATCCCGACGCGTACGCCCGCACCGGTGAGGCCGGTGCTCTGCCACGTCTCGAGCGCGCGCGTGAACACGTCCGTGCCCTTGTTGGCGGGCTTCTTCGGCACGATCCGGTAGACCTGGACCACCTCGGCGTCGCGTGCGAGGTCGCGGACCCGGTCCGCGTCGCCCGTGACCACGACCCCGGCGACGAGCGTGCTCGTCACCGACACCTGCTGCGGGTTGCGCGCGCCGGCGCTGCGGGCGGTGGCCTGCTGCGGGACGACCCCGTCCGCGAGGGTCGCGACGTCGTCGGCGTTGGACTCCACCTGCTGCGGGCTCGCGCCCTGCGCCGCCAGGTCGACCGCCGACGGCGCGTCGAGCTCGACGAACGCCGTGACCGGACCGGACGCCGCCGCGAGCGACGGGGCCACCTTCGTGGTGGGCTCGAGCGACGCGCCGGACTCGACGGCGAGGTCGCCGGGGTCCGGCGGGGCGGCGCTCGCGGGGGCGCCGGCCGCGACGACGACGGCGAGGGCGGCCGCTGCGGCGGTCAGGGACACAGGCATCCGGCGGTGCTTCATCGACACTCACTTCCCCGGTGCGACCGGTTCTGGAGAAGGCTGTGGGTACGTCCTTCGGCAGGCTCCGCCCGGGATGGGGCTGAGACCTCCTGAGCACCGTAACCAATGACTGCCGCACCTGCCCACCCCTGGGGGCGCCCGAGCGGGCACCGTCGACGTCCCGATAGTGCCCCGGGAGCGCGCTGTCTAGGATCGCCTCGGGGGCACGGGACGCGGTCGTCCCGTGGTGCGCCCCTCCGTCGTCAGGTCCACGGCGCGCGGTGCTCGCGCAGCGCTGCAGCGTCCCCGGGGCGTGGCCACAGCGAAGGAGAAGCCATGAACCGACGTCCAGCCCGCCCGTTCGCCGCCGCAGGGGTCGCCCTGCTCCTGGTCGTCGGGGCGTCCGCGGTCGGCGGACCGGCCGTGGCCGACGAGCCCGACCTCGCCGTCGTGACCTGGGACCACGACCCGCTCCGGGGTGTCTCGGAGCCCTCCGCACCCGTCGGTACCGGCCGGAGCTGCGCGACCCAGCTCCCCGAGATCGACCGGGCCGCCGCGTCGCCGTCGCAGCGCGTGTGCTTCGACTCGCTCGCCGAGGCGCTGTCCTACGTCTCGGGCGACGCGGTCCCCGAGAGCCGTCTCGCCGGGGCGGACCGTGCCGACCTGGCACGGCTCGTCGCCGACCTCAACGCCGAGCCCGCACGGTCCGCCGCGTCCGCGGGCGGGGCCGCGCGCGAGGGCGCGACGACCGCTGCGGCGTCGTCCATGCTCCTGGGCGTGACCTGGCGGAGCACGAAGTACCGGGGCGAGAGCGAGATCTTCTGGGGCTCCGGCCCCAACGGGTGCTTCAGGGGGTCCACGTACGGCTTCTCGAACCTCGCGCGGTACCTGCAGAACAACGTCGTCAGCTCCGCGGACTCGTTCGCGGGCTGCTGGGGCACGTACTACGACAAGTACTCGTACGCGGGGACGAAGCTGAACTGCAAGCCGTCCTGCTCGACCATGGGCGGCATGGACAACCGTGCGTCCTCGATCGTCTACCGACCGAAGGGCACGCTGGGCTGAGCCCGTGGCGGCGGGGGAGGTCGTCGCGCGCTACGGTCGAGCAGAGCCGGGCGTCGAGCCCGGAGCCACGACTCGAAGGAGATCCGCATGCCCACTCGTATCGCACGCACCGCCTGGAACGGTGGTCTTCAGGACGGCCAGGGCCAGACCGAGCTGTCGAGCTCGAAGGTCGGCACCTTCGACGTGTCGTTCCCGCGCCGGACGGCCGACGACGCGGGCGGCGTGACGAGCCCCGAGGAGCTCATCGCCGCAGCGCACTCGTCGTGCTTCGCGATGCAGCTGTCGGCCGTGATCGCCGAGGCCGGCGGGACGCCCGTCGCGCTCGAGGTCACGGTCGAGGTCACGCTCGCGCCCGACCCGGCGGGGGGCTTCCACATCCCCAGCATCGCGATCACGGTGCGCGGAGAGGTCGAGGGCCTCGACGCCGCCGGGTTCCAGCAGGCCGCCGAGGGTGCGAAGGCGACGTGCCCGGTGTCGAAGGCGCTCGCGGGAGTCCCGACCATCACGTTGGACGCTGCCCTGGAGGGCTGACCGGCCCGCCGTGCGCACCCCGGACCCCGGGTCACGGTGCTCTCGATCGGTCGAGCGCTCGCGACCCGGGGTCCCCGTGCGTGCGAGGGCGTCAGCGGGGGAGCAGCGGAGGGCTCGACGTGCCCGCGCCGTCGCGGATCCCGGCGACGAGCTCCGCGACCGTGTCCTTCGCGTCGTGCCGGGGCGACCAGTGCAGCAGCTCGTGGGCGAGGGTGCTGTCGAGGACCGGTACGCGCATGAGCATGTCGAGCCACCCCTCGCCGACGGGTACGGCTCGCGCCCGCCAGCCGATCGCGGCCGCGGTGCGCGCGGTGCCGAACGGGACGGGCCGCAGGTTGCCGTCGGCGACGACGTCCGCGACGTCCTGCGCGGTGAGGACCGTGTCGTGCGCGACGTTGAACGGACCGGGGTGGCGGCCGACGACGATCTTCGCGTACGCGTCGGCGACGTCGTCCGCGTGGACCACCTGGAAGCGCAGGCCGTCGGGAGCCGGCAGCACGGGGAGCGGGCCGCGGGCCAGGACCCGGGTCCCCAGGGGCCCGAGGAAGTAGCGGGCGATCTCGGACCCGGCGTCGCGCTGGAGGACGAGCGCCGACCGGACCCGCGAGATCAGCGGGCCGTCGCCGGAACGGTCGACGTCGTCGAGGAAGGCCTCCACCGCCGCCTTGTCCTGCGCGTACGCCGCGCCCGGCACCCCCTCGTCCGGCCACGCCTCCGAGACGGGCGCGTCCCGTTCCCCGGGGGAGTGGGGAGCCGGGGAGTACGTGCCGACCGACGATGCCACGACGAGGTGGTCGACCCCGGCCCGCCTCGCGGCCTCGACCACGCGCCGGGTGCCCTCGACGTTCACGCGCCGCAAGGTCTCGCGACGGTGGCTGGGCTGGATCGCCCACGCGAGGTGGACGACGACGTCCGCCCCGGCCAGCGCGGCGTCGAGCCGGGTGTCGGCGTCCTTCGCCGCGACGTCCACGTAGGCCCAGGTCGCCGTGTCGTGCGGGAACCGCACGCTGCTCGACCCGTCGGCCCGGGGGATGCGTCGCGCGGTCGCCACCACCGACGTCACGACGGGTTCCACCGCCAGGCGCCGCAGCAGCGCTGTCCCGACGTTCCCGCTGGCCCCGACGACCACGACCCGCATGTGTACCTCCCTGTTGCGACCGGACCCTGCCGCGCCGGTCCTCGCGCTCGACGCTATCCGTCCGCAGGCGTGTTCGCGCGGGCGATCGCCAGGACGGCGCCGCGCGCAGGCTCCGGCAGCTCCGGCGCGAGGACCGCGGCGCTCGCGAGCACGAGGCGCTCTACCTCACCGCGCGCCGGCTCGTTCCCGTCGAGCCACGTCGCCGTGACGTTCTCCACCAGGGCGATCCAGCCGCCGGCGAGCAGGCTCAGGCGGGCGGACGTCGTCGCGCCGACCGCGGCCGCCGTCGTCGTCATCCGGGCGACGAGGCCGGACCGCACGTCGGCGAGCGCCGCCGCGGTGGCGGCGTCGCCGGCGAGGGTGCCGCGCCACAGGTCCTGCCAGACGCGACGCCTGGCCTCGACGGTGTCGAGGAACGCGGCGACGGCCAGCGCCGGACGGTCCGCGAGGGGCCGGTCGGCCGGTGCGGTCGTCGCGCGCTCGAGCTCGGCCACGGCCTCGAGCGCGACGGCGCGGCGCAGGTCGGCCGTCGACCCGAAGTAGTGGAAGACGAGCGCCTTCGACGCGCCCGTCCGCGCCGCGACCGCTGCGGGGGACACCGCGTCGAGCCCGTGCTCGTCGGCGTGGCGCGCGGCGGCGTCGAGCAGCTCGCGGCGTCGGTCGGCGGGCTCGCGGCGCGTCCTGGACATGCCTCTGTCCTACACGCTTGTTGACCACCAGTCAATACCGGCGTAGCGTTATTGACAGCAGGTCAACAGTAGCCGCGCCGTGCGGCACCGAAAGGGGACAAGGTGCAGATCACGCTCCGGGACGTCCGCGTCGACGGTCGCCGCGAACCCATGCTCGAGGCGACCGACCTCACCGTGTCCACGGGAGAGTGCCTCCTGGTCGCCGCCGAGCCCGGGCACGGGCACACGGCGCTCGCGCTCGTCGCGACCGGGCGGCTCGCCCCGAGCACGGGACGGGTCCGGCTCGTGCTCGGCGAGGCGGACGACGTCCGGCCCGCCGTCCGTGCTCTGCTCGCCGACCCGCGGCGCCCCACCCCGGCCGAGACGCTGCGCGGGGTCAGCGCGGTCGTCGACGTCCCGGGTGTCAACGAGCCGGACGACGCGCTCACCGTCTCCGACGTCGTCGCCGAGGGCCTCGCCCTCGCCGGGCGCCGGTCCCTGCCGCAGGACGTCACGCGCTGGCTCGGCGCGCACTCGCTGGTCGCCGAGCGGCGGACCCGGATCGACCAGCTCCCCGGTGTCGTCCGGACGGCGGTCCTCGCCGCGCTCGCGGCCGAGCGCCCGGGCGTGCGGTTCCTCGCCCTCACTCTCCCCGACCGGCACGGCGGCGAGCCCGACGGCTGGTGGGAGGTCGCGCGGACCCTCGCCGCGTCCGGCCTCGGCGTCCTCGTCCAGTGCTCGCGCGCGTCGGCCCGCGCGCTCGGCGCCGACCTGCCGCCCGCGCGCGGCTCGCTCCACGAACCACCCGTCGTCGCTCCGGTCACCACGTCGAAGGAGGACCGATGACCACGATCCGTCTCGGGCTCTCCGAGCTGCGCCGACTCGCGGCGGGCCGGCTGCCGCGCCTCGCGATCCTCGCGATGGCGCTCATCCCCACCCTGTACGCCGGGCTGTACCTGTTCGCCAACCACGACCCCTACGGCAACCTCGACGAGGTCCCCGCCGCCGTCGTCGTGCAGGACGAGGGCACGACCACGACGGACCCGGAGACGGGGGAGACGCTCGCGCGCCACCTCGGGCGCGACGTGGCCGACCAGCTCGAGGACGACGGCGGGTTCGGCTGGGTCGAGACGTCGCAGGCCGACGCCGAGGCCGGTGTCCGGTCCGGCAGGTACGACGCCGCGCTCGTGATCGGCCCGACCTTCTCCGCCGACCTCGCGTCCGCGGGCGACCTCGAGCCGAGACAGGCGAGCCTGACGCTCATCACCAACGACGCGAACAACTACCTCGCGCGCACGATCGCGGACCAGATCGTCGGCCAGGTGCGGGACTCGATCGCCGAGCAGGTCGGCACCGAGGCGGCCGACACCTTCCTGCGCGGGTTCGCATCCATCCGCACGAACCTCGCCGACGCCGTGGACGGAGCGGACCGGCTGCGCGACGGCGCCACGACGCTGCAGGACGGGATCGGCACCGCCGACGACGGCGCGCACGACCTCGCGGACGGTGCTGCCCGGGCTGCCGACGGGGCGGCGACGCTCCAGGAGAAGGCCGGGTCGTTGTCCGACGCCGCCGGTTCGCTCGACGACGGCGCGACGCGGCTCGCGGGCGGCCTCGGCGCCCTGCGCGGCTCGACCGCCGACCTGCCCGCGCAGACCCGCGACCTCGCCGACGGCGCCGCGCAGGTCGCGGACGGCGACGCGCAGGTGGCCGCGGCCGGGGACCAGGCGGCCGAGGCCGCGCAGCAGGTCCTGCCGGCGCTCGACGACGCCAGGACGGACGTGGGCGACGCGCTCGACGAGCAGCTCGCCGACCTCGTCGCGCAGGGGGCGCTCACCCAGGAGCAGGCGGACGCGGTCAGCGCGGGGGTCCAGGACCAGGTCGGCGCCGCTCTCGACGCGCGCCGTGGTGACGTCCAGGACGCCGTCGACCAGGTCACGGCGGCCTCTGCGCAGCTCGACGAGCTCGCGACCGGCGCCCGCCAGGTGGCGGACGGCGCCGACGCGCTCGCCGACGCGACGCCTCGGCTCGCCGACGGCATCTCGTCCGCCGCGGACGGCGCCGACCGGCTCGCCGACGGCACGGGGCAGCTCGTGGACGCCACGCCCGCGCTGGTGGACGGCGTGGGCCGGCTCGCCGACGGCACGAGCCAGGTGTCCGACGGCGCCACGGACCTCGCGGACGGCACGTCGCGGCTGGCCGGTGGCGCGGGCGACCTCGTCGACGGTGCCACCGATCTGGACCACGGCCTCGCCGACGGGCTCGGTCAGGTCCCGGACGTCGACGACCGGACCCGTGAGGACACGGCGGCGACGATCGGGAACCCGGTGTCCGTGCACGACCAGGCGCTCGCCTCGGCAGGGACCTACGGAGGCGGTCTCGCACCGTTCTTCCTCTCGCTCGCGACCTGGATCGGCGCCTACGTGCTGTTCCTGCTCGTGAAGCCGCTCTCGACGCGCGCGCTCGCCGCCGGGCGGTCCGGTCTCGCCACCGCGCTCGGCGGGTGGTTGACGCCCGCCGCGATCGGCGTCGTGCAGGTCGCGGCGATGTTCGGGGTCACCACCCTCGCGCTCGACATCCAGCCGGCGCACGGCGTGGGGACCGTCCTGTTCCTCGTGCTCGTCTCGGCGACGTTCGTCGCGGTCCTCCAGGCCCTCAACGTGTGGCTCGGCGCGGCCGGGCAGTTCCTCGGGCTCGTGCTCATGCTCGTGCAGCTCGTCACCGCCGGGGGCACCTTCCCGTGGCAGACGATCCCGCAGCCGCTGCAGTCGCTGCACCGGTTCCTGCCGATGTCCTACGCCGTCGAGGGGCTGCGCCAGCTCCTGTACGGCGGGAGCACGTCGACGGTCGCGCGCGACGTCGCCGTGCTGGGCGTCGTCCTCGCCGTCGCGCTGGGTCTGACGGCGCTCGCCGCGCGCCGGCAGCGCGTGTGGAGCGTCACGAGGCTGCAGCCCGAGCTCGTCCTGTAGCGCGCCGCACGACTGCCACGCGGACTCGGTCGACCGAGCCCCGGCGACCAGTGCGAGAATCGCGGACGTGTCAGCCGATACCGACGCCACCCCGATCGCCACGACCGACCTCCTCGCCGCCGAGCGGGAGGCGCGGCGCGCCGCCGACGCGGCACGGACCGCGCTCGCCGAGGCGCTGCGCACCGTGACGCGCGGCGCGGTGGACTCGTCCACGCGCCGTCGGGCCGAGTACTCGACCGACGCGTCGAACTACCGGGTGGTCCCCGAGGTCGTCGTCTACCCGCAGGACGCGGACGACGCCGTCGCGGCGCTCGGCGTCGTGCGCGAGCTCGGGCTGCCGATCACGGCGCGCGGTGCCGGGACGTCGGTCGCGGGCAACGCGGTCGGTCCGGGTGTCGTGCTGGACCTGTCGCAGCACGTGCACCAGATCCACGAGATCGACCCCGAGGCGCGCACGGCACGCATCGATCCCGGCGTCGTCATGTCCGCGCTCCAGCAGGCCGCCGCCCCGCACGGGCTGCGGTTCGGCCCCGATCCCTCGACGCAGAACCGCGCGACGCTCGGCGGGATGATCGGCAACAACGCCTGCGGCCCGCACGCGGTCGCGTACGGGCGCACGGCGGACAACGTGACCGAGCTCGACGTCGTGGACGGCACGGGCCGGCGGTTCACGGCAGGCAAGGGCGACCCGACGTTCGCGGCCGTCCCGGGCCTGGCGGACCTGGTCCGCGACAACCTCGCGCTGATTCGGACCGAGTTCGGCCGGTTCGGACGCCAGGTCTCCGGGTACTCCCTCGAGCACCTGCTCCCCGAGAACGGCTCGGACCTCGCGAAGGCGCTCGTGGGGACCGAGGGCACGCTCGTGACGGTCCTGGCCGCGACGGTGCGGCTCGTCCCTGTCCCGTCCGCGCCGACCCTCGTCGTGCTCGGCTACCCGGACATGCCGTCCGCCGCCGACGACGTCCCCACGTTCCTGGACCTGAACCCGCTCGCGGTCGAGGGCCTCGACGCGCGCCTGGTCGACGTCGTGCGCCGCGCCAAGGGCGACGCGTCGGTCCCGCCGCTGCCGCCGGGCGCGGGCTGGCTCATGGTCGAGGTCGGCGGCGCCACGCCGGAGGAGGCGCGGGAGAACGCGGAGCTGATCGTCGGGGCGTCGGGCAGCGACGCCACGATGATCCTGCCCGCGGGCCCCGACGCCACCAAGATGTGGCAGATCCGGGCCGACGGCGCGGGGCTGGCCGGCCGCACGCCGCAGGGCGAGCAGGCGTGGCCGGGCTGGGAGGACTCCGCGGTGCCGCCCGAGCGGCTCGGCGACTACCTGCGCGACCTCGACGCACTCATGGAGACCTACGGCGTCGACGGCCTGCCGTACGGGCACTTCGGCGACGGGTGCGTGCACCTGCGCATCGACCTGCCGCTCGAGGCGTCGGGCTCGGTGCTGCGCACGTTCATGCTCGAGGCGGCTGCCCTCGTCGCGAAGTACGGCGGGTCGTTGTCCGGCGAGCACGGCGACGGGCGCGCGCGCTCCGAGCTGCTGCCGGTCATGTACAGCCCCGAGGCGATCGCCCTCCTGGAGCAGGTCAAGGCCCTGTTCGACCCGGCCGACGTCATGAACCCGGGTGTGGTCGTGCGACCGCGCGCGATCGACGACGACCTGCGCCGTCCGCACGCGCACCCCGTGCTGGCGGCGAGCGGCACCGTGGGCGGTCCGGGCACGACCGCGCCCGCGAAGGTCTCGAAGATCTCGCGCCGCGCGGGCTACCAGGGCTTCTCGTTCGCGCACGACCACGGCGACCTGACCCAGGCCGTGCACCGGTGCGTCGGCGTCGGCAAGTGCCGTGCGGACACGAGCGCGGCGGGCGGGTTCATGTGCCCGTCGTACCTGGCGACCAAGGACGAGAAGGACGTCACCCGCGGCCGGGCGCGTGTGCTGCAGGAGGCGGTGAACGGCACGCTCGTGGGCGGCCTGACGGCTCCCGAGGTGCGCGAGTCGCTCGACCTGTGCCTGTCCTGCAAGGCGTGCTCGAGCGACTGCCCGGCCGGCGTGGACATGGCGCAGTACAAGTCCGAGGTCCTGCACCGCACGTACCGCGGGAAGCTGCGACCGGTCGACCACTACTCGCTCGGCTGGCTGCCGGTCTGGGCGCGCCTCGCCACCGGGATGCCCCGGTTCGTCAACAAGGTGCTGGGCATCCGGCCGCTCGCCAAGGCCGTCCTGTGGGCGGGCGGCATGGACACGCGTCGGCCCGTGCCGGCGTTCGCCGAGATCCCCTTCCGCACGTGGTGGAAGCGCGGGGGAGCGACGCGGGGCGTGCCCGGTCTCGCGATCGGCCAGACACCGGGCAAGCCGGTACGCAGCGACCGGCCGAAGGTCGTGCTGTGGACGGACTCGTTCAGCGACAGCCTGTCTCCCGGCGTCCCGCAGGCGGCGGTGCAGGTGCTCACCGCGGCGGGCTACGACGTCGTCGTCCCCGACCAGGAGGCGTGCTGCGGCCTGACGTGGATCAGCACGGGCCAGCTCGACGGCGCGCGCAAGCGGCTCGAGAAGCTGCTGGGCATCCTCGGCCCGTACGCCGTGAACGGGATCCCGATCCTGGGTCTCGAGCCGTCGTGCACGGGCGTGCTGCGCTCCGACCTCGTCGACCTGTTCCCCGACGACCCGCGCGCCCAGGCCGTCTCGCGCGCGACGCGCACCCTGTCCGAGCTGCTCACGTCGGTCGACACCGCTCCCGGCAAGGGCTCGGGGTGGCGCCTTCCGGACCTGTCGGACGTGCGCGCCGTCGTGCAGCCGCACTGCCACCAGCACTCCGTGATGGGCTTCGCCGCCGACGAGCGACTGCTGCGCGACGCGGGTGCGCAGATCACGGTCCTCGCCGGGTGCTGCGGCCTCGCCGGGAACTTCGGCATGCAGAAGGGCCACTACGAGACGTCGGTCGCGGTCGCGGAGAACGCGCTGCTGCCCGCGCTGCGTGACGCCCCGGAGGGCTCGGTCTACCTCGCCGACGGGTTCTCGTGCCGCACGCAGGCGGACCAGCTCGCGGGCGTGCAGGGCAAGGCGCTCGTCGAGCTCCTCGCCGAGCGTCTCTAGCCGACCCGCACGACCATCGTGCCGACGTCGCCGCCGCGCATCGTGGCGAGGAACGCGTCGACCGCGTGGTCGATCCCGTCCACGACGGTCTCGTCGTAGGCGACCTTGCCCTCGCCGAACCAGCCGGTCATGAGGCGACCGAGCTCCGGGGCGAGGTCGAGGTATCCGCCGAGGGTGAACCCGCGCAGCGTCAGGCCCCGCGTGATGGGGTTGGCCATGTTGTCGGGACCGGCCGTGCGCTCGGTCGCGTTGTAGCCGGCGATGGCCCCGCACAGCGCGACCCGGCCGCCGTCGTTCATGACGTCGAGCGCGGCCGCGAGATGGTCGCCGCCCACGTTGCCGAAGAACACGTCGACCCCGTCCGGGACCAGCCCGCGCAGCTGCTCGCGGACGGGCGCGTCCTTGTCGCTCAGTGCGGCGTCGTACCCGTACCTCCGGGTCGGGTGGACGGTGCGACGGGCGGGTCGGGCCGGACGCCGTCCGGCGGCGGCTACGACACGAGGCCGACGACGAGCGCCAGGACGGCGAGCAGCGGCAGCGTGCCCTGCGTGATCGCGGCCGCGCGGTGCGCGCGCGACGACAGGAGCAGGACGAGCGCGGCGGCGAGCATGGACCCGGTGCCCGTGAGCACGAGGGTCGTGCCGACCGTCGTCGTGCCCGCGACGTGCAGGACGACGCCGAGCACCGTGACGATCGCGAGGAACAGGTTGTAGAACCCCTGGTTGAACGCGAGCCCCTTGGTCGTCTCGGCCTCCTCGGGGGTCGTGCCGAAGGTCGCACGGGCCCTCGACCCGGTCCAGGCGACCGACTCCAGCCAGAAGATCACGACGTGGAGCGCCGCAGCCGCCGTGGCGAGCACGAGTCCGACGGCGACCACGCGACCACTCCCTCTCGACCTGCCGGCCTGTGCCGGAACCTGTGCTGATCGTTCCATGCCCGTCGGCCACCCGTCGGCCACCCGTCGGCCACCCGTCGGCCACCTCCCGACCACGTGCCCGACGCCTTCGGCGCCTACGGTGCCCGGGTGAGCCAACGACCCGCTCCGGCACGCTGGTTCGGCGTGCGCTGCATCTTCCGCCATCGTGGTGCCGAGAACGGCACGGACCGCGTGTACGAGGAACGGCTGACCCTCTGGTGCGCCGAGCGCTTCGCCGACGCGATCGAGCTCGCCGAGGCCGATGCCCGGGAGTACGCCGAGCGCGTCGGCGCGAAGTACCTACGGCTCGCGCAGGCCTTCCGGGCCGACGACGAGCCGGGGCACGGCAGCGAGGTGTTCTCGCTCGTGAGGACGAGTCCGCTCAAGCCGCGCAGGTACCTGGACACGTACTTCGACACCGGCGCCGAGCGCCAGGGTGCACCCCGGCCTCACGAGGGCATGCCGGAGGGCGTCCGCTGACCGATGTCCTGTCGACGTGGGCGTCGGCGAGGTCCCGGGCGTGGCCGGTGCCGCACGGCCCGTGCCACGATCGGTGGATGGAGTTCCAGGACGTCGTGCGCCGACGCCGCATGGTCCGGCGGTTCCGACCCGACCCGGTGGACCCCGCCGCGCTGGAGCGCGTGCTGGGCAACGCGGTGCGCGCGCCGAGCGCGGGGTTCGCGCAGGGGTGGTCGTTCGTCGTGCTGACCGAACCCGACGACCTCGCACGGTTCTGGGCCGCGTCCGCCCCGGCGGAGTCGGAGCGGGACATGCGCGCGTGGTCGGACGGGATGCGCACCGCCCCCGTGATCGTGATCGTCCTGACGTCGAAGGACGCGTACCTGCGGCGGTACGCCGAGGACGACAAGGGCTGGGCCGACCGCGACGAGAACCGCTGGGCGGTGCCGTACTGGCACGTCGACGCGGGCATGGCCGCGCTCCTCATGCTCCAGACCGCGGTCGACGAGGAGCTCGGCGCGTGCTTCTTCGGCGTACGACCGGCCGAGCTGCCGCGGCTGCGGGCGGCGTTCGACATCCCGGACGAGTTCGCGCCGACCGGCGTCGTCGCGCTCGGCCACCCGGGCGACGCCGGCCCGAGCGGGTCGCCGCGTCGTCGGGCCCGCAAGCCGCTCGACACCGTCGTGCACCGGGGCCGCTGGCAGGCGTGACCGCGGGGGCCTCGCACGTCCTACCGCGTGCCACCCGACGCCGACCGGTCCTGCGGCCCGGGCGTCGCGTCGTGCAGACCGGGCACGTGCTGCCCGACGGCGGCCCGCACGCGCGCCGGCAGCTCACCCCAGTCGTCGACCGTGTCGAGGTCGGTCGCCGTCCCCGGTCGCTGCACGACGACGCTGCGCAGCCCGTGCGCGGCAGCCTCGGCGAGGTGCGCCGCGAGGCTGTCGGCGCCGAACCGCGTCCGGAACGGCGCGGCGATCAGGTCGAGGACGAGCAGGTTGGTTCCGGAGCGGTGCCGGTCGGTCGCGACGACGACGGGCGGGTCCGCGGCGAGCAGCGCCGCGACGTCGTCGGTCGTGAGCGCCGGGAGGTCGGCGTGCGCGACGAGGACGCGGACCGGCCCGTCCTCGGCCGCGATCTCGCGCCCGACGTCGACGGCGGTGTCCAGCCCCGGTCGGTCCGCCGGCTGGAGCACGATGCGGAGCCGGTCCGCGTCGTCGGTGCGCAGGTGCGGCCCGTCGTCCCCGCCGCTCGCAGCATGCACGACGAGGTCCTGCAGCGCGCGCCACGCGAACCGCGGGTCCGACGTGACGACCACGACCCGCTCCACCGCACCGGACGCGAGCAGCGTCGACACGACGTGGCGCGCGAGCACCGCCACGAGCCGGCTGCGCGCGTCCGGGTCGAGCACGTGCGCGAGGCGCGACTTCCCGGACGTCCCGTCGCGCAGCGGTACGACGGCGACCACGCGCCCCGGGGCTCGCGACCCGGCGGCGCGCGAGGGGTGCTCAGCCACGGACGGCCGCCAGGATCTCCCGCGCGAGGCGCTCGCGGCCGTCCGTCCCGCCCATCACCGTGTCCGTGACGAGGACCTCCGGCCCGAGCGCCGCGACGTCGGCGGCGAGGTGGGCGTCGCGCTCGTCGACGACCATGACGTCGACGAGCCCGGAGTACAGGCGGGCGATGCCGAGCGCCGACACCTCGTGGCCGAGGGAGGCGAGCATCTGGGCTGCGGGACCCTTGATCGCGCGGCCTGCGACGATCGGGCTCACCGCGACCCGGCGGGCGCGCGTGGAGGCGAGGGCCGCACGCACGCCGGCCACCCCGAGCACGGGCTCGACGGACAGGAACGGGTTCGACGGGGCGATCATCACGACGTCGGCCTCCTCGACCGCCTCGATCACACCGGGTGCCGGGCGCGCCGACTCGATCCCGTCGTAGACGAGACCGACGACGTCGTCCGCGTGGTGGCGCCCGACGAAGTACTCCTGGAAGCCGAGGCGGCCCGCGGCGGTGTCGACGAGCGTCGCGACGCGGTCGTCGCTCACGGGCACGACGCGCGGGCGGACGCCGAGCGCCGCCGTGAGCCGCGCGGTCACCACCGAGAGCGGTTCGCCCGCCCGCAGGGCCGCCGTGCGCACGACGTGCGTCGCGAGGTCCCTGTCGCCGAGCGTGAACCACGTGTCCTCGCCCAGCCGGCCCAGCGCCTCGAGCGCCGCGTACGTCTCCCCGACGACGCCCCACCCGCGCTCCTCGTCCGCGAGCCCCGCCAGCGTGTAGGTCACCGTGTCGAGGTCGGGCGAGATCGCGAGGCCGTGGAGCTCGACGTCGTCGGCGACGTTCACGACGACCGTGAGCTCCGCCCCTGCCAGGTCCAGGCCGTGCGCGAGCCGCGCACCCCCGACGCCTC
This sequence comes from Cellulosimicrobium arenosum, assembly GCF_014837295.1. GTDB lineage: Bacteria > Actinomycetota > Actinomycetes > Actinomycetales > Cellulomonadaceae > Cellulosimicrobium > Cellulosimicrobium arenosum. The sequence continues at coordinate 157,013 of NZ_JACYHB010000009.1, forward strand.
CGGCCAGCACCGTCACGCGTCCGTCAGTCTCCGTCACGGCGTCGAGCCTACGTCCGTGCCACGATGGTTCCATGGCCGTCTTCGCGTTCTCCGTCGCCCCGCTCGGCGCGGGCGAGTCCGTCGCGGACTCCGTCGCCGAGGCCGTCCGCATCGTCCGCGAGTCCGGGCTGCCGAACCGGACCACCGCGATGTTCACCGAGATCGAGGGGGAGTGGGACGACGTCATGCCCGTCATCCGGCGCGCCACCGAGGCGGTCGGCGCGGGCGGCCACAGGGTCTCCCTCGTGGTGAAGGCGGACATCCGGCCCGGCCGGACGGGGGAGCTGACCGGGAAGGTCGACCGGGTCGAAGAGCGTCTCACGGCGGACTCCGAGGAGACCGGGCACGCCTGACCTGCGTGCCTGCCAGAGCCGCCAGGTGCCCGACGGGACGTCCGATTCGTGCCGATCGAGGGACTTGACCGCAGACGTAGGCTAAGGCGCAAACGCCCCAGCCGGTCGCGTTCCGCATGCAGCAGGAGTTGTTCTTGATGCCCCTCTTCGAGGTGGACGCCGAGCGTCCGGTTCTCGTCCAGCCTCCCCAGCAGAACGGTGCCTTCGGGACCGATGCCCAGCGGGTCGTCGACGGAAACCTCGACGGGCTCCTGGGCGAGCAGATCTTCCCGGTCGCGCACCGGTCGTCGGACGCGGACCCCCACCTCCTCGCGCTCGACGCCGCCGGTCTCCCGGTCGTGATCGAGGTCGTGCCCGAGCTCACGCAGGCCGCGCTGACGAGCGCGCTCGCCCATGCCGGCCGCGCGGGCCGTCTCACGCGGGCGCAGATCGCCGCGCGATACACGGGCGGGGCCTCGCGGTTCCAGCAGGACGTCGCGGCGTTCTACGACAACGTCCCGCTCACCCGCTCGCAGGCGACGGCGCGGACGACCGGCGCCCGCCTCGTCGTGATCTGCGCGAGCGCGACCCCCGGGATCCGCGACGCCCTCGACTTCCTGCGACAGCCCGGCTCACCGGTCTCGGTGCTGAGCCTCGGTGTCGTCCACGCCAGCGACGGTCGGCGCTACGTCGACGTGTCGCCGCTGACGGTGGACGCGGCGCTCGAGTCTCCGCCCCCGCCCGCCCCGGCGCCGGTGCGCGTCCGGGCGACGCCCCCGGCCTCCGAGTTCGCGGACGGCGTCGCCATGGGGAGGGCGCTGACCGGCAAGTTTCCCGTGGTGACGCTGCGGGTCCGGCACGAGGAGACGAGTTCCGCACCGACCAGGTCGGAGCGTCGTCGGGCCGCGGCGCTCGAGCACGTCCACGCACCGACGGGCCCCGCGCTCGCGCTGTCGGACGACACTGGCACCATCGACCCTGTACCGCCGTCCTCGGACCCCTCGTGGCCGGACCGCCGGCCGGCCGTGAACGGGGACGAGCTGCGCGTCCCGCGCACCTCCGTCCTGACGCGCGAGTCGGTGCGGACCCGGGAGTCGGTCCGCACGCGCGAGTCGATCCTGACGCACGAGTACGGCCAGCAGCACCCGCCGGCGACGGAGCGCGCCTACGACCCGCTGTCCTACCGCCCGCCGACGGATCTCCCTGCCGGCAGGGACGACGTCGAGCCGTCGCCGGAGGCGGGCGCGTCCGTGCCGCTCGGACCTGACGACGACCCGGACCTCGTCGCCCTCGCCCGTGCCATCGGCACTCCGCGACGCCTCGTGTGGTCGCGCCCCCGCCGTGGGCAGCGTTTCGAGGCCGTGCTGCGGCCGGACGGATTCATCGAGCTGCCCGACGGCGCGCGCTACCGGCACCCCGATCTCGCCGCCGTCGCCGCCTCGGGGACAAGCAACGCCGACGGGTGGAGCGTGTGGCGCCTCGGGGACGACGGACCGACCCTGACGGACGAGTTCCGCCAGCAGCGGTCCTGACCGGACCTGGCAGCGCCGGGGAAGGGGCCGCGCACGCGGCTCGCGAGGCGGCCCGGGCTCACGGCACGGCAGCCGTGGGCGAGGACACCACACGCTGAGTTGACCAGCACGCCGACGACCCGTAATGTTCTCGAGGTCGCCCGGCAGGGAGGAACAGACACCACGGCGCAGCTCCTCGGAGCAGGCGCGAAGTGGCTGGTCCCCCGGGTGGCCACTCCCCATCAGTTGGCACGAGCACCGTGGTGCGCCTGCTAATGTTCGGGGGCCCGATTCAGAGCTGCTGATTCGAGACGGCCGGAAATTCGGACGGTCCGGGAAAGCTTCTGGGTCTGGTAGGCTGAGAAACGAAGGAAAGCCCCGCACAAAGCTCTTGAAAAAAGAGCCGAGGCGGTGTGTGTCGGTTGTTTGAGAACTCAACAGTGTGCTTGTAAGTCAGTGCCAAGTTTTGCCTTGTGGCGTGGTTGGCTGGGTTGCCCGTCGGGTGGTCTGGTTGGTTGTGCTGGAGGGTTTTGTTTG